>NZ_JAKIJS010000001.1:1493530-2987061 GCF_021608225.1 Pseudalkalibacillus berkeleyi
TATCAAACAACAGTCTGAAAAGGTCAGAAGTCTGACCTCTATCTTATTGAATTAGAAGTGCCCTACTTCAAGGGCACTTTTTTGAGTGTATCATGTTTTTTATCAGTTCGCACGTACTTTTATCCTGTGCTAAATGACTTATTTTTTAATGTACTTTACGCTCTTGGATGATAGGTAGAATATACATCCTTTAAGCGAGTTTTCGTCACATGCGTATAGATTTGCGTAGTCGATATATCGACATGTCCGAGCAGTTCTTGGACCGCCCTTAGGTCTGCACCATTTTCGAGCAAATGTGTTGCAAAAGAATGCCTAAGAGTATGAGGTGTTAATTCCTTCTCAATTCTCGCATTCACAGTCAACTTTTTTAAAATCTTCCAAAACCCTTGTCTCGTTAATCGGTTACCATGATGATTTAAGAACAACGCATCGGTCGTTTTCTTTTTCAGCATTTTTGGTCGAGCTTCTTCTATATAATTGGTTAATGCTTTACTTGCCATTCTTCCGACTGGAATAATCCGTTCTTTATTCCCTTTTCCGAGACATCGGATGAACCCCATCGTCAAATGCGCATCAGACAAATCCAATTGAATCATTTCAGATACACGTATACCAGTCGCATACAGAAGTTCAATCATCGCTTTATCTCTTAAACCGTATGATGTCCCACCTTCTGGCGCATCCATTAAGCGGTCTACTTCCTCTGTTGAGAGGATTTTAGGTAGACGTCGCTCTGTTTTCGGCGTTTCAATATGTACAGATGGATCTTGGTCGGAAGCCTTTTCTCTTAACAAGAATTGATGGAAGGAACGAATGGATGCAATTGTTCTAGCAATTGTAGTTGCAGCTCTACCGGAATCTTTCAAGTGATAGAGATACTTCATAATATCGTTTCTCGTGATTGTATTATATGTTGAATGGTTGAGTTCTTTTTGCAAATATAGAACGTACTTTCTCAAGTCCCGTTCATAGGATTGCAATGTGTTGTCAGCAAGACCTCTCTCCACTGTCAAGAAATGCATGTAATCCTTCACTTCGTCTAACATGAAGCAACCGCTCCTTATTCCCCAGTATCATAAAACAATTGTAAACGGTCGACCCAATTTATATATTCTTTCTCATGATAAGCTTCAAATACTTTAACTGCACGACCCTCAGGTTCATCGTATCGATGGAAATCCTGATACTCTTCATTTAACCATAAAAGCCCATAATAAAACAGGAGTGTGCAGAAGATAAACGCCAAAAATACCTTCGTCGTATTAAACAGTAACCGAATGAACGAAATCATTGGAAGTCCTCCTAGTTTGTCCTTTGTACAGGATATGCCCGTCAATCATAAGAATATACTAGAAAAAGATGAAAGCTTAGGAAGTCGTTGATTAGACGTTTAGGGGTGCGAAATTGTTCGTTCGTGTGGTTTTTAAATGTAAAAACGCCTTAAAAGAGGAGGAAAATCTCTATTTTATTGAAAAGCAGAGTTGAACGTGTATGAAAGACCCAACAAATTGGTGCTTATCTAGAAAAAATGAAAATTATCTAGAAAAAAACGATATTATCCAGAAAAATCCACATTTATCTAGAATTTCCCTCAATTCGATCATCCATTAAAAAAGGATTGACCATAGTAGTCAACCCTTCCATTACTCATTCAGCTTATTTTGTCGTAACCTCTTGTTCCATTGAAGTTTCAACCTTATCGTGACATCGATAGCAAATGCCGTGGAACGTCAATCGATGGTCCTTTACTTTAAAATTCCAGTCTTTTTCAACGATTTGTTCAACATCACCTAGTAAATCTTCTTGTATTTCATCAACAGCACCACATTCAATACATACTAAATGATGATGGAAGTGATCGGCACCTTCTTTGCGAAGATCATACCGTGAAACCCCATCGCCAAAATTGATTTTATCAACAATCTTCAATTCTGTTAGCAATTCTAATGTACGGTAAACCGTGGCGAGCCCAATTTCTGGAGCCTTATCTTTCACAAGAAGATAAACATCTTCTGCACTAAGATGATCTTCCTCTCTTTCTAACAAAACTCGAACGGTCGCTTCGCGCTGGGGGGTTAATTTATAGCTTTGAGAATGAAGCTGTTTCTTTATGCTTTCAATACGATTTTCCAATTCGAACCCTCCCACACATTATGTATAATATCATTATAAGCGTGGGTGAAAATAGTGTCAAATTGTAATTATTTTAATCTGTTCTTTATATTAAATATTATCTAATCCTTATTATCAACTGAATAAATGGATCGTTGATTTGATCAAAGATGGTGATAGGAAAGCTTCTATAAACGATGCGCTTGCAACCAAAATCATGATTACGATCACGGTCATCGTATACTTAAACAGCAATGGCATTAGCGGGGTTTTCATTCTATTTGAGAATTGAGCTTTAATCATCGTCAATGAAATCGCCACAGCAGCGGTTGTTACTAGCACGAATGCTGGAATCAAAATGAGGTTCTGAGGTAAGACAGAAACGAAAGATAAAAGAAATCCTTGCCACCCCATTTGGTTAACGAGAAATCCAACGGTGAAACCAACAACCATTCCTTTAAGAAATAATAAAACTAGAATAACTGGCAATCCGATGATTGATAAGCCGAGCAACCAAATTAACCCCATATACTTTAAATAGTGTAGGAAGCTTTGGGTAAACATGGCGGAAGCACTCGCCACTTCTCCTTCAGAAACTTGTCCGAAGAATCGGCTTAAATAATGAAACAGATCTTCCTTCTGCATTAAGCTCAAGCTATTAACGATTACAGCTCCAAACACAATGCCCATCATTAATAAAACGACAGTAAACGTATATAAAGATGAGTGTTCTTGTATATGTTGTGAGAATGATCGTTTCATGTTTATGGTAAGCCGGTGCTCCATTTTATTGCCTCCCTCTTCATCTCTTAATTCATCATATGAGAGATTTCATAGAGTATGACAACTAGGCAACCACATTCTCATTCTACGACATTAACTTACCATATTGACCAGCACCTCCTGGCTTAATCTTCATCTCACCACTTCTTGCTTGAATGATCCGCTCTACTAATTCATCTGAGAGTACTGTTTTCAGTTGCTCCTGATCTGTCAAATGAATGATTTCCATATCTGTTCCAAATCGTGTTCTTAGTTTTTTGAGTGTCATTTTTCCTAATCCAGGAATGAACTCAAGTGGAGTGTGGTGTATATAGCTCGGTCTTTCAGGCATCGATCCTTTACCACCATCCGCTAATTCTTGAACTCGATTTGAAACCCCTTTTACGATTCTACCTTTACAAAGAGCACAACGATTAGTAGTTTCTACGTTAGTAGTCGATCCACATTTAGAGCAACATGTTTGATAGTACTTACCTAATTGTGGATGCAGTCCATAGTTTTGATGAATCAATCGCCCACCTCTAGACTTCAAGGCATACTCTAACTCTTTAAAAGAAAGGTCATCTACTCGAATTCGTTGGTATTCTCGCCCAATCTTCTCTAATGAATGAGCGTCTGAATTCGTAAGGAAAGGAAATACTGCTAGCTCTCTTATTTGGTCAGCCATACGAGTATCTGCGCTTAAGCCTAATTCGATACCGTCTATTAATGAAGAATTGAATACTTCTGTCAGGCTACTAGAAACACCTTTCCCATATAAACTTTTAAAAGGAGTAAATGCGTGAGCGATGATGAACATCCCTCCTAATTGTTTCACTTTCTCTTGCAGCTCAATGGCCGAGCCATAATAACGCTGTGAGGATAGATTTAAATTGGTCATTCGTTCTTTCAACCATCCGCTGAATTGCCTCATCTGCTCAATATAAGGAAAATAAGCAAGTATATGGATCGGACCAGAACAACTTTCATCATAGACCTCAATTTCTGAACCCATTATGATACAAGCTTCATTAGCAATGAGTCCTCCATCTTCATGTTCAGTAAGTTGCTTTAGTTTCACCATATCCTCAATTTCATCAAGCACTGCTGGAACTTGGCAATCAATAATGCCTATCATTTGAATCCCTTTCACATTCAATGAATAATCGAGAATCCGTTTGAGTGTTAGTTGTTTAGAAGCTGAAATTTTCACAGGAGCACCTTCACGGGTGGATCCTAAATGAATATGGAGATCTGCAAAAACGTCAATCATTTTACTTCTGTGCCTCTTTCAATTGTAGGAACTGAATCGCGAATGCCGTTTTCGCATCATAAATTTGTTGATTTTGTACCATTTCAATCGCTTCATCTAATGTCACTTCCATCGTTTCTACAAACTCATCCTCATCTGGTTGTTCATTCCCAACTTCTAATTGGTCCGTATAGTAAATATGGATGATTTCATCTGCAAATCCTGGAGATGTATAGAAAGATTGCAAGAACTCTAATTTCTCAGTGCGGTATCCTGTCTCCTCTTCTAATTCCCTCATCGCACATAATTCCGGTGATTCGTTCGGTTCAAGTTTTCCAGCAGGAATTTCAATGATTTCTCTATTTAAAGGTTTGCGGTATTGCCTAACGAGAACAATTTTATTTTCCGGTGTTACTGCAAGAACCGCTACTGCACCAGGATGTTTAACGACTTCTCTTTGTGAAGTATTTCCATCAGGTAGTTCGACCTTCTCAAGATGGAGGTCAATAATTTTTCCATTATAAATCACTTTCGTATCAAGTGTCTTCTCCTCTAATTGCTTCATCACAAATACACTCCTTGTACTATTTCTTATCGCTCGTACATAAAGTCTACCATACGCGCTCATGCTAAACCCACAATCAATAGATCGAAGGGAGTTCATTTATGAAAGTCTATGTTCAACCGAAAAGCGTCACCTTAGTCGGTAAAGCTTGGGAAGTGAAATATATGCTGAAAAAATACATGAAGGAATACAGTACAGTGCAAGACTGGATCGACGGTAAACCGAGAAAATTGAGTTAAAAGCACCCTTAACGATGGGTGCTTTTTTGCATATTAGACTTGTTAAAGTTGTTCACCATCCACCTGAATGTTATTCTCCCTTCAATACGTGGTAATGTATGAATAGGAGGTGCTAACATTGCAACGAAACAAACTAGGTTCTTCAGAACTATATGTATCAGAAATTGGACTCGGGTGTATGTCACTCGGGAAAGATGAAAACGAATCAATAAACATCATACACAAAGCACTTGATGAGGGTGTAACTTTCATTGATACTGCCGACTTGTACGGATTCGGTGAAAATGAAGAAATTGTTGGTAAAGCTCTAAAAGGAAAACGGGATCAAGCGGTTCTAGCAACTAAGGTAGGAAACCGCTGGGATCATGTAAATGAAGGTTGGGAATGGGCACCTAGTAAGGATTACATAACCACTGCGGTAAAAAAATCCTTACACCGACTAGGAACCGATTACCTTGACTTGTATCAATTACATGGTGGTACCTTGGATGATCCGATAGATGAAATTATTGAAGCTTTTGAATCGTTGAAACAAGAGGGACTGATTCGCGAGTACGGTATTTCTTCCATCCGTCCAAATGTTATCGAAGAATATCTTAAACGTTCGAATATTGTGAGCATCATGATGCAATATAGCATGTTGGATCGTCGACCAGAGGAGTTACTAGATGAAATACATGAGAATAACGTTTCAGTTATCGCACGAGGACCGCTAGCAAAGGGTAATCTGACGGATCGGATTTTTACTGATAAAGCTTCTGAAAAAGGATTCATGGACTATTCAGCAAGTGAAATTCATGACTTAATGCGTAAGGTCGATGAGGTTTCTAATGGGAGAGAGCTTTCCCATATGTCACTCCGGTATCCGTTGGACCACCCTGCTGTTGCAACCGTAATTCCCGGAGCTAGTACTGTTTCACAACTTGAAAATAACGTAAAGGCTTCGCATATACAACTTTCTCCTAACGAAATTAACTTAATGAAGCAATGGTCGAAAATGAATTATTACGATCAACACCGCTCATAATTTAACATTTTCAATATCAAAGGGGGCTGACTCAAAATGAGTCAGCCCTCTTCATGTCGAATCTTATGTGCTTCAATTCACTCTTTCAATCACCATTGCTATTCCTTGGCCACCGCCGATACAGAGACTCGCAACGCCAAATTGCTTGTCTTGTTCTTGTAGCTCGTAAGCGAGAGATAATAAGAGCCGCGAACCACTTGCCCCAACCGGGTGTCCAAGTGCGACCGCTCCACCGTTGACGTTTGTTTTATTCCGATCAAGCTTTAGTTCCTTCTCTACAGATAAATATTGAGCAGCAAATGCTTCATTGATTTCGAATAAATCGATATCTCCAGTCGTCAGTCCAGCTCGACTTAATGCCATTTGAATGGCTGGAACGGGACCAATTCCCATCACAGTAGGGTCTACACCACATATGCCCCAAGATTTTATTTTCGCAATGGGTTTGAGACTTCTCTTAGCTACAAACGATTCTGCAGCAACGATGAGTGAGGCCGCACCATCATTAATTCCGCTCGAATTGCCTGCTGTCACAGAACCATCCTTTTTGAACGTTGGCTTAAGGTTGGATAAACCTTCAACAGTCGTCGACGGACGAACATGTTCATCTGTATCGATACGTTTTGTACCTTTCCGTTCTTTCACTTCAACAGGAACGATCTCTCGTTTAAATCGACCTGACTCAATAGCTTTCGATGCCCTTTCATGGCTTAGCTTTGAAAATTCATCCTGCTCTTCTCGTGTAATTCCGTATTGATCAGCTAGATTTTCAGCGGTAATCCCCATGCCATTACCGATTGCTTCATCTCTTAATGTCAACAAGAGCATATCTTGGAATTCAACTCCACCAAGCTTTGGATGACCGAATCGGTTCGAGAATGACACATGAGGACTCATTGACATATTGTCGACGCCACCTACAAGCGCAACTTCGCCTTCATTTAACATTATGGATTGCGCACCTGAAACGACTGACTGCAGACCAGATCCACAAAGTCTGTTTACAAGCATTGCCGGCACTTCAACTGGCACTTCCGATTGCGTTGCAATATGACGAGCGACATATGGCGCATTGCCACTACTATGAATGACGTTCCCATAAATCACCTGTTCTATTTCACTCGGAGATACGCCAGAACGTTTCATCGCTTCCTTAGCTGTTGCAATTCCTAACTCTGTTGGCCCAACCTTGGTAAAAGAACCTCCAAATGACGTAAACGCCGTACGAGCCCCATCCAAAATATATACATCGTTCATACGAATCCTCCTATGAATGCATAATAAAATCGTTTGTTATGATTATCCAACACTTCTCCAACCTTCTTCTGGATTGCGAGCGCTTCACACAAAAGGTACATCTTAAATAAAAACAAGCCCTATCGAAATGAAGAAACCGCTTACAATCATTGCGATTACACAGAAGCCCATAATGTCCTTAGCGGATAATCCTGCAATTGCAAGTGCTGGCAACGCCCAGAACGGTTGAATCATATTCGTCCAAGCGTCTCCCCAGGCTACAGCCATCGCTGTCTTCGCTGCATCGATACCGAGCTCTTCACCCGCTAGGAGCATGATCGGAGCTTGTACAGCCCACTGACCTCCACCTGAAGGCACGAAGAAATTGACAATCCCTGCACTTAGAAAAGCAAAGAACGGGAATGTGAGATCATTAGAAATGCTGACGAACCATTTTGACATTTCAGCTGCAAGACCTGAAGCTACCATCATACCCATAATTCCAGCGTAAAATGGAAACTGTATGATGATGCCCCCAGCACCCTTCACTGCCTCAGAAACACTGTTGATAAAATTTCTAGGCGTGCCATGCAATAGAATCCCAAAGAATAAGAAGATGAAGTTAACGATGTTAAGATTCAAGCTGAAGCCGTTGGTCTTAAAGTAGTATACGATGAAGACCAGTCCTAACAAACCAATAAGGAGTGAAATGAGTTTGCTATTTTCCATTTTCTCTGCCGGTGTATTGGATTCGACAGCTGCAGCTTGAACGTTTGAATCATTTAGAATAGATGGATCAATATAGTATGGATTGTCCTTTGCGTTCATCATCAATCGGTTCACAACAGGTAGGACGATGAAAAGTGATAGGACGATAAATAGATTGAACGGTGCAAAAATCGTTTCCGATGTTGGGACGACACCAATTAAATCTGTTGTAAAATGATCAGGTGTTGCAATCGTTAACGGTATGGAACCTGAAAATCCCCCGTGCCATACGAGAAATCCACTATATGCGCTAGCGATTAGAAGTCTATAATCTACCTTCTCCACTTTTTTTGCGAGTTCCTTAGCAAATAAAGCTCCAATAACGAGACCAAATCCCCAGTTCACCCAGCTTGCTAGAAGTGAAACGAGCGTAACAAATACAATCGCTTGCCCTGGTTTTGAGACAAGTGATGCCATCCCCTTTAAAATCCTCTTGAAGAATGGACTGCTAGCGAGTACAAATCCTGTAACAAGAATGAGAACCATTTGCATGGAGAAGGACAAAAGATTCCAGAATCCATCTCCCCAGTAGGACACCATATCAACTGGCGTGCTTTTCATAATAAGCATGCCAAGTAAAAATACAACAATTGTCAATAAGACGACAAAAAGGAAGGGATCAGGCAGATATCTCTGCATGATCCGATTTGATAGTGATGTTATTCTTTTCACAAAAATCCCCCTATCATTTAGAAGCCGTTCGTACGTACATCATCCCCAATGATGAGCGATGGCTCAGTCACTTCTTGGATGTCTTCAGGTGTGAAACCTTCTGCAACCTCGACAAGTTTCAGCCCGTCTGAGGTGACATCGATAACTGCACGATCCGTTATGATCCGATTTACTACCCCTTTACCTGTGAGAGGAAGAGAGCATTCATTTAGGATTTTCGGCTCACCTTTTTTGTTGACATGATCCATGATGACAATAATCCGTTGTGCACCATGTACAAGGTCCATTGCGCCACCCATACCTTTGATCATCTTTCCAGGAATCATCCAGTTTGCGAGGTCTCCTTTACCAGACACCTCCATACCGCCGAGGATTGCGATATCAATATGCCCTCCGCGTATCATCGCAAACGATTCAGAGCTATCGAAATAAGATGCCCCTTTCGTTGCTGTAACGGTTTCTTTACCAGCATTAATCAAATCTGGATCTACTTCGTCTTCTGTCGGATAACGACCTATTCCAAGTAAACCATTTTCGGATTGAAGTACAACTTCTTTATTGTCAGAAATGTAATTCGCAACAAGAGTAGGCATACCGATCCCTAAATTGACGTAAAATCCGTCTTGGATTTCCTTTTCTGCTCTTCTAGCTATACGTTCACGTACTGCTGCTTTATCTACTTTCGTCATCATAATTCCTCCTCTACTACTTCGTTACTGTTAGACGTTCAATTTTCTTTTGCTGTTCTCCAACGATTAGCTTTTGTACATATATGCTCGGTGTATGGATTTGATCTGGATCGAAAGCCCCAGTTTCATGAAGTTCTTCCACTTCTGCAATCGTCACTTTACCTGCTGCTGCAATCATTGGATTGAAGTTACGCGCTGTTTTATTGTAGATAAGATTTCCCATCTTATCTGCCTTCTTAGCCCTAACAAGACTGACATCTGCCTTCATTCCAAACTCTAGTAAATAATCTTTACCGTCGAAGTTGCGGACTTCACGCCCTTCAGCTAATGGTGTACCTACTCCAGCTGGTGTATAAAAAGCTGGAATTCCAGCTCCACCTGCACGGATGCGTTCAGCAAGTGTACCTTGTGGAATAAGTTCTACTTCTAGCTCACCAGCAAGTACTTGTCGTTCAAACTCTTTGTTTTCACCAACATAAGAGCCAACCATCTTTTTGATTTGTTTATTTTTCAAAAGGAGACCTAATCCCCATTCGTCTACTCCACAGTTGTTTGAGATCACGGTTAAATCTTTCACACCTGTTTCCACAAGGGCTAGGATCAGGTTTTCTGGGATACCGACTAAACCAAAACCACCAACCATAATCGTGGATCCATCTTTTACTTCTTTTACTGCATCTAGAAATGATGTTTCAATTGGTTTCATAACTTGTTCATCTCCTCTTCTTAAGCTTCATTCTCTATAATTGTTGCAACGCCTTGACCGCCACCAATACATAGAGTAGCAAGTCCATATTGCTCTTTACGACGTTTCAATTCATGGATCAAAGTAACAAGTACTCGTGTACCACTTGCGCCGATTGGATGACCGAGTGCGATCGCTCCTCCATTGACGTTCAAAATATCCTTATTAATGTTCAAGTCTTTCCCTACAGCCAATGACTGTGCAGCGAAGGCCTCATTCGCCTCGATTAAGTTGATGGAATCCATCGTTAAATTCGCTTTCTCTAGCGCTTTGCGAGTTGCAGGTACAGGTCCGATGCCCATCACACTTGGGTCTACACCAGCTGAAGCATTTGAGCGTATTACAGCCAATGGCTTTAAGCCAAGCTCGTCAGCTTTTTGACGACTCATTACAATAACAGCTGCTGCCCCGTCATTAATACCTGATGCATTTCCAGCAGTAACCATGCCATCCTTTTTGAATGCCGGTCGAAGCTTCCCTAATTTATCAGCTGTGGATTTTTTCGGATGTTCATCCGTATCAAATACAACCGGGTCTCCTTTACGTTGAGGGATGGAGACGGGTACGATTTCATCTTGGAAACGACCACTTTCGATTGCACTTGCTGCTTTTTCTTGACTCCAAGCCGCGAATTCGTCAAGCTCTTCCCGCTTTAGTTCATGTGATGTACAAAGGTTTTCTGCGGTAATCCCCATATGGTAATCATTGAATGCGCACCATAACCCGTCATGGACCATTGAATCCACAACTTTTTGATCACCCATTTTATATCCATCTCGAGCACCTTGTAATAGGTATGGTGCTTGACTCATATTTTCCATTCCACCTGCTAAAACGATATCCGCATCTCCGAGTAATATCGATTGAGCAGCTAAGTGTACACTCTTTAATCCTGATCCACATACTTTATTGATCGTCATGGACGAAATGGTTTCAGATAAGCCTGCTTTCATAGCAGCTTGTCTTGCAGGGTTCTGACCAAGACCAGCTTGAAGCACGTTCCCCATAATCACTTCATCAACTTCTTTAATACCCGCTTTTTGAAGCGCTTCTTTAATGACAATACCACCTAGTTCAATGGCAGGAATTGATTTTAGACTACCGCCGAACGTACCAATTGGTGTTCGTACTGCACTTACAATTACAGCTTCTCTCTCCATCTCTTTGTTGCCTCCTTGAAATATGTAGTTCTTTGTCCTACTTTGTCTATTTCTAAACCATTTCCGTAATATCCTCCCTATCTCACAATATTTCTTCAAATCATTGAAAATTCTTGCTTATCATAAAATTTTCGCGTTACAATTGAATTTAGAGTCCATTAAAACGCTTTCAAATTTTTGTTGTACACGGAGGTCATGATGAATATTCCTGAAAAAGTGACAATTATTGAAGTTGGACCACGAGACGGTCTACAAAATGAAAAGAAACAAGTACCAACAGATGCCAAAATATCGTTTATAAAAAGACTTAAGAATGCTGGATTAAAGGAAATGGAGCTGACGTCATTTGTGTCTCCTAAATGGGTGCCACAAATGGGGGATGCGAAGGAAGTCATCGAAGCTTGCTTAGATAATGAGCGTAACTTTGTGCTTGCTCCGAATCGAAAAGGGATCGACAGAGTGTATGAAACGGATGTAAAGCATGTTGCAGTTTTCGTTGGTGTAAGTTCTTCCTTTAATAAAAAGAACATTAACAAAACGACCGAAGAAAGTATGGAAGAGTTAAAGCCGATCATCACTGAACTCAAACAGAAAGGTTACTTCGTCCGTGCATGTATCTCCACATCGTTTTACTGTCCATACGATGGCAAAATTGATCCTGAAAATGTGGTTGCCCTCTGTACGCAGTTTGCTGATTACGGTGTAGACGAATTAAGTGTTGCAGATACGATTGGTATGGCAAACCCACTTGAAAGCTACGAATTATTTAAGAAACTAAATGACGTTTTAGGAGATCGTTTACTTTTAACTGCTCACTTCCATGATACACGTGGTATGGCACTAGCCAACGTCTTTGCCAGTCTACAGGCAGGTATCTCAAGGTTCGATACATCAGCTGGAGGACTTGGTGGATGTCCATTTGCCCCTGGCGCAACAGGAAATGTTGCCACGGAAGACGTCGTCTATATGCTCGAGCAGATGGGCATTGAAACTGGAGTTGATTTACCCGAACTCCATAAGGCAATACAAGGGATTTCAACTCATGTTTCTCGGAAGATCGAAAGCAAATATTATAACTTGAATGACAAAACCCATTCACTTTCATAAAAGAAGAATCACAAAAGATGGTCCGGATTTCAATCTGGACCATCTTTTTTGTGTATTCATAATTTCTTAGTAAACGAAGATACTAAGAAGAAAATTTCGTATTTAGAAGGGAAGTTGTGGGCTCGTTATGGGTTTCTTTCGGAAACGTTTTGATCGACAGAACAAACCAAATACACCAACTAAGTTACCTACTTCCCCAATTGAGCAAGTCTCTCGTTCACTTAAAGAAAATATTGATGCCGTCCGGACGAGTCTTGGAAATAGTGATGACATCATCATTCGACAATTTCAAATTAATCATCGCGTAGATGCAGCTATCGTATTTGTCGATGGGTTAGCGGATCGACAGTCTTTACAAGAGTTCATATTAAAAGTAATGATGTACGACCAAGAACCTAGTGAAGTCAAGTTTGATAAGAAACATTACCTTAATGACTTGAAGAAACAAGCAATTTCCGTGGGTGAAGTCCATGACGAGACGGATTTCAAAAAAACTTTAAATGATATCTTGTCTGGTGAAACCGCTATTTTCGTAGATGGATATCAAACCGCCATTATCGCATCAACTCGAGGATGGGAGCACCGTGAAGTAGCAGAACCAACCACTCAAAATGTCATTCGTGGTCCGAAGGAAGCTTTCACTGAAAACATCCGTACAAATACGTCTTTAATTCGAAGAAAGATTAAAGACCCAGACTTAAGAATAGAAACACAAGTACTTGGAAAACACACTCATACAGAAGTCTCCATCATTTCGATTGATTCTATAACAAACCCGAAAGTTCTTGAAGAAGTACGGGAGAGAATTAAACAGATCGATATCGATGGCATTTTAGAAAGTGCATATGTAGAGGAGTTGATTGAAGATAAAACGTCTTCACCCTTTCCTACTGTATTTAACAGCGAACGACCTGATGTTGTTGCTGCTGCATTATTGGAAGGGCGAGTCGCTATCATTGTGGATGGAACTCCGTTCGTATTAATTGCACCGGCATTATTTATACACTTCTTTCAATCACCTGAAGATTACTATGAACGGTCTTTTTTTGGGATCATAAGAATTTTAAGATTTCTAGCATTCTTTGCAGCCCTACTCGTTCCATCCCTATATATCGCCTTGACAACATTTCATCAAGAGATGATCCCTACCCAGCTCCTTATTGATTTAGCAGCGCAACGGGACGGAATTCCTTTTCCAGCATTGATTGAAGCCTTAATCATGGAAGTCACTTTTGAAATCCTAAGAGAAGCTGGAATAAGAATGCCACGAGCAGTGGGTCAGGCTATATCAATCGTAGGTGCTTTAGTTCTAGGTCAAGCCGCTGTTCAAGCGGGTCTCGTATCGCCAACAATGGTAATCGTTGTATCCATAACTGCAATATCGAACTTTGTCTTTCCGTCCTATGATATGGCTATCTCGGTACGAATTTTAAGATTTGGATTTATGATTTTTGCTGCAACCTTCGGACTGTTCGGTATTGCGGTTGGCCTATTTATCTTACTGCTTCACTTATGTAGTTTGCGATCGTTCGGTATGCCTTACATGTCACCGATGGCCCCACTAAGCCTAATTGATCAAAAGGATGCTGTATTCAGATTCCCAAGAAAAATGCTCATTACTAGACCACGACTCATTAGCCAGATGAACACAACAAAACAGACAGATCATCATTCCGCACTAGGAAGGAGCAAAAAATAAAGGAGTGAATCAATATGAAAATGTTTAGGTGGTCTATCATCATAATAATATTCATTACTCCAATCCTTTCAGGTTGTTGGAACAGTCGAGAATTAAACGAACTCTCGATCACTACAGGGCTCGGAATCGATAAAGTGGATGATCAATACTTGTTTACAACTCAAATCATCAATCCAGGTGAAGTATCAAAAGAAAGTAATGATGAACGTACAACTGTGACCACTACACAAGAAACCGGTGATACATTGTTTGAAGCATGGCGAAAGTTAACGAAAACGACATCTTCCAAGCTGTATTTTTCTCACGTTCGGGTCCTCGTCATCGGCGAAGAACTTGCTGAGGAAGGGGTAAGTAAAATTCTTGATGTCATGCTACGAGATCATGAATACCGGTCCGACTTCTTTGTACTCATTGCAAAAGATAACAAAGCGAATGATATATTATCGATACTGACGACAATGGATCAAATACCTGGAGACAAACTATTCCAATCGTTAAGAAGTTCAAGTACTGCATATGGAACCACCACCGAAGTACAATTGGACAAATTTATTACTGATTTAGTAAGTACAGGGAAAAACCTTGTTGTATCAGGTGTATTTATTGTAGGTGATAAAGAAGAAGGTAAATATGAATCCAAATATAAAGTGATTAATCCAGAGGTCTACTTGAAATACGGACCATTAGCTGTATTTAAACAGGATAAACTTGTTGAATGGATGGATGACAAAGAAAGTCGTGGTTATAACTTCTCTCAAGGAAACATACAAAGCACTTTAGTCAATGTTCCTTGTATAGATGGTGATGGAATGGTAGGGGTTGAAATCATTAACACCAAAGCAAAAATATCTGCTGAAGAATTGAACAAACAAATGCAAGGCTCGGTCAATGTGAAGGTCAATGGCAATATAATGGATTCAGAGTGCAAGAATCCACAAGCATTGAATGATCCGAAGTATATGAATCAATTCCAAGAAAAGATGAACGACACAATTGAAAAGGAAATCAGTGCTTCAATTAAAAAAGCTCAAGAATCTTACAAATCAGATGTTTTCGGGTTCGGTAGTGCATTACACCGACAACACCCAAAGGTTTGGAAAGAAGTAGAACTAAAATGGCAAGACGTCTTTCCAGACATGATGGTGAATGTAAAAGTTGATTCAGCCATTCATAATACTGGATCAATTTCACAATCTCCTGAAGTTGGAGGGGGGTAATATGCTGTTTTCTGCAAGTATCATACTTCTTGCCATATTATTCATCGCTGTTGAATTACCGCCATTGATTCGGGAAAAACGGATCTATCCTAGCATCATCTATATAGTCGTACTTTTGACAGGTAGTACTTTATTAGTTCTTTACGGTTTTGATATCAAACTACCTAATCCTTTAGATATAGTCGTTTATATATTCAAGCCTGTTAGTACAAGTATTTTTACCTTTTTTAAGTAAGGAGGGATGAAGGTGTTGAAAGATGAGAGAATTAGTCCAAGTCAATTTACATTACTTACGACTCTTTTCACAATCGGGAGTTCCATCATTATCATTCCCGCAAGTCTTGTACTCGTTGCTAAACAAGATGGTTGGATTTCTGCTATTGTTGCAACCTTATTCGGTTTATTGCTCATCTATTTCTACTCTTCATTTCCAAACAAATATCCCGGAAAAGGATTACCCGAGATTATTGAGCTTGTATTTGGATCGTACTTAGGAAAATTGATCATTGCACTTTATTTTTTCTTCAGTTTCACTTTAGCTGCTCTTGTATTACGTAATTTTGGAGACTTTTTGAAAACGAAGATCATACTCGAAACACCTCTAGAGGCGATTCATATCATGTTTCTCATACCTGTCATTTACGCTGTTAAATTAGGAATAGAAACATACAGTCGAGTTGCAGAACTCACTTTCCCTTTCGTCATCCTTATGTTTATCATCCTCATAACACTGACTTCTCCTCAGGCTGAATTTACCAATATTCAACCCATTTTCGGTGAAGAGGCAAAAACAATTGTTGGTGGATCTCTTTCCATGGTCGGAGTTCCTTTCTTAGAACTAATCTTGTTAACGACTCTCTACTCTTCCATCAATAATCCTAAAAAAACGAGGAAAAGCTTTCTCGTTGGCGTTCTTATGGGCGCTTCTTTTTTGGTCGTGACGACAATTTATACGATACTTGTCCTTGGTGTTGAACTGACTTCTCTGAAAGTCTATCCGACATATGTATGGGCGAAGAAAATCAGTATAGCTGATTTTCTGGAGCGGGTTGAAGTGACTATTGCAGCATTGTGGGGAATCACTTTATTCTTTAAATTAGTTATCGCTTATCATGTTTCACTTATATTAGTTAGTAAATTATTCAAAATGAAAGACTATCGTATATTAGCAATACCTATGGCATTTATCCTTTACGTATATTCGCTGATTGCTTACCCGAATAGCGCTTATTTCATGGACTTCGCAACCAAAACGTGGTTTGCTTATGCGCTATTATTCGGACTCGTATTCCCTGTTCTCCTATGGGGTGTCGGTCTATTCAAAAAGGACCAGAAAACCTAAACGGTTTCTAGTCCTTTAATCTTTGTAATACATCAATGGCCCAGTCACACCACTCAATCCAGGTTTCCATGTAGCGTTTACCGAATTCTGAGGTGAAATATTCTCCTAGTGCCGCCTTTATATCTTTATCAGATCGATATTCATGTTCCTGCCATATATACATATGTTGGAGCCCTATCTTATGGTGTTCCTTGCTTTGTTGTAAAAAACGTATCGCATCATCCGAATCAATAAGGTGAAACATTGAAACACGTAATAGCTGCTGATCTTTCAGCTTTGGAGGTTCTACTTTGTAATTCAATAGCCACTTTAATAGCTCTTCTCTTCCATCATCTTTAATTTCATAGACCTTTTTATCAGGAGAATCTACCTGAGGGTAAACAATTGAACTTACCCAGCCCTCTTCTTCCAGCTTAATTAACTCACGATAAATTTGAGTATGGTGGGCGTTCCAATAATGAATCATCGTTTCTTTAAACTTTTGATTCAGCTCGTATCCAGTTGATGGTTTCTTCGTTAACAAACCTAATAAAGCGTATCGTAAAGCCATTTCCATCCATCCTTCATTCTAACTTCATACATCTTATCACAAATAATTCATTAAGACAGGTTCAAAAATGTTGCACCTTTAAGTTATTCATTTATACTTGAATTATATATGTGATTTTTCACATATATAATTAAAAATCGTATTACATAACTTAAGGGGGACGAAACATTTGAGTTTCTTAACGAGATTCAGTTTGAAAAATCCATTCGCAGTCATCATCATCGGTGCATTATTGGTGGTCGGCGGTATTTATTCATTTACTAATCTGAAGGTAGACCTACTTCCAGATATCGAATTCCCACAGATGTCTGTGCAAGTTGTCTATCCTGGTGCATCTACCCAAGACGTCAACGAGAAAGTAACAGATCCACTTGAGGAACAGCTTAAATCATTGAACGATGTTAAGAAAGTGCAAAGCCAATCGTTTGAAAGCATCTCGGTCATCAATCTTGAATTCCCTTTTTCAACGAACCTAGATGATATCGAACGAGAAATAGAAAGTATGATTGAAGATGCAGATCTTCCTGAAAATGCAAAACCAGAAGTAAATCGGTTCTCTTTCGGTACATTTCCTATTTATAATATCTCACTCTTCCCATCTGGGGATGAAGAGAATTTTAAAGCATTTGTAGAAAATGAGCTTGTACCTGAAATGAATAAGATTTCAGGAGTCAATAACATTTCTGTAGGCGGACTTGAAGACGAATCCATTGTCATAACTGTTGATAAAGATAAAGCAAAGCAGTCGGGATTAAATCTAAATCAAATCAAGGAAGTGATTAACCAGCATTACATGTCTTTCCCTGCTGGATCGATTGAGCAAGATACGTTATCTATCCCAGTTAGAGTAGAAGAAAAGATTGAAACGATCGAACAGTTAAAAGCTCTTCAGCTAGATAGTAATCAAGGGTCACAACAACAAGGACCTTTATCAACTGAAGAATCGGCACCAACGAACACGTCACAATCTACTACGTTAGGCGATATCGCAAAAGTTGAAGCTGCCGCGGACAGTGATGAAATTACCCGTTACAACATGAATGAAGCATTATCTGCTGCGATTACAAAAAAGCAAGGCGCAAATACTGTTGAAGTTTCTGAAAAAGTCATCTCAACACTTGAGAAATATGATGACAAAATTGATTATGCCATCGGCTTCGACCAAGCCTCAGGTATTGAGCAGTCTGTAGAAAAGTTGGTCAAAGAAGGCCTATTTGGTGCCTTGTTCGCATCACTTGCGGTTTTACTGTTCTTAAGAAATATCCGTGCAACGATCATTGCGATCATATCTATTCCACTCTCTCTGTTGATCGGTGCTATTTTCTTAGCCCAGCTAGGTATCACACTTAATATTATGACACTCGGTGGAATGGCAGTTGCTGTCGGTCGTGTTGTCGATGATAGCATTGTTGTCATCGAAAACATTTCCAGACGATTACGGAAAAGTGATGGGACAGAAGATAAAAACAAATTAATCTTAAGCTCAACGAAAGAAATTTTAAAAGCCATCGTCTCCTCAACATTGACAACGGTCGTCGTGTTTTTACCACTTGGTTTTGTCGGAGGAGTAACAGGAGAATTCTTCTTGCCATTTGCATTAACAATCGTGTTTGCATTACTTGCATCACTCATTGTTGCAGTAACAATCGTACCTATCCTTGCGAAGGTCTCCTTCAAAAAGGTAAACAGTGAAGAGAAAGTGACATGGCTCCAGAAGGTATATGTCAACTTGATTAAGAAATCCTTGAATCACAAGGCTGTCGTCATCATCCTCTCGTTCGTATTGTTGGGTGGATCGTTCTTCCTGACTTCACAACTTGGGTTCGTATTTCTACCAAATGAACAACAAAAAACATTGATCGCATCGGTTGAGATGCCTTCCTCAACAACCCTTGAAAATACGAATGAAGTTTCATTAGAGGTTGAGGAATTCTTTGACGGACAAGATGACATTAAAGATGTAACCGCTGCTGTAGGAAGTCGAGACTTCCAAAGTGGTTTAAAAAGAGAAAATGTCGCCAACTATTTCATTAACTTAAAAGAAGATGCAGATGTTACAGCAGTCATTGATACACTAGAAAATGAAATGAAAGCAATCGTTACTGCAGAAAGCGATGAAGCCGTTGTCAGCGTGCAAGAACTACAATCTGGTGGACCGCCAACTAATAATGCAGTCAATATTGATTTATACAGTAATGATCTAGAGAAACTACAAGAAGCAGCTTCTGAAGTTGAAGCTTACATGAAAAAGAACGATGAGTTAGATTATGTCAGTAACAACTTTTCAGAAAAGCAGCCTCAATGGAAAGTAAATATTGACCCTGAAGTTGCGTCTGAATACGGCGTATCTGGTTATATGATTCTAGGGATCATCAGTGAACAAACAAAGCCTGTTAATATAGGGAATTTACCGATTAACGGTGAAGATTCATCTGTAACTGTTCAGTATGATAAGAAATTAAAATCACTTAATGAGCTTGAAGATCTCCAAATCTTCACGAATAAAGGGCCTGTCGCTCTAAGTGACATTGCAGAAGTGAAACGTGTAGAAGATGTGTCATCCATACAAAAATTGGATGGAAAAATATTTGCTCGTGTTTCTGCACAAATTTTAGGACAAAACATACAGAAAGTATCAAGTGATGTTATTAATGGTGTTAAATCAGATGTTGACCTTCCTGAAGGTGTCTCTCTTGAAGGTGGTGGCGGAAGTGATGAAACGACTGAAACATTCCAACAACTTGGTCTTGCCATGCTTGTTGCGATTGGTCTTGTGTACTTAACCATGTTAATTACATTCGGTAAAGCTCGCATTCCGTTTATCATTCTTTCATCACTCATCTTCGTTCCGATTGGGTCTATTGGAGGACTATGGTTGGCGGATGAACCTTTATCCATTAGTGCAATGATTGGTGTACTCATGTTGATTGGTATTGTCACAACAAATGCCATCGTACTCGTTGATCGTATTGGTCAGAACCGATTCGAAAAAGGTATGATGATCCGAGAAGCGTTATTGGAAGCTGGTAAAACTAGATTGAGACCAATCTTGATGACCGCTTTCGCGACAATAGCAGCGCTCTTACCTTTAGCATTTACGACTTCCACTGGAACATTGATCTCTAAAGGACTCGCAATTGTCGTAATCGGTGGTTTGACGACTTCCACATTCCTGACATTGATCATCGTGCCAGTCATCTATGAGCTCTTCTTCTTCAAACAAGCACGGAAAGAACGAAAACAAGAATTGAACGCATAATAATACAGGCTGATCCACCGCTTCGAGCGGAGATCAGCCTTGTTTGTATTCATTAATTCCGTGATATTGATTGATGAATATAAAGATACCGAACCTTTATATTCGTTCCGCGAAATCCCGTATTCCGTTTTTTGGCGGTACAATTGATAATCTTGTACATAAGAAAGGAGTGCACACAATCGGCACTCCTCATTTTTGTTCATTTAAACGTAGCCATAAATTTCTTGTCAATCTTGTTTTTCAGTTTCCACGCTAACTTACCGGAAGTACAAAAGGATCCATATCGTAAATAAGCACGTCTTTCGCCAGTTGATAAGATTGTCAGGTAACGTTTTTGTGGTTGGAAATGGTACCCTTCGCCCGATTGGAGGAATCCTTTCAGGTTGTCCCAAAGCACACCACCTTGACGTACAGCCATCACACCATTTCGCGGTAGATCCGGATGGTTTTGGATCGTTACACCATTACCCGATCCGAATATGAAAGGGTATTGTTTCACTTGTAACGTATCCTCCACGAGTAAATAACCTTCTTTATCAATTGGAAGCTTTGAACTCTTATATAACTTAGGTGCTTCTGAACCCGTCATCCATAACAGTGAATCGTACGAAACCGATTCTCCATTCATATGAACCTTGCTTTCTTTTATCCGTTCAACACGTTCATTTTCGTGTAGACGAATTCCAGCTTGTATGATCTTTGCTTTTAATGTTTTTTTGCAACGATCATCACTCGATTCCCCGTACAAAGCTGAGGAACTAATCAACCTCACCGTTCCATCATCATTATTTTTCTTTTTCCATGATTGGATTGAGAAACTCAGCTCAATACCTGCTGCTCCTCCTCCAACAATGACAACGTCTCCTCGTTTACTTGCTTCATCACCGAGTTCTTTAATCTGTTCTTTTCTGTTCAAGTGAAATATTTGATCGGAATCTGGTAATTCCGATACGCCTTTTCTTTTTGTACCAATATCAAACGATAGGACGTCAAAGTTTAATATATCTCCTTTTTCAGTTAGAACCATTTTCTGTTTCGCATCGACACTCAGAGCCGTCCCTTCAACAAATTGAATACCGGCTTTCTCACAGAGTGTTTGTAAATCAATTTCTAATTCATCCAATTGATATATGCCTTCCACATATCCTGAAAACATACCAGAGTAATAATAAGTTCGAGTAGGGTTAAGTAAAGTGACTTCACAGTCTGCAAATTGGTCTTGTTTAAATTTCTTCAATAAAGAAAGGTGGGCATGGCCACCTCCGATAAGCAATAATTTCTTTGTCATACGATCTCCTCAAATCTCATCACCTAGTCAAATAGCTCTGTCAAATCGCTTACGACATGATCAGGGGTGACGCCAAGTTCGTCCATTATACCACCGGAACGGTTCACCCATGCAACCTGGAAACCGAACGTCTTTGCACCAGCGATGTCCCATGTGTTTGAAGATAAGAATAACACTTCTTCACGCTCTACGCCAAGTTGCTCTAGTGCGTGCAAGTAGGATGAAGGATGAGGTTTGAATTGTTTAATGCCATTCACTGAAATCAACTGATTGAAATAACCTTGAAAATGGTGATGCTCGATCAACGGATGCAGCATCTCCTCTGATCCATTTGAGAAAACGGCTAATTGATACCCTTCTAACTGCGAAAGAATACCTTCCACTTCCTTATACGGTTCTAACTTCAAATAAGCATCCAGCAGTTTCTCTTCTTTTGTTTCAGTCAATTCAACATCTTCTACCATACATGCATAGGTCAAAGCATCCTTAGTAATTTCCCAAAACGGCCGATAGTTTCCCATAAGCCCTCTTAAGAAAGAATACTCTAACTGCTTCTTTCTCCAGATTTCACTAATTTTCTGCCCTCGTTCAGGAAACTGTCTTTCGCACTCTTTTATTACGGAATGTACATCAAAGAGTGTCCCGTAAACGTCAAACACGATTGCTTTAATATTTTGATCGGACATCAATTAATCACTCACTTTTTTCCATTATTGTTCATCCGTTCGAATTGAAAACATTGCAAAGAGCTTTTTCCTAAATAGAATCGGTAACGAGGTAAGAACGATTAGACTGACGATTGACAAAATGAGAAGTTCATTACCGCCTGAGTACGAACTGCTTCCTAGACCACAATAAATGAATGCACCCGGTATAACACCTAGTACCGTTGCAAAAAGATAATCACGCATTCGAATATTAGATACAGCACTTAAGTACGTCACTAGTTCGAAATGTAAAAACGGGATCAACCGTAAAATGAGCAAAATGATAAATCCTTTATCCTCAATTTCTTTGCGAAGTTCGGCATACTTCTCAGACGATGAAATTTTTCCTAATGAAAAACCAAGATTTCGAACAGCCAAGTATGATAATAACGCCCCAAGAGTTGTTCCAATTATCGTCAACAAGAATCCGTACCAAAATCCGAATGCGAGTCCACCAACCAATGCTAATAAGGAAGATGGAAATAGAATAAACGGTCTTAAAGCGAAAACCACTAAGTATACCCCTGGTGCAACCCACCCGAAACTCATCACCCAATTCCGAATCTCTTCTGGCGGGATTTTAAAGAAAGTCTGGTTCAACCAAATGAAAGCAACTATGATTACGATGATGATTCCAATCTTCTTAACCCATTTTCTTTTGTCCATTTATCTACCTCGTTTTTGAATTCTATTGATTGAACGACAAGACTTTAATAGTAATCTTCCCTTTACACGCTTGAAGCTAAACGTTCAAGACCTTGCTGTTAAACGAAAAAGACCGCCGAACTCCTCAAAGTTAGGCGGTCACTTCATACGATGTTTCCTTCTACCTTAAGTATAACCCTTAAAATCTCTAAATAACAGACTGTTTTTTACACAATTTACCTCTTAAGATTAATACTACATGAAGGGGGAATGCCTTTGTTTATTGAAGTCTGGAAAAATACGAATTTACGAGTATATTTTGTAGGACGGTTCCATTGAGCGAGGTTTATTGTATATTGGAATAATTACGCTCATACCATTCCTATTATCTACTTTTCGTTTTCCTGATCGAACACATCAACGTGTTGAAGAAAAATTTTCAGGACACCCCCACATGTAACGCCAAATACCCGAAACCTATTAGCACAACCCCCTTAAAAGTTATTATTAGAAAGGACACTTTTGATGTAGCATCCCCTGCATCTCAAGTGTCCTTTTTCTGTACTTATAAAGTTTATGTGCTCAATTCAAGTTTTACTTCATTCCGTATTTGTTGTCTTGCTCTGTACAATCTTGATTTGACTGTACCAATTGGTAATTTCAAATGTTGGGCTATGCTCTCTTCTTTCATTCCATCCTTATACTTCAATAAAAATACTGTTTTAAGCGCTGGTTTGAGTTGAAGAATTTCTTGTACAATCTCCTCTTTCAACCAAATCTTCTCAACTTCGGTCTCGACATTGTTCTGTCCTTTTGAGTTATCTGAGAAAAGAAGATCATCAACTAAAATCATTCCGATTCGCTTCTCTTTTCTGATGAGGTCAATAGCCGTTCTTGATGCGATGGTTGATAACCAGGCACCCATTTTTTCTATATCTAGAATGGAGTCAATCTTACTTAACGCTTTAATGAATGTTTCTTGCACGATATCTTCTGCCAAGTAAGCATCCTTCGTAATCTTAATCGCGACCTTGAACACCTTCTCAGCGAACGCCTCATATAGGTCATTGAAATCTACTCCTTGCACATTCAGTTGTACAGCCACTTTTCTCACCTCAACCTATTCAAAATGTTTCTTCACGAAGTCAGGGACATCACTTGGATAAAAACTTCTTATATCGCGATTACCATTCTTATAATGGAATAAAATTACATATGGATTTGCACCAAGGTGTCCGGCTGAATTTTCAAGGCTTTCTTCAATTTCATCCTCTGAAGTTACCTTTAGTGCATTATTCATCTTCTGAAATTCTTCACCTGAATATTGATAAATATCCTGCGAACCATCAATTTGATCATGGTTTACGACGACTGCATAATCCACATCGTTTGCATTTATGCGAGCATCTTCAAGCTTCCCTTCTTTTTCTAACCATTTCTCAAATTGAACATAAGATGGTTTAAATTCTCCGAAGTAATCCCTGCCACTTCCAGCAATATCAAACAGTAGAATTGATGTGACCCCTCGGTTTTGTTTGCGACTATCGAACGTCTCGTTTTTAACGTCTTCTTTTAATACCTCTATCGCTTCTTTAATTTTTTCTGGTGAACTGATCGTAACTCTCTTTGATGAAGGGCCTTCGCTATCAATGGTAATTCTAGTAACGTCCTCTGGATTTACTACTAAGATTTTTTCGAAGTTCATTTTATATTCCATAGACTCATAGATCGGCTTCAAATACTTATCATACTCACCGTTATCTGGAATCTGGTATTCTCTAATTACTTTTTTATCATTTTTCATTTCATATACGATAAATACATTGCGCAGGTCTTGATGTCCTGGATACTCCTGATTTAGGGTACTCTTATTTTCAATAATTTCTTCATGTAATTTCATGACTGCACTAATATTACTCGCATCTTGTAAAAACGGTTTTGGATAAGTATTATTTTCAGGACGATATTTATCTGCATATTCATAATAATGGTTTCCGAAGTAGATCCTCTCAATATTTTCTGCTTCAGGTACTTTCTTCTCAAAACCTGTTACATCAAACTGCAAGATGAAAATTCCCAATGCTAGGATGATCGCAAATCCAAAATAACCTTTTAGGTGTGTAAACACACGCCACGTTTTATGGAGGATCATTTCAGCAACGAAGTAGCCAATAATAGACCCAATTAGATAACCAACTACTAACCATGTTAAGCTGTTTTGCGTTTCTCCGAAATAAACCCCTCCAACTAGCATGGTACAGAAGGTAACCCCATATTTGAATACTGGTTTTAACGGATTAAATACGAGTGCCTGTGAAACCCCTTCAAGCTTTCTCCTCTTATAGATGAATAGTCCAAAAAGGAAAAAGAGAATGGCTATAACAAGGTAAATCATCCCTTGTAAAATTGAAAACTCTGAACTTGTATTTTGCAGCATCGGTGCTGCTATGATAGGTGAATAGTATTCTAATTTCTTATTAAAATAGTAATCTGCATTAAACCCAAACAAATAATGCTTTGCATTCATTAAGAGGAGCGCTGTAATTCCAGCAGGAAATAACAACAAGATGTAGGTCAGAACACCTTGAACGGCTGTCAATCCTGTCATTGTCCCGATGAATACTGTTGCTGCGAAGACAAGTATAAGATTAGCGAACGTAATGCCAATCCATTGCGCTACCTCAGACAGTGTATAATAGTGTTCAAGGCCTAGTGCTGCATGTAAAATCATTAATATTATGGCTGTAATTAAAATGGGAACGGCTAAGTAAATGATCCCAATACTAAAGTACTGCGTATACATTTTCGTTCTCTTAATTGGTAAGCTGTGCATAAAATCCGATGCACTTTTCACTTGTAAATAGCGATACAAGAACATGCCGAGTAATACCGGAATTGCAAACATTAACAATAATTGCAATTCAAAGTTAATAGAAAATACATTTTTAAAATATCTATACTGTTGGTTTTCCTCATTACTCCATATCATCAGTACTTGTAAAGGCATAATCAACAATAATCCGACTAAATATATGATGCTCACCCAACCGACGCTGCGGAAGCTTTGGACTATCATTTCTTTATTAATCCAGGACGCTTTGGATTGCATATCCCACATCCCCCATCTCATAAATGAATATTTCTTCTAACGTTAGTGACAACATATCGAAAATCACTGGATTGTACATTGCAAAGTGTTCTTTAATTTCTTCTGTTTGTCCTTTAACGATGCAAAGAAGGACACTCCCTCGTTCTTCTTTGTAGAGCACTCTTGTATTTTCGAATACGTTCGCAGGTATGCCATCTTTAAAAGCGACCTGGATTTTATGGATATCAGATTTGAGATCATCGAGTTCTCTTTCTAATAATAATTTTCCTTTATGTAGGATCCCGATGTGATCGCAAATGTCCTCAATCTCTCTTAAATTATGGGAAGAAATAAGTACTGTCATTTCACGCTCAGCAACATCTTGTAAAATTAAGTTCTTCACTTTCTTACGCATAACCGGATCGAGTCCATCAATCGGTTCGTCTAGTATAAGAATATCTGGCATTGTCGATAGCGAGATCCAAAACGCGACTTGACGCTGCATCCCCTTCGAGAACTTATGAATTTTCTTTTTCACATCAATTTCAAATACTTCATTAAGCTTTTGAAACCGCTCTTCATTCCAGCTCTTATACATGTTTTTGTAAAAGTTCGCCATTTGACGGACCGTGTACTGCGAAAAGAAATAAAGCGTATCGGGTATGAAAATCATTCGTTCTTTCAAATCTGTATTTTCAAATACGGGTTGCTCATCTACCTTTATGTCTCCACTTTCTTCTCTTAATACACCCGCTACAATTCTAAGTAACGTCGTCTTTCCGGCTCCGTTAGAACCGAGCAGTCCATAGATCGATCCTTTTTTGATCGTAAACGAAACGTCAGTAAGAGCTTCAGTGTCATCCAACATTTTTGAAACACTATTCACTTCAATCATGTCATTCCCCTCCCCCTATTGATCTCTCTAAATCTTCTATTAATGCTCGTAAATCTTCTGTACTCATCCCCAAATACAGCGCTTCTAAAATCAGTTTGGATAGTTCTTTTTGAACATATTCTAATTTCTCTGTGTTGACAGCATCTGTCGTTTCACTAACAAAACTACCTTTACCTTTAATTGAATAAATATATCCTTGCATCTCGAGTTCACGATACGCTTTCTGAATCGTATTTGGATTAATCGTCAATTGCTGTGCCAACACTCTTACAGAAGGGAGTTTCTCATCTTGTTTCATCACATCACTGATGATCAACTCTTTAAACCGTTCCACTAACTGTTCATAGATCGGTTTCCTACTCCTGACATCTAAATCAAACATATACTCCCTCCAATCTGCATCCACTGTATTATCTGTATCATCCGTACTAACTGTATTATTATTATTAATACAGTTATGATTATATACCAGTAATTTCATTTTGGGAAGGATAATTTTCCAATTTGATAAAAATAAATCAAATACGTTTTTCGAGATAAAAATAGTAAATATTCAATCCGAGTATGTAGGATATGTTAAGATAAATGAGGTATTGTTAACAAAGGTGTCATTTAAGTTGACAATTATTCAATTCGCTTAATTGGTGGGATATTATGTATACACTGCGAGGTCATCATCTTTTTTGCCTTCTTGGATATCGAGGTATGGGTTATTCTCAAGAATACGTTGAAAATATGACACGGTTACACCGGTCCTTGAGGGACAACCCGAAGACGTGGATTTTACTTGTAAAGGGACCAGATAACCTATGCGAGAAATACCCAAACTCAGGTGAATATCACTGCCTCGACAAACACATTTATGAAAGAGATGCAGCGATCTTAGAGAAGTTAGGGCTTAGAATTGGTCAAATTTTGAAATGGGAGGATATTGAATCACGGATACGAAAGAATGTCGTACCATCCGATATTCAAAGCATTTGTGAATCATGCTCCTGGCGTACATATGGCGTTTGTGAACAAGGCGTACAAGACATTCTTGACTCAAAGGGATTAAGAGAAGTAAAATAAGTCCTTCTCATTTTTCAAAATTGATCGGATTATAATTAAAAGGAGGCTTCTTTTAGAAAAAGATCCGCCTCCTTAACGTACATAATTGTTTATCAACGTTTTTATTATTTTATATCTCTAATTTTCGAAAGTGGATAAAAGACAAACTCACTTTCTCCAATAATATAGTCTTTATGTATAAATCCTAATCCATTCCGACTATCCATACTGTTTAATCGATTGTCTCCCATCACATAGTAATGATTTTCTGGTACAATTATGGGTCCAATATCTCCTGTTAAGTTAACCCCTAACTCTTCAGCCTTATTTCGATTAGCTGTAAGATAAGACTCATCCACTTGTTCTTTATTTACATATAACTTGTCTTCTTTCATTTCGATTCTTTCACCCGGAAACCCAATAATCCGCTTCACATAATTTGTATCTTCTTTCGTGTCTTTAATAATTACAATGTCACCTCTGCTCAATCCATCTGTAATGGCACCCAGCTTATTGACCAGGATTTTTTCGTGATTATGTAATGTAGGCTCCATAGAAGATCCTTTAACGATATAAGGCGCAAACAAGAAAGTCTTTACAAGCATCACGATACCAAAGGCAATGATAATAGATTTAATCCAACTAAATAACTCATTTTTTGTTTTTGACATGTGTATATAACATCTCCTTCAAAAACGAATGACGAAATCACATCGTTAATAATGATAACTGCAGGCCTTAATGGAACACCGAGGTCATAAACTGCACCCGCTAGGTCATTAAGAAGCCCCACGACTTATCCTCCTTTGCAAAAAATTACAGAATAAACACGAAGAAACCAATAATTGAGGTAACAAAATAGCTTATTAACCCTATTCTTCTATACCTTTTATTTATGTTCGCTCGCGTTTCTAACTTTTTTATATAATCATATAAAATAAAAAGACTTATGATAAGAATGGCTCCAAATAAATTACGTTCATTAATCATTACTAAAGCTAAAGTTGTCAAAATACCAAAGGTAACATTGCTTACTATTGTCCCGATATTAACCCTCCTATTGCTTGCCTTTAAATATTTGCACCATAGCCGATAATCCATGTTCATCACCACTTGCTAAATTGTATACTTGAATATGAGTTCTCCGTTCGGGTCTCGTTCATTTATGAATTCAAATCCCATACTCTGGTATAAACGATCGGCTATTCTATTTTCCTCTATGATGCTTAAATAAATAACGTTAACTCCATATTCTTTCGAAACGATTTTGATAAGTTTCCTCATAGCTATTCTTCCTAAACCTTTGCCTTGGTATTGTTTATCGATCATGATCCGATCAATCCAAGTATCTTTATTTCTTCCAAAAGAACCATACATAGCAAATCCAATGATGTTATCATCATTATAAATAGCTACGGGACGCCAAGCAGAGTATGTATTAGCTTCCTCTAGACATTCATCTACACTTTCAATAAATTGATCTTGTCCAGGTTTTAACTTAAGGTTTCTTACTAAGTATTCGTTCGTGTAATCAATATCTTTGAAATGTACATTCATTATCAAGACCTCACAAATGCATTTTCTTTATTGTAGGAACAACAAATGATACGGAGAAAAAAGAAACGCTTTTTCCAATTCAAAATCTGTGATTGAAATTTGGTGAATAACCTCTATTCATAACATATTTCAGCGCTTTCTCTTAAATATGTTGTGATTAGCCTCTAATCCGTTCAATCCAGACAAACTGGTTTTAAACAATGTTTAACTTACTCACTTTTTCTTTATTAATATGAACAACAGTGCTGCCAAGAAAATAGCTATTATTCCTAGTATTACATTCGTTACTACTAAGGTTCCGTTTAAGCTATATAATTCAGTTACTATTGCTTGTATTCTTTGTTCCATAATTTCCTCCTAAAAAAATAACGTTTTCTCAATTAAACTATGTAATATAAGTTAGTAATCTATCAAGAGAATTTATCTCCGCATATGGTTTTACTTGAGTATCATTTTTAACCTTACGAGGATTGAACCATATGCCGTCTATATTTACATTCTGGCAACCTCCAATATCCTTTTCTAAATCATCACCAACGAATAATGCTTCTTCTGGTTGTACATTAAGCTTGTTTAATGCTAACTCAAATATACGTTTGTCTGGTTTACTATAGCCTACTTTTTCAGAAATGATTATTTGGTCAAAATAACGACTTAACTTCGTGTTCATTATTTTTGCTTTTTGTCTCTGAGTTGTGCCATTGGTAACTATCGCCACTTTTACTTCCCTTTTTATCGTATTTACGATATTTATTGTGTCTTGGTTTATAGAAAAGCATTGAGGGAAATTGTGATTCCAAAACTCTTGAATGTTATGGTGGGGAAATCTAAATTTGGGTGGAAATTTATCGAAAAATGATTCCAAAACTTGTGTTTTATTACTAATGCCATAGCTTCTTTTGTCATACTCTTTGAATTTTTGCATCATCGTATTTTTTTCTGGATGTTTAACATCTCCATAACACTGCTTTAAAATAATTAAAAACAATTTTTCTACTGCCATATCCCTATCCAGCAAGGTATCATCTAAATCAAATAGCACTGCTTTATAACCACTCAATTTGACCCATCCTCCTTAAAATTACACTTTCATACTAGTGCTTTAAATACTGCAAATGAATATATCATTTATCCTTCATATGCTTCTTCTGAAAAAATACTAGATCATGCAGTTGTTTAAAACCAACCTTCTTGTATAAACAGATAGCATTTTTATTATTTGAGTTTACACAAAGTGTAATAGAAGTCATTTCCTCATATGTAAAGAGCCATTTTAGAGCAACACTTATCAATTTCGTGCCTAACCCTTTTCCTTGCTCCGATTCCTTAACTGCTATAAATTCTATACTTGCTTCGCCAAACTCAGGTTCAGCTTCAATATAAATATATCCACTTATATGAATTGAGTCTTTAATAATAAATACTTTTCTATCCTTATTAAGACGATCAATAATTTGTTGGCCGTTATAATACGTATTTGGAAATACTTGATCATGCAATTGTTTCATCTCTGAGAAATATTCTTCAGTTAAATCCACAATAGGTGCATCTCTTAATTTCGTTCTATCATCTCGAGAAAACGTTAGAATGGTTTGCTCACTTTGTTGTGTAAAACCCAACTCCTTAGCGAACCTTTGTAGACGTAAATTATTCTTATTAGGGAACATACCGATTGTATCGATATCGGAAGGTAGTAATATAAGCATTTCATCCCACAATCGAAATACATCATCCCATTTATTTTCTTTCATAAATGGTCCCCATATTTCTACACTATTGTTTTCGAAGTAAGCATCAAATCCTAAAACGCCAACCAATTCACCTTTCTCATAGGCTACTACAAAACTGTCAGTATACTTAATATCTGTTATTTCCTTTATAAATGAGTTGGCTATTTCATGCATATCTTTTCCACAATAACCAATGTGCGATTCTTCATTGTTATTAAGCTCTGAAATGAGCATAGAGACTGGATCAATATCATCTTTGTGCATTGTTCTAATTTGTACCATGTCACTCTCTCCCTTAATACCAATTATTTCAAATGTACATATCTAACTCAATCTTTAATTTCAATATGTGGAGGGGGTTTATATTCGTCTGCCCTCCTCTTTGCATAAAATTCACACTACACTCCAGCATTTACAGCAGTTATAAAAACAAATACTGCAAAGATAATAAGTGAAAAGGCAATCACTGAAAAGATAATATTCATTATCCTAACCGAAAGTGAGAGTCACAAGGATGATCGGTAGTAAATATATAAACAAATCAACCCTCCCCCATTTTTGATGATGTTATAGGTTCATTTCTAAATAACCACTCAAACAAACAATACCATAAATAGTAAATGATTTATTCGTTTTACTTCTATTAAATCCTTATCCTCTCTCCTTGAAAACTATAAAAAATGCCGCTTCCTTTTGTATTGAAGCGGCATAACACTATCTCACTCTCCTTGTCTTGGGTTGTTTATTTCTTGATCTAATTTGATTTCTTCTGGCAGGTTCGTTGATGCTTTAGGAACTTTTCTTGGTTCGTAATTGATGACATCAGAAGAGTACAGTTTGACGACCATACTGCCCCCATAACGTTTAGCTCGAATCAAGATGGGTTGGTTATATCGATTTTGAAAACGCAAATCTGGTCCATACCAACTAACTGTTGCATCACGACCAGGTGGTACATAGGGTACATGCTTACTATGGGAATACCGCTCAACAATTTTGAGTCCTGCCTTGTCCACCGCATTAAACAATGTCGATGATACCTGACAAATTCCCCCTCCAATTCCTTCGCTCAATTCACCCTTAACGATAATAGGAGCGCGCATATAACCATCTTTTTCTGTTCTCTTTCCTACAACTTTATTAAATGAGAATGTCTCACCCGGGAAAATGACGTAATTATCAATTGCCTCTGCAGCGAGTGATATATTATTAGAGCGACTTTCGTTTTTGGAATTAAAATACGTCACATACTGCCCAATTTGCTGTATGCGTATATTGGCGATTAGTTCACTATCCACTTTCGGATAGAGATCCATCTCAGGCACTTTGATTTCTAAGGATCCTTCACCAAAGAAATAGGTGTAAAACTGCCTTCGAAACATCTGTCGATTGAGTCGACTCCCTACCTTACCCGGGACAATGTTTCCTTGATCATCAATTCTTGCATTTATTGGGCGACGATAAACCTTTTGATCCATTTTCTCGATGAACTGATTAAATTTGGCCTCTTCAAGTAATCTTGTACTAGGGATTTCTAATGAAAAATCTTCCCGATCAACTACAGTGATCGTTTCATCTTGCTGCTTGATGGTCAAGCTGTCTGAATGATCCGCGACTTGAGCCACCAACAACACCCCAGCCATCCACATATGTAATAACAAAGGTATCACCTCCTTCAATAGTATGAGCGAGAGAAATACCTTTGATGTAACCATTAAATTGATTTCCTTTTATAAATAACGGATATCGAGAATGTTTTGAAGCTTCAAATCAAGACGGTCACCGAACTCATCAACGATGCGTAGTTCCTTGCGAAAGGAATCGGCATAGTGAATATTCCCGATTAAAATTTTGTAGTCATAATCCTCAAAATAGACGAAGGAAAGCGTTTGGTTGTGAGCCATTGCCTCATTAATGATTTCATTCATTTCCTCAAGCTTCTGTTCGTCAAGTTCGGGTCTGTTCCAGATTCGTTCTTCTTCCTTCCAGTCCCTAAGTAGCTTCACGTGTTCAGGGAGCATCATCGACGTCCATTTAATATTTCCACGATCACGAATACTCAATGGTTCCACGCTCCTTTCTACGCTTTATGTCCACCGACAAGACGACTGCGATGTCTTGCGGTTCCAGCAGGTGTATAGGATACGGCGCGCAGGAGGGCGTCTCCCCCGTATTTTTCTCGAATTTGGTCCATTGTATAGCCGAGCACCCGCTTTTTCGGACGATCGAGTTCAAACAGAGATAGCTGCATTTCATCGTCTGAACAAACATTCGATAAAGTGATTGAAAGCTTTCGAACCGTTTGGCCACCGTAAAATTCATCAAACAGTTCGAGACAAACTCGGTATAAGTCCATCGTAATGTTCGTCGGATCTGCAATCGTTCGGGACCGATGGAATCCACCGCCTCCTTCATCCTTACTATATCCGACACCTAGGCTAATCGTACGCCCCGCTTTCTGAGCCGTTCGCGCACGACGCCCCACCTCCTCACACATTTCCAAAATGACGTGCTGGACTTCTTTGCGGTCTTTATAATCTCGGAGTAAAATTTGGCCCTTCCCGTAGCTGATTTGTCCTTGCATAATCGGCGCACCGATTTCTGAGAGGTCCACACCCCAAGCGTGGTAGTACAGTTGATTGCCCATCACACCGAACTTCTTCTCAATCAGCTTCAATGGATAATTAGCTAGTTGACCGACAGACATGATGCCCATACGATTCAATGTCTTTTCAAGTCTCGGACCGATTCCCCACATATTACTAAGTGGTGAAACCTTCCACAACTTCCGCTGCACATCTTCATACGTCCATTCAGCAATCCCTTTCTTCTTCGCTTCAAGGTCGAGACAAATTTTCGAAAGCAACATGTTCGGACCGATTCCAATTGCGCTTGGCAGGCCATACTTTCCCCATATTTCTTCTTTAATCCGGCGCGCGATTTCCCAACGATCACCCCAAAGTCGTTCAGTCCCATCCACTTGAAGAAAGCTTTCATCCACGCTATACGTGTGAATCGAATCCTTTGGTACATACCGGTTAAAAAGACGGGTCAAATCCGTCGAACGCCGCAAATACAGCCGCATCTGAGCATTGACCACATGGATACGCGGGTCGTCAGGCACTTCGAACAGCCGGCTACCAGTTCGGATGCCAAACTCCTTTTTCATCATCGGAGAGGCGGCAAGCACAACACTCCCTTGCCGTTCGCTATCCCCAACGACCACCAGATAGCATGTTAACGGGTCTAGTCCTAGCTCCACTGCACTACAGCTTGCAAAGAAACTTTTCATATCAATACATAGAATGGTTCGTTTTTCAAAGGCTGAATAATCAATCTCCATCACTCTGTCACTCCCAATAAGAACGTTTGTTCTATATCTTATGTCTTATTGTAAGCGAATATACGTTCGGTTTCCACTGGAAATTTTCACCTAGGTGTATTTTCTTGTCAAAAGAGTCTCATTCCTCTTCAATCCATCCCGATCATTCAATATTTATGTGCGAATAAAGATAAACCATGATACGTAAAATCATTTTTTCTAAGGACTAATGAACTAGAAAACACCGTGAGGAATCATTATGGGGGACCGCTAGGAATTGTACGCAAAGTAGATCACTTAGGCCGCATCGTAAGCCAGCATACTTCCCCTCACCAGTCATACATTATATGGAAAGGGGGAGGATCGTTTTGAAAATGAAGCCTGAGGTTCATGAATATGGCACACTTACTTATCCAAATGACATGTTATCGATTATTAAAAATGGGTTTCCAAAAACGACCGACCCAAAGGAAGTAATCATCATTGGAGCAGGGATGTCGGGTTTAGTTTCGGCATCACTCTTGAAGGAAGCAGGCCATCAAGTGACTCTTTTAGAAGGGAATAACCGGATTGGAGGACGAGTTTACACCGTTAGAGAGCCATTCTCTAAAGGGAATTACATAGATATGGGTGCAATGAGGTTTCCGAGTACACACGAGCTAGTATTTGAGTATGTACGTAAATTCAAGTTACCAACAAATAAATTTTTGAATGTGACAGATCAAGATGTACTTTACGTTAATGGCGTCCTCACTACACAATCGCTATATAAGGAAAACCCTCAAGTCTTAAAGTATCCACTGCCACCTAGTGAACAGGGCAAGACTGCTAGCGAGTTGCTATTATCCGCTGTCGAACCTTTCTTATCCCTATATAATACGCAATCTCCAGAAAAGCAAAAGCTGTTAAGAAAGAATTTTGACAGTTATTCGTTCGAGGAATTTCTTAGAGAAAATCTAATCGGAGACAAAATTTCACCAAATGCAATTCGAATGATCAAAGTCATCTTAGGCATTGAAGGATTCCCTGAATTTTCGTTTGTTGATATCATATTGGATATTGTGAGTACGGTATTTAATGAGGACTTGAAATTCTATGAAATTACTGGTGGTAACGACCAATTGCCTTACTCTTTCATTCCAATGCTTTATGAGAACATGCTATTGAGTCAAAAAGTGGAAAGGATAGAACAAAATCACCGAGGCGTAGTTGTAACTTCTAGGGATTTATCAACGAACCAATACCATTCTTTTAATGGAGATTATCTCATATCCACTGTACCCTATTCGGTGTTTCAATTAATCGATATTTTCCCATACGATTCTTTTTCATTTCAAAAATGGAAGGCGATCCGTGAGCTGAACTATGTAGATGCTGTAAAGATTGGTTTGGAATTCAGGCGACCATTCTGGGAACAATCCGGTATCGGGAACATCATTACGGACTTTCCGACTCGATTTAGCTATATCCCAAGTCATAAAGTCGAACAAGGAAAATCTGGTGTCATGCTAGGTAGTTACAGCTGGGGGCAAAATGCCAGCCTCTGGAGCAGCCAGCCTGAACAAGAAAGAATTTTAGAGGCACTCCGTGGGCTAGCTAGGATTTATGGCAACGTCGTGTATGAAGAATATTTGCACGGATCCTCCTATAGCTGGAGCCAAAATCGTTTCTCGGCGGGTGGATTCACCTTGTTTGCTCCTTATCAAGAACAAGATCTATCAGATGCAGTTTACGTACCTGAAGGAAGAGTTCACTTTGCTGGTGAACACACCTCTCGCTTTCACGGCTGGGTTGAAGGTGCGATTGAATCAGGAATTCGTGCAGCATACGAGGTCCACTATAGATTGAAATAACAACCACTAAGCGATTGGCTCCCTCTTCCTATCAAGTATGGCCGCATAAATACCAGAACATTCCAGGTTATTAATGTGACATAAAAGTAACATAACTGTTGACGAGGTTGATGTATGGTGTTAAGTTATAAATGTGACCAATAAGTAACATATAAAAATAAAGGAAAGAGGGATAAATGATGTATAACATGCCACATCAAATTATGATCAATGCATCTCCAGAGAAAGTATACGAAGCAATCACGACAACAGAAGGGTTTCAAGGTTGGTGGACAACAGATGCGAAAGCGGAAGCTCAAGTAGGTAGTATTGCAGAATTCGGTTTTTACAATCGTCAAGCGGTATTCCAAATGAGAATTGATGAGCTCGAATCCAACAAATCTGTAGAATGGACAGCACTTCATGAAATGCCAGGTTGGAAAGGTACGAAAATCCGTTTTGACTTAAGTGTCAATGAAAACGGAGCGACAGTTGTCAACTTCAATCATTCTGGTTGGGACTCAATGGAAGGTCCATATGCAATGATTAATACGACTTGGGGTACGCTCATGTATCTATTGAAACAATATGTCGAGGGGAAAAACCCTGGCGCATGGTACCAAGATAAATAAGAAAATTTTCAAAATAGGAGGCACTTATGAAAACTCAAAACAATGTAGCATTTAATGGGCAGTGTGCATTTGCAGTAAGCTTAGGTAAAAAAGATGTAAAATCCACAGGAAACCACTACGTCATGTCGCCAGCGGTTCCGTTTAAATTCAATCGGCGTTACTTCCCTCTTTTTAAATTGCTCGATGATCGGTTTAGGAACATTCAACTTTATGTTTGTAAAGGCTACTGGATCAATTGCTTTCGTTACCGAATGCATGCCAAGCGTTTTAATCAATCCTTCTTGGTACCAATCCGAACATAGAAGCGTTTCATCCAAATCGAATAACACTAAAGTATATTTACTCAATTTTTTACTCCATTTCTTATCATAAGATGAGTTTCACCTTATAAAATATGCTTGTATAATAACAAGTCTTGAAACATCTGCCTTTGGATAGGGAAAAGATTTTGAGGTAATGCAGCTAAAGGAAAAAAGCATGCATTTAGAGATTCTTCATTTAACTTGAGCACACCTGAAAAGTCTCCACAAGTAAATATGGCAATTACACCAGACAGCTCATCTCCATTATCTAACACTTGATCCCAATGGGGACCAGAATATATTTTAAATAACCTTAGATGACGTAAAGTGATTCCAGTTTCCTCAAAAACCTCTCGTCTTGCGGTATCCTCAATCGATTCTCCTAATTCCATAAAACCACCAGGAATCCCCCAGTATCCGTTATCAGATCGTTGATGAAGTAATACCCTGTCATATTGATCAAAAACAAAGACGCCAGCAGAGACTAAGATTACTTTACTTGTGCCAACCATATTTCTTAAGTATTTAATATAATCCATAACTACTTCCCTTCTGTTCGCTTTGTTTATGAATACAAAAGCTTGAATTAACGCACTCATAAATCAGTTTATGCACCCCCCACGATCTGTTTCCAAAACAAAAACTCCCTAAGAAGTAAGGAGTTTTATTAAATGCTGTTTCATTTTTCAACTATTTGCTAATAGATACACTACGATTCAAAACTTGTTTAGACGATCGTAAAGTTGTTATGAATCCATCTAACACTTCATTACTGTATGCAAAGCCTTTTCTTTTATAAAACTCGAGCGCTTGAGCATTACCATTGGAGACGAAGACGAAGTAATCCTCAACTTCAGGAAAATCCTTCAACCAATTTAATGACTTATTAAACAAAACTGTTCCAATACCTCTGTCTCGATAACCCTCTTCTATGTAAAAATTACTTAAACAACCTACGTACTCATTTTTCACAGAGGATACATCGAAAAACGTGGCAAAATCATTGTCATAGTTTTCTTTAGCAGATACATTCGAATAAACATATGCGACTGGTTGATCACCATCTTTTGCTACTACCGTATAATTGTGTTTTGCGTTCTTAACCGAAGGAACCATACGCGTATCAAAATTCATAGTGTCAAAAAGTTCAGGCCGATAATGAGCTTTAGACTGTTGGAATTTCATCAGGTTGTTACATAATTCCCTGCAGCATTCAATATCTTCATCCTTCACAATTTCATAAGTAATCGACAATGCCCGTCACTCCTTATTGTGAAATGGTTTTATAACACTATTATATATGAAGTGCGTGATATGTGTTTAAAATTAGCCTAGCTAGGTTTAAGCTTTAACATGGTACCAAAATACTGGGAAGCTGTACTAAAACAAATTAAAGCACATAATTCACTTATTTCTTCGTCGTTCATTAGTGATAAGTAAACCACAACTGAAACGATTCCTTATAATAGACAGTTATACGGATGCAGGCTATTGTTTACTGAGGAGGGATTTTAATGAATGTTCAATTTGAAACAAAAGAAATGAAGTCGATTACGTTGGATGAAATGATAGATGGACAGTCGAAAACGATGGTGGTGTTTGTTCGTCACCTCGGCTGACCGATTTGTCGTGAATACCTTACGCAGTTGCGTGAGCGCATAGAAGAATTTAATGAACAAAACGTTAAGATTTATGTGATTGCACCTTCAAATGCTCAATTTATTAGTCAGTTTCTTGATGCATTCGGTCCATTTCCATTCCCTATCGTTGGGGATCCAGAACGAGCAGCATATTACGAGATGGGCCACCATACATCCCCTAAGTGGAAATTGTTATCTAAAGCAGCACTTGGTTTGATATTTGGTAAACTGAAGAATTTCATACCGAAGGATGAACATCAAAAAGAGGTTGTTTTAAAATCAATGAAAACAGCGGATGTATACATTCAAGGAGGGACCTACCTCTATTCAGAAAATGGGGATTTGTTTTGGCAGCATACCGATTCGTCCCCTGAGGACCACGCTAAAATCGACACAGTCTTAGAAAAGCTAACGTAAGTTAATTAGAGTGCTGACTCAAGGACGGCTAGATGTCCTTGAGTCAGCTTAATTTATGTGAGATTGATCTTACATGTTCAGGACTATATTACTAAAATGAGCGAATTAATTGATGAAATGAGCAGATTAATCACCGAAATGAGCAGATTAATCACCGAAATGAGCGGATTAATCACCGAAATGAGCAGATTGTTGCCTGAAAAGGTTGGACTAACCTCTTTTACGTCACTCTCATTTCTGAATTCCAATCACTCCCCGCGTCCCATATCAATAATATGGTGTTGGGAGGGATAAAGATGGAGTTATTGATCATGGGCGCATCTTATTGCACAAAAAACAGAACCATGGATGTCGTATCGTATCTAGTACAAAACAAGCCTACGTCAACCAAAAGTTCTTCCGCCCATCCTGCAACCAAGCGTTAAATGTCCGATTTAATTATTCCTTCTTCGATCCCTATTATAAAAAAGAACCAACAGAAATTGTATTACCCCAATATTTGATGGCGACTCCAGATGATGCGATTATCAATTATTTCAGTGTGTTAAGAGAGGCTGCTCAATTTTCAGGTGAGAAGTCAGGCGGATGTGGTACGATTGGTGAAGCTACTGTCCCCTACCCCATCGCGTACAACTTTCACACTAAAAATTACAAGAAGAGAATCGATTTTAAGACATATTATGATTCTTTTCAAAACATAGGTCACATCAATTTGATCAAAGTAAGGCAAACGCCAAGTCCCCCTGAAAATACAGATCAAATACGTTATTTTGTTGAGTTAGAAACAATTGAAGGATCAGATAAAGGCATTACGTACTTTGGTTATTACTATGGGTTCATTCTACTAAAAAAAGAAAATGATCGTTTCATGATTTTTGACTTTACGTTAGAAGGAGAAGACTTCTTATGCGCTCCCTATCATGGATGGAATCACGATGCTGAAGCAATTGTCGGAGTGAAATACGGAAATTGGTGCAAACTCGTGAGCAAACGATACCCGATGCATCAACAAGGATATCTAAAACAAGTCTGTTTTGATGGAACAGACGGTTATAGATATTTGATTGTTTTTATTGAAATAACGAATGGGTATGACATAGAAATCGCTCAATACCGAATAAATGAAAATGGCTCTTGGGAACCTATCTTTTTTGACCCATTAGATTGTGTTAATAAAATAAAAGGTTGACTCACTCGGAGTCAACCTTCTTCATACTACCGTTTAATGATTGTGATGCTGATGACCTTTTCCGTGTTGATGTTTATGCTTCTTATGTCCTTTGTGTTGCTTTTTTTGTTTTGAAAAGTCGAGTTGATACGTTGCAAATCCACTGTCTTCCTCACGTACGAAGTCGACCTTTTCCATATCCTCAGCATACGTTTTTGCTTGCAGCGAAGTCTGGAATGTGACATTCAAGTGCTTTTTCTTAATGTCATCAAAAGACCAATTTTGGTCTGCAGTTGGATTGATCGTTTGTTTTTCTAAAATATAATCAATCAAAATCTGACGGTTTTCATCTGGTGAATCTATGACAATATTTGAGCCGTCTAGATGAGGGAAGTTTCCTCCTCCTGTCGCACGGTAATTGTTCGTCGCAATCACAAACGTCATGTCTTTCGTTACTTCTTCCCCGTTATATTTCAACCGTTCGATTCGACTAGAATCCGGGTTGATTAAATTCCCTTTCGTATCATATTTTGCTGGCTTTGTTACATCTATTTTATACGTAACACCATCAATGACATCAAAGTTGTAAGAAGGAAATTCATTATTAATTAAGGTCTGCTCTGCTCGGTCTTTCTTATCGATTTGATTGAATTGACCAGCGGACATTTCGAGCCAATCTTTCAATTCTTCACCGTTCATCTTTACTGCTTTTAACGTATTCGGATAGACGTATAGGTCCGCAACATTCTTAATTGCGATGTCTCCAGCTGGAATGTCGGTATAATAACTTGCGCCACCTCGTCCACCTGCTTTAAATGGTGCGCCAGCTGAGAGAACTGGAATTCCCTCATATTCCGTACCTTGTAAATGTTTTTCCACATACCATTTTTGTGCGTTTGTAACGATTTGAATGGAAGGATCATCATTCACAAGCGCAAAATAGCTGTTGATCGGTGCTGTCGTTGTACCAACTGCCGTTCGTACGTAGTCTATCGTTGCCTCATGATCATCTTTAACCGCATTCACGATACTCATGTCGGTTTCTACAAGGGAAGTACCTGTCGACTTGTCGTAGATCGGTCTTGCGTCTGATTGAGAGTCTTTCACCGTCCATGTACCATTTTCTTCAGTCAATGTAAGGTCGATAACGCCGAGGTGGTCACCCCAATAGCCAGGCATGACAGAAGCCACTCCGTTGATCGTCCCTTTTGTAGTATCCACGCCTTGAACGCCCTCAAAGCTACTATCCCCTGGGAAAATTTTATGCGCATGCCCGAACAAAATGGCATCGATTCCTTCTACTTCACTTAAATAGTAGACCGCATTTTCATCATTGCCTTGTGATGCTGCTTTTTCAAATCCAGAGTGAGGGATCGCAACGATAACATCCGCACCTTTTGCCTTCATTTCAGGAATGAACTTTTCAGCCGTTTTCACAATATCCTTAGCAATGACTTTACCTTCAAGGTTCGCTTTATCCCATTGCATGATTTGTGGTGGGACGAAACCGATCACCCCTACTTTTAAGTCGTGTTCTTGACCACTTTCATCCATAACTGTCTTGTCCAACATTAAATACGGCGTGAAATAATTTTCATCATTCGTTGGATCGTTATCCTGGTCATCTATATACACATTTGCATTTACATACGGGAAATTCGCTCCGCTCAGGCTTGTGTCGAGAAAGTCTAGACCAAAATTGAATTCGTGATTTCCTATATTCCCAGCGTCATAACCTAATTGATTCATTGCTTCATAAACAGGGTGAATCTCCCCTGACTGGAGAGGATCAATTTTCGCTACATAGTCTCCAAGAGGATTACCTTGAATTAAGTCGCCGTTATCAAACAACATGCTGTTCTTTACTTCATCCCGTGCTTGATGGATGAGGGTCGCTGTTTTCGCTAGACCAAAAGCATCTGTTTCTTGATCTTTATAATAATCATAGTTGACGACGTTTGCATGAATGTCCGTCGTTTCCATAATCCGAAGCTTAACCTCAGAATTCGCTGCATCCGCTTGTCCGGAAAGACTGCTGAATGGGAAAGCCAATAGTCCGAGGCTGAGCGTTGCAGCAGCAAACACCTTTTTACTACCTTTGAACATAACAATTCCTCCTATGTAATCTTCGAAAGTTTTACAATATACGACTCTATTGTAACGGTAAAACTTGTTTGAAAATCTTAGATTATGTAAAAATTTCGTAAAACAGGAAAAACAATTCCTATGGACTAAATAGTAATGAGGAAGTTCTTACCATGAATATTCGTCACTTTTAAAAAGATTGATAGATGAAAGGTCCAAGTCGTCCTCAATTAACAAATTGCCCCGGTTGGCGATAAGTACTCATCCCCTAAAATAAATATCTCTACTCATGAAAATCCACTTATATCATCCATTTGAACTATCGAATTCCATAAAATTCAAATTGACAAAATGGGACTTCATACTTCTTTAACAAATCCTTGGTAAGGTTTAGAAGAAATCGAAATTAAAGGAGCTGTTGTAAGTTATGTACCAAAAGAAGTGGAATATGTTTTCTTTACTTAGTGTGTTCATACTCAGTATGGCATCCATTTTCTCTCCAATCAGTATGGTGGATGCAGAAGGTCCATCCGATCCCGCTCCATTCATCTCTCCTGTTGGAACGGATAGCGGGAAGAAAATTCTTTTTGATAACACGCATGGACAAACCGCTGGTGCTGCTGATTGGGTAATCGATGGAGCTTTCTCTGATTTTGCAAACGCAATTGCAAATGAAGGTCATTATGTAAAAGAATTAAGAAAGAGTACACCTATAACACTAGATGATTTAAGTACATATGATGTGTTCGTTGTAGGTGAAGCAAATATCCCTTATAAAACCTCTGAACAAGCTGCGATGCTACAATACGTTCAAAATGGTGGCAGTATCTTCTTTATCGCAGACCACTACAATGCAGACCGAAATAAAAATCGATTTGATTCTTCGGAAATATTTAACGGCTATCGAAGAGGTGCATGGTCTAATCCTACTAAAGGAATGAGTTCTGAAGAAGCTTCTTCATCACAAATGCAGGACGTAACAGGCTCAGATTGGTTATCCGATAATTTTGGCGTTAGATTTCGTTACAATGCACTTGGGAATGTTACGGCAAATGATATTGTTGCGCCTGATCAAGCTTTCGGAATCACAACCGGCGTTTCAACAGTAGCGATGCATGCTGGTTCAACCCTTGCGGTTACAGATCCAAACAAAGCAAAAGGAATCGTGTATCTACCTCAAACATCTGCTAAATGGACCCATGCAGTAGACCAAGGGGTTTACAACGGTGGAGGTAGAGAAGAAGGCCCTTACGTTGCGGTTTCCAAAGTCGGACAAGGTAAGGCTGCATTTATTGGGGACTCATCTCCTGTTGAGGATGCCACTCCAAAATATCAAAGGGAAGAAACAGGATCATCCAAAACAACTTACGATGGTTTTACAGAACAGGACGACGCAACACTTTTAACCAACTTGATTGATTGGCTTTCCGTCCAAGAAAACTATACAAACCTCACACAAGTCAGCGGTCTTCAATTGGATCAACCAACTACGCTATTAGCAATGGAAGATCCACAGTCTTCTACTGAACCAGAAGCTGAGCCTTGGGCAAGTCCTGACCCTGGTTACAAATGGTATGATTCAACAACATTTAAGGCTGGTTCGTATGGGTATGCGAGTTCACCAGGTGGTGGCGGAACAACCGAAGAAGAAGTGTACGTTTCTGAATATGTAGAGGGCTCGGGTTACAATAAAGCTCTTGAAATCTTTAATGGATCTACAACATCCATTGATTTATCCTCTTATTCTATTGAACTTTCTAATATCACTGGATCGATTCCGCTTTCAGGAACCCTAGCGAGTGGAGATGTATATGTGATTGCGAATCCGAATGCAAGTCCATCTATTTTAGCGGTTGCAGATGCTCAAAACTCTTCTGTATCCTTTAATGGCGATGATGCGGTCTCCTTAAAGCATAATGGCGTACTGATTGATCAAGTGGGTACGGCAGGCGTGACGTATGGTCAAGATGTAACGTTAGTTCGAGATTCAGCTGTAACTACTGGATCCTCCACATACGCTTCAAGCCAGTGGTCTAGCTACTCTACTGACACCTTCACTTACCTAGGTAGTCATAATGGAGCTGTCTCATCAACACCCGTTATTAGCGAGGATTTTGAATCAGGCTCAAAAGGAAGTTATACAACCGGAACCGTAGCAACATCCAGCGGAACTTGGACATTCACAAATGCGTTACTAGGAAATTTATCGAGTGATAAGAAGTACGGAACTCAATCTGCAAGAATAAAATCAGCTGGATCCATCTCAATGGAATTTGATGTGTCATCAGCAAAAGAAGTGGTGTTCTCTCACGCAAACTTTAACAACGATTCAGGCGCAACGTGGAAGTTACAGAAATCCACTAACCAAGGTGCCACATGGATAGACGTCACTTCATACACCACAAGCGGAAGTACGCTCACTGAGGAAACCATTCCAGTGAATGTAAGCTCAACAGTAAGATTCAGGATTATGGTATCAGGAACGAGTGGCGAAAGAATTAATATTGATGATTTTAAAGTGCTTGATTAAAATAGGGTGAAAGGTACCTCATATGCAGGTTACACGGGGGGATCTTGCTGTCCCTCAAATCGGAAGTGCTCTTTTTTCAGGGTGAGCGGCACGGTATTTTTTACGACAACACAAAAAGGTCTTAGTCCTAAAGATAGGGGCTAAGGCCTTTTACCGTTGTTTTTCTCAATATGTGATGACGACATTCCCTTTTTTATGCCCTTTGTCGACGTAGTCATGGGCTTCGGCAATTTGTTCCATTGGGTAGCTTCGATCAATGACTGTTTTTACCGTACCAGCTTCTATTAAATCCTTAAGGAACATTAAATCCTCCGTACTACTGCCTGATAAGCCGCTTATGATCTTTTTGCTTCCAATTTTTGAAGTCCACAATATTTGAAAAACTTCTCGGTAATTCATGACTGCTGTTACAAAGATACCATTTTGTTTTAACGATTTTCTAGAATGGGAAAACGCAATCTTTCCTACTGTGTCAAAAATCAGATCATACTCCATTTCGTTTGCTGTGAAATCCTCGTGCGTATAATCAATGACTTGATCTGCACCAAGTGATCTCACCAGCTCTACATTCGAAGTACTACAAACACCCGTTACGTTAGCACCAAAATACTTAGCAAGCTGGATCGCATACGTACCTAAACTACCTGATGCTCCGTAAATCAATACGTTTTGACCGCTTTCAATCTTCCCTTTTCTGAGAAAAGCAAGTGCAGAAAGTGCACCAAACGGAACAGAAGCTGCTTCCTCAAAGCTCATATTGTCTGGCTTAATTGCGACGGGACCATTCTCACGCATGCTAATGTATTCTGCATAAGTACCTCCGTAAGACCCGTAAACTTGGTCACCTTTTTGAAATAATGTCACATGACTTCCTACCGCTTCAATTTCTCCAGCAAAATCCATACCTAAAGTGGTTCTCTTAGGTTTTCTGAGTCCTATTGCGATTTTAGAAATTGGCCACAGAGGAAGTGACTTTCTGTTGCCATTTCTCATTCTCGAGTCACCTGAAGATACCGTTGTCGCATAAACTTTAATGAGAATTTCATTTTCGTTTACCGTAGGTTGATCAACCTCTTCTAGCTGAAGCACATCTGGCGAACCGTATTTCGTATACGTGATTACTTTCATAAATGCATACACCCCTAGATTTTTCTTCGTATTCATTTCAGCTCCACTAATATATGCTACAGATGTCCAGCTATATCACTTTATAAATTATTTAATTCCACAATGTTGATTCCAAACCCTTTATCTCTTAAACACAAAAGCTGACCCAATCAAAGGTGATTAGAGTCAGCTGTTTTAGAGATCTATTTTGTTTTAGTAAGGTTCGTTATATGTTCTTTCACTACTTCAAATACATATTCTTGATTAGCGGCGGCTGTATCTGGATTGTATTTGCCACCATTTGTTTTGTTGTTGGACAAGATTCGAATTCCTAGGAAAGGTACGTCATAAGCTTTTGCAATTTGCGCGCCAGCAGCACCTTCCATTTCTTCGACAGATGTTCCAAACTTAGAATGGAACCATTGAATACGGTCCACTTCGTTATTCCAAAAATCTCCTGAGCCAATTGTACCTTCTACCACTTTACCTTTTTTGTGTTGATCTTTCACAGCTTTTGCGGCTTGGATCAAATCAGGATCGCCCTTGTAATACCGAATTTTCTCAGCATTAGGATCTTCCCCAGCACTTCCTTCAGAAGCCATCAAGTCCATCGGTATCCATGTTTTCGGTGCGATGCCCTCGCCTTCCTTTTTATCTGGTGTTTTTAATGAAGCGATGTTAACTGTTCGTTCACCAATCACGATATCGAATACGTTTAAGTTAGGATCATGCCCACCAGACGTACCTTGATTGATGATTGCGACTGGATCATACTTTTCAATTGCTAATGCGGTTGCTGCTGCTGTGTTTTCCATACCTTTACCTGTTTTCGTGACAATCACTGGATAACCGTCTAATTTACCTTTATAGAAGACAAATGTCCCTGATTTCTCTTCTTCAACGTCGTCTAACCGCTCTGAAAATTCTTCAGCTTCTATTGGCATTGGACCTTGAACAATAATTGGCCGTTGTTTCTTTTCTTGATCATTCTTTTGAGCGTTTCCTGATTGAGTCGGACTACATCCCGCAACAACCATTAACGCTAGTAAAGTGAAGAATGCGAAAAATTTCCTTGTTGTAAACTTTTGATTTCCCATAGATCTCTCTCCTTTTTGTAAGTAGTGTTGCCTTATACTCATTATTCAACAATAAAAAAAGGTCTAGAAACGTAGAATGCATTCTACCCTCTAGACCGACAGAGCCAAAGTATAAAAAATAAAGCAAAACAAAAAACGTTGCTTCATAAATGTAGCAGTGACTAAAAAAGCCGAAAGCTTACATACTTCAACTCGTAGTCCAGTTCTTTCAAATGGGAACCGGGTAGAGACACTCAGACCATATTACCGAGAATATACGAGTATTATTGATGTTTTTTGAGAACTTCACTGTGCAAATATAGCAAACCAAACAAAAATAATCAACCAAAACTGAACATTTAACCAAAAAAATCTACTATCGTTCGTGTTTAAGTGCGTCGAAATCCTGTTTTAAGATGGAATACATGTATAAATCATCAAATTTACCACAGGTGTATTCATAATGCCTTAGTAAACCTTCCCTCATAAACCCTTGCTTCTCTACAAGCTTTTGAGATGGGATATTCGTCGGTTCAATTAAAGCCTCGATTCGCTCGAGTTGGAGCTGCTTGTAGCCATACTCTACAACCGCAGACAATGCTTCACTTGCAATCCCCTTCCCCCAATATGGTTTACTCAATTCGAATCCAACTTCAGACCGCTTATGCTTGGTGGTCATATTAAGAAAACCACATGAACCAATCACTTCACCTTGCTCTTTTAAGGTAATCCCCCACCTAATGCCTGAAGACTCTCTAAATATAGATTCATACCACTCTATTTCATCTAACGCATCGTTAATCGTTTCAAATGGATCTAATCCCATGTGTTTTACCACTAATGGGTCAGATAAATACGTCAGCATATCCTGAGCATCCTCTGCTGTCACTTTTCTTAAAAGTAAACGTTCAGTTTCAATCGTTGGAAAGTCTTTCAACATATATGATGCCTCCATAAATTTCAGTAAATGAACAAGGACGTTTATCTGCTTTAAGATAAACGCCCTATTAGATCAATTAGTATAAAGCATTTGTCGTCATTTTTGTGATAGCCGTTCTCTTCGTCTTTAATTAATTGCAAAAGTTTACCTTTGAATAATGAAAATTCATCAAACGGATGTTTCTTAAATAATGAGGAAAGCTTATGGGATTCAAAAGGGTCCATAACCCCATCTGTATATAGGAGTAGCCTTCCTCCTTTGTTATAAGAAAACCTTTCAGCCTTATACGTTTGCCCTGAAAATGATCCGAGGGGTGGGTTTGTATATGGTAGTTCAAATTGAACACCTTCGTGATCTTGCCAAATACCTGGTGGATGTCCTGCGTTAATATATTCTACTGTTTGTTGATTTGTATCGACAAACAAATAAATAGCCGTGCAGTAGTGCCACGTTTCCTCATTACTTTGAAACAATCCCTGTAGATGATGGTCTAATTCCTCAAAAATTTCTGCAGGCTTATTCCCCTTTAAAATCAATCGTTGAAACAAAGATTGTAATGACATGGTGATTAAAGCTGATGAAATACCATGACCCATCACATCTAATATCATAATGCCGTATTTCTCAGGACTAATTTGATAGAAACCGTACATATCTCCAGATAACTCGCTAGATGCCTTGTAGTACGCATCTATTACGATTTCATTTTGTACAATAGGCTCCGTTAACGAAGTTTCTTGTATGTTTCTCGCTAAACGTAATTCTTTTTCAGTATCTATTTTAAACTTCATATTCTCTTCATTTAAATCGATTAATTCTGCTTGTTTAACTTCTAGTTCATCGAGTGTATCTTCAAGGTCTTGATTGGCTTTTCTTTTTGCAGCTAATGCTGACTCTGTTCTTTTCTTTGCAATCAATAATTCATTTTCAAATTCGCTTCTTTTTTGAATGGGAACGATAATGCAATCGATTGAATCATGATTTGATCTATATACCGCATTAATTAGTACTGGTATTTCCTCACTGTTATGCGCTTCTAAAGAGATGTACATTTCTTCAACTGGTCTTTCAGCTTTAATTAACGGAACAAAATAAAGCTGATAAAACATGCGAGCAGGAACGGTGAGTATAAGATTAATATTTTCACCTATTAATTGATTTGTTTCATACCCTAGCAAATTCAATAATGTTTGATTCATGGAAAGGATTTTTCCTTGCATTGATAATGTCAAAAATCCACATGGTGCATGATCTAATTGCTCATCCATTATGTCGCATTACCAGTCTTTAGATGTCTAGGCTTATCGATTCTTTCTTGCAAATACTCACGAATTAATTCAGTGGTCTCTTCAGGAAAACTCATATGCGGACAATGCCCCGTAGCATTCATCTGTCTATATGTGCTCAGAGGTAAATGTTGGTGAAGGTATTTCCCAACATTTTCTGGAGCGATCACATCTTCAGAGCATTGTAAAATAAGAGATGGGATGGATACATTCGGTAAATCCTCACGATTGTCAGCAAAGAACGCTGTTTTTGCAAATTGAAGAGCAATAACCGGATCTGTTGAACAGAATCGATCTTCTAACTCGTTAGCAAGCTCAGGGCGTTCGGCATTTCCCATTACTGTCGATGCGAACACATTCGCCCAGCCAATATAATTTTTCTCCATTAAATCTATTAAACCTAGAAGTTCTTCTTTTTCAAAGCCACCAAAGTAATTCGGTGGAACATTTAAATAACAAGGTGAAGGTCCAATCATAATCAGGTTTGAAAATGTTTCAGGTTTTTTTAAAGATGCTAACATTCCGATTGTACAACCGACAGAATGACCAACGAACACAGCATCTTTAATGTCTAAGGCTTCACATACGTCAAGAACGTCTTGAGCATAGCCTTCCAAGGAGCTATATCTCTCTTCGTCATATGCATTTACATCAGATTCCCCTAAACCAACATAATCAAATAAGATGACTTGATAGTCTTCAAGGAAAGAATCTGTTACATACTTCCAAACGTTTTGATCGCACCCAAATCCCGGTGCAAAAATCATAGGAATTTCACCTTTACCTTTAATTTTCACATTGTTTCGTTTCATTATAGTCTTGTCCATAACCTAGCTCCTTTCACTATAAATAATATTTCTTCTTATATAGCTTAGTAGAGAATGGTAAATTCAAATCATCATCAATGCTGTGTCAATATGTTGAAGAAACATTGGTCTTAGCGAAAACACGGGATATGAACTTCCATGTCAATCATATCAAACTTTCCTCTAAAAAAGTATTCCATCCCCCAATGAGATATCCCTTCCTTTCTAAGAAAAATGATGAATAAATCCTGATCAAGCACTGTTTTATGTTCTTTCACAAATGTTTCTGTCAAATAACGATTCCTTTCATAACATATAAGAGAGACTTCATAATTATTGGGGAGGTAATCATTTGAAGGAGTTTATGGCTCAACACTGTATGCAACATATTGAAAAGCCTGTGGTTATTACTACTTATAGCAAGGAAGTTTATCATGGAATAATTAAAGGTGTAGATTCTGAGAAGGTATATCTACAACCACTTGAAGAAAGTGACGGGAGATTTTTCCCACTATTAGGTGCAGGGCTTATAGGGCTAGGCCTTGGGACGATTGCAGGCGTAACGCTTTTTCGTCCCTATCCATACTACCCACCTTATGGATACGGTTATGGTTGGTAAACGTTTCAACCAGTAAATTGAATACGAAACAAAATGTCTCATTACCATAAACATAATGAGACATTTTGTTATACATACTTTTCCATACGGATGTCGTACCACATTTGATCCTGCCAATACGTAAAATCTTTAATCCTAGCAATCTCTTTGTACCCTAATTTCCGGTACAGATGTTGTGCTTGATCATTAAATTCAAACACACCCAATTCAATTCGATTTAAACCGGCTTGCTTGATCTGCTTTTCTAAAAATTGAATCGCTTGATAGCCGATCCCTTTACCACGACCTTCTGGTTCTCCTATCGTAATACCAATCCATGCGGTTCCCTTTACTTGTTTGTATAGATGGGCCGGATCAACCATATAATTCATTTCACCAATCAACTTGTCATCCAAATAGATAAGAAAAATTATTTGATGTTCGAGCCGTTGTTTCATCTCATCAACCGTAGTTTGTACTTGTTGTTCAAGCGCTTCTTTATTTGGGTTTGGACGAATTAATGGAACTAAAGAGGTATCATTTTCCCATCTATTGAAAACCTCCATATGATTGAAATCTGGCTCAGTCAGTCTCCTGAAGTGGACTTTCATAATGTACTCCTTTCAATGAAAAAATGTACTAGGGATAAACTAACGATCTGCCACTACCATCAGCATATCGACATGTGGAATCCCGTCTTCCAAGTACACATCTGTTACTTCTTTAAACCCAAACGAACCATAAAAGTTGCGAAGGTGTTCCTGGCCATGGAGCGCTATCGTTTTCACACCATATTCCTGCACGAGTACGTCAATAGCAACATTCATCATTTCACGGGCTATTCCCCGTCCACGGTGTGGCTTCGCAATTAGTACCCTGCCAATTGAATAGTCATCATCGCCTTCAAGTGGCGGAACAATACGGCAGTAAGCTGCCATCTCACCGTTAATTTCTGACCAAATATGTAAGCACTCCTCATCTCGCCCATCCACTTCTGGATAAGGACATTCTTGTTCTACGACAAATATTTCTACCCGCTTTTGCAAAATCGTATATAATTCCCCTTTCGTCAACTCTTGAAAGGTTTTCTTCACCCATTCCATAGCCATCTTCCTTTCTAATGCTACTAGTACTATAACGAAAGGGAATTCATTTGAAAAGCGTCAAACTAGGAGTCATGTCCCCGCACTTGATCTAAGATCGTAATTCACTAATGAATCCGCCCTTTTCTTTGATTCATCTCTATTGATTAGACCTTAACGGGTAAATCGCTCATAAGATATACAAACTTTGAAAGGGGATAGAAAATGAACTTTCCATTTAACGGGGGACTTAACGGTTATGTTTGGCCAATAATCGGTTTCAGCTTTTTATTTGCGATTATCATCATTATTTTCACGTGGATATTCGTGTTCAAATCCTTCAAATTTTTTTATTAAGCCCTATACTATGAAGTGGCGTATCCTCCTCAAGGAGAACGCCACTTTTTAAAGGGATATATTAAAGCTCCCTACAATGCAAGAAGCTATTTCTTCTTAATACTGTATATGATTAGTGCCAACCCGGTAAAAAAGAAAAGAGGTACAAATAAGTTGCTGAAGAAACCACTTGCCTCAACCTCAGGGACTTCACCTGTCATCCTCCCTGAGAAAAAACCCGCCTTTATCAAACTCGATGAAATCAAGGAAACTCCTCGCTCAAGTGTATAAATAAGACCAGACATTATTGCAAGTAAAAGCCCGGTTATTTTATAAAAATTCATCAGTAATCACTCTCCTAATCCCACAAAATTAACATTGTATTAATACAAATAAGGGTAAATATAGTATCATAAAGTTAGTAAACTTCACCAACTACCAAAGGGGGAAAATTCAATGGAAGAACGAGTACAGTTACTGCATCCAGATTCCAAGGAAATGCCATCTATAAATAAAGAAAAGTATAATTTGGTAAAAAAAACGATCATAGATATCATTAGAGAAAACAACATTATTACCTTTAAAAACCTTTCTAATGAAAGTTCTCATCGTTTAAATGAAATACTAGATGGGTCACCTAGCTGGTATGTCACTAGCGTCAAACTTGACCTTGAAGCGCGAGGTATCATAGAACGCTTAGCTAAAACTAGCCCTCAACAACTCCAGTTAGTTAAGGATGAGGATTGAAAACTTTTCTTCATACAACAAGTAATGACAACAAGTTACTTCCTAAGAATTTATCTACCATTACTTTTACGTTTGGTTACTTTTGCAACAATCGCTCCCTTTTCAGGAAGGATACCTATATTTTTTTAGAGATAATAAAAAGTTCTGCAAAATCATTAGTGATTTCCTTAAGAGGATCCAATCGTAAATCCTTTTCCATTTTCTCCAAACCATTCTCATAGTCTGTTTCACTGATTAAAGTTAGAACAGAAATATCTCTGTTTTGAGCATATTGTATGTAATCATCGACTAATATGTCTTCCTTACGATATTCAATTCTTTTACGAACTGTAAATCCTCTCTTCAAAAGTTGCTGGTAGATTAACTCATCATCCCAAAACCTTTTTAAATCTTCTTCATAGGCTGATGGAAAATACTTATAAACCCACCATTCAGGCATTTTATGGATAGCAATATTATGTAATTTATATACTCCATCATTCTTCAAAACACGAGCAATTTCATCCAACGCACTGTCTTTGTTTTCGTAATGATGGAATGCATAGTTGTTTGATATGTAGTCCAAAGTGTTAGTTTCAAATGGTATATTTTCAGCATAACCATGTACTAAATTCACATTATTAACTTTCTCACTAGCCTTCTTTATATCCTTTGAAGCATCTAAGCCGTTCCAAACGATATTTACATTTGAAAACAGCGGCACTTGTTTTGCAAGGTATAAACCAGTGCCACATGATAGATCGAGTACATTATATGAGCCATTATTATGTTGATTTATATATTCTTCTAAGTCGTAATCCTTCTTTACTTCTTGTATTCTATATTGATTTTTATCATACTTATCCGCAATTATAGAGTAATCTGTCTCTTTCATGCCAAACCTCCCTCAAATCAAAATTTATGTTATAGGTTTCACTGTTAGCTTTTTAAAGAAATGCCCCCTTTTATGGAGTAAAGACCTAATTTTTTAAAGACCTAATATTATTTTTTTATCCCATTGTAAAAGAGAAAAACAAAGAAAAGGAAAGTGCAACAATTACATCGTGTTGTATTGTTGTTTTTATAGTTGGAATCCATTTAATATAACTTGAAAGACTTACAATCCTAGCTATAATGAAAAGGATTATAAAGTAACTTAAGATTGTTAGTCTCATATGTTATCTCCTCGTTATGTTTATATGGGGCTTAACTATGAAAGAACTGTCCCCTTTTCTTAAATAGAAAAATATATATTTTATATAATATTTATAGCAAACAAATGAATTGCTACTACAGTACCAAATGAAACAAATCCAGTAATTTTTAACGGGTGAGTAAATTTATATTCATTAAATGGAGTAACTCGTTTAACAATTTCCCAGAATAAAATACTACCTATCAAGATAATAAATCCTCCCGCAAGAAATACTTGATCAAGTAAATTTACAACTCCAATAATGTGATCAATGAAAAGAACCCATAAGTAACCTAAAAATGCATTTAATAGGATAACCTAAAAGAACTCTTTAAATTTCATTGAAACTCCTCCCTTTTTCATTATTTTAGACAGCACGTTCTTAGTGTAAGAATATCTTCATAAGCTTTCCGATCTAGTTAGGATTTTAGCTTTATAGATGGATTTATTATTGTTTTCATACTATATTAAATACTCCTCTAATTGTTATATTTCTTAAGTCGGTCTTTTCTCTTTATTAGATCAACGCCTCCGACGGCTCATTACTGGATTTTTTACTTATTAACCTAATTACTGAAGTTGTTTGTAACTTGAGATCGACTAGATTATACTCAAATTATATTACAAATAATGGAGGAGTAAATTATTGAAATCAACCACTACAAATTCTACGGTCCAACTTATTAAATACAATCATAATTATGATAGAGATCTTTCTAACTTTCACCTCCCAAATGAGCAATTAATGTTCACAGCTTTACCCTTACAGAAAATTAATGATCCTAACCTTTCAGACCAAACCATACATATTCTAATTCTAAAAGATGATAAGGCAGTAGGTTATTTTGCTCTAGAACAAGGTTCTAAATTACACAAATACTCTAGTAATGAAAATGCAAGATTATTAACCGCATTTTCAATTAATAAAGAAAGCCAAGGCAATGGTTTAGCAAAGTCAGGTCTTAAAATGCTTCCAAGTTTCATAAGCAAAAACTTCCCTAACATAAACGAAGTTGTCCTTGGAGTTAATCAAAAAAATTCAGCAGCAATTAGTCTCTATCTGAAAACTGGATTTGTGGACAATAATGAAATATTTAACGGTCCTAAAGGACCACAACATATCTTGCACCTGAGTATTTAATTATGATAAAGGACGCTTTCCTTGTTCAAGTTAGGCGTCCTTTCATTTAAAATTGTTCTACTTTGAACTGCTCATTTCTTACAGAAATGCCCCCTTTTCAATATTTTACCATAAGAAGGTTAATTATTTATTTTTTCCCATTCAAAAACCGGAAGATTAAAAAATCTTCCGGTTTTGCCTTCTTTTCTTAAAAACTTGAAACTGAGATACCTCCAATGATATAAAGGGCCACAATTTACTATAATAAAAAATAAATAGGAGAAGGATAAGACCAATTATCCCTCCTATAATTTATACAAACACTTTATATGAACATTGACTATTTCATTCATGTAATAGTCAGTTTGAGTTATTGATTTAGTTCATAATCCTCCTGAATGATATTAATGATATTATATGATTCTTCTGCGATTACTTTGTTAGATCTTCTGTTCCAATTGTAAGTAATTAGAGCTTTCCATAATGCCCATCCTCGTGCCCTGTTCCATGTTTCTTCGTCCGTATTTAATGTACGTTTAAATTCCTTTCTGCTTTCGTCATCGAAAAAGGTCCATGCCATGACATAATCACAAGAAGGATCACCTACTCCTAAAATCCCAAAATCTATAACAGCAGAGAGCTTACCATTTCTAGTGAGAATATTACCTGTAGCCATATCACCATGAACCCAAACAGGGTGACCGAAAAATTTAGAGCTCAAAGCAAGATTCCAGATTTCATCTAGTAATGAGGTGTTTAATGTATCTGTGTTCGCGTCAAGAGCATCTCTAGTCTCTTGATCGTATATTGCAAGATCGCCACCTCTATAAAAATTGTGTTTCCCTGCTAAAGGACCTCCATTAGCATTTACAGATTGAAACTCATTTAAAAATGCTCCCAAGTCTCTTGCAAATTGGTTAAAATCACGAATATTTTTAGGAGTTAACGTTTCCCCCTCTAACCACTTGAAGATTGACCACGGAAACGGGTATTCCTGATTAGGATCCCCTTTTGCTATCGGTGTCGAAATTGGTAAAGATAATTCTCTAGCTAATATTGGTAACCACTTTTGTTCTTTCTCAACTTGAGGAACATAATTTTTAGAACTCGGTAACCTTACACTCATATAATCACCTAAGTGGAAAGTTCTATTATCATTTCCACCATTTCTCACAGGTGTAATATCTAATTCTGACCATTTAGGGAATTGTTCGTTTATTAACCTTCTAACTAAATCAACATTAATTTCCATTTAATACTCCTTTACCAGTTAAGTTTTCATCACCTTGTTTTCTTTTACTTCAGCCTCCCATTTAGTTATATATAAGTTCATTAGAATTACCTCCCTGATATAAATTACCATCATTGTAGCAATAACATAGCTAAGGTTTAAGATTCTAAACCCAAAGATATCTCGAAGGAGTCTTCCAGAAAAATGCCCAATCCTTATGTATTGGGAGCAGCTGTTTTATGTAATAAGTGCCCCCTTTTCTTGAAGACTCAATATTTAGATAACACTTGCTGATTCTTATATATAGAATACCTGAGATAATTATTTGTATTATCTTCTTTTGGACTCTCTAATTTGAGGCCAATTTTCTTTGCAACTTTTTTAGATCCTTGATTTAAGTAATGTATATCAGCTACTATCTTTTCCAGTTCAACGTTATTAAGAGCATGTTGTAATATTACTCTTGCAGCTTCCGTAGCATAACCTTTACCCCAATATTTTTGTTTTAGTCTCCAGCCAATTTCAATATCAGGGCCGATATTATCAATGGGAATTAATAAGATCCAACCAATAAATTTTTTATCATTATCTTTTGATTCAACTGTCCAGTACCCTAATCCCTTAGGATAGATTGTTTCAATTCTTTTTCTAATAAAATCCTTATGCTTTATCTGATTAGAACTTGGTCCATTTATTAGCTCTACTATCTCAGGTATATACTTAACTACCTCCAGATCACGATCCATTTCTACACAGTTTTCCATGTCTTCCAAGGTCCGTTCACGTAAAATTAATCTATCTGTTTCGAAAGTCTGTAACATTATGATTTCTCCTATAAAATATTGCTTTTATTTAGCTCTCAATTATTTATAATTAAACAACAAGAGACGTAATTCTTTGATTGCTGAAGACCACTTAATAATAGTTTATTATTTTGAGTGATTAATTTATTTCTTTGTTAGTTTAAAATAATCCATTGTAGAAGTCTCTTTGAAACCACAAGATTGGTAAAGGTTTAAAGCATTCATGTTCTTTACTGCAACTTGTAGCATAATTTGTTGAACTTGTTTTTCTTTTAATTTCTCTATAGCTTTCATCAGTATATCTCTGCCAAAACCTTTTCCTCGATATTCTGGAAGTACGCCTAATCCATAAATTCCACCTACACCACTTTGTACTTCCATATGAACTTTACCTATAACCGATTGGTTTAGTTCAGCCAGAAAAGTATCCATTCCGTGCTTTGATTCTTCTTCAGTAAGTGTTAATTCTTCCTCCAAAGAATTCACTTGAAAGTATATAGCATTTTGTCGTGCAATTTCTTTTGCATCTTGATTAAGAGCCTTTCTTAGTTTTAAGTTTTTCATAACTGTGGCTCCTCTTGCTTCACCTCCCCAAAACATCTCATATTCTGAGTTTTCGTATTGAGCTCCCGTATTCTTAATAAAATTAATTCCAGGTGTAGAAGTGCGATCACATAACAAAAGCATATGTTGCGATTTCCTCTTATTCCACTCATCTTGAACTAATGAAAACAAACGTTTGAAGACTCCCATTCTCCTAAAATCAGGATGAACCATCCCATTTACTTCTATTGTTTCGGAACCAAATTGACAGATCCCCATATAGCCTATAAGTTTTCCACCATCATAAAACATAAACTCGTTGATTTTATCCTTACCTATACTCTCGTTAAAAGATTTATTTAATTTGTAATCAAGTTCTAGTTTTAGTGTTACATGTTCTTTTTCAAGGCAGTATTCTCTTAATGTAAGTATATCTTCGTAATCTTCTCGATCTAATGAAGATTTTAGTTTTATAGATGGATTTATTATTGTTTTCATTCTATGTTAATTTCTCCCTTTTTATTTTTCTTACGTCGTCATTTCCTGTTTATTGGAGAAATGCCCTCTTTAGTTGAGGAAGTTTCTCTGAAAAGTTACTTATCAGAACTGTAGGTTACTAAATAGGGTAATAACAATGAAATTAAAAGAGCTACAAAAATCATTGATACTAAACTAATAGCAAAATAAAATTCGAGTTATCCTGATAAATTATATTCCTTGTTAGCATCATTGGTATTATTACTAATAAAGTGAGTCTTCCAAGGTTAGTTGACTTAAGCTCGGTCTCACATTCATCACAGTGTAGTTCCCTACTTTTAAAAAGTGATATGTAGGTTTTATTCCAGCCGAATTGATAGTTGCACACATTACATTTTGGTAGCATCATTAGATCCTCCTTGATTCGCAAAAGCCCATTTAATGGAATATGAAAATCTAGAATGGTTTTACTATTCAATGCAGTTCTAATACTACTCACCTTCAAAATAGGAAAAATCCACTTCTTTAACTACCAATTTCTTTTTAATACTGACACCAATATTATTTTCAATCATTAATTTTGCTAACTTTCGACCATCAATTAAAATGATTTTTTTACTTTCTAGCCGATCAGTGTATTCTTCAGCCCCTTTAGAAAAGCTAGAAGTAGTAATAAAGATGCCCTTCCTTGCTCCCTTTGCATCAAGTGCTCCTGAAAAACTCATTACATCAGGTCTGGTTACTGTATTTTCCCAACGTTTAGCTTGTAAATAAATATTATCAAGCCCTAATTTATCTTCCTTAATAATTCCATCAAGACCTCCATCATTAGTTTTTTCAGTAACTTCACCATCTCCATATCCCATAGAAGTTAAAAGTTCAACTACTATTGTTTCCAACCTTCTCCAATGGGCTTGTTTCAAATGCTCTATTAAATCATTTATTAAATCAGTTTCGATCTCCTGAACTTTATCAAGTATAATTTCAAATGGATCAACTACATTTTCTAACTCCTCTATTTCATCCACAATATCGTCAAAACTATCGTTTAATAGCTGTAAACCATCTTGTGTAATTTGATATGTAAATTTACTAACCTCTTCTATATACTCTTGCTTTTTTAACGAATATCTAGCCGATCTCATTCTTGTCGTAAAAATACTATCTCTGCTATTGGAATAAGTGATATTTCTTTGACTTTCGTTTAAGTTAAATACAGTTTCTACCTCATCGTTTATCATGGATGTGGTGTATGGTTTGCCATCTCTTAAAGCCGTTAAAATAGGAAGTACTAATTCTTTTTGTGAAGGTAAAGTCTCAGCTACGTCTCTATTAAAACTTATTTCTAGAGATTTGTGATTATTTAACATCTCATTAAAGGCTTTATCATTCCCTGGAACACCGTTACTACTAAAAACTTCATGGATTTGATTAGCGCTCAATCCGTTCTCATTTAATTGTTTTATGTAGGTTAAAATTCTCACAGATTCTTCATTATAGAGTTTATTCCTTCCTTCCTTACTCATTGGTATATATTCTTTGAATTTTTTTATCCAACCGCGTCCAGTACTCTCAACCCATCCTACAGATTCTGATAGAGCCTTTTGATTAATATATTGATTACTCATAAACACCCCTCCAATCCATATTATGTATTATATTACCATTAGGTATAGCTAATGATAATATTTCATCTAATAAACTGCGTATTAAAAAGGAAAATTTCCAAGCTCCTACAATCCTGCCCTAAATCTATAAAGAGCGCTCACCTTATATTCAGCAAGCGCCCCCTATAACGGAATATTTGGTTTAAAGAACTAAGATTCCAATAACAATAAGGATACCTCCAAATAAAATACGAAATCCTTCACTTGACATAGGATTGGAAATTAAATCAACTGTGATAAATAAAACCCTTTTCCAAATACTACTTTTCGATTCACCCTCTTCTATCAACATCAAAATTCCAGAGATACTCAAATATATACCAATTGAAAAGCAAATTAATGCTACCAATATCACATCGTTCACATCCTCTAAAACACTAAATTCTTAAAGTATTCTTTTCGAATAAATCCCCTAAGTTAAAAATCTTCCATAGATTCCTATACCAATTATTTCAAATTATTAGATTTAACTCAATCACTGATTTCATAAAGAAAAAGACATATCCTTATTTCGGATATGCCCCCGATTCTTGAGTAAACTTATGTTATTGTTTATTTGATCGGTACCAACTTAAAGCTTTTTTCTCAATCTCAGATACCATTTGCTCTTTACCCTTTATGTAAGATGCAATATCATAAGGGAATTGTTTTGATAACTCTTCTTTCAACTTTCCATATTTGTTCTTTAGTTCATTATTACTTCTCAAGTAATCTCTAAAAGCTATGTGGCGTTCAATCCCTACGTCACCTTGTTGGTATATATGAATATGATGAGTTCTTGCATTACCGCCTTTTTGAAAATACCTTCGACCGGGTATTCCATTTTCACCTCTTGGTTCATATCCATTTGCTTTCATTTGATCATCAAATTTATCTATTTCGTTAATATCTTTTACTACTGACAGTATGTCAATTATCGGTTTTGCATTTAGCCCTTTTATTGATGTGCTACCGATGTGATGAATAGTAACTATTTGGGATCCGTATATGCATTGTAATTTAATCATCTCCTGATGAAACATCTTGGGCCATTCCTCATTATAAGGACAAACTTCTACTCTTCTCACTTTATTACACCTACCTTAAAAAAGGCTTTTCTATTCCGACAAAGCCCCTTTATCATGAATAAATCAAAATTATTTAAACTACATTTTTGACACTAAAAATATTTATAAAGAGATTCAGTACGAGCTGTAATTGAACAACCATTTTTGGAGAAAACTCTTTTCATTTTTAGGTTATTTTCATGTGTACTTCCTATGTAATATTTTGCTCCTAGCTCTTTCAAAATATATAATGATTGATGATGAAGTCTAACACTATGACCTTTCCCTCTAGCATCAGGCATAATCCCAAAATAAAATAGTCTACCCTCATCTAAAGTACCTGGTTCAATATGAGGTATGGACATTCCTATAAGATTATCGTTTAAATATACTACCCGACATGCATTCTTCCAATTATCACCTAGCTCTACCTTTACTGAATTTAAATGTTCTTCCATTGTGATTGTAGTTGGTGCATTATCGGAATTCGACATACATTGTTTCCAACATTCTTTGAATTCTTGTTGTGATAAATTTGAGTCCTCTAAAGAACGCCAGTTGAACAAATTGAATTCGTTTTTAATATCATCTAGTGATCGGTAAACTTCAACTTTCGAAGCATAGGGTTCAAATCCTTTAGAAGTAAATATTTCTGAAAGGCTTGAATAGTGAATAGATGTCCTATTAATCAACCCTGATAACCGTTTAATACCTAATTCCTTACCAGAAGAAATAACCTTCTCGATATGTTCTGATAACTTTTGTGCATCATACTTAATATTTTCTTTTTCTTCTAACGCAATGTAATCTGGTAGTCCATTTAACAGTTTAAAAGTATCCTTGAGGTCCTTCTCTAATTCACTAAGATATGTCACAGTCAACCTCCTTTAATCTGATACTACTAAAAGGATTTATTCCGTTAATTTCCTAATGTGTATTTATTAAACAATTAGAGGCGTTACCCTTCTTAAATCAACGCCCCGATAATTGAACAATGCACATTTATTAATTCATTATGTATGAGATTTCTATTATGATAATTAGAAATACAAAGTGTAGGACCACTTTAGTTAATAGTGAAACATAGTGATTGATGTTCTTAGGAAATTTAAGCAATGTAAGAATACTTATAATCGAAAGTGTTAAAAGAAAATAAAAACCCGTTTTCGATATATCTGAATACGCTCCGATTTGAATCCAAAATAATAGACTAAGAACCAAATTAATTATGAATGCTAAAACATTTGAAACACGAATTTGAACTCCTCCCCTCTTTCTTCGGTCAACACCCACTTTTCTGGAAAACTTATATAAGATTTTTAGTCATTTTAATAAAAACAACAGGATGACCACAAAAGTCGCCTTCTGTTTCTTTCACTATTTTAAATCCTTCCTTTTCGTAAAAGGAAATGTTCAAATTTCCTTTATAGACTGTAAGAGAAATAGATGTAGGATTGTGATATCTCTCAATACCAGAAACATAAAGTTTCTTTCCTATACCTTTTCCTTGGTGACTTGGATGAACGTATAAAGATTCTAAGAAAATCTCTTTACTCTCGGATCCGGAGGAAAAGAATGCATAACCTTTAATCTGTTCATCTTCTTCAGCTACTAGCATCATAGACGTCTTAAACCGTTTATCCATAGTTTCATTTGAATATGCTTCACTTAACGTTTTTTCTTGAATTTCTATAGGTATAAATGAGCTATATGTATCCTTCCAAGTATTCGCAGCTATATTTTTTACACTTTTGATATCTGTATCTGTCATATTCCTAATCTTCAAGTAGTTTCTCCCCCTTTTGCTTTACCCATATTCTATTTCCATAAAAATAGCACTTCTCCTTCTTGAAGAAGTGCCCCCTATCGTATTATAAGGTCAGCCAGTCATTTCTGGTTGACCTATTTTAGGTTATTCTTTAGGTAGCCGGGGTAGGACGTTCGCCCCCGTGGGACTTGATCCCGTCCGCAATACGGTCCACCCCCTACTTGTAGAAACATGTTTGAGGCTGGTTGGGGCACTGAACCCGCATAACAAGCGAAGCTATGACACTGCAAGATTGGTTAGGGGTTTCCGGCGAATAACAAAATAAAGGAGACGTGATAACCTATGGATCCAGTGATTGGCCTGGATGTCGCAAAAGGAAAAAGCCAAGTTCAAGCCTTTTTACAAAAGAAGAACCCTTACAAGAAAAGCTTTGTCTTCGAGCACAATGTTTTAGGATTGCAGGATTTCTATCAGTTTTTTAAAGAAGTTGAAGAAGCTGCAGGACTACCTCCGGCAGTCGTTTTTGAATCGACAGGTCATTACCATGAACCAGTGCTACAGTTCTTGGAGGAACGTGGTATTGTTTATTATTTGATTAATCCAGTTATTTCTCATGAAGCAAAGAAAATGAGTTTAAGAAAGGTAAAGACGGATGCCATCGACGCATTTCGGCTGGGAGAACTTTATTATCTATATGATGATCTTCAGCCCTTTCAGAAGAAGACAATTGAGCATATGAATTTACGTAATTTAACACGTCAACATGACGCTCTCACGGAAAGCTATGTAAAAATCAAACTTCAATTCCAGACGATTTTAGATCAAGTTTTCCCGGAGTTTAAAACCGTATTCGGAGCTTTGTATTCTCGGACTTCACTAACGACCTTACTCAACTATCAAACACCTCAAGGTGTTATGGGTGAGAGCGTTGAACAAATCGCTGAAGTTATTTTCAACCAGGGAGCTAAGCGCTCTTACAAATGGTCTTTAGAGAAAGCATATAAGCTTAAGGAAGCAGCCGAGAGAGATCCATTTAAGCGTAATCTTTATACAAGTCATATCGTTACTCTTACAATGTACATTCAAATGCTTCTTCAACACCAAAGGCACCTATCAAAACTACTTCAGGAGATAGATGCCTTGGCTGATAAATTTGAAGATTATAAGATTATCCAATCAATTCCCGGTATAGGTGGAAAGATTGCGGCAACAATCATTTCCGAAATTGGGGAGATTGATCAGTTTACCCACGCGAAAAAGTTGGTAGCCTACGCTGGAGTCGACCCTAGTGTCCACGAATCCGGTAAGTTTAAAGCTACCATCAACCGGATTACAAAAAGAGGATCTTCTCGACTTAGACAAACACTTTATACAGCTGTACAGTGTGGTATAACAAAGAATCGAAATCCAAAGCTTAGATCTTACTATGATCAAAAGCGTGAAGAAGGTAAACCACATAAAGTAGCGATTATTGCTTGTGTAAACAAGCTAATTCATTGGATTTACGCAATTTTAAAACGTAAAGAGGCTTTTAAAGTCTAGTAATCTCCAACAAAATACATATATTACAATAACTTCAATAAATAATACTTGAAGCTTATTTGGTATGTTCAATTTTATTGTAACATGACTTATTTAGCTTTTTTAGTCCAACCTCTTGACCTTCTATTAGCTGGTATTGTGGAGTACCATTTTGTTTAGTTACAGGTTTTAAAGAATATATAGATATCACAATACTGAACATTAAAAGTACGTAATATATGAAGATTAAACTCTTCTCATTTCCCCAAAAACCAAGGAATCCGATATATTGATGATTTATTAATAATACAAACAATAAAATTAAAAGTGGGTATTTTCGATGTGAGATTAATAAGATTAATGCAATTATATTTATGAAAACACCACCCATTCCAATTATCATATGGAAATTCATAACACCCCTCCCATTCTAGAAGATTTTTAATAACCGTGTAACCGTGTGGTTGTTCTAATTCACCAAATGCCCCCTTTTCTTGAATATCGCCATTTTATAAAGTGTGTAAATTTTCAATAGTAAAAGATAAAACGTTATTGTTTTTATCTATGATTGCTTCACAAGCCAACGTTAAGTCGCTTTCTTCATCATCAATCCAAAGTTCAAACTCCAAAGCAAAACCAGAACCATCTTCATACTCATAAAACTCTACATTTTCAAAAGCTCTTTCAGGGGGAATGGTTAAAGAATCCCAATAGCTTAATTCCTCTTTAATGTCATCCAGTTGTATGTCTTTTCCTAATCTTTCTTTTATACTTTCAAAGTCATTATTTGCTAAGTCTATAACTATATTTTTTAGCAACTCCAGTAATTGTTTTTTTTATATCCATATCTTCGCCACTTTCTTTAATTAACTTTTACTACTTTTACTCCAGAATCCTGCCCATCAGTAAGATATTAAACAAAAAGATCGTTAATCCTTTATTAGATCAACGCCCCCTTAAACAAAACTACGGGCTAATTCAATTCTTTTTAAATGCTACCGATTGGGGTAGATACATTATTCTTAATCATTTCTTTGGAGTTTTAAAGTTCATACTAAACTCCCCAGCTTATTATTTTTCATTTAACATTGAAAACTTTCGATATGCTTTATAGAAACTGCTACCAAAAAAAACAACCATAAATGCGGGAAACAACTTTAAAAGAACAAATGGAGTTTCAAATAAAAATGCTTTCCAGAATAATGTGCCATTCATACTCCAAAGACCTTCAAAATATAATCCCGAAAATCCATGATCCTTGTAAAGCATATAAGAAAAAGACAAACACAACATACCCAACACAAATGAATAACTCATTAATCTTTTATAATAATTACTCTTTGATTGGCGGTCCGAGAAGATTTCATTTTGATCATCATCTTCTTTTTGCCAATACCGTATTCCCCCCAGCCAGTGCCCCTTTATATAACTCCAACCAAAATCTTCATATATCCCTTTGTATTCCTCGAACTTGTCCTTTGGTAAATAATCTTGATAATCAAGTCGCATAACATATCTTTTTTCAGTTTTTTTGAAAGTGTAAATTCCTAATCCACTAATATTTGTACAGTGATAGCCTTTTTGTAATTGCTCGTTCAGCCATTGCTCTTCTTTTTCAATATTGAAAAACATGTTAAACTTCTTCATTTGATTCACTTCCTTCATACAATGATAAGATATGAGATAGCCTTTCCTGTTCCATTTTCAAAATGGCGCTTCCTTCTGTAGTTATCAAATAAATTTTTCTCCGACCCGAATTTCCAACAGGTTCAATCCAACCATGTTTACTTAGATTTTCAACTGCACCATATAATGTACCAGCTGCTAAAACAACAGTCCCATTACTCATTTCTTCTATCTTTTGCATTACGGCATAGCCGTGGAGTGGCTCACGTAGGGCTAATAAAATATAATGCATGGTTTCAGACAATGGCAATAATTTATGTTTCATACTCTCACCCCCCTTTATTAAGTTCAACTATACAGTTTAACTTTATAACAATTTAATACAGTTCAACTGAATAGTCAACAGCAATTTACATTCATCGAAGGAACTTTTTAAGCAAAACCTTGATAATTAGGAAAAAATTTAATCACAAAAAGCCGATTTCCTTTACGTTTGGAATTCGGCTTTTTGTGTAATATTTTTCAATTAAATGGCCCCTACATGGAAAACTGACACTTACTTCTTCAATAAGTGCCCCCTTAAGCGGAAGACTCGATATCAAGATAACTTTAGAGAAATAAACATATTGGTTAATCATTTAGAGGGGTAAATGCTTTATGTTTTGAGGGTTATTAACTTTCAGCCATTCCTCAGATTCTTGAATCATCCAATCGCCAAAACTATTCAGGTATGATAATAATTCCTCATTATTTAACGATGGATTAATTGCATAATTTAATGCAATTTTCATTTCTTCTTGTTTAGTAGGATAGTGTTTAGAGAATAACTTGTAAGCTGGATAGAGATCTCTAGTGTATGTGTTTTCTTTCATAATAACGAAAGCTAAACCACACCTAACTATAATTTTCATAATCCATGTGCAGCAATCTTGTATATCTTCTTGATCGTCATTTCCAATTAAATCATCTTTAGCCTGAAGAATTTGGGATCTTAAATTCACTATATGTTCATTTGCTAATTTATCGTCAGGTTTATAGTTTGGTAACACTAAACCTAAATTTTCTCCATAAAGACATACGCTGTATGTCTTTATCATAAACGAAACTATGCTAAAACTGTTGGTATCAGACACTTCTTCTAAAGAGTAAACTCCCGTTTCTACTCCATTAATAAAAGAAAAATTTTGTTCTGCTTGCTCTTCAATTACCTTGAGATTGTGACGTTCTTGTTTCTCTAAAGTGGACAGCGTTATAACAAGAATGTCTATATCAGAAACACCTTCAATACCTAGTCCCCTCGGTAAAGAACCTCTTAAGTATACACTGTGAATTTTTGTTGAAAGGCATGCCAATAACGATTCTAATATCGAGTTAACGGCATCTCTAAAATTTGAACCTATTTTGTTCAAGTTCGATTCATTCACAATTATTCCTTGTTCATTGGTGATACAAGTAAAACCAATATCTTTAATCTGAGTCATTTACTCCCTCGTTTCTTTAAAGTGATTATCAGGGAACTAAGGATTGATGGTATTTATCTTCCATCTTCGCCCCCTTATCTTTAATATGTAGCCGTATTATTCTCGATTGCCATCATCTTTCAATAAGCTAATAATTTCTTGGTTTTGTTCTATTTGTTTATCAGAATTTATCTTTATAAGACGAATCCAGCGAATTGTAAAAATCATTAATACAATAAAAAGAACACTAAAAAATTCCACGGACATTACCCCCATTTATATTGAATCCAAGCTTGCCTAAATATATTTTAAATGATTTATATAGTATTGAAATTACTTACATTAAAGCTCCCGTTTGTTGAACAGGTGAAAAGATCTCTGGTCTAAAATAGGCTAGAGATCTTCTTCTTTTCTTTTATCAAATTTACTTTTTACAAATTTTCCAACATTCCATGTTACTAAGCCAACGCCTAAAGCTCCAACCCCTAAAATTCCAAAACTTTTCGCTTCTTTAGAAGTAAAAGTATATCGTAAGCCCTCTGCTAAATGTGGTGTAGTATACCCAGACCTTTTTAAGTCATTTACCTTGTCGGGTGACATCAAAATATCTTCGACATATTGATAACCTTTAGAAATGAGCTCTCGCCTTTCTTCATCTGTTATTAGTTTGCCGTTTTCTAACCTAGCCATATTTTCACCTCTTTTCGAGCAGATATTTATTAAATACGATACTTATCCGATTTAGTTTCAAAATACCTAATATCTCGAAACTGAGTCTTCCCCAAACCTGCCCAGTTGTTGTATAAAGGAAAAGCTGGAGATCACCATATCGATTTTCAGCTCTCGCCTCCCTTTAATTGAATAAAATATTATAAGTGATTTAATCAAATGAATATATAACTTTACTCTTTTAATAATGACTTCAAAATAACTCCATTTATTCCTCAAACTATTGTAAAATGGATAGTAATAACATTCATAAAGAAAATAGGTGTGAACTATGATTGAAGATCGCGATTTAAGAACCTTTTCAATTTTTAAATCACAATTAAAAGCATTTTCACAAATTAAAGGTTTCATTGATAAACAACCTGTGAATTCTGATGGGAAAATGATATTTCACAGAATTCACAGCATTGACGACGAGTATCTTGATATAGAACTTTACTGGGAAACAACTAAGGACGTATTGACAGAAAAACTTGACGATTTTGGAGAAATTGAAATTGAAACTCAGACTGTGAGAACAGTTGTTAAAATTTCAGTTTTTGTATTCGCCAATTCACCATTCTTATTTATTTTTTTTAAACCTTACAGTTTATCTAGACAAGTACTCGCTATATTAGAGGATATATTTGCAGTGGATATTGAACCTATACGATTAAATAACGATTTCTTTTATCAACTTTTGCTACAAAATAACTTTGGGGAAATCACACAAATTTCTTATCAATCTGATAGCCAGTCCCGCAAATATACTATCTCTGGTGTAATTAATAATACATTCGATTTTGATCAAATAAATCTGAGCAAAAATCGCATTACTAATATTACAATAGCTCTAAACAGCCAAGCTAAAGCAAAGATCTCTAGCAATGGTAGAATAGCTCTGTATAATTCACCATACTATCAAGATATAAAAGAAGTTTTAAAGATTTTCATAAAGCTGATTAACAATTACAAGGGTTATGGAGGTATTTATTAATGAAAGGAGGCTTTTTCCATAACTTTGCAGAAAGTAAAGCATTGATTGTTATTTCTAGCATAGCTTCTATAATTTCCCTAGTAATATCAATCATCAATGAATCATTTTTTTTATGGATTATTTTAACTATTAGTCTAACTACTTTGCTTTTCCTGATAAGACTTGTTTTTATTAATTCTATCTTTATTAGTGAATTAGATACTGTCAATCTATATGTATTTGACTCAGCAATCGAGTTAGAAGCTACCGAAACTGATGATTACATTTCAAATAACGACCTAATCATTGCTATACAAGCAAATATAGCACCAAAAACTTTCAATCAACAGCCACAAGGTGAAATGAAGATAAGTTTTCCATCTCAAATAAAAACAGATTTCTATTGGAGATCTGATATAATTAAGAAAACAAATGAAACGAATGATAGCTGTACCTTTTCCATCTCACTAAAATCAGGAATAACTTTTATTTCAATGAGATCATTTCTGGTCAGGGAAGAACAATTCCAAGAGTTTCTTTCATCACGAAAATGTGTGGAAGTTCAATTTCAAACCGATATAAATTCAACTTCTAAGAAAGAAACAATATTTATATCTACAGTAGGTTAAGGATATAGAAAAAAGAGTCAATTACATCAAATGTATTTGAACTCTTTTTCTACACTTTATTATAAAATATACAACTTTTTATTAACCTACTTTAACATCCTTTCAAAAGTTTTAATCACTATCTTCTTCTTGTTCCAGAATCTGGCCCTATTATGGATTAATTTTAGGAACCCCTTATTCAACAATCCTGCCCAGTTCTTGAATAAAGAGAAAGCTGGAGATCACCTATCGATCTTCAGCTCTTGCCCCCTTTAATTGAATAACGGACTCATTTTAAAAATTCGGAAACCTGTATTTTTATTGTTCTGTCAGTATTTCAGGTCCATTCTTAGTTATCGCCAAAGTATGCTCGTACTGTGCAGACAATCTTTTATCAACCGTTCTTGCAGTCCATCCATTTGAATCCATTTTGCTATGCCATGTCCCCTCATTTAACATGGGCTCTATTGTAATAACCATGCCTTCTTTTAATGCTCTTCCCTTACCCTGAACACCGAAATGAGGAATTTGTGGGTTTTCATGTAAAGTCGGTCCGATGCCGTGTCCTGTGAAATCTCGGACTACTGAAAAGCCTTCATTTTCAGCATATGATTGAATTGCATAACCAATATCTCCAATTCTGTTTCCTGCAAATGCTTTTCCAATACCTTTATATAAGGAATTTTTAGTTACTTCTAATAGACGATTAGCCGATTCGGATATATTTCCTACACCATATGTCCAAGCAGAATCAGCCAATCCCCCCTTTAGGTTAACTACCATATCAATAGTTACTATATCCCCATCTTTGAGAATAGATTTCCGAGGGAAACCATGACAAATTTCATCGTTAATTGATGCACATGTAGCAAACTTATAACCCTGGTATCCCTTTTGTTCTGGAGTTGCTCCATATTTTTTTAAATATTCTTCTACAAAGTTATCTATTTCTAGGGTAGTAATACCTGGTTTAATAATTTCGGCAATTTCTTGATGGCAAGATGCCAACAACTTTCCTGCTTCCTTCATTAAATTTATTTCTCTTTCTGTTTTTAAAGTTACCAATGGAGACTCTCCTTGTTATTTGATTTATTTCTAACTTAATACTAATATATTTTTATTGATATTCACCATAGCAACGGAACCAAAAGCATCCAATATCCTTACCTTTTTTAATAATAAAAGATGATTTCTCACCTTATTCTTCTTTTTTGAAAAAATATGCCTTATTCCGTTAAACTGCCCTTTTGTTGAGTAACGATAATCAATATTTCACGCCTATATTTTAACATATTTTTCTATTGCCTTTGGCTTTTTTTGGTAATATGGATTTCTTAAACAACGTACCTCCATTTCATTTTTTTAAAATCTTATGCGGCATTATTTATATTCTCATGAAAAAAGCATTACCTCCTTTCAGAAGCAATGCTTTGCTCTTATTTTTGAGTAGTAGGTGTGGATAGTCCTTCTTTCGCTCGTTCGTATTCCTCTTGGATCTCGTCAACGATTTCTGATACAGTCTGGACGGCTTGAATTTGGTCTACGCCTTGTCCAGCTGACCATAGGTCTTTCCATGCCTTTGAACCGGATTCATTCAGTGAGGATAGATCAACCTTTTCTTTGCTTTTGAGTTGTTCAATATCAATGCCTGCATTGGTGATGCTGTTTTTCAAGTAGTTTGCTTTTACACCGGTAAATGCATCTGTGTAAATGAGATCATCTAATGCGGAGTCAATGAGCATTCCCTTATATTCATCAGATGCGAAGCTTTCTTTTGCCGAAATGAATCTCGTCCCCATGTAGGCCATGTCTGTTCCTAATACTTGTGAAGCGAGCACATCTCTTCCACTCGAAATACATCCTGCTAAAATCGTGATCCCATCCCAAAATTCTCTAACTGCCCCAGCAAAGGCGAAGCTGTTGATTGTGCCAGCATGTCCTCCTGCTCCCGAACAAACGAGAATGAGTCCATCTACCCCTGTTGCAGCAGCCTTTCGGGCATGCGGAACGTTAGAGACATCAGAGAAAACCAATCCACCGTAGGAATGGACAGTCTGGATTACATCCGATGGATTCCCTAAAGAAGTAATGACGATTGGTGGCTCGTATTTTTTCACTATCTCCAGGTCTTTCTCGTAACGTTTGTTGGACTTATGTACAATCAGGTTAACTGCCCATGGCGCTACTTTTCTATCAGGCTCACTTTCTTTCACAGCTCTCAACTCATAGCATATGCGTTCCATCCATTCTTCTAGTATCGTTTCGGACCGAGCGTTCAATGATGGAAACGAACCTACGATACCCGCTTTACAGCTTTCAATGACCAGTTCAGGGCTCGATACGAGAAACATAGGCGCAGATATGACTGGTAACTTCAACTCTTTAGAAATACGATCTGGTAGTTTAGTTGTCAAAGGGAAAAACTCCTTCCAATAATTCATGTTCATTATAGTACTAATACGCGATTGAAATCGGTGTTACCTGCACCTATGCCTAAATTTCCTCATACCTTGCAGAAGGAGGGGGATTGTATGGGAGCAATGTATGCGTTGTTCGGAGAGATGATTATGCTATACGGGATTGCGGTGATCGGTTATGTCGCGCGGAGAGCCCGTATCCTACCTGACTCTTCGGATTACATCTTAACCCAGCTCGTCCTATATATCACGTTACCAGCACTCATTTTATATTCCATGGATTTCCCGTACGAGGCCGATTATCTTCACGAATTTGGATGGCTCTTACTCTTATCCACCACAGCCATCCTGATCGCCTGTGGTATCGGACGTATGTTACGAAAAAATGCAAACCTCTCAGAAGATCGAAAAGGGGTCTATGAAGGCCTTATTGTATTCGGGAATCAAGGGTTTATTGGTTATGCGATCATCTACATATTGCTTGGTGAGATCGGTATCCTTTATACAGCTGTCTTCAACTTCTTATATATCGTGTTGATTTGGACATACGGCATCTATGTCGTCGGTCGGAGCAATGCATCCTTCTCATGGAGATGGCTCATATTCAATCCAGGGGTGATTGCGACAATAGTTGGGTTCATCGTTTATCTCCTACCGTATCAGTGGCCTCAAACTTTTCACAGCTTGTTTGAAACGGTGGGGCTTCCAACCGTGCCTCTGTCCATGTTGATTATCGGGATTCTGCTTGCAAACTTAAACAAAAAAGAGGTATGGAGCTATATTCGAAGCCCACACCTCTGGTCTGCTGCATTTATGCGATTGTTAGGTATCCCGCTCTGCCTACTCCCGTTTATCTTCATTTTAGATAACAAAATTCTCTTGCTTGTCGCCGTGCTCGTTGCTGCAACTCCTTCTGCCCCGACAATCGCGTTGTATGCTAGGAAATATGGAGGAGATCCATACTTCGCTTCAGTCGGGTCTGCAGTTACAACAATCCTTTCAATGTTTACAATCACATTCTTATACGGTCTATTGAAATGGCTAGGCGTATGACAAGACAGCTTCATGTATGGTGCGGCGCAGGTTATTGATATTTGGAGGATGATTTTGGTGCAGCCGGTTCGTCAATAAAATGACAACAAGATTCCGGTTTGGATGAACGTAAAGCGACGTTCCGGTAAAACCCGTATGTCCAAATCCTTCAGGAAAAATGGAGGACTTTTCAAACCCTATACTTCTCGTACCAACCGACGTATTATTCACCTCTTGAATCAATTGTTTTTTAATCCCTACCTTTTCAGCAAATGATGGTTGCGTATAAATTCTTCCAATGTCACAAACATCCTCCATATTTGAAAAGAGTCCTGCATGTCCGGAGACTCCATTGAAAAAATAATATGTGTTTCCGTCGTTAACTTCACCGCAAATTGGGATTTCCGTACTTCGCCAACGATCAAAAGCGAGCGCACGACTTTCGCACATCTTCATTTCAATCGGGTTTCCGAACTCGGTTGCAGCCACATTCCCCTGTTCAATCGGTCCATACCGCATGGAGGTGAATTCGAGCGGAACCTTGATAAGTTCGTGAAATGCATCGCCTAACTTCAACCGTGTAATTTTTTCAATTACTTTTCCAAGTAAGATGAAATTCAGATCACTATAAACTACTTTGTCCTTTCCCATATGAAAAAGATCTGCACCTAAATGCTCGAGTTGCTTGAAAAAGTCTGCATTTCCCGTATAAAACGGATACCAGGCCACTAAACCTGAAGAATGTGTTAGGAGTTCAAAAATGGTTATTTCTCTGATCCGGTTTTTCAACTCAGGACTTTGTATATCTAAAAGATTTACAAGTTTCGTATCTATTCTGAACTTCCCATCGCTGATCAACTTGAGAACCATCGTAGTCGTAATGATTTTCGTAAGCGATGCAATATCAAAAACCGTTCCTAACGTTACCGGCTGTACACTCGGAAATGTTTGACGATGTCCTGCAGCTTTTTCATAAAGAGTCACTCCGTCACTCATCACTTTCAAGACACACCCTGGAACTACTTTCGGTACCGTTTTATCAATGATACCATCCAATTCTAACCTCAATTCCATTCCACTCATCTCACTTTTCGTTTAGACGTTTTACAGGAAGCTCACCATTCGCTTTGATCTTTCCGAAAATAAGGTCTGCCGTCGCCTGGAATGAAGGGTGATAATCAGAGTATTGAGCGATGGCGGCATCAACACCTAATAACCTGTCATAATCATACGGATTTCTCACCATGACAAGGATGGATTGTTTAGATTTTCTAACTACTTCTGTTAGAACGGTTTCCTCCCAGCTGGTGTCTCCCTCACCTACTATGGTCGATGAGTCAGTAATTAGGACTGTGAGATCTCCGTCCTCAATCAGCTTCAACTGATCTTTCGACAATGACCCATTTTTATTTTTCAGTGCCTCTAACTTCACAATATGAAATTTCTTGTGGTACTTCCACAATGCATTTTTCATCGATTCGAGATTCCGACCATCACTCGCGACCAATGTGATCTCACCGGAAAACGGTTCTTGCAATGGAAGCAATTCCTCTTGGTCGCTTAATAAGGTCACGGATTGTTTTGCTATTTTTTTCTCTAATTGAACCGCTTGATATGGCGGCTTCTCTTTTAAATCTGGATCAACCCAATCCATTTTCGCTTTTAAAATACGTCGAACCGAAGTATCCAGCCTCTTTTCAGATATTCGTTCGTCCTCCACCGCTTCAATTAAAGCATCGTAAGCTACTTTCAAATGATCCGGCATGACGATGACATCGACACCAGCTAAAACAGCCTGGACCGCGGCTTCACCAGGTCCGAAGTGATCAGCAATCGCCTTCATTTCCATTGAATCGGTAAAAATCAGACCTTCAAATCCCATCTCTTTTCTAAGCAACTCATTCATGATTTTGGGTGATAAAGTGGCAGGAACTTTGATAGGAAGACCGTCTTTACGCGAAGTGAATTCAGATGAATCGATGTTCGGGAAGGTGATATGAGCGGTCATGATTCCAGGAACGCTTTGCTCAATCATTGACTGGAAAGGGACTAATTCAGTCTGTTTCAACTCATCCAGGGATTGTTCACTTACAGGCAATACGTAGTGGGAGTCCATATTTACACTTCCGTGGCCTGGAAAATGCTTGGCGACTGCCATAACACCTTCATCGTGAAGACCGTTCATGAACGCTGCTCCCATTTCACTTACTAAACGCGGATCATCACCAAAAGACCGAACACCAATGACCGGATTATTCGGGTTATTATTTACATCAACTGAAGGTGCAAAATTAATATGGATTCCAACCTGCTTCAGTTCAGCTCCAATCACTTGTCCAGTTTCACGAGCAAGTTCTGAATTCCGTGTGGCTGCAAGTGCCATATTCCCAGATAACTTGGGGAAATAGGGTAAACGCGTCACTAAACCGCCTTCCTGATCGATAGATATGAGTAGAGGTAGCTCGCTTTCTTTTTGTAAAGATTTGTTTAACTGTTTAAGTTGTTGACGAGAATCAACATTTTCACGGAAAAGAATGATGCCTCCTGGTTTGAATGTCTGAATCAATTTTTTCAGATCACCGCTCATTTCTGTGACCGGCTCTCCATCCATCTCACGAATCGCGGGCATCAATAGCTGTCCGACTTTTTCTTCTAATGTCATTTGATCAAGATATCTATTAATAGAATCAGCTGATTGCACGTCATCCCAAGCTATCGATCTTTCGGAGTATAGGTACATGGATGATAGTGTTATGAATACCAAAAGAATCGTAAGAATCATCCAACTAGTCGGTCGCTTCATACGAACACCTCAAATTCTAATTAAGATGGGAGTGCGAGCTTACCCATGATGACCGATTGTGACGCGCCTGTGGCAGATGGTAAGTTGTTCGTTTCACCGTGAAGAAACTGATTGCCGAGAATGGTGAACGCAATCGCCTCTTTCGCGTCTCCATTGAATGATATGTCATCCATTTTGGAAACCTTGTAGGGAAGAGAATTGCGCAAGCCGTCCATAATCGCTTCGTTGTATGCTCCTCCTCCAGAAACGATCAGCTGATCAATTGTATGTTCTTTATGTATATAGAGCGATAAGCTTTGAACGATCATTTCCACAGTGTAGGCAGTAATCGTAGCGATTGTATCTTCCATTGATAGGTTTAATGTCTTTGCTTTCATGAGAATCTGTCCCAGGCGATCTTCTGTATAAAGCTCTCTCCCCGTGCTTTTAGGTGGTTTGATCTGTAAAAATTGATCTTCTTCAATCAATGATTCTAGCAACTTATCGTGTATCGTCCCTTTTTTCGCTAAATCTCCATTTTCATCAAAAGTTTTCCCTGTTAACCGGCGTACAGCACCATCAATGAGGACATTGCCTGGTCCGATATCAAACGCACTGACTTCCCTGTTTATTTCTGAAATGGCTGGTACAACAGACAAATTGCTAATTCCACCAATGTTCAATAAGATGCGGTTCTTGGTTTCATGGGAAAACAACAACCTATCCACAAATGGAACCAACGGAGCTCCTTGACCATCATATGCCATGTCATTTGGCCGAAAATCACCAACCGTTAAAATACCCGTTTTTGCTGCGATATTAGCTAACTCACCAATTTGTAAGGTCGATCGTTCCTCTGGCCAATGGTAAATCGTCTGACCGTGCGAACTGATGAACTGAATATCTTTGGGGAGATACCCTGTTTTCTTAATAACGTTCAATGCAGCCTCACCAAAGAGATCTCCAAGTACAACATTCATTTTGCAAATTTTTTCAACCGTTGATTTCTTAGGATCACACAGTTCTATCAATTGTTCACGCTCTTCTACAGAATAAGGAGTAGTATCGAATGCTAGGAGTTTTACTTCAGTACCTGGACCGAAGCCTTTAATTTCCACTAAGGCTGCATCTACGCCATCGAGTGAGGTACCTGACATCAAACCGACGGCAAGTTTCCTGTTACTTTCTACAATAGCAGTAAGTTTCTTTAACATACTAGCCCCCTATTTCCTGCGCTTTTGTTGAATATACTCGATTGCGTTCCGGCTTTCGTCGAGGTATTGGATGGATGCATCATATTGGGTGGAGGCGACACACATGAATAATATATCCAGCACATGAAGCTGGGCGATTCTTGAAGAAGTTGCGCCACTTCTAAACGTCGCTTCCTTAGATGCTGACGTATAAAGTTTAATTTTCGCCTGTTCTGAGACCTTAGACGATCCGTACTTCGTCAGGCTGATTGTTGTAGCTCCCTTTTGGTTCGCGAGCTCGAGAATTTGCGCTACCTCAGCTGTTTCACCAGAAAATGAAATTCCTACAACAACATCCTCCGGCTTCACATTTCCAACGAGCATCGCAACCATATGAAGATCGGAAAATGCGGTTACATTCTTATGAATTCTGAGAAATTTCTGCTGTGCATCTTGCGCGATGATTGCAGAGGCACCAACACCGAAGAAATGGATAGTCCCTGCATTTTCCAAGGCTTCAACAGATCTGGAAAGCTCACTTAAATGCAACATTTCACCCGTTTCTTTCAACGACTGGATGCTGTTGTTCGTCATTTTCTCCAAAACCGAAGCGTGAGACTCATTCGGTTGGATGTCTCGATAGCCTTCGTGAACACTTTTCTGAAGGTCACCGACCACTTTCATCTTCAATTCTTGAAATCCTTTCAACCCGAGCGATTTACATAATCGGATGACTGCAGCACTACTCGTTTGGCTTAATTGTGCCAATTCACTCGTCGTACTTGAAATAGCTGCCCTAGGATCCTGTAAAATAAACGATGCAATCTTCTTCTCAGATGGGGGTAACTTATCATGCATTTCTTTCAGCATGACAAGTCCCCCTGTAGTATTTGTCATCTAGATCACCTGCTTTTCACAATCAATTTGTATTTGGAATGGTTACTGGAAACGATCCTTCAACCTTTTCTAATCCGAATAAGCTACGAACGGCTAACCGCAATGCTGGGGTTGTGAATTCATAAGTGGCAATGGATACATCCACCTTTGGAAAGAGTCCGATATCATAAGGACTTCTCATTGCAATATGGATAATTGGTTTACCAAGACTCATCATATCTTGCATGAGACGTTGTTGTCCTTCAGACCGGGTTGCAGATAACGTGCCCACCAAAATGATATCTGCACTATTCCCTAGCACTTTCATAAAATCAATTTCACTTTGTTCTGGTTGCTGTGAGACTGTAACGACTTTCGCTCCTGGATTTAACTCTTTTAGTAGTTCTCCGAGCGCATGTGAAGAAAAACGTTCATCTTCCACTTCTGTTAGATATCCGTTCTCTGGATATATGACCAATATTCGCTCATGCTGATTTCTCGTTAATGGCAGCAAGCCGCTTTTTCGTTCAAGCAGTGTGATCCCTTTTCGCATCACGTCTTCTGCTAATGTTTGATGATGTTCAGGTTTCTTGAATGGCGTAAGGTTATCATTCCATTTCAATGAACTTGATTTCAACTTCATTACACGAGCATACGCTTCGTCGATCGTTTTTTCTTCAATTTCACCATTCGTCACGGCTTGATAGATTTTTTCCAATACGTCATGTTGTAACTCTGGTAAGTGAGAAACCATAATTAAGTCCACTCCTGCTTTAATCGCCTCAACAGCACCGTGTGACGTACCGATTCCATCAGCAATCGCCTTCATCTCCATGCAATCTGTCGTGATGACACCTTCAAACCCAAGGTCTTCTCGCAACAATCCTGTCATGACCGGTTTAGACATCGTTGCCGGACGATTCACTTCAGGCTCGATGGAAGGAAAATAGACATGGGAGGACATAACGGTTTCTGCACCATTTTCTATCCCCTCTTTAAAAGAAACTAATTCAACTTCATGAAGTCGCTGAAGTGCATGTGGTATGACAGGTAAAGAAAGATGTGAGTCGACAGCTGTATCCCCGTGTCCCGGAAAATGCTTCAATGTCGTAATGACGCCTGAGGCTTGCATACCCTTCATGAGTTGCGTACCGAATTGAGCAACATTGTTGGGATTTTCTCCAAATGAACGTACATCGATTACGGGATTATTCGGATTATTGTTGACATCTACTACGGGAGCGAGATTCCAATTGATTCCTAAATCCATCAACTCTTGACCTGAAGCTTTTCCTACCTCATATGCCAGTTTTTCATCCCCAGTTGCCCCGAGCAGCATCGCACCAGGAAACACCGTTGTGCCTTCTCCAAGCCGACGGACGACGCCGTTTTCTTGATCAATACAAATGAACAAAGGATGATTGTGTCCCGCATTTTTTGCAGTCGATTGTAACGTTGAAGTGAGTTGTTGAATTTCTTCAGTCGTTCCAATATTTCGTCCGAATAGTATGATTCCGCCGACATGGTGGTTTTCAATCAGGTCCTTAATTTCGTCAGACATCTTTTCAGGATGATCTGCTTTAAACCCGAACACCATGAGTTGACCGATTTTTTCACGTAAATCCATTATTGTTTCACCCCACCCATCGATAATCCTTTAACAAAGTAGCGTTGGAATAATAGGAAGAATACAATCATTGGGATTGCAGCTACCGTTGCACCTGTCATCAGTAATTTAAAGCTCGCGAGGTTTGCATCCTGTAATGTTTTCAATCCAGCTGGCAACGTAAGTAAGTTTTCATCATTTAAAACGATGATTGGCCATAGGAATGAGTTCCACATTAAAACGAAGGTGAAAATACTTAGTACTGCCATCGCTGGTTTTGCAAGTGGCACGATGACTGTCCAGAAGATTTTCCATTCTGAAGCCCCGTCGATTTTCGCTGCTTCAATTAGTTCATCAGGAATGGCGAGTAAGAATTGTCGCATCAAGAACACACCAAAGGCAAGCGCTAGACTTGGAAAAATCAATGCCCAGTGCGTGTCGAAAAGTTGCAGTTTCTGCACCATCATAAACGTCGGCACAAGGGTCACTTGTTCTGGAATCATCATAGTAGAGATAATTGCCCAGAAGATGATCATCTTACCTGGAAACTTCTTTTTGGCAAGTACATATCCTGACATCGTGTCGATCAGGACAATTGCGACAGTAGTGACAATGGATATATATAAGCTGTTGAGCAGCCACTTCATGATCTTTGTCCGTTCAAACAGAATAACGAATCCTTCGAACGTCTTCGTTACCACTTCATCCATTTTTTGATCGTGATAAACTGCTTGAGCTTCGTTACCTGCATCCTCTGCAGCTTCGCGCATTTTCCATTGATGGAAGTATTCATTCACACCTACTGGATAGAGCTTAGGTGGCGTAGATTCCACATAATTGATCGGCTCCTCCATTGTTTCATTTTGATAGCTTGGCAGTTGGAGTGAAGTTGCAAATACCCAATAGAGAGGGAGCAACGAAACGACCGCCATGAATATGAGTGTTACATAAATAAGAAATTTACCTAGCTTTTGATTTTGTTTCATATTCCCACCTCCCTAGTGGTGATCTCGTAGTGTTCGATATTGAAAGATTGCAAATATCATAATGATAAAGAACAGGATGACAGATTGAGCAGAAGCTAAACCAAACTTGAAATCACGGAAAGCCGTCTTATAAATGACATGCACAATCGTTTCCGTCGCATTTCCAGGTCCCCCGCCTGTCATCATAATGATTTGAGTAAAGACTTGAAATGAACCAATTGTACTTAGAATGACCAAATACAACGTGGTCGGCTTCAGCATTGGTATTGTAATCTTCAACCAACGTTGGAATGCACTTGCGCCATCAATCCGCGCTGCTTCATACAAAGATTGATCGATATCATTCATTGCCGCTAAGTAAATGATGATACCTGCTCCAGGCGGAATGAGAATCGACATAATCATAAGTGCTGGTAATGCTGAATCACTTTGACCAAGCCAGTTAACAGGTTCAAACCCAAACCAACCGATGATATAGTTGAAAATCCCAAATCGATAGTTATACATCCATCTCCAGACCATTGCGATAATGACCATTGAAGTTACAGTAGGTAAATAAAAAGCCGCTCTGAAAAATGATTGAGACATCTTACCTAGTGGTTGCACGAGTGAGGCTATGACGAGTGCCGTTATGACAAATGCAGGTACTGTGACCACTGTGTAAATGAAAGTGTTCCATAAAGAGACTTTAAACACTTTGCTTTGGAAAGCCGTTATGTAATTATCAAATCCGACCCATGTTGAACCCATGATATTGAATTCTTGGAACGATAAGATGAAAGCCCAAACGATTGGAACGAGCATGAATAATACGAAAAACAATAACTTCGGCAATAAAAAAAGATAGGCGACTCTGTTTTTGTAAATCTCTTTCCAGAGTGATTTTGTTTTCGTATTTCGGGTCGTTGATTGATTAACTTTACGTGTAGTACTTGTGTTCGTTTCCAAGGTTGTTCACATCCCTTCGATGAACCTATCATTAAAATTGTAGGGATTGACTCGTCCAATCAACACCCCCAGCTTTTGGAGAGGTGTATTTGATCAGTTGAGCCAACCCCTTTTTAACTTTCTACTCGTTTATAATTCCGTCAACCGCTTCACCTGCATCTTTCAAGGCTTCTGCTGGTTTCTTTTCACCGTTAAGGGCTAGTTGTAATTCCTTTTGAATGGCTTCATCAATTCGAGCCCAGTTTTCATGGCGTGGAACTGGTACTGCATGCTTCGCAAGCTCTTGCGCTCTTGCCATTTGAGGGTTGTCAGCAAATGGCTCTTGGTCAGCAGCAGACTTACGTGCTGGGAATGTACCGTAATTCTTTGCTGTTACAACTTGTTCATCTGTACTCGTAATGTATTTCATGAACTCAGCTGTCATCCGTTTCTTTGCTTCATCCTTAGAGTTGAACATGACATAACCACCAACTCCTCCGATGGTGACAGGTTCACCAGTCTCTCCAGTCGGATATTCCGCTACCATAAAGTTTGTTTTGAATTTTTCTCCTTGTGCTGCAGCAATTGCCCAAGTCGCCCACGGCTCAACTGCAACTGTTCTTTGATCTGCTGCCGCCCAAGCTTTCCACGTTCCACCAACGTCTTGGCCACCCATGCTTTCAGGCGTAACTTTATGTTTGTACTTTAGATCCACGAGTTTTTGCAAACCACTAACGGCTTCCTCAGAGTCAAACGTATATTCAGTCATATCTTCATTTAATGGATATCCGCCATCCATTAACAAAAATGGCCAAGCTTCATAATAACTCGGAAGGATATACGTTGAAAATCCGTCTACACCGTCGCCTGTCAGCGCTTTCATCTTCTCTACAAATTCATCATACGTCCATTTACCATCCTTAGGAGGTTCTACACCTTTTTCTTCAAAAATATCAAGGTTCAAGAGCATGGCATGTACGCTGATCGACGTTGGAATGCCATAAAGCTTCCCATCTGTCGTATACGCATCAATTGCATTATCATAAAAGTCACTTTTCTCTTCTTTAGATAAGTACGAATCAAGTTCAGCAATTACACCTTGTTTGATGTGATTCTGATTCACTGATCCTCCACTAATATCGACAGGAGCGATGTCAGGCCAAGCACGACCTGCGATTGCTACACTAAGCTTGTCGTTCATTTCAGCCCAAGGTGTTTTGACAAGCTTGATTTTCACATTCGGATATTCTTTCTGGAATTCAGACATCTTCTCTTCAATCCAGTGGTATTTGTTCTCATCTTTATCTGCCCAACGTGGACCGTCCCACATCGTTATCGTACCTTCCCAATCCTTCCATTCATCCTCACTCATATCCTTTGAGGCATCATCGTTCGAACATCCTGCAAAGATACCGAACACTAGCATTAGTGAAACGATTCCCAATAACCATTTCTTCATTCTCAAAGTAAATCCCCCTTACAAATTTGTTTTGGCGATTTCAATTGCTTTCTTTACAAAACCATCAGCCTTCTTGATGCTTTCCTTCGCAATAACGAAGGATACACCTGCCTTTTCCATGACAATAGCCGTTTTCACTTCAAAACCTGTTTGCGTGAGAAGCGCTGTTGCTCTCTCATATGAAACACCTGTGATCGTCATTAAGATGCCTTTAGCTCTTTCCACTAACTTGTTGTTCGTTGCATTCACATCAACCATCAAATTTTCATAAACCTTACCCATTTTGATCATCGATGCTGTTGTAAGCATGTTCAAAACCATCTTCTGAGCCGTAGCGGCTTTCATGCGGGTGGATCCTGTTAATATCTCAGGTCCGACAACCACTTCAATAGATTGGTCAACAAGCTTAGACACAACTGAATTCGCATTACAGCTTAAACTGATTGTCTTCAAGCCTTTTTCTTTGGCAGCCTCTATTGCACCGATTACATAAGGCGTTCTCCCACTTGCAGTGATACCGACCACAATGTCCTTCTCCAAAATTTGACGAGAGAGCAAGTCCATTCTTCCCTGGTTCTCATCATCTTCTGCACCTTCAATCGCCTCGAACATCGCTTCAGCACCACCTGCTATGATCGCTTGTACAAGGTCTGCTTTTGTACTGAAAGTCGGAGGACATTCTGCTGCATCAATGACACCTAGTCTCCCGCTCGTTCCTGCACCAATGTAAAATAATCTTCCATTCTTTTTGAACGCTTCATAAATTAAATCGACCGCCGAGGAAATTTGCGGTAAAACCTTCTTCACAGCAAGAGAAACACTTTCGTCCTCTCGATTGATCGTCTGCAAAATATCCTGAGTACTGAGTGTGTCGATGCTGTATGTATGCATGTTGCGTTGTTCTGTCGTTAATGACGTCAAATCTAACTCCATGTGACACCTCTATTTTGAAAGATTTATCATGACCCCTTCCATCCACCCTCCCTTTTGTGTATAAGTTCATTTCAACATTCATTACAATCTCTTAAAATATTATTTCGGTCTTTGTTCGAAAATCCCTTCTAACATGAAATATTTTTTTAGTAATTATATTAATTTTTTAAAAGGATATTTCAATACTTGCTCGAAAAGTATCTATTGTAGATCAACATAAAAAAATGAGGAGGTTTTTTAGTGTTCATACGGCGTATCTTCATTGCATTGTTGTGTATTTTTGTAAGCGCTTTCTCTTTCTCGGGTTTTCAAAGTGTTGAAGCGAGCGAAGAACAGTCGATTAGAATTGGAGTCGTACCAAGTGCCGAATCAATTACACTCGGAAGTGATCATTCTTTCTCGATTACGGACAAAGAGACGGGTGAAATTTTAGCCCAAGGAACAAATAATTCAGCAGAGGTTTCGCTCATGAGTTCAGGTTCTGTTGATACCTCTTACCGGTTACAAGTAGCTTGGTCAACGAATACCGCCTATATAGATGATTGGCTTCATCGGGCTGAAATAGGTGGATATGAAACGTATCTAGAAGAACACAATGGTGGGTATCGACTGTTGATTGGAAAGTTTCCTGTAGAAGGAAGCTGGAGTGCCCGGGTTGCTTTTAAAAATGAAATGATCACGAACGGACTCGCGGCTAGTGATGCATTCTGGCAAATAAAAACGATTACGACCGGGACCGCCTCATTGAAGGTTCGCTTTGCTGGTGAGGAGCGATTAACTGAAAATCCTGTACAAATTCACTCAACTGATGGAATCATTGAAATCGGTGGAAAGAAATACCGTGGTATCGGTGAGGTTGGATATAACAGCAGTGGATCGCTCGCCGGCATAAATGAACTACCAATTGAACAATATTTGTACGGTGTTGTACCGAGAGAATTACCTCCTGTTCCTTACGGAGAAATAGAAGCGCAGAAAGCCCAAGCAGTAGCAGCACGTACGTATACTTTAGCGAATCTCGGAAAACGTAGCGCAGATGGATATGACTTACTCCCGACACCATCCGATCAAGTATACGGTGGGTATGATGCAGAACATCCTGTTTCCACTCAAGCTGTTCAAGAGACGGAAGGAATGGTTGCTACACATAATGGAAAATTGATTACAGCAGTCTACCATTCAACGAGTGGAGGATTTACTGCAAATAATGAAGACATCTGGAGTTCTGACTCTGTAGCATATTTAAGAGGTGTGCCAGATGCTGAACGTGGTAATTCGATGGAAAACGTCCCATCTCTAGATGTATTTAAAAATCATGCGAACGCAAAGTCGTTACGAAATTCTAAAAACGGTGATTACGAGTCAGATTGGTCTAAGTATCATCGATGGGAATATGAATGGACGAATGAGGAAATCTCAGAAGTATTGAGTGAATATTTCGCGACAGAAGTAGGTAACGTTCAAGAAATTAATGTTGTGAATCGCTCTGATTCTGGTCGTGTTTTAGAAATCGAGTTCGTTACTGACAATGGAACGTTTTATGAATATAAAGATAAAATCCGCTGGTCACTCAAGTACTTCAACGCTTCCGGAGGTAAAAGTGTACTACTTAGCACCCTATTCTTTATTGAACCTATGAAATCAAAAGGAGAGTTCACAGGATTTAAAGCTTACGGAGGTGGATGGGGTCACGGTGTAGGACTTTCTCAAACGGGTGCGGTTGGAATGGCTACAAAAGGAGACTCCTATGAAACAATCTTGAAGCATTATTACCAAGACATTGCACTCGAAAAGAAATATTGAACTAAACGATAAAAGAGCTTGAGATTCTTCAAGCTCTTTTACTTTTACAACCAATCCTAATATATCTACTTCTTAATAGGTGGTGATTGACAACCATAAGAATAAGCCAAGCATTGAAAGCCAGACTTTTCTAGTATGGGTTTACTCATCGGACTTGCGTCAACAGTGAGGTATGGATGCCCTATTTGAAATGCTTTCTTAGCACGTTCAGCTAATAGCGCTGTATAATACCCTTTTTTACGATGATCAGCGAGAGTCGAACCTCCCCATAAGCTGCAAAAGGACGAGTTCATCTCAACATACATCCAAGCTCCACTTACTAGCAATTCATCATCATATATACCATATAGAAAAAGATCATCTGGATGATCCTGTTTATCCCTCCAAAGTCTCTCTCCCAACTCAGCATGCAAAACATTCCAAACAGTGTCCTCTAATTGGATAATGTCTTGAATACCTTGTTCATCGGTTATTTCCTTTAGGAGAGGGTGTCGATCAGTCCGAATCAAAGGATGCCTTTCATCAATTTCCATGACCATCAAGGCTTCCGGGTCATCGATTGTGAACCCCTCTTGTACAAGAATATCCTTCAAATTGTCTGGACGATCGTAGCTATATACTTTAAACTCAAAATCTTGATTATGTTTTGCAAAATAATCTATTTCTTCGTTGATGATTTTTCGAGCATTCTCTTTGTTCAAATTTGATGCAGAAACAAAACCTTTTTCGCCGAACTTAGATACGTGGCGAACGGTATGTGGTGTTTCCACTTTTGTGTAACCAGGTATCTCCGCCTCTTGACGCAGTTCTTTATGGAATAATGCTAGTATTTCGTTTTGTCCCATGTCTGATTCCTCACAAACTCGTTTTTTAGTCATATAATGTTGCTCATTAATCTTTGAATCTACCCATTAAAATCGTGTTATAGAATTGGCCGTCAGATAATATCTTATCTTTCTTTAAAAGGCCTTCCACCTCGAAGCCATAATTTCTATAAAGCTCTATAGCTTTTACATTGGTTTCAAGTACATTGAGGGTAATCTTTTTAATATCATTTACATCTGCCCATTGAACTGATTTTTCAAGAAGTCTTTTTCCAATACCATATCCCCAGTATTCTTTTAGCACACATACACCAAATTCTACTTTATGTGAGAACCTTTTTAATCCGTGCCCTTCACATCTAGAAAACCCAACAATCCTTCCATCAACTTCAGCAACTAGGAATAAATTTCTCTCATTTTCTGTATCGTTACTAATGATCTGTTGAAACCCTACTTCATCTATGTAAGCTTCGCCTTTTTCACGATCTAAATTTTCTGTTTCTCCGTCTACCTGTAACCTAACTTGAGACAGCTCATTCGCATCGCTCTCTATTGCTGTTCTTATGACATAGGTCATGTTTCGAATATTGAAAGCTTTTTGATCAAATACCATAATAAATCTCCTCATGCTTAGTAAAAGCCCTTTTTCTTAACCAACTGTAGTTGAAGAGAAGAAAGTAACAACTCCCATTACTGAAAATATCTGAATGACAATTCCAACGATGCTACAAATTAAACCAGAGGTTGCTAAACCGCTTCCACCTTCATTTGTTTTTACAATTTGATTTGTTGCAATCCTCGAAACGATTACCCCTATCACACCTAGCACCAATCCAATCACAGGAATTATTATTGAGAGAATGCCTAGTGTTAAAGAAATGATTGAATTGTTGTTCGTTTGTTTATTTGCCCCCACATAAATCTTCCTCTCATCACGTCCGAATTCAATACTGAAATTCACAGCTCATTTTAATATCTATGTTCAATTATTCCAAACTTTGTAATTTAACTCAATCGTTTATTTCAAAAAAAGGAAGCTTACAGTTTTCTTTGTAAGCTTCCTTTACATCACTTGAGTCCTTTATTTGTTTAAAGGGAACTGAATAGTTTCACCCACTTGAAGAGTAACGTCATTCAGATCAATTACAGGAGCAAAAATCATGATATATTCGTCCTTTTCTCCTTCAACTTCTCCATTACTGAAAATTGGTTCAACTAGTTCTCCCCTCGATTTCAAAAATGAATTATGTCCCTTAATTAGTTGTTCGTCCAAGCATAATAAACAAACTGTAGCATTTGGCCATTCATTTCAAAATAATCTTCATCATTTCCCACATACTCAAAACCATTTTTCTCTAATATTCTTCTAGATGCTATGTTATTAGTCGTTGTTTGTGCATTCACTTGCTTAATTTCTAAATCAATTAAGTCCTCTAATAATAATTTCAATGCTTGAGTAACAATCCCTTTACCAGTATGTATTTGACCAACTCTATAACCTAGATCACCTATACTATGAGATTCATCCATAACTAAATTTATTCTTCCAAGAATTGAGCCAGTTTCATTTTTAATTAAATAGAATCTAGAACCTTTTTGTGTTTGTTCTTCAATTAACTTTTTATGTCTCGCTTTAAATATCTCCGGTTTATAATAATCGTCTCCACGAGAAGGTACAGATCTTTCGAAAAAATCTCTATTTTCAAGTTCGAACTGATATAGATCTTCTGCATCAGACACATTAATTCTCTCAATGAATACTTCCATATTTAAATCACCATTTTCTGTTTTCAAATTTGTTCTTTATTTTAAGGAGAGACTACTGGTGGTTTCTTCGTATTATTTTTTTGAATAGGACCAAAACCAATTTCAGGAGGGACTACTAAATAGGAAATCCGCTGCTTTTTCAGGTTCTTGGCTATTCTCTTTCTTTTTTAAAAAAATCAATCTATGTCTTTCTATTCATTTATATAATCAATAGCCTCTTGAATGTAACTTTGTAATGGTTGTCTAGTATCTATAACAAGGTACTTGCTGTCAGAAGGGTGTTTACTATTTTGAATAGCAGATTTGAAAACTTCTTCTGATTTCACCTTTTGTATTTGACTTATCTTATTTTTCCGTTTGCTTAACCTATCATTTATTTCATTAATGTCATCTAAGAAGCACTCAATATATTTATATTTCACATTATGCTTCTTCGATATATTCAATCCCTTTTCTAGTCCTTCAACATAGAAACACGGACTATCTAGTATTACACTGGTTTCACCCTGAAATAAGTGGAAATCAATTAAAGCCCATTCGATATTGTATGATATTATTCCGGCATTTATTGTATCAATTGTATTTGCTTCAGGTGTCTCCATTAAAGCAGATTTTACTATGTCATGATCAATTATGATTGCTCCAGTATTCTTAGCTAATTCCCTAGCAAGTGTAGATTTTCCTGAACCTGGAAAACCTGCCATTTGAACGAAAAACATACCCTTACCTCAATTCATTATCTAGTAATCAATTTCTTTACCTTCCTAGCCCCTTACTACTAAACAGACAGGAAAAAGAGTTGAACTTAAAAAGTATTACTGATCATTACGCACATAATCAACCTATAATTGGTGTTATCCTTTCAGATAATAGATTATCAATTATTACTCTATGTTCAGAGAAAATGTTTTCAGGTATATCATCTAATGAAAAGAACTGATTTTGAAGTGACTCATGATTTTCTTCAACTAATATTCCATCAAAATGATGACATTTAAAACAAACTTGTACTAAAGCAACTTGATCTCCATTTGGAAATGTTTTGTCTTTATCTGGTCCTGAATAAATTCCAAACAAATCCATGTGACCCAGTTTTAAGCCTGTTTCCTCATACACCTCTCTTTTTGCAGTGTCTTGGACAGACTCATTTAAATCCATAAATCCACCGGGTATACCCCATTCTTCATTGTCTGATCTTAATTGAAGTAATAATCGGCCTTTTTGATCAAATACTAACGCACCAGCAACTACCATTATTACCTTTTCATTACCTACCATTGAACGCAAATGCTCTATATAATCCATAAAAACACCCCATAACACTGTACTATCATTTTTAAGTTTAGTTCTACTTAACGACTTTAGTTCAATAAAAAAGATCATTTCTCCTTAAGCTATCGGTAATCATTGTGAATAGGGTCAAACAAATCATCCTTCGTCTTTCTAACAACAGAAAAATGATCTACATTATGACAATAAACTTCTTCAAGATGTGCTTTACAACAAGGCTGCTCCGTTAGTTAAAAAAGTTTGTGTAATGATTTAGCCCTTTTTTATGGAACTAAACTGCCTTATCTTAGCGAATGAAAAATACTAATAATATGCAATAATTGCCTCGGATTGTATAATAACCGAATATTATTTTTTCAGTCTGCTCTCCAATTGCTCCAACGAATACAAAGCATAGTCTTTAACGTTCTTATTTTTACTTTTAGAAAAGTTATGTAAGACATCTAATAGGTAATTAATCATCTTTTAAGATGCCCTTATTCTCCCCTTCAGCACAGCACGATAGATAAAGGAGTAAATTAAAATGAACTTGTGAATTTTTATGATGCCTCATTTTTTCTACCATATATCGTGTTAGTTCGCTATTCGTTGAAAGGATTTTTGTAAATAAACTATCAATTTCTTTCGGTGTACTCGTTCGTATTGCATCATCTATTTGAACGCAGTAATTATTAATTTCTTGTTCAGAAAGGACACTATTTTGTACGTTACTTTTCTCTTCTTCAATGTTAATAAAAAGTCCTTGGATAAACTCTTCAAAATTACTAGCTAATTTTAATTCTTGGTGGAGTTCGACATCAATAAAAATCACGGATGGATCCGTTTTACTATACCTATAATCAAGTGCAAACCAGGAATGTCCAGCTCCAGATATTAATACAAGGTTCCTGGGTAAATCCCATTCTTGAATTAAATAATCACTATCTAAGATTCCTTTTTCCTTATCTAAACCTATCCCGAAGAAGTGATCAATATTTATATGGTCCTCAGCCCAATCTGTCGGTACATCTGTTGGGAAAGCATTAAATTTAATACTACCACCATTTTGTTGTTTCAAGATATTTATGTATAAATTGGGCAACTTAATTTTCAATTGACCTTCCGCTCTCTTAACTGCCTCTTCTGTTAAGGGCTCCAATTTGCAATAATCATTATCTTCTTGCCAAATATTTTTCATAACAATATCCTCCACATTTAATGAAGCACCTTAAATACTTTTTCATACAACTATTTCATTCAAACTTACTGCCTCAATTTGCATAATGTACTTAATTATTCATCAAGTGCCCCCGTTTGTTAGGTAAACTTAATTTTGTATTAAATTACCCAAGTTCCTAATGCGATAATTGATGTGCCAATAAGAATAACAATGGTTTTTATTAAATTGTACGGGAACTTATTAAAATGTTTAAATAGGAATTCCCACTCTATATATCCTGTAGCCCCTATTGGTGCATCGTTTTCAAAAGCTTCCTTATTCATTCTAAATATTGAAGAATACAATACAAGGCAACCCCACAGAATTAAGAGTCCACCAATAACAATGTTCAATATTCCCATCCTCCTAAGACTAATCAATAAGTTTTTACTCCAGATAACTGCCCATCAGTTAGATATATTAAACAAAAAGAGCGTTAATCCTTTATTAGATCAACGCCCCCGTATGTTTAATATAAGGAAAAATAAATCAGTATCATCTTATTTTCATTGGTATTTTTCGTCAAAATATACCCATCCCCAAAATAAACTGATCGCAAATATAGGAATAAAAAGCGCTATTTCTTGCAACTCTTTAGACCTATTAATTACCATTACAACAGTTATAATTCCTAAGGGTAAGAAGACAATATAATATTTTTTCAATCGTTTTTTAATTTTTATATTATCCATTGTTGCCCCCTTATTATGGAATAAAGCATAGAAGTTATTTTTCTTGGTCACTCTTCTCTTCGGTGTCATCCCATTTGTAACCTGACTTTCCCCAATAATATAAAAATCCAGCTGAAGATAAGATAGTAAGTAATGCTATTATTAAACCCATACAATAATCACAACCTTAATAGTCTACTAAAGTAAAGCCTCCTTCTCATGAAGATAGATACTAGATTAATCATCGTTTAATTAAACGTTAGTATGAGCCGTTAGCAAATTGCTTTTCTGAAATGACTCTTAGTCCATTTCTTTTTAATAACGCTGTAGTAACACCATTACCCAAAACCTTTTTACCGATGAATTCCCCATTATAGATCATAGAACTTCCACAAGATGGACTATTCTCCTTAAGAACTACAATTGTTGCACCTATTTCTATTGCTTTATCTAAGGTAGTATAAGCTCCTTTAATGTATAGTTGGGTTACATCTCTTCCTGATCTATCAATGACTCTCGCCTTCCCGTTTAAGACGTCTTCTCCGTCCCCGCCTACTATTTCAGCAGGTTCTCTTGGGGTTGAAAATCCACAGAGCAATTCAGGACAGATAGTTACGGCTTTGTTCTCGTCAACTAATTTTCTAACATTTCTATCTAAACTATGGTGACCGTCATACCTTACCTCTAACCCAGCTAAACAGGAACTCACTAATATCAAAAGTCGCACCTCTTTTAAATACTCTATATTCGTAATGAAATGGATAATGTATTTCCTTTACTTTAAGTACACACACAGAAAAAGGTTGATAACCTACTTTAGAGTTAAGCCACGATATACATTTATAGTTATTGCATTTAATACAATAGTAACGATGAGAAGAGCTGCTGAAGCAGCCGCTACAGCATACATCGTGTCCATCAGAGCGCCCCAATCCTCAACTAATACCTTGTGGAAAGTATAAAAAATTTGAAAGCATAGCGATATACCACAAGCGCTGAAGCTTATAATAGACATAACAACCCAATCCATATTTTTTTGTTTATTATCACGCATTAGATTAACGATAGGAATTATCCAAGCAATTAATCCAAGCACGAGGCTGCCAATATTAAGCCAACCAAAATCAATCATATTTAATCCTCCTTTGCTGTTTTATCCCATAAGTGCCCCCTTTTCAGGAATTAAACTAATTAAGTAAGGATACCTATATTTTTTTAGAGATAATAAAAAGTTCTGCAAAATCATTAGTGATTTCCTTAAGAGGATCTAATCGTAAATCCTCTTCCATTTTCTCCAAACCATACTCATAGTCTGTATCACTGATTAAAGTTAGAACAGAAATATCTCTGTTTTGAGCATATTGTATGTAATCAGCGACTAATATCTCTTCCTTACGATATTCAATTCTTTTACTAACTTTAAATCCTCTCTTCAAAAGTTCCTGGTAGATAAATTCATCATCCCAAAACCTTTTTAAATCTTCTTCATAGGCTGACGGAAAATACTTATAAACCCACCATTCAGGCATTTTTTGGATAGCAATATTATGTAATTTATATACTCCATCATTCTTCAAAACACGAGCTATTTCATCTAACGCACTGTCTTTGTTTTCGTAATGATGGAATGCATAGTTGTTTGATATGTAGTCCAAAGTGTTAGTTTCAAATGGTATATTTTCAGCATAACCATGTACTAAATTCACATTATTAACTTTCTCACTAGCCTTTTTTAGCATGTCCTTTGAAGCATCTAAGCCGTTCCAAACGATATTTACATTTGAAAACAGCGGCACTTGTTTTGCAAGGTATAAACCAGTTCCACATGATAGATCGAGTACATTATATGAGCCATTATTATGTTGATTTATATATTCTTCTAAGTCGTAATCCTTCTTTACTTCTTGATTTCTATATTGATTTTTATCATACTTATCCGCAATTATAGAGTAATTTGTCTCTTTCATGCCAAACCTCCCTCAAATCAAACTCTATGTTATAGGTTTTACTGTTAGCTTTTTAAAAGAAATGCTCCCATTACTTGAAGAAAAGGTAATTGTTAATAATTATTTTTAACTTTCTTTTCCATGAAGTTTTCTTCACTTATCTCCTGCTTCTCACTAACTAATAATGATTTAAATGCTTCAAAAAGATGTTGTATCTCTTCCACTTTGTTAATTAAGTCAATACTCTTTTGATATTCTTCCTCATCCTTATATTTTGAAATCTCCATCCATTTTGTACTATCATCCTTCCTTTTTAGATAAATAGTATTAAAATCGATATACCTCTATAAATCTCTGAAGCTTTTTCTTGAATGCTTAAATACTCGTCCACTTTATCACTTTGAATATGATATTGATAAACCTTTACAAACATTTTCACCCTCCAATTAATAACAACTTACTTATATATTAAGCAAAAGGAGGCGTAATCCTTTTTAGATATACGCCCCCTTTTCTTGAACAAAGGGCGGCTGCTTGTTCAGCAAACGCCCCAATAAATAAAAGAAGTGCCTCAGACATAAACTATCGCCGCTTGTTGAAGAAGGGTATTAGTCCCTTCACCTCAAATAAATAACTCTTTTTTTCCTAATAGAACATTTTACGAAGGTTACTGTCTAACTTTTATAAGTAAAATAGCTTCTCTTTCCTCTAACAACTCGCCTGTGTTTATGAAGCCAAGTGACTCATAGAATCGAAGTGCCGAATAATTATCTGGCTCTGTTGAAAGGCCAATATAATGACAGTCATCATTCTTTTTGAACATATCTATGACTTGTTGCATGGCCCCTTTCCCGTATCCCTTTCTTTGATAAGAGACATCAATCATAAATCTAGGAATCCAATACTTCCTCTCTTCAATCTCGGTTGGATCAAATTCCGTCATTACAAAACCTATAACTTCATCATCCAAATGTATTGCGTACGGTGTAAAATTGGAATTTACCTTGGACTCTGCAATAGAGTATACATTTGGAGCGATTCGATCAACTTGATCCTCCGCTAACTTTAGGTTTAGACATTTATACATATTTTCCACATTTAATTCCTGAATTGATATTTGAGCCATAAACATTCTCCTTTAGATAAGATTTACTACTAAATTCTCCGAATAAATAAACATACGGAATACCTTAACGGTTTAATTATTGACACTATTTGATAAACTAAGAACTTCTTTTGCAAAAGCACCTTCTAATGATTCAACAGCAGTAATAACAAAAACTAAGCTAAACAAAAAGTACTATTAAGTGCAATTAATAAAACCTATGCACCTAAATTTGATACTCCTTTACCTAGTAATAAAATAGAAGTATATTTCCAGGGTTCTTTCAAGTGTTGCAAATTCATCAAACTTACTCCTAAAATCTCTTTTTATTGCTTTTTTAAAAAAAACAAATAAATAATCTCGTCCCCAAGACATCTGTCTTGGGGACGAGATTATTATCGCGGTGCCACCCCATTTTATTAATATGTCACCATATTAACCTTATTAGGTACGGTAATATAACATTTGCTTATACCCTTCCTCTATAACGGGAGTACCCGTCACACTATACCTTAGAAAAGTTCCAATGTGATGCTCCGAGGCTTGCTTCAGTAAATAAATCCTTACTCCTTTTCACCAACCGGAGCTCTCTGAGAATGATTACCATTACCTACTCTTCTCTTCATCGCATATAAATATTATTTAACATTATCCAATATTCAATCAATTATGTAAATGGTTAATTTAAAATTATTAAAAGACAAATACAATTTATAATTAACTGCCAAGTCAATAAATATCGTTCCTGATACAATTAAAGCGCCCCTATAATGGAATACCATTTTATAAAACTCTAACTTTTTGTTCGATCGTATTTACTATTTCATTAATGGGTAATGTTCCATCAATTATGAGGTCCGAGTTTGGTTTTATTGTATTTTCCATCTTTAAATAAGCAGCTCTACCATGGTTCATATAAAAATTTAAATCATTTTGGATGTTCAATGTTGAGCTATTAGTGCGATCCCTTATAAGTCGCCTAGCCATAGCAATGTCTAATGGTGTGTCTATGTAAATGGATAAATCAATATAGTTCTTTAGGCTATTGTTTTTATAAGCGAATGGATAATCCAGTAATATAAATGGAACGAACTCATCAGCGAATAATAAGGACTCTAAATCTGATATAAGCGGTTTTAAATTCCACTAGTCGTAATCTGTTCCTTCTTCTACCCATTTAATTAAATCATCTGGCGCACCTTCAAAATCATACAAATCAAAGAATAGTGCTCTAGAGTATTTTAGCTTCTCACTTAATTTCGTTGTTACAGTAGTTTTTCCTCCACCTGAAACTGCTGCGATGGAAATCACCTTTGGTTTTACCATTTATTAAAGCCTCCATCTTATCGCTCACTATTAATAAAAGAATTAATCCCATTTGCGTAAAAGAATAAATCGATTATACTAACCAATCTTTAATTAGTTGTTGTACAATATTGCGTTTTTCAATAGTAAGCATATGTCCAGCTTTATCTAAGATAACAAAAGTTGAATTAGGAAACTTGTTGAGAAGAAAATCATAATCTTCATACCCGCAGATATTATCTTGTTTACCAAGAATAACTAGTGCTGGTTGCTGAAATTCCGAAACATCTAGAAACGGTTCTTCAGTGAAAAAGTACCCCTTTTCTTTCCAATTTGATGTTAAAAACTCTCTATTAGCTAATAATCGTCCAGGTTGAATTTCTTTTAAAAAACAGTCGAGGTTTTCTTTAGTTTGGTAAACAAACAGAGTTTCGAAAGCACTTTTTATATCCGATTCCAATGTACTAAATATATCTTCATCCTTTTCTAAGATTACTTTGTTAGGTAAAGTTCTCTCATTTAGATGAAGTGCGGTAGCTAGCATACATATACTCTTTACTTGTTTTTGTCTAAAATGTAATATCCCTTGAGCTAAATACCCACCATAAGAAAAACCTATTAAAGAAAAGTTCTCATTAGGAAATACTTTATCTATAAAATCTAATATATTCAAAAGAATATCATCTGTTGAACTAAGTTTTTCATCAACAAGACTATTTCCGTGTGCAGGAATATCAATGTAAATTCTTCGGTACCCATTAATATTTTTGAAAATAGGTTCTATCCAAGCCTTCATAGCGCGGTGATCTGTTCCCAGAGAATGAAGGATTAATAATGGAGTACCTTCGCCCCTATCTTCATAATAAATACTTCCCATCCTAACTTTACAATTCATAATAGTCTTCTCCAATCTATATACGCAATAAAACAATTAAATATTTCAATCTTTTCTTCCACAAATGCTGCCTAGTTTTCGATTAAAAAAAATCCAGAGATCACCTTTCGATCTTCAACACTTGCCCCCTTTACTTGAAAACTCGAATTCGAGGTAATTACAATTTACAACAAATTGTTTGTAGCCTAAAACCAATGTGTAGATTCAAACTTGAAATTAGATTCTTCAAAAATGTATTTAACGCTTTCCAATAACTCTTCTGGAAATTCAACTTCCTCATAGTCCTTTATGAATCGAATTCCCATTATTTTATCCATCTCATTCAAGGAAGGTATCCCACTCACAGAATTAGCAATAAAGAAATGGCCGGTCCATTTAATTCCAGAAAACCAGTATGTTCCTTGGTGTATTTCATAAAGTTTGTTTACTTGGACACCAATCTCTTCTTTAACTTCCCGTTTTGCACATTGTAGTAGTGTTTCATCTGCTTCTCTTTTCCCGCTAGGAAAATTCCATAAGTTATCCCTGTCTTGAACTACTAAGATATTCCCCTCACTATCTTTGATCAACACACGTGAAAATGATTTGTTCATTAAAAAACTCCTTCATTGAAATCCTTATTGCAGATTAGCCCCCGTTTGCTTAATATGAAAGTAATTCAACCGCTGGATAGTTTTCGTCTAAAAGTTGATAACAAACTTTTCCACTCTTAATTGAATTATTGAATATTTGTCTGTTTGAATATCTATCTATTACCAAGTTTTCATCTGTATGTGGTTCTCCGTAAGGATATCTAATAAAATCCACACACGAAGATTCTTTAATGACCAACTTGTTGTAATTAAAAACTATTTTGTTTGGGTTCCATATTTTCAATTGTTCACCGGCATCAAATATGAATTGTAATATTCCATCATTGAAACTACATTCTATTACCTTATGGTAATTATCATAAGGTCTCCCAAACCACTTTCCATAGAAGCGTAATGTTCCTCCAGGTTTTACATCAAGATTAGTAATTGTATTACATAACTTCTCTGCCTTCAAAATAACACCCTCTAACCAAAATACTCTTATTTAACTAACCTGCACAGTTCTAGGATTAATAGAAAGCTAGAGATAACCTATCGATCCTCAGCTCTCGCCCCCTAATGTGGAAAACAATAAAGTTTCATTCTACACATTAACATTAGTGGTTTCTCTATGAGATAAATCCCCTTCTAATACAATTCTATATTTGTCTTGATTAAGTTCTACAATCGTTAAACTTGTATCGTGTATATTAGGAGGATCCCACAAATTTTCAATTGATGTGTTCTTGAAAATGGAAAACAAACATTTGATTACTACAGAATGTGTAACGACTAAAATATTTCCTGATTTATACTTCTTTTTAATATACTCTAGAAACTTAATTGCTCTCTTTCGTGTTTGTTCAAAGGTTTCTCCTCCAACAGGACTATATAGATGTGGTGTATTCCAGAAAGCATCTAACTCTAAGGGATACATTTCTTTAATTGATGAAAGTGTTTTACCTTCCCATTCTCCCATATTAATTTCCTTAAGACTCTCATCATAATATACAGGAATATCTCTTACTCCTTGTATCAATTCAGTTGTCCTCTTTGTCCTATTACTAGGACTTGTATATATCGCTGTTAATTCTACTTCATCAAGTCTCTTTCCTAAGCTTAGTGCATTTCTTTTTCTAATTTCGGTGAGATCAGAATCCAACCATCCTTGCATTCTTTTTTCAGTGTTCCAAACTGTTTCCCCATGCCTGGTAATATAGAGAGTTACCACAAGACTTCCCCCCGTATTAAATCTTTTCCTGTAAGAATTCTGGAAACTGGTTAGATTTCCTTCTTAAACTGAGTTCTCTTACCTCAAGAAAAGCGATTACCAATTTAGTAATCGCCCCCTATAATGGAATAATACTGTCTTGCAGGTTATTATCGCCTATATAAAAGATTGTTTAAGTAAGGATACCATTCTGCTTTCCCAAACTTAGCTTGCACAGCGTCTTCCACAATAATTGGTGCAACAGATTTCAATGTTGATAGATTCTTTATATCGGTTTCTGTTGCTTTTCTAATTATTCTCCCTCCAGAATCCATTACTGCATATCCCCCAATGGTTTCTGTAAGATAATTAGGTAATGTTAGCGTCTTCGGCAATTCTGCATTCCCTATTATTTCCCATTCACCATCTTCAAGTTTTATATTAACTGTATTAACCATTAATAAGATTGGATGATTTGAAAATTTTGAAATTGAATCGCCTTGTTTATATATGTAATCAAAAATAATATACACATCAGAAGTACAACCTTTCAAAGCAACTTGTCCAACACACATTAATTCTTGACTAACAGGTATTGTAAACAAATCACCAAGAGAAACTTTGAATTTCTTTTTTCGCCCCATTTACTTTTCCCCTTATAAAAAAAGAGCTTATTGCAGAATCCTGCCCAGTAGTTAGATATTAAATAAGAAGAGGCGTAATCCTTCTTAGATCAACGCCCCCTTTTCTTGAACAAGGAATAATTAAAATTCCGGATGATAATCTTCCTTTTACGATTCGTATATTCTCGACTTACTTCCCCAAGGATGATATCCATCGCCAATATATGTAAATCCATATTTCTCATAGTATCCAATGTGGTCAGTACAAAGATAGATCTTATTGTAGCCAATTTTTTTGGCATCAGCTTGAGCACGTAATAGCAGCTCTATACCTAGCGATTTACCACGTGAACTTTCTTCAATATAAAGAGCACATACCCAAGGCATTAAATCCATACGACTAATAAAATCATTGGTGATAAGACCTACGCAGCCAATAATCTTACCGGAGTCTATCATTAAATACCAAATAGGAAGAGGACTATCGGTATTTATACTGTTGGAAATACTGTCCTCATATACTTTTACACTATTTTCATTTGCCCACTTATTTTGAAAATATTTGATTGCTTTTTCTTTATACTCTGGATTTTCTCTTACACTAATAATTTGCATAATGACTTCACCAGTTTTCCTATATTGTTAATCCTAATTAAAGGATTACCCCCCCTTAACCTGAATAAATGTGGGGTATTATTGTTTATCCTTATTAATCTTTTTTCTTCTCTTAAATGAAAAAATAACAATAATTAATACAGGTAATAAAGCTGAAAACGTAAACAGCATTGCATCTATATCCAATTATTTCACCTCCATATATTTCTGGTTTTAAAAAATAGGTAAATTATTTCTTCCACAATGCTGCCCTCTTGCTTAATACCAATTATTTCAAATTAATGGATCTAACACAATCATTAATTTGATAAAAAAAGACATATCCTTACTTCGGACATGCCCCTTTTCTTGAAGATTCACGAGTTAATTTTTGTACCAATCTTTTTCAAATTTAAGATTCAATGATTCACCGAACTTGTATGCAAATTCAATAAATGCAGATCCCCGAGCAGTTATAACGTGTCCATCCTTTACAACTGGAGAATTTATATAGTTCTCTTCTATGAAAGTACCTAAAAACTTTCTTTGACCAGATGTTAAACCTGTTGTGTATTTTTTGTCATCTAATACGCCACTCATTGATAAAATGTATGGGGCACTAGAAATCGCACCTATTATTCTATTCTGATCATCAATCTTCTGTAAAAAGGAAGTAAGTTCACTGTGATTAACTAGATGCTCAAAATCATCGACTCCAGGAAGTACAACACTGTCAATTAATTCAATATTAACATTATTAATTGTTGCTTCGGGTAGACAGGGTAATCCTGCTTCCCCATTTACAACCTGTTTATCTAAGCCTATGTAAATAGTTCGTTTCCCACCTTGGTGTAAAACTGATAAAAGTACTGAAAGTTCATACTCACTAAATCTAGGGTAGAGCAATATCCCTGTATATTTCTCCATCTTCTCACCCAATCATTTACAACTTTTTCGAAAATCTGTTTCAATGAAAATATTTAAGGGCGTTATCTTTCTTAGATCAACGCCCCCTATAATGCAATTAAGATTTATTATATTTTATTCAAATAGTTGAGTAATTGCTCGATCTCTTTCTGATTTACATCTTTTACTAAAGCATTATTGAAGAGGTCATATGCTAACTTATCATTCTCCTTAAGCCAACTAAATGCTTTTCTGGGACCTAAATACCATAATCCTTTGAGTTCAAAATAGATTTCTAAGCTGTCCTTAAGCAACCAAAAAAACCTATAATTACCTTCAATATCACCTTTATTAGACCTTTTATACATCTTTTTAAGCCAACCCTTTAAGAATACCTTTTCATCTTCAGAGAGTTTTCTTGGACCGTTATTAAACACATTCTCGATCTCTAAAATGAAGTTTTCAGCAACTCTTTTATCATTTAATAGTATCTTACCCTTATTAACTCGTATAAATTGGTCTGTATTCTTCATTTCGCAAGTGTTATAAACCCATACATCTAATTGCTTTCCTTCAAACAACTCCACATCGTTTCTGCGGTCTATTTTATCTGAAAAACAAATAAGATCTACATCACTTTCTTGTGTATAATTCCCTGTATTGTAAGAACCATATAAAATAATTGTATGACAAATTATACTTCTCTTTTAAGTGTTTCTTCACCTTCTCCAAAAACATTTGTACTTTCATACCCCTCCCCAAAATTAACTTTTTCACTCATAGAAACTTAATGAAGCAATGGACCTCTTCAAATGTAGTTGAGCAAATGAAATTCCACTATTAATCAACAATAAACCTGAACAAAACAGTAAACCAAGGAATGGATTAAACCATTCGGATATCAAACCCGCATATCCATTAGCAAGAATCACAACAATACCAGTTAAAAGGATTCCTCCACTACTTATCCTAGCTAAGAAATGATCAGTTGTAACAGTTTGTCTTGCTGCACCGTTTACCACAAAAGCCATTGAAAGAGCTCCATCAAATAAAAGCATCCCTACAAATGCTCCCCAAATATTAGAAGAAATAGCTATAAGCAACACTCCGATTCCAGAGCAAAGCATAATTGAACCATATAGTTTATTCCAATGAACATCTTTCAAATGAGCCATCACAAATATAGCGATTAAGTTACCAATTCCAGCTCCTGAAAGTAAAATGCCTGTTTGAATAGCTGATAAGCCTAATTCCTGATTCGCTGTTATAACTACGAGAAGTGTTACCGCGTGAGTAGAAAAATTTAGAACAGAATGGTTGAATGAAATAAAGCGTTGTATTTTCGAAGAAAATAGAAGCTTTACTCCATCTAAACCCTCTCTTAGTGATTGTTTTTTGTCAATTCTATGTTCTTTGCTTCTAGAGAAGGATTTTTCACCTATTTTCAATAAGCATATACTAAAAAAAGAAAGTAGGAATGTAAAAGCATCAATTCCTAGCGTTGCAGCAACACCAATAGCTGATAGTAAAAATCCTGCTAGTATAGGTCCTATTAATGTACTGACAGCATCAGCAGCTTCTAAATAATTGTGTGCTTCAACAAGACGTTTCCTACCTGTTATCCCTGGCAATAAAGAATTTAGTGAAATTCTAAAAAATAATCCAGCTATACTAGTTACAAATAGAATAGAGCAGATGACTAGGATATTGAAGTGGTCAAAAAGAATAACCACAACAAGCAAGGTCATCGTTGTTGTACGGATGAGTTCTGCTGCAATTGCTATCCTCTTTTTAGGTCTGTTCTCTATCCATACACCTGCTGGTATTGAAAACAATAATGGGGCAATTTGAGTACTAATTGCTACCACAGCCGCTTTCATCGGTGAATCAGTAACTTGTAGAACAACCCACGGAATAACTAGATCACTAAACCTACCTCCTAAAATTGAAACAAGTTGACCCAACCATAATATAAGAAAGTTTCTTTCTCTGTACATTTGAAACACCTCTTACGAAGATTAACGCTTAACTTTTATGAAGTTACTTAAAACAACAAATTATATTACATCGCTTTACCTTCCTTGATCATTTTTTTATGGTTAGGTTACATATAAAAGAAATTTTAAAATTATAGGATTGATGTCCTGTTGTCTAATATCAATTTTCTTTAAATTGGTCATTCGCACAATCTCTCACTCCAGAATATGACACTTATTTATAAGAAATTCAAAATCTGCTTGCTCCATTAAACTGCCCTTTAACGGAATAAGATTCCTAAAAATTTATTGATTTCTCCTTTTAAATTTTAACATATTTTTCTAGTTCGTTTTAGTCTTTCTCTAATAGTCACTTCCTTCTAGAACCCCTTTCTTGAGCGATTTCTGCGATATATTTTTAGTAAAATATTCCTGTATCCTTTTTATTAATATATCTATATAATTATCTTGTTTTGATAAACTTTAAGGGGGACACATCATGAAGCATGTGTTGGCTATCTTATTTTCTATTAGTATATTATTTATTCCGATGACAGCGTTTGCAGCCATTGGACAATCTGACCTTGATGCATATCTAGCATCGATTGGTTGGACGCAAGAAGAGTTGGAAGAAGAACTATCATATGAAGGTATGACGTTAGAAGACTTTGAAACGATCCAAGAACTTCAAGACTTCATTGGTAAACCGCTAACTGAAGAGAATTTACAAGAGCTTTTAGATGCATATGAGATCACTCGTGAAGACCTGAACAGTCTACTAGTTGAATCAGGTGAATTAGAAGTCGGTCAGGACGTTCTTGAGGTCTATTCGATTTATGAATATCTTGAGGAAAATCTTGAGTTCTATTTGTTCGAAGGAACACCAATAACGGATGAATCGTTGCAAGACCTTTTGGACACATTTGAAATGACGTATGAAGAGCTTGTGGCGCTTTTTGAAGAAAATGGAGATTCCATTGACGATTATGAATTTGTTGAAGATGTAGAAGTAGCACTTATCGAATATATGTATGGAGATGAACTGCCTGGGTTTGAGGATTTGTTCACTGAATTAGGAATTACAGAAGCAGAGCTTGAGGCTCTAATGAACCATTTGATGAATCTTGATCTGGAAGATCCGATTTTCGAACAGAAAATGGACGAACTCTCGAATCGCATGATCGCTTTAGGAGATTTTGAAAGTGCAGAAGACTTAACGAAAGAACAAATCGTTGAAATGGCAGACATCATGACAGAGATGTTTAACCTCTTCCAGTTGGATGCGAAGTTTTACCTTTCGAGTAATGGAAAAACAGAACCTGTTACATTAAGCCAGCTTCTGTCCATGAGTGAAAAAGAAGCATCGGGTTATGATTTGCTTATTGAGTTATACGATCACAATGGTGTATTCATTCTCGACATGCTACTTACTGCGGATATGGTCAATTCTGATTTAATCGAAGAGACGGCTAAAGATTTAAACATGGCTGAAACTACTGCAAATAAGGTTATTCACAAACCGGTTACGAAAACGGAAAAAGGTGCAAAAATGCCGAAGACAGCAGGTAATTATATGGAAAGTTCTTTGTACGGAATCGGATTCATCCTAATTGGTTGGATGGTAATTCGTCGTTTACGAATGAAGAGCGTCGCATAAAATATAATGAAACATACCCGAACGTCCTACACTAGAGTCACTTTATGGATTTTGGGCATCTCCTTGATCATTTTTGGCGTTGTGGTATCAAGTAAAAGTTTCTATCAACTTTTTAACGGGACAGGTCATTCCTATAGCACGGCAGAAATGAAACCAGTGGTAAAGAATGCTACAGTGCCGGAGAATTTGAAAAAGAGCACCTCTAAACCTCTATATACTTCTCGACCTGAAAAAGGTGAAAACATCGGTACTTTATTCATTCCGAAATTGAATGAAAAGCTCCCGATCATTCATGGGACAGATGAAGATGAGTTAAGTAAAGGTGTCGGTCATTTTGCGGGTAGTGTACTCCCTGGTGAAGAAGATAATGCTGTGTTATCTGGGCACCGCGATACGGTTTTCCGGCGTCTTGGTGAGGTAAAAGAAGGAGACGAGCTGATCGTCACCACCTCCGCTGGTACGTTCACATATAAAATCCGTAAAGTCAGGATCGTTGATGCGGATGACCGGACCGTTATCGTTCCGAAACCTCGAGCGACACTCACCGTTACGACGTGTTATCCGTTTACGTTCATAGGGGCATCACCTGAACGATACGTTTTAGTAGCTGATATGATTGATAGTAAGCGAATCTAAAAGCAAAAGAGCAGACTCATCCGAGTTTGCTCTTTTGTTTATAGTTGTTTCTCATACCCAACATACGTCTTCCATTTCTTGAATCCGAATGATTCATAAAATGTGGTCAACTCGGTCCAGTCTATGATGATGTTCATGCAATTCCGTTCATAAGCCGTATATATGGCGTGCTCGACGATTGCTCTCCCATAGCCTTTTTTACGATGTGCACGGTCAATACCTAGTGGTCCTATACCACCTGTTTTTTCGGTAAATGCCTCAGCCCAATACACATTCGGTCCGATGACGGGAGCGTCTGAGTCGTTAATACGAACAAATCCGATGATATCCTGATTCTCTCGCGCGATAATGAAATGCTTTCCTTCACCACCGGAGCGAAAGTAATCCCAAGCTTCGTAATGCCAACGTCCTGGAAAACACCTGCTTAAAAATGCGAGGAACTCATTTTCTTCTTCTTTTTTCAGTACGGTAAATGAAATTTTATCAATGTGCTCGGGTTGTTTCGGTTGGTTTTCATAGGTTTGGATAAAGTCGTAATCTGTTCCTGCTTCTTCATATCCATTTCGTTCAAACCATTTCATCGTAGTTGTCAGAGTGTTCGGAATGCCTGGGAAGTAATGATGGACATCCCTTCCTATGCTGATTTTTGTTATTGGTGTCGACTGAAGTGCAAGTTCCGCTTTCTCCAACAACGCTTTTCCAATCCCTTTATTACGATGTTCTGGAGCAACGAGCAGCGCTTGAATCCATCCGACTCCTTCAGGCAATAAGTCAACTCGTTCACGTGTCACTTTGGTAACGACAAATCCGATCACTTGATTTCCCTCTGTTACATACCAGCTTCCTTCAGGAAATATATGTGGGCATTCCACACTGTTCTGCGTAAACAATCGCTCCGTTAAAGGAAATTCGTCACCGAGTGTACGATTCCATAATTGACAGATTTCCTCAACTGGAACTATTCTTTCGTCCCACCTTACGAGATTCATCGTATACACCTGCCTTAATAGATTAAGTAGTTTTTTCGTATATCCTTAAACACTTCCAATCTCTCTTCTTGGACATCCAGCCATTCCAAAATTGGCTTTTGTTGGTCTAGGGTTTCTCTAAATTTATCTGTCCCGAAAATCAGATCAATCATAAACCTAGAATCTCTCAGTTCGATCCATTGAAATTCATCAGGGTGGATCATCTTCAAGCTTTCCAACATGGCACATGCCGTTTTTACAGGTTGAAAAAGATTTCGATCCGTGATGTGTACTTGTAGACCTGAACAGGTTTCTCCTTCAAACTTTGAGGTTGTCGGGTTAAAAACGACTTCTCTGAATAGAACGCCCTTTAGCTCATACGTGTCCAGCTGCTTTTTCCATTCATAAGCATTAATCCACGGCGCTCCAACCCATTCAAAAGGTTTGGCTGTTCCTCTTCCTTCCGATACGTTCGTGCCTTCAAAAAGACAAGTTCCTGGGTAGACGGTTGCCATCTCGAGTGACGGTGCATTAGGAGATGGCGGCACCCATGGAATCAACGTGTCATCATACCACATCTCTCTCGTCCATTTGTTCATTTTAATGACGGATAGTAATGCATTGAAGTCATATTCTTCATTAAAATAGAATGCTAGCTCACCGACGGTCATACCATGCCGCACTGGGAGTTGATAGTTTCCGATAAAGGATGAAAAACGCAAATCAAGGACATTGCCCTCCACCTTCGTACCCGTAATCGGATTTGGTCGATCAAGGACAACCATTTCTATCCCGAGTTTTCCAGCCACCTTTAAGCAGTTCGCAAGTGTGTAAATATATGTATAAAAGCGGACACCGAGATCCTGTATGTCGAACAACAATACATCAATGTTCTTCAACCATTCTTCTGGTGGCACTTTATTTTTTCCATAAAGACTGTAAATGAGTAGACCTGTTCTTTCGTCAACTTGATTATCAATATGCTGTCCTTCTTTCACCTGTCCTCTCAGTCCATGTTCAGGTGAAAATAAGGCAACGATATTAAAACCGTTCTCAAGCAATACATCGACACTTAGGCTTAATGTTGAAGTGACTGATGTCTGGTTGATGATCATACCCATTCTTTTGTCTTTATACGTCTGTCCGTACTTCGATATGAATTCAGAAAGACCTGTCTCGATCATCTTACACCTCCGTGGCAAGTGATTGATGGAGATTGTTTGTGAAAGTGTTAGGACATGGACCGTTCACCATTTGATAACTCTGGATGATCGCCCCTGCTATTGGTGGAGATGGTGGAAGTATGAAATCTACTTCTTGTGGCAAATGCTTTCTCATTATAGGTAGCATCACATCACTACTCTTAAACACACTTCCCGCAAGTACAACCTTAATCTCATTCTTTTTGTTAAAATAACGTGTAATCAAATTGCGAATGGATAAGGAAATATCAGATGCCGCAGTTTCTATGATTTGTGTAGATAACCTATCACCCTTTCTCATGAGCTGAAAAACATCCTCACAAACGGATGCAATCTTCATCCTACTGTCTGGATGACCATATATGAATGGAATTAACTCGGGTGGACTTCCCACACAAAAACGGCTAAGCACCCGGTCCGTCAACTCCGTTTTCCCGATAAGCCCATCATAAGAATCGAATACTTTATGGATCGCCGCTTTTCCGATACCATAACCACTCCCAGAATGCTCTAATAAGTAACCCCAGCCTCCTGTCCGAACGACTTTACGTTCGTCCGTCACTCCGAACGTTATCGATCCAGTTCCGGCAATGTTCACAATACCCGGTTGTCCATTCGTACCTGAATACAACGCTGTGATCGCGTCATTACAGAGTTCAACTTGCGTATTTTGATGAAATTTGGAAGAGAGGAATGTTTCGAGCTCACCTTTCAATTGGCTGCTTTCCATCCCGGCAAAACCAGCACAAATCCCTTTTATTTCTGAAAAATTAACGCCTTGGTTTTTTACCTTTTCGAAAAGTCCATCCAACATTTCATTTATCGTTTCGATATGAACGGATGTAGGATTACTCGGTCCACCAACATGATAAGCGATCAGATTTCCGGATTCGTTAACGACGGCGAGACACGTTTTGGATCCACCACCATCAATTCCTAGGTAATACATCTTCATCCTCCGATCCATGCTCCATTTCTATGGAGAACGTATATTGATCACCTCGAAAAACGGTTTGGACAGTCTCGAATGGCTCACCTGTATGTAAATAGGTCGTACGATTGACGATGAGAACAGGACTTCCTGTTTGTATGTCTAATAAAGAGCTGTCATGCTCACCAGCAATGGATGCTTCAATCTGTTGACTAGCCCTGTGAATGTTTTTCTTTAATGTTTGCCTCACGTACGTATAAATGGAACCACTCGCCTCCCACTCTGTTAAACTTGAAAACATTTCGTATGGTAAATAAGCGGTTTCGACTGCTACGGGCTTTTCATTCGCAAGTCGAATTCGCTTCAATTGAACCACTTTGGCATTACGATCACACTGCAAATTTCCCAAAATATGGTTCGGGGCATTTGAAACCGTCGTTAAACTGATGACTTTCGTTGAAGGCTTAAGGCCTTTACGTTCCATATCTTCGGTAAAACTGAAGATACCTTTTAAAGGATAAGTGAGTTTTGGTGCAGCGACGAAAGTGCCTTTCCCTCTCTCTCTGTATAGTTCACCGTTATGGACCATGTTGTTAATGGCCTGGCGAACCGTCATCCGGCTGATCTGAAATTTCTCTGAAAGCTCACGTTCTGAAGGAACAAAATCACCGGTATGGTACCCACCGCTCTTGATTTCTTCTTTTAAAAATTGTTCAACCTGTGTGTACAGTGGTAATGTTGATTGTTTGTTAAGCATTTGGCTCCTCCGTTTCTATAGCGTCTTTCGTTACGATTAAAGTGACATCGTCATGTTGATTAAGAATCGTTACAGGCCATTCAGGGCTTACCTCTCCTTTCAGCAAAGTAGAAACAGCTGTCGCTTTTTCGTTTCCAGATGCTAAAAGGATGATTGAGCGGCTTTTCATAATCGTAGAAATCCCTACTGTAATCGCTTTAGTTGGGACATCTTGTTGATTTTGAAAGAACCTTGCATTTGCGATTCTCGTGCTTTCCGTTAATTCTACAACATGGGTATTAGAGTCAAAAGAGGTGCCAGGTTCATTAAAACCAATGTGTCCATTTACGCCCACACCGAGCATTTGGAGATCAATCCCTCCTAAGCGTTCAATCTTTCGTTCGTATTGAATACATTCTTCATCTAAATTAGCACTCATGCCATCAGGAACAAGTCCTTGATCTATAGATAATTCCAAAGGGGCATACAAGTGCTGGATCATATATTGCCAATAGCTTTCCTCGTGTTCACGAGGTAGTCCTACATATTCATCTAGATTGACGGTCTTTAGCTTAGAAAGGTCTATAGGATCTTGTTTTATCTTTTCAACCAATCGTTCGTATGTTTGCTCAGGTGTACTTCCGGTAGCGACACCAAGTACAAGATTAGGATTACGATGTATCGCTTCATATATGAATTCAGATGCGATCTTGCTCATGTGTTTATGATGATCCACAGTGATGATGTTCACATTAACACCTCTTCTCATAAGCTATTTCCCCGCGACAGATGGTCATTTTCAATTCGTAATTAGAATCGAGTATGATGAGGTCTGCATCTTTCCCAATGTTAATTGAACCTTTTCTGTTATAGACGCCATATTGTTTGGCTGGATTGATTGAGTTCATGAAAACTAGATCGTCAATATTTGCGTTCGTGTAATTCATCATATTCCAGCAAGCGTCTTGCATCGTAAGAATACTCCCTGCCAGAGTCCCGTCCTTTAACGTTGCTTTCCCTTCTTGCACGTACACTTCTAGTCCACCTAGTTCATATGTTCCGTTCCCTAAGCATTTTGCTCTCATTGCATCCGTAATCAACATCAACCCTTGCTTTCCTTTGATATCAAAGGCTAGTTTGACCATTTCCGGCGCACAATGTAAACCGTCGACAATTAATTCTGCAAGAGCGTCTTGATTGAGAAAAGCACCGCCGACAACACCTGGCTCACGGTGATGTAAGGGACGCATTGCATTATACAAATGCGTGAATTGAGAAGCGCCTGCCGATAAAGCAGCCTTAACTTGAGCATAAGTTGCATTACTATGACCGATAGATACAACGACCCCGTTTTTTGTGAGATGTTTGATAAAAGACGTCGCCCCTTTTATCTCAGGTGCTAAAGTGACGACTTTAATGTTCGAGCCTGAGATTTGATACCACTTTTGAAAAAGTTCAAAATTTGGCATTTGTATGTACTTTGGGTTTTGCGCTCCGATCTTGTTTGTAGAGATGAAAGGACCCTCAAGGTGAATACCGATCACTTCCGCTTTTTCTCTATTATTATGAAATTGTTGGTAGTCATTTATAGTTTGTAAAGCGTTCTCAATTTTTTCTTGTCCAGCCGTCATTGTAGTGGGAAGGAAGCTTGTCGTCCCTTCTTTTACAAGTGCAGAAGCAATTCCTTCGATCGCTTCAATTGTCGCATCCATCACATCAAAACCAGCTGCACCATGGATATGACCATCTATGCGACCAGGTAGTACAATGTCATCATCGTCCAATTTGATGGTTGATGAATTGTCACGAAAGTCATTTGTTAAATCTGTGATCTGTTCACCTTCAATATGTATGTTCAACTGTTGAAAACCTGATTCCCCAACAAACACTCTTCCTCCAACGATTGAATGTGTAGACAATTGCATCACCTCTTACTTAAAGTATACGAGCATACATGTATAGTTGTCTATACCACTATGCTAAAGACTTAAATGTAACTGACTTTGAAAAACTTTTATTTTAATGACATAATTGTTTATTGTTTGAGACTCGGGGTATTTATCATGGTAGACGACAAATTTCGCACATTACCGAAAGGAGAATGGTATGAAGAAAATTACACCTGTATTTTGGATTACTTTAGCGATTACAATCTTTGCTTCCATTTGGGGTTCATTAGCTCCAAAAAACTTAGAAAGAATTACCGGTACCATTCAAACGTACATTTCTGTTCATTTTGGATGGTATTATTTATTGATCGTTTCATTGTTTGTCATTTTCTGTTTATATATGATTTTCAGTCCATATGGCAAAATCAAACTTGGCAAACCTGATGATCAACCTGATTACAGTTACTCAACTTGGTTTGCGATGCTATTCAGTGCTGGTATGGGAATTGGACTTGTATTCTACGGTGCAGCTGCACCCATCTCCCAATATATTAAAACGCCACCTGTAGCAGAGCCAGGCACAGCCGAAGCGCTTCGAGATGCGATGAGAATCACTTTTTTCCATTACGGTATTCACGCGTGGGCCATTTATGCTGTCGTTGCACTTGTACTCGCCTACTTCAAATTCCGTCACAATAAACCTGGATTGATCAGTGCGACCTTGGAACCTTTATTTGGAGATAAGATGAAAGGTCCATGGGGAACATTGGTAGACGTCATCGCAGTATTTGCAACGATTGTCGGAGTGGCTACAACCCTCGGATTTGGTGCGGCACAAATCAATGGAGGGTTTACCTACTTACTAGGAATTGAGAAACAATTCTGGATTCAATTGGTCATCATTTTCGTTGTCACAGTGTTATTTATGATTTCAGCATATACCGGTCTAAGTAAAGGGATTAAATACTTAAGTAACGCCAATATGGGATTAGCAACGATTTTATTCATCGCTATGCTTATCATTGGACCAACACTATATATCATGAACACATTTACAGATACCCTTGGAGCTTATATTCAAAGTATTGCCGCAGAAAGCTTCCGTTTATCACCCGAAAATCCTGATAAACAAAAATGGGTCATGAACTGGACTGTATTCTTTTGGGCATGGTGGATTGCATGGTCTCCATTTGTCGGCATTTTCATAGCACGTGTTTCAAAAGGCCGATCCATCCGTGAATTCTTATCTGGCGTTTTAATCGTACCGTCGATCGTTAGTTTCTTATGGATGGCCGTATTCGGAATGTCGGCCATTGAGTCTGAGAAAAACGGTGCAGACATTGCCAGTTTACCTGATGAACAAATGTTATTTGGCGTATTTGATCAATTTCCATTCAGTATCGCATTATCCGTACTCGCAATGATGTTGATCGGTACATTTTTCATTACATCAGCAGACTCTGCTACGTTCGTCTTAGGTATGCAAACGACTAACGGGTCATTGAACCCACCAAAGGCCGTCAAGTTTGCTTGGGGTATTGCACAATCTACTATTGCATCTGTATTACTCTATACAGGAGGACTCCAAGCATTACAAAACGCATTGATTTCAGCAGCCTTTCCATTCTCGCTTATCATGTTGATGATGGTTTACTCACTCTACAAAGCATTGAGGAAAGATAAAGCTGAGTTAGACATGTTAAATAAACAAGAAAATAAATATAAAAATAAAGCATCGTAAAAAAGGCGTGGCACAAATCTTGTGCCACGCCTTCTTTGTGTGTATTTTCTCAATTTATGACGACAGTATAATGGTTGATAAATTGCTGCAATGTAGTAACAAACTGTCGAGGTTGCTGGGAATGCACCAGATGGGAGGCGAAAGGAATTACCGAGACGTGAACGTCCTCTTTCATCGTTTGATACTGAGATGCTGTTTTCACTTCAGCTTTATTGCCTTCTCCTACAATAAAAAGCATCGGCACTTTCACATCAGATATGTCATTAGTTAATGCAAGAGGATACCAGTTTTCATCTCTTGCCATATGCAGAAACTGCTTCCAATCCGAGTCGTGGAGTTGATTGAAATATTCAACTGTAGCATGATCTTCAAGTAACATTGTTTGTTTTATCGTGTCTTCTTTATGGAGCTGCGGCCAATTACTTGGCAATTCAGACATAACACCAGAAATAGTCAGACTTTTAAGGTGGTTGGGGTACTTTTTCGCATAACCAAGTGCTACAAATGCACCGAGTGAACAACCTACGATATGAGCGTCTTCAATCTTTAATGATTGAAATGTTTCATTTATGTCTTCAATCGAATCCACCAGAAAGTCATCTAGTTTATCACTAAATGATTTTCCATGTCCTCTCAGGTCTAGTAAGATGACCTGATGCGCTCCTTCAAGTTGTTCCTTAATTTCCGAGAAATCAGACTCTCCAGTTTGTAACCCTGTATGGAGAAATACGATTGGATCACCAGTTCCAAACACTTTAGAATGTAAAATCAATACACACAACTCCTCTATCTATTGATAATAAAATTGGTCGCCTTTTACGAATTAGAAATTTTCTCATAGGCTTCATCCCTATTCTTTTTCTAACATTTTACCAAGTCTGATCCAGTTTATCGGAATAGAACTCCAGTGCTTTACTATACTTTGCTATCCAAGGATCAGAAGTGGTAGAAACTAAGATTGATAATAAGCTAGTCATTGACTCTTCATTTTCATTCAAGTTATACATCACCATAGAATGGAAAACTTTCATTGCTAAATTATGGGGATATTCCATCATTCCTTCTTCCAATATGTTTCTACACTTTTGATATTCACCAACACATCTATAGCTGCTACCCAACTGTACATATGTACGTTCTCTGAGCGGTCCATTAATTTCACTAGTAAGAGCTGCTTTATAGAATTGTATTGCTTTCCTTTCCATCCCTAAAGCATCGTAAGTTACAGCACAATAAAAGTTAATGACCGGGTCGTTTGGAGATTCTTCCACTAGCTTTAATAGCAAAACATTTGCTTCTCGAAACTTTTGATCATTGATGAGTTGTATGTAGTCCTGCAATATTCTCCCTCCTTTAATTAGATTTAAATAACCATGAGCCTACCTGGATCAACGCATCTTGTTTAATCACCAGTAGCCTTTTTAAATATTTCGATTTGATCATCGTGTTTGACCAATATCACTGATTTATCTTCATTCGAACGATACAATACAGTACCTTTTTCCAAATAATTTGACCACAAGTTATGAGTAGGCATTTCCTTAGGTTTTACTTTCTTTGACACAATTCCAATTTCTTTACCAATTGTATATTTATTTTCTTCTACATAACCTCTAGAGTTGAATTCTTCGTTATTATAAATAAGAATCGCTGAATAAGAACCATTTGAGATTGTGTTACATCCAGAAATTATGGATACGAAAACAAGTATACAAAGATAAGGTGAAACTTTAAGCACTATTTTTCTCTTTTTTCATTTGATTATAAGTTATCATCAAACCTGTAAAACCTGCAGCAAAGGAAGGTGGTAAACTCCAAGCAAGATAACCCCATTTACCTGTTGATATTGATATGATGAGAAAAAGAATTGGAATACCTACTAATACGATTATAGAAACTAATAGAGCAACTTTGTTGTTATTTTTCATACTTTGCAAACCTCCTTCCAGCACGCGTCCTAGTTACTTCCATGCTGCACCAAATTTATTTGTGGCATTATTTTCGGTTCTCATATCCTTTTCCAATAACTGTCTCTTTGTCGTTACTAACATAAACGATTAGTCTCCCGTTGGTATCGTCTTCTGTGTTGTTGAAGGTTACAGAATATATGGTTTTGCCAATAAATTTATCACCTATTTGTTTCCCAAGATCTTCACTTACAATCACTTCATTAACGACAGAATCCTTTGGAGAGACTGGGATTTTATTTACCTCTTCCTTTGTTAAACTGTTAAATGCCACCATCTCTATGGGGATATTATTGCTTTGATATAAATTACAACCACCCATAAGAAATATGGAACCTATCAATATGAAAGAAATATTTGATTTTAATCTCAAATCACCGCTCCTCTTCATAAATCATTATATAATGGCTCGTTTAGAAGTTAATAAGCTAATGACTTAATCTTATCTTTTAATAATATCTTGATCTTTTGTACCGTATTATCTACAAACTCATCGACTTCATATGAGGCGAGATATATAAACTTGTGGTCAGTGGAAACCTTATTACTTTGATAGAATTCAGTAATATTTCTAATTTGTTTAAGCGTTTGACCCTTCGGAAAGAAACTTAAATACTCTGGAAAGTCAGTTATGTGCTGAAATTCAGTCCAGAAAATATTCTCTTTGTGATCTTTAAGATATAGAAAATCTAATCCGTACCAATCTCTTTTAACAAGGTTTGCGTATTCAGGAGTATTTAATATTGCTTGGTACACTTCTTCCTTTTTCTTATGTTTCAAGAGTTTAATCCACTCTTCATCCGTAACCAAATGTATGTAATATCCTAAATAATAAGAAAACTCACTGGACAAATCTTCATTCCAATTTCTGAGATATTGATCGTAAAAATAATCAGAGTTTATTTTTCCATCAATCTTGAAATGAGTAATTTCTTTAGGAGGGTTAGGTTTACCATTTTCTCCCTTTAGCCCGCAATCCGGACCAATATTACCTACCAAAAAGTCAATTGTTGAAACTGGAAATACCTCTTTAAGTAATTCTTCAGTAATTCTAAAATGAGTAACCCAAGTAGCCACAATGCTCTCTCCTTTTAATTCATGTTACATTAGCCATTTAGACTGATATTATAAATTTATTTCCATCCGTCTCATTTTTGTCTCTAAATTCATTGATTCATAAAATTTGATTGCACTTTCGTTAAATTCATACACACCTAATTCTAGTGAATCCGCTTCTATGTTTTTAGCGAACTCCAATATTTTTCTAAAAAATATTTTCCCCAACCCATTTCGTCTGAACTTCATATCGACGCCAAAATCGTTCATATAGACAACTTTCTTCGGAATAAGTATGGGTCTTTCCTCGGTATGATTAATAGTAAGGATGGTATAAGCGATGGGTTTGTCTTCTTCTAATATGAATACCTTCGTGTTTTCTCCTTCTATCAAGTTGTTGAAATACTCTTTGTCTAACGTGATTTCTGCCATCTTATAATGGTCTGGTCTTTCCTTTGTATGTAATTCATGAACTTGTCTTTGTATTTGATGAACCCCTTCAAAGTCAGTCTTTTTGGCTTCTCTTATCTGTATATCCAAATTACTTCCCCCTTTTTTGAAACACTAGGTCTAGTGTCCGCCCCTAGCTTTATAATCGTTTCCCCATCCTTATTTTACCATAAAATAAATAGATCAATAGAAAGATCTATTATTCGATAGAGGTACGTCAGAAATAAAAAAGGGGCTGTCAGAAGATCAGTGGACAGCCCCATTCATGTTGATTGTTATCACTTAGTCAAAGTCTCTTAAGCCTGGTACTTTAGCGTAGATGAGAATGGCTAATATGACGACGAGCGCTCCACCCGATAGCATAATGGTTGTAATATCCACCCCTAATGATAGGACCATTGAGGTAATTGCAAAGGACACCGGTACTAAGCCGAGAGAAGCCATGGACAACAGGCTCATCACTCTTCCCATCATTTCTTCCTTCACAATCGTTTGAATGGCTGCGATAATTGGGATGTTAATGACTGAGAAAGTCGTTCCGAGTAGTGCGATTAGTGCTAGGCTTTGCCATAATTCACTCGTGAAGCTAAATAAAGTAAATACAAGTCCGTTGAAGCCGACCGCTATGATGACCAATAAACCTCTTCGTTTTTGTACATTTAGAACCCCAATGATAATGGACCCGATCAACATGCCGCCTGCAAGTGTTCCTTCAAGGTAACTGAAATCAAGAGAAGTCCCACCTAACACATTCTTGACGAACAAAGGTAAACCCATTTGCAATGGTCCCACGAGAAAAAGATTGATAAATACTGCAAAGAGAATCAGGGCTAACAGAAAAGAAGACGTTTTTACATAAGAAATTCCTTCTTTAATAGACTTGAGTAATTGTGATCCATGGTTTTCTTGATCTGTCGTTTCTGTCTTCTTTTTTGATGTGCGGATTAAGAGGATTGCAATGCTCGCAATAATCAATAATGCAGCTGTTGCCGAGAATGCTATCACATAACTTCCCAATGCAATGACAGCACCCGCAAGCATTGGTCCAACTATAAAGGAAGATTGGCTCGTCATCTGAATGACAGAATTTGCTCTTGTAAGCTGCTCTTTACTCACTAGAGCAGGTAACAAACCACCATTAGCCGGCCAGAAAAATGCATCTAAAATTCCGAATATGAGCGCAAAAGTTACAAATGACCATATCGATACGTCACCAAACAATAGCCACATAACGAGTGCGATTGCTACTCCAGCACGCAATATATCCGATAAAAACATAATGACGCTTTTGCTGAAACGATCAGCCACCGCGCCGCCGATCATCATAAATAAAACACGAGGAATGCTTGATGCAATAAATACGAGTCCTAGTGATGCTTCAAGACCCATCACTTCTACAACATACCATGCCTCTGAGAACATAAAGATGGACAAACCAAAACTTGAACAAAGCCCCGCTATCCATAGAAATAAGAAGTTCCGATTTTTCCATATGGCAGGAGATTGCTTCTCCCGCTGTTGTTCAACTACTGCTTCCATATCCATTCGCCTCCACTCAATAACCTTAAATCCATTTTCTACTAATTCAAACAGCGTTCATACTGTCTCAAGTACGTTATTGTTCTCAGTCTGTAGTCTGAGTTTAGTTTTGTAAGTACTTGAAAATCATCTGTTCATAAAGGCGAAGCATTGATCGGTGCTCAGTAATATCCTTATGGAACAACAGGTGGAGGACAATTCCATCTAAAGTCGACCAAAATAATCTTGAGAACTCTTTAACTTGCACATCTTCTCGAAATTCACCAGATTCAATGCCTTCTTCAATAATTTCCGTAATAAAAGTAGTAAATCGTTCTACCCGATCATCAAATACTTGCTGTCTTCCCGCTTTAGTTGCGTAAATCCAAAATTCGAACTGAACGGCTATATGGTTTAATGTATTGTCATCCATCTTGCCACTAATGAAATACTGAAATAAGTAATCTATTTTGGCCGTAGCATTTTTAAATTCACTGAGTTGCTCTTTAATTTCAAAATACTTCTCCGTTCTACGATCGTTCAGTTTATGAAAAATTTCTTCTTTACTCTTAAAATATAAATAAATGGAGCCTTTACTCGTTTTCGAAGCTTTCGCAATATCATCTACTGTCGTTTCACTAAACCCTTTCTCAGCAAAGCATTGAGCAGCTGAATCAAGAATAGCTTCACGCTTCTCTTCCTTATAATTCTCTGATACGCGTGGCATTTGGTTTAATCGACTCCTTTATTCCCATATTCATGCAGACTTGTTCAACCATCGTTGAGAATCCTAGTCGACGAATGGCTTCGAATGTTTCCCGTTTTTGATTAGAGAGATTGATCACGAGACGTTTGCATGAGGCGGTAGGTTCGAAAATTTTGTGCAGAAGCGTATCGATCAACGCTTCTCGCTTTTCGGTACTTGAGTTGACCTCTATTTGATGCAGCACAATAGTGGATAGCATGCCGTAGGGATCATACACCTTTCGGTAAAGCCCATATCCAATGTCACGTCCATTTTCAGAAACGACAAGAGCATCACCGTTACCCACACTTTGCCATTGTGTTTGCCAAGGTCCACTACAATCGTAAAAATCAAGATGCTGAACAAAGTGAGGAGCTTTCGTTTCAAATGCCCATAATGGGTCAAGTTTCTTCGGTTGTACACGTATTGGACCTTGTTGTTGCAGGAAAAAGACCCGGTCCGACGTTGAATATCCGAGGGATTCATATAATTTGATTGCAGCATGATTATCGTGAATGGCTTCAAGATGAGCTTCATCTACTCCCTTTTGCTTATAGAGATCGATTACCGCTTCCATCATCCTTTTGCCAACACCCATTCGTCGAAATTCTGGCGCAACAGCGGTACCTCCGTTGTAGCCAATGAGCTTTCCTTCAACATTACGAAATCCATTTAGTACGATTCCTGCTGGAACTCGATTAACAAATGCGACAATAGAATCGTCTGCGGAAAAACCTTCTTGAACCATACGTTGAAGAAAACGGTCAATTGTCATCGTCATATCTGTATAGTAGCCTTTAAATCCATTGTTCCAAGCGTCAAGGACATCCGTTAGCGAACAGTTTGATAAACGTTCAATCACAATCATTGAACATATCCTCCTTATATAAAACTGACTGGTTAGTTTTTATAATTCCATGGTAATCCATTAATCTTACATTTTCAAGAAAAAAATGGTATTTAATCTAGAATTTCATACGAAGAAATGTGTGAAGGATTGATGTATAAAGAAGGATGGATCTCAATAAGTTCATCTCGAACAGATTCATCCTGTGTCAAAACGAGGCTTTGAAAATCATTTTGTTCCATTTGAAGCACATACTCTTTTCCGCTATTCATCACCACTTTTATACGCATGAATCATTCCCCCTTTATTCTTGTATAACTATATTCGGAATGGAGTTAAACTTTTCCTTCTTCAACAAATAACAATGAATTTGTTGACGATAAGCTTTCTCTCCACTATCGTTATGAAAGGAAAGGTTGTGCGTATTGTGGAAGCACTTTTTATTAAGAAGATGATTGATCGTTGTTTAATAGAATATTTTGGAGATCTAGAATTATCCCCCTTCACAAATGAAGATTATGACGTATTAGTTGAAGAAATTGGTACAAAGATAGAACAACAACAAGAAGAACCAACTTATGTCGTCGTACATGACCAAGTTTATCAATACTTGGCAACACAGCAATAACTACAGAAAAAGGGCTGACCGAAAAGGATTATGAGTCCTTAATGGGAAGCTCCTATTTTTTTGTTTAACCCGTTATGCACGATAATCTCGATATATGCACGATAATTTCGATATATGCACGATAATTTCGATATATGCACGATAATCTCGATATATGCACGATAATTTCAATATATGCACGATAATTTCAATATATGCACGATAACCTTCTTTTCAACTAAAATAGGATGCCCCATACAACTACTTTCATAGATGTTTTGGGACACCCCTTTCTTATTTCTGGCTAAATGCTTTCTTTCCTAGCTTTTCAACAAGCGCAGGAGCGAGTTGATAAAGTTTACTCCCTACTTCCATCCAACCTGGTAAATTGACTTCACGTACGGGTTTTTCTATCGTCGAGATCACTTTTCGTGAAACGAGTTCAGCTGGGAGTAACCACTTTTCAATATTTTTTTCATATTGCCCACTCTTATCGGCTACTTTAAAGAAGTTGGTTCGTATGGGACCAGGATTTACTGTCGTCACATGAATACCGTAATCTTTGACTTCCATCCGTAAGCTGTTTGTAAAACCAAGAACGGCGTGCTTCGTCGCAGCATAGCCACTACCTTTGGTCGTTGCGAGCTTAGCAGCTTGCGAAGCGATGTTGATAATGTGACCGCTCCTTCGCTCAACCATTTCTGGTAAAACAACTTTCGTACAAGCCATCAATCCGATCACATTCGTATCAAACATTCCTTTAACGTCTTCCATCTTCGCATCTAAAAAATAATCAAAAATACCATAACCCGCGTTGTTAATTAAAACATCAATCGAACCGACCTCTTTTTCGATCCGGTTGAAAACCTGTTCGATTTGGGGCAGGTCTTGTACATCCAGCTGATAAGAATACGCCTTCACTTTGAAGTCATTTTGGATTTCATTACGAAGGTACTCCAGCTTTTCAATTGAGCGTGCCATCAAAACAGGCGTCCAGCCTTTTGCCGCGATCATCTTTGCCATTTCTGCTCCGATACCACTTGATGCGCCTGTGATCACGACAACTTTAGCGACACTCATGCTTAGCGACCTCTTTTGCCTGAAAATATAATACGCCTTCCTTTTCTACAACCTTCAATCGATCGTCCCTCTTTAATAAATCCAAGTGACCAAGTGTTTCTGACATCGTCAGCCCTAGCTCTTTCAAAAAGATTGTTGGAAAGAGCTTCTGGCAAATTTCAAAGCCCGTTAACGCTTCTTGACTTATCATTTTTAAAATATCGTCAGCACGTTCTTCTTGCTTTAATAGACGCAAGTGCACAAGCTCTTTCGGATGTTCTACCGGTTTTCCATGTCCTGCATACACTTTTATCACGTTTCTGTCGATCACCTTCATAAGAGAATCTCGGTATTGTAATAACGTCTTTGGTCGTTCTGTTTCACCAATTGGTGGCGGTTCAATTAATGCGTTTGAAGAGATATGCTTAATGAGATGATCTCCGCCGATCATCACACCATCAGTGTCTCTTAATAACGACAGATGTCCTTGGGCATGACCTAATGTTTCAACAACGGTCCACCCAGGTAAGCCGTCAATCGCATCCCCTTCTTCAACTACAACATCCACATCGATCGTGCAGGAATAATCTAGATACCCTCTGACGGTTTCCATTGCTTTTTTATGAAATTTTTCAATGCCCATTTCTCTATAAACGGTTAAGTAAAATGCATCATGGTGCTCAAAGAAGGCTGGGTCTTTTTTCAACCATGGTAAGTTGTAAGCCATGGTGATGAATCGGACGCTGTGTTCTGTAAAATAATCAGAAAGCCCGACGTGATCTGGGTGGTGGTGAGTGAGTACGACTTGCTCGATATCGGATACTTGAAATCCAAGTGCATCGATCTGACGCTTCAATGACGCCCATGCCTCATCTGTTTTCGGGCCCGTATCCACTAAAGTTAACTTTTCGCTTTCAATTAGATAGACGTTCACATCTCCAACTGCGAAAGGAGTAGGTAAACTAATGCAATGTATGCGTTCTGAATTCAAAATCTTAACGCCTCCGTTATTTTAGCAATTTGGATATAGCAACTGGTAACATTTCATGAAACGCACCAAACGAGTAATCCACATTTAATCGCTCTGTCCATTTATGTGCATCTCGTCCCAGTGGTCCAAAGTTCATCACAGGAATCTTAAGCTGTTGAAGTTCATCTAGTGGGAACTGGTACCCATTTTGAAATAACGGCATATTTCCAAACAATGGTTTCAGTGCTTCAACAGGCTGTGATAAGCTCGTGAAGCTTAAATCTGACAGTCCTGCAAAATAGTGCTGTTCTTTAATAGTTATATTATACTTCTTCTCAGCGAGGTCGATTAATTCTCCAACGACGTTCTGGATTTTCGAGTTGTTTCTGGACGATACAGCTGGATAAAAGGGTGGACTGTAAAATAGGACGATCATTGGTCCTTCGTCTTTACAAAGTCCTGCAAGATCGGATACTAAGCGAGTGGATAAATCTCTGTCCCCTAGCACCTTAAAGTTCGCTGCAATGTAAGCTTGTCGACGAACAATCTCCGCTTCTCCGTACTGTTCTATCGCTTTTTCAAGTAACTGTTCATAGGTGAACACGGATATCTTGTGATCCATCGGTTGAAACGATTCCCATTGTGTAAAGGTCATCGCTCGATCGTACAAATGCTTTTCAATTTGCCTTGCGACTTTATTCGCTAATGTAAGCATATCATTGTTGATGTCAGAAACGGATCTTTCCATCACCATCAAATTGTACAAGGCTACAGCTACATGAGGAATTTGCACAGAATATTCTTCTTTAAGATCTTTCTGCATTAAATTCGTTGGTGGAGGTGTGACCTCTCCGTCAATGGCTTCACAAAAATCAGTATTTAATTCTAGGGCTCTTGAAAGCTCAGATGCCATATAGTTTGCATTAATTCCTGAAAAGGGTTCTCCGACATGCGTTTCCATTCCATAGCATAAAAACCCTGGAAGTAATTTTCCGATTGATCCTGTGTATACATATTGGTTCGTATCACCAGGATAACGTGTGAAAACAGGCTCTGAGTTCAGGCATGCTGTATACTCAAGCTGGTGCGTTTGAGACATATCAAGTAAAACCTCCACAGCTTCCATCATACCTGTAGAGTTCGCTTCTTCGTCTGGAACGGTTAGGAGTAATAGATTACCATCGAATTCCCCGTTACAAGCTTTTTCAATCATGGACATTTGCAGTGCGAGCCCTGCCTTCATATCCATGGAACCTCTACCAAATAACCATTCACCGTTATTTAAATCCTCCTGTACAGCTTGAGGTAGCTCATTGAAATTGGCACGGAATTCTTGAGTAAGCTCCTTAGGGCGAAAGGCTAGGTTCTTCCATTCTCCGTAATCCTCTATATCAACTACATCAAAGTGGCTAATGAGTACGACTGTTTTCGGCTGATTACTATTCCGCACAAATGCTGTTACAAACTTACGTCCATCTCGTGTTGGGTGTATTTGTAAGTCTTCAGGGTTTTCGTTAAAATAGTCTAGCTCATTAAGCTTCATATAAATGAATTCACTAATTGCAAGTTCTGCATCAGATCCTGTAATACTAGGAAATTCTATCAGATGACAAAGTAGCTCTTTCAGACTTTCTTGATCCTGCCACTTATTCATTACACTCACTCCATTTACTGAATGATGTCGAATTTTGTATGCGTTTCTTTAAAGCTCGTCGGATTTAACCGTATTCCTTTCTATACTGGAAAAACTTTAACTCAGTTAAAAGTTAGGTTGTAAGAAATGTTTACCTCATGAAGTTTATTTGAGTATACTATATAGAACATGCTAAATTACACCTAAGTGTTTATATTTAATTAATATGTATGCTGCAGCATTTCAAAGACATTTGAGGAGAGATTGATTTGACTTTAATTTTCGCCCATCGCGGGTCAAGTAAATATGCACCTGAAAATACGATGGCTGCCTTTCGAAAAGCACTTGAACAACATGCTGATGGTATTGAACTCGATGTTCAACTGACGAAAGATAAAATTCCAGTCATCATTCATGATGAATCTCTAAAACGTACAACAGGCGTAAAAGGGCTTGTTGGTGAATACACCTATGATGAAATACGCTGTCTCGATGCTGGCAAATGGTTTTCTGCAAAGTTTAAATATGAAAGAATTCCTTCGCTTGAGGAGTTCTTAATTTGGATGAAACCAACCACATTGAAATTGAATATTGAATTTAAAAACAACATACTCCCGTACTATGGTATGGAAAAAATCGTTTATGATCTCGTTCAAGAACATGGATTAGAGGACCGGCTCATTTACTCTTCCTTTAATCACTATAGCTTGAAGGAAATGAAGAAGTTTGATCCTAACATAGATATCGCACCGCTCTATTCTTCTGGTTTGTATGAACCATGGAACTATGTGAAGAGCCTTCCTGCTGAAAGTGCACACCCACATTGGCGGACGCTCAATCAATTCATGTTAAACGGATTTAAGGAACACGAAATTCGCGTTAGACCATACACCATCAATGATCCTAAACGAATGAAATGGTTATTTGAGAATAAAATCGATGCCATTATTACGGACGTTCCAGATATCGCCTTTGATGTCCGATCAGGGCTCCATGCTCCAAAATCAAACAAAGTCATGACCGCACTGCAAAAAATGAACCCAAAAAGCTTTTTAAAATAGGATGTAGCTCCCATATGAGGTCGTCGTAGCCGGATCACGGTGTTACCGCGACCTCATTCTACATTTATGAGTGCTCCGTTTCACGTTTTGCTCGCTACCGAGCACCCATTCGACCTCTATGAGTGCTCCGTATCACGTTTTACTCGCTACCGAGCACCCATTCGACCTCTATGAGAGCTCCGTATCACGTTTTACTCGCTACCGAGCACCCAATTTACCTCTATGAGTGCTCCGTATCACGTTTTGCTCGCTTCCGAGCACTCAATTAGTGTTCGATGATCCGTTTATACTGTAACAGCTTGTCTTGCATCTAATTCGAAGGCTTCATGCAAGCACTCAATCGCAGAGATCATTTCCCCACTATCAACGATTGTCGATACTTTTATCTCAGAAGTGCTGACCATTTTGACTTTAATTTGACCTTCTGCCAGAACATCGAACATTTTTGCAGCCACACCTGGATTCGATATCATTCCTGAGCCCACAATGGAAACTTTCGAAAGTCCTTCCTCGTATGCAATATGCTCATATCTTAACTCAGATTTAAACTTACTTAGCACATCCATTGTGTATTGAAGAATATCTGAATCTACAGAGAATGAGATGTCGGTGGTTTGATTTCCGTTTGTATTTTGAATGATGATATCGACGTTAATTTGATTATCAGAGAGTGTTGTAAACAACTTAGAAAGTGTTGACATTTCATCTGGCAACCCATACACGGTAACCTTTGTTACATTATCCTCAAACGCAATTCCTCTCACCATCAAGTTACCTTCCATTGCTACTTCCTCCTCTATTCTTGTTCCAGATTCTTTTTCAATACTCGAGCGCACCTCAAGTGTTACATTATAGTTTTTCGCAAACTCTACCGATCGTGGGTGGAGTACACCAGCACCTAGGTTTGCGAGTTCAAGCATTTCATCATAAGAAATTGCTTCAAGCTTTCGCGCGTCCTTAACGACACGCGGATCTGTTGTAAAAACGCCCGTAACGTCTGTATATATTTCGCACTTGTCGGCGTTTAACGATGCAGCAATTGCTACTGCTGTCGTATCTGAGCCGCCTCTGCCAAGTGTTGCAATCTCCTCATTTTCAGTAATCCCTTGAAACCCTGCTACAATGACAATTTTACCAGTTGCCAAATGCCCGTTGATCCGTCGTGAATCAATATCCAAAATTCTTGCATTACCGTGGACAGATTCTGTTTTAATACCAGCTTGCCATCCCGTAAGTGATACTGATTCATAGCCTTTTTGTTGTAGCGCCATTGCTAACAGCGACATCGAAACTTGTTCACCTGTAGAAACGAGCATATCTAACTCTCTTTTTGAAGGTTGTTCGGATATATCATTTGCCATTTGAATTAATTGGTCTGTACTTTTCCCCATCGCAGATACGACAACGACCACTTCTTTACCCTGCTTGTAAGTTTCTATTACACGTTCCGCTACATTTTGAATTCTTTCAATAGAACCTACAGAAGTACCACCATATTTTTGAACGATTAAAGCCATGCTTCCATTCCTTTCATCAGCTAAAATTACAATATAAAAAGGATTGACTCAATGTAAGTGTGACGGACTTTTCAAACAACCATAGCAAAAAACTCGTTTTGCAATATGATTGAATTGAAACAAATCGTCAGACTTGAGAGTCAATCCTCAAACGTCTGCCACACTTATTCCCTTGCGTGAGATAGTCCTCCATACGACATCAGGGATTTGTGTCGTATGACAGCTCTGTATTTATTCAATACAGATCCAGCCAAATGATGTTTGAGACAATCATTCAGCTTCGGCGAATTCCCCTTTCCTATGCACTCATAAGAGCTCAACCTCTTCATGCATCATACTATTGGTTTTCGCGCCTCTACCATCACTTCACTTAATGCTTGAAGTGTGGCCTGAAAATTTAATTGTTTGTATTCTATCAAAAACTTGACTATGAGACAAGTTTTTCTTTTTCATAACTTATTTACTGTGTTTGATTAAGATATGTTGCGATTACGTCGTTTTCATCATTTATGAGATTGGATTCGTACTAGTCTTCCTGTTGAGTGGATACGTTTTGTACGCTCCATTATCCGATGATAGCCTTAAAATGTTTCGGTCCTCAGGAATCCCTTCAAAATAGGCACCGATACTTCCGGTTGTACATTTGTGCCCCGAAATTAAGATGTTAACATCCTTTCCACCATACTTAAGTTCTATTTCATTCATAAAATCAAACACTCTTTCGATGTATGTATGAATATCTTCAACCCCTTGATAAACATTTGGATCAGGTACGGCACCAGCTAGTTTAACTTCATGTTTTAACAAACGATCTGCTTCTCCCAAATCAAACACATCAAGACGCTTATCTATTATAGGTTCATTGCCTGTTGCGATCTTTCCAGTTTGTATCGCTCGCTCTTGTGGGGAAGAAAATACAAAATCAAATTCAACCTCCACAAAATCTTCTCTTAAACGCTCGGCTTGCTTCACCCCTTCTTCATTTAAAGGTAGTCCTAATCTCCCTTGCAGCCTACCTTCTTTATTTAAATCGGTTTGCCCGTGTCTGACAACATAGATCATACAATCCCCTCCTCATGTAAAATTAGTACAGTCTGTTTCGATAGCTTTCTTGTAATTCAGCTGCAATTTTCTCTTCAGATAAGCCGGGTAAGTTAACATGCGCATGCAACATTTTTGCTGGATTAGGGCGCTCTGCTTGATCGAGCCAAGTTTTAGAATCCCAAAGCTTGGATCGTTTAAAGGCTTTCGCACAATGTATAAAGCACTCATCCACTTTGACAATCGTTCCTAATATAGGCGCTTTTCCGTTCACCTGCATTTCATTTAGAATTTGCTCATCCTCTGTAATCACTGCTTGCCCGTTAACGCGTAAAGTCTCTTCTAACCCTGGAATAACAAATAGGAGTCCGATATGAGGATTAGATAAAATGTTAAGCAATGAATCGACTCGCTTATTTCCTGGTCGTTCTGGAATGACTAAATGGTAATCATCTATTACATGCACGAATCCAGGTGCGTCACCTCTTGGCGAACTATCGCACCTGCCATTCTCATCTGAAGTAGCCATCACGAGAAAAGGAGACTTCTCAATAAACTGTCTGCAGTGATGGTCTAAGCAATCCATTACTTTTTTCTTCGCTTTTTCACTAGGACTTCCTACTAAAAGCTTAAGCTCTTCTTGACTAGTCACGCATTTCTTGAATCTGTCCTTGTCCATCGCTAATCTCCTCGAAAAATACTATTTTACTAAACTCGCTCTCAACTGAGTTACGCCAAACTCCAAATATCCTTTTAAACAAGTTAGCATATATACCCAGCCTTCTTTGTTATCAATTAAGAGGTTGGTTAGTTCTTCACCTGTAGCGTTGAATCCTTCTTCGGTAACTTCAATTACTGTGGAGTGATTATCCATTTCTTCAAGAGAGAGGGTTACGACATTCTCACCCCACTGATAAACGATCTTTCTGTCTCGCTCCATTTCTAATACGACGATATCAACTTGTGCACCGTACTCTTCATATTTTAGTGTGATCGTTTTCCCTTGCTCCCATCTTTCAGAGCTTGATGAAAACCAAAAGTGCCCAATTTTAGAGGGATCAACAAAAGCTTCAAAAACTTCTGATGTTGGCTTAAATATCTTCATTTTCGTTACGTTCATCATGTATACCCATCCTTTATAAATCATTAATAAATGTACTAATTCAATACTGCTCTATACAAGTCCTTCCTTCTTGCCATTAATGAGCATGTTTTCAGATTAATCTCGATCGATGTGATACACTTACAAAAAATAAGGAGTTGAGAACTTGAGTGCTAAGCTTTTTGAACCCATTACTTTTAAAAATATGACGTTAAAAAATCGGATTGTCATGTCGCCGATGTGTATGTATTCTTGTCAAGCTGAAAACGGGAAGGTGACGACTTGGCACAAGACCCATTACACGAGCCGCGCTGTCGGGCAAGTAGGACTCATCATGCTGGAGGCGTCCGCTGTACATACGCAAGGCAGAATATCGATGCAAGATTTAGGCATATGGGAAGATGGACAAATCGAAGGTCTGCGTGAGCTTGTAAGCCTTATCCATGAGCAAGATGCGAAAGTCGGAATACAGCTTGCACATGCTGGACGAAAAGCAATTGTGGATGGACCTATTTATTCGTCCTCACCTTTACCTTACAACGATAAAATGGAAGTACCAGAAGAGATGACGATTGATCAAATTAAAGATACTGTTGAAGATTTTCGAAAAGCAGCAATAAGAAGTAAAGAAGCCGGATTTGATGTGATTGAAATCCATGGGGCACATGGCTACTTAATTAGTCAATTTTTATCCCCGCTAACCAACCATCGTACAGATCAATATGGCGGGACGAAAGAAAAGAGATTCAACTTCCTTCGTGAAATCATAACTGCTGTCAAATCGGTTTGGGATGGGGCACTATTTATTCGTATTTCTGCAAATGACTATCATGAGGATGGATATGATGTAGAGGATTACGTGGAATATGCCGAATGGATGAAAGACCTAGGTGTGGATTTGATTGATTGCAGTTCGGGTGGCGTTGTACCGGCGAAAATCAATCCATATCCGGGATATCAGGTTCAGTATGCTGACCATTTAAAAAGTAAAGCAGCGATTGCAACAGGTGCTGTAGGTATGATCACCTCTCCTTTTCATGCTGAGGAAATCCTACAAAATAACCGTGCAGACCTTATCTTTCTGGCGAGAGAACTATTAAGAGATCCGTACTGGCCAAGAAGAGCGGCAGAGGAATTAAATACAGAACTGACCCCACCTCAACAATATGAACGAGGCTGGTAACAATGAATCAGAAAAGGGGAGACTCATCTATCGAGTCTTCCCTTCCTCTTTTGTTCTTTCGTTATGATTTTGTGCTGCTCTTTCCCCCAAGATATTAACTGTTTCATAGTTTCTATATACTGCTCTTCCTCTTCCGCTGATATTTCCTTTATCCCATACCTGACTCTTTCATATATGTGATTCACATTATTGCTTTTATCAGAAGGTAATCCAATTCGGTCGAACCATTCAAGCACGGATTCCTGCGGGTATCTCCCTAACTTGTAGCCGGCCATTTTCTTTTCAAGTCGATACAATTGCTTACGAATTTTATTAGCAGGTGGTGTACGATCCCTTACAATATTTCGCTCACCAAAATCCTCGCCTAGGTTCATGCTATTTTCTTGAAATCCGTTGTATAAACTTGCATTCGTGAAGGAAAGTTTTCTTTTGTACAATCGAATGCCATACCAAATGACAGCAAGCGCAATCAATGCAATCAGCACATAAGTAAACCATTCACTTTGATTGGAATCATTCACCATTTCTCTGAGAATTTCTTCGTTTGTTTTCAAATCTGCATCCTCTACGTTATCTTGGACACGTTCGATGTTGCCTTCTTTAATAAAACTTGCGAATAATGTAACGACAAAGCTAATTGGATAATATAAAACTGTTGCAATGATTGTGCCGAGTCCCTTTAATATCGACATAGTGATAGATTGAATCAAAGGAAACAAAAGAACGATACTGGCAGTTGCGACCGCCAAAACAAGTGTAACTTTTCCTACCCAACGGTGCACAGCTTGATCCGTGTTTTGATTGGTCAGAACTGCCCGATTCACCCGAACGATCGCAAACAAAATGGTTTGTAATAATAGTAACCAAAGAGCAAACGATACATAGTCATTTGTTGAGAAGAAGAAATAGAAAATGATCGTTGAAGCGAGTGAGAGTAACAAAATATGTACTTCTTGTCCTAAGTCCTCATCAAAATATTGACTCGTAAACCGCCATCCTATAAGAATAGTTAACAACATTAATACAAGCACATCTATACCTAATATCCAACCAATCCCAAACAAGACGGGTAATGTGAAAACTATTTTTCCAACGGTAGCTTTTATTCTTGGTAACAAGACTTCGTACATCAAACCCCCAATTACCATTAATGAAAAAATAGCGAGATAAGGATTTTCATGGACTGGAGCAAATACCCAAACGGATAAAAGAAGAGCAAAGACGATATCCATACTGTACTGCAACCATCTCGTTCGCAGTCTTAGGAAGTTACTCATGAAATCGCCCTCCTTCTTCCAAGTCTCATGACCCTAGCTGTTTGTTCATGCATTTGAAGGTGGAAGACACCAACGCCTTTACTGAGCCAGCTTTCATATTGAGGGAGGTCCGTCGTCATGTCCCCGATTACAATAACAGATGTTGAATTTGACCCCCAGCTTTCATACAAAGCGATCAAACGATACATCGGAACTCGTACACTATTATAGTTAAGGCGGGATAGTAGTTCCATCGCCTTCAAAAGCTGTTGTTTTCCTTCGCCCTTCTCAAGATGTAAATAAGGGACTCTGCCTTTTGTTTTGATGTTGACATACATATCGAACGGTATATGATGTTCTGTTGCATATTGACACATATAGGCTGCAAAACTGATTTGATTTTCCGAGACATTCATTTCGCCATATTTGGAGATCAGTTCAGATTGAATATTTACATTAATAAAAATCGTCCATGATTGGGTCAATGTTTTCTCGTATACCTTCGTTTGCAACTCATTCATTCTAGCTGAGGCTTTCCAGTGGATTCTTTGGAAAGGATCACCTGATTCGTAATTTCTTGTCCCAATAACTTGAGTCTGATCCTCATATAAGGATTGGGGATAAGCTCGATCGCCTTGAATTAACTCATTCAGTTGATTCATATCTTTTACAGGTAAGGGTGTCGGATATACGATAAACTCTGTTCTAAAAATACGATCGTTCACTAATTTGATCTCTTGTAAGCTTAAAGGATCACTCAGCTGCACTTCTAATTTAGGAAATTTAGCAACCCCTCTTCTTAATGCTCTTATAGGTATAGAAAGCGTTTTCTTTTCTTTAGGTTGGAACATCGTCGACAGATTGTAAGTGTTATAGCCCTTATGTTCCGTAACTGGTTCCATTCCTTTAACATTGACATTGGAGTGGAGGATGAACTCGATCTTATTTTGAAAAATTGGGACACGGCTATCATTTACTAAAGTAAGCTGCCAAGTTTCTTCATCGTCAGGAAACATGCGATACGTTTGCTTTTCATTAGAGAGATAAAGGCTTCCAGCAATTAGATTCAAATATTTCGTTGATATAAATAACGTGATCGCCATTAGTATTCCAACAGTAAACAACACATTTGAGCCACCGTATAAGGATACGATCATCAATACAAATGAAAAAAAATAAAGGAACATTTGTGTTCTACCTGTATGCAAAATCTTACGCCAAATCATTCCCTAACCGCTCCAGCTTCGACTGGTACCTCAATTTCATCTAGAATCATATGAATAATTTGTTGTACGGTCTTTCTCAGTTCCCCGTCTAGAGACAATACGATCCGGTGAGCCAGTACAGGCTGGGCTAATTTCTTTACATCCCCTGGATTGACATAGTCTCTATTTTGTAACCAAGCATACGCTTGTAAGGCTTTCATGAATGCGATTGTACCTCTCGGACTAACACCAACATCAATAAACTTAGATTGACGAGTTTCATGAATGATAGAAAGAATATATTGCTCTATGTCATCACTTAAGTGAACTTTCTTAATTTCATTTTGCATATGTATGATCTCGTCTGTTGTGAACACAGGGATCAATTGATCAATTGGCTCTTGTTCTCGATATGCTCTCATGATCATTTGCTCTTCCCGCATCGAAGGATATCCGACGTTGATCTTTAGCAAAAATCGATCTAGTTGTGCCTCAGGTAAAGGAAACGTCCCTTGAGATTCAATCGGATTTTGGGTTGCTAATACGATAAATGGAGCAGGTAATGATTTCGTAATCCCATCTATTGTAACTTGCCTCTCTTCCATCAATTCGAGTAGGCTGGATTGTGTCCGTGGAGTAGCTCGGTTAATTTCATCAGCAAGGAGGACATTCGTCATGACTGGACCATATCGCAGCTCAAATTCTCTTGTCTTCGGATTTAAATATTGTATCCCTGTTACATCGGATGGGAGAACGTCTGGTGTGAACTGTACACGTTTGTAACTTCCTTCAATGGACTTTGCTATACTTTTGGCAAGCATCGTTTTTCCCGTACCAGGCACATCCTCCATTAATACATGTCCCTTCGCAAGAAGTGCCACCATTATATATTCAACACTCTCTTCTTTCCCAATTAATACGTTACCAATTGACGCTTGTAGCCTATTCAATTTCACCTTCATTTCCATGCTTTTTATCCCCCTTTTTCTCTATACCTTTTCTAATTGAACGATTCCCGTAACGTTTATGTATATCGTTCAAAGTGTCGAAAAGTCTTTCATCTTTTCTATGCTCTTTATATGAGAACAAATCCAATTGAAGCGTGGCATTCTCTTTTTCTATAACCTGCGTCGCTGCAATCCCCAACAACCGGACAGGCTCTTCATTCCAGTGATCTTTGAACAATTGATGAGCAACCGTTAGAATGTCTTCTTTTTTGTAAACTGGATTCATAAGGGTATGGCTTCTCGTGATGGTTTTGCGATCAGCATATCGAATCGTCAACTGGATGGTATAACCCATTACATTTTTCCGTTTTAACCTTTGCTCTAATGATTCGGAAAGATCTCGCAACACATTTGAAGCTTGTTCGATTCGAAGTAAGTTTTGAGGTAAGGTTGTGGAAGTCCCAACAGATTTAAATTCACTAGCTGCATCAGGGTCTACGTCCCGATCATCAATGCCACGGGACCGTTGCCATAGCTTTTCTCCATTCCTACCTAAGTGTAGTTTTACAACCTTTTCATCTTTCTCTGCTAGATCACCGATTGTGTACACCTTAATCTGATGAAATTTCTGCATCGTTTTCTTGCCGACTCCGTGCATTTCTTCTATCGGTAATGGCCACAATTTTTCAGGTAGTTCCCTTTTTCTTAATATCGTTATCCCAAGTGGTTTCTTCATATCTGAAGCCATTTTTGCTAGGAATTTATTTGGAGCAATTCCGATACTGCAAGGTAAGTGCTGCTCTTTGTGAAGTCGTTGTTGAATTTCTTTCGCAATTTGAACGGGGGATGACTTCATCCCAATATCAGTAATATCCATAAATCCTTCGTCAATTGAAATGGGTTCAACTAAGTCTGTATATTCAAATAACAAATCGAACATTTCCTGAGATGCTTTCCGATACTTATCAAAAGATGGAGGCATGACAATAAGTTCAGGGCAATATTTCTTTGCTTCCCAAACTGGCATCGTCGTCTTTACTCCCTTCGCCCTTGCTTCATAACTACTCGTTACGACAATGCCTCTGCGTTCCTCTACATTTCCGGCAATCGCAAGAGGCTTTCCTCTTAACTCAGGATTAAGGGCACTTTCAACAGATGCGTAGAAACTGTTCATATCGATATGTAAAATAATTCTTGCTGTTGATGTCTTTTTCAACATGAACCGTGTCACCTCGTAAAAATTCGCCAAATTATTATTGTGAGAATATTTTGAAAATTATAGGGAATCATGCTAGAATAGAAGCATAATAAGAGGGAGGACTGTTCTTATGTTTAACAACCTTCGACGCTTTTCTCAAACCCCGTATCCAAGGCTACAATTGGAAATATCCACAGCAGTTAAACAAGTGAAAATTGAACAAGACCGCTCCCCCACAGTTCAAGAGTTATCACTTCAAATTGGAGCACCCATTGAAAGGATTCTTGAGGCGATGGAATACAACTTGAACGCAAATCACCAACATGTTGCACCTAAACATTATTCAGTGCATTAACCTTCTTTGTGCAACGTTTTCGAAGTCCTTTCAGTCCAATCAATGAAATCAGACCCGTGGAAGTATTGGTTCAGGTCTTTATGGAATTCCATTAACTGTTTAAGAAACTGAAGGTTATCATCCGATTGCTTACTATAGTCCTCAAGATAATCATACAACTTATAGGAGAACTGATACGATTCTTGAATTTTCTGTTCGCCAAGCTCGGTTAGTAAAGCATATGATACTCGACGATCTGCAACCTTTTTCGTTAACGTTATGAAACCTTTTTGCTTGAGACGAGTAATGACTTGCATAACCGTTGAAACATCCCACAAACCGATGGATGCGATCTTTGTAATTGTCGCTTCCTTTTCAAGATGAACAATCCAGAGCACATGCTGTTCTGCTTGTGTCAATCCTATGCTTCTTGCTGACTTTTGCCATTCTTCCTCTAATACTTTGTAAGCCCCTCTTAAATAATTCATCATCATATGCATGTTTGCCATATTCATTACCAACGCCTCGCTTTCTCTATTCTATTCTAATAGGCATTTAAAGGTATTTTTATGTTAACATATTTTGTAAAAACGAACACCCTTCAATGCTTATTTTACAAAATTCGCTTTGATATCCCTAGTTTTGAGTAGACCCTTGGAAGGATATTTCCACTTCTCAACTAAAACGAAAAAAAGAGGTTAATCTGTAGGATGGGCTTCAATTACCGATAAAGATAATAAAAGTCCCACGTACACAGATCAACCTAATCGTGTTGGGTTATTATTTTCCTACTTCTTTAATGATATTGACGACTAGTTCTGAAGTTTTGATCAACTCTTCTATTGGCATCTTTTCATTCTTCGTATGAATTTCTTCATAGCCAACAGCAAGGTTTACAGTCGGTATGCCAAATCCTGCGATGATGTTGGCGTCACTACCTCCACCACTCTGTTGAAGCTCTGGTTTTCTGCCCGTTTGTTCAACGGCTTGTTTTGCTACCTCAACGACATGATCGCCGTGATCAAACTTGAATCCAGGGTACATCACTTTTACATTCACATTTGCTTTTCCACCATATTCTTCAGCAGTACTTTCAAATGCGTCTTTCATTTTTTTTACTTGAGCTTCCATTTTTTCTGGAATAAGTGATCTTGCTTCAGCTAAAATTTCTACATGATCGATGACGATGTTCGTATTCGTACCTGCTCCACCTTCAAACCGACCAATATTAGCTGTCGTTTCTTTATCAATTCGGCCAAGTGGCATTTTCGAAATCGCTTTTGCTGCAATCGTTATCGCTGATACCCCTTTTTCAGGAGCAACACCAGCATGGGCAGTCTTCCCTTCGATCACTGCGTTAATCTTCGCTTGCGTTGGTGCAGCTACAATAATGTTCCCTACTTTTCCATCTGAGTCTAGTGCAAAGCCAAACTTTGCATCTACTAGAGATGAATCAAGCTCTTTTGCTCCAACTAGTCCAGATTCCTCACCAACGGTAATGACGAATTGAATCTTTCCGTGCTGAATATCCTGTTCTTTCAAGACTTTAATGGCTTCAAGCATTGCTGCTAGTCCCGCTTTATCGTCTGCCCCTAGAATTGTCGTTCCATCCGTCACGATATATCCGTCTTTAATGGAAGGTTTCACACCTTTTCCTGGTAGAACTGTGTCCATGTGGGAGGTGAAATAAATTGGATCTGCTGCTTCATTTGAGGCAGCAAGTGTGCAAACTAAGTTACCTGCACCATGACCGGTCCGTTCTTTGGAATCATCCTCAACGACATCCAGACCTAATTCAGTAAACTTTTTTATTAATACTTTAGATATCTCTGCTTCTTCTTTCGTTTCAGAATCTATTTGAACGAGTTCAAGAAACTCCTCTAAGATTCGATCTTGGTTGATCATATGATATAATCTCCTTCCTTTACTCTACAATGGGATATTCCCATGTTTTTTATAAGGGCGATGTACTTTCTTATTTCGGAGCATATGTAATGCTTTCGATAGTTTAATACGCGTTTCTCTAGGATCGATGACATCATCCACCATTCCTCTAGCGGCAGCTACATATGGATTAGCGAACTTCTCGCGGTATTCCTCAATCTTTTCTTTTCTCGTTTGTTCTGGGTTGTCACTATTATTGATTTCTTTCGCGAAAATGATATTCGCCGCACCTTCAGGGCCCATTACCGCAATCTCCGCATTTGGCCATGCAAATACTAGGTCCGCCCCAATTGACTTACTATTAAGCGCAACATAGGCCCCGCCATAGGCTTTGCGGGTTATGACCGTTATCTTCGGAACCGTTGCCTCAGAGTATGCATAAAGAATTTTAGCTCCGTGTCTTATGATACCGCCATGCTCCTGCTTAATGCCAGGGAAAAAGCCTGTTACGTCTTCAAAAGTAATTAATGGGATATTAAAGCTATCACAAAAACGGATAAAACGCGCCACTTTATCTGATGAATCGATATCAAGTCCGCCAGCCATCACTTTAGGCTGATTACAGATCAGACCAACCGATTCGCCGTTGATGCGTCCAAATCCGACCACAATGTTTTTCGCGAAGTCCTTATGTACTTCCATAAATGAATCTTCATCGACCACTTCTACAATAACATTTCTTACATCGTAAGGGCGAATCGTTTCAAATGGGACGACATCTGCAAGATTTTCTCGATAATCTGACTCGTCTTCAACTTGCTTCGGCTCTGGGCGTTCTTCACTATTTTGTGGTAAATACTCTAATAGCTTTCTGACATCTCTTAGCACTTCTTCTTCAGTCTGTGCTGTAAAGTGTGCATTTCCACTCTTTGAACTATGGACCTTCGCACCACCAAGGTCTTCTGAACTTATATTTTCTCCCGTTACTGTCTCAATTACTTTCGGTCCTGTAATAAACATCTGACTTGTCTTTTCAACCATGAAAACGAAGTCAGTGATCGCAGGGGAATATACAGCTCCACCTGCACATGGACCTAGTATGACCGAGATTTGTGGAATCACACCCGAATAAATGGAGTTTCGATAGAAGATCTGACCATAACCATCTAATGAAACAACACCTTCTTGTATACGCGCTCCACCTGAATCATTTAATCCGATGAAAGGTGCCCCGTTTTCAGCAGCAAGGTCCATCACTTTAGCAATTTTCTGAGCATGCATTTCACCGAGTGCGCCACCGAAAACGGTAAAATCTTGTGCAAACAAATAAATAGAGCGTCCGTGGATGGTTCCGTATCCAGTGACAACCCCTTCACCAGGCGCATGATTTTTGTCCATTCCAAAATCAGAAGTTCTATGCTCGATAAATGGATTGATTTCAACAAAGCTACCTTTATCTAATAAAAGGTCAATCCGCTCTCTCGCTGTCAACTTCCCCTTCTCATGCTGCTTATTAATTCGTTCATCACCACCACCCATTTCAACTTCTCTTCGGCGGTCATAAAGTTCATTAATCTTGTCATAGATGTCCATGATTACAAACGCTCCTTCGATTGTTTCTCGCATAATTCGTATAGCACGCCATTAGATGACTTAGGGTGTACAAATGCAATGGATGCTCCACCCGCACCAGGTTTCGGTGCATCATGTATCATTTGTACGCCTTTTTTCTTCAATTCATCAATGCGCATTTGGATATCTTTAACGCCTAAAGCTACATGGTGAATGCCGGGACCTTTTTTATCTAAAAAGCCTTGAATTGCGCTAGAAGATGAGGTTGGTTCTAATAACTCTAATTTGACGTTACCCGCATTCACAAATGCAACCTTTACGTTTTCCGATGTCACTTCTTCAATACCTTCTAGCTTTAATTGAAGTGTATCCAAATAATAAGGAAGTGACTCATCAAGAGACTTGACGGCAATTCCTATGTGATCAATTTTCTCAACTGGTGCATGTTCCACTTCTACTTCAATTCCATCTCGTTGAAAAACGGCTTGTTCAATAAATTTGGCTGTTTCAATAGAAGGTGTTCCTGGTGTGAAGATTTTCTTGATTCCTTGCTCTTCAAGATAAGGGATGTCTTCCCACGGAATGACACCTCCACCAATTACTATAATGTCATCTGCGCCCTGCTTTTTCAAACCTTGGACGATTTCAGGAAATAAATCATTATGCGCACCTGACAAGCATGATAACCCAATTGCATCTACATCTTCTTGAATGGCAGACGCTACGATTTGTTCTGGTGTTTGTCTTAAACCTGTATAGATGACTTCCATACCATAATCCCTCAGTGCTTGAGAAATGATTAATGCACCTCGATCGTGCCCATCCAAGCCAGGTTTTGCGATTAATACTCTTATTTTCTTTTTCATATGATTGACCTCCGTCTTCCATCATTTTTGTCGGAAGGATTAAACACCCGTATATTCTCCGAATTCTTCACGCAATACGCCACAAATTTCTCCGATTGTACAATAGGATCTCACACATTCTACGATTAATGGCATTAGGTTGTCTGTACCACGAGCAGCATGGCGGAGTGCTTCTAACTGAGCGCTCGCTCGCTGATTGTCCCGCGTTTCCCGAATAGAACGTAACTGCTTCACTTGGTTCGCTGCTAGTTCTGGATCTAATCGATGCAATTCTGGTCTAGGTTCGTCGTCAAGTTGATACGCATTCATTCCAACGACGATCTGCTCGCCTTTTTCAATCGCTTTTTGTGTTTCATAAGACGTGTGATGGATTTCGCGTTGCATGTATCCTTGTTCAACGGCAGAAACTGCTCCACCAAGTTCTTCGATTTTATCTAAATAAACGTTTGCTTCTTTCTCTAGTTCATCAGTCAAAGACTCCACATAATAGGAACCTGCTAATGGATCAACTGTATCCGCTACGCCACTTTCATTTGCTAAAATCTGTTGCGTTCTTAGTGCTATTCTAGCAGAATCTTCAGTTGGAAGCGCTAATGCTTCATCTCGTGAATTGGTATGCAAACTTTGCGTGCCACCTAACACCGCAGATAACGCTTGTACTGTAACACGTACAATATTATTATCAGGTTGCTGCGCTGTTAAAGTTGATCCACCTGTTTGAGTGTGGAAGCGTAACTGCCAGCTCTTAGGTTTCTTAGCTTTATACTTTTCCTTCATAATTTTAGCCCAAATTCTGCGAGCCGCTCTGAATTTCGCAACTTCTTCAAAGAATTCGTTATGTGCATTGAAGAAGAACGCTAGACGAGGCGCAAACTGGTCGATGTCGAGCCCAGCTTCAAGTGCAGCTTCAACGTAAGCTTTCCCATTCGCAATCGTAAATGCGAGCTCTTGAGCAGCAGTTGCCCCAGCTTCTCGGATATGATAGCCGGAAATACTGATCGTATTCCATCTCGGTACTTCTTCTGTACAATAAGCAAAAATATCGGTAATTAAACGCATAGATGGTTTAGGCGGGAATATATACGTCCCTCTTGCAATGTATTCTTTTAATATATCGTTTTGAATCGTTCCAGAAATTTTTTCAGGAGATACACCTTGTTTCTCTGCGACAACGATATACATCGCTAATAAAACAGCAGCCGGTGCGTTAATTGTCATCGACGTACTGACCTTATCTAAAGGAATATCCTTAAGTAAAGCTTCCATATCTTCAATAGAATCAATGGCAACACCAACTTTACCGACTTCTCCTTTAGACATCGCATGGTCGGAATCATAACCGATCTGTGTAGGTAGGTCGAACGCTACTGAAAGACCCGTTTGCCCTTGGTCTAATAAATAGCGAAATCGATTGTTCGTTTCTTGCGCGGATCCGAAGCCTGCATACTGCCGCATCGTCCAATGTCTTGCACGATACATTGTAGGCTGGATACCTCGAGTAAACGGGTATTGTCCAGGCAAGCCTAATTGATCCATATATTGTCCATCTAAATGTTCAGGTAGATATAACCGCTCAATATCAATATTAGATGTCGTTTGGAACGCTTCTTTTCGCTCCGGAAACTTATCCATTAATTTCTTAGTTGTTTCTTGCCACTCTTTATATAGTTGATTAAAGTCCTTTTCCTGTTCCATTCATGAAGCCTCCTCATTTCAAACGTATATACCACCTAACCCTCTTCTCTATGTAAGCGGTTTATTCCTGCTAAATTTCGAAAAAACTCGACATCCTTTGCACTTGTCCCTGTGGAGAAAAGTTTGTACAATAAGAAAAGTACACTTATACCAAGGATAACGAACGTATTCTATACTCATTTCAAAGTAATGGATAGACACTTTTCAATTTGAAAAGGTATGTAGGAGGTTAAATTCATGCGTAAAAAATGGATGAAAGTGATGATTTACATCATGATCATTGCCATGTTCGTTTCGCTACTAGCAAATGTCGTGTTCATGTTCTAATATATCAGTTTATAAAGAAAAGCGAGAAGATCGTCCACAAACTGGATCGATCCTCTCGCTTTTTATGTTTTGGCTAAGCTTGTAATAGATGAGATGTCCGATAAAATCCGAGTTTTGCACGATAAATTTTGTGATTTGATCGATAAATCTTGAGTTTTGCACGATAAAATCCGAGTTTTGATCGATAAATCCCAAGGTTTGCACGATAAAGCCTAAATCATCCCATGCGCTACCTTCAAAAACTACAATAAACCACGAGACTGAGCGATTTCCTCAAAAGAGTGCTGACTTCTAACAACGATCACCTTCATTCCTAATGGAACATGATCATAAAGCCACTGGATTTCTTTTTCCTGAAAACGTACACAACCAGCCGTGATAAAATGTCCAATGACATCAGGGTTATTTGTACCATGCAAACCATAAATTCGTCCGTCTGTACCTTTCGCATCAAAACCAATCCACCTTGACCCTAAAGGATTATCTGGATCTCCACCTGGGATATCCTTTTTGCGATAATATGGATTTTCGGCTTTCACAATCACGGTGAACTCCCCTTCTGGTGTCAGTGTCAACCGCTTACCCGTAGCAACGCTACCTTCTCTCTCTATATTCCCGCCACTAAAGTAGGCATAAGTGTTATCTGATTTGTTTACGATCAAAAATGGGTCCCCAGGTAAAGGGTTGTTACCTAATGGCCAAATGGGAGAGACAACTAGAAGAAAAGAAGCTAGAAACAATGATAAATGCCCCACTAAACAAATAACCTCCTACTGTTTCTGTCTTTAAGGTTATTTTGCCTAGAAAAGTAAATGTTTATCACTCATCCCTAGCTTTGAAATATCTTTTAAGAATTAAGTATTGCTCCATTTCGGTTAAGAAATAATGAAGCGCAGATCTTGTCTCAAATTCTGATCGATCCTTCGGAAGATCCATATGTTTAAATGCTTGTCTCATTTGTTCTAGCTCATCTAAGTATTTTTGTGCAGTGTTCCCTGGATGAACCGCTTCTGCTAAATCGTCCATAAAATCGGCAATTCTGAAGTTTTGAGCGTAAGTCCTATCAATCGAAGTAATGATCGGCATCACACGCCCCAAAATTTCATACTGCTTTTCTCTCATTTTAAAGTAGTTATAATATTGATCTTCATGTCGCGTTAAATGATTTTCGATATCTTTGAAAGCCATACTCTTCGCTTTCTGTATGAGATGATCGACCTCAACAATTTCAGCACCATCCCAGAGACTTTCACCCTCACGCAGAAACCATGCAAACTCTCTTAATATTTTCTGAAACTTGGATTCTAAATCTCTTTGAAGAGCCCTCAGTTCAGTTTCCATACTCGGCATATATAAGTTCATGATAAGAGCCATCCCGATTCCAATGACAATAATACCAAGTTCATTCATTACAATTGCAAACGAGAAATCCTTCAACACTAAAAAATGTAAGACAATAACTGAGCTTGTGATGACCCCTTCCTTCAACTTCAGTGCCACCATTGTAGGTATAAAAATAATGAGAAGTAATCCGAGAACGAGTGGGTGATATGATATTCCTTCAAAAAATACAAATGCAAATACGATACCGATCAAACAAGCTGCAAATCGTTCCCAAGAGCTGACAACTGACTTCTTTTTCGTCACTTTAATACATAAGATCGCTAAAATACCAGCTGATACATAAAATTCTAACTGAAATGCCTGAGCTATTAGTATTGCAATTGGAGCTGCAATTGCGGTCTTTATCGTGCGGTACCCGATTTGGAACTTCATCCCGTTCTCCTTTCTTAAGTGAAGGATGTTTCTTGTTGTGATGTGCCTATTTTACCGATAAAGTCTTCATATCTCCATATTTTGTTCGAGGACTAGTCTAACATAATAAACCAATCTATATGAAGGTGCATATAATATCGGACAAGCAAAGCTCGTACTATTCGAATAAATGGAGGACAATTCTACCATGAGCATCGATATCATGATTTCCATTTCGGTATTTCTCATCACCACAATATTCATCTTTTGGAGACCAAACGGATTAAACGAAGCATGGCCAGCAGCTATTGGTGCATCGATCATATTAATGACCGGGGTCGTGACGACAGCCAATACTTTCGATATACTTAATAAAATTGGCGGTGCTTCCGTTACGATTATCGCAACAATCGTTATGGCCGTTGTACTCGAGAGCTTTGGGTTTTTCCATTGGGCTGCTTCAAGATTAGCATCATTGTCGAAAGGCTCAGGCTATAGGCTCTATTGGTACATCCAACTTTTATGTTTCCTCATGACCATACTTTTTAACAATGATGGAAGTATCCTTATTACAACCCCCATTTTAATTTTACTTCTGAAAAACCTCAATCTTAAAACCCATCAGCAAATTCCATACTTATTATCAGGTGCTCTCATCGCTACTGCATCAAGTACGCCAATTGGTGTTAGTAATATCGTAAATTTAATTGCCCTGAAAATTGTTCATATGACGTTGTATATGCATACAGCTATGATGTTTATCCCATCAATGGCAGGTTTATTGTTCATGTCTTGGTTCATGTATATATTGGTCAAAAAAAAGCTACCTCGAAAGTTACCTGCTGTTAAATATGATATGGAGCATATGTTTTTCACGAAGAATTTCCATCCACTAAAAGGGAAAATTACAATAGAAACAAAGCGTCAACGGACAAGATTTATGTTAAAGATTCTGATGTTTGTTTTCGTCTTAAGATGTTCACTCTTTGTGGCGTCTTACTTCTCGATTCCTATTGAACTTGTTGCGGTCAACGGATCACTCGTTCTATTAGGCTGGAGATGGTATCATCTACGCATATCACCTGTAGACATTTTGAAAAAAGCACCTTGGCAAATCTTCGTATTCGCCTTTTCTATGTATGTCATCATATATGGATTGAACAATTCTGGATTGACTGACCTTCTTGTACAATTCAGTGAACCGATCGTCAACCGTGGACTTTTTGAAGCAAGCCTACTTATGGGTATTTTAGTTTCCGTTCTTTCAAACTTATTCAATAACCACCCAGCATTACTAGTAGGAACCATTACTTTAACTGAGCTTCACTTAGATCCAATCACATTAAAAACGATGTATTTAGCGAGCATTGTAGGAAGCGACATCGGATCCTTACTACTGCCTATCGGGACACTCGCCTCCTTAATCTGGATGCACATCCTAAGGCAAAATAAAATTAAGATTACTTGGAAAGATTATTTGAGCGTTTCATTAATTGTCATCCCCATTACTTTATTCGTTACGTTATTCCTACTCTACTACTGGATTCAACTCGTTTTTGTATAAACAAAAAAACTCTGCTTACACTTAAGCAGAGTTAAAATTATGTATGAAATGGCGCGCCCACCAGGATTCGAACCCAGAATACGAGAGCCGAAATCTCGTGTGATATCCATTTCACTATGGACGCAATATGTGATGACAGGATTTTAGTTTAAAGTATCTATACTTAATTGTCAATATGAAATCATTAGATTGATAGAACGCCATCTCAACATATTTTTAAGATGACGTTCTCATTAATATTAACAGTATTGATTAAATGCTTCTTGCAGTTTTTGCACGACTTCTATCGGTTCTGATCCTTCAATTTCATGACGTTCAATCATCGTCAATAATTCTCCATCTTTAAGTAATGCAAATGACGGTGAGGATGGAGGATAGCCTGTAAAGTATGATCTCGCCTTTTCTGTAGCCTCTTTATCTTGACCAGCGAAAACCGTTACAACATGATTGGGTTTTGTTTCTGACTTATTCAATGCATATGCAGCTGCCGGTCTTGCAATCCCACCTGCACAACCACAAACCGAATTGACTAATACGAGTGTTGTACCTTCCTTATTCATTGCAGCATCCACGTCTTCTGTCGTCGTAAGCTCATCAAATCCTGCATCCTTTGCTTCCTTACGTGCAGTTGCTACGACATCATTCATAAAGAAATTAAAATTCATATTCAAAATGCGCACACCCTTTCCTTATCCCTCTTAAGTTCTATTTTATTCTTAATGGACCCCGCTTCGCAAATATTGAGATTGAAAAGGAGCAACAAAAGGGATACTGACCTCTGACATGTCAAAATATGTTCCTTAAAAAATAGCAAAAAAAAAAGCAAGCACTTGGCTCGCTTTAGAAAGGGGTTAGGGGGTATAGAGGTGTTCTAGTTGTTATATACCCCATTGTAAAATTTTAAAACTATTTTCCATAATTTTTTTATTTAATTTAATGCTTTTTTCATCGTTCGAATGTTTTCCCTCATAATACTTAGGTAATCTTCCTCGTTTTCAAGTTGTTCTAGCGTTAAAGATTCAAGATTACTTAAATACAATTTCTCCGCATTTACCTCATTCTTAATCATCTCAGCAATTTCGGAGGTGAAATTCTTTTCAAAAATGATGTAAGGCACATCATTCGTTCGCGCGTAATCGATAATCGCTTGGGCTTGTTTTTGAGAAGGTTCATGTGAAGGAGATAAACCGGAAATTGAAATCTGCTTAATGCCATATCTTTCTTCCCATTTGCCATAAGCACTATGCGCAACGATAAACTCTTTTCTTTTCGCATTCTTCACAACATTTTCGAACTGTTGATCTAGTTCGTTAAGATCTTTCTTCAATGATTCGAAATTAGCCTCGAACTCATCTTCCAATTCAGGATGTTGTTTAATCATTTCTTTTTTTATCGTTTCTGACATTTGAATAGACTGAATAGGATCCAACCAGAAGTGTGGATCTACATCACCATGCTCGTGTTCACTATGTTCATCTTCACTTTCATTTTCGTGTGACTCTGCTTCACTATGAATATCTTTTGAAGCATTCAAGAAAACAACACCCTGTTTACCAAGAGATTGCTTCGCTTTGTCAATAAACCCTTCAAAACCTGCACCATTATAGATCAACAGGTCAGATTCAGCTATGTCGATCAATTCTTTTGTAGTTGGTTCATACGTGTGACCATCTGCTCCTGGCGGTATGATAGATTCAGCATGGACATGTTCCCCACCAATCCGATTTGCAAAATATTGTAGCGGATAAATCGATGTATAAATCTTTAATTGAGATTCTCGTTGTTCGGATGAGCCTGAACCATCTGATCCACAACCCGCTATCACCACCGAGAGCGTCAATATCATTAATAATAATCTCAACGGGATGTTCCCCTTTCATATCGTAACCATTACTATTTGTCTTTAGAGCATTCTCTATTATATCGTAATCGTTCCGATTTTCAAGCGGAAAACACACATTTTATTTTAATTCTATAAGAAAAGGACCACAAAAATTGTGGTCCTTTCTCTTTAATAAGCCCCTTGAGAATAAGTTAGCTCATAACTATGCGTATATATTTCAAATATATTGCCAAATGGATCTTCAACATACACCATCTTATATGGCTTTTCTCCTGGATAGTATTCACGAATCGGCATACGCTGTTTACCGCCGTATTCTTTGATTTTCTCAACCATACCTTCAATATCAGGGTCCTGGATACAGAAATGGAACAATCCAGTTTTCCAGTATTCGAAGTTGTTTTCTGGATTCTCATTATGTGGAAACTCGAATAGCTCCACACCGATTTTATCTCCAGTCGCTAAGTGGGCAATTCGGAATTTTTCCCAATCATTCCCGAATACGTCTCGGCACATTTGTCCGACCGGCGTATCATCGTTATAGACCTCAGATGGTTCCATAATGACATACCACCCAAAGACTTCCGTGTAGAATTTAACTGCAGCTTCAACGTCTGGTACGGATAGTCCAATATGCGAAAAAGTTCTTGGATATGGATGCATGATTAATTCCCTCCTGTTTTTCTTTTGACAATGGTTATTATAAATCAGTAAGATGCATTTATGTAAGAATGCACTTTTTTGTGAGAAACTAACCTAAAGGTAAGTAAGGAGTGGAACAGCTTTGAAGGATACCATTCAAGTTGATGATAGCGGTAAGCTGAAATGTGCGATTGAGTTCACGTTGAACAAAATCGGAGGCAAATGGAAAACAGTCATTCTTTGGCATCTTGGTGTTGAAGGGACATTCCGATACAATGAATTACGCAGGCTCCTCCCTGGTGTGACCCATAAGGTCTTAACGCAACAATTAAAAGAGATGGAGCAAGATGGTTTAATTTCGAGAAAGCAATACGATGAAATACCACCGAGAGTCGAATATTCGATGACTGAAAAAGGGATGACCCTTATGCCAATATTAAATGAAATGCATAAATGGGGAACCGAAAACGGAGAATTTTGCTAAAATGAAGAAAGCAGCCTTACATAGAGGCTGCTTTAGGTTTGGATATACTTTCTTTCAATCATAATCCATGTGAAATAAATCAGTGCTGTGACGCCTATTACAATGAGGAGCCTTTTTCATATAGGTCCCCTTTCAAGTCGCATATAGTCCATTACGCTCTATGGTTTTCTGAAACCACGGATTGAATGTTTGTTAATAGATCCATTGAATTGACATGTGCAGTATTGGCTGGAAAAGTCTTTATTATCTTATCCACATTATCCTGAACCGTCTTTGCCTCTATTAACTGAACATATCCATCTTCAAATTGATTCAAAGATTCGTAATACTGTTTATATTGTTCGGCAATTTTTACGTGTTTTTCAAAATTTCTTCGCTTCCTCGTTAAATCATTCTCTTTCCTGTATTTTAAATTCAGATTATTGGTATGTAGGAAATAATATTGATCAGGGAATTCAATTTCCTTTGCTTCGATTGCCTCTTTAAAAAACGCATAGATTAAGTCTAAGTTTTGATCAAAAATCTTAAAGTCAAAACACCAATTGTAACTAAAAGGGTGGAACAGATCACCGTCAAAAATGATATGGTCGAACCTTTTCAACTGCTTTTGTGCAAGTTTCCACCGATCGATCTGACGTTCAAAATACCAGGTTTTTGATGCTCTTATAGGTCGTTCAAATAACTGATTAACCTCTGGCACAACATATGCATTTATTTGTTTTGCAACTTCATTGGAAGTTGTTGTTTTTCCTACCGCACTAGCTCCTTCTAAAGACACAATTGACATAATATCTCCAACTTTATTAATTATTTCTTCATCTAATCTTTAGTTGCAAGAACCGTGAATAATCCTGGTAATCTTTCTTCTATTTTTTCTGGTGAATCTTTTGGAAAAGCCCATCTGATATTAGCTTCTTCTTCAAGAGAGCGAATTGTTAATTCAGCTTCAACCATGGATGTCACAACTTCTCCTAATGTCCATCGTCGTATTTTATTTTTCTTTAAACTGTGCTGTTCATTCTTTTCTAATAATTCACCATAAGCTACATTCACTTCTACAAGGCTCGTATCAAAGTAATCCCCATTAGCGATCATTTGCCGATCCGAAACTGAAAGTAGTTTCGAAACAATTGGATGAAAATCTCTTAAAATCAATTTCCCCCCAGGCCTTAGAGATTCGTAAATCACTTTAAATAAAGGCTTTAAGTCCACAAAATAATGTAGTACACCGAGTTCTAAAATGACATAATCAAAATCTAATAGTCGTTTCTCTTTAGGAATGTTCAATACGTCCGAAACAATATAGTCAATGCAAACGTCAGCGGCCTGAGCTAATTCCATTGCGTATTTTCTATTTTCATGAGAAATATCTACAACAGTAACGTCAGCATCTAACAAAGCGAAGGATACTGCTTTATTTCCTTTTGATCCTAGTAAATTAGCAATTCTTTTACCCTTAACCTCGCCCATATACTTTAAGTAATGAGCGACAGACCTTTCACGATCTGCAATTAAAACTTTTGCATATTCACTTGGATTACCATGGCGTTTTACCCAAGCTTGGTAGGCTGACTGATTCCAAGCCTCACCGTTGATTTTACTTACAGAAATTTGATTCACCTAGTATTACACCCTCTTATCGATGTTACCTTATAAATCTCTTGTTTCATTTTTCTTTGTGCATCCGTTAATTTAGTTTCATCAACTAATGTACATTCACTTTCGTCTTCTATATAAAAGTCTGCGAAATTTTGACCTTCGTACCTCGGAACAATGTGCATATGAAAATGCGTAAGCTCATCGAATTGCCCACCGTTTTGACAGATCGTTATTCCGTCAGGCTCATACAAATTCCTTATAGCGCTTGAAATAATTTTGGCCGCTTTTACTATAGAAAATGCTGAATGATCATCAAGCTCATCAAAGTAACAATAATGATTTTTAGATAAGATCAGTATATGACCTTCGTTAAACGGATTGTGATCTAAAAAACAACAGACAAATTCGTCTTCATATACGACGTAAACGGGTGCGTTTTGATTTGCTAAATGACAACCTAAACAATTCATTTCTAATATCCTACCTACCTCACCATGTCCCATTATGGTTTATTGCTTTTCAAAAACGCGATTAGCTCTTCCTCACTATATGTTGTTAGTACGATTTCTTTTGTCGTGAAGACTACAAAGGCTGGCGTTTTTTCTAACTCTAGAAATTTATATTGATTATTAATATCTGTTAATGATTTTCTGCCGTGTATAGTACCTATGCTTCTAATTTTATTTTCATCTGTCCACTCATGCCAGGCGAATGTCTCATACTTCCCTGTGTCATCAACGACCAAAAGAGAATACTTAGACTTGTCATCTGAAAATAAAGGATGTGTTGCAACTTTTTCGGATTCCAGAACATCCGAGCATCCACCTATAAAGACGATGACTATACCTAACATAGTTAAAAGTCTTTTCAATACACATGACCTCCTCATCTCTTATGGTTTTAAACAAATAAACAACTCTCCTAATACCAATTATTTCAAATTTATGGTGGATTCTCAATATATATTTCATCAAAAAAAACGACAAGTGCTTTCACACCTGCCGTTCAATTATTATGCTTCAACTGTCTTTATATATTGTTTCTTAAATAGCCCGACCAAAAAGACTGAGGTCATTGCGATAAATACGATGAGATACCCCAATAGGATCAGTACATTTTGCCACATAAAATCAAAGTCTCCACTTGAGATGACCGCTTTAAATGCGGAAACGGAATAAGTCATTGGAAGCATTGCAGAAATTGGCTGCAAGACTGTCGGGATTAATTCTAATGGGAATGTCCCAGCACTTGTTGTCAGTTGTAAAATTAAAATAATAATGGCAACGAATCGTCCCGGATCCCCCATTAATGTTACGAGCATTTGAATTAATGCCAGGAATGTAAGACTTGTGACAATAGTCGTCAGGATAAATAATGGAACACTTTCTACTTCAAGACCTAATCCAAACAATAAAATTCCTACAGCAATTAATGATTGAATAATCCCTACTGTTGTAAGAACTGCGAATTTACCTAAGAACCAACTTAGTCCACTTGACGGACGACTAGCTGGATCTTTAAGTGGAAAGACAATTGAAATTAATAGTGCCCCGACGAATAATCCGAGTGATAAAAAGTAAGGCGCAAAACCAGTACCATAGTTTGGAACATGGTTGATTTTCTCATTTTTCACATCGACTGGCGCGGCCATCATATCATATGTGTCATCATTCGCTTTAACACTGTTCGCTTCTTCAGCAGCACTCTTAAGTTTAGATTCGTATTCAGTTGTCCCATTGGAAAGTTTCGTTGAACCCTCAGCCAGTTCTTGTGATCCTTCTGCTAGCTTCTTAGATCCATCGGTTAACTGGGTCGAACCATCATATACTTTGTTAATACCTGCATTTAACTCACTTGCACCTGAAGCAACGCTAACGGTTCCCTCATACACTTCATTTAGCTTACCGTTTAACAAGGCAACGTTTTTCACAATTTCATTTTGGCCTGCTTGAAGTTGTTCAGAGCCTTGATCAAGTTGGATTGAACCATCTACCAGTTGATCAACACCACCTTGGAGTTGCTTTTGACCATCATTTAGCGCACCGATACTTCCAGCAAGCTTATTCGCCCCACCTTGGAGTTCTGAAGCACCCGTACTGAGTGCATCCGTACCTTTTTCAAGACCAGTTGCTCCATTCTTGATCTGATTAATAGCGGATTGAATTTGTTTCTGCTTTTCTTCAGGAAGACTCTCCATCAGAGGAGCTAATTCATTTTCAAGTTCTGCTGCACCAGACCCTATTGTTTGAGCACCTGATTTTGCGCTTTCCGCTCCCCCTTTGAGAGCACCGATCTTTTCTGCAAGTTGTTTAGAGCCAGCATGTAATTCAGATGTATTTTCAATAGCACTGGTTAGGCCCGTATCAACTTGTTCAAGACCTGACTTACTTTGGTCAATTCCTGCTGCAAGGGAGTCAATCCCTGCCTGGACATCCTTTGTACCTTTATATAGTCGTTGCGTTTTCCCTGTCATAACGCCGACACCATCAGATAATTCCTTTGAGCCCTTAGCCAAATCAGTAGCACCTGATTGTACTTGAGCTACGCCACCTGTCAGCTCAACATTTTTTTCAGCTAATACAGCTAAATTATCCTTTAATTTATCCGCCCCTTGGGACAGGTCAATCGCGCCATTATTGATTTCACCAGCTTTGTCGCTAGCTGTTTGGAATCCATCTCCCATAACTTGAATCTTCTCAAACATCGTTTCTGCATAAGTTTGAGATACCGATTTAGAAAGACTCGCCTTAATCTCTTTCATCGCCGTATCACCGATTTGAGCAGATAGGAAGTTAAAGCTTTCATTTGGTACATATTTAAGCGAAAGCTTTTGTGGCCGATCCTCTAACAAAGTTGTTCCATTTTCCGAAAAATCTTCTGGAATCTCAACCAGCATGTAGTACTCTTGCTTCTCAAGGTTCTTATACCCTTCCTCTTTATCAACGAAATGAAATTCGAATTCTGAGCTATCCTTTAGTTTGTCTACAAGGTCATCTCCGATATGGAGGTCCTTTCCGTCAAACTCTGCTCCATCGTCACTGTTGACTACCGCAACTGGCAGATCCGACAGTTGTTCATATGGATCCCAAAACGACCATAGAAACATACCCGCATATAAAACTGGGATAAAGAGCACAGCTATGATTGGAATTAACAACTTTTTATTACGAAAAATGGCTTTAAATTCTGAACGAACAATTGATTTTTTCATGTTTACCTCCTGCTTTATGAATGTATGACCATATTATTCATTTGGTCACTTTAGTCCAAAAAATAAATGACTATCAAAAATTAGTCATTATTTCTCCAGAAACTTTACCTTCTGGATAATCCACTAATTAAATATTGTTCAAACAAATTGGCGATTTCATCTTTATTGAGTGGGGTATGATTTCTTTCCCAATCAAAGATAAGAGAGACATACAACTTCATCATTACAAAAGCCGTCATTTCAGGATCACATGGCTTAATAGCTTCAGATTGGATCGCCTTTTCAATTTGTTGACTAACGAAATCAACGACCTCTTTTTCCATCCGGTTGACCACATCGGATACTGCAGGTGTACCTATTTCCACTGCTTCTTGATGAAGCTTAATGGTCAGTTGATGCTCTTTTCGGAATTCCAACAAACGAAATAATGCATGATGAACATTTTCTGAAAAAGAGGCTTGAGGATCAAGCACCTCTTCTGCTTCACGCTTCATTTCATTCAATAATGAGCTTACAATCTCGTCAAATAATTCTTCCTTGTTTTTAAAAAACGTGTAAATCGTCCCTTTTCCTACATTCGCTAATTTCGCCACTTGATCCATCGTTGTAGCTTTATAACCGAAAAGGGAAAACGAATTCGTCGCAGCTTCCAAAATCTGCTTTCTACGATCAATTGCCACGAAAACACCTCCTATAACACCGACTGACCATTTTTGAAATCCGGTCAATTCCTGACTTTAAAAAGTCTATCACACTAATTAAAAATTTACTAGTGATTTCATTACGAAATCATTGAGGATATGTCATTGAAGAACTGTTCACAAACAGAATGTTATTTTAACCATTGTTTTATTTTAGGAATTGTTTCCGCATATCTGTTCAAGTCATCTAGTGTCTCAATTACTTGACTACTACCTACCTTTTGTTCAGATTCATTAGTACATTCAATCCATAAGGATCGTTTCAAATTATATTCAAGCCAGCCTAATTTGCTTAGAAAACCCATAGCCAATACTACATTCCAATTTGCATTTAACATTCCGAACCTTTTCTTATATCCATTTATAAATACAAAGAATTTTGCTTTATCGATGTTTCCATTACCACTTTTAGTCCAATACATGGCTGTCTCCATTAAATCATGCATCGGATTTATATAACCAGCTGACTCCCAATCAATGAGGACGGGGGCACCATGGTTCCAAATCACATTTTTCGAATCTAAATCTCTATGACTTATAACCATTTTTGATGATAGCAATTTGGCTGCCTCAATCGCCATGGCATTCCATTCAAAGAGCCGATCGCTGTTTTCTTTTAGTAAGGTAAACCAATCCGCGTGATTTTCGCGTCCTTTTTGCAAGTAAATATTCCAGTCGGTTAGGTGTTCATTTTCTAATATTCTCTCTTGTTTAATGCCTAACTCTGAAAAATCTGTTTGATGAATATCTGCAACAATCTCTCCGATCTTCTCACAATGATCCTTGCTAATTTCATTTGGCTTTAGACAATTTCCTTCTATCCAATCGAAAACGAGGTAACAATGATTGTCTAATTCTTGTACGAACGTACCATTAAGCTTTTTAGCTGGTAGAGCAGGTATGCGAGTAGACGCAATTTCTGCAATTTGTTCTGAATGGATATAATTTTTCAATGCAGTTGGTCTACGCATGATTTGAGGATTTAATATTTTAACTGCATATTTCCCTTTAGCTGTATCAACAGCATACATTTGGTGTAACAATCCGCCCAGAATCTTTTTAGGTGCCTCATTCAACTCTCCAAGTTGGGCATTTTCACACATCTTTTTAATTATAGATTGCAGATCACTCATGTTACCTCCATTTGTACCTTGTTTAATTTCATTGTCAGTAAGTTTTGTTATCGCTACCTGGATAAGGACCTTCTTTCAATTCCATCACTTGTTTAAGCCTTTAGTATGCAGCTGGTAATAACATAATGTAACCATCATAATTCCAGCTACAAGAAATATCGTCCCGCTGATTAAGAAACTATTAATATAGCTTTGTATAACAATGTGGTAAAGCGCTGTATCCGCTCCACCTTTACTGATTAACCAAAATTCAGCAATAGATGTTCCGAAATCAACACTAAAAAATAGAAATACGAATCCACATACGATTAGTGAAAAACCTACAAAATTAAAATGCTTAAAATTTTCTTTCGACATATGGGTCCCCCAAACTAATCTCTTCACAGTTTTTAAACTTAATAAAGACTGTTGTACCATTCTCCAAATTTAATCATACATGAATCTTCTTTTTGGTCGCGATATTCAGTAAAGTCTTTATCGTTGAATTCAGCTAATGTTTTATCATAATTCTTTGGGATAAATATGTACCATAAGTCTGACCATTTCTTATCATTTTCTGTTCCTCTCATTTCGTCCGATATCATACCAGGAGAACTACTTTCAAAGAACTTCATTATTTCACCATCATAGAATGCTAAACACGATCTAAATTCACTAAACCTATTCTCCACATTGATCAATAATTTCAGTACACCATCGATACCGATGGTTTCCAACATATGATTTACGTATGCTCTTGGAAATCCGTTCAATTCAGATATGAAGAATCCAGAGTCTAGGGCAATACATGGACGTTTTACAATTGCATACGCTTGTAACACCTTTTGTTTTGCAATTTCTTTGATATCGTCACTTTCGGGGTTCAATTAAGTCTGCTGCAATAGGTATTACTTGAATATCATTCAAATCCATTTGAGCTGACGCAATCTTTCCTGTATTAGTGGTAACAAAAACGATCTCTTTCATAGCTTTACTATTCCTTTCTAGAACAATTCGATAGTCTTTAAGTCTTCCTGTGAGATAGTTTCGTGAAAATGAACATAAAAAACAGATAAATTATGGTTGATTTCCATAAAAAGCGAATAGATTTCTCTCTTTTTTCGTGTGTGAACTGTTGTTTGGACCTAAATATCATCTGATTTAGTTCACTTTTGCCTAATTTAGGTCGTTATCTACAAATTCACAAGATTATATAGAAAAACGAGCATTTATCTAAAAAAGTTGAATTCCGTATCCCCAACATCATTCCTCTAATACCAATTATTTCAAAATATTTGGGTTAACTCAATCAATTTTTATTCATAAACATCCATAAAATAGAATTATGTAAATTATAATTGACATTTTGTAATATATATCATAAAGTAAGTATGGAAGGAGATGGATTTTTTTTGAAAAACAAAAAGATGAAGATCGCCCGACTTGAAGCCGACTTATCCCAAGAACAATTGGCAGTGATTGTTGGAGTCACAAGGCAAACCATTCATTTAATTGAAGCAGGAAACTACAACCCTAGTCTTAAATTATGTATTGCAATAAGTAAAGCTCTAAATAAAACATTAAATGATTTATTCTGGGAGGAATGAGTGTGGAAAAGTTAGTTAAAGAAACTAAATTAACCATTATTGTTTCGCTGCTTGTTAGCTTTGCTCTATTTGTTACTTGGATTATTTTAGAATTAACCGGTACTCCCTTCACAGACAACAAAGCTTTCTTAGCTTTATCCCTTATTCCCTTTAGTGTGGCATTGGCTTCATTCCTCAAACTTATGAAAATACAGAAATCTCCGAATGCGATTATATCTGAAACAGATGAGAGAATTGTTGCCCAAAAAAATGAAGCAGACGCAAAAACATTGAAGGTACTCCAAGGGATTTTGTTCCTACTTTATTTAGCGTATACATTTATCGTACCTGAGGATGTTTTCAAATCGATCGTTTGGTGGGGAGCGTTAGGCATTCTATTTTTCTCTCTATTCGCTCCATTCATGTTTCGATATATGATTAAAAAAGAGACCTACTAAAATAGGCCTCTTCACGATCTTTAAAATGGGCGTGTTTTAGTTAAAGACACGCTCTTAATTGTGCATTTTTTTCTTTGGAAGATTAAGTCTTTATTGAATGTACTTGTGTGAGCCGTCACAATTGGGCTGCTTTTTCGAAAGTCCACATGTGCAATCATTTAATCCTTTTCCATTGAGAATACGTTGCTTATATTTTTCGATCCTCGACTCTCGGGTTTTAGCTTGTTTAGCTTTAGAAAAATAAAGAATGTAAGCTCTTTGTCGTCCAGGCGTCAATGCTTCAAATGCAGCTTGAAAATCTGGCATTTCATCGAATTTCATTTCAAGTTCTTCTGGAATTGAAAATTCATTTTTTCTTTTTACCTCTAAACCCGCTTTTTCCACTTCAATCGCTTCGAAAATATAGTCTTTCAAAATAGATTCCTTTTCAAGTATTTCGTCTACATTTGTGAATCGAATCTGACGAGCAGATTGGACATTCTCCGTTTGTTGAACTAAAATCCCAAGAGTATCTTTTAACAAGGCACCTTTGTGAAACAGTACCGCACAATATTCCTTAAAACCATGTATTAACACGATATTTTTATTCTCAAATGTATAACATGGATGCATCCATTTAAATCCTTCGGTCAACTCACAGTCAAGAGCGATCGTTCTCAGCTTCTCAAATTCTGCCTTCCACTTTTTAGTTTCACTTAAAAACTCATCTACCTTCGGATCCAGTTTACTAGTTGTCATCGAACATCACCTCACTTCAAGTTTCTGATACTTGAATATTCATCAATGTCAGGAATTATCCTGCAAGTATTTTCCTTTAGTCTATATGGTCGTTGCGCTACTGACTTACTACTCCAATGATGAATTTGAATCCTTTGCGATTTTTCTTCAAAAATTTTAATCCCTCTTTTGTATCGACTATAACTACATAGGTTCTTATCCAAACTCTTATGTACAATGAAAGACATTTAATAGGACCAACTATCCCTTTTACTTCATATTCGCTTCCATCTGATAATTCTGTTTCGGTTCTAACAAACCACTTATTCCCTACCCCAAGCTCAATGTATTTCAAAAAGCTCACCTTCTCAACTTTTAAACTGATTTACATTGGAGATTCAATTAATGAATACAAAATCCCTTCCTTATCTCCATAATTTGGTTGTTTTTTGATATATTTAATGTATCAAGATTAAAGGGGGATTGAGTGTGGCAAATTCGACTTTTGCGATTGCGATGTACAAGCCTAAAGCAGGTAAAGAGGAACAATTACTCGCTATCATAGAAAAGCATACTCCGTTATTGAAAACGGAAGGACTTATTACTGATTTTCAGCCGCTACTTCTTCGTAGTGAAAATGGTACATATTTAGAGCTGTTTGATTGGAAGTCTGTTGAAGCTAAGGATCGTGCACATAGCAATGATTCGGTTATGAAGCTATGGGAAGAGATGATGGAGGTAGCTGATATGAAGGAACTTTCATCATTAGCAGAAGCAGGTCAATTGTTCCCGAATTTTGAGCGAATAAAATAACGATCTAAAAAAGAGACTCCCCGATTATCAAATCATAGGGAGTCTTTTTAACATTTACAAATGGTATGCAGTTGCCTCAAAAGTAATGATTTCATCAAGTGTATCAGGATATTTTCCATATTCGTATCCCGATGAAATAACGATATTATTAAAGCCAATCGATTCTAAAATCATTTTAAACTCATCTACTCCATACCATCGTAATGGAAAACGCTCTAGTTCAGTTTGAACCAGCGATCCATTTCTCCATTTTTCGTAACGGTTGTGAGAAATTTTATATTGATTGATGTAGTCTACTTCAACCGTTTTATCTTCTAAAGTGATAACATCACCGTTGTCCAAATTCCATGTTCTTGTTGAGCTTGTGCCTATTGAAATATTTTGTTGTAAAAAGATATCAACAATCAACTTTCCGCCGTTTGACAAGTGTTGATGAAAATTCGTAAGCGCAGCAATTGATTGTTCCCTATCATGCAAGAGCAAAAATGTTCCCGTAGGCACGATAATCGCATCGTACTTTACATCACGCGAAAAGGACTCCATTTTTCCATTAAATAAATTCGGGTGCAATCCTCTTTCTTTACAATTCATTCGGCAGATTTCTAGCATGTCTTCTGAAAGATCGAATCCATCTACGTTCATACCCTTTTCGAGCAACGGTATGAGTAAACGCCCGGTACCAGTTGCCGGCTCCAATATTGGACCTTTTACGGTTGATAGACGATCGATATAATACTCAATATCTCCAAATGAATGTCCTATGGGCTTATCCAAATCATAAACTTCCGCAGATAATCGGCTATAGTAACCTAACATACTTTGATCCCCTTTATTGCGTAAAATTCTCTAAATATTGCTTCGTGGTCAATACGGTTGCGAATTCATCGTGTAGAGTTGCAAGTGAAATGTGATGTACAGTTTCTGCATCCACCTTGTTTCCATTATGGTCGTTCAGTTCAAATGCTGCTGTAGCATCTGAAAGTAAATATGTATCATACCCTAAATTTCCGCTCATTCTTGTTGTTGTTGAAACACAGTGTGGCGTCGTTAATCCAGTAACTACGACATGGCTTGTACCGATATTTTTCAAATAGTCATTGAGATCGGTTCCGATAAACGCACTAATGACTGTTTTTGTTATTATTTTTTCGTTATCAAGTGGAGCAACGATCTCTTTAATCGCAAAACCTTCACCATTTTCATAAAAAACTGAGCTTGGATGATCCGACTTGTGTTGAACATGAATGACTTCCCAACGGTTTTGCCGCCATACGTCCAACACTGTCTTGATGTTATTTTCTGCATTCAAATTGTTGCGCTCTCCCCACTTCTGGTCAAAAAATGCATCTTGGACGTCAACAATGAGAAGCATTTTCTTAATATCCAAATAATCTCCCCCCTAATTGCACATCAAATCCTACCACTAACCAACATTCTACATAAAATACCGCTTTCCTTTTTGTTACCCGTTAATCTATTCATCATAGGAGTACATCAGGAGGTCAAAAACCCAATATATGCACGATAATTTTGATAATTGCACGATAATCGAATTATATGCACGATAATTTGGTTTTTTGCACGATAATTGAATTTCCCGCCTTAATCAAATAAAAAAACGTGTACCAGTCGAGACTGATACACGCTTTCCATGATTCATTTTAGTAAATTGAAGTATTTTCTTTAGAAGTGTTCTCAACGATTTCCTTCACGCGAGTTAGGAATCGTCCGCATACTAATCCGTCTAAGACACGGTGGTCGAGTGACATACATAGGTTCACCATGTCACGGACAGCAATCATGCCGTTGTCCATTACGACTGGACGTTTAACGATCGATTCTACGGAAAGGATCGCAGCTTGAGGGTAATTGATGATTGGTGTTGATTGAATTGAACCGAATGAACCAGTGTTATTCACTGTGAACGTTCCGCCTTTCATGTCTTCACCAGAAAGTTTACCGCTTCGGACCTTACCTGCAAGGTCATTCACGTCTTTCGCAATACCTTTCAAGCTCTTCTCGTCAGCATTTTTGATAACCGGAACATATAGAGAATCTTCCGTAGCAACTGCAATCGAGATATTGATGTCTTTCTTCTGAACGATCTTATCGCCAGCCCACATTGAGTTGATCATAGGGAATTCTTTCAATGCTTCAACGACTGCTTTGATAAAGAATGGAAGGAATGTAATGTTGTATCCTTCTTTCTTCTTGAAGTCGCCTTTCACACCGTTTCGATATTCCACAAGATTGGTCACGTCTACTTCCATCATCATCCATGCGTGAGGAGCTTCGTGCTTACTGCGGACCATGTTGTCTGCAATTGCGCGGCGTACTCCACTTACAGGGATTTCAACATCGCCTGGTTCAACAGGAATGTTCATCGGCTTAGAAGCAGGTTTAGATGGTGCCGCTGCTGCTGCAGGTGCTTCTGCCTTAGGTGCATCAGCTTTCTCTGCTGCTGGAGCTGCATCCGCCTTCGGTTGATCACCTGCTTTCGGAATGTTACCAGACTCGATGATCTTCTGAAGATCTTTACGAGTAATACGGCCTTCCCGTCCAGATCCTTCTACTTGCTGAAGATCTATGTCATGCTCTTGAGCGAGTGTAAGTACTGCTGGAGAGTAGCGTACTTTACCGTTCTTCGGTTGTTTAGGCTTTTCTTTCTTAGGTGCTTCAGTAGATTTTTCAGATGCTGAGGAATCTTCTACAGGATCCACTTCAGTTGGAGCATCTTCTTTCGCTTCCGCTCCTGCTCCACCTTCTGTTTCGATGTAACAAACGAGTTCACCGACTTCAAGTGTATCTCCTTCACCAGCAACAAGTTCTTTAATTGTCCCAGTATATGAAGAAGGAATTTCTGCGTTTACTTTGTCTGTCATAACCTCTGCGATTGGGTCATACTTTTTTACTTGATCGCCAACTTGGATGAGCCACTTACTAATCGTACCTTCAGTTACACTCTCACCAAGCTGGGGCATCGTAATTTTTTCTGTTGCCATTTCGTTTCCCTCCTTGGAGATTAAAATTCTGCTAGATCACGCATTGCTTTTTCGACTTTATCAGGGTTGATCATAAAGTGCTTTTCCATTGTTGGTGCATATGGCATTGATGGTACATCAGGTCCTGCAAGACGTTGAATTGGTGCATCAAGGTCAAATAGGCAATGCTCACCAATGATCGCTGAAACTTCACTTATGATACTTCCTTCTTTGTTGTCCTCTGTAACTAATAGAACTTTACCTGTTTTCTTAGCTGCTTCTATAATAGCCTCTTTATCAAGTGGATAAACCGTACGTAAGTCAAGTACGTGAGCAGAATAGCCGTCTTTTTCAAGCTTCTCAGCAGCTTGAAGCGCAAAGTGAACTGCCAATCCGTAAGTGATGACCGTAATGTCCTCACCTTCACGTTTAACGTCTGCTTTCCCGATTGGAAGTGTGTAATCATCTTCAGGTACTTCACCTTTAATTAAACGGTAAGCACGCTTATGTTCAAAGAAAAGTACTGGATCTTCATCTCGGATTGCCGCTTTCAATAAACCTTTCACGTCATATGGAGTAGAAGGCATTACAATCTTAAGACCTGGTACGTTTGCAAATAGAGCTTCAACGGATTGTGAGTGATACAATGCGCCGTGAACGCCACCGCCGTAAGGTGCACGGATTGTAATTGGGCAAGACCAGTCATTGTTTGAACGATAGCGAATCTTAGCTGCTTCAGAAACAATTTGGTTAACAGCAGGCATGATGAAATCTGCAAATTGCATCTCAGCTACAGGGCGCATACCGTACATTGCTGCACCAATCCCTACTCCTGCAATTGCGGACTCAGCTAGAGGTGTATCAATGACACGGTCCTCTCCGAATTGGTCGTAAAGACCGTCTGTTGCACGGAATACGCCTCCGCGTACCCCAACGTCTTCTCCAAGAACAAATACTTTATTATCTCGTTCCATTTCTTCACGTAAAGCTTGTTTCACAGCATCTATATATGAAATTACTGGCATATTTTCGTCCCCCTATTCCGCGTAAACGTATTTGAGCGCACTTTCAGCTTCAGCGTACGCAGCATTTTCAGCGTAGTCTGTTGCTTCATCAACTTCTTGGTCAATGCGATCAGTGATTTCTTTTACTTTTTCTTCAGTCAAGAGTCCTAAATCTTCAAGATACTTCTTGAATGTTATAAGCGCATCCTTTTGTTTCGCTTCTTCCACTTCTTCACGCTCACGGTACGCACGATCGTCATCATCACTTGAGTGAGGAGTCAATCGGTAAGATACTGTCTCAACTAGTGTCGGACCTTCACCGCGACGCCCACGATCAGCCGCTTCTTTTACCGCTTCATATACAGCTAATGGATCGTTTCCATCTACAGTTACACCTGGCATACCGTAACCGATTGCACGGTCAGATACCTTTTCACATGCAAGCTGTTTAGATACAGGTACAGAAATCGCGTATTTATTGTTTTCACACATGAAGATAACTGGAAGCTTATGTACTCCAGCAAAGTTAGCTGATTCATGGAAATCACCTTGGTTTGAAGAACCTTCACCAAATGTAGTGAATGTAACAAGGTCTTTACCTTCCATCTTACCTGCTAAAGCAATACCTACTGCATGTCCAACTTGAGTCGTTACTGGAGAAGAACCTGTAACGATATTGTTCTTCTTTTGCCCAAAGTGTCCTGGCATTTGGCGACCACCTGAGTTTGGATCTTCTGCTTTCGCGAATCCAGAAAGCATCAGGTCACGTGCAGTCATACCGAACCATAGGACAACTCCCATATCACGATAGTAAGGCAGGACGTAATCCTTCCCCTTTTCGAGTGCCATAGCCGCACCGACTTGTGCAGCTTCTTGACCTTGACAAGAGATAACGAAAGGAATCTTACCCGCACGGTTCAAGAGCCACATTCTCTCATCAATCTTTCTTGCCATTAACATCGTTTCATACATGTTCAAAACTTGCTCATCAGATAAACCTAGTCTTTCATGACGATTTTCAGCCATCACATTACCCTCCTTAAGATCTTCAATTAGTTATGAATTGCTTTGCCATCTACAGCTAATGCTGCTTCACCAATAACCTCAGATAAGGTTGGGTGAGGATGTACAGAATGTGCAACTTCCCACGGTGTAGCATCAAGGACTTTCGCAAGACCTGCTTCAGAAATCATGTCTGTTACGTGAGGTCCGATCATATGAACACCGAGAATATCGTTTGTTTCTTTGTCAGCAATCAGCTTTACAAAGCCATCTGATTGACCGTAAACGAGTGCTTTTCCAATACCTTTGAAAGAGAACTTACCAATCTTCACATCGTATCCTTGCTCTTTCGCTTCATCTTCTGTCAAACCTACACTTGCCATCTCTGGGCTAGAATAGATACATTTAGAGATCATCGTATAGTCAAGTGGATGTGGATTTTCATTTGCCATATGTTCAACAGCGACAATTCCTTCATGAGAAGCAACATGTGCTAATTGCAAACCACCGATTACATCACCAATTGCATAGATATGATTGTCTTTCGTTTGGTAAAATTCGTTCGTTTGAATTGCACCTTTTTCAACTTGAATTTCAGTGTTTTGTAGGCCAATGTCTTCAACATTCGGTTGACGCCCAACAGAAACAAGCAGTTTTTCAGCAGAGAAGGATTTCTCTTCTCCTTTATGTTCTGCTTTAATCGTAACTCCTTCACCTTTTTCAAGTGTTTCAGGAAGTACTTTTGCACCGGTAACAATTTTCACGCCTTTTTTCTTCAGAATGCGCGTCGCTTCCTTAGAAACTTCTTTATCTTCTGTCGGAACGATACGATCTGCATACTCAAGAACGGTTACTTCTAATCCGAAGTCAATGAACATGGATGCCCATTCGATACCGATAACACCACCACCAACGATGATAATCGATGAAGGCAATTCTTCTAGATCTAACGCTTCGTCAGATGTCATAACTAGGTCACCATCAATATCTAAACCTGGTAATGTTCTAGGACGAGAGCCTGTAGATACGAGTAGATTTTTCGGTACAAGAATGACATTTTCCTCTCCATTATTGTACTCAACTGATATTGCACCAGGCATTGGAGAAAAGATTGAAGGTCCTAAAATACGACCGTGTCCTTCGTAAACATCAATTTTACCTTTGTTCATTAAGTGTTTCACACCGCCGTGAAGTTGATCGATGATCGCTTGCTTACGTTGTTGTACTTTCTCAAAGTTCAATGCAACGTCCTTTGCAATGACACCAAATTCTTCACCTTTCTTTGCAGTTGCAAATACTTCAGCACTACGTAGTAATGCTTTACTTGGGATACAACCTTTATGAAGGCATGTCCCACCTAGTTTTCCTTTTTCAACAATCGCTACAGTTAATCCAAGTTGTGATGCTCGGATTGCTGCTACATAACCGCCAGTTCCTCCACCGAGGATGACGAGGTCATAATTCTCAGCCATGATTCATTCCCCTTTCGTTAAATGCTTTGTTTAACTGGTTGGTTCGGGTATTCCTTGGCATCTTCCTCACCCCGAAGTACACGCAATCCACCTTCTGCAAGAGCTTGCAATTCATTTTCCCCAGGTTGTACGATTACATCGCTGATCCATGCAATACGTTCTGTAATCTGGTTAATGAAGTCTTTTCCGTAAGCAAGTCCGCCTGTCAAAACAATCGCATCGACTTTGCCGTTTAGTACAGCACTTGCTGCACCAATCTCTTTAGCTACTTGGTAAGCCATCGCATCATAGACGAGCTTTGCTTTTTCATCGCCTTCTTCAATGCGCTTTTCTACTTCTACTGCATCATTCGTGCCTAAGTAGCCAACAAATCCAGCGTTACCGACTAGTTTCTTCATAATTTCGTCTGCATAATATTCACCTGAGAAACACATGGAAACTAAGTCTCCGACAGGTACGGTACCAGCACGTTCAGGAGAAAAAGGACCTTCTCCATGTAATCCATTGTTTACATCAATAACTTTCCCTTGCTCATGAACACCTACTGTTATTCCGCCACCCATATGAGTAACAATTAAGCGAAGATCTTCATAAGGGCGTCCTAATTGCTTAGCGACTCTACGTGCAACCGCCTTTTGGTTAAGTGCATGGAATATACTTTTGCGTTCCATTTCAGGCACTCCAGATACACGTGCTAATGGCGCAAGTTCATCTACCACAACAGGATCGACAATGTAAGATGGGATGTTCAAACCTTGTGCGATTTCAAATGCAATGATCCCGCCTAAGTTAGAAGCATGTTCACCAGAGTAACCTTTACGAAGGTCCTCTAGCATGATGTCATTTACATTATACGTTCCACCTTCAATAGGACGAAGGAGACCCCCACGTCCTACGACGGCACTTAATTTAGAAACATTGATTCCTTCATGGTCAAGCGTTTCTAGGATCACATTTTTACGAAATTCATATTGATCGATGATATGTTCAAAAGTATTGATTTTTTCAATGTCATGTCTAATCGTCTTTTCAAACACAGAACGTTCATCATCAAATATTCCGATCTTTGTTGATGTAGACCCAGGATTAATTACGAGTAAACGATATTCTCTTTGTTGCAAAACGGAACCCTCCATTGATGACAGTAAGATATTAATTTTTTATAGTACTTCTATGCTCCCCCTTGTTAAGGAATTTTAAAGATGAAGCATAGAAGCTTGTTTATTTTATAGAATGAATTATTGACCGATTCTATCAGAAAGGATGTGTCGATCGTTTAACAAGAACTGGCTTCGAGAGTTTTTGTTACGCTCAATTCGTTCTTCAGCTAAACGGTCAGCTGCTACGTATGTTGGGATGCTATCTCGTTTAGAGATTTCACATACGCGAGCGATGTTGTCATAAATCAATTCGACTTTCTTCATAGCACGGTCATGGTTGTATCCATTTAATTCATCAGCTACATTGATGACGCCACCTGCATTAATTACATAATCCGGTGCGTACACAATACCCATTTCGTGAATGATGTCTCCGTGCTTCACGTCTTTAAGTTGGTTGTTAGCCGCTCCAGCAATTACTTTAGCTTTCAATTGAGGGATTGTTTCGTCATTGATTGTCGCTCCAAGTGCACATGGTGCATAGATGTCACAATCAACAGAGTAGATTTCCTCAGTGTCTACAGCTTTTGCTCCGAATTCTTCGACAGCGCGTTGTACAGCCTCTTTGTTGATATCGGTAACGATCAATTGTGCACCTTCTTCGTGTAGGTGCTTACACATGTTGTAAGCAACGTTACCAACACCTTGGACAGCGATGACTTTACCTTCAAGAGAATCCGTACCGAAAGCTTCCTTAGCTGCAGCTTTCATACCACGGTATACGCCGTATGCTGTTACTGGTGATGGGTTTCCTGAAGAACCGAATGCAGGAGAAACGCCAGTTACAAATTCAGTTTCTTGACGGATTAGATCCATGTCTGCAACAGTCGTACCTACATCCTCTGCAGTTATGTAACGGCCATTCAACCCTTGAATGTAGCGACCGAACGCACGGAACATTTCTTCATTCTTGTCTTTTCGTGGATCACCGATAATAACGGTCTTCCCTCCACCAAGGTTCAATCCAGCTGCAGCATTCTTGTACGTCATACCTTTCGCTAGACGAAGTGCATCTTCAATTGCTGCATCTTCGTTTTCGTACGTCCACATTCTAGTTCCACCAAGTGCAGGCCCTAATGTCGTATCGTGAATACAAATGATTGCTTTAAGTCCTGATTGCTTGTCCTGGCAAATCACCAGCTGTTCGTAATCGTAAGTCTCCATATACTTGAAAATTTCCATTTTAATTTTCCTCCTTGAGATTCATCTATATATTTTAAAATGTTTATCAGTTAATCAACTTAGACAGATCTTACTGCAAGTGCAATTGAGTGAAGTTTACTTTCAGATGTATCAGCTCTAGATGTGAGCACAATCGGCGCTTTTGCCCCCGATATCACCGCTCCTACTTTTGCTTTTGCAAAATATATCAATGATTTATACAATGCGTTTCCGGTTTCGATATTAGGAACGAGCAAAATATCAGCTTGTCCAGCAACATCACCAGAGACGCCTTTATGTGAAGCCGCTTCCATCGAAACTGCATTGTCAAGTGCTAGTGGTCCGTCAACTACACAGCCTTTAATTTGACCTCTACTATTCATTTGACTCAATGCCGCCGCATCGAGTGTAGCTTCCATCGCTGGATTGACAACTTCAACAGCTGCAATCGGAGCAACTTTAGGAAGGTTAACACCTAACTTCGTTGCTACATCTACTGCATTTTGAATAATGTCAGCCTTTTGTTTCAAATCAGGTGCAATATTCATTGCTGCATCTGTCACGAAAATCAAACGATCAAACCCTGATACTTCAAAAGCAGCTACGTGAGAAAGAACTTTACCCGTTCTTAACCCGTATTCTTTATTTAATACTGCTTTCAGGATCGTTGATGTAGAAACCATTCCTTTCATAAGGACATCTGCTTCACCACTACTTACTGCCTGTACAGCTTTAGCGGCTGACTCTGATGACGAGTTACAGTGGACAACCTTAAGTTGTTCAGAACTGTCTAGATTTTGTTCATGAAGCAAGGTTTGTATCTTATCCTTTTCACCAAACAACAAGAAGGAGGCGAGCCCTTTGTCGATTGCCATCTTGACTGCATGGATGACCTCGTGATCTTCTGCGGCTGCAACTGCAACTGTTTTGTTAGGTAATTGGGTTGCTTCTTGGATGATTTGTTCTAATTGCATGATCTGGAATTCAACCCCTTTTCATTAATCTGTATCCACTACAATAATATTGCAAGTTTCATGCCAACTTTTGAATCGTTGCCATAATCACGTTTCATCTAAATCGACGTGTGCAAAAATTATCATACTATGAAATATCTTGCATGCAACATCATTCAATACCGTACTTATCTATTTTATAATATAGATTGCGTAATGATAATTTAAGTTCTTTAGCTGTTTTCGTTTTGTTTCCATTACATCGCGTTAATGTATCTTCAATTAACCCTTTCTCGAATCGCTCGACCTGATCTTGGAGAGACCCTTGCGTTGTCGCCGCCTTCACCTCAAAACCCTGTTGTTGATGATTGGAGGCTAACGACGGGATCGATTGGACATCGATCCAAGATTCATGAAAGGAAAGGTGAATAATCGCACGTCCCAGAATATTTTCGAGCTCTCGGACATTGCCAGGCCAGTCATACGTTTCAAAAAATTTAATCGCCTTTTCAGTAATGCCTTCGATATTTCGCCCGTAATCTTGGTTAAGCTTCTGTATGAGGTGATGACATAAGCGTCCTAGATCTTCCTTCCTCTCTCTTAGTGGCGGGATGAAAATTGGAAGTCGATTAATACGATAGTATAAATCTTCCCTGAAGGAGCCATCAATTATTCTTTTCTCAAGGTTTACGTTAGTAGCTGCAATGACTCTGACATTGATTGAAATAGCTTTCGTTCCACCAACACGAATAATTTCATTCTCTTGAAGCACCCTTAATAGCTTGGCTTGTGTGTCACTAGATAATTCTCCAATTTCATCTAAAAAGATGCTTCCACCGTTCGCTTCTTCAAAAAGGCCTCGCTTACCACCTTTCTTCGCTCCAGAAAAAGCCCCTTCTTCATAACCAAACAATTCACTTTCAAGTAAAGACTCTGATATTGCGGCACAGTTTACTCTAACAAACTTGTTGTATTTTAACTTGCTACTGTTATGTATCGCGTGAGCAAATAGTTCTTTCCCTGTTCCAGACTCGCCTCGCAATAGTACGGTAGCAGGGGTGGTTGCCCCTAACTTAGCCTGATCAATGGCAAATTGCATTTCTTTCGATTGACCAATAATATCAGAGAAGGAGTATTTCGCCTCCAACGTACGGATGATTTGGCGAGCTCTTTGAAGTTCTGCAGTTAAGGATTGAATCTCAGACATGTCATGAATGACTCCAACACTGCCTTTTAACTTGCCATCAACAATGACTGGGGCAACATTTACTACAACATCACGTCGACTAGGTCCAACCTTCAACCGTACGCCTCTAACAGGTTTTCGAGTACGCAAAACCCGCATGTGCATACTTTCTCCCTCAGATATATCTGTAGTAGCAGGCTTACCGTATATGTCCTCAGACCTCAATCCAGTCAGTCTAGTATAAGCTGGATTAACGATTAGACCTTTTCCTTCTTCATCAACGACAGATATCGCTTCTTCGGATGAATGAATAATCGCTTCAAGCATTGTTTGTACACTTTTCAAGCTCGTTACTTCTTCAGCCATTTCCACAACTTCAGTAATATCCTTGAAAACCGCAAATGCACCAATAGTATTTCCAGTATCATCAATCATCGGAGTCCTTGTTGTAATAATCTTCCTACCATTATCAAGAACTTGTTCTTTGTTGATTTCTGTTTTTCCATGATCCAATACTTTAGGAAGTTCAGAGTTTGGAATGAGCGTTGTGATTTCTTCTCCTATAACAGGGTAATCTTGTAGCCCCGTCATAATTCGTGCACTTTTGTTCATAATTGTAATCCGTCGCTGCTGATCGATCGCAACCATTCCATCATGAGAAGAGCTTAAGACTAAATCTTGCTGTCTAGATTGACTAGATAGTTGTTGGATAAGGCTTTCTTGCTCTTCCATTAACCCTGAAATCAAGACAGCAACCGATGACGGTATGATCACCCATTGCCTGTTCTTAATTTCTTTCAAAGAATTGAATGTTTCTTCAACTCCGGTCGTTTCAATAACGACATCTATTGGCGTATCAATAATTGTCTTCCAGCTAGACGCCGTTCTAATCCCTTTATCACGCGCAATTGTAATAGCTGGCGCATTTTCATCGGGATCGATGACCGCTACTAATTTAAGCGCATTTGACTTTTCTATCATTTTTACAAGTGCAGTACCTACCTTGTCGGCACCAATTATGATTACATTTTTCATTTTTTTACACCCTATTTTTTACCATGCAATATTTTTCACACTTATTATTTTACCTTTAGTCGACGAAGTTCGCAAACTTATGGACAGAAGATTCGATTATAGGTACAATGAGAACCGAAGAAAAGGATGGTAAAGATGATAAGAATAATAGCACTACTAATATTAGTAATTCCCGGAATGGGTGGAGTATTAGGCATAAAATTAATTAGAGATGCTCTTTTTGGAGTTGTCCATCCGTTATTCCCTAACTTTGTAGTGGAATTAATTGCCGGCATCCTCTTATTCCTTATTGGATTTGGTTTCGTAGGCGGTTTCATTTTCTACCGCGATCGAAAACGAAATAATGTGCAACCAAGGTTTCGTAAAAAGGGAGGGAACTCTTGATGGAACAATTTAGCGTAGCTTTTTTCGAAGAGAATTTTCACACTTACGCCGAGCAGAACGAAGATGTGTTTTCTAAGCATCAAGCAATGAACAGTTATTATGTTTCAATGGTTTCTACGTTAGTAAATGATAATATTAATAAGAATTCCGAAATTGTAAAACGAATTAGAAATTTGAATACAGCTTATCAGAACGCACGATAAACGAACCAAAAAGGGGCTGTCCAGAAAATCAGTGTATACTGACCTTTTGGACAGCCCCATTGTTAAATAACGATATTGATTTCTTAGAAATTCACTCCCTTTCCGCGGGCGAACCGCGAGCCTCCTCACTCACAGCAGATACCAGTAGTTTATGTTTGCTGCGGGTATCGCCTGGCTCGCTATTCCCGCAGGACAAGGAAAGCTTCGGCAGCTTTACATCGCACGAAGAAAATACGAATTTCATTTTCGAGGAGTGTCGTGAATTCGTTGAAATCAACAACAATGTTTGATGAAGGTGGCATTTTCCATTCTTCTTAATCCTGTTTGATTTTAAGGACTTATCAGACAGCCACTTTTTTTCCTTTGTAAAAATAAAAAGCATCACCTTTTGCCCAGCTTTACAAAAGGTGATGCCTTTTAATTAATATTATTGATGGACCTTTCAGCCAGCTTTATGTTCGATTCTGAGTTTATCAGCAACCATCGCAATAAATTCAGAGTTTGTCGGCTTTGCTTTCGACATGCTAACCGTATACCCAAAGAGGTTTGAGATTGAATCGATATTCCCTCTACTCCAAGCTACTTCAATCGCATGACGAATTGCTCTTTCTACACGGGATGCTGTCGTATTAAATTTCTTAGCGATATCTGGGTAAAGCACTTTTGTAATTGATCCTAATAATTCTATATCATTGTATACCATCGTAATGGCTTCGCGTAAGTACATATAGCCTTTAATATGTGCAGGTACCCCAATTTCATGAATGATACTCGTAATACTTGCGTCCAAATTCTTCGGTTTGAATTCTTTAGTGAACGATCGTGAAGATGAATGATGAGAAGAATTTTTGATGAATGACTTCTTCGTACCGCTAATCTGACGAATCTGATTCGTTAAATTCTCCATATCAAATGGTTTAAGAATAAAATATGAAGCCCCTAATTCAACTGCCTTCGACGTAACATCCTCTTGACCAAATGCAGTCAACATAATCACATTCGGCTTTGAACTCAAATTCAGTTCATGCATATTCTCAAGAACAGCCAACCCATCCAAATGCGGCATGATTATATCCAATACTAGGACATCAGGTGTTTCCTCTTCTAGTAACTCTAGACATTCCTTACCATTGTACGCAACACCAACAACATCCATATCATCTTGACTGGAAATATACTCATCCAATAGGCCAACAAGCTCTCTGTTATCATCAGCTAAACACACTTTAATATTTTGCAATTTGATGTTCCTCCTCACGTCTTTTCTAACTCATATGTATCAATTCCACAAAGTTTTTACAATTCCTTTTAATTTTCAATTTTTTTATCAAAAAATATCCAATTCTTTTTCTAGCTTCAATTTACTCTATTTTTCGACCCAATTTAAGGTTTGACACCTCGTATTTTAGTGTTCCATGTCGAATTTTCTTTATATTTAATATTATATCAAATGTTCCCATCCGTTTCTTTAAAAATTTTAGCTTGTTTGAGAATACTGTTGAATCCTTTAAAAAAAGTTGATGAAGAAAAATTCACGCGACTCCTCGAAAATGAAATTCGCATTTTCTTCGTGCGATGTAACACTACCGAAGCGTCCCTTGTCCTGCGGGATCAGCAAGCCTCGCATCTAACTTTTTAAAAAGGGGGTTCTTCGACTAACATCCACCATTTACTGTGGAAGGGAGGCTTGCGGAAAGCGAGTGAATGTAGAAGAAATCAACTATAACAGTTAACAAAAACCAAAAAAGCGAGCCTATTTCAGCTCGCTACTTTATCGCCATCTCTATTCCGTTCATAAATATTAATGCCAGCTTCACTTAACATCCATTCAATATGGACACCATACCCACTCGTAGGATCATTTACAAAAACATGGGTTACAGCTCCTATCACTTTTCCATCCTGGATAATCGGACTACCGCTCATCCCTTGTACAATTCCACCTGTTGCATCTAGGAGTTCAGGATCAGTAATCTTTACGACTAATCCTTTCGTTGCAGGAAACTTCTGTGGAACAGAGCTGACTATTTCAACATCATATTTTTTAACCTCTTCACCCTTTACAACAGTAAGGATTTCAGCATGTCCTTCTTTTACTTCGTGAGAAAGTTTAATGGGCATCGCCTTGTCCATAATCCCATTTCTCATTGGTGTGTTCATTTTCCCGAAAATCCCATATTGGGAATTTTTGAAAATGCTTCCGAGAACTTTTTCTCCGTCATTGAAACGTGCTAATTTCTCACCCGGTCTACCATGTGTCCCTTTTTCAATTGAAGTTACTGTAGATTCGATGATTTGACCATCATATACTTTAATTGGCTTTTTCGTATCCATGTCTGAAATAACATGTCCTAGTGCTCCATACTTACCAGAATCGGGGTGATAAAATGTCATCGTCCCCACACCTGCTGCTGAATCTCTAATGTACAATCCGATTCTAAATCTGGCGTCTGAAGCATCCTTTACAGGCGTTAGCTTCTTCATCAAAGTCTTTTTGTTACGTATGATTTTCAAATCAAGTGGTTGGTCAGATTCTCCACTCCTTTTTACGAAAGGACCCACTTCACTCAACTTCTGTATCGGTTTACCATTGATTTCTGTAATGATATCACCAATTTGAATGCCTGCCTTTTCACCGGGGGAAACCTCTCCCTTTGAAGTTCCGATTAAATGATGTCCTACGACCAAGACTCCAATCGTATTCAAGCGGACACCAATGTTTTGACCTCCAGGGATGATTTTGAACTCCGGAAGTACTTTTACATTCATTTTCTTAACGAGTAAATTGGATACTTGCATGTTAACTTCTGCTTGACCATCTTGAATTGCTTCTATTGAAAAGGACTGAGGATTGTTTTCAATATTGCCAAGTGACAAAATTGATTCTTCTTCATCTGAAGATTGTACGGTTGCATTAGGGTGTTTTTGATCTATCGTTAACCTTTCTCCCTGGAAAACCGTTATATCAGTTGGGATACTGAGATAGTCCTGTATAGGCTTAATGAAACCTAAGCTTATGAGGAATCCAAGGAGAAGAATGCCGACTAATTGTCTGTAATTGACTCTTTTCATTCAGTCACTCTCCTCATTCCTTACCCTACAACTTTTTTTGGTTGCCTTTATAATTTTACCTTTAGAGTGTGTTTCTATAACCATAACCAAAAAGAAAAAGCTACCCTCAATTGGATAGCTTTTCAAGAAGTAATTTTCACTTCATCTGCGAACTGTATCATTTCCTTTGCGTGACGCTTAGTCAGGTCTGTTATTTCAACTCCGGAAATCATCCGGGCAATTTCTTTAACCTTTTCATCAAACGGTAATGGTTTCACTATCGTCAGCGTCCGATCACCTTTAATCTTTTTCTGAATATAAAGATGTCGATCCGCCATAGCAGCTACTTGTGGTAAGTGTGTAATACATAGTACTTGCGATCCTGCAGATAGCTTTTGAATTTTCTCAGCTATCGCTTGAGCAACTCGTCCACTTACGCCTGTATCAACTTCATCAAAGATAATAGAGGCAACTTCTTGCTGGTTAGAGAAAATCGCTTTTAATGCAAGAATGATTCTTGATAGCTCTCCACCTGATGCAATCTTAGCAAGCGGTTTCAACGGCTCTCCTGGGTTTGTTGAAATAAGGAACTCCACTTCATCCATCCCATGTTTACCGAATTGCACTTCATGTCCATCGATTTCCATTCTAATATTGGAGGCGTGATTTGCTGGATGAAATGCAACTTGGAAAGTTGTTTTCTCCATATATAGGTCTTTAAGTTGACGAAGTATTTTCTTTTCAAGCTTTCCAGCAGCTTGCTTCCTTAAGTTACTCAATTGTTTCGCTTCTAGGTATAAGTCTTTACCTATTTCTTTTCGTTTATCATTTAATGATTGGATACGATCGTCTTTGTTTGTAAATGTATCTAGCTCTTCTTCAATGCGAGAGCTGTATTCTAATATTTCTTCAACTGAATTACCGTATTTTCTTTTCAATGTATTAATTTCATGTATACGCTCTTCAATGACCGTTAATCTTTCAGGATCAAATTCCATCGTTTCTACATAATCCCTTAGTTGATGAGAAACATCTTCTAGAGCGTAATAAGCATTTGTAACGGTCTCTTGAACTGGCTTTAGAGCAGGATCTATATCCGCCACATCTTCTAGATGTCCCATTGAAAGACCAAGGATATCAACACCCTTTTGCTCACCATATAAGGCTTGATAGGCATCTTGGACAGATTGATATAACTTTTCGAAATTGCTTAACTTTTGCTTTTCCTCCATTAACTCTTCATCTTCATTAGGTTGGAGATTCGCTTTTTCAATTTCATCAAGTTGATATTGTATTAGATCGATGCGATGCGCCATTTCTTGTTCATTTTCAGTCAGTTGTTTCAACTGTCTATCCGTTTCGACATAGCGTTTGTACAGTTGACGATATTCTTCCTTTGTACGTTTCAAATCTGCCGCTAAGTATTGATCTAATAAACTAAGGTGCTTATCGCTTTGCATTAGAAATTGATGTTCGTGCTGACCATGGATATCGATCAATGATTGACCAATTTCACGAAGAATTGCCAATGTCACAAGTTTGCCGTTAATGCGACAAATACTTTTCCCTGAATTCGTTATGTCTCTCTTTAATACGATCATTCCGTCTGTTACTTCAATACCCTGCCCTTGAGTTTTCTCAATAACAGGGTGTTTTTCATTTATGTAAAATAAACCTTCAATTTCAGCTCGATCGGAACCATGTCGCACATACTCTGACGAACCTCTACCACCAATCAACAAACCTATTGCATCAATAATGATGGATTTTCCTGCACCAGTTTCTCCAGTTAATACCGTTAACCCTTCTTCAAAAGGTACAGTAACTTCTTCAATAATTGCAAAATGTCGTATCGATAATTCCGCTAGCATACTTATCCTCCTAGGTTCTAAAGCATATCTAAGAATTGTCGAGTAATCGTTGGACTGTCATGAGATGACCGACAAATAATAAGAATCGTATCGTCTCCACAAATTGTTCCCATAATTTCTTCCCAATCCAAATTATCGATCAATGCACCAACTGCGTTTGCATTGCCAGGTAACGTTTTCATTACTATAAGGTGATCTGTATGGTCTATGTTAATAAAACTGTCTGTTAGTGTTCTTTTCAGCTTTTGCAATGGGTTAAAACGTTGATCTGCAGGCAAACTATATTTGTATCTTCCATCCTGCATCGGTACTTTCACAAGATGCAATTCTTTAATATCTCGGGAGACAGTAGCCTGTGTTACATTAAATCCCGCACTCTTCAATCGATCAACAAGTTCATCCTGAGTATCGATATCGAAATTCGTTATTATTTCTCTAATCTTAATATGGCGTTGGCCTTTATTCATCATAATAGTATCACTCCACAATGCTGCATTCTCACAATATATGCTTATCATAAACGAATTACTGAAAATTGTACACGGATGTGTTGAACTTGCTCAGGGCGTCAACACAAAAACGCTAAGTAGTCCTTTAAATCAAAAAAATAACGGGAATACTTACCCGTTATTTTTCTTCTTTTTTGTATGATTCATGCGCTTTTGCAACAATTGCTTTTGCATCGCCGCTCCATTTCATTTCCGCGGCTTCATCATGTTGTGGTTTCTCAAGGTGCAATAAGAACTCTATATTCCCTTCTCCTCCACGAATGGGTGAGTGCGTACAATCAATGACGTGGTAGCCCGTTTCATGACTAAATTGAGTGATTTTCTCGATAACTGCTTGATGTACTTTCTTATCTCGTATGATCCCTTTCTTTCCTACCTCTTCCTTCCCTGCTTCGAATTGTGGTTTAACAAGGGCCACAACCCGTCCACCAGTAAGAAGAATTTCTTTTAAGACAGGTAGGATGAGTTTTAATGAAATGAAAGAAACATCTATAGTAGCTACATGAGGCAATCCTTTTGAAAAATCTTCTGGCTTTGAGTACCTGAAGTTTGTTCGTTCCATTACTTGAACGCGTGGATCATTCCTTAACTTCCAAGCAAGTTGGTTATAACCAACATCGACCGCATATACGAATTTTGCCCCGTTTTGTAGTGCACAATCTGTAAATCCTCCAGTGGAAGAGCCAATGTCTATCATAATCTTGTCGTTTAAATCAAAATTAAATGAGTGGAGTGCCTTTTCTAATTTCAGACCCCCTCTACTCACATAAGGAATTGGATTTCCTTTCAACTCAATTGGAACTTCCACATCCACTTTCTGACCAGGTTTATCTAGACGCTCTTGTTCTGAAAATACAAGGCCAGCCATGATCGCCCTTTTGGCTTTCTCCCTTGTTTCAATCAATCCACGTTCAACGAGGAGAATGTCTAGCCTTTCTTTCTTTTTCATACTAATAAGCCCTCTGTTGTTTCTTAGGAATCATTTCAAACACACGCTCAATAACACCTTCTGGGGTTAAGTTGATTTCTTCAAGCAGTTTAGAAACACTTCCATGCTCTATGAATCGATCAGGAATTCCCATTCGATCAATTACAGCATCATGCATACCAAGGTCATGTACGAATTCTAGCACGGCGCTACCGAATCCACCTTGGATGATGCCTTCTTCCATGGTTAAAATCGGTATTTGCTTCGTAACAAGTTCAGTAATCATGCCATGATCTAGCGGCTTTATTGATCTCGCGTTAATAATGATTGGAGAAACACCTTGTTTAATAAGTTGTTCGGCAGCCTTCATCGCTACAGGAATCATCGTCCCAACGGCAAGAATAGCTACATCCTTACCTTCTTTCAAGACTTCCCATGTACCGATTTCAATTTTCTGAAGCTCCTCATCCATAGGAACGCCAATTCCACTACCTCTCGGGAATCTTACCGCAATCGGTCCTTCATTATATTCAGTCGCCGTATAGACCATATGTTGTAATTCATTTTCATCCTTTGGATTAAGGACAACCATATTCGGTAAATGTCTCAAAAAGGCAATATCAAATACACCTTGGTGTGTTTCACCATCAGATCCTACTAATCCAGATCGATCAACCGCAAATACAACATTTAAATTTTGTCTACATACATCGTGTACTAATTGATCGTATGCACGTTGTAAGAAGGTTGAATATATAGACAGCACTGGCTTCATTTCTTGAGTCGCAAGACCTGCTGCCATAGTTGTTGCATGCTGCTCAGCAATCCCCACATCATAAAGTCGATCTGGAAATTCCTCTCCAAAACCTTCTAGCTTTGATCCGACAGTCATAGCAGGCGTTAAAACAACGAGTCGTTCGTCTTTACGAGCAACAGTACGTAACGTTTCACTAACGACTTTACTGTAACTTGGCCCAGACGCTGCAGGCTTAATAAAGTCACCTGACTCAATTTTGTATGGACCCGGACCATGCCACGTTCCAATTGCATCGGTTTCAGCAGGCTTATACCCTTTCCCTTTTTGAGTTAATACGTGTACGAGGACTGGTCCTTTCGTCTTACGTGCATATTTAATATTCTCGGTTAGATCCTCAATACTGTGGCCATCGACTGGACCAAGGTAAGTAAACCCTAACTCTTCAAAGAAAATGCCAGAAACGAGCATGTATTTTAGACAGTCCTTTAGTCTTTCAGCAGTAGAGGCAAGGCGTCCACCTGCAGGTACTTTCTTTATGAGTGATTCAAACTCTTCTTTCACTCGCTTATATTTCCCTGCAGTTCTTAATCGACCTAGGACGTTATGCAATGCACCAACATTAGGAGCGATTGACATTTCGTTATCATTCAAAATAACGATTAAGTCCTTTTGTTCATGTCCGATATGGTTTAATGCTTCCAGAGCCATACCACCAGTTAAAGCACCATCTCCAATAATCGCGACAATCTCTTCATCAGTCTTTTTTAAATCTCTCGCTGTTGCCATACCCATAGCTGCAGAGAGAGAAGTAGAACTATGCCCTGTCTCCCAGACATCATGCTCACTTTCTGAGCGTTTTGGGAAACCACATAATCCTTGGTATTGTTTCAACGTATCAAATTTATCTGCTCTTCCAGTTAAGATCTTGTGTACATATGCTTGATGTCCTACATCCCAAATGAATTTATCTTTTGGACTTTCAAATAATTTATGTAGAACCAAGGTTAATTCCACTACACCTAAATTGGGACCTAAATGTCCGCCAGTCTTAGAAATTTTTTCAATTAAAAAAGTACGGATGGATTCAGCAAGTTCTTCTAGCTGCTCACCCTCTAATTCTTTTAGAAATTTAGGATCCTCGATTGATTCCAAATTCATGGAACATCCTCACTTTCCTTTCGTATTGCGTTTATACTTGCTTGAAGCGGGCTGTGGCATCAATTTCTTTAACTTTAACTTCTCCTCAAAAAAGTAGATTACTCTTCCAACCTGAAAAATAATGGAAGTTGAGAAGTGGATGGCAAATGATTTACCTAATGCTTTCCCGCCAACAGTAAGTGCAGCTATTACACTCGTGAACACAATCGAAACGGTATATTGAAAAGCGGATGCATCATCTCCGCCAAACGTTCGTGCTAGTTGTACAATGACTGCAGCTGAAGCTGTTCCGCTAATTATACCAGAAATATCGCCAATTACGTCGTTACAAAAACTCGCAACTCGGTCTGCATTACGACAAATCTTTATCGCTTGTCGAGATCCATTGACTCTTTCAGAGGCCATCGCATGGAAGGGAACTTCATCCACTGCTGTAGCTGCAACCCCTATAATATCAAATACAATCCCAATAAGCACGATTAAAAATACAATGAGGACACCGACCGCCCACGCGACCCCTTCAATCATTAATGTTGATACAATTGAAAAAATAGCCGCTAACACTAGCGTGATAACGGCGATTCCGGTACTCCATTTCAATGATTTATTTAAAACCTTATTCATGAATTCTCCTTATGAATCAGACGAAGTCCGTATATTAAAATAAAGGTTCAAAGCATCACGAACCTCGAACTACAAGTCCGGTTTGGACTATCCATTCGTTTAACTTTGAACATGTTAATTATGTAATTGTGGAGTGGTCATTCAAAGAGTAAACACTGCGGCTTAGGTCCAGTAGGTTTTCCCAGAAGGGTACCAGAGCGTTGCCACACTGGAGGTTTCCCTTTAATCCCTTCTTGACGTTGTCACCAATCGTCAGACTAGATTACCACTTAGTCCGCACTATAATCCTCTCCGAATGTCACATGGAACAGTCTAGGAGTTTTCCTCTACAGTCTTTACCATTCCCTAGCCTCTTTCGCAGAATTGATTTCATATGGTATGGAATACTTTTCAGCGGCCAACCGAAAATTTTTCCTCTTCCATAATCCCCTCAGATTCCACTCAAGGCAGGCTACGCTGCACACCAGTAGTTTCTAGCGACCGAAAAAACCGGTGAAACAGGTTTATAACCCTAGTTCGCAATAAGGTATTAGCACGCAAATCGCAAAGTTAAGGTCCTCCGCGGCAAAAGGGTCAACGCCCACATGCCTTTGTGGATCGCCCTTCAGCCTTAACTCCCAGTGTAGACCCAAAGCTGGGCGCCTCGAGCCTATACAAGGAACTTCATCGATGTGCCCTTTGGCGGATTTTTAGGCCCGCCCTCAGAAATGGGAGACTGACTAGAATACTGCACCACTCCTCATGTAATTATAATATACCACATAAGTGTATATGCCTCAATGTTTCTAGTGATCCCTACTTATCATATAATCAGTAAAATGTTCTAACCATTCATGATTAACATTTGCTTTATATAGGTGAGACTTAGCTTCTTTTACAACTTTCAAGAGCTGTTCTTTAGCACCATCCATTGTCAACAAATGAGGGTAAGTGCTTTTATTATTTTGCACATCACTACCTATAGGTTTACCTATTTTCGTTTCGTCACCTTCAATATCCAAAATATCATCTTGGATTTGAAACGCTAAGCCAAGTAGCTTAGCAAATTGAGCAAGATGATTCATTTGCTCTTTCGTTCCTCCAGCAATTTTCGCTCCAGCATAAATAGAAAAACTAAGTAGTGCTCCCGTCTTCTTCTTATGGATGTTTTCAAGCGCTTCAATTGTGAGACTTTTACCTTCACCTTCAAGATCTGCCACTTGCCCCCCAACCATCCCTTCAGGACCAGAAGCTTTGGCAAGTTGGGAAATCAAATCAACCTTCGAATGACTATCAAGGCATTCAGATTTTGAAATCACTTCAAAGGCATGTGTAAGTAAGCCATCTCCTGCAAGTATAGCAAGTGCTTCACCATAGATTTTGTGGTTGGTCAGACTACCTCTTCTGAAATCATCATCATCCATAGAAGGTAGGTCGTCATGAATTAATGAATATGTGTGAATCATTTCAACAGCACACGCAACATCAATACCTAGCTTACTGTCCTGATCAAAAGCATCAATTGTCATGAGCAATAATGTAGGACGTAATCGTTTACCACCTGCTAAAATGGAGTAAAGCATAGATTCTTTTAAGCTTGATGGACTGTCCATATTTTCAACTTTTTGAGGCAGGATATCGTCGATGAAGCTCTTTTTTTCTTGAAGGAGTTCTAAGAAAGTATCACGTTCCAACTCTATTCGTCCTCCTGTATCGTGAAGGGTTCAGTTTCTCCATTATCCTTTAATAGCTCATCCATTTGCTTTTCAACATGCTGCAATTTATCATGACATTGTTTAGAAAGCTTCATCCCATCTTGAAACAATCGAATCGATTCTTCAAGAGGCACATCGCCCTCTTCTAATTTTGATACAATCTCTTCAAGTTCTTCCATGGATTCTTCAAAGGTTTGTTCTTTATTCTCTTCCATTATTCTCACTCTCCTCAAGTCCCCATACTTGGCAATCTAACTTTCCGTCCTTTAAACGAACAGAGATTGGATTCCCGGGCTGTACTTGTTTGACACTTTTGACGAGTTCACCTTCATGATAGGCTAAACTGTATCCCCTCTCCATAATACTTAGTGGACTGAGGGCATTTAATTGACCAATATTTTTCTGGAATCTCGCCTTAAACTGTTCAAGACGGTTTTGCATTTCCTTTTGTAACATACGCTCATATGTTTTGTGCCTTTGTTTCGATAGCTCATGTAATTTTACAGGGTGATTTCTTTGTAATCGGTTGTGTACTTGCTTTAAATGATCCTGCTTTGTCATAACCGTCCTACTGCTACTTTTTTGCAGATGATCAAGCAGTCGGTCTAGCTCTTGCTCCTTCTGCTTCACAAGCTGCATCGGGTACTTAAATGCGTACGAGCGTTTAAGACGATTCAGTTCATTTCGAGAACCTTTCACATGGTCTGATATAGCTCTTGTCAGACGTAACTGTCGTTGGGTGATTCGTTCCTGCAATTCAACTATATGAGGCACAGCTAGTTCAGCAGCTGCTGTTGGAGTAGCCGCTCGAACATCTGCAACAAAATCAGCAATCGTGAAGTCTGTTTCGTGCCCAACAGCTGAGATAATCGGAATTTGTGACTGATCAATACTTCTCGCAACTATTTCTTCATTAAAAGCCCAGAGTTCTTCAATCGATCCACCACCGCGTCCAACAATCAAAACATCCCAGAGACCTAATTCACTCGCGCGGTCAATCGCCTTCGAGATGCTCGGAGCTGCGTGTGGCCCTTGTACAAGCACCGGCATTACCGTAACCTTTGCGATAGGAAAACGACGCTTTATCGTAGTTAAAATATCCCTTACTGCAGCACCAGTTGGAGAGGTAATTACACCAATTTTCTTTGGAATTGTAGGTATGGACTGCTTTCTCTCAGTTGCAAATAACCCTTCAAATTCGAGCTTTTTCTTTAACTCTTCATAAGCAAGATATAAGTTTCCGATCCCATCAGGCTGCATTTCCTTCACATAAAGTTGGTATTGTCCATGAGGTTCATATACGGAAACTTCTCCGCGTATGAGTACCTTCATACCTTCTTCAGGTCGAAATTTAAGAAATCGATTATTCCCTGCAAACATGACTGAATTAATGCGACTATTTTGGTCTTTCACTGTAAAATACATGTGACCTCTGCTATGGAATTTCACATTTGAAAGTTCTCCACGAAGCCATATGTCTTGTAAAGTCTGGTCCCGCTCAAACTTCCTCTTAATATAACGTGTTAAGTCTGTGATACTGATATAACGATCTTGTTGCATTTAATGAACACCTTCTATTTGATGACTCCATTTCGCTGATAATATTGTGTTTTGTAAGAGCATTGTAATGGTCATCGGTCCTACACCCTTAGGTACTGGAGTAAGGTAAGATGCTATTTCTTCAGCTTCTTCAAATACCACATCACCAGTGAGTTTCCCATCTTCCTTTCGGTTGATGCCAACATCAATTACGACAGCACCTGGCTTGATGTAGTCTTTACCGATGAATTCCTTCTTCCCTACGGCAACAATCAATATATCAGCTTGTCTTGTGATTTCTTTCATATTTGGCGTTCTCGAGTGGCAATATGTAACGGTTGCATTTTCATTCAAGAATAACTGACCAACTGGTTTTCCTACAATATTGCTTCTTCCAATAACGACAACATGCTTTCCTTCTATCTGAATGTTCTTTGCTTTCACCATCTCAACAATTCCAAATGGTGTGCAAGGTAAAAATGCACGCTGACCTGTCATCATTCTTCCAATATTAATTGGGTGGAATCCGTCAACATCTTTCTCAGGTGAAATAGCTTCAATGACTGATGTGTCAGAGATATGTTTTGGTAAAGGTAATTGGACGAGTATACCATGGCATGCCTCATCGTTGTTATATTGCTCAATTATAGCAAGAAGCTTTTCTTCTGTTGTCTCTTCAGCTAGCTCAATAAGCTTACCATCAATGCCAACTTGCTTGCATGCTTTTGTTTTTCCTCTAACATATGATAAAGAAGCAGGATCCTCCCCGACAATGATGACAACTAAACCGGGCACGATCCCTCCTTCTTTTAACTTTCTGACTTCCTCTTTCATCTCGTTCCTTTTCGCTTGTGCAATTTCATTCCCCTTGATCAGCTCGGCAACCACTCATATCCCCTCCGCTATTGGATTGTTTTGCTTATTTTTGAAAGGACCGCATTAACAAATCGGCCAGATTCATCTCCGCCGAAAATTTTCGCAAGATCAATTGCTTCGTTAAACGTGACGTTAATTGGTATTTCCTCTAAGTATTTCATTTCATAAACAGCAATACGAAGAACTGAACGGTCTATGTTACCGATTCGATCGAAGCTCCAATTCTCTAGATGCTCCCTAATGATTGAATCTATGTCTTCTAAATGTTCGATCGTCCCTTCAACCAATTGAATGAGAAACGAATCTCGCTCTTCTCCTTCTTCTAAAACATGACCAATGGCTTCATCACGTTCCAATTGACTTACATCTATTTGGAATAAAGACTGTAACGCCTTTTCCCTCGCTATCCTTCTTTTCATTATGAATACTTCCTTTCATTTCTTCTCTATCTGATGATAGCATAGAGCCTCTAACCTTAACAGCATACACCTTATTTTATCTTCATAATCCATCAAACCTATCAAGAACGCAAAAAACTGACTCGAACGAAGGAGCCAAAGTTACCCCAGTACGGGGAGACGAGGCTTGACATTCGAGTCAGCACATTTTAAAATTCTTCGATTTCTTCTGGTTGGTTCAGCTTATCTTCAAATTGAACGCCGACAACGTGCACATCTACACGGTTCGGCTCTAATGCCGTCATTGTGTATAATGTATGGCGGATATTCTCTTGAATCTTTTCAGCTGTATCTGGAATAGACACACCAAAATTCATCGTTACAAACACATCAATGTTAATGCCATCTTCTGATAGTTCAACTTTAACACCTTTACCTAGAGACTTTTTCCCGAATCTCTCAACTACTCCTGATGCAAAGTTACCACGCATTGATGAAACACCTTCGACTTCAGTTGCAGCTAAGCTTGAAATGACCTCAATAACCTCAGGCGAGATTTCAACCTTCCCAAGATTTGAATCCTTCTCTTCCATTTCAAATGTTTGATATTCGTTCATTCTACTCACCTCCGCTAGAAGCTGATTTTGATGTTAAGTCATGAATTTCCAAAAACTTTGTGTTGAAATCACCACTAATGAAACTTTCATGGTCTAACAGTCGTAGATGGAACGGAATCGTTGTATCTACTCCTTCGATGACGAATTCACTTAGTGCACGTTTCATTCGGCGGATCGCTTCGTCTCGAGTGTTTCCATACGTAATGACTTTTGCAATCATTGAATCGTAATAGGGAGGTATGAAATAGCCTGGATAAGCAGCTGAATCAACACGAACGCCTAATCCACCTGGTGGTAAATACATTTCTATTCTACCAGCTGATGGCATGAAATTCTTGTCAGGGTTCTCAGCATTGATTCGGCACTCGATCGACCAACCATTGAAGGTGATATCTTCTTGTGAAAAACTTAGACGTTCGCCACTGGCAACTCGTATCTGTTCCTTGATCAAGTCGATACCCGTTACCATTTCAGTTACTGGATGTTCAACTTGGATGCGTGTATTCATTTCCATGAAATAGAAATTACCAGAATGCGCCTCATAAATAAATTCTACTGTACCAGCGCCAGAATAGTCCACCGCTTTAGCGGCACGAACCGCAGCTTCTCCCATTTCTTCACGCTTTGTAGGGTCAAGTGCTGGAGAAGGCGTCTCTTCTAATAGCTTTTGGAGACGACGTTGAATGGAACAGTCCCGCTCTCCTAAATGAATGGCATTACCATAGTTATCTCCAAGAACCTGTATTTCAACGTGACGGAAATCTTCGATGTACTTCTCTATATATACTCCAGGATTTCCAAACGCTGAAGCAGCTTCTTGTTGTGTCATCTTGATGCCTTTCACTAAATCTTGCTCAGTGCGGGCAACTCGGATACCTTTACCACCGCCGCCAGCTGTTGCCTTAATGATGACTGGATAGCCCATATCTTCAGCAAGTTTAATGGCTTCTTCAGGTGATTCAATAATGCCTTTAGAACCAGGTACAATCGGAACGCCAGCTTCTTCCATTGTCGTTCGTGCTACGTCCTTAGTCCCCATTCTGTTTATTGCTTCAGGACTTGGTCCGATGAAAATGATGTTACACTCTGCACAAATTTCAGCAAAGTCAGCATTCTCTGCCAAGAACCCATACCCTGGGTGTATTGCATCTGCACCAGTCAAGGTTGCAACACTCATGATATTTGTAAAGTTTAAGTAGCTATCTTTTGATAAAATTGGTCCTATGCAATAGGCTTCATCCGCCATTCTTACGTGAAGGGATTCTTTGTCACCTTCTGAATAAACAGCAATGGTTTCAATATTCATTTCTTTACATGCACGGATTATACGGACTGCAATTTCTCCTCTGTTTGCGATCAGTACTTTTTTTATCATTTGCATCACCCTATTGTTTCTTTACAAGGAATAATGGTTGTCCATACTCAACAAGTTGACCATTTTCAACGAGAACTTCTACAATTTCTCCGTTGACCTCTGCTTCAATTTCGTTGAATAATTTCATAGCTTCAATAATACAAACAATGGAATCATTAGATACTTTATCGCCTGTGTTAACATATACATCTTCATCAGGAGATGGAGAAGCATAGAAAGTTCCTACCATCGGTGACTCAATCTTATGTAATGTTTCATCCATTTCTTTCACAGGTTCACTGTTTCCAGAGTTTGCTTCTTGTTTTGACTCACTTGGTTGTGATGGTTGGGCTTGAACTTGGGGAGCTGGAGCTGCCTGTTCAACACGTGGCTGAACTGTTTGTTGAACAACTTGTTCTCCTCCACCTTTTTTCAATGTAATCTTCGCATCTTCCAATTCATAATTGAATTCATTGATAGAAGACTGATCAATTAGTTTAATTAATTCTCGAATTTCTTGGATCTTGAGCATTTGTTCCACTCCTTAAAATTGTCTACGATTAGAATTATTATATCATAAATGATCACACCTAAAACGCTTCCAATATTATTACCTATTTATGGGAGCTGGTGCTAATCCGTATATATCATATCATATCCAGCTTAATGAGGACAGTTATACTAACATGATATCAAAAACATAGTGATGATAAAATAAAAATAAGACCAAGTAGCAATTTGCTTCTACTTGACCTTATTTCATACGATGGACACAGTCAGTCCAACATTTCGTTATCGTTTTGGGGTATTAATTCTTTGCTGTATGGAATTGTACAGCTACTTGTTTGTCACCTAGTTGTTCTTTCGCTTTTCGCATGATTGCATTCGCTTCTTCACCGGAAAGCTTTTCCTCAACTCTGACGATGATCGTTACTTCCTTACCCATCGTGTTTACGAGCACATCCTCGTACCCCATACTTTTAATTAACGTTTCAAGTGTGCTTTCTTTCATACCTAGTTCTTGAAGTGCCGTTAGTTTGTCTAATGCTTCCGACTGAACTTCAGCTGCTACACTCGTATTTGCAATCACTTGATCATACTGGTGCGCTAGCTTTGAACGCTGCTCATCCATTTTCATTCGAAGTTCCATAAATAGTTCGTCACTGTCAATCTGAGTAACAGATGGACCCTCTACACCATCTTGAGCACCATTCTTACTGGCTTCCTGTCCTTCCTGTTGTTTAGCAAGATCTGTTGGTGATTGCTCTGGGCTCGTAATGTAATAAACAGACAGCACAATGATCAAACTCAACATCGTTAACAACCATACCGTTTGCTTCTTTAATAACATTCTTATTCCCCCTTTTGCTTTTTCGCGGTAACACTAACTTTATGGCTCGGCATATCAAACACTTTCGAAACAGCTTCTATGATCCAATTTTTCACCTGCAAGCTATCGGCTCCCTCCGCTACAATAAGAACACCAGTTACTTTGGGCTTTTCGATACTGCGTATAATGGGTTCCTTACCATTTTTCCCATCGATGATGATGACCTTTTCACTTGTCTGATCGGTACTTGATTTGCGCTTACCCCCATTTTTGTCTGTCTCATCCGTTGTCGATATTTGCTTGTTAATTTCCTTCTCAATTACTTTGCGATAAGTAGAGTCTACAACCACCATGACTTCTGCATTTTGTACACCAATCATTTCATCCAACAATTCCTTTAACTGATTTTCATAGTGTTCTTCTAGCTCTCGGATTAAAGAGGAAGGGTCGTCTGACTTGCCCATTGAGAATGTTGGCTTAGACTCTTGAGTTCCATCTGCCATATTCATAACAGAAGCTGGCTCAGTTGCACTCATTAAATTTTGTACGAGCATCATGGCAATCCCGAAGCCTAAAATCAATAATATATATTGCGATTTTCGGTTAAGCTTCTTGCCATCCTTAGTAGGTTTCAATAGCGACGTAAGCCATTCATTCTTCTTTTTGTTATGATCGGACATATTTCATTACGATCCTCCTTCCCCTTGTATGACAATCTGGTCTACCGGAAGCTCCCAATGCTTTGCAAGAAACTGTTCAATTTCATTTAAGTGAACAGAGTCCTCTTCTAATCTCTCAGAATCTGAGGTGTCAATTGTCACTTCTTTAACGACTGAAATTGAATGATCACTCTCAGTTGATTCCAATGTTACGTAGACAACCCAATGACTTTCATCTGAACCGACTTTGGATTGATCCTCCACCACCACATCCTTTAAACGTTTCTCAAATTGTTCCTCAAACTGTACTTCTACTTTTTGTTTCAATAGGACAGCCATTTGTTCTAAACTATATGCATCAATTGAGGCTTGTATTTCACTTTTCTTGTTTTCGAGCAAACTTTTTACTTGATCATCGCCTATTAACGACGATTCTACTTGAAACGAAGCTAAGCGATCATTCAAATCAACTGAAAACAATTTAATGAGCGGATTCAGTATGGCAATGATCAGAAGTAGACCTATTACGACTTTGACATATTTCTGAAATCCTGAAGAAGGCAGTATGAGTTCAAGAATAGTAGCGAGCAAAATGATGAGAATAATGTTCGTAATCCATTCATATAGAAAAGACATTTTCCACAGTCCTCCTCATCTCATCATTAAGGTGAGATTCCCTGCAGCAATCATCATGGTAACTGCTAAGAAAAACATGAAACAGACGATAGATAGTGCCGCAAAAATGAACATCACATTCTTCCCGATAATGGAGAGACATTCTATAATCGGTCCACCACCTAATGGTTGCAATACTGCAGCTGCAATTTGATAGATTAGGACGAGTGATAGGATTTTCAATGCCGGAAAAGCACACAAAAGGATTAATATGACGACCCCAGCAATGCCGACTGTATTCTTTAATAATAAAGAAGCGCTTAATACCGTGTCAGTCGCTTCCGTAAACATCCGACCTATGACAGGGATGAAGTTACCGGTTATAAATTTTGCTGTTCGAATTGCAACGCCATCAGCTACTGCAGCTGTTGCACCCTGTACACTTATGACACCTAAGAATACAGTGAAGAAAACAAGCATAACCCCGATGGCAACATTTCTTAATAAATTGGCTAGTTGAGTAACTTTATAATGTTCGGTAAGTGTACTTACAATGCTAAGAAGAGCAGATAAGAAGAGAAGTGGTAATACGACATGTTGTATAAGTAGACCACTTGTATTAACTAATAAAATGATGAAGGGATGAAAGAAGGCAACAGACACTAGACTACCCGAGGTTGCCATTAGAGCAAGTAATAAAGGTATAAGTGCAATAATAAATGCATTCATATTTTGAATGGCTTCTGTCGTATATGACACAGCAACATGAAAACTATTTAATGCGATAATGATGAGGACCATGTATACCATTCCATATGCGACCCGACTGACTGCTTGGTTCTCAAAAGCATTCTGCATTGTTTGTAGAAGCATACTGAATAAGGTCAGCATAATTAACATACCTAGTAATTTTCCATTACTTAAGATTTCATGAAATAAGTATCTAAGTAGAGCAATAGCCCATTCTTTAAAAGAAAAATCTTTATCGCTTTGTATAAATTCAAGAATGCTCCCTTTTTGGCTTTCTGGCAGGAAGCCTCCATATTGATTTCTAATTTCGTTCCAATACTCTCTAACAGTATCTAAATGTTCATCCTCTATTTGTAAACTATCTTTCAGCGATCCCTTATCTGTAGCTTCTGCATAAGCAACCTTTACTGGTTGTCCAAGAAACAAACTGAAAACGACTGCTACCAGGAGAAATATAAGAACTTTCGAGGTTATACCACTCAACATCACTTCCCCCTAACTTGGCAGCAAATCTATAATGGTTTCAATAAGAACAGTAAGGATCGGTATAGCCATCACCAAGATGAGAACTTTCCCAGCTAGTTCAATTTTGGCTGCAATCGAACCTTGTCCAGCATCTCTTGTGATTTGAGCACCAAACTCTGCAATGTACGCAATACCAATGATCTTCAAGATTGTCTCAACATAAACCATGTTCAAATTCGCATTCGTCGCCAATCGCTCTAACATATCAATTACGGTTTGGATTTTACCAATCAAGAATAGAAAAACAGCTGCACCAGCAAAAAGGATGATGAGAAAAGAAAATGCAGGTTTTTGATCTTTAATTATAATGGTTAGAAAGGTCGCAATTAGACAAAACCCTACAATTTGGATGATCTCGATTTCTAACCCCTCCTCAACCCTGGAAGAGAAACACACCTCTAATTTGTTGGAACAGATCATCAAGCAAACTAATGACGATAAAGAGTACTAACACAAACCCGATCAAAGTAATCCAATGAGCAATGTCCTCTTTACCCATCTGCTTCAACACGGTATGTAGCATTGCGATAACAATACCAATTCCAGCAATCTGAAAAATCGTGTTCACATCATATGGCATCTCTTCTTTCTCCTCTCTAGCTAAATGAGCAATATAACGATTAACAATCCCGTAAGAAGCCCGAGGCTCTTCACCATGTTTTCATATTTATGTTGGATTTCAACCGCTTCCTTTTCCTCACGCTCTAAATGCACGATGGTAAGTCGAATTTGCTTTTGTTGATGCTCTCTATCATGTCTACCTAATGTGGCTCCAAATTGCTTCAATACTTCAATTTCACCTTTCTGAAAAGAGGTGTGTTTTTCAATTACTTGGAGGCTTTCTTCCCAAGCGATTTGTACTGTAGAATGACCCGTGTACAATCGTTTTGCTACCTGTTCAAAAAAGAGAGATAGCGGCTCTTTCAATTGTTTGGATAGATGGGTACAAGCTTCATATAACGGTGTCATTCCATATACGATCTCAGCTTCTAATGATTGGAGTGCTACTTTAAGTTGACGCAATTGCCTTGGACGATCTTGCATCCGTTTCGCCCATTCAAAACCAGCCCATGTCGTCGCCAATATGATACAAAGTGCACCGATAATATTCATCTCAGCATCTGTTCCTTTATGATTTCATTTATTGGGTTTAAGTTTGAATCTAATATTCTTTTAATGCGATGATGACCTTTAGAGCGGTCCATGACTACGTACCGTTCAAATAAATCAACCTCTACTAGCTGACGAAGCGAAGGCCTTTTCAACACATTTTCAATATCGTATCCATGTGCTGTCATTATCATTTGAACACCGGCATTTAATGCCTCGAGGATCGCAGCAGAATCCTCAGTTCTCCCAATTTCATCTACAAAGATAATTTCCGGACTCAAACTCCGTATCATCATCATAATCCCTTCAGCTTTAGGACAGGAATCTAGTACATCAACACGAGGGCCTAAGCTATGCTGCGGAACTCCTTTTATACAACCTGCAATCTCAGAACGTTCATCCACAATCCCCACTTTTGAGCTATTAATGCTTTTGTTAGACAACCCACAGCTTGCAACTCGAGCTAAATCTCTAAGTAAAGTTGTCTTCCCGGCTTGTGGGGGACCGATGATTAAAGTGTTCAACCATTTTTTGTTATATAATATGGGCGCGATCGGTTCTGAAATGCCTATTTTCTGTCTTGCAATCCTTATATTGAACGAACTGACATCTCGAATGACTTTAACTTGTCCCTTTTCCGTAATGACTTTTCCGGCAAGTCCAACACGATGTCCACCTTTAATCGTAATATACCCCCGCCTCATCTCCTCTTCAAAGGCGTATAAAGAGTATTGACTGAGTTTATTCATTAATTGAATACCATCCTCCGCTGTAACCATGTATCTATGGTTTACTGAAGATGGAGCGATCGGTCTGCCTCCACTTACAATTTCCAAAGGTTGGTTGATTCGAATTCTAATCTCCTCAATTCGCTCAACCACTTCTCCTTCAATAGATGCCACAACATGTTTAATTGAATCTGGTAATATGTGTAGAATTTCATTCATTTGTTCCCACTACTTTCTCTTATGGGCTTGTTTTCAATGTATGCGACATCAACTGTTTTATGACCAGTGCATCAGTCATTTCAATACGCCAAATAAAATAAATGCTACACCAATCGCAATGAAAACCAGCTTCTGAAATGAGATGTCCTCAACAATCCCCATGAGCCCTAACGACATCGTAAAAATAAAAATGATTGGCCCGACTAGAGCTAACGAACCATTGATAACGATTGCTTTCTGTATTGAATTGAAATACAACATCAAGATTACCGCCGTTATTTCGAACGAAGCAGATAGCAATCGAAGCCCAGCCATATTTAGTACGGTTGAATCAAATGTCTCCAAGATTTGCTTCATAGATTCTCACCACTTTTTTGTACAACCTATGAGTGAAAGCTTGAAAAAAGAAGGGTAATTACTACATTTACTTCAATGCAATAAAAAAAGCCGATTCCAAATTATTTGGAATCGGCTTTCCTAATTCATATATTCGTCTCATTCACTTATGCTCTTGAGACGTAATCTCCAGTACGTGTATCAATAATCAGTACGTCCCCTTCATTTACGAAGAAAGGTACTTGCACTGATAAACCTGTTTGTAGAATAGCAGGCTTTGTTCCACCAGAAGCTGTATCTCCTTTAATACCAGGTTCAGTTTCTGTCACTTCAAGTTCAACCGTATTCGGCAACTCTACACCTAGAATTTCCGATTCATACATTTGAACTTGGACATTCATATTTTCTAAAAGATACTTCAATTCAGTCTCAATTTGTGCTGTTTGAAGTTCTAACTGCTCATATGTCTCTGTGTCCATGAATGTGTGCACATCACCAGATGAATATAAGTATTGCATACGACGATTGTCGATATGCGCTTTCGCAACTTTCTCTCCACCACGGAATGTCTTTTCTTGGATGGCACCTGTACGTAGATTACGTAGTTTCGAGCGAACAAACGCGGCACCTTTACCTGGTTTCACATGTTGGAAATCCAGTACAGTCCAAATACCATTATCCACTTCAATTGTTAAGCCTGTCTTAAAATCGTTTACTGAAATCATTCATGTTCCTCCTGTTCTTTACTCTCCAATAATAAATAATTCTTTAGAAGATGTCGACAACTTTTCACAGCCGGTCTCAGTGATTACTACATCATCTTCTATACGGACACCACCTAAACCTGATACATAAATGCCAGGTTCGACGGTTACAACCATACCTGGTTCGAGCACAGTGTCAACTTTAAAGGAAAGGCCAGGACCTTCGTGAACATCTAAACCAATTCCGTGCCCTGTTGAATGTCCAAAGTTTTCACCATATCCATGTTCTTTAATGTAATCTCTTGTCAGTGCATCAGCTTCTTTACCTGTCAAACCAGGCTTCAATCCTTCTAACCCTTTTAACTGAGCATCAAGGACAATTTGATGAATCTCTTTCATTTTATCGCTTGGTTCGCCAACTGCAATTGTTCGCGTGATATCTGAACAATATCCTTTATACAGCGCTCCAAAATCTAGCGTAATCATATCCCCTTTTTCAATGACCTTTTCAGAAGCTACACCATGTGGTAATGAAGAACGAATACCAGATGCAACAATGATATCGAAGGAAGAAGATGTTGCTCCATTCTTTCTCATGAAGAATTCTAGTTCATTTGAAACATCGATCTCTCTCATGCCAGGTTGAATAAACGTTAAGATATGTTCAAAGGTTTTGTCTGCAAGCTCTGCAGCTTCTTTTAATACTTTAAGTTCATCCTTATCCTTTACAAGACGTAACTTCTCAATAACGCCAGATATAGGAACGAGCTCAACATCCACCTTATTTTGATAAGATTGATGTCCTGCATACGTCATATAGTCTTGTTCAAAGCCTAACTTCTGTATGCCCATTTCTTTTGTTTGTTTAGCAACCTCTTCAGAAATCAAACCAGTATGTTTAACGATTTCATAGCCTGTTGCTTGTTCATTTGCTTGATCAATATAACGGAAATCCGTAATGAGCTTAGCTTCTTTACTAGAGATCAGTACAACACCTGAAGAGCCCGTAAACGTACTCATGTACCTTCGGTTACTCGCACTTGTAATCAGCATTCCATCAATTCCGTTTTCACTAAATAATGATCTTAAGCGTTCGATTCGATTCATCTGTTTTTCCCCCTTAAAAAGTGTATGAGTCCTCTTACCGCAAGTTCATAACCAATCGGTCCAAAGCCAGAAATTTGTCCAATGACAACTTCTGAAAGAACAGAGGTATGTCTAAATGATTCCCTAGCATATATATTAGATAGGTGGACTTCAATTGTTGGTGACGAAATACTAGCTATTGCGTCTCTTATCGCGTAGCTGTAATGCGTAAATGCACCAGCATTAAGAATAATACCATCATAACGATCATCAGCTTGGTGGATCCAATCAATTAGTTCTCCCTCATGATTAGATTGTTTGTGTGCAATTTCCACCTCTAATAATTTTGCTTGTTGATCTAAATCATTCATAATTTGTTCTAAAGTCTCATTGCCATAAATCGTTGGCTCACGCTTGCCTAAGCGATTTAAATTAGGTCCGTTCAATACTAATACTTTCATTATGTACTTCTCTCCCTCAAGTTTAAGAAACCCTGATCTTTGGGACTTTCTCAAAGTGAAAAGTTATATACATTGGCTGTTTTTGAATACATTGTTGCTCTTGTACCAAATTGTTGAAATAAACTTCGTTTTCCACGTCGGAGTCTCGTATATTTCAACCTGTTGTTCAATTCAATTATCACCTAAGAGCAATAATCTTTTGAACTGAGCCATTGCAAAAAAAAACAGAATGTTCCATTGAACATTCTATCATAGGTACATTCGTTTGAATAGTTAGCGCCCTTGCTTTTGAGCCTTTTGAAGCTCGTCATAATCAAATGAGATTGAGAACCCTACAAACAATCCATACAGGACGTAAAGGCATAATGTCGTAATTAATGTATTAATCCCAAGTTCTTGGATTGGTTTCAATGTCGGAAACATCGGGTTAAAGAGAAAGAATACAATTCCCCATAACACGATACCAAAAATAATACCGGTAACCATATGTTTAAATTTAGAAAATAGCACTTTATAGACTATAGCAACTAGCATAGATAATAACCCAATTACGAGAATTCCGATCCAATCACCTAAGGCTTTATCCTTCCAATCACCAACAGCCCATGGTGATAGTACTAAGGATGGTCTGATCCTTGTAAAGTTCAACATATATACGGCATAGCCGATTAGACTCCAAAACAATCCACCGACAAATCCAATCGTTAATACTCTTCCTGTATACGAGTACTGCTTTTCACCTTTATTTTGTTCTAATTGTTCATTCTCATCTTGTTTGTGATCATTAGCCATCAACGAACACCTCCAAAATTAGTATATCCGTTGAATGAATTTCTATTTTCAATTCTAGACAAATTTTCAAATATTATATGTGTTAGATCACCTAATTTAGGGAAATTAATTTCCAAAGGTACACTACCTATTTTATTAGAAAATTAAATGACAAGAAGTCCACACATATAGCGATATGACATACTATCATGATAGAATAAGGGTATATTGTAAACGTAAAGATAGGTTGGTGGATGAATGTCAAAGCAAAAAGCTCCAGCGTATGGCGGTCAGGCTGTAATGGAAGGTGTCATGTTTGCTGGGAAACACACATACGTAACAGCCATTAGGAGAAACGATGATTCATTAGACTACTTCGAGGTCAAAAAGACACATCGTCCTGTACTCCATACTTTGAAAAAGATACCCTTTGTCAGAGGTTTTGTTGCGATTATCGAGGCAAGTGGTAACGGTGTAAAGCATTTAAATTTCTCAACTGAAAGATATGATGTTGCACCTGAAGATGATGAGAAAATTCTAGAGGAAAATAAACCTTCTAAACTGTCATTGATTCTAGGTACTGCTGCACTTGGTGTCTTATCTTTTCTATTCGGGAAGTTCCTGTTCACCTTATTACCAGCAATAGCAGCAGAAGCATTTCGACCAATCCCTATATTTTCGGGTCACATTGGGCAAAATGTTATTGAAGGTATATTAAAGTTAGTTCTATTGCTCTCTTATTTATATTTTATATCGATGACACCCATGATTAAAAGGGTCTTCCAGTATCATGGTGCAGAACACAAAGTCATTAACGCATATGAAAGTAATCTTCCTTTAACAGTAGAAAATGTGCAAGCCCAATCAAGATTGCACTATCGTTGTGGAAGTAGTTTCATACTTTTCACTGTAATAATTGGTTTCATTATCTATTTATTTGTTCCATCCGATCAATTATGGTTACGTCTTCTCTCAAGAGTTGCACTGATTCCAGTTGTGCTCGGCGTATCCTATGAGGTATTACAAGCAACAAATAAATTAAGGAACATACCTATCCTTCGCTATCTTGGTTATCCAGGATTATCGCTACAACTACTAACGACGAAAGAACCGAAAGATCCACAAGTTGAAGTGGCCATTGCTTCGTTTAATGAAATGCTCAAAAGAGATAAAGAATACGAGAAGGAAGCGATTGAAACAAGCGCGAAAGTGGTTTAATCCTAAAAGGAGGTGAGTCTTGTTGTTTCTACGTAAATTCAACTGGATCGTATTGTTAATATTGGGGCTAGCTGCATTCGGATTTGTGATGACGTTGATTACTAACCCGATGTACCTCGTAAAAATGGCACTGATCTTTGTCGCAGTTGGTGGATTATTCTACTTCTTGTATAAGCGATTTATCGCGGGTAGATTGGGTGGTCAGGTTTCAGGTCAATATAAGCAAGCAGCTCGCTACTCTGCAAAGAAATATCAAAGCAACAATACGGGTCCGTTAAAATCGAAGCAAGTTAAGCCTAGCCCTAAACAGAAGGCAAATCCCTCCTTTTCAAAAGCAACTAAGAAGCGTAAAAACAATCACAACCTTAAAGTAATTGAAGGAAAAAAAGGAAAGAAAAAAAATCGAGCGCTATAAGATGCTCGATTTTTTTAGTGTAATTTTCGCTCTTGTATTATGGTTAGGATAATGGCGCCAAGTCCTAAGAAATTTCTCCGTACTTTCTTTCCCAAAATCCGTCAACTGATCAATCACTTGATGTGATAAGGCGAAATTAATCATTGAGATTTGTTGTACAGGTATAAACACGATGTCAGCACTATGCGCTTGAGAAATATGTCTTGCATCGTGTGCGTCCATCATCGTATCAAATAACCCGTGGAATAATGTGATGGCATTTGTTATGTTATTAGGTCTTTGATCTAATTGGGAAGGTTGTAATTGAAACCCGATGACAGGTCTTTCCTGAGGCGTCTTTTCATCTTGAAACAACCAGATTGGGAAATTACTCAACACGCCTCCATCAACGAAGATATTTTTCTTGCCAGTAGAATCATAAATTTTGATCGGATCAAAAAAATATGGAATACTCGCACTCATTCTAACCGCCTTTGCAATCTTAAAACGTTCTGGCAAGATGCCATAACGTTCTAAATCATCAGGCAGAACGATTAACCTCCCATTCGTAATATCAGATGCAATGATTTTGATAGAACCTTCTTCTAAATCCGCAAATGTTCGTACCCCTTTTTCTGCTAGCTTCTCTTCAACCCATTGCTCAAGTTTCTTTCCTTTGTATAACCCAAGCTTCCAATAAAGCGTTAACCATTTCATGAACGGAAAGGCGATTGAAATTGTTCTCGGGTCCAAGAACTCTCTCAAATCAATCTCATGCAGAAGCTCTTTTATTTCATCAGAAGTGTATCCGGCAGCAACGAATGCTGCGATGATTGCACCAGCACTTGTACCAGCAGTTCGTTTAAAGGAGATCCCCTTCTCTTCAGCAACCTTCAACGCACCGATAAATGCTATCGCTCTAACCCCTCCACCTGAAAACACACCATCAACATCCATCCATCTCACCCCTCTCCTTTTATATATGTACGCTTGAGACGACGAATTCATATTTCCATAGTGAAGAACACACACTAGAAGTTAAAAATGGTTTGGGGCGAACCTTGGATATAGTGAATTTCACATAAAAAAACAACCATAACGAAAGTCATGATTGCTCTTGTTCTTCTTCATTTTTCTTTTGTACTTTTCGAAGTCCATCGACTCGTTCAGTGTTTTCATCAAAATACTGTACGAGATCTCCAATGCGGTCAATCGCATTCCAACTTAAGTGATGTTCGATCCCTTCAACATCTTCATAAATGTTCTCTGGATCCACTCCGATGACTTTTAAGAATTCTTCCAAAAGCTCATGTCGGTAAACAAGACGTTTACCAAGCTTCTTTCCATTAGGAGTAAGTACAAAACCACGATATTTTTCGTAAACGACATATTTTCCTTTGTCGAGCTTTTGCACCATTTTCGTTACAGATGATGGATGAACCTCCAATGCCTCTGCAATATCTGAAACTCTAGCGTATCCCTTTTCATTAATGAGCTGGTAAATACGTTCAATATAATCCTCCATACTTGGAGTTGGCATGCTTTCCCCTCCAATACCGCAGATCCTGTACCTGTGTATTAATCAATTCAAAACATAATAAAAGGATACAATAATAATGCTAAAGTGACAAGGGCAGATCCTTTAAGTAAAGTATTCAACCTTTGCTTCTGGGAAGTATGCTTCAATATAATTCTCTATCGTTTCTCTCAACTCTTGTGCTTCATCCTTTTGATATACATACTTTCCAATTCCATATCTGCCCCATTTATATTTCCGTTTTTCTTCATCCATCTCTAGTTTGCTTTTAGGATACCTTTTTTCAATGACTTTTTTAGCTGGCTTTGTGAACCTGTGTTGGATCAGTTCAAAGGTAATATTAGAGAAGTAATCGGCCGGGATTGTTTCACTCATGATCTCGAACAACTCTTTATAACCACCTTGCCAATCATCATGTAAGTATAAGGGGGCAACAACAAAACCAAGAGGGTAGCCCGCTTCAACAACTTTCTTAGCAGCGGTTAATCGATCTTCGAGTGAAGAGGTTGCCATTTCAAAATTTTTAATAACCCATTTGCTATTCACACTAAACCGAAACCTCGTCTTGCCATTATGTTTGGCATCTAGAAGATGATCGACATGATGATATTTTGTGGTGAATCGAAGACGTCCCAATTCTGTTTGTCCAATATATTCAATGGTTCTTTTTAAAGAATGAGTCAAATGGTCGATTCCCACAATATCAGATGTACACGATGCTTCAAAACGTGTAATTTCTGGGGCACGTTCATCCATGTATTTTTGGGCTTGTGCGAAAATTTCATCCAAGTTGACATACGTTCGGATATAAGGTTTTGAACCAAGGGTTGTTTGTAAATAACAATAGTGGCAATGGCCCATACAGCCTGTTGCTAAAGGTATAGCATATTCTGCAGACGGTTTTGACGTATCAAATTTAAGTGTTTTCCTAATTCCGATTACAAGTGTTGATTTCGCGTTACGGTATTTTTGGAGTTCATTATCCCCAGGGAGATCACGTACTTGGTTATGTGAAGTTGTTTCACGAATTTCTAAACCCATATCTTCAAATTTCTTCTTTAATTCACGTGCTAAAGGATATTTCTCAAGCGCTTTAGGCTCAATATATACTAATTGTGGAACAAACGGTTTCATTTACATTCACCTCAAGATTAGTATGAGCGAGGTGATGTAAAATAGTCTAAATGCACAATGGAAGATTTAAGAAGATTAAAAAACCTACCCGTTGATAAAACAGGTAGGTTCCATTCAAATATTAAATTCCACACTTCAACTGAGCATTACAGTTTGTACATGTGTTACAACCACCAATTTCTTTCACTTGTCCTTTTCTACATACTGGGCAAGTGTTGCCTACTTCATTTCCAATCGTGACGTCTGTTGAGCGAAGGTCTGCGATCGTATCGACGAGAACAACTTTTTGACGTTCTTCTTTTTGCGTTGCCTCAGTTTCATCAAATGTATTTTCTTCTGCACTAAGCGTTAACACTTGAGAGTCGCGACTTCCATCCACATAAACGGTACCACCTTTAGCACCACCGTTATATAAGCGTTCATAAACACCTTGAACTTGTTCCACTGTATATCCTTTTGGAGCATTTACCGTCTTACTGATTGAACTATCGATCCATTTTTGAATAACACATTGTGTATCAGCATGAGCTTCTGGAGACAGTTCCATAGCAGAAACGAACCATTCCGGTAGGTTTTCAGCGTCAGCATTTTCGTTTCTAGATACGTAATCGTTCACAATATCTGCTTTCACTTCAATAAACTTACCAAGTCGTCCACTTCTAAAGTAAGAGAACGAGAAGTAAGGCTCAAGCCCAGTACTCACGCCAACCATAGTTCCAGTTGATCCTGTGGGAGCTACAGTCAACAAGTGAGAGTTACGAATACCGTGTTGAAGGATACCTTCTCGAATATCTTCAGGCATCTTTTTCATGTATCCTGTATTGATAAACGCTTCACGGAGTTCTCTTGTTTCTTTTTCCGTTTTTCCTTCTAAAAATGGAAAGCTTCCTTTTTCTTTCGCTAATTCAATCGACTCACGATAGGCAGTTGTCGCCATCGTTTCGAAGATCTCATCAACCAATTTGTTACCTTCCTCAGATCCATATTTCGTCTCACAGTAAATGAGTAAGTCATGAAGACCCATAACACCTAATCCGACACGTCGTTCTCCAAGAGCTTGAACTCGATTATCTTCTAGGAAATATGGCGTAGCATCTATAACGTTATCCTGCATTCTAACACCAGTGCGAACGGTTTGTTTCAGCTTATCGAAGTCTACCTGTTTCGTTTCTTTGTCAGCAACATTGGCTAGGTTGACGGCAGCTAAGTTACAAACAGAATAAGGTGCGAGCGGTTGTTCCAATTTTGTTATCCTACCGGCTTTTTATCCGATAGTTCTTACAGTTGTATTCCTGTAAGTTCAGCATACCTTTTCATCACAAACACTTTTCATAAACTTCAGAAGTTCTTTTCTACCTTTATCTTCTCCAAAAACAGCTTTTGAGATTATCCTATAGTCCTTTACTCCATATTGTTTTTGGATAGTATCTGTTAACGGTTTAATAGTGGAATTGATTTTGTTTAACGGTGTTCCTAGAATTAAGTCTTTATTATCCTTAGACCACTGAATAACGTATTGTTTAATTCGATAGTGCACTTGTTTTCGTTTATTAACGTATGTTTCTGTAGCAAGTTTTATAGCTACATTTCCAGAACAAGTACGACTGCAAAATTTATTTTGAGCGGTTACGATAACATTAAAAGGTCTTTTACAAAGTTGACAGATTCTCGTTTCCCTAGGCTTTTTTAATTTACCTTTCTGTACCAACCCTGTTTTTCTTAAACCTTCTATCATCTTTTGTTTAGCGATACTATCAGAAGCCCACAATTTTTTAGTATGGTTACCAATTTCTCTTTTTGTCTTTTCATTATGCTTTAAATTGTAGTGACCATTCAACTTACCAACAGCAACTTTATTAACCGTGGTATCTTTGGAGTTTATCCATTCGGTTATTACTGAATTTAATGAAATTGGCATTACTTTGTATAATTGTAGAAGCTCTTCATATGATATTAATTCCCACTCTAAAGAGTTTAGCAGTCCTATGGTTCTTAAAGCTTTTCTTGCTCTTTTCTTTTCTTCTTCGTTTCTTGATTTAATCTCCACTATTTTATTTAATACACCGTTTTTATTATAGAAAAAAAAGTCTGGTTTATAAATGCGGTAACCAATGTCATATACATCGTCTTCATAACTCCATTGAATAGAATGGTGATCAAGATATTTGGCATATGCGTATTCGTAGGAACTTCTTAAATAGTATCCTTTGTAAAAGCCCGCATACCCTCTATTCATGAACACCCACCTCTAATTCAATTTGTTAAAAAGACCTTTAAATCGTATTTGGTTTGTGATGTTGCGGTCTCGTGGGCAGGTTATATTCTCTTTCGAGGTTCACTGCCTATGCGTTGCCCCTGACTAAGGCTTTACCCTTAGCCTTCGGTTCGGATTCCCATCTCAGGGTTCCCGCTTTATCCCGCAATTTTTTACGTGAGGCAAATCAAGCTGCTCTACCACACGGATTCGTTGCTACTACTTTCTGTCCATATGCTTTTGCGTTTGTCATTTCGTTTGCATTATCGATAAAGAAAATGCCTGGTTCTGCTGAGTATGTTGCACAAATGTTGATCAGGTTCCATAGTTCACGTGCTTTCACACGCTTGTAAACACGGATCCCATACCCTTTCGCTTCCCATTCACGAACGTCACCACATTCTTGCCACTTGTTGTTATACTCAAGCATCTCTTCAAACGTGTAGTTTTCTACATCAGGGAAACGAAGTTCATACTCTTCGTCGTTCTCGACTGCTTCCATGAATTCTTTGGTCACACATACCGAAATATTTGCCCCAGTTAAAAATTCTGGATTATGAACACTATATGTTCCACCTACACGAAGTTTTTCTTCTGCTTCTTTAATTGCCTTGTCAGTAAATCCACCTTGACCTGGGATACTCTTATAATTGACGATACCTTGATACATCGTTTGTTCCGTCTCAGTAAGAGGAGTAAATTTCAATTTATCAAGAGCTAATTGTTTAATTCGATCGTCCGTAGTCGTTTCAACTAAGAATCTAAGAATTCTCGGATTTTGCATTTTTGAAATGATGAATTCAATAATGTCTGGATGCCACGTTTATACCGTCCTTTTCAGGATACTTAAACTCTGCTAAAAGCAGACGGTCTAGACTATATCATCACCCTCAGCATGACCTGTTAGGGGCCGGGCGCTTCGAGGATCTAACTCCCCTACTCTACTCGCTTACAATCTTGTAAGTTTTCGATAGTCGTTGAACCTTCACCTGATTAGGTGCTTGGCTGCTGATTGTCCAATCCGATCAATTTTTAAAGCATTCACGCTCACCGTTCCCAGTCACGTTGTAGCTTGATCGTCTCTAAGGATTTTTCAGCAATTCACCCGATTTTCTAGTCATTCATTGTCTGAATGACGCGGACTAGAATTAATCCGCCAGCATAATCATTTGAGCTCCACGCTGTTTGTTACGCACTCCATATTGAGTGGGTGTGGTCATTTCTGCCACACTCTCATGCTTTCACATGAGATCAGACTATATCATCAAAGAAGAAAATTCATATTAATTCGCTATTTTCTACTTTGTCTCGTGCCTCATAACCACGTTGCCGCTTGTTATGATTTACTTCTTCCTTAATTTCCATTTACATTCCTCCATGTTTTAGGAAACCTTAGGAAGTTTTAATAGTCGTTGAACGTTTATCTCAGTTTCCTAAGATACTTCGCTGCTGATTGCCCATTGTTTTATCCTTGAAATTTTTGAGCATTCACGTTCGCCGTTTCCGGCCGCGTTGTAGCTTTCAAGGCTTTAGGGTGTTCCAGCAATTCACGAGATTTTATTCCCGCCGATTGGAGCCATTTAACGGGATCCACCTTGTTCTACAAGGTGCGTTAACTTCGCAATGTCATCTAGCCATGATACAGACCCTGATGATTTTCCGTTCACGCCTTTTGCAAGTGTGTTCCTTGGTCGTAATGTTGATCCGTTCGTCCCAACACCACCACCGCGACTCATGATTTCCATCACTTGCTTCCGGTGGTCTGAGATACCTTCTCTAGAATCTTGAACGAAAGGCATTACATAACAATTGAAGTAGGTGACCTCAGTACCTGCACCGGCACCGTATAATACTCGTCCAGCTGGAACGAAGTTTAAATTAACTAGCTCATGGTAGAATTTTTCGAAGGATTCTTGCTTTCTTTCCTCAGTTTCTTCCACTTCCGCAAGACCTGTCGCATTCCGTTTAGCAATTTGCTCATAATATATTTCTAATGGCTTATCAATCGTATCAAGAGGTCGTTTAACTATTCCTGTCTTCACTTCCTCTGGTTTATCAAGTACACCTCGATAATCCTCGTCTACTTTCACTTCCGCCATCTTCTTTTCTTGATCAATGGAAACGATGAATCCGACACCTCTAGCTGGAAACTTCGGGTCGTCTTTGACCGTCAGTACAACAAAGTCTCCTACCTTTAAAGTCCTTTTCTCAGTATCCTTGAAAGAATACCGATCCAACATGACCAATCTCGATACACCTTTGTGTGTCGTATGCATGTCCGATGTGATCGGATGCACCTGTTCAAATTTCGCAATATCGTCATTCAACTGGTCTATGTTGATATGATGTCGTTGCTCCCCTGTTACAATCGCCATCCAGGATCCTCCTTTATTATTTTTTCATTTTTTATGTTAATTTCATTTGCATATGAGTTACTAAGATAATAGCATATCTAGGGCTCGTTTATCAATATATAGTGTACATTATATTTAAATAATACAATATATTGTGTGTTTTAGAACGAATATATTTAATCTTGTCAAAATCACAATCATATAAAATAAGTAGAATGTTAAAGGAAATTGTATATTTCTCGCTTCTAAATCCCCCATATAAGAAATTCATCCATTTGCATCAAGTAACATTTTTTGAGCTTCGCATGTGGCTTACACTCATTTAAAAACCTATAACCTATTTCGAAAAAAAAATAAAAACTACGACAGCATTTGTCGCAGCTTTTCATATCTTAACGTCTGTACGTCCATTCATCGTTCGCATATCGTCTATCAACGATTTGATCTACATATTGTTTTTGCTCTTCCGTTAATTCAAGTGGTATAAATTCAACATCAAGTCCTTCAGCAAAACTACGTTTGAATGCTATCTTTGATTCTTCAATCGTAACTCTTTCTGCACGTAACTCATTAATCGCAACCGCTTTTTTACTAAATGCCTTTTGCATCCGATCGCGGACTCTGTCATTTGAGAATTTAAAGCAATCAAATAGTTTGTCTTCATCGATATCAAGCAATATTGAACCGTGTTGGAGAATCACACCCTTTTGTCTCGTTTGTGCACTCCCTGCAACCTTACGTCCTTCAACAACCAATTCATACCAGGATGGAGCATCAAAGCAAACGGCTGATCGCGGATTTTTAAGACCTGCTTTTTCTTCGTCTGTTCTAGGAACAGCAAAGTACGCATCCAAACCTAAGTTTCTAAATCCACCTAGTATGCCTTCTGATATAACGCGGTATGCTTCAGTAACAGATTGTGGCATCTTTGGATGCTCTTCCGAAACGATCACACTATACGTCAATTCTTGATCGTGCAATACCGCTCTTCCTCCAGTTGGGCGTCTAACAAACCCGTATCCGTGCTTTTCCACGGCATCCAAATTGATCTCTTTCTCTACTTTTTGGAAGTATCCAACTGATAGCGTTGCTGGATTCCACTCATAAAACCGTACAACTGGTTTTATCTCGCCTTTACTATGCCATTCCAATAGCGCTTCATCAAGCGCCATATTATAAGCTGGTGAACAAGCACCAGAATCAATAAAATACCATTGCTCTTTCATACGACTTGTACGCCTCTTTCCTTACAATCATCTGTATGTAACGTTCATAGTTTAACAGATTTCAACTTAGGCGTACAACGTATCGAATTTTGAAAACTTTATTTTGCGAATACCTCTAATCCTGTATATAATGGACATGGAATATTTTTTTTAGAAAGAAATAGGGGGAAATCGAAATGGATTGGATTCTATGGGCTTTACCAGTAGGCCTATTGCTATATATGTTGATTGCTGGTCTATATCAACGTCGAAATTTGAAGACGTTGACTGAAGAAGAATTCCGCAGTGGTTATAGAAAGGCTCAGTTAATTGATGTCCGTGAAACGAAAGAATATGAAAATGGACATATTTTAGGAGCAAGAAACATCCCATTGTCTCAGCTTCGCATGCGTCATAAAGAAATTCGTCAGGATCAACCCGTTTACCTATATTGTGAAAGTGGCATGCGAACAGTAAGAGCTGCTGCCGTGTTAAGAAAGAAAGGCGTTAAAGACCTTTATAACCTTAAAGGCGGATTTAAAAAATGGGGCGGAAAAATTAAGAAAGCTAAATAAACCAATATAAAGAGTGTGATCAGTTTATACTGATTACACTCTTTTTTAATGCTGAGTTCCATTTTAGTACCCACTCAATAATAAACACTTGCACATGTTCCAGCTGCTGGTTCATAAAAACAATGTTTTTTGTATTGACCAGCAAATGGTTGGCCGAACCATGTTTGAGGACAGGGAGCGTATGGGTTGAAATACCAAAGACCATATTTCGCTGGATGCTCCCTCCAATAATCCAAGTTCTTTTTTGCTAACTTTTTCTCTGCAGCTCTCGCTCTGTTATAAAATACATTTCCCTTTTGAACAGCTTCAAAAGAATAGTTTCCTCCTTGTACTTGATAAATGACTTGTGGAATTGTCCTTATGTTTTTGAAGTCTAAACAATCTGCATTAGCACGATTAACAATTATATTACCGACATATAACATGCCTTGTTTTCCCTCACCTACGGCTTCTGCTCTCATCATTCTAGCCATTAAATCAATGTCTGAATTTGTGTATTTTATTCTTGGCATATTTCTCACCTCTACAATATTGTATGAGAAGAGCCTATTCACATTTCATGATAATTCACATTGTTCTAGCCATAGTACTAGAAAGGTTATGACATGTCTTTAGTAGGATCATTTTACTAAAATGGCGAGAAAATGCGATCAAATGTCAGGATTAACCGTTAGAATGTCGAGATTAATTCAGGAAATGTCTAGATAAATACGGGAAATGTCTAGATTATATGTTGAAATGTCGAAATCATTGGAGAAGAAGGTTAGATTTTGATCTAAAAAAGATGCCCAAGAATTTCTAGGGCATCTTCTTCTAATATTATTGTTTTTGGTAACGTAGAATCGGTTTACGTGCAGCTGTTGTTTCATCCATACGTTTAATGACTGTCGTGTGTGGTGCTTGTTGGACCACTTCTGGTGATTCTTCAGCTTCTTTCGCGATTTGTATCATAGCTTCTATAAACTCATCCAGTGTTTCTTTCGATTCCGTTTCCGTTGGCTCGATCATCATACCTTCCTCGACGTTTAGTGGGAAGTAGATGGTCGGTGGATGGTAACCGAAATCAAGCAAGCGCTTTGCCATATCTAATGTGCGGACGCCTAACTTCTTCTGACGCTTACCTGAAATGACAAACTCATGCTTACAATGCTGTGCATACGGTAGCTCGAAGTGAGGCGCTAATTTACGCATCATGTAATTCGCATTTAATACAGCATAGTCACTGACCTTCTTCAAGCCATGTCTACCCATCGTCAAAATGTACGTATACGCACGGACATTTATACCGAAGTTTCCGTAGAACGGTTTAACACGTCCAATCGAATCAGGGCGGTTGTAGTCAAACACATAGCCTTCTTCTGTCTTTGCAAGAATTGGCTTAGGTAAATATGGAAGTAATTCTTTCTTAACTCCAACTGGTCCTGATCCTGGTCCACCGCCTCCATGAGGTCCTGTGAACGTCTTATGCAAGTTCAAGTGAACAACGTCAAAGCCCATATCTCCAGGACGTGTACGGCCCATGATTGCATTCATGTTTGCTCCGTCATAATAAAGCTTTCCGCCTGCTTCATGGACAATTCTCGCCATATCTAGAATATGCTCTTCAAAAAGTCCAAGCGTATTCGGATTCGTCAGCATGAGGGCTGCAGTATCTTCACCGACTACACGCTTCAAATCTTCGAGATCGACAAGACCATTGTCATCTGATTTTACAGTGACGGCTTCAAAGCCTGCAACGGTTGCAGATGCTGGGTTTGTTCCATGAGCAGAGTCAGGGACGATCACTTTTGTACGCTTGTGGTCGCCATTCTTTTCATGGAATGCACGGATCATCATCAAACCTGTCCACTCACCGTGAGCACCAGCAGCTGGTTGAAGTGTAACCTCATCCATACCTGTGATCTGTTCCAGAGTTGTTTGAAGGTCGTAAAGCATTTCCATTGCACCTTGCACAGTTTCTTCATCTTGGTATGGGTGAATATGTGCAAATCCAGGAATACGTGCAACATCTTCATTGATCTTCGGATTGTATTTCATCGTACAAGAACCTAAAGGATAGAATCCTGAGTCGACTCCATGGTTACGTTTCGATAATGCTGTATAATGACGCATGATTTGCAGTTCAGAAACCTCTGGAAGTTCAGGTTCTACTTCTCGAATATAATCAGCATCAATCATTTCTTCAATGGGAGTTTCAGGAACATCTAATTTCGATAGGCTATATCCTTCTCGTCCAGGTTTAGAGATTTCAAATATGAGTGCTTGATCTTTTTCGTGACTCATTGGACTCCCCCCAATTCTTTTGCGAATGTATCGATTTCTTCTTTTGTACGTTGCTCAGTTACCGCAACCAACATATGATTGCTCAATTCAGGGTAGTATTGACCGAGGTCATATCCCCCGATAAATCCTTTTTGAAGGAGTGCTTTGTTGATGTCTTTAACAGGCTTCGTCACTTTAACGACTAACTCATTAAAGAACTTTCCTTGGAATTCAACTTCAAGTCCATTTGCTTCTAGCTGCTTTTTGGCATAATGTGCTTTTTGTAGATTTTGAATTGCAATCTCTTTGATTCCTTTTTTACCAAGTGCTGTCATCGCAACAGATGCTGCTAAAGCGTTCAATGCTTGGTTTGAACAGATGTTGGAAGTCGCTTTATCTCGACGGATATGCTGTTCACGAGCCTGCAATGTCAGTACGAATCCACGTTGTCCTTCTTCATCTGTCGTTTGACCAACTAATCGGCCCGGAACTTTACGCATCAATTTCTTCGTCGTTGCAAAATATCCACAATGTGGACCACCAAATGCAGCTGGAATACCGAATGGTTGTGCATCACCAATGACGATATCTGCACCGAACTGTCCAGGTGGCTTAAGTGCACCTAACGAAAGTGGGTTACTGGATACAACGAACATCGCTTTTTCTTGATGAACAATCTCTTCAATCTCTTTCAATGGCTCTATTTGACCATAAAAGTTAGGATATTGAACGATAACACAAGCTGTGTCGCCATCAACCGCTTCTCGTAATGCATTTAAATCGGTTGTTCCATTAGAAGTGTCAATTTCAACGACTTCAAGGTTCGGACCCTTCGCATACGTATGAAGTACACTTAACGCTTCAGGATGAACACTCTTTGAAACGACAACCTTTTTCTTTTTCGTATGAGCACCACTTAAGAAAGCGGCTTCGCCGAGGGCTGTTTGGCCATCGTACATAGAGGAGTTCGCTACTTCCATTCCTGTCAGTTCACAGATCATTGTCTGGAATTCAAAGATCGCTTGAAGCTCCCCTTGAGAAATTTCAGGCTGATAAGGCGTATAAGCAGTATAAAACTCTGAACGAGAGATAACGTGATTTACGATCGAAGGTATATAGTGATCATATACACCTGCACCTAAAAACGATGCGTAATCCTTCGTATTCACATTTTGTGCAGCGAGCTTCGTCATCTTCTTCATAAGATCTGGCTCAGGGATGGCTTCGGTAATATTCAAGTCCCCTTTAAAACGTACATTTTCAGGGATATCCTCAAATAATTCGTCTATGCTGTCAATGCCGATCTCGGCCAACATATCCTTTTCATCTTGCTCTGTCATTGGTAAGTAACGAAATTGCACTCTACATTCCTCCTTATAATTAGCGTTTATAGAAAGGCGTTTTCACGACTTCTGCTTTTAAGCGTCTTTTACGAACTTGTACTTCTACTTCTGTACCTAATTCTGTGTATTGGGTATCGATGATGGCAAGACCTAAGTTTCTCCCTAATGTTGGGGATTGCGTTCCAGTCGTAACCTCACCAATCTTCTCATCATTTTTGAAAACCTCGTAATGCGTTCTTGGAATCCCCTTGTCAATCATTTCGATTCCGACGAGCTTGCGCTTTAGACCTTCTTCCTTTTGCTTCACTAAAGCTTCTTTACCTATGAAGTCAGATTCCTTCTTCAATTTAACTGCGAATCCGATTCCAGCTTCTAATGGTGAAATGTCTGCAGTGAGCTCTTGTCCGTATAGAGCAAGACGAGCTTCAAAGCGCAGTGTATCTCTTGCACCCAACCCAATTGGTAATACTCCATCTTCTTGACCAGCTTCCAAAATCTTCTTCCAAAGCGTTGGTGCATCTTTACTTTCAATATAAATTTCAAAACCGTCTTCACCTGTATATCCTGTACGAGAAACAAGCGCTTTCGTGCCTGCAATTTCTACATCTTCAGCAAATTTGAAGAAACCAATTCCACTGAGATCGTAGTCTGTCAGTTTCTGAAGTACGGATTCTGCAACTGGACCTTGCAATGCTAATTGAGCAATATCTTCAGAAATGTTCTTAATTTCTACATTTCCTTTTTCATTTTTCAGGAGCCACTCGAAGTCTTTCTCAATGTTAGCTGCATTGACAACGAGTAGATAATCCTCATCTCCGCGCTTATAAACGAGTAGATCATCTACTGTACCACCCGTTTCATAACACATCGCTGTGTATTGTGCGCCGCCATCCTTCAACTTGGAAACGTCATTTGTCATGACATACTGAAGGTAACTTTCTGCATCTGGGCCTTTGACCGTAATTTCTCCCATATGTGATACGTCAAATAAACCTGCTTTCGTACGTACTGCTTCATGCTCTTCTTTAATACTTGAGAACTGGACTGGAAGCTCCCAGCCACCGAAATCAATTACCTTCGCTCCATATTCTTTGTACACTTCAAATAATGGTGTTCGTTGTAAAGTTGACATGAGCATCTCTCCTTCTATTAAAAAAATTCGTCAATCAGCTGCTAGATTTGTCTTTATAAACAAATAAAAAAATAAAGGACAAAGAAGACTATAAATGTCTTCTCTGTCCTTGTACCTGAAAGTTTATCGTAGTAAATCAATATACTACGAATGTCCCCGTTGGTGGCCCATTAAATGGACACTCTCCAGAGCTGCGTCTAACAAGAGTCCATTTGCCTGAGAGATTCGTATACACTTGCTCCTTCGGCGCTACTATCGAAGTAGACTCTCCCCTTGTTATCACTCGCCTCTATGTAATTAAAAGAACTATTAAGCGTGTCTTCTAAGATCAAATCAATCGCAACTATTATATTTCTATGTTTGCTTGTTCATACTAAGTATGAAACTAGTTCTATATTATCATCGAACGACGTAAATTGACAATTATCTTTTCAATGAAAGCGTTATATTCATCACATTTAACGAACAATGCCCAATCTCTTATTTCAATTGTTCGTCATTCATACTATTTTTCTCTAGAAAGGGTTTTCGATATGACGTATACGATCCATCATGATCAAAACTGGACAAATGATTTCTTGAAACGGTTAGACGAGGATGGTCCGTGGTCTAATTGGGAATTGTATAAGCTTGCATTAGAAGCTGAGAAAAGCATCATCATCCCAGAATTTCTTGGTTTACAAGCACCTAGGCACATCCCTCATGTGCAAATCCTCCCCCATCAATTAGAGGTTGCACGAAAAGTCATTGAAGATATGAACGGAAAAGGGATTCTAGCAGACGAAGTAGGACTTGGGAAAACAATTGAAGCCGGTCTCATCATGAAGGAATATATGATTAGAGGACTGGCAAAGAAGATTCTTATTCTAGTACCTGCCTCACTTGTCCTTCAGTGGACCCATGAATTAAATACAAAATTTTTAATTCCAGCGATTCCACAAAAGAAGTCGTATGTTTGGGAACAGTGTGATGTTGTCGTCTCTTCTATCGATACTGCCAAACGTAACCCTCATCGTGATATAGTCTTAAATCAAGACTATGATTTAATTGTCATCGATGAGGCACATAAATTAAAAAACAAGAAAACGAAAAACTATGAATTTGTCCAACATTTGAAGAAGAAGTATTGTTTATTGTTGACCGCAACGCCTATTCAAAATCGAGTTGAAGAGGTATTTAATCTTGTTTCACTTTTGAAACCAGGACATCTTGGAAATGAAGAAAACTTTGATGAATCGTATCGCTCGGGTAAATATAACGTCCAAAACGAAGAAGTGCTGAAACAGCTCATTAACAAGGTCATGGTGCGAAACCGCCGCGAAGATACTGGACTTAAGTGGCCGAAGCGAATCGTAAATACGGTACCGATTACGCTTTCTCCGTCTGAACGTAAATTGTATGAATCTATTACAAATACACGAAAGAACCCTACCATTTCTCAGCAACACGCATTTTCGACGATAACTCTTCAAAGAGAAGTGTGTAGCAGTCGCGAAGCTGTATTCTTAACACTCAAGGGTATGTCTGAAAAAGAGGGTATATCTGAAGAAGCTAGAAATGCAGCATATTCACTCATGCAGGAAATTGAAAATGTCGATCGAAATTCGAAAGCTGAAAAAGCACTAGAAATCATTCAGTCTATTGATGATAAGGTGATCATTTTCACTGAATACCGAGCAACACAGTTGTATTTACAATGGTATCTCAAACAACACGGCATCAGTTCAGTCCCTTTCCGAGGTGGTTTCAAAAGAAACAAGAAGGATTGGATGACCCACCTGTTTAAAAATCATGCGAAGGTATTGATTGCAACAGAAGCGGGTGGTGAGGGGATTAATCTACAATTTTGTCAGCACATCATCAATTATGACTTACCTTGGAATCCAATGAGAATTGAACAAAGAATTGGACGGGTTCATAGAATTGGTCAAGAACACGATGTACACATTTACAATTTCGCTACCCAAGATACGATTGAGGAACATATTCTCCGACTATTATACGAAAAGATAAATTTATTCGAAAACGTAATTGGAGACCTGGATGAAATCCTTTCACGAGTAGGTATGAAAAATATAGAACAGCATATTCGTGACATATTCTATGACTCTGATACAGATGGGGAAATCCGGATTAAAATGGACAATTTAACATCATTAATACAGTACCCAGATGAAGGAGGAAATTCGATTGCTTCAGAAGGACATTCATAATTTTCTTGACCGATATTTTGCAGCAAATGATTGTGAGTTACTAGAACGGCATGAACATTTATTACACGTGCAATTGACGATAGAACTGGATAAACACCTTATGAATCGCCCATTTTATTGGCATTATCAAGAAATGACAGGCGCTGAACCTAATCCTATGAAATTGATGTTAAGAACTGAACAATCAGAGGAGGGCAATAACGAGGGTGAATTTATTCATTTCGGCTCTCCTAGGCTCCACCAAATATTTCAATCTACACAGCAACTAGGGGCATATATTCGACTATATGAAGATGTTGTCCAAAACAACCAATCCTACGTGCCATTAGTACCTTGGCTTGCCTTAAATATTAAAGTGTCTTACCAATGTGACCGCAAAAAAGATTTCCTTCACTCAATCGGGTTAAACCTCATAAATGGGATGATGATTAGTGAATTCCAGTCTATGCTTGAGTCTAAATCATTGACACGGAAAATACCTGATTACTGCTATACGATGAGCTCATTGATCAAACCAGTAAGCGGCATCAAGAGAATTGAGTCATATATTGAGCAAACTATACATTCCGATGACCCACAATGGTCGATAGACGCTCGGAAAAGATGGCAAGAAGATGAAGCGTTGCTTGATCACTTTTACCAAGATGCTGAAGTATTACCAGAAAGCTATCATGTTGAAAAACAAGCATTAAAAGACCTATATGAACCTAAAGTTGTCATGAAAATCGTAAATGGTGGCATGTTCTTCCTAGCCAATGATACAGGCTCACATTTACAATGATGCCACATCATAAAACAAACCCAAGTAGGACTCTCTACTTGGGTTTGCGTTTGTCTTATTATTGAGACCATCCAGTCACTAGCTACTTTCGCTTGATGAGCATGGTGATCGCCATCGGAACGAGTCCGAACCATTTTACTGATAGAGGTGATTTTTCTTCTTTCCGTGCCTTCTTCTTTCTCTTCCGGTCTTCCTTTGGCTGATCAACATAACTTACAAATTGTTGCGTGATATATTTTACTAGGTCGTTCAACGACATTCAGATCACCTGTTTTTATTACTCATTTTAGGCAATCTCAACTGATTTTATCCATGTGGAAATTTCTTCGACGATTTCTTCTATAGATTTTTTGTCCGTTTCTATTGAAGCATGTGCATCTAAATACATAGGTTTCCTCTCATCAACCATTTGAGCAATCTCTCGTTTAGATTTCCCGTTCGCAAGAGGTCGCCCACCCTCTGACAATCGATCAAAAATCGTATCCACGGTAGCCTCTAAATGAATGACAATTCCATTTGCTTTCATATGTGAACGGTTTACTTCACGCAGAACGACGCCACCACCTGTTGTAATAACAAGATCTGATGTCGGTAGTTCTTGTAATGCAAGCTGCTCTTGGTCCCGAAAATACGCTTCCCCTTTTTTTTGGAAAATAGAAGGGATGTCAGCTGAAAGCTTTTCTTCAATATAATCATCCAAGTCAATGACATTCAAATTCAAATTGTCAGCTAATGCTTTTCCAACCGTTGTTTTCCCGACTCCCATGAAGCCAGTTAAGTATATTGCTTTCACTACACCACCACCCACTGAATGACTTCTTGGTTTGCATAATCATAATATAATAAACTTGTACCTTTTCCGTTTCTTTTTCCTACGGCTTCAAAACGTATTCTAAATACACCTTGTTGTTCTTCAGTAATATAATAAGAAACCTTACCGTTCGAATAGGTGAAAATGCCTTCATCACCAGATTGTAACGTATTCGCTCTTAGTTGGTCCATCAGTTCTTCTCGAGCCAATTGTATCATAATGTTTGTTTGAAACCAGCTCATTCTAGTCTCAATCAGCGCTCTTTCACTATTTAATATTCGAATGTTCGCAACTAATACTGAAACGAGGATAAACGAGAGCATGACTGAGAGTGCGGTCATATAGCCAGCTTGTTTCATTGGTTGGCATAAGGCTGATAAAGAATCGATTGATGTGTGAAGGACTGTTCTCCTATTTGTACGGTGATCGATACTGTCGTGTTTGTACTTGTGAATGTAACACTCTGCACGTGCTGAAGAATGACCTCAAACCCCTTTCCATCAACTTTTCTGATGATTCGATTGCCATTGGTTTCATAAGAAATAATTGTTCCATTCTGTTGTTCTAAGTAAAGCTTATCCGACTGAACCACTGCGGATATTGAACCCTGAAGCTCCTTATCGGCTTGCTCGAAAAATATGCCGACTTCTTGTGCATATAGGACTTGTTCATCGGTTGAAAAGAGTACAAAGTAAAAGTGAGGTACGATAGAAACAATTGCTAAGAGAATGATTAAAGATAGCATCGTTTCTAGAAGTGTATGCCCTCTTTCATTTTGCTTCCCCGCATATTGATTGTGACCTCCCATTTGCACCCGTCCAATCTAGACATAGTTCCACAGTCGACGATTCGCGTGATGACCACCTGACATGATATTTCGTTCCGTTTGGTCCTGTTAAAGTAGTAGAATCCATGTTGTTATGGGATAAAATCCAGTTTTGTAGCATGTAATGACACGTATCAATTGCAAAAGACTTTTCTTGAACGGCGATTCGCTCATTGTATACAGTACTAAGCTGCGGCACCATATACGTAATTGCAAGCATTAGAATACTTATGCCTAGCATAGCATCAAGCAACGTCATGCCTTTACAGCTTTTCAACATAGAATCGTCCCTTTCCCAATAGAAAGACAAATTTGTACGATTCTCGTTTCGTTCGGAGTATAATCGTTCCGCCCTTTTTAATTGTTCCGTTTCCGTTATATTCGATTACCAAGCCTGTGGAAACTTCTTGGAAATGAACACCCTCTAAATAGTTGACAGATTTAATCTTTCGAAGTGGTCCGGATTGAATTGTATACTGCTCACTTGCATTGTTAAATTTAAATTGAACTTGAGCTCTTTCCGTCAGTGCATATTGTTGGGCGTAGTGTAAATCCGAAGTGAGTAGCTGAATAAATTGTTGTATTTGTCTCGATTCTTGTACTGGTTTCACATTCACGACAACTATGCCCATCATGGTCACCAATATAAACAAGACCATCATCATTTCTATGAGTGTATATCCACCATCAAGAACCCGTCGTTGCTTCACTAGCACGCATGACTTTTCCGTTTTCTAACACAAGTGCTTCTCCATCAGCACATGTGATCGTATCTACGTAATCTGTCAGATCACTCATATCTGTAGGTGGAGTCCCTTTTTCCACTTCGTAAACCGCAACCTGACTTTGAATGAGTTCTATCGTCGCCTCACAGCTTTTATCCTTTACGACGGCTGTGTTTTTTGACATGTTAGGCACTGCAATTAATAACAAAATCGATATGATCAAGATCACGATCAACATCTCAATTAAAGTAAATCCCTTTTCATTTTTTAAAATTTTAGACATGACATACCCCTTTCTATTAATCAAACCGATTGGAATAGATGAAAAACAGGAAGCATGACTGACAAAAATAATGTGAGTACAATTAAAGCAATGAATCCAAACATGATAGGCTGAATCAAGGCCAAATATTTCTCTAGCTTGCCTTCCGTTCTTTCAAATAGCATTTCACTATACAAAACGAGCTCTTCTCCAAGCTTGCCGTTCGATTGACCGAATTGGACAATTTGAGATAGCTCAGGTAAGTAGAAAGAACGATTGAATAAAGTTTCACTTAATGGCTCTCCATTCCTTAATGATGCATTTAAGGCGGAAGCTTCTACCTGGAAGAATGATAAATACCCTTGCTCTTCAAACAATTGTAATGCAAGCCCGATCGATAAGCCTCCCGATAGGAGCTGTCCAAATTGAAAAGCGAAATAATGGGTCAAGAAGGTTTGAATCCCGCCTTTCAAAAACGGAAATCTTACGAGGTAGGTCAAAATCTCATGAGATGAACGATGTCTAAAACGAAAATAGAGAAAAATAAATAAAAATAGATGCAAAACAACGATGATGTAAAAGATGGTAGGAAAATACGAGAGGAGGGTCATCATAACTTGGGTTAACAAAGGTAGCGGGAGGTCAACGGAGTTGAATAAAGCACTGAATTGTGGAAAAAGGAATTGCAGCAAGAAAAACAACATTAAACTAAGAATACCTAATAAAACAATCGGATAACGAAGTTGCTTTAAAAAGGCTTTCTTTAATTGTTCACGTTTTCTAAGCATGTCACCTCCTTCCATTAAACCTATGGCTAGACTTCCATTTTCTGTGGCGAAATACAAATACCCTAATACATCAGCGGGTAAACGGTAACGACCTAACACTTCAGTTAACGTTAGACCTTGCTGCAAGGAGGTTTTGATTGCTTTAACAGGAATTTGGGTGTCAGATCGATATTGTAATTCCAATAATGTTAAAGATTGCGAGATGGAATAACCCTTCTCTAATAAAACACCTAACCCCCTCAGAAATGCAGCTTGCTCAAGTGTTGTCCATCTACGCCTTTTCATATGGAAAACCCTTGTATGAGGTTGTCTGGCTCAATGGAATATACCCCATAGCCATTGCTCGTTTCAGATAATCATTCATTTTCGGAAAATACACATCTTCACCACTATTATTTAATATGGTTTTCATTACATCATTTAATTGAGAACCACACAATGTTTCGTATACGCCAGTTCGTCGCTGTTTTCTTCTCACTAAGCATTGGATTGAACATTCTGATCCGCAGTAAGGACAGACTAAATCACAAAGCTGTTGAGACACGACACCTAAGAGCGTTTGATGCATTTCCTCAAACTTCACACCAAATTCTAACAATCGGTAGAGACAGCTAATCGTATCCTTCGCATGAAGGGTCGATAGAACAAGGTGACCAGTGAGGGCAGCGCGGATCGCGAGATGTGCGGTAGATTCATCTCGGATTTCACCAATCATGATTACGTCCGGATCATGGCGTAAGATCGATTTAAAGCCATCCAGGTACGTAACCCCAGCAGGCTCATTAATCTCAATCTGCAAAAAATGGTCGACTCTTTTTTCAATCGGATCTTCTAATGTGATAATCTGCCTTTTGGACTGGATTTGTGCTTGTTTCAGAAGGGAGTATAGTAGGGTTGTTTTACCTGAACCTGTCGGACCAACAAATAGTAATAGTCCTTGTTGTTTGTTCAGTAATTCATAAATTTTCTTAAGTGGTTTCGGGAAAATCGTGAGGTGTTCATATTGATTGGAGGTTTCTTGAGGTAAAATACGGATCGCTAAAGCTTCGTTATAAGCTGAGGGGAGTGTGGACAGTCTTAAATGAACATTACCACTTGAGGCTAAATAATGGTGAATCGACCCATTTTGTGGCCTTCGTTTTTCTCCGATATCCATTCCAGCCAAAAATTTAAAATGTGAAATCAATCTTGTACTTTGTGAAAGAGGGATCTCTTCGAGGGTGAACAAACGTTGATCGATTCTCGCTTGAATCGTAGTCGTATTGAGTCTTGGTATGACGTGGAGGTCCGTTGCTTTTAATGTTAATGCCTTGGTAATCAGCTTTTCACTCTTGCTTTCGACATTTATCTCTATAGAATCACCTTCTTTCGGGAAGTATATGTACTATTCGACTTTCATGAAACATATCCTTCTTTCTCAAATAAATACTTGTATATTTTTTTCACTAGCCTTTATACTATGAGTAGTATACTATGCGACACAAAATTGACATAGCAATAGTAATTTACTTTTATTGTTCATTTGATTTATAATACTAAAAGAGTCCATTTTTTAGTATGAGTGGAATACGCTCAGATTTAGCACTTATTTATCCGTATGATCATTGCTGCAAAGGAGGAATACATATGGCAAGAATGTATCGCATGATGGGATTCTGGACAGCTGTCATTGCTATTATGGCTTATGTAGGTGGCATGGAAGCGTTCGCCCTATTGTTTGTTGGTCAAACAGTCATGTTCGTTGCACTTGGCTACTTAAACTTATCTGAAAGATTGTATATTTATATTTTCGGTGCATACTTAACAGTCTTCTTCATCGGCTTTACGTATTGGACCACTTTCATGATGACCCCTGGATCAGGCGGACATTAAAAAAATGTATGCAAAAAAAGCTGTCCGTAGTCGGACAGCTTTTTTAGTTCATTTTATATTGCCGGTATTCTTTTGCTGAATAAGGACACGAAATGCATCACTTATCCCTCCTGGTGTTGCAAAAGAACGGATCGCCCGGTTTAACTTACTTTCCTTTGAAAATGGATCGGGTTGCTGATGATCGATTAGGTGGTTAAATAAACCGTGATCAACAAGAAAATCCCTTTGTCTTTGTAAGGTGACATATTCAAGACCGACTTCGTTTCCTTTCTGAATGAGCGCATCAAACGGAATATGTACAGTCAAGTCCATCTCCCCTGCATGGTGCAATGGATCAGTGACCATTTGATGCTTATAATACCCTCTTAACGTACCATTCTTTAGTGCAGGGTCTTGGAACTCTTCCTTCGTATAGCCATAATCTACTGTCACCAATGCCCCTTCACAAAGTAGGTTGGACATTTGCTTGAGCCAACTATCCATTATGAGTGGAACTTCAATACGATGCCCTTCAGGTATATCGACTTTGTAGTCATGAATCCAGACTCGAACCTGTTCGTTATGCAAGGGTTCGGTGATTTCTTTTAACTGATCATGGTCATCAACTGTGATCATGACCTCAAATAATTGGCCGTTATTTTTCATAACGACATGGACAGGAAATGCATCTAACAATTCATTTGAAAAGATCACACCTTTAAAATTCGCATCCATTCTTTCAAAGTCCTCGATTGACTCAAAATAGGAAACATTTTCGTGCTCCCTTAGCGTGCTTTTGGCTACTTCAATATGATCTTTACTGACGTCAACAAACATATACTTCAAACGCTTATAACGGTCAGGGCTCGTTTCACGTAAGTAATCGAGCACCTGTTTAGCAAAATCACCTTTCCCTCCACCTAGCTCACAAATATGGAGGGGTACATCATTACTTTCACAATAAGCTACAAAGTAGTCTGCAAATACCCATGCAAAGACAGGATGAACAGAACTCGACGTATAGAAGTCGCCTTCTTTTCCAATTTTCATTCTCTTACGCTGATAATAACCTTGTTGGTGGTATAAAGCGTTTTCCATAAAAGTAACATAATCGATACGCCTATACTCAGATGACATTATCCTCTGCTTTATTACCTCTATAATCGCTAATTGTTGTTTGGTCATAATCAAAAGCCGTTTAGGAACGGGTTCGTATTCATCTCTTCACCAATCGTCGTTGAAGGACCATGTCCTGAAAGGACTTCAGTTTCTTCATCTAGAGTTAGGAGTTGTTCATGAATACTCTCAATTAATTGTTCATGATTCCCCCCTGGAAGGTCTGTACGACCAATACTTCCCATAAACAATGCATCACCACTCACGACAAGTCCGCTCTCTTCAAAAGAAAAAGATACACTACCAGGTGAGTGACCAGGGGTATGTAGGACTTTACATGTAAATGTTCCTATTCTTAAGTCCTCCCCTGGATTTAATTTATGATCCGCTTTCTTTACAGACACAGCATCAATCATTGGAAAGAAGCTTGAACCGTTCAGATCCGGATTTTCAAGCCAATCAAATTCTTCTTGATGTAAATAGACGGGTAATGACCAATTCTCCCGCACCACATCAAGTGCACCAATATGATCAAAATGCGCATGGGTTAACAATATCGCAATTGGTGTGAAGCCCTCTGCTTCAACCTCCTTTATGATACGTTCACCCTCACTCCCAGGATCGATGATTAACCCTTCTTTATCTTCGTTCCATAGTAAATAACAATTTGCTTGTACAGGTCCAACTGATATTCGTTTCCATTCCATTTTTGTATCCCTCCATTGCCACACAGCATCATTTAATCTACACTAATAGTAATTCATTTCAATTGAGAACATCAACATCAATACTCTTACAATATCAAATTCTATGGTGGTTTTGAAAGCGAGGGTGCTATGCAAATTGTATTTGGTGTAGAACATTGTGAATTACGCGATCAAGGATCGAATTATTTAAATGAATTCCTTCAAAAGATCACGAGTACAGCCAATGTCGTTGATCGGGATGATCGACTCTGTATTGTTCAGACAGAATCTGACTTTCAAGCACTTAAAGAACTCTTTCAATCAGAAAAAAGACTTGAGGAAACCTATGAACTATACCCATTGCAGTCTCCATCCACAAAATTCAATACTGATTACGGATTTGTCTCATCTTCTAAACATGCATACTTATTTAAGGAAATGACAATCCCGTTTCGTTTGAACGAAGAAAATGAACGTGCAAAAATGGCGATGCTGCAGATGGAAGAACACCTTGTCGCTACAGATGATTCTACAAGTCCACTTCTTTATTTTGCAGATAGACAGCAAAGGGAACTCATCGAGCAAATCGCTTCTGCTTATCAAGTTACCGTCACATTTTTGTAAGGAATGGATTCTCGACACAGAGCAAAAAAACAGGTACAATAGGATAGGCAATCATTCTCTTACATAGATTGTTTTGTTCATAACAGGATATAGTAATACTAACTAGAAATTTTCCAATACTAAGGGGGGGAAATCTTATGGCATTGGCTATTATGTTTGGCCTTGTAACCCTTTTTGCACTATGGGCTTTATTTAGAGAAATGAAAAAGAAGAATTTATTTGCAGTGGGCTTTGCATTCTTGACACTCGCAGTGTTTGGATGGTTTACGGTGATGACAGTCATCGATCTATTCCACTCTGGCGGTTGGGGTGCTGGACACTAATAACGACCAACTAAAAAGAACCCGGCAATGTTTGCTGGGTTCTTTTTAGTCCATTCATTTCTTTATTTCTATTCACAAATATCTAGTATTGAAGGACTTGCCGTCCAATTATCTTCTCAATTTCGCTTGGATCGTATTTACTTTGTCAGTCATTCGTACCTTCTTATCTCTTCGATCATCTATACGAATATTCGTAGCCACACGTTCAATCCCATGGTTAAAAGGAACTTCGTGGACTTGCTTGATCACATGTAGTAAGTCGTCCATCTCTCCTTCAATTAATGTACTCATAGGGGTAAGTTCATAATTGATTTTATCTTTGTTTTCCTCAAGTACTTTTTGAACTTCAACAACGTAGTCACTTACACTCGGACTTTTTGTTCCAATCGGTATCACTGTAATATCAACAATTGCCATTTATATAACCTCCAACTATGTATTTAACTCCATCAACTGCATTTTATCATTGTAGAATGCTTGGTATAAAATAATGGTTACGAACATCGCACTAACCGCAACCGAAACAAAAATACTTAACGAAATGACAATTTGATAACGGACGGCATCCATCGGTGATACGCCTCCCAATATCAAACCTGTCATCATACCAGGTAATTGTACCAACCCTATCGTTTTCAGTCCATCAATATTCGGTATCATCGCTGCTCTCAATGTTTTTCTAATAATATGAATAGAAGCTTGTCTAGGCGTTGCCCCTAAAGATAATGCAGCAAGTATCCTGCCCTTCTCCTCACGAAATTGACTGAGAAGTCTTTCTAATGCAAGTCCGATGGCAACCATACTATTTCCAATAATCATACCGCTGACTGGTATTACTTTTTCCACCGTAAATGGTATGTATCCGAACAATAACCATAGAGAAATAATTGAAACTTCAATGAGTGCGATTACAACAAATACAATCAACCTAACTCTCGGAATGCCTTTTGCCTTCCTAGAAGCATTTAACGTTGCAACTAAAATCATAACGGATACCCATAATCCGATTCCTTGCCAGTTAGGTAAATTAAATAGAAACGTTAGCACATAACCGATGAGAAAAAGTTGCGCTACACCTCTCACAGATGACCATATTACCGTTTTCGAAAGGTTGAGTGAAAATAAGTACGATAGCGAAACAGGGACCATTACAAATACAATAATAAATAGTAAAGATAAATTTGATATTTCTGTAGACTGCATGCTTAATCCTCCAAAAATTGCTTGAGTTCAACCGTTTGGGGCTTGTGAAACAGTTGTGTAGAAGGCCCTTTTTCAACGAGTCTCCCATTTTGTATGAAGAAGGTTTGATCGCTTATCTTTTTTGCTTGCTTGAGGTTATGAGTAACCATCAAGATCGCCATTGATTTTTCATCTCTCAATTTGGCTAAAACGGATTCAATATGATCTGCCGTTTTGATGTCTAAAGCACTTGTCGCTTCATCAAGTAAGAGGAGGGACGGTTTATTTGCCAGCGTCCTCGCAATTGCAACCCTTTGCTGTTCTCCCCCTGATAGAGAGTTCACATTTCTTGTAAGAAATGACTGAGGCAGTTCAACCAGATCTAACAATTGTTTCGTTTCAGATGGATCCCATTTCCCATGCAATTGTGGTCCATACTCAATATTCTCTTCCGTTGTCCCGTCAAATAGGTGAGCAGACTGAAATACCATTCCGATTTCGCGTCTAAGCTTTGTAATTGGTAGGCCCATTATATTTTGACCTTTGAAATGAATCGTCCCGCTAGACGGTTCCTTTAATCGATTCAGAAGTAACAATAGGCTACTTTTACCAGCACCAGATGGCCCAATAATGGTCGTGATTTGTTTATCCTTTAATTCAAATGTGAGCTCAGAGAGTATATCTGAAGTAACCCGTTCAGATTTTAAAACTGTTTTTGTATCCATGATTAGGTCTCCATAGTCGTTTTGTATTTAATATTGTTTACCTCATCCTGTACATTTACTTAGCCGATATTGTTTTGCTGATTCAAACTATATCAAAAAACCTCCGCAAAGTGTTAAGCGAAGGCAAAGACAAAATATAATCTCATATCAACTTCTTTCCTGAAACGATATGAAAGTGCAAGTGCTTAGAATCTTGGTAACGCCCTAAATTCGTTATCACACGACATGCCCCATGCTTTTCCTCAACCTGCTTCGCAACGATTTGTACAGTGTCCATTAATTCAGCAAAATCCCTTTGATCTTGTTTCTCAATCTGAGTCAATGATGGAATATGTTTTTTTGGGATTGCCACAATATGTACTTCATAAGATGGTTTAGTGTGGTAATAAGCTAGTGTGTGTTCAGTTTCGTATACTTGCTCAATTTCTGTCTTTCCATTCAGTACTTCATTGCAATAAAAATCGCTCGTCAAATCCAATTCCCCTCCTTTATTTTGGTTCAAATTAAATTTATCATAACATAAAAAAACCAAATCCAAACTCGATTTGGTTTTCCTTACATATACAAACTGGCCAGCATGATACCCAAGCTTTCTTCATAAATCTCATCATATTGTTCAATCGGTAATGGATTGACGCCTTCACCTAGTTCTACGGTGTACCCTGGCCTTTTCCATTCCTGGATAAACCAGTCTTTGTATCCCGCATAACTATCAATGTATTGTATGGGTTTATAACCGCTCACTCTTTCATATTCTTGTACGATCGTTTCAGCATATGATGGCTCAAGTCCTTCATATCCCCAATAAATTTCTTCCCCTTGGGTATGAAAGGCAATCACTCGATCAAAATTTTCTTTTCTCGTTAAGTCAGCCATTGCAATCGCTTCTGGTTCACTTAATGGTTTTGTACCTGGATAATCCCGTGGAGCAGGTTCTTTTGGTTTTCTCTCCTTTTCTATCTCCCACTTCGCAGGGTACTGATTGTTTAAATCAACCCCTCGTATGTTAGCTTTCCAACTGGAGAAATCCTTGCTACCATTATTCAAATCAAGCACATATTCATCATAATATTCATGATCTGGCGGGCCGTTTAACACTAGATCCACACCATCAGGATTTACCATAGGTACAATGGATAATGTTACGCCATCGTAGAAAGGTGACATGTTCAATCCACGTATGGTCCATTGATTCGTTAAAGATAACAAATAGTCATTTATGAAATTCATCAACACAGAGGTCGTGATCCATTCTTGCGCATGGAACGCTCCATTAAAATGTACTTTTTTACGTCCATTACCTATTTGAATTTCTGGAATGGATTGACCTAATACGGACCGACCTATTGTTTTCATTTTAATAAAGGGGTAGATTTCGTTCAACCTTTTCAATTGGTGCATCATCAACGCATAATCATAATTCTCCTTTGGCGTTACAACTTCTCTTAATACTCTTACAGGTAATTCAATCACCTGACCAATTTGCAAATTACTTGGTGATACATTTTGGTTAAGTATAGTTAAAGCTTCTAGAGGTAGTTTTCTACGTTGTGCAATTTTATAAAATGTATCCCCTTTTTGGATTGTATATTTCCCTATTACATATCCAGGAATATTGACTTGCTGTCCGACTTGTAATTGTGATGGGTCTACCGACCGGTTCGAGTCGATCACCAATCTCAATGGTATATTAAACACTTTTGCAAAATACCAAAGGCTATCTCCTGATCGTATCCTTACCCTCATAGCAACAAACCTCCAAAAAACATTCTCCTATAAAATGTATGGACATTAGAAGTGGGTTATGATTAGCATAACGAATTTGAATATAAAAAACCGTGCCAACAATAGTGTTGACACGGTTCTTTTGAGGATTATTTATCTGTTTTAATTTGGCCTGTTTTAGGATCAAAGAATCGTAACAAATCTCCATAGATGATTCGATCGGAGTAATCCAATTCTTTTTCAGCTTTCTCTTTAAATGATTCACAAGAAGACTTTTCAGTCGGCTCGCCCGTCTCTTTGTCATAACATGTGTTATCTGTATAAACATGATCTTTAGTGATAAAGCTACCATCACGTAATACCGCAAAGTCTTGACGTTCTTTAGAGAACAAGTCTGATCCGAATTGAATAGAATTCTTAGTCTCAATACCTAACAAGTGCATAATCGTCGGTCTAAGGTCTACTTGACCACCAACTGTATCCATTACTTTCCCGTTACCATCACCTGGAATGTGGATATACAATGGAACTTGTTGTAATTGAGTTGATTCGAATGGCGTAATCTCTTTACCGAGATATTCTCCCATTGCTTTATTATGGTTCTCAGAAATACCATAGTGATCACCATAAAGTACAAACATCGTGTCCTCATACATACCTTCATTCTTCAAACTATCGAAGAACATTTTTACAGATTCATCCATGTAACGAACTGTAGTGAAATAACGGTTAACAGTACCATCATTCGAGTTCCACTCAGGAATAAATTCATCTTCTTTTTCAAGACTGAATGGGAAATGGTTCGTTAATGTAATGAACTTCGTGTAATAAGGTTCAGGCATTTCCTTCATATGATCAACAGATTGCTGGAAGAAGAATTCATCTTTCAATCCCCAACCAATAGATTGTTCTGGTGTAACTTCATAATCAGCTAATGAATAAAACTTCTCATAACCAAGAGAATTATACATGATGTCACGGTTCCAGAAACTCTTATTGTTAGCGTGTAAATTTGCTGTAAAGTATCCTTTTTCCTTTAGTGTTTCAGGTGAAGCTTGGTATTCATTTTGTGAATGAGTGAAGAATACTGCCCCACTCGGTAATGGATACATTGAGTTCGCTAATAAGAATTCTGAATCAGAAGTTTTCCCTTGTCCTGTCTGATGGTAGAAGTTAGGGAAGTAATACGTATCCTTATCCTCTTTCAGTTGGTTTAAGAACGGTGTAATCTCATTGCCTTCTACGTCATTGTCAAGCACAAAATTCTGGATCGACTCCATAGAAACCATTACAACGTTTTTACCTTCCGCAGCACCAAACATTTCAGGGTCTGGCTTCTTATAGTCTGCTTTCACATAGTTCTCGATATCTGCAATTTCACTACCATCAGCAAGCGCTCGTTGTGCCTTCGCTTTTGACTGAATAATTGCATCGTATGCATGGTAGTTGTACGCCCCAATATTTTTGATTAACATTTCACGGTCGAATGAACGAGTCAACAACTGTGGACGTTCCGTCTCCGCAATCCCAACGTTTACGATAAAAATAATTAAACTAGATGCAAACACAATTCCAATTTTCTTAGATGAAACTTTCGGTGCTTCTAATTTGCGCATTTTCATAAATACTGCAAAGAAAATTAAATCAGCGAATAAGAGCAAGTCATATGGGTAAATTAATGATGTAATACTGCTTCCTAAGTCGCCCATATTACTAGTCTGGAATAATACCGGAATGGTAATAAAGTCATTAAAGAATCGGTAGTATACCATATTCGCAAACAGTACAAATGACGCTACTAAATTCAATATTAAAGTGGCAATATTACGTGCACGCCCGGAGAAAAACAAGGCAAATGCCATAATGAATACCACTGAGCTTAATGGGTTTATTAGTAAAATAAGTTCCTGAACTGCATTTTCAATTTTTAAATCAAATGATATTTTGTAAACAAGATACGATTTAATCCATAGTAAAACACCTGTTAAGATGATGATTTGGTATTTTGTAAGGGTGTTTTTCAACATCGTATTGTTACCTCCTCGACAATGATGTCCTTTTTTATAGTTCGTTAATTTTATTCAAAAATAAAACAATTATAAAATCACAATTTTTTCTTCACTCGTTTTTCACATGATGATTATATTACTCCCTTTCACACATAATTTCAAGTGAAAATCTAACTTTTTCAAAATAATGTAAAATAGCCTGTCACACAATATCTATTATTACCCTTAAATAAATAATCCTTAAACCTATAGACGAATGAATAAGAAAAAAGTTTTGTTTTTATGTGTTTTCTTGGTAATGGTAAATTCACACTTTATTCACACTTACCGTGCTTAACCAAGGACTAGCTTACTATGAACTCTTGTCCTCCACTCAACTTTATTACTAAGAAATAAAGAAAAAGGATCTTAACAGACCCTTCTTCATGAGTTGGTATACTATTCGCATAAACTTCTCAGTATAAGAGGATAATCCATTACCTTTCAAAAGACTGAATCTCGATGAGTCGTGCAGCTCCAATCACGCCTGCATCATTTCCTAAACTAGCTACAGCGAATTCGGCACCTTGAGAAACTCTAGGTAATGCAAACCTTGAAAAGACTTCCTTAAGAGGGGTCATCAGTTGATCACCTGCTCTTGAAACGCCACCACCAATGACGATTCTCGACGGATTCAGCACATTCGACATATTCGCAATCGCTATCCCTAAATGCTTAGAAATATATCGAATGACCTCGTTTGCCCACTCGTCACCTTGATTGGTTGCAGTAAAAACATCCTCTGAGGTAATTTGCCCGTTTTCTTTCAGAACTTTTGATAACGCGCTATCTGGGTTACAATCGATTCCTTCTGCCGCTATCCTAGAAATTCCGGTTGCTGAAGCGATCGTTTCTAAACAACCTGTCTTCCCACAATTACAAGGTGCACCATTTTCCATAATAGAAGTGATGTGACCAATTTCTCCTGCCATCCCGTTCACACCATGCAATATTTGTCCATTTAATATGATTCCGCCACCTATTCCAGTGCCTAATGTGATGCAGATTAAATTGGAAACTTGATTACCAGCACCTTTCCACATTTCCCCTAGTGCCGCTAAGTTTGCATCATTATCGATCATGACCGGGTATCCTGATCTTGCTTCCAAATCATCTTTTAAAGGATAGTTTTCCCACCCGATATTAATTGCCCCGTATATAAATCCGCTTTCGATATTAATAAACCCTGGAACCCCAATTCCAATCCCTTCAATATCTGAAGGACTCATATTCAATTGGTTTATGGTTTCAGTTATTGTCGCATTTATGTCCGAAGAGATGTTTCTACCCTTCTCGCTCGTATCCGTTCGTATGTTCCATTTATGAACGATATTACCTCTAGAATCAACAACGGCTAATTTTATCGAAGTACCACCTATATCTACACCTATAGACAACCGCTCTTTCATGTGACTCATCCTTTAATGTATATTCTTATATTTTGATTGCTCTCTTCTAATAATTAAGATAGCTTGACGATATTCGTCGCTTTGTATCAAGCCACCCTCATAAAGCTCCTGCAGTTCCCCGCGCATCAAATCTAAATCGGCACTACGATCACCAGTATAAATAAATGTACCAAAACGTTTTAAAAGATTTTGTATGTCGAATAAAGTTTTCATATACGATTTCACCCATAGATATTATATCATTTCACATATATATAGGAAGACATTCGGTTAAGAAAAAAAGGGAAGGGTGTCTGTAAAGCGATCGTAAGCAGACATTGCGACAATATTTTCGATTATTTAAGCCTATAAAAAACCAGACCAAGTAGAGCGCTACGAGGTCTAGTTTTGAGGAGGAACTATTCAGAAAGCTTCTATCTATCTGGATCTTTAGGATGTAGTACAGTGGGTCGTCGATTTTTCAGTGGTATTGGTGTACGGATCAAAACATCTCTGAATCCTTTGTATGAGAATGGAATGAAGGGCCATAAGTAAGGAATGTGAAATGATTTCAACCTTACAAGCATTATCAACCATAACGTAGCTCCTAACACATACCCTAATACCCCAAGGAGAGCGGTTACGATTAAGAGCACTAACCTAACAAGTCGATTGGCTAAACTTAATTCATAGGTTGGTGTTGCAAATGACCCAAGAGCAGCAATGGCGATATATAGGATAACCTCATTTATAAACAGGCCGACCTCAACTGCAACTTGACCGATTAATATCGCTGCTACTAACCCTAAAGCCGTTGCAAGCGAGGATGGTATATGAACTGTCGCCATCCTTAAAATGTCTAGACCTATTTCAATTATAATAAACTGGAAGATTAACGGCACATCCCCAACCTCATTAGGTCCAATAAAAGCTAACGGATCAGGCATAAGGGACGGATTTGTCGCAAATAAGTACCATAGAGGTAGTGAAAAGATTGATAAGAAAACAGCAAGAAATCGAACGAGTCTCAAATACGCTCCAACTACCGGCTTTTGACGATATTCCTCCATATGTTGAAGGTGATGCCAAAATGTAGCCGGTGTAATCAGTACACTTGGTGAACCGTCGACAAATATCAGCACATGTCCTTCATATAAATGGACAGCTGCTGTATCTGGTCTCTCTGTATAACGAACTAAAGGATACGGGTTCCAATGTTGTCCACAAACAAACTCTTCAATTGTTTTCTCAGCCATTGGGAGCCCATCAGTATCAATTTTTGAAATTGAGTCTTTAATTTTATTAACGATCTTGGGATCAGCAATATCTTCAATGTAGGATACACAAACGTCAGTTTGAGATCGTCTTCCTACTTTCAAATATTCCATTCTAAGTGAACGGTCTCGTACTCTTCTTCGCGTTAAGGCTATGTTAAATATTATCGTCTCTACAAATCCGTCCCTTGAGCCACGTACAACTCTTTCAAGGTCCGGCTCTGAGGGTCCTCGGACTGGGTAAGTACGAGCATCTATAACAATGACTGTATCAATACCTTCTACTATTAGTAAGGTTGGTCCACCCAATGAAAAATCAATGGCTTTATCGAGATCTGGTTCCTGATCAATTTCAACATATGGAAGGTAAGTTTTCATTAATTTAATTAAAGGGTCCGGCTCTAATTGACTAGGTTCCAATTCAGATAAAAACTTCATTAAGTAGTGCATTATATCATCTTTCACAAATCCATCAATCATAAAGAAACTCATCTTTCTACCGGCGTATTCCATATCAAGATGAATTTGATCGAAACTAATGCCAATCCCTAATTGTTCTTTACAATAGGAAACGGTTGCATCATAATCTTTTATTTTAGGTACATTGTTATCGTTTGACATATCTTCCCGCCCTTTCAATTACCATCATTAACCATTTGTAGGTGATACATACTTTGAAAGGAGCTTTAAATATTTGATCGTGCAAAAAAGGACTACCTACAATGAAGACGTCTCGTCTCCCATAGGTAATCCTTATAAGCTACTGTAATCTTAGTTTTTCATATCAGATTTCAAATAATGATAAATTAATTGACCTGTATGATAGAGAGAAGTTTCATGCGTACGTTCAAACGCATGAGAAGCATCGATTCCAGGTCCGATTAATCCGTGCTTTATATCAAATCCTGCACGAATGGCAGCCGAGGCATCTGAACCATAATAAGGGTAGATGTCCATTTTGTACTCAATTTCATTCTTTTTCGCCAGATTTTCTAGATGTTTTCTTAACCCTAGGTGATAAGGGCCGCTTGAGTCTTTCGCGCATATGGATACGGTATATTCATCTGTTGATTGTCCGTCACCGATCGCACCCATATCAACTGCTAAATATTCTTCAGTTTCTACTGGGATATTTGAATTTCCGCCATATCCGATTTCTTCATTATTAGAAATGAGGAAATGAGTCGTATGCGGTAAAGAAGATCCCTCTTCTTTCAACTGTTTAATGACATGCATCAATATCGCTACGCTTGCCTTATCATCTAGATGTCTGGATTTAATGAAACCACTCTTAGTTGTTTCTACACGAGGATCGAACGAAACGAAATCCCCTACTGAAATTCCAAGTTCCTTCACGTCATCAATTGAAGTTACCCGCTCGTCCAAGCGAATCTCTATATTGTTTTCATCCCTTTTCGCTTCACCAGAATCTTTATAAACATGGACGGATGTTTGATGCATTAAGATTGTGCCGCTATATTTTTTATGATCTGAAGTTTCTACTTCACAATACTCACCTTCAACGTGATTCCATCGAAATCCACCTATCATTGACAGCTTTAGTCTACCATTTGGCTTAATTTCCTTAACCATCGCTCCTAGTGTATCTACATGTGCTGTCAAAAAACGATGTTGCTCATTGTTTTGTCCTGGCAAGGTGATTAATAGACCACCTTTATGATTTCTTCGAGTCTCGATATTTAATTTTGTAAAGTATTCATCAACGTGTTGAATCACAGCGTCGGTATTACCAGATGGACTTGGAATGGATACCAACTCCCTGATTAATTCCATTATTTCTGTAGTATTGATGCTTTTCTTCATATTAAAAACTCCCCCTGTTTAGAACTATACCTTCTAAATCCATGTACATCCTCATACTTTATATTGAGAGTTGTCCATGGAGGTCTAAAAGATATGAAAAGAAAACAATACATGTTCGCCATTCTTGTCATCATAACTTCATTGTTCCTCTTCTTTTATTTTAACCATTCATCAGATGTAAAAGAAAGCATTATCTATTTTCCTATTGATCCGAAAATCTTTTTTGAAAAGACTGACACTGTTCTGAATGTCCCTAAAAAGCACGATGAGGATGAATACACCATTCAATGGGATGTGGAATCGACCCTTGGAAAAAAGGCATATTTACGACAGGATATTTCGCTACTTTTCGAGGATGGCATGTTAAAGGAGACACTTTCGAAATGGGGAGAAAATACAAATCAAATCCTACAGGAGAAAACGATTAATAATGAAGATAGCGGTCACTTTGAGGCCATTAGTTTTCACCATGCGGAATTACATTATCCGAATGACGTGATTAGAAGCGCTCAATCGATGAGCTATGATCAGTTGTATGTAATTGATTCGCCGTTAAAACCGTTAGAATCATTTAAGGATCCAGAAACGGAAGAAGATAAAATAAATAAAAAGATATTAGATCATGCTACAAACCAACAATTAAAAGTGATTTGGCATAATCTCATCAAATACTTTAATGTTCCGGTTGATAACTATTACATGATTCCATTGACGAAGATATATGATTATTCGTATATTCCTCTCCCCGGACTGACAAAAGAAAAAACCGATCAAATCATCGGCGGATTATGGGAAGGAATTTACAAGAATTATTTCTTAGGGATTAAAAATGATAAAGGAGAAATCGAACCACCTAACGGCAGCAGTTTACCACTCATATTATTGAGTAAAGATATGACACATTTACTGTTCTTAACTGAAACAAAATCCGGCTCAAATATACAACTCGTTCAGTATTTAAATCAGTAGTTCCTTAATGTTAAAACATATCTTGTACGATCTTCTCTCTCACACCTGGCATTTTGAGAAATCCTCGGATGGCAATGGTACGGAGAAGTTTCATACCTAGTATCATATTTAGAAGCTTATAACGGTTTTGGTAGATCAACATTGCTGCAATACTCAAAATCATCCATTTAATAAGTCCGTTTCTCATGTTATTTACCACCTTTCTTCTATACTATCTGATAATGTACGAAGAATTATACTGGTTTCTTAAACTTTTCGAGGTCATGATCACATAAAAATGCCCGGAAGCATACATGCTTCCGGGCTTTTTATTTAGTTCCCTACAATTTGTAGTTCCTTAGGATATTTCGTTAACGTTTCATAACCATCTTTTGTGACAAGCACGTCGTCCTCTATACGGACACCGCCGACTTCTGGCAAGTAGATACCTGGTTCAATGGTATAAGTCATTCCTGTTTTAAGGACGTGATCATTATCCTCACTCATAGAAGGATATTCGTGGACATCAATTCCAATTCCATGTCCGATTCTATGAGGGAAGAATTCACCGTACCCTGCATTTGTAATCACTTCACGCGCTTTTTTGTCGAGGTCACCAAGTCGTGTTCCTGGCTCTGATATGTCTAAAGTAAGTAGTTGTGCTTTAAGAACGATATCATAAATTTCCTTTTGCTTATCATTTACTTCTTGGAAAGCTACCGTACGTGTGATGTCAGAGCAATACCCGTCTAGGACAACACCTAGATCAAATAAGACAAGGTCGCCTTTTTTAAGTTTACGGCTTCCCGGATTACCATGAGGTTGTCCTGACTTTTCACCAAATAGAACCATTGTTGAGAAAGACATTTCGCGAATACCCTTTTTCTTTAGTTCATATTCGATTGTGGCTAGAACCTCCATCTCGGTACAACCCTCACGTAGCGCATTAACGCCCGTCTCGACTCCGAAGTCTGCTAGTTCAGCAGCTTTTCTGAGGATGGCTAGTTCTTCTTCATCTTTTATAAGTCTAAGTTCATTCAATTTATCTTCTGCGTTGTTGAACTTGACAGAAGGATATCTCTTCATCAATTGCTCTGCTCGTCCATATGATAAGGTTTCTTTCTCAATTGAAACTTGCTTTGCATCATCAATGCCACGTTTCTTCAATGCCGAATGAATGAGATCCCAAGGCTGGTCCGCATCACCGTGACCGATAATATCATACTTCCAACCCGCATCTCTTACTTGAGAAACTTCCATACCCGGACAAACAAGAAATGGATCTTGATCAGGAAATACGAAAAGTCCTAGTAAACGCTCATGAGGCTCACAATTGAAGTTTGATAAATAAAACACATTAGCTGAAGTATGAACAAAAGCAAATGTTTGCTCCGTTTCTTTCAACCAGTTTGAAAATTGTTCGAGACGTTGATTCAATTAAAACACAACCTTTTTCCAAAAATTCGATTTTACAATTTTATCGCTGAGCTGTCTTGTTTGAAGTTACTAAAGTAACAACTATGAGTACGATAACCGCGACTGGTACTGCGAAAAGAACACTGTTCAATTCAAATGGTTTCGCTAGAGGGATTTCCCATACTAAGGTCGTTACGACACCCGCTACCATTGATGATACACCACCATAGATATTCACGCGTTTCCAGAAGAAGACAGCTAGTACAGCTGGCGTGATACCTGCACCATATACGGTGTACGCATACATTTGTACAGACAGAACCGTCGGGAAGAAGCTAATGATGACATATGCAAGCACCCCAAGGATGACGATAAACCATTTCGTCATTTTCAGTAATTGTTGATCTGTAGCTTCATTTTTCATATACTTCCCAACAATATCATACGTTACGTTCGTAGCCGCTGACAACAGATATGAATTTCCTGTCGTCACGATAAAAGCGGTGGACGCTGCTAGAAGAATACCGCCTACAAAAGTAGGCATCGCTACTGTAGTAGCCATTAATGCCATTCCTGGATCGATATTCGGGAACAACGATCTTGAAGCAAAGGCAATAAATCCAATTGTAGGAGAAATTAATAGCATAGCGACAAGCCAACCGATTTGAGCTTTTTTGGATGAGTTGTTCCCTTTTGATGATGCTAGACGTTGATACATGTTTTGATCTGCCAATAATAAGAACAGTGATGGCAACAAATAGCCTAATAGTTGAATATTCGTCAAAGAACCACTGAAAGTCAGGTGTTCTGCCGGTACATTCGCCACGATACTGTCCCAGCCTCCTGCGATAACAAAGATCGTAGGTAAAGTGATACCAAGACCTGCGACCATCAAGAATGCACTGATTGCATCCGTAGGTGCCACAGAACGGAGCCCACCTATTGTAGCTAAGAATATAATGAGTGCTGCGCCGATAATCGTTCCTACTTCTACAGAGATGCCTGTCGTAAGGTTAAGAATGAATCCGAAACCTTTCATTTGATAGGATACGATACCAACGTATGCAAGGATAATAATAATTCCAGCCAGCATCCTCGCGAACGGACCGTATTTTTCTTCTAGAATCGAAGAAACTGTATATTTACCGAATGCTCTAATTCTAGGAGCAATAACATAAAGAACAAGTATTCCAATCAAAGTCGGTATCGCCATTAGTAGCGATGGAATAATTCCATAACTATAAGCCATTGAAGTTTCTCCACCAGAGATACTTCCGCTTCCTGTCCATGTCGCTAGCAATGTTCCGGTAAGTACTACTGCACCCAGACCCTTACCTGCCAGGATGAAGTCTTCACTATTTGAAACTTTCTTTGAGAAATAAACGCCTAAACCTACCATGAGAATCCCATATGCAATGACATACCATAGTAAATTTGGATTATGTGTAATTTCCATTACGTTATATTCACTTCCTTGTCTAAGTTGTCGTTTCTTGTGATGCGCACCGTTTTGTATCCTAACACAATTTGTAAGACAGCAAATTCAAGAAATCAAAAATGATTGGTATAACCTAGTAACATTTGTTATTTTCTTCATAAAAACAACCACTATCATCACCTTAATATGGGAATTAAAGTGTGATAATGGTTATATATAGCATTTCCGTAGTAAGTATATACTGAATTGTTCTTCTCATAAATGTCTAAAACGCGTTATTATTATGAATATTCTTGTTCTTCATTCATAACTTCCATTATAAACGATGTCTTCTTCTAGGAAGTATAGCTTTAATAAGTGACCGTGGTATAAATGTAACTAGTCTAAATATACGACTAATGATTCTCATATTGAAGCTCCTCCTTCATACGTGGTTACTCCCGGTTTACACGTTTTGGAGGATTTTTAAACATTAGGCTGAGTAATCATTCCATGTCACCATTACAGGTAGACATAAAGATTCGACCATTTAGATAGAGTAATCCACCTCTCATTCTTTCTCATGCTCCATTTTCGCTTCTAATTCCCGTTCAATTTCTTCATTTGATACCCGATTTAAGCTATCCTCATCAATTTCGAACTGTTTCATAAGCTTATTTAACTTATCATTCATAACGGCAAGGCTGAAGATGACATATAGAATAATTAAAATCTGGATGATGAGAAAAATAAATTCTAATACATTTTCCATCCAAACGCCTCCCTTAAGAAAATGGACTACTTAATCAAAAAAAGCTGTTTGGAACATGTTATGAACCAAACAGCTTTTTTACATCTATTTTTCATAATTACTCGTTTTCTAATGCCTTGTTTTTCTTACCAACTCCAACACCTAAGTAACCAAATAAAATCGTAAATAACGGTGACAAGAAGAGGAAAAAGACATATGGCATATAATCGAGCACACTGATTTCTAGCGTCGACGCGAAGAAAGCACCACTTACTCCCCACGGGATCAACGGATTCACTAGTGTACCTGCATCCTCTAATGTTCGTGATAGATTCCGAGGATCAATGTTCTGTTTTTCGAAATGTGGTTTAAAAGTTTGACCTGGAATGAGGATCGACAAATATTGTTCTCCAGTTAGCACATTTACACCTATAGCTGACATTGCAGTTGTTGCAATCGTGTTCCCTCTGCTACGGATCTTATTTTTCATAAGATTGACGAAGGAGTCAAGCATGCCGAGACCTCTAACAAGTCCACCAAGTGCAAGAGCAATCCAAATGAGTGAAATGGACCACATCATTGATTGAATCCCACCACGGTTAATGATTTTATCAACAGTCGCTTCTCCTGTCTCTAATTCAAATCCATTTTGCAACATATTAAAGATTGCACTAATGGAACCTTGGCCTTGTACACCCCATATTGTCAGAACACCTGTTATGACACCTATGATTAAAGCAGGAATTGTTGGAAAGCGTACAATTGCTAATCCAATCACAACGAGTGGCGATAATAGCGTCCAAAAACTGATGTTAAAGGCGCTTTGTAGTTGCGTTTGTACGGATTGAATAGAAGTAAGTGCTTGGTCTCCATTAACTCCGCTGCCCATCATCAGAAATATGAAAATCGTGATAATTAAAGCCGGAACAGTTGTCCACATCAAATGCTTTATATGACTGAAAAGCGGAACGCCAGCAACAGCGGGGGCAAAGTTTGTCGTATCCGATAGAGGAGACATCTTGTCCCCAAAACACGCTCCACTAATAATTGCTCCAGCTGCAAGCCCTGGATGCACACCTAGACTTGTTGCGAGCCCCATCAAAGCTACACCTACTGTTCCAATTGTCGTAAATGAACTTCCCGTAAACGTGGAAACAATGATCGTGAGAACTAAAGCGCTCAGCGTAAACCAGCTTGGATCAATCACATTTGTCCCGTAAAAAAGCATGGTAGGAACGGTCCCGCTCATCATCCAGGTGCCTATCAACATTCCGATGATCATCAGAATTAGAACCGGTTTTATTCCAATTGAAATACCGTCGATTAAGCCTTTCTCCATTCGCTCCCATTTATAGCCGAATGCTTTTGCCAAAATTGCAATGGCTACTAGTGATATGAGCAACGGAATGTGTGGTTCTGTCTTCAATATCAACATTGAATACAATATGATGCCGATTAATAATACAAATGATATCAATGAAAACGTCTGTTGTTTCTTTGCTGCCATTTTTTAAACCTGCCTTTGTTTTCTTATATTCTAGCTTATCCATAAAAAAAACTGTCAACACTAACACAGGGGCGATTGAATCGCGGTACCACCCTGCTTGATGTGTTTAACAGCATCTTCTCTACATAGATAAAGGTATGTGACCGATTAAGCTCCACGAATGTAATTTCGTCTAACCTCTTCCTTAGCTTCCACCAGCCGCCAAGTCTCTAATGTTTGAAGAAATCGACTACTCATTTCGCTTCAACGCTTTTGTGCTTTTGTGCGGTTAAGTAATAATGTATATCTACTATAAAATCAAATCAATCATTCGTCAAGAAGTTTTAACTAAAAAACAAAAAAACTGACACCTTTCTGTTAGCGTGTCAGTTCAATATAATCTCCTGGTGTATTCACATTCTTAAAGCAACTCATTCGTTCTTCAGACGTGTAGTGAAGATAAGCGCAGTTCGTTTGTTGAAGCAAATCCGTCAGCCTACGTTTATCAGACTTCAGTATCTTTGGGATCAACTCAGTAATTGACGCAGAGTATATAGCAGCTAACGGTTGAATTCGTCCATCCACACAAGGAATGATTGTACAATCTGATGTGAGCATCTTTTTCACCGCATATTGTTGCTGAAAAACGGATGACCTCATAATCGGCATATCACTTGCAAGCACAAAATAATCTGCAGCAGGCAAGTACTTTATCCCACTATAAATGCCGGCTAGCGGACCCATTCCTTTATATTCAACCACATCTGTTATGACGTCAATCTGGTCATCCAATTCATTTAACTGATTTTCGATAGACGGGTGCGCAACAATCACAATCCTCTCTACTAAAGGGCGTAGTACGTCAACTGCTCTTAAATAAAAAGGGATGCCATTTAACTTCTCTAGCGCTTTTGGTGTACCATACCTTCTAGACTCGCCCCCAGCAAGTATGATACCGACCTTATTCAAGTTCATATTCTTGCTTCCGTTGCATGTACTTTTTTAGGTAGAATGAGATAATCTACAGGTTTATCAAATGACTCTCTCGGGATATCATTATTGAGTTGAACCGGGTGTAGTAAAGAGACTGTTGTGCCCGTATAACGCTCTAAATATCTGTCGTAAAAACCGCCCCCAAATCCAATTCGGAAACCTTCTTCATCAAAAAGGAGACCTGGTACGATAAGGAGATCGATTTCATCTGGTGTGATGAGCTCGGTTTTTTCAACGACCGGTTCTTTAAGTCCAAAATAGACGACTTCAAGCTGCTCAAATGAATCAATTTTACGAAAATCCATTGAAAAATCCTTCGCATGACATTTCGGGACAACGACTGTTTTCCCTTCTTCCCAAGCCTTCTCAATAATCGGATATGTATTTATTTCGTTGCCTCTAGAGACGGTCACTCCAATTGTATCGGATTTTTTCCAGTCATCAGTTTGAAACAGCTGCTCTCTAATTTGTACGGATTCTTGATCGCGGGTTCCATCAGACAGATTAGATAGCTTTTTTTGTATATCCATTCGCATTTTCTTCTTTAATTCCTTCATACTATCACCTTCCGTTACAACCTATGTATAACGATTTTAACATAAATGTCTTGCGGTCGAGCTTTATTCAATTTATGATTATGTAAAAAGATGGTAAGGGGAGATGGTTATTGCTCATGAAAGTAAGAACAGTGCCCGAGGAATTGCAAATATTACGTGCTCTAAACTACCGTAAGTTGCTTTCAAATAAAGATAAGAATAAGTATATAAACGCAGAAAAAGGATATGAAGGAGAATGTAAGTTTGATGAATGGCTATCACCATTAATAAGTGGAAAAATTGTTTTGAATGACTTGTTACTGGAGTATAACAATTCTATTTTTCAAATTGATTCTCTCCTGCTTACTACTGAAAATATCATACTCTTTGAAGTGAAAAATTTCGAAGGCGACTATTATATTAATGGTAGTGAATGGTATTCGATGAAAGGTAAAGTAATCAACAATCCCCTACATCAATTACACCGAAATACTGTATTGTTACGAGGACTCTTAAATGAATCTGGACTAAAGCTGCAGATTGAACCCCAACTAATTTTTATGAATCCCCTCTTCCAACTCTATCAAGCACCAATTGAACCACCAATTATTTTTCCAAACCAGTTAATTCGATACAGAGCAATTTTGAAAAAAGACCGTTCATTTATTAATGACAAAATGAAAAAAATTGCCAAACATCTCTTATCTCTGCACCTCGATAAGAATCCCAACTCCCGCTCACCTAAATATCATTATAATGAGCTTCAAAAAGGAACCATCTGTCCAAGTTGTCACCAAATGTATAGAGAACTTACAAAAACTATATTAGTGTGTGGCAGTTGTGGCGGCACTGAACATTACGAGCCCGCTATATTAAGAACGATTGCAGATCACCAACTTCTTTTTCCAGACAAGAAAATTACTACTGACGAAATACACCAATGGAGTGGTAAAACAGTGTCTAAAATCACCATTCGGAAACTTTTAAATAAGAACTTCAAACAAGTGAAGTGTGGACCATCAACGTATTATGAGATTAGAGTTCAAACGTAAATCAAGAAGATTGTTTTTACTCATCCTACAGATATTTAGCTTAATCTTATCCTCATATCGGGGTTTTTCCTATTTTGAGAGAGGATAGAGCCCTTATCTTAACCTCATAACGGCGGTTTTCCTATTTTGAGAGAGGATAGAGCCCTTATCTTAACCTCATAACGGCGGTTTTCCTATTTTGGGAGAGGATAGAGCCTTTATCTTATCCTCATAACGGCGGTTTTCCTATTTTGGGAGAGGATAGATCACTTATCTTAACCTCATAACGGCGGTTTTCCTATTTTGGGAGAGGATAGATCACTTATCTTAACCTTATAACGGCGGTTTTCCTATTTTGGGAGAGGATAGATCACTTATCTTAACCTCATAACGGCGGTTTTCCTATTTTGAGAGAGGATAGAGCGCTTATCTTTCCCTCAAATCCAGTGATTCTCTTTTTCGGGGAGGATAGAGCGCTTATCTTTCCCTCAAATCCAGTGATTCTATTTTTAGGGGAGCATAGAGCGTTAAGAAAAAGAAAAAAACAGCAGGAGATGTCCTACTGTTTTACTTCGTCTCACGATGTAGTGTGTGACGCTTCAATCTTGGGCTATATTTCTTAAGCTCCATGCGATCTGGATTTGTACGTTTGTTCTTAGAAGTGATGTAATTACGGTCACCAGTTTCTGTGCAAGCTAATGTAACTTGTACGCGCATATCGTTTCCCTCCAAACTATCTACGATGTTTAAGCGTACGAAAGAATCACCCCTGTTGGATGACCGATCGCTTAACAATAATGAATAATTTCTTTAGTCGAAATGACACCTTTGTATAATATCAAATTCGCACGGAATAATCAAGATGTAACCTCAACAGAACACACATGATTTTGCATATATTTTACCACTATTTTAAAGGAGATTGTTCAATCGGCAAAAAATGTCGAATTTTAATAGGAAGAACGTTTCAAATTTGCCCAAAATACTATCATGACGACATAGACTGTGATATAAAAGAATAGGAAAACTATTAAGGAGGAGCATAATGGAATTTACAATTATTACGTTATTGATAGCGGGCATAGCATTGATCGTTCTTTCATTCTTCAAGCAAAATAAAACACAACAGATCGAAACGCAATTAGAGAACGTATCTATACAATTAATGAAAGAATTATATCAGATCAATAAGAAGATCAAAGTTCTAGAAGAAGAAATGATGATCACTGATCGAAAAGAGATACGATAAAAGGAGTAATCACCATGTTTAATAGCGGGTTAAGGGGTTTTGGAGCAGGCCTGATCGTTGCTGCAGGGGTACTTGCATTGGTCTATTACCAAGGGGCAGATGACCAAAGTAATGAAGCGGATGCTGCAAATTCAAAATCTATTACATATGAAGAAGTGAACCACTTCTTAGAAAATGAAGGTTTGGTAGCTGTAGGCCAGAACGAGCTTGATCAGTTAAAAGCAGACCAAGACAAACAAGCTGATTCTAAAAAGAATGATGAAAAAACAGAACAGCCTAAAGAAGAAAAAGTAATTGAAACAACTGTGGTTATATCAAAAGGGACATCCACTGGACAGGTTACAGACTATTTAGAGAGTAAGAAGATTATTAAAAATAGCGATGATCTCCTGAGCTACCTCCGTTCAAATAACTTAGAATCTAAAGTAAGATTCGGCAATTATAAGGTCAATAACAAAATGACGCTCGCAGAAATTGCCAAGATTATCACGTCACCATAAACCATAAAAAAAGAGCAGCCAAATTGGTTGCTCTTTTCATTATTATAAAAAAGGGAACTGATTTGCATCCTCAGTTCCCTCGCTATTTTTCTATTCGTTTAAGTCATAGTGTTTGCCTTTGACAAGGTATACGATGTTTTCACCGATATTTGTTGCATGGTCTGCTGCACGTTCAATATAGCGACAGATGAAGCTTAATTGTATGATTTGGTTCGTTGAGTCTGGATAGTCCTTCATACTGCCGAGTAACTCCTGAATCAACTGACCATATTTTTCATCGACAAGATCATCACGATCTGCCATTTTTTTAGCGAGTACAATATCCTCATCATTGTATGCTTGGATTGCTTCTACCAACATCGTCTTAGCTGATTCAGCGAGCTCAGGTATATCCACTAATTCTTTAATCAGAGGCTCTTTACCGATCCGAATGACAGATTTAGCAATGTTAACAGCAAAGTCTGCGATACGTTCAACATCAGAGGAGATCTTGATGGCAACGATAATTCTGCGCAAATCACTTGCTACAGGCGCTTGTTTCGCAATCAGCAAAATCGCTTTGTCGTTAATTTCTTCCTCTAAATTGTTTATACGAAAATCATTGTCAATAATGCGGAGTGCTTTATCTACATCTTGCGTTTTCAATGAATCGATCGCGTCATCTAGTGCACTTTCCGCTTGGCGACCTAAGTCAACCAACATATCTCTTAACTCATCAAGCTGGGTTTGAAAACTTTCTCTTACAACCATTCTATTCCCTCCCTTATCCGAAACGTCCAGTAATATAGTCTTCTGTTCTCTTATCTTCTGGGTTTGAGAACAGCTTGTCCGTATCAGAGAATTCAACGACCTCACCATTTAAAAAGAATGCTGTCTTATCTGAAATGCGGGCTGCTTGTTGCATGTTATGCGTTACGATGATGATACTGTATTCTTTCTTTAAATCCTGTACGAGTTCCTCTACTTTCAACGTCGAAATAGGGTCCAATGCAGAAGTAGGCTCATCCATTAAGATGACATCAGGTTCAATTGCGAGACAACGTGCAATACAAATTCGTTGCTGTTGTCCACCTGAAAGACCGTATGCATTTTCATTCAATCGATCCTTAACCTCATCCCAAATTGCTGCTCCTTTCAAGCTTTTCTCTACAATTTGGTCGAGTGTTTTTTTATCTCGGATCCCATGAATTCTTGGTCCATAGGCAATGTTTTCATAGATCGATTTAGGAAACGGATTCGGTTTTTGGAAAACCATCCCTACTTGTGTTCTTAATTCTTCCACTTTATATTTCGGTTCAAAAATATTTCGCTCTTTGTAACTGATCGCTCCTGATACTTTTACAATCGGAATCGTTTCTACCATACGGTTTAACGTTTTTATGAATGTTGATTTTCCGCACCCTGATGGTCCAATGATCGCTGTTACTTGTTTTTCAGGAATCTGAAGATTGACATCTTTTAGTGCATGATCTTCACCGTACCAAAGGTTCAGCTGGTCTACACCATACACTGTCTTTGCAGGTTCTTTCGCTTCGTTTTCCACTTTATTTACTGGAGCACTTTTGCGCTCATCGACTACTGTTTTCATTAAAGAAACCTCCTCAATTTATCATCAACGCGCTAAATTAGTATCGCTTCTGAAATTTGTTTCTTATTATGACTGCGATTGAGTTTAAAATAATTAGCATGACAAGTAACACGAGAATACCTGATGCTGCGAGTTCTTGGAATTCTGCTTGTGGTCGGGACACCCAGTTATAAATTTGAATCGGCATAACCGTAAATCCTGAATAAACACTCTCAGGTAAGAATGCGATAAAAGTTAACGCACCAATCATGATAAGAGGTGCTGTTTCACCAATCGCACGCGAAAAGGCTAAAATAGATCCCGTTAAAATACCTGGAACTGCAGCCGGTAGTACAACTCTTCTGATTGTCTGCCACTTGGTAGCTCCCATCGCAAAGGATGCGTCCCTCAACTCTTGTGGAACAGATCGAATCGCTTCTTGAGCGGCTACTACTATAACAGGTAAAATTAACAAGCTTAACGTATATCCACCAGCTAACACACTTCTGCCCATTTCAAGTAACCGAACAAATATCGTAAGACCTAGCAAACCAAATACGATAGAAGGAACACCTGCTAAATTTGAAATGTTGATTTGAATGAGTTTCGTAAATTTATTTTTTGGTGCATATTCTTCTAAATAAATCGCCGTTCCTACCCCTAGGATAAAGGATACGGGTGCTGTTACAGCCATGACCCATAAAGTCCCGACGATCGCTGCTTTAATTCCAGCCTTTTCAGGGAATCGAGAGGCGAAATTCATGAAAAATTCCGGAGTAATGTAACCGATCCCTTGTGTGACGATTCGATAAATCAAAATCCCTAATACGACAAGTCCAAATAATGTAGCCATTAACAGAATCGCTCGCTGTACATTGTTCATAATGAGTCGGGAGGTCATTTTCTTTTCGACGGTTTCTTGATTGATTAACTTCATCTTAGTAAACCTCCCTGAAACGTTTTGAGATATATTGAGCAAGTAAATTCATAATAAGTGTAAAGACGAACAAGGTCATCCCTACTGCATAAATACTGTAATAAATGGTTGTTCCATATCCAGCATCACCTAGACTGACTTGAACGATATAAGCTGTCATCGTTTGAATGGATTCAGTAGGATCTAACGTTGCTTTAGGCGATGAACCCGCTGCTACTGCGACAATCATCGTTTCACCGATTGCTCTAGAGATTCCTAATACAACAGATGCGATAATTCCTGACATCGCTGCTGGTAAAACAATTTTAGTTGCAACTTCAAACTTTGTAGCACCCATCGCGTATGCACCATCTCGAATCGAGTTTGGTACTGAGTTCATTGCATCCTCAGAAAGTGATGCAATCATCGGAATGATCATGATCCCTACAACAAGTCCAGCACTAAGTGCGTTGTAAATCATTACTCCGTCTATAAAAGTTCTGAGAATAGGTGTAACGAAAGTTAGTGCAAAGAATCCGTATACGATTGTTGGTATTCCTGCTAATACTTCAAGGACTGGTTTAATGATTTGCCTCGTTCTTTGGGATGCATATTCACTTAAGTAAATCGCAGAGCCTATCCCAATTGGAACAGCTACAATCATCGCAATCCCTGTAATCAATAACGTTCCAGCAACTAGAGGCCAAATCCCATAACTTGCATCTTCGCCTGTATAGAATGGTAGCCATTCCTTACTCGTAATGAATTCTATAAATGGCACTCTATTGAAGAAAGTGAATGTTTCTACAAGCAATGTAAAAACAATCCCTATAGTTGTTAAAATCGAAATGATACCACAGAACAATAAAAAATATGGCACAAGTTTTTCAATAATTTGAGTGCTAGAACCTTTACGTTTGTTATGTCGGATCATTTCACTCACAGAACGATTTTCTTTATTTGACAATCCCATATTGTTTGCCTCCCTCACATCACAACAAAACGGGATAAGTTGAGATCATTGAAGGATCTCACCCATCCCAATTTTGTAAAACAAATCAACTAATCTCTCTCAGTTATTTACCTGCAACTTCTTTCATTTTCTTCAGTTGCTCTTCATATTTTTCTTTCGGTAAAGCTACATATCCAACTTCTTTCGCATATGATCCAGAGTTTTCAAGTGCGAATTTCACATAGTCATATACTGCATCGTTGTTCTTGATTGATTCATGTTTAACGTATGTGAAAAGTGGACGAGAAAGTGGGTTGTATTCACCTGACTGAATCGTATCAGCAGTTGGTTTAACTGCTTTACCTTCTTCGTTTTCAATTGGAACGACTTTTAAGTTATCTTTGTTTTCAAGGTAGTATGCATAGCCAAAGAACGAAATTCCACCTTTAGATCCAGTAACACCTTGAACTAGAACGTTATCGTTCTCAGAAAGCTGAGCGTCTTTACGGATTCCTTTTTCATGCAAAATTTCTTCATTAAAATAGTCAAACGTACCTGAATCTGTACCAGGAGCGAATACTTGAATTTCTTCCTCAGGCCAACTTTCTCGAACATCTGCCCAAGTTTTCACTTCACTACCACGTTTGAAGATTTTGTTTAGTTCTTCTACAGTTAATTTATCTACAAAATCGTTTTCTTTATTTACAACTACAGAAAGACCGTCATAAGCAAGTGTTAGTTCCGTAAATTCGATACCATTGTCTTCTGCAAGCTTCTTCTCTTCTTCTTTAATCGGACGGCTTGCGTTACTAAGGTCTGTTTCACCTTTTGTAAACTTCTCGAATCCACCGCCAGATCCTGAAACACCTACAGGCGCTTTAATGTTAGGATTTTCAGCATTGAACTCTTCTGAAACAGCTTCCATGATTGGGAATACAGTAGATGATCCGTCGATCTTAACACTTCCACTTGTTTGACCCTCTCCACCTTCTGCACCTGTTCCGCCTTCTCCATTTCCATTACCACAAGCTGAAGCTACAACTAGTAGTGCAGCGAGTACAAGGAATAGTGAACTCTTTTTGAATGCTTTCATTACGAAATCCCCCTGTTTTTTTGTAGTTGGGTAAGAAATAGAGCCGTATGATATCTCTCCATTTCAATTGGGCAATTGCCCTTACAATGCACATCTTATCGATTAGTTATTAAGTGTGTATAAATGGATTGTTAAGGTTTTGTAAAGATGAAAGTTTTAAATGCAAATAAACCCCTATTTTCTTCAAAACCAGCACTAAAACTGTCTATAATGCCACATAGAGTTGATTTTCTGGAAGCTCTATGTCATTTTTGCTTTAATAAGGAATGAACTACTTGAAATTCATTCCCTGTTTGCGGGCGAACCGCAAGCCCCTAACGTTGTAGAGCTTATGAATTTCATCTCATTTTCAACTTAATAAAGCACAAAAAAAACCAAGTAGAAGAACTCTACTTGGTTTTGTTATTAGTTATATCATCTTTCTTCTTTATTGTTATTTTCACGTTCTTTTTCATTTTTTTGATTGGGTTGGTCTAATAGGTTTTCTTGATGCCCTTCTTTCTTAATATCAAAGTATGCATCCAAGATTTCACGACCAATTTTATTGTTTATGCCACCTTCCTCTGCATATGGGCTTACAACCGCGAATGCAACTTCCGGATTGTCAGAAGGTGCATATCCAACCAATGTCAAAATATAAGAATCACCATCATATTGGGCTGTTCCTGTTTTCCCAGCTGCCGTATATCCCTCTGTATTTCGGAAGTAGTAACTTGCAGTTCCTTCTTTCGTATTCATTACAGACCAAAGTCCTTGTTTTACTCGGTCAATCCACTCTTGCTTCATATCAATTCGATTCAATACTTTTGGCTCAAATGTATAAATACTTTCTCCGGGATTCTCTGCACGCGCACTTGGACTTCTAATTTCTTTCATTAAATGAGGTTGCATACGGTATCCGTTGTTGGCGATCGTAGAAATGTACTGCACCATTTGCATCGGTGTATACGTATCAAATTGTCCAATACCCATATCCATTAGGTTACCAAGCGCTTTGACTCCCCCATTGTATCCATCATCTTCATAAGGTAAGTCAATACCAGTCGGCACACCTAATCCAAATTGGTTGAAGTAATAACGCATCGTTTCAAAAGCCTGTTGAGGTTTGGTGAAACCTTTCTTCTCACTGTAGTCATATCCTGCCATCATCATAGCGATCCGGAACATATAAACGTTTGACGACTTTTGAAGGGCTTCAATATCGTTTACATAACCCATGTTTTTATAAGATTTCTTAATTTTAGTTCCTGGTAATTTGAGTGGCGTATCGTAAAGCACTGTACCTGGTTCAATGACGCCTGTTTGAAAACCTGTTAAAACGGTTGCTGCTTTAACAGTTGAACCCATCGGATATTGATTATAGACATTTCCAAAAGGTGCATCTTTAAATTTTCCACCCTCTAATTTTTTGCCGACCATTGAATATATTTCGCCCGTTTTCGGGTTCATCATTACGACATAAGAGCTTTTCAGTTGATTATTTTCTGTATACTCTCTTCTAGCATCTAATATTTGTCGCTCAACAATTTCTTCCACTCTCTTCTGAAGCTCCATATCAATCGTTAGAACAATATCCTTACCTCGACTACCTTTTAATTCTTCAGGCTTTCCGACAGGATTACCAGACTTATCGGTAACATAATTGATTTTTGTTTTCGTTCCTCGTAATACGGACTCATATTGTTCTTCAAGGAAACTCGTACCAACTAAATCATTACGGTCTCTACCTTCGAGTACATATCCACTAATCAATTCCTTCGGGATTTGACCGACTTTCCCAAAGATGGATTGCAGGGTATCCTTATACGGGTATGTACGTCGAGCATCGGGCTTAATATCAATGGTTCCATTGAATTCATCAAGATTCTCACTGATCACAGCTATTTCTTTAGAGGTAGCTCCAATTTTCACACGTTGAGGTGTTAATGCGTATCCTCTTATCATTTCACGCCAAATCGCTGCTATCTCTTCCTCTTCTTCAGACAAGTTAATATCTTCAGCATCCAAACGATCGATGACCAGGTTGTATTGTTCCTTATCGCTCAGCGTCTCTAATTCCTTTTGTGTGAGTAATTTCTTGTATATTTTTTGAGCATTCACTTTATACGAGAGGTAGAAATCCTTCGTTTCTCTTTCCGTAAGTTGATCTGTGTCCTTTTCGATATACTTTGATAGTTTCTTCGCAATATCATAAATCTCTTCTTGTTTTGTATTATTAGTCCGAGTAAATGTTACGGAAAATACAGGTTCATTATCCACCACTACTCTCCCATGGGTGTCGAACATTTTACCACGAGGCGCATCAAGTTTAGCCGTTATATTTTCAGTCCGTTCTGCTTCTGCTTGAAAGGATGTTCCATGAACAATTTGAACGACACCTAACCTTAAAATTAAGGTTGTAAACAATAAAAAAACCGCTAAAAACAGGATGTTCAAGCGTAAAGGAACATGTGTCTTCTTTCTGTTTCTCTCGACCATGTATACATCTCCCCAAAAATATGTAGAATAGACACCCAAATAGGTGCCTGTATAAGCATAAATTGCTTTTATATTGTATCGTATTCATATATCAAAAAAAAGTCTAAGTTATACATTTGATCCGTTTTCGTTCGAAAGTATTAACTCGTTGTTTTCATCCTTGTTTTCAAATTTTATTTTCCGTACACAGAAATAAATTAAAGAATGCCCAATCCCAACAATCGGTAGTAAATATGGAATACTTGTCTTTTCATCAAAAATTGTGATGGCAATAATGAATAAACAGATCGAAGTTATTCTCCCATAGTTTAAATACAATTCTCTAACAACAATATACTCTATCCGCATTTCCCTTGCTTTCCAACTACGACCAATCACATCATACGTTAACGAAACGTAAGGAACGAGAAGTATTGGGTATGCGATTGAGATGATCACACCATAAGTAATGAGCTTCGCAAAGGTTAGTTCGAAAAGAATTAAACTTAATGCAGCGTACAAAATGATGCCACCAAATAATATTGCTTTTTTTCTGTGCTCTGACTTAATAAATCTCGTTGCAACATAATAGGCTAAAAACGAAACGGCAGAATTAATCAATCCAAACGTTCCTAATGCCAATTCACTATTAGTCGTGATAAATACCCAAACGACGATAACAAATAAAAAGGTTCCTTCCCTAAGTCCTTGAAAATAATGGGCATACAAAATACCTTTCCAATTTGCATTTCGCTTTCGTTCTTTTATAATTCTTACAAAAGAATAAACCCCTTCAGCAGATCTACGATTTAGCATAAAGCTCATGATCACAGCTGCAAAGAATAACGTTAGTGAGATTGCAAAGATGGTCTTATAACCGACCAACTTATCCATTCTTGTTATGATCCAACCAGCTAAAAATGGTCCTACCATCCCGGCAAATGAGGTTAATAACCCAAGAAATCCGTTAAAAAAATCTCTCGTATCAGGCTCAGTAATTTCAAAGGTCAACACATTAAACGCAAGCCAGTAAAACCCCATACCGATGCCCAGCAGTGCTCCAAGTAAAATTAAAAATTGTTCTGCATGAACGCCAAGTAACAATACGGTCAGATAAAAGACCGCTAAACTGATTACGCCAAGCCTAAGCACGATAACGCGATCAATTCTTTTCGCTAATCGACCTGCAATAATAAAGGTTATCGGTTGAAAGATCACGATAGACAGATTGTAAATGGCAATATCGATGAATTTACCCGATTGTTTCCATAGAAACACATTAACAAAGGTATTAGACAAAGCTATGCTGAGTGCATATAGTCCACCTATGATTAAAAGCATTAAGAGGTCTTTCGTTATTTCAATGTTTCCGATCATCTTTTTCAATGCATTCATCATTTGTCTCCCCTTTACTCAATTCTAGTTTTCCTTAAAGCCTTCTCACTATTCCATAAGTATTTAGATCATCATCAAATACTCGTCCGACAAAGTGAGATCAAATTGAGCAAAGCCTATACACACCAACAAATAGATTCACCACATCAGCAAGAAATTTCTGTTACAAATAAAAAAGTAGCTGTCCAGAAGGTTAGTGACGACCTTTAGACAGCTACTTGTAAAACAATGATACTTGGTTTTGACTGATTTAACATGCATTAACTTACTGGGACTAATTTATAGCATTTCATATCGACTAAAAGTATTTTTGTTTCATTTGATCTATTTTTGTAAGAGAAGGTAGCACAACATGTTTTCTCATCTTCACAAAGTAAAGTGAAGATCGTTGCTTTTGTACCTCCATTGATTGATATTGGTTCACCTGTTTTACAATCGATTAATATATATTGATTTGGTCCCACAGGCGTTGGTCCATTTCCATCTAGAGCATAATCCCTTGTTAATGTTTCACCTTGATTTAAGAAAATCGGATCCACAACCGTTTCATATCCTGTTGCAGAAACGAGAACCGTATACTCACCTTCAGCCAACCCAGTGATGGAGTAACGTCCATCCGGATTAGTTGTACCCTCTGCTACTATCTCATTGTTTCTTCTTAGCGCTATCGTTGCACCACTGATTGCATCACCTGAGTTAGCATCAAATACAGTTCCTTCAAGAGTAGCTGGATCAATGACCCCTAGAACAAAGTTTATTGTTAAGTTGCTGTTTGGTGGTACGTCCACTACTTTTACATCTGGCTTAAACCCTGGTAGTGATGCAATGAAGGTTAGAGTCTCCCCAGGTATAGAACCAATTACATATTCACCCTCTCTACTTGTGACGCCAAGGTTCAAAAGTAATCCGTCTGCATTGTATACCCTCACACTAACGTCATTTAGAGGATTTCCTTTTGTATCGGTTACATTCCCACGGACAGTGGATGGATCACTGGTCAACAAGAAATTAATGGTTGTCGATTCTCCTGCTATAATCCTTAATTCCTTAGCTTCTGAATCACACCCCAAAGCAAGTGCCCGGATTGAATAGGTTCCTGGAGCAAGGCTTGTGATCAAATAATTACCTGTTTCATCAGTAAGCGTATTGGCTGTGATCACACCATTTTCATCCGTAACGATGATCGATACACCAGAGACAAACTTATCTGTTCTTCCGTCTTTCACACGTCCATTTACTGATCCCGTATCTCTAGTTAATGCAAAGTTAACAATTTCAGTTTGAAGAGGTTCCGCTGTAAAGTTTTTCGCATCAGATTGATACGTTTCACTTTTAACCGTAACAGTATACTCACCTGGATCAAATCCTTGGAACATATACTTTCCAGATGTATCTGTTTGTGTTCGTTGAAGAATCGTTCCACTTGATGCAATAAGCCTTACGACCACGTTTCTAATCCCTAACCCAGTTACAGCATCTGTCACTTGACCCTTTACACTAGACGGAAGTGGAAATAGCCCGAGGTTTTGTACTGTAGTTTGGTTAGGGAAAATTTGAATCGATGCTTGATCACTCCCCAAACCACCTCCATAAGCTAAAACCGTATAGATTGCAGGCGTCAATCCTTCGAACAAATATTCACCATTATTGTTCGTTATAGTGGAAGCTAGCAGTTCTCCATCTGGACTTAACCACCTTAACTGAACGATAGCCCCCGAAACAGCTTCCCCTGTCACTTGGTTGGTTACAATACCGCTCAAACTACCTGTGACAGGTGTTAATTCAAAGTTTAAAGTGGTTCTTTCATCACTGGTTACAATTGCCCCAGCAATCTTTGTTCCATAATCAGGATGACTGCTTGCCAGTTCATATACACCAGGACCTAAATCCATTACTAAATAACGACCATCTGCTTGCGAAAGTACAGTTACAAGTGTAGATTCATCTCCTCCAAGTACTTGCACCACGGCATCGGAAATCGGTTCTCCAGTTTCCTGATCCGTAATTACTCCTTCAATACTTCCAGGATTTGGTGTTAACCGAATAACCCGTTCAACAGTTTCATTCGGTTCAACCATGATGGTTACTGACTTTGTTCCGAATCCTTCTCTCGAAACCATTACAGATAAGGTTCCCGTTGGAAGGTTGTCGACATTGAAACGACCATCCTCGTTCGAAATACTCGTGGTTAATAATTTGTTGGCCGCGTCTTTTATATTGATTGAAGCTCCCGCAATTCCTACCAATGTGTCCATATTAATGACCTGACCAATCAAGTTGCCCGATTCTCGGAAAAGGGTAATGTCCAATTCCTCCGTACCTCCACCAACAACAGTAACGGGAACTACTTTTGATTGGAATCCTTCAGCACTTATACTGATGAGATATTGACCAGGACTCAAACTCAAGAAACTGAACTCGCTTTGTGGCGAAGCGATAGTGGATTGTAAGAGCAATCCCTGCTGGTCAAGTAACCTTACGCCAATTACTAAACCTTGAAGTCTGTTACCTTCTTCGTCCCTAAGGATACCGAATACTGAACCAGCAGATCTTGATAAAGTGATATTGACATTGGTCAATTCACCAGTTTTAACAATTCCTCCTGCTGTTTGTTTGGCATATTCATTTTTCGTGACAGATACCGTATAGCTCCCAGCTGCCAATCGGTCGACAAAATAGTTGCCTAACGTATTCGTCGCTGTCGTCGCAATTACCAATCCATTCGTATCTAGGATGTTAACATTAGCACCTACTATTGGATCACCTGTCTCCCGATCGGTTACTTTACCGAAAATTGTTCCAGGGCTTACCCGAAGTACGAAATTTACCACCTTTATTTCATTTGCAACTAAAGTGACCCCTGATGATTGGGATGCAACATCTGGTGCGGCTACACGAATTGAATACGTTCCTGGGCGTAGATTTCCAATCGAATAAAATCCTTCTGCGTTCACTGCACTTGTTCCGATTACTACACCATTACTATCAATGATCTTAATAACCGCATTCTTGAATGGAGTTCCATCAGTTCCCAGGACAGTCCCAGAAACACCTGATGATTCACTTATCAAGGAAAGATTTGTGGTCGTTGTTTGGTTTGCTAATACCGTACTACCAGTAGAATTTTCAGTGTACCCAACTGCGTTCACTACAATCGTATACGTACCAGGTACAAGTCCTGTAATTGTATACTCTCCTAATCCGTCCGTTAACGCCATTGCAATGGGCACAATATCCTGTGCTGAAAATACAAGGACCTCTGCTCCAACGAGTCTTGTTGCCGTTTCGGCGTCCGTTATCGTTCCGGATATTGAACCAGGATTAGGTTCTAAGCCGAAGTTTACAATCGTCGTTTCATCAGAGACAACCAATACACCAACCTCTTGCGTTTGGAATTCAGAATTGCTGGTGACTATTCTGAACTGCAATGGGGCGAGTCCGGTAAATTGATAGAAACCATTTGCATCTGTATTTGTAGAAAACACCAAAATCCCATCTACGTTAAAGATTTCTATTAGTATTCCTGATAATGGTGTGCCTGTATTTGAGTTAGAAATTGTACCTTCAATCGTACCTGGATTTGGTACCAATTTAACATCTACTGTCTCCGTTTGATTCGATTCTACAATGGTTGTCGCCTCTGCAGCTCCAAACCGATCGGCTGAAGCTACAATCGTATACGTACCAGGAGCTAATGTCGCTACGGTGTATTCACCATTTGAGTCTGTTAATGTTGTCGCAACAATCGGACCACTTGGGGACAGCGAACGGACCGCAATTGTGGCTCCTATAATCGGGTCACCCGTATTGAAATTCGTAATTCGACCTTGAACGATTCCAGGCTCAGGAGAGAGTGCAAAACTAAGGGTTGTCGTTTCATTTGGTAAAATCGTAAAGCTCGCCGTCCTAGACGTATAATTATCAGCTGCTACAACCGCTGTGTAATCGCCTGGGCTTAACCCTTGGGTTAGAAACTGTCCAGAACCATCAGAAGTAATCGTTGCAATTTGAGCGCCATTTTTATCAATTAGAATGACCGCCCCAGAAATCGCATTCCCTGTGTCTATATCTGAAATAAAACCTGTGAGGAAACCTAAACTTTCGGTTAATCCAATATTCGCAGTGGTTGTTTCGTTAGGTCCAACAACTGCTGTAACAGCATTTGCTCCAAAATCATCCGCAACGGCACTAATGTTCACTGTTCCAGGAGGTATGTTATTCGCCTCATACTCACCATTTATACCTGAAATTGTTGTTGTAATTGGAATTCCTTCCGCAGTAGTGAATGTAAGAACGGCTCCGTTTATACCATCTGAAGTAGATGTGTTAAAAACTCTACCAGTAATCGTGCCCGGAAGTAACGAGAGTGGGATCGTAACCGTTTCTGTTTCATTCGCGATAACAGTAGCATTTACTGAATTTGCAGCAAAATTGGTAGCCGTAGCATTAATCAAATATTGACCAGGTTGTAGTCCTAGAATTGAGAATGTCCCATCATTACTCGCAACAAGTGTTTGGAGAAGCGCTCCACTTTCATCAAATAATTTAATCCCTATATTATCACCGGTTATCGGATCTCCATTTTCATCAACAACTATTCCGGCAATATCTCCAATCGTACTCGTCAGAGTGATGTTAGCTACAGAACTAAGGTTACTTACTACCATTACACCTACAAAGTTTGTTGAGAAATCTGGAGCTGTAGCGACAACTGTATAAGATGCCGGCGCAATTCCTTCAACAAGGTATTCACCGAATTCATTCGTTGTCGTCGATCTGATCTGGAGGTTATCCGCATTACGTATGATGATGGTAGCACCTGAAATCGGATCCCCGTCTGTATCGATTATAGTCCCCACAATTGCACCAGGATCAGGTAGGAGGACGAAGTTTGCATCCGTAACTGTTTCACCTGGTTCTAGTGTGACACCCCCTGTTGCCGTAGAGAAATCTTGCGCATTAACGACAATGGAAAATGATCCAGGAGGGAGGTTGCTTAATACATATTGACCATTTTGATCCGTTCCACCCGTATTCAAAATCGTACCATTCATATCTATTATTTGGATTGTCGCGTTCGTCACCGGTATGCCTGAAGGATCAGTAACAACACCGCTAACTTCCGCTGGATTAGGTTCCATTTCAAGTGTTACAGATGTTGTTTCATCCGATACAACTGAAGCTCCAACGGTTGAAGTCTGATAATTCGGTGCTGAAGCAGTCAGAATATATTGGCCTGGTTGTAGGTTATTAAATTGGAAATCCCCATTTGTATCTGCAAGCGTTGAAGCAATCGGAATACCGTCAGATGTACTTAAAGTAACTAAAGTATCATTAACGACTGGCGTGATCGATCCTGAGATTGTACCAGGATTGCTTACCAAGCTTTGATCAACGACTGTTGTTTCATTTGATTGAACGATCGCACCTGTAGAACGTGATTGAAACCCTTCAGCGATTGATGTGACCGTATAGTTCCCTGGAGCTAAACCATTGAACTCGTAATTTCCATTCGTATCTGTCAAAACAGTGCCTACTATGAAGCCAGTATCATCGACAATAGTGATGGAAACATTCGGTAGTGCGTTCCCGCTCGTATCGGTAATCGTCCCTATAATTGCCCCAGGTTCTGGAGTCAATGTGACATTGACCTCAGTCACTTCGCCGGGTAATAGCTTTGCAGTTGCTGAGTTCGTTTGAAAATCTGGTGCACTGGCAAGGATTCCATACGTTCCTGGCTCAAGATTGTTCACTTCATACTGACCGTTTAAATCTGTAAATGTCGACGTCACGACATTTCCAAATGAATCAACAATTTTGACCTCAATCATTGTGTCAGTTATTGGTAACCCTGTATCAGCATTAATAATTGTTCCTGTGACACTGGCTGGATTTGCAACTAATGTGAAGTCCGTTATCGTGGTCTGTCCAGATTGGATGATTGCACCTTTTCGTTGACTCTGAAAATCCTCAGCTTGTGCGAGAACTGAATAGTCTCCAGGAGCTAATCCAAGCGCTGTATAATTCCCTTGATTATTCGTCACAACTTGAATGATATTCGCACCTGTCCTTAGGTCCTTAATTGTGATGACCGCACCTTGAATGGGATCGCCTGATGAAGTACTTACTGTACCAGTCAAGATACCTGGGTTAGGGGTTAAAGTGACATTGGCAGTGGTGATTTCATTCGCTAGTACCGATGCGCCAACGGTTTCCGTTCCAAAATTCTCTTTAGAAACACTTACTGTGTAGGCTCCAGGTGTTAGGTTGTTGATCGTATAGCTTCCATTGCCACCTGTTGAGGTTGATGCGATGAGTATATTATTTGAGAAAATTTCTACCAATGCACCAGATATAGGATTTGAACCTGTGTCTGTTACTGTACCGGAAATCGCACCTACAAGTTGATCCAATGCTACATTCAAGGTCGTCGTTTGATTGGGTTCAATTTTTGTGCCAATATTTTTAGATCCATAACCTTCCGCGATGAATGTGACAGTATAAGAACCAGGCGCTAATCTTGTGAACGTGTAGTCCCCACTTGCATCTGTTATCGTCGTACCAACCGTGACTCCATTTCCATTCGTTACTTGTACTGTTGTATTGGGTAGTGGATCACCTGTCTCAGAATCTGTAACTTTACCAGTTAATGTACCAGGATTAGGTTTCAATTCGACATTAAGTGTTTCTGTCTCTCCCGCCGATAAATTAAATCCAAGTACTTCTGTCATGAAGAGTTCTTTACTGACTCTCAGTTTATAATCACCTGGAGCAAGATCATCCACGACATACTCCCCTGAAGCATTTGTTGTCGTTTGGGTGACCACTGAATCTGCAGTATTCAATATTTCTACAAGTGCGCCACTAATGAGCGAACCTTCTGAAGTTACAACACCTTGAACTGTACCCGGATTTGGCTCTAGGACGAAGTTAACCGTTGAGGCATCATTCGCTTCTACTTTTACACCTTTTGTAGCTGATTGAAAGTTTGTAGCCGTTACCGTAATAGAATACTGCCCGGGTCTTACAGATGGAAACGAATATGCTCCAGTAGGATCTGTGGTCGTGTCAGCTACAACATTTCCAGCTGTATCAACTAATCTTACAGTGGCATTATTAATTGCTCCGCCACCAGAGTTCGTAACTGTACCATTGATACTTCCTGGCAACTCTGTCAAAAAGGCATCTTTCCTAGTAATTTCACCTGATAAAATCGTAACAGATTGTATATTTGTAATGTAATCTATCTTGGAATATTCGATCGTATAGGTTCCTGGCGCTATGCCAGTAAGACTGTATTCTCCATTTAAATTGGTTGTTGTCGTCGCTATGGTTGTTGCTCCATCTTTCAACTCAACATTGACATCTGATAGAGGGAATCCAGTTGTATGATCTTTTACAATCCCAACAACTCCACCGTTAGCAACAACATTCACATTAGTTATTACTGTGTCAGGGCGTAATGCTTTCCCAGTTTCACCGTCCGTTCCATTAACAGTGGCAGTTTCTAAAGTTCTTTCACCTGCTGTGTTAAAAAATCCACTCATTTCAAAATCTAAGACAGCAGTTGCACCTGGTGCTAGTTTCCCAATCTCCCAACTTAGCGTTTTCGTTTGTTGGTTGAATGTTGGGTGACCTATTGAGGAACTTATAATTGAAAATGTGTTGAGAATATCGAATGAAATAACATCCTTCAGACTTACAGTCGTTGCTTTGCTTTTCCCCGTATTTTCAACGATCAATCGAGCTGTATATTCTGCTTCCGTACCTGCAGAAACGGATGTAGGGCCGCTTAAGATGATTTTTCTTAAATCGAGTTTCGCTCTAACATCTGTATCATCTGGAGAAATGGGATCTGAAAAAGCATTTGAAAATTGAAATCCTTCACTCGTACGCAAAGAGTCTTTATTGTAATTATTAGAGTTCGTAGAAGTAAATGAAATCAACTGCAAAGGTGTATCTACATTAATACCCAGAAAGTCGAATAGAACACTAGCTGGAATGAAGAAGTCTAAAAACACATTATCATTGTTACCAAATCGTGTATTAGCAGGTATCACTCTAGCAATATCGAAATTAATAATCGGTTTTGAATAATTGGGAGCACCTCTACCATTGGTACCTTCCGCTGGGTCGTTCCATGAGTTAACCTCTTGAATTGTATTTTCTATTAAATTGAGTCGGCCACTATTTCCGTCAACCGATAACATCCATTGGTAGGTGCCAGGTGCCCCGCCTGTATTGAATAGAACCCCCCACGCAAAATTTCGGAAGCCCGTTTTTTGGTTGTTCCTTGGGTCAGCTTGTAATCGTAATCGAAAATAGACATTCGTCCCATCATATGCCATTGAAAAGGATGGATTCGACTGGTTACCTACGAGGTCTACTGATGTAGGCGATTCATCTCCTGTCACATCGAAATAAAATCCCGATCCTAATGGTATCGATGTATATTCATTATCATTTGGAAAAGTCACTTTTCCTCCTCCTTTATATTCACTCCTTATAGTTGTATGTCCTATTAAGTCGAAGGTGTTGGTTGCAAGTCCTAATCATCTATAAAAATCCATATATGACCATAAGCGAACAAGCCCTTTTTGCATTAATAAAGTAGAACGTACAGTAGTCCCGAATCCGTATTTCACTTTGAGAAAGTTAAGTGAGTAGTTAAACAACTTAGTCCATGTATCTGAGGCAAAAAAAAAAAACGAAGGGATCACTCCCATCGTTTTAAAGAAACTAATTTACTGGCACAAGCCTAAAACATTCTATACAGACTAGAAGAATTCTAATTTCACCTCTTCTACTCTTATAGGAGAAGGTGCCACAACCCGTTTTCTCATCTACACAAAGTAATGTGAAAACAGTTGGTTTTGTACTTCCATCTAACATGAGAGGTTTACCGGTCTTACAATCAAACAATAAATATTGATTGGGTCTTACTGGTGTTGGAGGGGCAGTTTCTTCTAATGCGTAATTCTTTGTCAAAGTTTCTCCTTGGTCCAAGAAGATCGGATCAACAGCTGTCTCATAACCTTCCGCGGATACTAAAACTGTATACTCCCCTTCTGCTAATTCATTGATGGAATAACGTCCATTCGTGTCTGTTAAGCCCTCTGCTACTATTACGTTATTTCTTCTAATCGCAATTGTCGCACCACTAATTCCATCACCTGTAGCTGCATCTGTAACAGTCCCTTGTAGTGAACCAGGATCACTGACGCCTAGAACAAAATTAATGATAAGATTACTATTCGGTGGTACGTCCACCACTTTTGTCTCTGGCGCAAACCCTGGTAAAGAAGCAGTAAAGGTCAATGTTTCCCCAGGAAGATAACCAATTACATATTCCCCCTCTCTACTTGTCACTCCCAAGTTCACAAGCAATCCATCAACATTGTATACTCTGATACTGACGTCATTAAGAGGATTTCCTTTTGTATCAGTTACATTCCCTCTGACAGTTGCAGGATCTGGGGTTAATAAGAAGTTAATGATCGTTGTCTCTCCTGCAACGATGGTCATTCGCTTTGCATCTGAATCGCAACCTTCAGCTAGCGCTCTTATAGAATAAGTTCCAGGAGCTAGCCCTTTAATCAAGTAATTTCCATTTTGATCAGTGAGGGTGTTCGCAATGAGAACTTCATTTTCATCTAACACAATGATGGAGACGCCGGAGACAAACGATTGCGTTGTTTCATCTTTCACTTTACCTGTAACAGATCCAAATGCACTTTCCAATTCAAAGTTTAGAATTTGTGTCCCGAGCGGTTCTGCTGTAAAGCTTTTGGCAAAGGATCCGTAATTTTCATTTCTCACAGCCACTGTATAATCCCCTGGGTCAAACCCCTGAATCATATAATTTCCAGAAGAGTCTGTCTCTGTCCGTTGAACAATCGTACCACTTGAAGCGATGAGCCTGACAAACGTATGCTGTATTGGCATACCTGTATCGGCATCAGTTATCCGTCCTTTAACAGTGGAAGGTAGAGGAAAGATGCCAAGATTTTGTACAGTCCTTTGATTTGGACGAACTGTAATAGAAGCAATGTCGCTCCCAAAGCCGCCACCATATGCTACTACCGTATAAATAGCTGGTGTCAAACCCTCAAATAAATACTCGCCTTTTTCATTCGTCAAAGTCGAAGCAAGTTGCTCTCCATCTGGACTTAACCACCTCAATAGAACGTTAACACCTGGTACCCTTTCTCCAGTCACCTGATTCGTTACAACTCCACTTAAACTTCCTGGGTCCAAAGGCAGCCTGAAGTCCAGTGTCGTCTTTTCATCACTTACTACGATTGCTCCAGCAATCTTCGTTCCATAATTCTGACGGCTTACAGCTAATTCATACACACCAGGAGTCAAGTTCGTTAGAAGATACTTACCATCAGGTTGGGTCATGACAGTACTAAACAACGTAACGTCACCATTGAACAGTTGCACATTAGCACTTGAAATCGGCTGACCTGTACCCTCTTCTGTTACCGTACCTTCAATACTCCCTGGGTTCGGAGTCAGTCGAATAGTCGCTGCTACTGTTTCATTCGATTCAACCATAATACTTACAGACTTTGTTCCGAAACCTACCCTTGAGGCTGTTATAAATAAAGAACCTATAGGGAGGTTTTCAGCATTGAAGTTTCCATCCTCATTTGAAGTACTAGTCGTTACAAGATTGTTCGCTGAATCTTTCACAATGATGGTTGCCCCTGCAATTCCAACTTCTGTGGATTCGTTCAATACTCGACCAATAACTTTTCCTGATTCCCTGAATAGGGTGATATCTAGTTCCTCTGTCTCTCCTCCAACTAGAGTCACGGGTACAACTTTGGTTTGGAATCCTTCTGCATTTATACTGATCAGGTATTGGCCGGGACTCAAGTTAAGAAAACTGAAATCACTATTTGGTGAAGCGACTATTGATTGTAAGAGTAGACCCTTGTTGTCAAGTAACCTGATTCCGGTCACTATTGATTCTAGCCTGTTTCCATCCTTATCCCGTAAAATACCGAATATCGATGCCATAGACTTAGATAAAGTTATATTGACATTTGTCAATTCGCCAGTATTAACGATTGCCCCTTTCGTTTGCTTAGCATAAGAGCTTTTTGTTACCGAAACTGTATAACTTCCTGCTGCCAATCGGTCGACAAAATAGTTGCCTAACGTATTCGTCGCTGTCGTCGCAATTACCAATCCATTCGTATCCAGGATATTGACATTTGCTCCCACGATTGGTTCTCCAGTTGTCTGATCGGTAACTTTCCCAAATATCGTCCCAGGACTTACCCGAAGAACAAAATTCACTTCTCTCACTTCATTTGCTACTAAACTGATACCTGAAGATTGAGATGCAATATCTGGTGCAGCGACACGTATCGAGTACGTCCCTGGACTCAACCCACCAATTGAATAAAATCCATTAGCGTTCACTGCACTTGTACCAACAACTACTCCATTACTATCAATGATCTTAATAACCGCATTCTTAAATGGTTTTCCGTCAGTACCAAGGACAGTCCCAGAAACGCCAGCAGACTCACTTATCAAGGATAAATTCGTGGTCGTTGTTTCGTTCGCTAATACCGTACTACCAGTAGAATTTTCAGTATATCCAACTGCATTCACTACAATCGTATACGTACCAGGTACGAGTCCAGTTATTGTGTACTGTCCTAACCCGTCCGTTAGCGCTCTTGCAATGGGTACGATGTCTTGTGCTGAAAATACAAGGACCTCTGCACCAACGAGTCTTGTTGCCGTTTCGGCGTCTGTTATCGTCCCAGATATTGAACCAGGATTAGGTTCTAAACCGAAGTTTACAATCGTCGTTTCATCAGAGACAACCAATACACCTACTTCTTCTGTTTGGAATTCTGGATTACTAGTCACAACTCTAAATTGCAACGGGGGAAGCCCTGTAAATTGATAGAAACCATTTGCATCTGTATTTGTAGAAAACACCAAAATCCCATCTACGTTAAAGATTTCTACTAGTATTCCTGATAATGGTGTGCCTGTATTCGAGTTAGAAATCGTCCCTTCGATTGCTCCTGGGTTAGGCACCAATTTAACATCTACTGTCTCCGTTTGATTCGATTCTACAATGGTTGTCGCCTCTGCAGCTCCGAATCGGTTGGCTGATGCAACAATCGTATACGTACCAGGAGCTAATGTTGCTACGTTGTATTCCCCATTTGCACCCGTTATTGTAGTCGCAACAATTGGACCACTTGGGGACAACGAACGGACCGCAATTGTCGCTCCTATAATTGGATCCCCCGTATTGAAATTCGTAATTCGACCTTGAACGATTCCAGGCTCAGGAGAGAGTGCAAAACTAAGGGTTGTCGTTTTATTTGGTAAAATCGTAAAGCTCGCCGTCCGAGACGTATAATTATCAGCAGCTACAACCGCTGTGTAATCGCCTGGACTCAACCCTTGGGTTAAAAACTGTCCTGATCCATTAGACGTAATCGTTGCAATTTGAGCGCCATTTTTATCAATCAGAAGTACCGCCCCAGAAATCGCATTCCCTGTATTAATATCTGTAATATAACCTGTGAGAAAACCTAGACTTTCAGTCAATCCAATATTCGCAGTGGTCGTTTCGTTAGGTCCCACAACCGCCGTGACAGCGTTAGCTCCGAAATCTTCTGCAACTGCGCTGATGTTGACAGTACCTGGTGGAATGTTATTAGCTGTATAATCACCGTTCATACCGGTAATGGTGGTCGCGATTGGAATTCCTTCCGTGGTCGTGAGCGTAAGAACAGCTCCGCTTATACCATTTAATGTTGAGGTATTGAATACTCTTCCAGTTATCGTTCCTGGTAATAAGGATAGCGGTATCGTAATCGTTTCTGTTTCATTCGCAATAACAGTGACATACACAGAATTAGCAGCATAGTTCGTAGCTCTAGCATTGATCAAATATTGACCAGGTTGTAGACCTAAAACTGAGAAGGTACCATCTACATTCGCAACAAGTGTTTGCAGAAGTGCACCACTATTATCAAAGATCTTAATGCCTGTATTGTCACCTGTAATCGGGTCACCATTTTCATCTACAACTGTACCCACAATATCTCCTATCGTACTCGTCAATATAATGTTAGCTATAGAACTAAGGTTACTACTTACCATTACACCGACAAAATTTGTAGAGAAATCTGGTGCAGTAGCCACTACTGTATATGACGCTGGTGCAATTCCCTCAACAAGATATTCACCGAATTCATTCGTTGTCGTCGATCTAATTTGAAGGTTATCGGCAGTACGTATGATAATCGTTGCGCCTGAAATAGGGTCGCCGTCTGTATCGATAATGGTACCAACAATTGACCCAGGATCTGGTAGGAGGACGAAGTTTGCATCCGTAACTGTTTCACCTGGTTCTAATGTGACTCCTCCAGTTGCAGAAGAAAAGTCTTGTGCATTCACGACAATTGTAAATGAACCTGGAGGGAGATTACTTATCACATATTGCCCACTTTGGTCCGATCCACCTGTCTGCAATACTGTTCCATTTTCATCTAAAACTTGAATTGTCGCATTCGTTATTGGTGAACCCGAATTATCAGTTATAAATCCGCTTACTTCTGCTGGATTTGGAATCATCGTAAGTGTAGCTGATGTTGTTTGATCAGATACAACAGTAGTTCCAACGGTAGAGGTTTGATAGTTTGGTGCTGAAGCAGTCAATATGAATTGTCCTGGTTGGAGGTTATTAAATTGGAAGTTCCCATTTGTATTTGTCAATGTAGAAGCAATTGGGATGCCATCAGAAGTACTTAATGTAATTAAAGTATCCTCAACAACCGGACTGACCGTTCCTGAGATGGAGCCCGGATTACTAACCAAGCTTTGATCAACGACTGTGGTTTCATTGGATTGGACAATTGCTCCTGTTGATAATGATTGAAAGCCTGCAGCAATGGATGTGATGGTATAGTTCCCTGGAGCCAGTCCGTTGAATACGTAGTTTCCATTCGTATCTGTCAAAACAGTGCCTACTATGAAGCCTGTATCATCGACAATGGTGATGGATACATTTGATAGCGGGTTCCCACCTGTGTCAGTAATCGTGCCGATTATGGTACCTGGTTCCGGCGTTAAAGTCACATTTACATTTGTTAATTGGCCAGGTAGAAGTTTTACTGATGCGGAGTTCGTTTGGAAATTCGGCGCACTGGCAAGAATTCCATATATTCCTGGCATGAGGTTATTGACCTCATATTGTCCATTTAAATCTGTAAATGTAGATGTCACAACATTCCCGAATGTATCAACAATTTTCACTTCGATCATGAGGTCTGTGATTGGTAATCCTGTAGTTGCGTTTATGATTGTACCTGTGACACTTGCAGGATTTGCAACTAATGTGAAGTCCGTTATCGTCGTTTGACCGGATTGGATGATTGCTCCTTTTCGTTGACTCTGGAAATCCTCAGCTTGCGCGAAGACAGAATAGTCTCCAGGAGCCAAACCAAGTGCTGTGTAATCCCCTTGATTATTCGTCACGACTTGAGTGATATTCGCACCTGTCCTTAGATCTTTAATTGTGATGACCGCACCTTGAATGGGATCGCCTGATGAAGTACTTACTGTACCAGTCAAGATACCTGGATTAGGGGTTAAAGTGACATTTGCAGTGGTGATTTCGTTCGCTAATACCGATGCGCCAACGGTTTCCGTTCCAAAATTCTCTTTAGAAACACTTACTGTATAGGCTCCAGGTGTGAGGTTATTGATAATATAGCTTCCATTGCCATCTGTTGAGGTTGATGCGATGAGTATATGATTTGAGAAAATCTCTACCAAGGCACCAGATATAGGATTGGTACCTGTGTCGGTAACTGTACCAGAAACCGCTCCAACGAGTTGCTTCATTTCAACATTCAATGTAGTTGTTTGATTGGATTGTATTTTAGCACCTATAGATTGTGAACCATAACCTATCGCAATAAATGTAACAGTATAGGAACCAGGCGCTAATCTTGTGAGTGTATAGTCTCCGTTTATGTCTGTCATTGTTGTACCAACTGTGACTCCAGTTCCATTCGTTACTTGTACTGTTGTATTGGATAGTGGATCACCTGTCTCAGAATCTGTAACTTTACCAGTCAGTGTTCCAGGATTAGGTTTCAATTCTACATTAAGTGTTTCTGTCTCTCCAGCTGATAAATTAAATCCAAGTACTTCTGTCATGAAGAGTTCTTTACTGACTCTCAGTTTATAATCACCTGGAGCTAGATCATCCACGACATATTCTCCTGAAGCATTTGTTGTCGTTTGGGTGACCACTGAATCTGCAGTATTCAATATTTCTACAAGAGCGCCACTAATGAGCGAACCTTCTGAAGTAACTACACCTTGCACTGTACCGGGATTTGGTTCTAATACGAAATTAACAATAGATGTATTATTCGCGGTAACTTTAACGCCTTTAGTTGCAGATTGGAAGTTAGTTGCAGTCACTTGGATTGAATACTGTCCTGCACTTATAGAAGGAAAAGAGTATGAACCCGCAATGTTGGTAGTTGTATCATCAACAATATTTCCAGAGGTGTCTACTAACAGGACAGTTGCATTATTAATTGCTCCGCCACCAGAGTTCGTAACGGTACCATTTATACTTCCTGTTAGTTCAGTTAGGAAAACATCTTTTCGCGTGATGACCCCAGAGGTGATTGAAACACTCTGAATGTTGGTAAGATAATTCACTTTTGAATATTCAATCGTATAGGACCCAGGTGGTATACCTGTAAGGGTGTATTTACCATTTGTATTTGTAGTAGTTGTCGCAATCGTCGTTGCACCATCTTTCAATTCAACAACGACTCCTGAAAGCGGGAACCCAGTCGATTGATCGTTCACGATCCCTACGACTCCACCATTTGCAACAACATTAATCTTGGTAGTTATAGAATCTGGACGTAAAGCTTTCCCAGTTTCACCGTCCGTTCCATTAACAGTGGCAGTTTCTAAAGTTCTTTCACCTGCTGTGTTAAAAAAACCACTCATTTCAAAATCTAAGACAGCGGTTGCACCTGGTGCTAGTTTCCCAATCTCCCAACTAAGCGTTTTCGTTTGATGATTGAAAGTTGGATGTCCCGTTGAAGTATTTGTGATAGAAAAAGTATTGAGTATATCAAACTGTATAACATCCTTTAAACTTACAGTCGTTGCATTGCTTCTTCCCTTATTTTCAACGATTAATCGTGCTGTATATTCTGCTTCAGTACCAGCCGATACAGATGTAGGTCCACTTAATAAGACTTTTCTTAAATCCAATTTCGCCCTTACATCAGTATCTTCAATGGAAATCGGATCAGAAAACGCATCCTCGAACTGAAAGCCTTCACTTACACGCAAGGAGTCTCTATTATATCTGTTAGAGTTCGTAGCCGTAAACGACACTAATTGCAATGGTGTTTCTTCTGTAATGTTCAAGAAGTCGAATAAAATTTTGGCGGGAATGAAGAAGTCTAGAAATACATTATCATCGTTCCCAAATCTTGTATTTGTGGGAGTCACTCTCGCAACATCGAAATTGATGATTGGTGTTGAGTAATTCGGTGCCCCTCTTCCGTTCGTTCCTTCAGCTCGGTCATTCCATGAGTTCACCTTTTCAATCGTGTTTTGAATAAGGTTCACCTGTTCTTTTCTTCCATCCACATTAAGCATCCATTGGTAAGTACCTGCTTGACCGCCTGTATTAAAAAGAACTCCCCATGCATTATTCCTGAAACCTGTTTTTTGTCTATTTCTAGGATCTTCTCGCAATCGTAATCGGAAATATACATTCGTTCCATCATAGGCCATTAAAAACGACGGATTCGACTGATCTCCAACTAAGTCCACCCTTTTGGGGGATATATCACCTGTAACATCAAAATAGAACCCCGCACCTAATGGTATCGAGGTATATTGAACATCATTTGGAAAAGTCAAACTTTCCTCCTCCTTTATAGTCACTACTTATAGTTGTATGTCCTACAGTAATAGAGGTGTTAGTTGCATGTCCTAACTATTCAATAAATTCCATATATGACTATAAAGGTACAAGCCTGTTTACAAAAAAAAGAACCACGGGATGAATACCCGTGGTTCCTTAAAATAAAATTATTTAGCTTCGTTATAACGCTTTTCAACTTCATCCCAGTTAACCACATTCCAGAATGCTGAAATGTAATCAGGACGACGGTTTTGATAGTTCAGGTAATAAGCGTGCTCCCAAACGTCAAGTCCAAGGATAGGTGTTTTACCTTCCATTAACGGAGTGTCTTGGTTTGGCGTACTTGTAATTTCAAGTTCACCATTGTTCACAACTAGCCAAGCCCAACCAGAGCCAAATCGACCAGCTGCTGCTGCAGCGAAGTCTTCTTTAAATTGGTCATAGCTACCAAACTTAGAGTTGATTTTGTCAGCTAATTCACCTGTAGGAGCTCCTCCACCATTCGGGCTAAGTACTTGCCAGAACAATGTGTGATTGGCATGTCCTCCACCATTGTTACGGACAGCTGTGCGAATGTTCTCAGGTACAGCATCTAAATTGCTTACTAACGCTTCGATGCTTTTATCTTGTAAATCCGCGTGCCCTTCAAGTGCACCATTAAGCTTTGTTACATATGCATTATGATGCTTACCGTGGTGGATTTTCATCGTTTCTTCGTCAATGTGTGGTTCAAGTGCGTTGAACTCATACGGAAGTGCAGGTAGTTCGTGTTTTGCCAATTAAATCTCCTCCTTATAAAGGTATGTAATACAAAAGCACGATTTATGTGCCTCTAAGATTAACAATATCAAATTTACCCGACTGATTCAATTTTTAAACACTGAAAGATGATCCTGCAGGAGTGATATAGATGAGAATTTATTCAAAAATAGAGAATGCACGGATTAGCGTCTTTTCATAACTTATTTGGAGGATTTTCGCTCGATATGTTGGGATTAGCCCTTTTTCACAACTTATTTGGAGGATTTTCGCTCGACTCGATATGTTGGGATTAACCCTTTTTCACAACTTATTGGGAGGATTTTCGCTCGATATGTGGTGGGAATCTAATTTCTTGTTAAAAGATATACTGATTGTAAGAAATTTAGGCAAATAAAAAAACCTCTTATATCAAAGAAGTTTATAATGGTGGCTCGAGACGGAATCGAACCGCCGACACGAGGATTTTCAGTCCTCTGCTCTACCGACTGAGCTATCGAGCCAAATTATGTAATTTAACGTTGTAAGTTTTACCCCTTCGGGTACTCCATATGTTCATTGAGCAAGATGTCATTTCGACGTAGTGCAATGAACTAAAATTGGTTGCGGGGATAGGATTTGAACCTATGACCTTCGGGTTATGAGCCCGACGAGCTACCAGACTGCTCCACCCCGCGCCGATATAAATGTTTACGGATGATGTTCACCCAATGATGGGATGATTGTACTGCATGTTCCTCGTCCAGATTTCAGAATGAGTACCAAGTAGCAGCTCAATCTGTACGCTGATGTTTATGCTACGTAGCTTATTCCTACGTGCTTCACCCCGCGTCGATAATACTATTCTAGATTGCTTCTCTCAATAGTTTGAGAAAGGCTTAAATGAAAATGGAGGAGGTAGAGGGATTCGAACCCCCGCGGGCGGTTAAGCCCCTGGCGGTTTTCAAGACCGCTCCCTTCAGCCAGACTTGGGTATACCTCCGTGCTAAATTGGTTTAGTGGTGGACCCTGTAGGACTCGAACCTACGACCAATCGGTTATGAGCCGACTGCTCTGACCAACTGAGCTAAGGGTCCAAAACGATATGTAGTTTTCTGTAATTTTAATGGGGCGGCTGATGGGAATTGAACCCACGAATGCCGGAATCACAATCCGGTGCGTTAACCACTTCGCCACAACCGCCATGACTAGTTATTAAAATTAAGATGGTAGCGGCGGAGGGGATCGAACCCCCGACCTCACGGGTATGAACCGTACGCTCTAGCCAGCTGAGCTACACCGCCATGGCTCCACAGGCAGGACTCGAACCTGCGACCGATCGGTTAACAGCCGATAGCTCTACCACTGAGCTACTGTGGAATAATATAATTTTAACGACAAGAATTAGAATAACACTTTAATTATGTATTGTCAATCTGTTTTTTCAAAACCGAAAATGTAAAAACAGGGACAAGAAATAATATATCATGTTCTGTCCCTGCTTGCAATAATCTTATAAAACTTTTATTAAGAAATATATAACCATACCTGCTTGGATGATCAACTTAACGGTTGTTCCACCAATAAAGCCTAACAATGAGCCGATACCAACTCTAACTGCTTGCTTAAAATCGCCTTTTTGATGTAAGAGTTCACCTACAATCGCACCTACAAATGGTCCAATCAATATACCGATCACCGGAATTATGAATGGTCCAATTAAAAGCCCAATTGTACTACCCCATATTGCATATTTGCTTCCGCCTCTTTTTTTGACACCATAAAAATTGCTCGCATAGTCAGTTACATAAAGAAGGATGACGAGTATGCCTTGAATGACCCAAAACACCCAGGTCAGTGGTCCGAAATCAAACATCCATCCATAGACGAAATAGCCTGCAATTAAAAAAATAGAGGAGGGAATGATCGGATAGATCAATCCCACAAATGCTAACACAAACAAGGTCGAAATTATGACCCAAGCTAATACAGTCATTCTACTCTTCTTCTCCTAACACGTACTCGGCAATATTAGTTGCATGGTCACCAATACGTTCTAGGTTACTAATAATATCAACAAATACGATACCAGAAGCTCCTGTACACTTACCTTCATTCAAGCGAAGGATGTGTTGCTTACGAAGCGTTCTTTCCATTTTGTCGATCTTGTTTTCCATATCTACAACTTTTCTTGCTTTCTCTTTATCATTTTCGTCCATTGCGTGGAATGCTTCATCAATCGTTGACATTGTAAGTTCAAACATTTCATTAAGATCTTTCAATGCAGTCTCAGACAAGTCCACTTTATGCGTCATTTGATAATCAACCAGTTCTACAATGTTCTCCATATGATCACCAATTCGCTCGATGTCACGTACAGAATCCATTAAGATTGAGTGTTGTTCTGAATCTTGAGCTGAAAGTGTATAAGAAGACAATTGAACTAAATAATCCGTAATCCTTTGGTCAAGATTATTGATGGCTTCTTCATACTGAGCAGCTTTTTCAGCGTTCTTTTTCGACTTCGTATCAAGATAAGTAAAGGTTTCATGTAATCCTTTCTTAGCGTAATCTGCCATCCGCAGGACTTCAAGTTTAGCTTGTCCGAGCGCTACTGCAGGCGAGCGTTCTAAGAAAATAGGATCTAAGTGTTTTGCTTTATATTCAATTTCTACATCATCACCTGGGACTAACTTCGTAACGATATAAGCTAATAATCCGATGAACGGAAATTGTATGGCTGTGTTAGCAAAGTTAAATGAACCATGTGCAAATGCAATTTGCATTTTATTGTTCAAGTCTAATGCTTCAGCCAAATATTCTACGTACGATGTAAATGGAACGAGCAGTAATAAGAATATGGCTGTACCTAACAAGTTGAAAATGACATGGGTTAGTGCTGCTCTTCTCGCAGCTACACTAGCACCAATTGCTGCTAATACGGCAGTAATCGTAGTTCCGATATTGTCACCAAACAGTACAGGTAATGCTGCACCTAGAGTGACGGTTCCTTGAGAATACAGTTCCTGTAGGATTCCGATTGTCGCACTTGAACTCTGGACAATAACTGTAAATAGAGTTCCTACAACTACACCTAATATTGGATTATTTGACATATCAATCGTCAGTTGCTGGAAGGCTTCAAGAGAACGTAATGGCTTCATTCCAGAACCCATTAAATCCAATCCATAGAATAGTGCACCGAATCCAAAGAACACTTGTCCAATGTATTTAATTTTCTTGGAGTTAAAGAAAAATAGTAGCAATGCACCAACAGCTAGAATTGGTAAGGCGTATTCTTTAATTTCAATCCCGATAATGAAGGCTGTTACAGTTGTACCAATATTGGCCCCCATAATGACTCCGATTGCTTGTCGGAGGGTCATAAACCCTGCGTTCACAAGTCCAACAGTTAACACGGTCGTTCCAGAACTTGATTGAATCAAGATTGTAACAATAATACCTGCAAGTACACCCATGAACGGGTTTGATGTAAAACGATCTAGAATTTCCCTTAATCGATCACCCGCTGAGTTCTGAAGACCATCTCCCATGTATTTAATACCAAATAGGAAGATACCAAGTCCACCAATGAATTCAAATATCATCTTTTGAATGTCTAAATCCAAATCATTCAACCCCTACGCTTAATTTTCGACATAATTTGCCCCATTCATTATTACCAACTTCATTAGGTTTGTAAAGACTTTTAACGTGATTTAATTTTTTTGTAATTAATTCATAGACCGATTATTTCCTCTCAATATCGATGCAACTTTTAGGTTGTCCGTATCGTAGAGTAAAGATACAATGAATCTAGAGTATTTAAGGGGGAAAATCATGAATATATTTAAGCAATTCACTGTAAGTTTCTACTCACCAAAAGACATGGCAGCCTTTCGTTTTCAGAAAATCGGTAAAACAATCGGCTATGTATTTATTATGATGTTGTTCGCGTTCATCTTCTTAGGAACGAATATGGGACTAATGATCTCTGGCTTTGTAAATAACTTTGAAACAGTAATCAATGATGAGCTACCTGCTTTTGAATTCAAAGATAAACAGATCACCTCTGATATTGATAAACCAATAATTTATGAAGACAAAGAACAAACATTTATATTTGATACGACTGGTCAGGTTACACGTGATGATCTTGACAAATATTCAGATGTGGTTGCAATCTTTCAGGATGAAACCTATATCATCACGAACTCATCTGTTGAAAAGTTAGATTACACAATGATGGGTGATATGAACTTTAATAAGGAAGACATAACAAACCTACTTGATGGAGCTAAGAGTTTGTTACCACTGATTATCAGTGTGGCAATTATTGCAGCCTATATATTCATGACTGCTCTTAAGTTCATCGGAATTACAGTTCTTGCACTTATAGGTTTAATCGTAAAAAATGTGATGAAAAGAAAGAATATACCTTACCGTCAACTCTGGATTATGTCTGCATATGCAGTAACCCTTCCGACCATTCTATTTGCGATTTTAGAGTCGCTCGGTATTATGTTTCCAGGACAACTCTTTATTTACTGGGCCGTTGCGGTCTTCATACTTTCAAGAATTGTAAAACATGTACCTGTTCCTAGAGTACCCGAGGACAAATAACCTAAACCACAAAATGAAATAAAAAGAGGGCTGACTATGCATGATCAACATGGCAGGTCAGCCCTCTTTCTTTTGATTCTTCGGTGATTGTATTCTTTTCTAAAGTAGTGTGTGTTTATTTAAACAGATTTTTTAATGCTTCAATTAAAGAAATAAAGAAGTCAAGAATGTTTCTGATTACGCTTTTCGTTTCCTCTTTATTCAGAAACTCACTAAGATTGTTTCTAACGTTTTCTAGATTACTTTTCACTTGATCCCAATCAATGTTCATATCTTTCATCTTATTAAATAATGACACAAGTCCATTCAATTCTTCTTCCGTTAAATTGATACCAACTTCTTCGGCGACTCTTTTAATAAGTGCTCTTAAGTCTTCTTCAGTTTCAACAGGATTATCGGCTAGTTCTTGTTTGATTTTGGTCATCAATTCAGTAGCTTTGTCCGCACCTACTCGATCACCTAACTTAACCGTCTTCACCATTTCTTCGTTGGCAACTTGCTTTTTCTCTTCTGGTATCTTTATATCTGCTTTAACTTCATAGGCCTTAAGAATACCTGTTAATGCTGCAGTACCTGAAACTTCAAATGGAGCTGTTACATAAATGTCTGCATCAGTAACGCCTGCTGTAGTAAGAGCGTTCGCATACATTTCTTCTGTTACCCAGTTGATATTATTCGTTTCAACATTAAGTCCAGAGTCCTTCTCACCAATTGTGATCTTTGTAGAAGAAATGGCTTTAGAACCAATCTGAGCCTTTGAAATATATTCTCCAAGATATTGATGCTCTTCCTCATTCGTTACTGTGATGGTTTCAACATCCGCTGATACATCCATCTCTTTAAGCAAATCTTGCTTTTGTTGCTCAGTCAGGTCCTCTCCTAAAGTTACGATGTTGTCTCCTGGGGCAGCATCTGCTAATGCGACGCCCGGTATGATGAATACTGCTAAGAGTGCTAATACTAACCATTTTTTTATTTTCATAATTGTATTCTCCTTTAAGTAAGAATTCCTTATATCATACGTGTGTTCATAGATTTTCTGTAGGTCCTACCTTTATTTTACAAGCTATTTAGCCATATGACCAATATTTTCTATTATCTCGCATGAACAGTAGTGGACAAGCATATGTATGAGGTAAGTCGTAATATGCGGAGGCGAAGTTTATGAAGAAGTTTAGCATTGCGTTTCTGGCATTTCTTTTGTTCTACAGTGTTTACTTTGATTTGAAGATTGGAACTTTACCTGCAAAAAACGATGCGATTCCAGTCAATGCCGCTTATTCTGGAGAAATAAATGTACCAGCTTATAAAGAAGTCGTCGTTCAACCTGGTGATACAATGCTTACTATAATGGAAAGGGTCCATAATGGTTCCCTTCCTGTTTCAATAGATACGGCAGTGAAAAATTTTGAAGAATTGAACCCCGGAACATCAGCTCATGCAATCAAAGCTAATCAATCCTATCGCTTCCCTTTATTTCAATAGCTCTGTTAGAGAATACTGTTGATTTCTATTAGTAAAAGTGGATGAAGCATAATTCACGAGACTCCTCGAAAATGAAATTCGCATTTTCTCCGTGCGATATAACGCTGCCTAAGCGTTCCTTGTCCTGCAGGACTAGCGAACCAGGCGAGACCCAACAACTACCTTTTGAAAATGGTTCTAAATCGAGTGAATGTCTAAGAAATCAACAATAACATTTAACAAAGCCGTTTCAATAAATACATTTCCTTGCCAAAACCTTCAAATCATTGCTAAAATGAAGTCGTTAAAGAAGGAATTATACGTCCTTAAAGGAGCGATAATATATGAGTGAAATAACTCACCGTACGAAAACAAGACCCGTCAAAGTCGGTAACTTAACGATTGGCGGAAACAATGAAGTCGTAGTACAAAGTATGACAACAACAAAAACACATGATGTAGAAGCAACTGTCGCAGAAATTTTACGATTAGAAGAAGCAGGCTGTCAGATTGTCCGAGTCGCATGTCCAGCGATGGAAGATGCTGAAGCCATTGCAGAAATTAAAAAGCGTATTAACATCCCTCTTGTAGTTGATATTCATTTCGATTATAAGATGGCTCTAAAGGCAATCGAAGGCGGAGCAGATAAGATTAGAATTAACCCAGGTAACATTGGACGAAAAGAAAAAGTGGAAGCTGTTGTAAAAGCAGCTAAAGAAAAAGGCATTCCAATTCGAATTGGAGTCAATGCTGGATCTCTTGAAAAGAAGTTTCTAGAGAAATATGGATACCCAACAGCTGATGGAATGGTAGAAAGTGCGTTAAGCCATATCAAAATCCTTGAGGATTTAGATTTCCATGACATTATCGTTTCCATGAAAGCCTCTGATGTCAACTTAGCTGTTGAAGCATATGAAAAAGCATCTAAAGCCTTCGACTATCCTTTGCATTTAGGTATTACGGAGTCAGGAACCCTCTTTGCTGGAACAGTTAAAAGTGCAGCTGGACTAGGGATTATTCTTCACAAAGGGATCGGAAATACTGTCCGAATTTCATTAAGTGCAGATCCTGTTGAAGAAGTTAAGGTTGCAAGAGAATTACTAAAGACATTTGGTTTAGCATCGAATGCTGCAACACTCATTTCATGCCCTACATGTGGCCGAATTGAAATTGACCTCATTTCTATTGCGAACGAAGTCGAAGAATATATTTCAAATATTAAAGCGCCTTTAAAAGTTGCTGTACTTGGATGTGCGGTAAACGGTCCTGGTGAAGCGCGTGAAGCAGATATCGGTATTGCAGGTGCCCGCGGGGAAGGATTACTCTTCCGCCACGGAGAAATCATTAGAAAAATACCAGAGGATATCATGGTCGAGGAGCTCAAGAAGGAAGTCGACAAACTCGCTGAAGAATATCATGCAAAGAAAGCAAAAGAAGCAGAAGAAGCTGAAAAAGTTTAATTCATCAAAGCTGGCCTCAGGGTCAGCTTTTTTTGTGGCTTTTTGCATCAAAAAAAAAGAAGGCAGCTTCAACTGCCTTCTAAATGTTAGAAGAATGGGACAAAGATTAGACTGACGACAATAGATGCTATTCCTAGCCCAATTGCCCAGTTTCCTGTTGTGCTTGCTCCTCGTCTTCTTGCAAAAAATCCAACGATGATCCCAGCGGCCCCTAACAATACAGGAAGGAAGAACAGTGATAGGACTGAAAGTGCAAGCGCGAAATACCCTACACCTCTACCCTCGTTCTGTTCATCTGAACCTTCTTCAAAATCACGGTCGCGATTCGTATTGTTTTCGTATCCGCGTTCTTGCTCTGGAAGAGGGAGTACCTCTGCAGCAGTTTCTTCCATAAAATCATTGTCGTACTCTCGGTGAGTTCTTTCTTCACGATCGTATCGATTATTTTCCATCAGGATCCCTCTCTTTCTTTAGAAAAGTTAAGGAGCCTTCTTATTATTCGCTATGGATACGCCGTTCATAATGACAATGATTACTAAACCTGTCTATTGCAATGCGGTAAAATTTACATCGCATAAGATTTTCAGATGTCTTTGCTCATCAAACTGAATATCGAAAAAAGGATGATATCTAATATCATCCTTTTAAGAAATTAATGTTTTGAACGAAAGGTGTGACAGCATGTTTCAGCATTATGTCTGGCTTGATCCTTATGCAAAGCATCTTCGATCAAGTTACCAGAGGCAGACATATCATAATCTTCGTTTGCATGTTGGTCAACTTCAACTAATATCGAGTCAGCTTGACAGTTGTTCCCTTCGCCCCAATAAACACAGTTGGCTACATTACATTTTACTGTTGGCATAAGATCTCCTCCTTATCGGTTAGAGTGCCTCTTTCACCAACTTTTCATGAATGTATTGTATTGGCATTTAAATATATGGTCAATGACATTCCTTGCAGTACCCGTAAATTTCAAACTTATGATCTGTAATCTGAAAATCATCTGATTCGATGTCGTTCATGGGACACGCCTTCACAGCACTTGTCTTGCCACAGGTAAGACATATCATATGGTGATGATGTCCTGGCATCATACAAGAATATCGAAATCTTTTCTCACCATCCAGTTCAGTCTCCTCAAGTATTCCGAGTTCTGTAAATACAGATAAGTTTCTATAAATTGTATCGAAGCTAAGCCCTGAGAATGTTGGTTTTAAATACTCCAACACTTCCCTTGCCGTTAAGTAACGACGTTCGCTGGCAAATAGCTCCAAAAACAATTCTCGCTTACGAGTATATTTGTACCCATGATCCTTTAAGATTTTAAGTGCTTCAGAAACATTCATTTCTTTCCCTCCACAGAACGAAATGCATATCTATATTTTTTCCAAATGATCACAAGTAATAAAATAAGTGCAGCGAATAGTACAATTGTTCCTCCTGGTGCTAAATCAAAATAATAGGCTGTGAAAAGACCAGCAATGACCGATGCTTCTCCAAACAAAATCGATATAAAAATCGTTTGTTTAAACCCTTTTGCAATCCGAATGCTTGCAGCAACAGGCAATGTGATTAAAGAAGATACGAGTAAGATCCCAACGATACGCATGGACGCCGCAATAACGAGTGCAACCATAACCATAAATAAGAACTGTATAGACTTTGATCGGATTCCCGCAACCTGAGCTTGATCCTCATCAAATGAGAGCAGAAACAGTTCTTTATAAAACAATATGATTGCTGTTGTTACCACAATTAATATACCTAAGACCATCCACACGTCCGAAGCATCAACTGCAATGATACTTCCAAATAAATAATTGAATAAATCAGTGTTAAATCCATTTGCTAATGAAATAAATATGACACTTAATCCAATCCCGACTGACAAAATGATAGGGATTGCCAGTTCTTGATAATGTTTGTACTCTCTTCTAAGTCGCTCAATAAGTACAGATCCCGTAACCGAAAAAGCCATCCCAAGATAGACCGGATTCAGCATTTTAAAAGCAGGGACTTGTTTGCTGACAAGTAAGCTTGCGGCTATGCCTGCTAATGTGATGTGGGAAAGCGCGTCTGCTATTAACGCCTGCCTTCTTACTACAATAAAAACACCAAGTAAAGGTGCAAGAAATCCAATCATCAAGCCGACAAATGTTGCGTTACGAATAAAGTCATATTGTATAAAGTCCTCAATCATAATAAACTCCTCTTAATCATGGTGATGATGATCCATTGCATGCACAGGGTGACCATAAAAAGCTGACAAGTCTCTGTTGTCCATTCTTTCATATTCAGTCGTGTTTCCGTGAAAGTGCAATTTCTTGTTCAAGCAAGCGACGTGGGTAACCAAGTTTGTAACTGGACCCATGTCATGCGTGACGAGCAATAAAGTGATTCCATATTGTTGATTTAATCGTTTCAACAATTCATAAAAGTCCTCAACAGAAGAAGCATCTACTCCTACGGTTGGTTCATCAAGAATTAATAATTTAGGATCACTAACGAGTGCTCTTGCAATAAAAGCCCTTTGTTGCTGCCCACCAGACAACTCTCCAATATTCTGCTTTGCATACTCTTCTAGCCCGACGGTCTTAAGCGCTTCCCTCACACGTTTTTTATGTGCTTTGTTCATGAAATTGAACATGCCAATTTTACCGAATAACCCCATCGATACGACTTCAAATACAGTAGCAGGAAATCCAGTATTGAAGCTATTCGCTTTCTGGGAGACATATCCGATTTTGTTCCAGGCTTTAAATTTCCGTAAATTCACACCAAATAATTCGACCTGTCCTGTTTGTAAAGGATTAAGACCAAGTAATATTTTAATTAATGTAGATTTACCTGATCCATTTGGACCTAGTAATGCTAGGAATGATCCTTCAGGCACTTCTAAATTTATATGTTCTAACACGTTCCGATCTTGGTAACTAAATGATACATCTTTAATGGATACGACAGATGATTTCATCGTGATCCCCTTTCATTAATCTACCTTACATAGGAATGATTACGATTTACTTTCACTAGTATATCCTACTCAATAATTTTGTAAAGTAAATTGAATTAAAAAAAACTGACCACAATACCTTTTTGTGGTCAGTACATTACCGGTAGCTTTTACTTATCACCTACGGCAATTAATTCTTGCTTTTCTGCTTTTTGTTGAATCTCTTTAGCATACCAGCTTTCTGCATGGCCTTCTTTTTGAATATATTTCTCAAGTCCATACATTCCTCTATGATATGCGGTTAAAGCTTTATCCCAATCATCATATTTGGCATGAAGATAATCCAAATATACAATGGATAACTGAATCGCATAATATGGGTTAAATAACTGCTCTTTGCTTTCATATTCCATGCCTGCCATCTCTGCGATCCATGGTGCAGTATTTTCCATAAATTGAGCCATTCCATATGCTCGTCCATATTTCGTCTTCGGTCCTACTAAGGTTGGATCAAATTTGTTACCCGTTTCAACACGTAGTAGTTCATATACAATATAAGGGTCTACATCATTTCTTAACGATTCTGTTACTAGAAATTGTCCCCACTCTTCTTTAAACCTTCCGTCACTGTGCTTGTGAAATTGTTTAGCAAGCTTCTGCGCTTCTTTTCTGACGACAAAACCGCTGGCTTGAGGCTTTTTACTTTGGCGTTCTTTTTTATAAAACGAGACCATTTGTTGATAGTCCTTTTCTGACTCCAAAAGTAAAGTTTGTTCCTTCTTCTTCTCAAGCTTTTGCTTCAAAGTATGATTTTGTAAAAACGTATATGATAATGCCATGATTAATGACATAAAAGCACCAAAGAGAATGTATAAATGCTTTTTGTTTCGCAATGAAAACACCCCATTCACTTTTAGGTAGTTTGACACACGCCCTTCATCATAGATGAATGAGGTGAGCAAATCAAGTAAATGGGGTTAAGTAGCCATTATTTTACAGTTCCTCCATTAATGAATCTGTGATTTGAATTTCGCGCCTTTCGTTTCTTGGGTATTCATAATTGTAATGAATGCATTTTTATCGATATCATGAACAATGTTTTTAAGTTTGGTTACTTCCAGCCTGGTGATTACAGCATAAATGACTTCTTTCTGAGCATCGGTATAACCACCTTTACCCATTAACTTAGTTGTACCACGTCCAAGCCTGTCTAGAATTGCACCAGATATTTCTTCATAGTGATCAGACACGATTAAAACGGCTTTCGTTTCATCTAGTCCTTGAATAACCGTATCAATCGTTTTAAAGGCTATGTAATATGTAAGGATTGAATACATGGCTCTTTCTGGACCAAAAACAAATCCTGCCCAAGCAAATACAAATATATTCAAAAACATCACAATTTCCCCGATAGAAAATGGAATCTTTTTCGAGATTAGAATTCCGAAAATTTCTGTACCGTCTAGCGAACCCCCGTGTCGTATGACAAGACCTACCCCGACACCGAGAACTAAACCTCCAAATACGGTCGCTAAAATCAATTCATTTGTAAATGGCTCTAAGCCATGAAGGAGAGGCTCAAATATAGCTAAACTCAATATACCGACGAGAGAAGAAACAACAAATGTCTTTCCGATCTGCTTGTACCCTGAAAACATGAACGGCAAATTTAAAAGGATTACCAACACAGAAAAGCTGAGTGGAGAAAGATAATCCAGTATCAAGGAAACCCCGATAATGCCTCCATCAATAATTTTGTTCGGTATGAGAAATAGTTCAATCGAAACCGCTGCTAAACCAGCTCCAAGAATGATCATGACCAATCGGTAGATCAGATGTCCAATACTTTCTCTTTTATGTTGTTTTGGTTGTACCATAGGTCACTCCTCGAAAATGTATTTGTATAGTTATTATATCATGCACACTTGAAAGTCATGAAAAAATCGCTATAATTAACAATCGTGGTATATAAAATTATGCCATGGGTGGGAGAGGGTTATTTATTAGAAAGAAAGGTTTTTGATGAAACAATTTATTGAAAATTGGTTTCGACTTTCCGTACATGGTACTTCAATTAAGCAGGAGCTAGTTGCTGGTATTACTTCTTTCTTCACAATTAGTTATATTATTATTGTCAATCCGCTCATTTTAGCGGATGCAGGTATTCCTTATTACGGAGCTCTTATGGCGACGATTCTAGTCAGCATCATTTCGTGTCTCTTTATAGGAATATACGCTAATGCCCCGATCATTCTTTCCCCAGGGATGGGCGTTAATGCGTTTTTCACTTATACAATTGTGCAAGGAATGGGATTAACGTGGCAAGAAGGCCTAGGCGCAGTCGTTATGGCAGGTATTCTTTTTTGTATTGCTGCCTTTACACCTATCAAGTCACTTTTATCAAAGTCAGTTCCAGACTCCTTAAAGCATGGAATCACGGTTGGTATTGGTTTATTCCTTGCCTTCATCGGTCTACAAAAAGCTGGAATCGTTGAAAAGAGCCCAGATACATTTGTTAAATTAGGAGACTTAAGCGAACCATCCACTTTACTCGCATTACTAGGTTTCATAATTTGTCTAACCTTCTTTGTGAAGAAAATTAAGGGTGGGTTCATCCTATCTGTACTTTTGATTTCAGTGCTTGCGTATTTCTTGGACTTGACGCCACAAGCTCAACCAATGAAGGGAAATACATCACTTCTCATTTTTGAAGCAGATTTGACTAGCTGGATCACGATGGATTTCTGGATTGCATCGTTTTCACTTGCACTGATCCTTATTGTAGAGAATATGGGTTTACTGCACGGAATGCTCCCAAATGAAGACAAATTCGATCGTTCGTTCCAGTCTAGCGCTTTTTCAAGTGTGCTTTCCGGTATGTTTGGCACAAGTCCAACTATATCGACTGCTGAAAGTGCATCAGGAATAGCTGAAGGTGGTCGAACTGGACTTACAGCAATTGTTGCTGGATTACTGTTCATTCTATCAATCTTCGCAATCCCTGTACTCTCAGGAATTCCGGATGCTGCAATTGCACCAGTACTTATTGTAATTGGTGGCGTTATGATGCAGTCCATACAGTATATTCAATTAGACGATTTTACTGAAAGCTTTCCAGCTTTCATGATTATCGCATTGATTCCATTAACTTATAGTATTGTTGATGGTTTGGCTTTTGGATTTATTGTGTACCCCATAATTAAAATGGCAATTGGACAATTCAAACAAGTGCCGAAAACAATGTATGTCATGGCATCCTTATTCATATTAAATTTCGTGTTCCACTTTTATATGTAAATAGAAAAGCCTAAAAACATGCTTACAAGAACAGCTGAGATTCAGCTGTTCTTTTTATTGATTAAGGGTAAAGTGAATTTTATTGAAGTACCTTGGCCTAATTTACTTCTAATACAGAATTCTCCACCATGATCCTCAATGATCTTCTTACATAAAGCAATTCCAATGCCGTTTCCTTTTTCTTTCGTAGTGAAAAAAGGTTTACCAATTTGTTCGAGAATCGTCTCATTCATTCCTGGCCCTTGGTCTCTAAATATGACTTCGTAACAGGTTGAAGTCACAGACCCTGAAAGTTTGATAAAACGATTATTTTCTATGTTATGATACGCCTCAACGGAATTCCTTAATAAATTCAGAACGACCTGCTTAACCATAGATTCGTTCATCATACTGTAGAAATTACATTCTTCAACGTCATGTTCAAAATACACATTATGTAATAAGCATTCAGACTGTATGATATGGACCAATGATTTCACAATTAAATCGGGTCTCTCCTTCTGTTTGTGCATCTTTCTCCGTGATACAGATAAGAAATCCTCAATGATCTCATTCATCCTCGCTAATTCAGATAGTACCGTGTCATAATATTTACTGAAATCTTTCGTTACTGAAGACAATTGAATAAACCCTTGTATGACCGACAAAGGATTACGCAATTCATGAGCAACCCCAGCAGCTAAATGCGATACTGATTCCATCTGCTTTTTATATAACAATAAGTTCTCAAATCGTTGTTGGTGGGATCGATCGTACAACACAAAACGAATACTCTCATCAGACTCAAAGTACATGCCTTTTACCTGATAAAGAATATCATCTTCATAATAAAATCGTTCATTCACAATTTTTGTTGAGCGGATTTCTATTGTCATCTGTTGTATTTGAGATAACAATGGGTGGAGAGCATTCAAATGGAGAAGATTTTGACCAATTAATTGATTTACTGATTCTAATTCGAAAAATAATTTCATCCGTTCATTACAGCAATCAATTTCATTTGTCGAGGTAACCGTTAAAATGCCAATCTCTAGTTCTCGAAACATAAATTTTCGAAATTCATGTTCTTTCTCGTATTTCTGTTTATAGTCAAGCGATTTAATCTTTGTGCAATTTTGTACAGCGTTCTGTTGAACTTTACCTAAGAGTACTAATTCATCATTTAATAACTTTCCACGATATTCTACTGTAATCCAACCGCTTCTGGATGGGTGCGTAAGGGTTCGAATGGCTGAGCCTTCAATCGACAGCTCTTCTAAAAAAGAATAAGCTTTAGGTTGGTCCTCTTTCAAACATAGATCATAGAAATTTACTGAACCTTCAATCATTATTTTCGATTGAGCAACTTTATTAGATTCTATAACGGACCCATTTGACTTCACAAGTAAATAAAGGTCATCTGTAAGGTCATTCATTATATGTTGAAAGGCTGCAAATGTATTGTCGGATTGACAGTATTGCATAGTATGCACCCCTATACTTGACATAGTATTTTAATTATACTAAATAATCCTTCCAATACCTAGTGCAAGAACCAATAAATCCCTAGACATATCTCGTCAAAATACTACAAATGTAAAAGTTTTTCTCCCAAAGATTGTACCTAAACCATACAAGCACAGAATCAAACGCCTCTTCATAAATTATGCAAGAGGAGGGAACAAGACATGAATCCTTTTCTACAACAGATGATCAACCATAAGCTGAATACGCTATCAGCAGAAGAATTGATTGCCCTAGGATCACAATACAATATTCAATTAACCGATGCGCAAGCTGCTCAAATCATTCGAATACTTAGACAAGAGAAAATTGATGTTTCAGATGTTAAGCAAAGAGATCGTATTATAAAAAGAATTGAAGCTGTTACTAGCCCTCAAGTTGCACAAACGATCCAAGTCATGTTCCAATCGATCTCAAGATAATGAATGCTTAACAAAAAACGGAGCTGTCTTGAAAGTTTGGTTCATTAAACTTTCTGACAGCACTATTTTTTAGAATTACTATTTCAAATAAAAACAAGACCAAGTAATTGTGCAGTTCGCACACTTCTTGGTCTTGTATGATTTAAGCTTGCATAATTTTTTCGAGTACATTCTCATCAAATTCTTTTTGCTTTAACATTTCAATCTCAAATTTGTATGGAGGTTTTCTATCTTTCTTATCCTCACCTACATATGGGGTTTCGAGAATCTTAGGGATTTCCTTTAACTGTGGATGATGGATAACATAGTTTAAAGTTTTAAATCCAATCTTTCCAAAACCAATATTCTCATGCCGGTCTTTAGCAGCGCCTCTTTCATTTTTACTATCATTGATGTGTAATACTTTAAGGCGATCTAAACCGACGATCTTATCAAATTCATTTAACACGCCGTCAAAATCGTTTACTAAATCATAACCAGCATCATGTGTATGACAAGTATCAAAACAAACGGATAATTTATCATTGTGCTTGACCCCATCAATAATTGCAGCTAATTCTTCGAAAGTTCTACCACATTCAGAACCTTTACCAGCCATAGTTTCTAGTGCAATTTGAACATTTTGATCCGCTGTTAGCACTTCATTTAATCCTTCAATGATCTTTTTGATTCCTGCTTCTGCACCAGCTCCAACATGTGCGCCTGGATGTAATACGATTTGCTTTGCACCAATTGCGTCTGTTCGTTGTATTTCAGATGTCAGAAAATCCACTCCGAGTTGAAATGTCGCTGGCTTCGTCGTATTGCCAATATTGATGATATACGGAGCATGAACAACGATTTCCTCAATACCGTTTTCTTTCATATGAGCCATTCCATTCTCGATATTAAGTTCTTCAATCGCTTTTCGACGAGTGTTTTGTGGCGCACCGGTATAGACCATAAATGTTGTTGCACCATATGAGGCAGCTTCCTCACTTGCGCCTAGCAACATTTTTTTGCCACTCATTGATACGTGAGATCCTAGTTTCAACATCCTTTTTCCCCCTGAAATCTATTTCTTTTTTCTTCTGTTGAATTTATTTTCTTGTTTTTGTTTAAATTGGAACTTCTTCTTATAGCCTGGTTTAACTTTCTTCGGTTTAGGTGTTGAGAAGCTTGTTGTATCTTTTTCAGCCTTCTTCTTTGGTTTAGGACGTTGAACATTCACCTGTACCCACTCGTCACCCTTCAATTCCTGGTGGTTAAAAGTTATGCCCTTCTTTTGAAGCTTCTCTAACTTGTCCATTTCGTCTCTTTCATATAAAACTGCAGCAATACCGCTCATACCTGCACGACCAGTTCTTCCCGAACGATGGATATAGTAATCTAAATCGGTAGGAATTTGATAATGAATAACATGACTGATTCCTTTTACATCGATCCCTCGAGCTGCGAGGTCAGTTGCTACGAGATATTGACATTCTGCGTTTGCGACACGTTTCATTACACTTTTTCTCGTTCTCGGCGGGAGATCACCGTGTAATTTATCGACATTCAAGCCTTCAGCCATCATTTTATCTGCTAATTCATCGGCATCTTTTTTAGTATTAGCGAAAATAATCGCTAAGTAAGGGTTATATTTTTTTGCAACTTCAATCGTCAGTTGAATTCTATCTCGACTTTTTAAAGGAATAGCAAAATGTTCGATTTCACCTGGTGCAATTTCCTCAGGTTTTACGTGTACATGTTTAGGATTGTTCATATATTTACGTAAAAAAGGTTCGAGATTTTCTGGAATTGTAGCCGAGAAAACCATCATCTGTAACTGATGCGCCATTCTAGATGCGATTTGATCGACATCCTCAATGAATCCCATATCTAGCATTTGGTCTGCTTCATCAACAACAAGCATGCTTGCACTGAAAATCGAAATACCTTCTTGCACGACTAAATCTTTAATTCTTCCTGGCGTTCCAATAATGATATGTGGTTCATTCTTCAATTGATCAACCATTCTTTTACGATCTGTTCCACCAACTACAGTCTTCACGACGATATTAGATTCTTCTACTAGCTTTTGCGCTTCGTCATATACTTGCCTTGCTAGTTCACGTGTTGGTGCTGTAATGACTGCTTGTACCTTTTTGACATCCGGATTAATCTTTTCAAGTATAGGCAGAAGAAAAGCTAACGTCTTACCAGATCCGGTTTGAGATTGACCAATAACGTCATTTCCTTTAATAATACTTGGAATTAACCGCTCTTGAATATCTGTTGGCCGATCAAACGCCTGTCTTCTTATCGCTTCAAATAAAAACGGTTTTAGTTGAAACCGTTGTTCAAATACATTCTTATCCATTTTATATCACCTTCATTTTTGATTCCCAATTTGAATCTATGTCCAAAAGGGCGAGGTATCTGAAACACCTGCTCTTTCGAACAACCTCTTTAAGTATTATAGAGGAAATTACGTAATTTCGCTATCCATTTGGGGATATACCCATTCTTTACATGGATGGACACCAAATATTGCAATTTCGCATATCTTGTTTATCAGAATAACCACTTTTGTATAAAGTTATTGAGAGTATATTGAAAGGAGCATCTTTATGTACCGTATGCCTCCCGGTTTCGGTCCCCAAAGTATGGGACCCATTTCGCAATTCGGTCAAATGATGCCTTTTAGAGGGGGATTTCCCGCTGCTCGTTCAGCAGGTTTTTTGAGTCGATTTCTTTCACCAAATCCCGGTGCTGGTGGAGGACTCAACCTCATAGGTATGGTTGAAAATGTGCAAAAAGTCATGAAAATGGCGGATACTGTAAGACCGATGATTCAACAATATGGACCCATGATCAAAAACTTCCCATCCATGTTGCAACTACTAAAAGAATATCAAAACTATTCTTCAGATTCTAGTTCTGACGAAGAATCTGAAACAGAAACTCAACCAGAGCAAAAAAAATCATCAACGACAAGCGGGAAGAAAAGCTCTTCCAGTGGAACGACCACTTCTGGTAAGAAAACATCTACATCTGGAAAGAAGAAGTCCACGGCCGGTAAGAAGACATCGAAGGCCTCTTCTGGAAGTCAAAAATCTTCTACTAGTGGAAAAACCATGATAAAGAAAACGACGATGAAAAAGAATGTTCCGAAAGTAAAGCAAATCAGCTCTGGTCCAAGTGATCAACGCAACTCTGTACCTAAACTTTACATCTAACCTATGATTTATTTGTCAATTGGATAGGTCCTCCTTTATAATAATGCTATGAGCGCATGAATAAAGGAGGACCTTTCTATATGAAGGTAATGAAGGTTTCACCGCGCGGTTATTGTTATGGCGTTGTCGACGCGATGGTGATCGCGAGGCAAGCTGCAAGTAATCCAGATGTACCTAGACCAATCTACATTCTCGGTATGATTGTTCATAATAAACATGTTACAGATGCATTTGAAGAAGAAGGCATTATTACACTTGATGGACCTAACCGTTTAGAGATTTTAAAGCAAGTAAATGAAGGTACCGTAATTTTCACTGCACATGGTGTCTCTCCTGAAGTTAGAAGAGTTGCTAAAGAAAAAGGGCTTCACACAATCGATGCAACGTGCCCTGACGTCACAGTGACTCATGATTTGATTTTGGAGAAGAAAGAACAAGGCTACCATGTTGCCTATATTGGAAAAAAAGGTCATCCCGAGCCAGAAGGCGCAATTGGGATTGCACCAGATATCGTTCATCTTATCGAGACTGAAGAGGACGTTTCGAATTTAGATATCCAAGCTGATCATATACTGATTACAAACCAGACGACGATGAGTCAATGGGATGTGCAGCATTTAATTACAAAAATTCAAGAAAAGTATCCACAAGCAGAAGTCCATGAAGAAATTTGCAAAGCAACACAAGTACGACAGGAAGCTGTTGCCGTGCAAGCTGTTGATGCTGACTTACTACTAGTGGTAGGAGATCCAAGGAGTAATAACTCTAATCGACTCGCTCAAGTTTCATGGGAGATTGCAGGTACACCCTCTCACCGAATCGCTGATGTATCTGAAATACAGCTTGAATGGTTGGAAGGCATTGAAACAGTAGCTGTTACCGCGGGTGCGTCTACACCTACACCGATTACGAAAGAAGTCGTACTGTTCCTTGACCAATATGACCCGAACGATGAGTCAACATGGAAGAGAGAACGTAAGGTGAAATTGAATAAGATATTGCCTAAAGTTAAAATGGCAAAGAAATAAGCACGATGCAGGGACAGTTCTTCTCGTTTCAGAAGACCTGTCCTTTTTTATGTGATTTCTCGTGCTTTTCTAGATAATTTCGTTTTTTTCTAGATAATTTTCTGTTTTTCTAGATAAATCCTAATTTTTCTAGATAATGACCTCCGATTACATGTACATACCATAAAAACATCGCATTTCACCTTTCATTCACACAGAAAAACGGCGTTTCACAGCTCAATACACCTAAACATAACAAAACGGGCCTCTTTTTTAGAGTGCCCGTCTCTTATATCTTACAAAAATGTAAATGGGTCCGTTTCAGCCTTCGAAAGGTACACCTCTGTATCCGAGTTTTTTGATTTAAGCCAATCAGACAAAATGGATCCGACCCCATCAATCATAACCTTTTCAATGTTATGACCTGCATCAATAATCGCCATACCTTCCATCCATGCTTCATGCGCAAAGTGATACTTTATGTCACCACTAATATAGACATCTGCACCTTTAAACATAGCATTACTGATAAAGTCGTTTCCTTCACCACCTGAAACAGCGATTTTCTCAACTTTCTTATCCAGATCTCCGACGACTCTTAATCCTTGCAGATTGAATGTTTCTTTAAGTTGTTTAGCAAGTTCTCCTACAGTTACATCGTCTTTTGGCTTTCCTATTCGTCCAATTCCAAATGTTTTGCCCTTGTTATCAAGCTTAAGAATATCATACGCTACTTCTTCATATGGATGAGATTTCTGCATGGCTGACATCACATCTTTTTCAATGCTCATAGGAAATATCGTTTCAATTTTCACTTCGTTCACGTACTCCATTGTTCCCTGTTCACCGATATGAGGATTCGTCCCTTCATTAGGTAAAAATGTACCCGTTCCAGGTGTATTGAATGAACAATGACTATAGTTTCCGATAAAACCAGCACCTGCATCACCAAGTGCATTTCTAACTGTATCGGCATGTGTCTCCGGAACAAATACGACAAGCTTTTTCAATTGATCTTCGACTCGATTCACAAGCACTTCCGTATTTGTCATTCCTATTTTATCAGCTAATAAATCATTCACCCCCCCCACTGCAACATCGAGGTTAGTGTGCGCAGCGTACAACGTAATATCATGTTTCAACAATTTTTGAATCGTCCTGCCGTAAGACGTATCAGGATTAATTTTCTTTAACGGTTTAAAGATTAAAGGATGATGAGCAAAGATTAAATCAACACCCTCTCGAATCGCTTCGTCTATTACAGGTTCAATGACATCTAACGTTACCATAATTTTTTTGATGCGTTTTTGTAATGAACCCACTTGTAGTCCTATCGGATCCCAATCTTCAGCCATCCACTTAGGCGCTAATTGATCAATTCGCTGAATGACTTCCTGTACATGAACAAATTTGTTACTCACTTTAACGCCTCCGATACAATTTGAATTTTCTTTAAAACATCCCTTTTCCTATCAATAATTTCCTCGGAAGGATTCGCTTGTTCAAGCTGATTAACGATTCGCTTCCAATTCATTTGCTCCCTCTCCCATTTCTTTATGAATGTTTCATTCTTTTCACGCATGAGAAATGGGCCAAGCAAGCGTTCTGCATCGCTTAATGGGTTAGTTGTTTCAGTCCGTTCCGCAACAAGTATCTCATAAATCTTCTCATCTTCTTCTAAAATTGATTCTGTTATGAGTGCCCATCCGTTTGCTTCTAACCACTCTCGGATAAACTTCGCCCCCATATTGGGTTGCAAGATGAGACGGTGTACCTCTTCTAATCTTGCTTTTCCACGATTTAGAATATTACTGATTAGTTGACCACCCATACCCGCAATGACAACCACATTGACTTCATTTGGAGATACGACCTCTAGCCCATCCCCCAACCTTACTTCGATTTGATTTTCTAACCGAAGTGCTTTCACTTGTGATAAGGCTGAATCAAATGGTCCTTGATTTACTTCACCCGCAATAGCGGACTTAATTAGTCCATTTTGGACAGCATAGCAAGGAAGGTAGGCATGATCAGATCCTATATCTGCTATTACTGATTCAATCGGTATGTATGTTGTTACTTTCTTTAATCGTTCTGACAGTACTATCATCGTTTCGCTCACCTATTCTATTGGTCTCTTGAAATCTAGTCCTTACTATAGCTTTTTTCACGCCTTCATTCAACTGTTTGCGAATGACCGTAAAATGTTTAAGCATCCTCATTGAAAGAATTGCCCTCATATATAAAAAGGGCTCAACTACGTTATATAACGTCAGTCAGCCCTTCTTATTATCTGTTTAGTGCTCTTTCTTCTTTTCTTTACCTTCTTCTCCGCCGCCAACTAAGAATTCAGCAACTTTTTGTGCTTCTTCTGCACTTAATCCTTGGGCTGGCATTTGTCCTTTACCATTTTGGACAATATCAACAATCTCATCTGGTTTAAACTTTGAACCAGCATCTGTTAAAGCTGGACCAACGTTACCTTCTAGGTTTTGCCCGTGACAAGATGTACAGCTTTGTTGAACGATCTCCTCACCTGACTTCGTTTCGCCTCCGCCAGATGCTTTTTCTTTCGCTTCGTTAACGCCTACTGCAGACATAACTAGCATAATGGCAATACCGACAACAGCAGTAATGGCGAATGGAATCAATGGATTTCTTTTCATCTCTAATCCTCCTTCTGATGCAGGTTATTCTCTGTTATTGTTTCCTACCTATGTAATAGTAAACAAGCCATTTACTATTTTACTTGAAAATCGATAGGAAGGAAAGTCTTAAACGATAGAGATGGTTCGATTGTCATGAATTGGACACGATTAACCGCCAGGACTGCTTATTTTCAAACAATAATAAATGATATAGGTAACTAAATAATCAAACGACCTTATTCTCCTCTGACCATTTTACCGCCAGTTCACGTAACTTATATTTTTGAATTTTTCCGGAGGCTGTCATAGGGTACTCATCGACGATGAAAATATATTCTGGTATTTTGTGATGAGCGATTTTCCCTTCACAAAAAGAACGAATCTCCTCTGTCGTCAAGGAATCTCCTTCTCTTACTTGTACACAAGCTGCGACTTTTTCACCATATTTTTCATCCGGCACTCCAATTACTTGCACGTCTAAAATAGAAGGATTCGTATAAAGGAATTCCTCAATTTCACGAGGATATACGTTTTCTCCTCCTCTAATGATCATATCTTTTAATCTCCCAGTAATTTTCACATAGCCTTCTTCATCCATTGTTGCTAAATCACCGGTATGCAACCAACCCTCAGAATCGATCGCTTTCGATGTTGCTTCTGGCATATTATAATAACCCTTCATAACGAGATATCCCCTCGTACAAAGTTCCCCCTGCACTCCAGCTTCAACTTCATCATTTGTGACTGGATCTACAATTTTCACTTCAGCAATTGGATGCTTCTTACCAACTGTCTCAACTCTACGTTCAAGTGGATCATCCGTTCTAGTCTGTGTGATAACTGGAGAGGATTCCGTCTGGCCATAAGCAATTGTAATTTCATCCATCCCCATTAAGTTGATCACTTTTTTCATGACTTCTATCGGACAAGGCGATCCAGCCATAATCCCTGTTCTTAATGTGGATAGATCGTAGTCATCGAAAGATTCGTGATTTAATTCTGAGATAAACATTGTCGGCACACCATGGAGGCCGGTACACTGCTCTTTCTCAACAGTCCAAAGTACAAGCTCCGGGTCGAACTGCACAATAGGTACCATTGTCGCACCAACAGACACAGCCGCCATTGTACCTAGCACACAACCAAAGCAATGGAAGAATGGGACAGGAATACACAATCGATCCTCTTCAGATAGGTTCATTGCATTCGCTACCTGAAAAGCATTATTAACGATGTTATAGTGCGTTAACATAACACCTTTCGGAAAACCTGTCGTACCACTCGTATACTGCATGTTAATAACATCATGCACGTCCAATTTGCTTTCTCTAATACTCAACTCCTCGTCTGATATATTTTCTCCAAGTGTAAGAAAGTGTTCCCATTCCAAGAAACCATCCGCTGATCCTTCTTCCATGAATACGAGCTGCTTTAAGTTTGGCAATATATCTGATTCTACTTTACCATCACTCTTCGTTTCTCCTATGATTGAGCGGACGATTTCAACATATGAACTATCTCTAAATCGATCCATCATAAACAATGTTGTCGTATCTGATTGTTTTAATAAATATTCTAGCTCACTCTGTTGGTAGTTCGTATTTACCGTCACAAGTACTGCTCCCATTCTTGCTGAGCCAAACTGTAACAATAACCATTCAAACCGGTTTGTGGACCAAGCGGCGATATGATCCCCTTTTTGAACGCCCATAGCCATTAAAGATTTAGCGACTTGTCCTGTTAAATTGTAAAATGATTCATATGTATGGCGAATGCCTTCCTTGCTGTACACAACTGCTTCTTGGCTAGGAATCTTTTCTGACTTCTCCTTCAAAAGTTGACCAATTGTTTGCGTTAAATACATGACAGCACCTCCGGATTTTAAACAATCTAAATTATCTGACTTCTATAGTTATTGAATAAGGGATTGAACATTCAATCCCTTATTTCGTCTATTCATTTAGCAACCAATTTCTCTTGCGATAACCATTCTTTGTACTTCCGAAGTACCTTCTCCGATTTCTAAAAGGCGACCATCACGATAGAATCTTTCAACGTGATAATCTTTCATGTAACCATAACCTCCATGAATTTGGATCGCTTCTGTACATACTTCCATACAGATCTCAGATGCATAAAGTTTAGCCATAGAAGCTTCTTTCGCAAATTTTCTACCTTGGTCTTTTAACCATGCTGCCTTATATACTTGTGTTCTTGCTAATTCAATTTTCATAGCCATATCTGCAAGCTTGAATTGTGTTGCTTGGAATTTAGATAGTGACTGTCCGAATTGTTTTCTCTCTTGTGCGTAAGCTAATGCCTTTTCATAGGCTGCTTGAGCAATACCGACTCCCATTGCTCCAATACCAATTCTTCCGCCGTCTAGCGTCATTAAGAACTGTCTGAAGCCATTACCGCGTTTTCCAAGCATGTTTTCTTCTGGAATACGTACGTCTTCTAAAATGAGTTCTGTAGTATTAGAAGAATTCAAACCAAGCTTTTCATAGTTATCGACGACTTTAAATCCAGGTGAATCAGTGTTTACGATGAAGGCAGTGATTTCTTTCTTACCTCCATCACGGTCAGTTATAGCAGTAAGTGCTAAATTCTTAGCATAGCTTGCATTTGTAATGAAACATTTACTTCCATTAATGACCCACTCATCACCGTCTTTGACAGCTGTTGTTTCAGTTCCACCCGCATCTGAGCCAGCGTTCGGTTCCGTGAGACCAAAAGCACCCATCGACTCACCCGTACAGATTGGCGTTAAATATTTTTGCTTTTGTTCCTCTGTACCGAACATATGTAGAGGTGCTCCACCTAAGGAAATATGTGCAGAATATGTAATACCTGCAGATCCACAAGCTCTACTTAATTCTTCTACCACAATTGCGAAGCTAACTGCATCTGCGCCCCCTCCGCCGTATTCTTCGGGGAATGGCAGTCCCATTAAACCTAATTCTCCTAGCTTTTTATAGATCTCAACTGGAAATCGCTTTTCCTTATCTCGTTGCTCTGCTCCTGGTGCAACTTCCTCATCAGCGAATTCACGAATCATCTTCCAAATCATTTTCTGCTCGTCTGTTAAATCGAAATTCATTTACTCCACTCCTGACTGTTATGTTAAATTTCTCTGTATACGCTTACATCAATTATACGTTTAAATGCAATAATTTTTCAACTGTTAAAAAAAGTGCGAAAATATCGTTTATTTTTTGTTAATATCCTAAATTTTTCCGAACTTGGTTTGCAAATGAAACAAAATATAAGTAAAATAAATAACAAGAAGCTGAAAATAGTTCTAAACAACCGTTCCAAAACTTTATAATCACATAAAAAAACACGGACCATAAATGATCCGTGTCTAAAGGTATACTATTCTAAGAAATCTTTTAACCGTTTGCTACGGCTTGGATGGCGAAGCTTACGAAGTGCTTTTGCTTCTATTTGACGAATTCGTTCACGGGTTACTCCGAACACTTTTCCTACTTCTTCAAGAGTGCGTGTTCGCCCGTCGTCTAATCCAAAGCGGAGTCGAAGAACATTCTCTTCTCGATCTGTTAATGTATCGAGTACATCTTCTAGCTGCTCTTTCAACAATTCATAAGCAGCTGCATCTGACGGCGCTAGAGCATCCTGGTCTTCGATGAAATCTCCAAGGTGTGAATCATCTTCTTCACCGATTGGCGTCTCAAGTGAAACGGGCTCTTGAGCAATTTTGAGAATTTCTCTAACCTTTTCTGGAGTAAGTTCCATTTCGTTTCCGATTTCTTCAGGAGTTGGTTCTCTACCGATATCTTGTAAAAGCTGTCGTTGTACACGAATAAGCTTATTAATCGTTTCAACCATGTGAACTGGAATACGAATTGTACGCGCTTGGTCAGCTATCGCACGAGTAATCGCCTGTCTAATCCACCATGTTGCATACGTACTGAATTTGTATCCTTTACGATAGTCAAATTTCTCTACCGCTTTAATTAATCCCATATTTCCTTCTTGAATCAAGTCTAAGAACAACATACCTCTACCTACATAACGCTTCGCAATACTGACTACGAGTCGTAAGTTAGCTTCAGCTAAACGACGTTTTGCTTCCTCATCACCTTGTTCGATCCTTTGAGCAAGACTTATTTCATCATCAGCGGATAATAAATCAACCCGACCAATTTCTTTCAAATACATACGGACTGGGTCATTGATTTTTACACCAGGAGGTACGCTTAAATCGTTTAAGTCAAACTCGTCATCCCCACTTTTAACTACCTCTTGAATGTTTGGGTCATCGCCTTCCTCATCTTCAACGATCTCAACACCTTGATCACCCAAATACTCATAAAATACATCCATTTGATCAGAATCTTGTTCAAATGGTGCAAGTTTATTAGTTATTTCATTATAAGTGAGAACGCCTCTTTTCTTTCCGAGTTCAACTAATTGTTCTTTTACTTGATCGATGGTCAATTCACCTTCCGCTTCTTGACGATTAGGTTTCTCAGCCATGCGATCCCCTCCTTCCATACTTCTAACTCTGTTACTGACTCTTTAATGCCTTCTTCAAGTTCACGATTTCCATCGCGATCCGTGCCGCTTCAACCATATCCTGCTCACGCTCTGCACGGTTCTTGTCTTTCTCTTTTTCTTGTATCTTAAGCAATTTAGGATATTTTTGAATTTGATGAACATAATCATATAATTCTTGATCTGAAATATCCTCATTGATCGTAAGCATTGCCAATTCTGTAACGACCTGTTTCAGTCGTTGATCATCCACTCTTTCTAGAAACAAACTAATATCAGGTGTGTGACCCTCAGCATAATAAGCATAGAGGTAGGCAGCAATCGCACTGTATTCATCAATGTTAAAAGCGCCACCAAGGAGTTCTTCGACCTTTTCTGCTATACTCACATCCTTTAGCATATGAGCTAATAATATTCGCTCCGCATTGTGGAATGCAGGTAAAAGGCGTGTAGATTGACCGATAAATTTCTTAGGGTTATTCTCCCTATTTCGACCAACATTATCCTTATTCCTCTTCTGATTTACAAATGCTTGATATTGTTGTTGCTTCAATGCATCTAAAGAGAGATTGAATTCCTCCGCTAACTGCCTTAAATAATGATCTCTTTCTACAGCTTTAGGGAGTTTTGCAATTTCATGTAATATCTCTTCGATATAGCGCATCCGTTCTCCTTCATCTTGAAGGTTTTTTCCTCTGCGCATGAATTGCATTTTAAATGCCATGACCGTTAAGCTTGCCCCTAATACATCCTGCTTAAAGCGTTCTCCGCCATAATTTTGGATATAGTCATCGGGGTCCAACCCTGGTGGCATTTGTGCGATCCTTACATTACAGTCCATTTTTTCAATATGTTCTGTAGCACGGAATGCAGCATTGATTCCAGCTTGATCAGAATCATAACAAATGACTACTGTATTAACATTTCGACTCAAAAGCTTCGCCTGATCTTGGGTTAATGAAGTCCCTAGGGTAGCTACCGCATTTGTGATGCCTGCCTTCCATGCTGCAATTACATCTACATAGCCTTCAAAGAGAATCGCCTTATCATCTTTTCTCATGTCTGGCCTTGCCATATGATACCCGTATAAAGTTTTACTTTTATGAAATATGCGTGTTTCGGGACTATTTAAGTATTTAGGTTCGCCATCCCCCATAATTCTTCCACCAAACGCAATGTTTTTCCCTTGTGTATCCCAAATAGGAAACATGATACGACTTCTGAACCGATCGTAGAATTTACGGTCAAATTCACGCTTAGCTAAAATGCCTGCTTCTTCCATCGTTTGAAGGGTAAAATTACGTTTTTGCAGAAAGGACGTCGCAAAATCCCATGATTCCGGAGCAAAACCGATTTGAAAATGGTCAATCATTTCATCGGTAAACCCTCGATTATATAGGTACTCTTTTGCTTTTTGCCCATATTCTGTATTTGTTAAACAATGATGATACAATCTGGCGAGTAATTCATGGCCTTCCTTCATGATTTCTTTTTCTTTTGTTGCATGATCATTTTGAGGTGAAGACGGTAATTGAGGTAGTTCAATATTCGTACGATCTGCTAAGTTCTTGATCGTCTCTATGAATGAAAAACCTTCAATTTCCATGAGAAAGGAAATTACGTTCCCACCCTTGCCACAGCCAAAACACCTATAGATCTGTTTTTCAGCAGATACAGAAAAGGATGGCGACTTCTCATCGTGGAAAGGGCAAAGCCCAAAGTAATTTCGTCCTTGCTTCTTAAGTTGGACATATTCTCCCACTATTTCTAAGATGTCATTTGATTTTTGAATCCGTTCAATTGTTTCTTCAGGAATACGAGTTCCCATTTTATCACCATTCTTTACTGATCTACCTTCTAAAAATCAAGATAAGGGAATTACTCTCCGATATCAGAGAATAATTGATTAAAGCTGTTACTAAACCTTTCCGCATCTTCTTCAGTAAATGGGGGTGGACCTTTCGTCCGATGTCCCGACCTTCGAAGTTTGCTTGAATAGTAACGAGATTGCAGCAATGATGGCATTTCTTCTTCACTGTAATGTTTCCCTCTAGGCGAGATCACATAAACCCCTTTTGATACGAGCAGGCTTGCTAAACCATGATCTTGAGTGATCACGACATTTCCCTTAATGGATTGGTTGACGATGTACATATCAACCGATTCAGGCTCTGCATCAACAAGGATCCACTCAGCATTTCGATATTGATCTGTGGCATGACTGTATGAAGCAATAAAAAAAACCTTGTACTCATAGAAATTCGAGATTTCAAGGATTGCCTTTTTTATTTGATTTGGACATGCATCTGCATCAACCAACACAATTCGAGTTTTCTTCATGTACTTGTATTTCTACATCCTCTCAATGATTCCTGCAAATTCATCAATGTTTTATATTTCAGAATATTGTCGTATTCTTAACCATAGTATGTCCAGAATAACAAGATTCATAACTTGTCTTCTAGGATTGCACACAATAGGATATTATAACGTATTTAGTTGTCATTGACCATTAAAAAGGGCTGCTTTTCTTTTTAATTCGACAAAAAATGCACATCTCCTTTATTTTAGGGTAGATATTTTTGTTTAACAAAAAATCTGCCTTTAATTGGTTCATATATTGATTTCGTCAACAAAATAGGAAAAGAAGGGGCTGACAACGTATTTTCTGTCAACCCCTTCAATTTATGTTGCTGTTATTTAATGTATGCTGAATTAATTTCTTTTTTTATGGATATTTAAAATATAATTTGCTGTTTCTTCCACAGCTTTGGTTGAGACATCTACCACTTTACAGTCTAATCGGTCAATGACATTATCAAAGTAGTTTAGTTCTTTTTTGATTCTGTCCATATTTGCGTAATTCGCATGATCATCTAGACCTAGAGCTTTTAATCTTTCCTTTCGAATATCATTTAGCTTTTCAGGACTAATTCTAAGACCATAGCATTTTGATTTCGAAACCTGAAACAATTCTTCTGGAGGCTCAACCTCAGGTACAATCGGAACATTCGCAACCTTAAGACGTTTCAAAGCAAGGTATTGAGAAAGTGGAGTTTTCGATGTTCTGGATACACCAACGAGTATAATATCTGCCTTCAAAATGCCTCTTGGATCTCTTCCATCATCATATTTAACGGCAAATTCTATCGCTTCTACTTTCCTGAAATACTCCTCATCAAGCTTATGAACAAGTCCAGGTTCATTCCTTGGTCCCTCTTTAAAGACAGATGCCATTTGGTTGATCATTGGTCCAACAATATCAACTGCTGGGACGCCTTCACTAGCTGCTTTTTCCATAAGATAGTCTTTTATTTCTGGTACAACTAACGTGTACCCAATGATGGCATGGTGATCCTTCGCTAATGCGACTACCTCATCAATTGTTGGTTTATCTTCAACGTATGGAACACGTCTAATTTCAATGTTTGTGGAGTTAAATTGACTAGATGCTGCTTTTACGACAAGCTCTGCAGTTTCGCCTACAGAGTCAGAAACTACATATACAATTGGACGTTGCTTTTGATCCGCCATAGCTACCTCCTTACTATTCAACTTAGTTATTATATGATGGCGTCTCCTGAGAAATCCACCAAAGCTTTTGTAATATTCGTCTTCGTAATTCTTCCAATTACTTCAAATGCATCCTCATCAGTTGAATTCTTAATAACTGGTAATGCATCAATTTGTTTATCAATGAGTTTCTCAGCTACTTCAACTAGCAAGTCTTCTTTAGAACAAACTGTGATGTTGGGCATTCTCGTCATAATAATACTAACAGGGATTGAATTTAAGTCTTGATTCCCCATACTTGCCCTGAGTAAGTCTTTTCTAGATAAAACACCAGCAAGCTTTGAGTGTTTATTTACAACAAACAATGTCCCTACATCTTCTAAGAACATCGTACAAATTGCATCGTATACCGTTGCATCTTCCTGAACGAGAACGGGCATAGATAAATACTCTTTCACTTGAATTTGTCGAATTTTTTCTGTTAATAGTTGTGCACTCGTTTTTCCAGTATAGAAATACCCTACTCTTGGACGTGCATCTAGATATCCTGACATTGTTAATATCGCAAGGTCTGGACGTAGTGTTGCTCTTGTTAGGTCTAAGCGGTCCGCAATCTGTTCACCAGTGATCGGTCCTAGATCCTTGACGATTTCTACAATCTTTTCTTGTCTCTTGTTAAGTTCTATTGGTAACACCACCTTATTGCCTATATGCTATACTCTTTAGGATACATTATATCCTATTTCGATGATCAATAGGAAATAAATCAGTTTGATTGTGTAATATTCATCCTATTAGTACAACATATATCGAAGAATGTGAAAACGAAGACCTCTTTGGTCTTCGTTCACTTAATTAGTTCAGGGATGTTCAGATTACTAATTGGTTGAAATCAGCAAAAGCTCTAATTACATTAGCCATTTGTTTCATTTGTGTTTGTCGATTGGCTCTTAAGTGATCTTCCTCGGCATTAACCATGGTATTTTCAAAATACTGATCAATTGCAGGTGGTAACTTCTTAAGCTTATTGTAAAGCATTTCTACATCATGACTCTGATGAATGCTTTGACACGCTTCATTTGCATCTAAATATAGTTCATAAAGCGCTTTTTCCTCGCTGTTTTCAAACAGTTCTGGTTGAACTTCTTCAGATGATTCAGATACATTTTTGGATATGTTAAGAATCCTTGTTAATGATTCATTCATTCCCTTAAATGATTCCTCTTGTAATGCATTTCCAAGAATTTCTGCACGTTTCACTAATAAATCTACCCGACCTATCTTTCCAGATAGTACCGCATCAATGACATCATAACGTACAGCTTGGTCCTGCAAGATGGTTTTCATTCGTATGTTGAAGAACTCAATCAGTTGGTGAAGGACCTTGTTTCGGTCATTTTTTAATTTTCCTGCTCGCTCATACTCATCTAATACTGCATTCAACAATTCTTCGACCGTTACTGGCCAACCTTTTTGCAATAGGATTTGTAATACTCCAGCAGCTTGTCGTCTTAGTGCATAAGGATCCTGTGAACCAGTTGGAATAATCCCAATACCAAAACATCCTACAATTGTGTCTAACTTATCTGAAACACTCAGTACCGAACCTACAACTGTTCCAGGTAAGTTGTCTCCAGAGTATCTTGGTTGATAATGCTCGTTAATAGCTGCAGCGATTAAATCATCTTCACCGAACATTTTCGCATACTTTTCACCCATAACACCTTGAAGTTCTGGGAATTCATAAACCATTTGAGTGACAAGATCGAACTTAGAAATGGTTGCAGCACGACGTATAGCCTCTTTCGACTCTTGATCAAGCTGTAATAAAGCACTTGTACGCTCTGCATGAGCACTAATGCGAGATACCTTATTTGCAATCGTTCCTAGTTCCTCATGAAAGACGATTGATTTAAGACGTTCTAAGTATGTGTCTATCGATTTCTTCTTGTCTTCATTATAAAAGAATTGTGCATCTTTAAGTCTTGCACGAAGAACTTTTTCATTTCCTTTCGCTACGTTTTGAAGGTTATTGTGATCTCCATTACGTACTGCCACGAAATAGGGTTGTAATTCTCCATCTTTATTCTGCACAGGGAAGTATCTCTGGTGCTCTCTCATGGAAGTGATTAAGACTTCAGATGGCAATTCAAGAAACTCTTCATCAAATTTTCCGTGCAGGGCAGTTGGGTACTCCACAAGATTATTTACTTCTTCTAACAAGCCATCATCTATTGGAATAATCCAACCTTCTTCTTCTTGAAGGTTATGCAGTTGATTTTGTATCGCTTCTTTTCGCTCATTTGAATCAGCAATGACAAATTGACCTAACAATTCGGTCGGATATTGTTCGGGGCTGTCAATTTCAATTTCTTCTCCTAGAAAACGATGTCCGAAAGTTTTGCGATCAGACTTTACTCCAGCTACTTCTAAATGCGGTACTTCTGATCCAAATAAGAATAAGATCCATTTAATTGGTCTTACAAATTTGAATTCTTGATCACTCCACCTCATGTTTTTCGGAAAATGAAGGTTTTGGATGACTTGATCTAGTTGAGGAAGTATTTCCATTGTTGAAACACCAGATGTATGCTTATTCGCAAATACATACTCAGTGTTTTTCACTTCTTTAAAATACATATCCTCCGGGCTTACCCCTTGCCCTCTAGCAAATCCAAGAGCAGCCTTCGACCAATTTCCGTTTTCGTCGAGGGCGATCTTTCGAGCCGGACCTCTAAGCTCTTCAGCTTTATCTTCTTGTTGTTCTGAAACCTCTGTTACTTTTACCGCCAAACGACGTGGTGTTGAATAGGGGATGACTTCACCAAATGGGACACGATTTTCGGTAAACCATCCAGCAATCTTATCAGAAAGTTGATACATTGCATCCGTAACAAATCTTGCCGGCATTTCTTCTAATCCAATTTCTAACAAGATATCTTGCTTACTCATGATTATTCGCCCCCTTTAGCATAGGAAATCCTAGTTGCTCTCTTTGTTCGTAATATGCTTTCGCACACTTCCTGGCGAGTTTCCTTACACGCCCGATATAACCTGTTCTTTCCGTTACTGAAATATCTCCTTTTGCATCCAATTGGTTGAATACGTGTGAACATTTCAGGACATAGTCATATCCTGGAAAGACAAGTTGCTCATCGATCGCACGTTCTGCTTCTTTTTCATAAATGTTAAACAAGTTAAATAGCATTTCTGAGTCAGACACTTCAAACGTATATTTAGAGTGCTCATACTCCGATTGGAAATAAAGGTCATGGTAGGTAATACCTGAATGCCATTCCAGATCAAAGACATTCTCCTTATCCTGTATGTAAGACGCAAGTCTCTCAATTCCATAAGTAATCTCGACAGAAACGGGTTTCGCTTCTAATCCCCCTACTTGCTGGAAATACGTAAACTGCGTGATTTCCATACCATCCAACCAAACTTCCCATCCCAATCCTGATGCAGATAGTGTTGGCGCTTCCCAGTTATCCTCAACAAAACGAATGTCATGCTCTAAAGGATCTATACCAATTTCCTTTAAACTTTCAAGGTATAGCTCTTGAATATTATCTGGTGATGGTTTCATGACTACTTGAAACTGATGGTGTTGATATAAACGATTTGGGTTTTCACCATAACGTCCATCAACAGGTCTTCTTGATGGTTCAACATACGCGACGTTCCATGGCTCAGGACCTATGCTCCGCAAAAAGGTCATCGGGTTCATAGTGCCTGCACCTTTCTCAACGTCATAGGCTTGCATGACAAAGCACCCTTGGTCTGACCAATAACGCTGTAATGTAAGAATCATGTCTTGTAAATTCATAACGCACCTCCGAATTTCATTTTTTCAGGTTTGATTTGGAAATAGAAAAAACTCTCGTTCCTATGTCCAAATCAGACATAGGGACGAGAGTTTACCCGCGGTTCCACCCTATTTGTCTTTAATCCGTCATGAATCAAAGACCACTTTATTAAAATGCTCCAGAGCGCCATTCCTTACTTCTCATTCCCTAGCTCACACGATCCTAGGGTCGCTATAAATGAGGGGCGTAAGTACTCCTCTCTATCAACGCATAAGTTTACGTATTGTTGAAAGTATCATAATCGTTTTCAAATTGTTTGTCAACTTCTACTCAAATGCTTGGATTTGATCTAAAAATCGTTTCGACTTTAAACGAATCCCTGAGTATTCATCTATATATGTTGTTAAAATTTGAGCGATCATCTCTTTCGTTTCCTTTTTTACTGATACATTTCCTAGTCGAGAAAGATCAATATGATAAAAAAGATTTAGAAGCCTAGCTGTTTGTGAGCTTAGTGCCACTGCTCTTTCATCTGAAAAGCGACATTGTCCGCATAAAAAACCACCTTCAGAAATCGAAAAGGAAAAATCACCTTCTTTACGTCCACAAAGTACACATCGATCAACTTGTGGTCCGATTCCGGCAAGCCTGAGCATTTTCATTTCAAAGATTGCCTTTAATACATCTGGGTCAATATCTTCCTCTAAATAAGTTAAAGAAAGGGATAGAAACTCAAATAATGCTGGGGAAGGTTTATGCTCATCCGTCACTTTATCAAGTAACTCTACCATGTATGCCGCATAAGCAGTTTTAATAATATCTTGTTTAATACCTCGAAACGTGTTGATGATTTCGCCTTGGCTTAGACTGCCTAGACCGCTTCCCTTTTGAATCAGAAAGTGAGCATGTGTGAAAAGTTGGGAAACAGAAGAGAGGCGACTTTTCGTTTTCTTCGCCCCTCTTGCCATCATACCCAATTTGCCAAAATCCTTTGTATAAACAGTCAATACTTTGTTCGATTCACCATAATCCGAAGTACGGATCACAATCGCTTCTGTTTTGATCAACATCTCCATCACCGCCAAATTTCAGTGTAGGAGTAATCAAAGCTCTGTTTCTATAAAATCGCTTTTCCTTTCTTCCACATTTAACAGGTTGTCCGATAACTCGTGGTCAGCCTCTAATTCCTTCCACAATAAATACGTATCAATGTCGCCTGTTTCGCAAAACAATTTCCAGGTAAAGTCCCTCATGGAATATCTCCACCTTTCGAAAGAAAAATTAGCAATCCTTAAGATTAGAATAACCTTGATTACACGATTTCATGTTATGGAATTTTTGACAATTTCACCGTTCCACCAATTCTAGTCCCTTAATAAGTATCTTCGCTAAATCCTAAATCCTTTAAGTTAAAGGGACGATTTCTCCAATCCTTTTGTACCTTCACCCAAAGTTCGAGATACACTTTCGACCCAAGAAGATGTTCGATATCCTGCCGAGCACGTGAACCGATCTTTTTAAGCATGCCGCCTTGCTTTCCAATCAAGATTCCTTTTTGTGATGAGCGTTCAACGACAATCGTCGCTTGGATATCAACCATGTTACCACTATCTCGTTGCTTCATCTGATCAATCACAACTGCAACAGAATGAGGCACTTCCTCATGTGTAAGATGGAGCACCTTCTCACGGATTAATTCAGCTACAACAAACCGCTCTGGGTGATCTGTTACTTGATCCGCAGGATAATACTGTGGTCCTTCTTCTAAGTAGTTCTTAATTTGATCCATCATTGTTGTCACGTTATTTCCATTCAATGCCGAAATCGGAATCACTTCCGCAAAATCAACCTTTTCACGGTACTGTTCAATGATAGGTAAAAGTTCATCAGGATGCACTTTGTCAATCTTATTTATGACTAAGAAGACTGGGCTATGGACATTTTGAAGTCGGTCCATAATAAATTGATCTCCTCGACCAAATCCTTCTTCAGCATTAATGACAAATAAAATGATGTCGACTTCATTGAGTGTATCTTGTGCGATCCTTGTCATGAAGTCCCCTAATTTATGTTTAGGTTTATGAATACCTGGTGTATCGATAAACACAACTTGTTCCTCGTTCGTTGTATACACACCATGAATCTTATTCCTAGTCGTCTGAGCCTTATCGCTCATAATAGCGATTTTCTGCCCAAGTATGTGATTGATTAATGTGGATTTTCCAACGTTCGGTCTTCCGATTATTGAAACAAACCCTGATTTAAAACCTTCTTTATTCATTTAAGTCCTCCGGAGAAAATGCACCAGGAAGCAATTCACTTACTTTAAGCTCCTGGAAATCACCATTTAAATTTGTTAAATAGACTGGCATAGATGGATCACAAAGCTCTGAAATCACTTGTCTACAAGCACCACAAGGCGGTACAGGTCGTTTCGTATCTGCAACAACTGCAATGGCTTTAAAAGCCGTATCGCCTTCAGAATACGCTTTAAAAAGAGCAGTACGTTCAGCGCAGTTACACAGACTATAGGCAGCGTTTTCAATATTCGACCCTCGATATACTTTACCATCCTTTGAAAGTAAAGCCGCTCCTACTTGGAAGTTCGAATAGGGAGTATATGCAAATTTGCGCGCTTCAATCGCTTCTTTTATCAAATCTTCTTTATTCAAATTATTCACCTCATACAATATATTCAATTAACGGTCCTGCAAATAGAAGGATACCTATTATAACAGCAATAACGCTGAAAATAAAGACAGAACCTGCTGCTAGATCTTTCGCTTGCTTCGCTAATGGATGGTAATCTTCAGTAATGAGATCAACCGTCCTTTCAACTGCCGAATTCATTAATTCTAAAGCAAGCATGATGCCAATTGTGAGGAGAAGTATGAACCACTTTGTTAAACTGAAGTTCAATAGGAATGCAAATGAAACCGTCAATATAGCGAAAACGATATGTATCTTAAAATTCCGTTCGTTTCTTCCTCCATCTATGACCCCTTCTATCGCATAGAGGAAGCTTTTCAAGATACTGATCATGACCGATTCAGACCATAGGATTCCAAAATGACATCTTGCCTTTCGAACATTACCTTTTCTTCTTTTTCATTCATATGATCATAACCTAATAAATGTAGGAAACCATGTACAGCTAGAAATCCTAACTCTCTGGAAAAAGAATGGTCATATTCTTCTGCTTGTTCCTTCGCTTTTTCAACAGATATGATGATATCACCTAATAGAACAGGGTTCTCATCACTCAAGAGTACTTCTTGCTCACCTTCTACTTCATCTTCTAAAGCAAAAGAAATGACATCTGTAGGTCGATCAATGTTTCTGTATTCTGCATTGATTTGTTGTATACGCTCATTCGACACAAATGTTACGGAAAGCTCTGATGTCTTTTCAAGCGCTTCTTCCTTTGCCGCATGAATAAGAAGCTTCTTGACCTCCTCAATCATACCCATATCAAGTTGTTCCGTTTCATCATGTACATCAATCGTTAACATTACGCTTGACTCACCTTCTTTTTGTGTATTTCCTCAGGGTACTCAATTCGAGAGTGGAACATCCCATTTAACGTTTCACAAATACTAATTGTTACTGTTTCAAGTTCCTTCAGTGTAATCGAGCATTCATTAAATTGTCCATCTTCCAATCTGTCGGCAATAATTTTTCGAACTAAGCTTTCAATCTTAGTTGGTGTCGGCTTTGGCATCGATCTTACCGCTGCCTCAACAGCATCAGAAATGCTAATAATCGCAATCTCTTTCGTTTGTGGTTTTGGTCCTGGGTAACGAAAATCTGATTCTTCAATTTGCTTATCAGATTGCTGCATCGCTTTATGATAGAAATACTTCAACAAGGTTGTACCATGATGTTGTTCAGCGATATCAACAATCTCTGTTGGAAGGTTATAGTTCCTTAACAGTTCGGCACCATCATACGGATGTGCAATTATGATTGTTTTACTTAACTGTGGCGATATTTTATCATGCGGATTTTCAATATTCATTTGATTCTCAATAAAAAAGTGAGGTCGCTTCGTTTTACCTAAGTCGTGATAATACGCCCCGACTCGAGCAAGCAAGCCATTTGCGCCAACCGCCTCACATGCTGATTCCGCTAAATTAGCCACAACAACACTATGATGGTATGTGCCAGGTGTTTCCATTAACAATTTTCTTAATAGCGGATGATTTGGATTTGACAGTTCTATTAATTTCATTGAAGTTAATATACCAAAGCCAGCTTCTAGAAATGGTAATAACCCCAATGTCAAAACTGCTGAAATGAAACCAGAAAGAAGCGCAAATGAAACTTGCCAAATAATGCTCCACTTATCAAACTGTCCGTTTGTGAGCGCTAAAGTCAATAGAACAACCGCTGCATTTATGATTGAAACGTAAAGACCCGTCTTTAAAATATTGGATTTTACATTCCTTTTCCCAAGAAATACGATTCCAGCTAGTGAGCTAATTAAAATGTAAGTACCGTACGTGAAATTAAACGGACTTGTCGTATTCTCGTTAAAAATTAAACTCCCACAAATTGCAAAAACAATACTCGATACAATGGCTGATTGTTCATCGATCAGCATTTTAATCATCATCGTACCTAACGCAACTGGCACGATGAAAGCGACACTTGGATAATAAATGCTTAACAAGCTGACAATTTTCATTAACACTAGCGTAAGCGAGAACATGAGTGTATAAATAATAATTTGAATGTTCTCCTTCTTCTTCTCACCGATCAAGTCTTTAAGGAAATAGATCAAAAAGGCAGTTAACAAGATAATGAGCATGCTCAAACCAATGTAAGGGTATGGTGAAATATTTTCTTTCAATAACCCAACTCGTTCTAATTCATAAAGGTCATCACTCGTAATGACAGAACCTTTTTCTACAATGATTTCGCCTTCTCTTATGAATACAGGCTCTACATTTTTAATTGCATCTTCACGTAATTGTTTAGTCGTTTCTGCATCAAACGTGTAGTTATACGTAATTGCACTGCTTGTGATATCAATGAGAGCTGGTTTAAGTCCCTCTGGTAAGGTAGACTGAACAATTTCTGGACCAACATCGTCCTTCTTATCATTGATCTGATCAACCGTAATCGGCTGATTCATAATGTTTTTCACTGTATTACTTGCTAGTTCTTTAGCAAATGCAATGTCAGAAGGCTCCGCCTTTATAATGGATTTAAGTGATTCATCTCTGATTTTGTTTGAGATTACATCAGGCAGACCTTCTTTTAATATCGAAATTTGATTCTCAATTTGCTTTTGATCATCAGGTACATCTTCATTTGATGTTTCGACATTCATTTTTTCAATACTCGTAAACAATTGATCAATGATGACAACTTGGTTAAGACCTCTTTCTTTATCAAGATAATATTTATCTTCAATAGACGAAACAGCTTCTTCAACCTTCGCTTTCGTTTCTTTCTCATTTTCTACCGCGAACGGCGCTTGTATGTCCTCTTCTGCAATTGCATTAAGCTCTAAGTCTATTTGCTCTGGAATGATATTACTGAGCATCGTAATGAACATGACGATCGAAAGGACGGCATAAAGAAGCATTCTGCTAATCTTACTATTTTCAATCCTATTCCATCTCGTCTTTATATCCTGAATGAGTTTTGGAGACATCCAACAACTCTCCTTCCGTTCTACACCATGCCCTTATTCTATCACGGAATGTTTAAAGTTGGGACAAGTAGAAAAGAAAATATTGTAAATGTTTTTGTGGGATTTTGTCGGAATTCATCGGTTAGTTGATAAGACATTCTAAGTCGTAAGGATGATTAGAAAAAAGAAGAAATGACCTGAATATCCATTCCTCATTCCATTCGTCGAGGTTCCATGAATTCCAGATCATTTCTTTATTAATCTTCTGTAATTTCATATGCATTAATAATTTTTTGTACGAGCGGGTGACGGACAACGTCGGATTGTTGCATGTACATCATTCGCACACCTTGAATGCCCTTTAAAATCTTCTGTGCAACACGTAAGCCTGATTCTTTTCCACGAGGTAAATCTACTTGCGTAATGTCACCTGTTATAATCATTTTAGATCCAAATCCTAAGCGGGTCAGGAACATCTTCATCTGTTCTGGTGTCGTATTTTGAGCTTCGTCAAGCAACACGAATGCTTCATCTAAAGTACGACCTCTCATATAGGCTAATGGTGCAATTTCAATCGTCCCTCGTTCAATCAGTCTTTCGGTATGCTCCAATCCAAACAAGTCATGCAGGGCATCGTATAAAGGACGTAAGTATGGATCTACTTTTTCCTTTAAATCTCCAGGAAGAAATCCAAGACTTTCACCAGCTTCTACAGCTGGACGAGTCAAGATGATTTTCTTAACTTTCCCTTCTTTCATTGCCTTAACTGCCATCACAACAGCTAAATATGTTTTCCCAGTTCCTGCGGGACCTATGCCGAAAACAAGGTCATTCTTTTTTATCGCATTAATGTAATGACGTTGGCCTAGCGTTTTTGCACGTATAGGCTTCCCCTTTACATTAGTCGTAATCTCTTCTTCAAATAATTGATCCAGTTCATCGAGTATACCTTCATGAGCCAGCTGGATGGCGTATATGACATCTCGATCGGTAATATTAATCCCTTTACGAATCAAAGATAATAACGCATTTAAGACATCTTCTACGAGCTGAGCAGTTGTGTGATCACCCGTTACAGCAACTCCGCCTCCACGTGTAACGATGTCCACATCAAGCGTCTGCTCAATAGTAGTAAGATGAGAGTCATTCGGACCAAACAGAGCAATACCCTCAGCTGGATTTTCTATTGTTAAATTCTTTAGATTTAAGCGATCAGACAATATGGCTCAATCTCCTCCAATTATAGGTTGTTCTTCAACAATATTTTCTATCACCTTATAATACATTGATACATTTACTTTACCATTGTCGATTGTATGGTGCAAAATTTTTCCGCTTTTTATTGTGGCTTCTTCATCCAAATAACTTTCCATCTCTTCATCTGCCATTTGTTTCGCCATCGAAACCGCTTTCTCCGCCGTATATTCTCTAATTACTCTTTCAGACTCTAGCACATCTTTCTTCACATAAGAGAGCGGGATCTCCCAATTAAACATTCGGAACGTATTCACATCTTCAATTTCTTCAAAGTGCTTGTATTCAATTTTTCCAAAGCCCCATATAGGTACATTCATTCCAAAAATTGATACGTAATGTCGTACTTTTTTATTTCCTGTATACGTTTCAAATGAAGACTTTAATGGTACTGAAACGTCTGAGCGGTACCACGTTTCACCGAACACTTTACCTTTCGCTGCCACTGTGCGCATATGCTTATCTTTACCAATTTGTCCAGATACTAATAAATCTCCTTTGTGCACCAATTGATTTTTCTCAACCTTGATTTGTCCCTGCTCAACGTACGTCGTAGTAATGAATGCTCTTTTCTTTGCAACTAAATTCCTTGGTTCTACCGTTTCGACTTCTTCAGGAAGTTCTTTTTGGACAACATTGAAGTGAAAAGTCGTCCCTTCAAGTGTTACACCGATCCAAGTAACCTCGTCCATTTTTTCGGTAGCCAAATATTGTATTTCTCTTGGGTCAGGTAACCGAAAAATGAGCTTGCCCTTTTGAATACCCATTTCATCAATTACCTTTTGAAGATGATGCTCCGTTTTCGGATCTGCTCCTCTTATTTCAATATTCCAAACGGTATTAGACATTAGGAAAACGATGATAAAAAAAATAAATAAACCAATTACGAATCCACTTCTAGATATCATCTTTCGAACAAGAGAAGGCGCACCCTTACGATGAATGACTTTAAAGGTACAGCCCATATTACGAAGCGGCACCCGAATTTTAAGTGCATCATCCGTATACATGTGTAATACTAAGTGATCGGTTCGGCTAACTTCCCAAATTTGTATATTATTTTTTAAACAATAGTTGAGAAAACGCTCGGAATCTTCTCCTTTTACTTTAATCCTAACGGTCCCCCGGAGATACTTTGTCCAAATTTTTGTCATCGTTTCTCCCCTCCAAAAAAATTCACGAAATATTTATGTAACGCACATCTGAGATTGTTCCTTCAAGTAAAATTTCTTCAGGAAGAATAGTCTTCAACACAAAATGATTACCAGAAATCAATAGTTCACCTTGTTCGAGGTTCAACCTGAGTTCTTGATTGGAAAATGTTTTCACACCTCTATGATTTTCAATATATATGTGAAGGTGACCGATCATTGTGATTCTTGGTAGGTCCATTACGACATCTGCTGGTAGTTCTAATGAATGCGACATCCAACTTTTAATTTTTTGTCTCCACTGCGCCATAATCGAACCCCCTCTCATCTCATTTTTATGATGGAAATCGATAAAGTATCACTCAGGAATTCAATGTTCTAGCTTATGATGGGGAAGAAACTTTAAACACTACAAATTTTGGTGATGATGCGATTTCTGTTGTTGGGTTCCAACTTCTCGACTCTTGTGTTTCACTTGTCGAATTCTCAGCATTGAACAAAAAAAGCTGTGCACAAATGTGCACAGCTTTTTTTGATATTATCTTTGATTCATTTTTGTAGAGTGTGGCTTTCTCGATCGAGGAGGACCGAGGATTTCTGCCCAAATGACCCCTTGGGCAACATTGTCTGGATTGGGTATGAGATCGCTTTTTGACGCTTTTAATTTTGGTTTAGATTTTGAACGCACTGGCCTAATCGTTCTTTGCATTCGGTCAGACCGATCTGTAGTTGACCGATCTGTAATCGACCGGTCAAATTCTTCGCGTTTTTCCATATACATTTCTTCAATGTTCGTTTGTACCTTTTTAGAGCGTTCAGAAGGCTGTCTAGCTGGGCGTGAAGAGCGAGAACGCTCTTCACGTGGCATTGACATTGTTTCCGCTTGATGAGGATTGTGTTGCCTCTGACGGTTCTTCCCAGGCTGTTGTTCTTCATTGTACTTCTCCATTTGACGTTTGAAGAAGCTGTAGATCCCACCAATGATCAAGATTACAAAAAAGAGGTTTGCCATCAGCAGTTCTATTAATTTTTCTAGCACTAGTAAGTGCCCCCTCCAGAAGGATCATCTTCATCTTTCGGATCCGTTGCTTTACCGATTGACCCTCTCATGTCTGTGTCAGCTTTCACATTATTGTAGTTCATGTAATCCATTACACCGATATTGCCTGAACGTAATGCCTCAGCCATCGCCATAGGTACTTCTGCTTCCGCTTCCACAACTTTTGCACGCATTTCTTCAACACGAGCCTTCATCTCTTGCTCTTGGGCTACAGCCATTGCACGACGTTCTTCTGCCTTAGCTTGTGCAATATTCTTATCTGCTTCTGCTTGTTCTGTTTGCAATTCAGCTCCGATGTTCTTGCCGATATCAACATCAGCAATATCGATCGAGAGGATTTCAAACGCTGTACCTGCATCTAGTCCTTTTGTTAAGACTGTTTGCGAGATTAAATCTGGATTTTCTAACACTTTCTTATGGTTGTCAGAAGAACCTATCGTGGATACGATACCTTCACCTACACGAGCAAGTACTGTATCTTCTCCTGCACCACCGACTAGTCGTTCGATATTAGCACGTACTGTAATTCTTGCTTTCGCTTTAACTTCAATTCCATCCATTGCAACACCCGCAATAAATGGCGTTTCGATTACTTTCGGGTTTACACTCATTTGAACAGCTTCTAGTACGTCACGACCAGCTAAGTCAATCGCTGCACAACGCTCGAAACTTAATTCGATATTTGCTCTGTGAGCTGCAATTAATGCGTTAACCACTCGGTCGACATTACCACCAGCTAAATAGTGAGACTCAAGCTGGTTCGTGCTTAGTTCAAGTCCAGCTTTTACCGCTTTGATCAACGGATTAATAACACGGGACGGTATAACTCGTCTTAAGCGCATTCCGATTAGTGTGAAAATACTAACTCGGACACCCGCAGCTAGTGCAGAAATCCATAACGCGACAGGTACGAACGTAAATAATACAGCAAGAGCGATGACGATTGCCCCGATTAAAATGACCATAAATAATACATTTTGATCCATTTGAATATTTTCCCCCTTAGTTTTCTACTTCATTAATTTCTCTAACGACGATACGAGAACCTTCTGTTTTGACGATTTTTATGGGACGATTTTGCCCGATGTAATTCCCTTCGGTGACAACATCGTACCTTTCATCATCGATTACCGCAGTTCCTGAGGGACGAAGTGGTGTCATTGTTGTTCCAGTTAATCCAATCAGCTCACTTTTCGTCACACTCGAAATATATCCCTTTTCGCTGGTTGTTGAATCGAACAAGATGATTTTCTTGAGCGGACCATTGTATCCAAAATATTTTAAGAAGACTATCGAAACGACGATGGTCGCAACCATTGCAATTAAGATCGATAACAGAATATTACCGAGGGATCCTCCAGCCAGTACAATACCAATTAATACGGCTAGGATACCTCCAACTCCTAGTATTCCACCAGGTACAAAGACTTCAGCGATAATAAGCCCTATACCTAGTATGAATAATATTAAGGATTCCCAACCTGCTAGACCGGCAATCATATGACCGAAGAAAAAGAGTAGCAATGATCCTAATCCTAACATCCCTGGAATTCCGAAACCTGGTGAATAAAGTTCTAGAACTAGACCGATACTCCCGATTGAAAGTAGGATCGGAACGACCACTGGATGCGTCACATATCTTGCAATCGTTTCTGCAAATGATACTTCGACATCTCTAATTTCAGCATCAGGAATTTCTAAATAACTGAGTAAGTCGTTGCGACTGTTGACAATAGCCTCCGCATACCCAACTTTCTTCGCCTGAGCAGCATCAAGTGTTAAGAGTTCGCCTTTCTTGACGCCTAAGTCTTCAAGTACAATATCCTCATCTGCCATTGCCAAGGCATACTTCGGGTCTCGGTTATGTAATTCAGCCGAGGCTCTCATATCAGCTAACCAAGCTGATTCAGCTTTTTTTCCAGCTGTGTTCCCTTGAGAATCAATAACTGCCGCAGCCCCCATTGTTGTTGAAGGCTTCATGACGATTTGGTCAGCATTCAATGCGATATATGCACCCGCTGATAAGGCATGCTTTGTCACGTAAGCAATAATCGGCACTTCTGACTCTCTCATGATTTTAGCAATATTATTGGCAGCTTGCACTAGCCCACCTGGTGTATTGATTTCAAGCACTAAATAATCTGCTCCTTGTTCTTCTGCCTCTTGAATGGAACGCTCCAGAAATTTCTCTAAGCCTCTTTCTACGGCATCTTCGACAGGTGCAAAGTATACCACACCTTTTCCTTCGGCTGCATTCGAAGGATTAATCTGTACAACTAATATAGGAACTAGTATTAATAGCATATAGAAAGTAACTTTCATCATTTTAAACATGTTTTTCATTTCACTCACCCCCGTTTCAGTTACTACCCTTTACGTTCAACTATACAGGTAGGTTTCACTATTTTGAAGATAAATTATTCCTCTGGAAGGATTAATGAAATAAATATCAGATTCACCATAAAAATTCGTTTGAAAGCGATGCTGATTCTAGAAGCATCAACGTACGTTCTTAATTCGGAGAACTTTCCTCACGACTTGTGGAACTCAGCACTATTTTACTATACTGCTCTCGTCACATTTAACCCATCAAAAAAACGCCTTGCATGATAGCAAGACGTTTTTATAGATTATTTACGATAAGTTCTGTTGAACTAGACGGTTCACAAGACCACCATCAGCTTTACCTTTTACTTTAGGCATGATGGCTCCCATGACTTTACCCATATCTTGTTTGGAAGTTGCACCAACTTGTTCAATTGTTTCTTTAACGAGTTGATCGACTTCTTCTTCAGATAGTTGTTGGGGAAGATACTCACCGAGTACTTCAATCTCTTTACGTAAGTTTTCGACTAGATCATCACGACCAGCTTTCTCGAATTCCTGGAGGGAGTCTTTCCGCTGTTTAACTTCACGTGAAAGAACCGTTAATTCCTCTTCTTCGTTCAACTCGTGTCCTAGCTTAATCGACTCGTTCTGAAGAGAGGCCTTCACCATACGTATGACCGTTAATCTTTGCTTGTCTTTGTTTCTCATTGCTTGTTTCATATCTTCATTCAAACGGTCAAGAAGACTCAATTAAGAACACCCTCTCTTAAAACTTACGCTTACGAGCAGCTTCGGACTTCTTCTTACGCTTAACGCTAGGCTTTTCGTAATGCTTACGCTTTTTAACCTCAGCCAATGTTCCCTCTTTAGAAACGTTGCGCTTAAAACGACGAAGTGCATCTTCTATAGATTCGTTCTTACGAACACTTGTTCTAATAGACATATATTTCCCTCCCTCCAAGCTCCTTCAGAAAAAAATTAGTAAAGGAGCGAAAACCATATCTTAAAACATTATAATATATGTGAGTTTTTTTCGTCAACTTTATTCGCATAATTTATTTCGTCATGTCCTAAACATCTCGTCCATAAAATAGATTAGGTGGTGATAACATTGACGCACATAATCTCTTTGTTTGCAGTGTTTTTAACGATTTTTATATACGGAATGACCGTCATGCGTTTAGGACTCAATTCCGCTTCGCATCAAAAATTAAAAAAGTGGTTGTTACATTATACCGACCATACTTGGAAAAGCTTTCTGCTTGGCATTTTTATAACAGCACTGATGCAAAGTAGTTCAGCTGTCATGGTGATGGTGATTGGTTTAGTTGCAGCTGGTGTTATGGGATTCAAGCAATCCATCGGTATCATATTAGGGGCTAACATAGGCACCACAATCACGACAGAGATCATTACATTTCAAATGGATCAATATATTTTACCTTTTATATTGATCGGTGTACTGTTAATCTTTCTAAATCGAAATTGGTCATTTTCAATTGGATCCACACTGTTTGGTCTAGGGTGTATGTTTATCGCGATGAATGGGTTTGAAATGCTTTCTGAACCTTTAACTGAGCTTAACGTGGTACAGCACTTTCTTCAGCTAACCGATCATCACCTTTTTATTAGTCTGGCACTTGGAACAACGATGACTGCTATCATACAGTCTAGTACAGCCACAACGGCAATCATCATGCCGTTGATGAATGAAAATTTATTAGAATTGACATCAGGAATTGCAATCTTATTAGGGGCAAATGTCGGCACTTGTGTTACTGCCCTTATCGCTTCTCTCGGTACTAAAAAAGAAGCGAAGCTAGTCGCTTTCGCTCACGTATGGATTAATCTTATTGGAGTTGTGCTGTTTCTGCCATTCTTAAAAGTCTTTGCCGAATTGGTTACCTTTTTAACAATCCTACCAGATGTACAAATTGCCCATGCAAGTGTGTTATTCAATGTAATTTCTTCGTTATTGCTACTCCCGTGTGCAGGACTCTTAGCTACTTTAATCACTAAGATCCACCATTCCCGTCCTATTTAAGCATACAAAACAAAAGAGGCTGTCTGATAAGTTCCTAAAATCAAACAAGGCAATGAAAATACGAAACACTACCCTCATCAAACATGTTGTTGATTTCAACGAAATTCACGAGACTCCTGCGGGAATAGCGAGCCAGGCGAGACCCCACAGCAAACTTTAACTACTGGAATCTGCGGTGAGCGAGGAGGCTCGCGGTTCGCCCGCGGAAAGCGAGTGAATTTCGAAGAAATCAATATCTTTATTTAACAAAGGGCTGTCAGAAGATCAGTTTTCACTGACTTTCTAGACAGCCCCTCCATGCAGAAATTTAATAGTCAGATTGTGATGTTTCGCCTTTCACAATTGAAATGCCTGAGCTTGCGCCAATACGTGTAGCTCCAGCATCAATCATCGCCTTCGCAGATTCTGGACCACGAACGCCTCCACTAGCTTTTACACCAATTTCAGGTCCGACAACCTTGCGCATTAAAGCTACATCTTCAGGAGTTGCTCCACCAGTTGAAAATCCAGTAGAAGTCTTCACAAAGTCAGCACCAGCTTTTACAGAAAGTTCACAAGCTTGTTTCTTCTCATCGTCTGTTAGAAGACAAGTTTCGATGATTACTTTCGTTAATGCTTTTCCTTTTGCTGCATCTACAACAGCTTTGATGTCTTTTTCAACTAGGTCATAGTCTTTGCTCTTCAAAGCACTAATGTTGATAACCATGTCCACTTCTGTTGCACCATTCTCAATTGCATTCGTTGTTTCAAATGCTTTTGTTTCAGGTGTTGATGCGCCTAAAGGGAATCCAATTACTGTACAAACTTTTACGTCTGTATCTTTTAAAATTTCATATGAAGTCGACACCCATGTTGGGTTTACGCAAACAGAAGCAAAGTTGTATTCTTTCGCCTCGTTAGCAAGTTTAACGATATCTTCCTTGTTTAATTCCGGTTTTAAAGCTGTGTGATCAATCATTTTTGCAATGTTCATACTAGCATCTCCTCTGTTGTTATATGATTGTTTGTTTAAATGATGTATGAATTAAGCCGTGGCGGATGTTTCAGATTGCTCAACATCCATTATTCTGACAAATCGTCCTTCGTTAAAAGGGTATCCCGCTTTTGTAATCTTTACTCGAACGAGTTTACCGATTAAATCTTCTGTACCTTCGATTCGGACTTTCATATAATTCGCAGTATATCCGATTACCCTATTAGAATTTTCCTTGTCAAGTTCCTCAGGAATGATTTCAAGAACTTCACCTTCATAATTGGAGGCGTATTCCTTCGCTAACTGATTCGATAATTCGATCAGTCGATGAACTCGATTATTTTTCACATCTTCAGGTACTTGGTCTTCCATATTTGCCGCAGGCGTACCTGTTCTTCTACTGAATGGGAACACATGCAACTCAGAAAATTTATGCTCTTTAATGAAATTGTAAGTTTCCATAAATTCTTCTTCAGTTTCGCCAGGAAAACCGACGATTACATCAGAAGTGATCGCAAGTCCTGGAAGTGCTTTCTTGAGCTTGTTCAAGCGATCTGCAAACATCTCCATGCTATACTTTCTTCTCATACGCTTTAACACAGTATTCGAACCTGATTGAAGTGGTATATGGAGATGAGGGACGACTTTATCAGATCGATCGAGAACCTCAATTACTTCGTCTGTCACTTGACTAGCTTCAATAGACGAAATTCTTAGTCGTTTAATGCCATCCACTTGATCATCTAAATCCGATAGCAGTTGTGCGAAATTGTAATCTTTCATATCCTCACCATATCCAGCTGTGTGGATACCAGTCAATACGATTTCTTGGTACCCTGCGTGAACAAGCTGTTGGGCTTGTTCAATGACATGCTCAGGCTTTCGAGAGCGTAACAACCCTCTTGCCCATGGGATAATACAGAAAGTACAGAAATTGTTACATCCTTCTTGAATCTTTAATGAAGCACGTGTTCGATCAGTAAAAGCCGGAACTTCTAATTCTTCATAGACACGAGCTTTCATGATGTTACCTACGCCATTTATCGGCTGGCGTTCACGTTTGTATTGTTCAATGTAATCAAGCATTTTTACACGATCTTGAGTTCCTACAACTACGTCAACACCTGGGATTGCCATTACTTCTGCTGGAGAGGTTTGTGCATAACAACCTGTAACACAAATCACAGCATTTGGATTCTTTCGAATGGCACGACGAATGACCTGGCGACTTTTCTTATCCCCAGTATTCGTAACTGTACACGTATTGATCACATAGACATCAGAACGCTTTTCAAAATCTGTTCGTTCATAACCATTACTTTCAAACAATTGCCAAATGGCTTCAGTCTCATAATGGTTTACTTTACAGCCTAACGTATGAAACGCTACAGAAGGCATAATTGGTCACCTCAATAACTCTAATTGATAGGATACAGCAGCCAAAACGTATAATGGAGCTGTTTCAGTCCGAAGAATACGGGGACCCAGTCCACACGTAACAAAGCCAGCCTTTTTCAACTCATCGACCTCTTCTGGTGTTAGACCACCTTCTGGTCCAACGACAACAAGCAACCGATCCTTATTTGGATCAATCTGTTGAAAAAGTTCAGCTAACTTCGCACTTTCGCTTTGTTTCGCATCTTCTTCGTAAGCAACGACTTTTATCGTATACGTATTACTCTGTGAAATCAGTTCATTGAACGTAATAGGTTCCTCACATACAGGCATGCGATTTCGATGTGATTGTTCAGCCGCCTCTTTGATAATTTTCTGGAGACGTTCTGTTTTTTTCTTCGATTTCTTTGCATCCCATTTTACAATCGATCGAGAAGCTTGAAAAGGCAAGAATACATTCGCACCTAGCTCAGTTCCCTTTTGAACAATCATCTCTAGTTTATCAGATTTGGGCAGGCCTTGTGCAATCGTAACAGGAATTGGCAATTCTGTATGACGGTCCAACCACTCTATAACTGAAAGCTCAACTCGAGAATCATCGAAATCGATAATTTCACATTTGGCAACACGGTCGTGGTTATTACTACAGATTACTTCATCACCGGTTGTCATCCGCATCACTTTAGCGATATGTTTAACATCATCTCCCCGTATCGTGACCGTCGAATCTGTCATTTGATCGGGTGAAACGAAGTAACGCTGCATTATGACATCACCTGTTTCGCAGGTTTTCTAGCAATAAATGCGACCCAATCTTCCATTAGTAACGTTTCATCAATCAAAAAGCCATTCTGTATGAGTGATTGCTTCACTTCTTCCTTTTTCCCTTTAATGATTCCAGAAACAACAAACTTCCCGCCTGGGTTCAGCAGTTCAAATGCTTGTTGGTCAAAACGTAAAATAATTTCTGCAAGTATGTTTGCGACAATGAGGTCTACTTGTCCTTCGACTTGGTCCAATAAATTATTTTGTCGAACTTGAATTCGGTCGTGGCATTTGTTCAGCTTAATATTCAAACGTGCACTTTTCACTGCAACCTCATCCAAGTCAAGTGCATATACAGACTTAGCACCAAGCTTAGCTGCAGCAATACTTAATACACCTGAACCAGTTCCGACATCAATCACATCGTCACCTTCAGACATCGATTTCTCAAGGGCTTGAATACACATTACAGTAGTGGGATGAGTCCCGGTACCGAATGCCATTCCTGGGTCAAGTTCCACAATCAATTCATCTGTGCTCACTTTTTCATATTCTTCCCATGTTGGAATAATCGTAATTCTCTCTGAAATTTTGACAGGCTTATAATATTTCTTCCAAGCCGTTGCCCATTCTTCCTCATGTACTTCACTAATCGTAATTTTGTTATGCCCTAAATCAATGTCATAAAGAAGCAAACCGTTAATCGCTTCTTTAATTTCATCAACCGTTTCTCCTAAAAAGCTATTTACGGGTAGATAGGCTTTGACTATAACACCTTCATCAGGGTAATCATCAGGATTAAGTTGGTAGATCTCTCCAAGAGATGTGTCCCATACTTTCACTAGGTCTTGTGGATCTTCAATAACGACACCACTCGCTCCAGACTCGTGCAAAATATTAGAAATAGGTTCTACAGCTTCCTGAGTTGTATGAATACTAATTTCAGACCACTTCATGAGATCTACCCACTACCTTTCCTTTTTTCAACCTTAAGTTGGTCATTCAAAGATTATTCACCTTTAAAAGCTCTCTTCACCTTACTAAAAAGGTTACCGTGTTGCTCATCTACAGATTCTCCGCTTAGTTCAGCGAATTCACGTAATAAAGACTTTTGACGTTCCGATAAATTTTTCGGTGTGACAACCTTCACTCTTACGTGTTGATCCCCTTGACCATAACCTCTGACGTTTTGAACACCTTTACCACGTAATCGGAAATTTGTGCCTGATTGAGTACCAGCAGGGATTTTTAGTTTCACGTTTCCGTGTAATGTAGGCACCTCAATTTCGTCACCAAGAGATACTTGCGTAAAGGTTAATGGCATATCTACATGAATATCATCGCCTTCACGACTATAAAATTCATGTTGAGCTACGCGGACAACAACATAAAGGTCTCCCGGAGGTCCTCCATTTTCGCCAGCTTCGCCTTTTCCAGCCACACGAATTTGTTGGCCATGATCAATTCCAGCCGGAATGTTGACATGAATTTTCTTTTGTTTTCTCACTTTTCCTTTACCACTACACGTATTACATTTATCTTTGATGAACTTTCCAGTTCCGTTACAGTGGTGACAAACTCTTCGATTGACTACTCGACCGAATGGCGTGTTTTGCTCAACGTTTAATTGTCCAGCACCACCACAATGTGAACATGTTTCTGGCTTAGTCCCTGGTTTTGCACCAGATCCAAAACATGTGTCACATTCTTCTTCTTTAGGAATTTGTATATCTGTTTCTTTACCGAAAACTGCTTCTTCAAACTTAAGTGTCATCGTATATTGTAAATCTGCTCCTTGACGAGGGGCATTCGGATTACGACGACCTCCTCCGCCTCCAAAGAACATATCAAAGATATCACCGAATCCACCGAAGTCTCCGCCACCAGCACCAAACCCTTGGTTTGGATCAGAATGACCGAATTGGTCATAGTGAGCTTTCTTCTGAGAATCCCCTAAGACATCATAAGCTTCTTTTACTTCTTTAAATTTCTCTTCAGCATCCGACTCTTTATTGACGTCCGGATGGTATTTTCTCGCGAGTTTTCGATAAGCTTTTTTAACCTCATCTGTCGAAGCGTTCTTGTCAACGCCTAAGACTTCATAATAATCTCGCTTACTCAACACACTCACTCCCGATTCTTTTACATAACGATTATCATATCACTATATTCTAGTATTCTGCAACTTGTTAGGCAGATTTTTCACATTGTACAAACGTACGGAAAACTCGGCTGGGCCAAGCTTTCCTAGTTTGGACATTATGATGATTGAAGGGAAATCCAACCCGATTTTCAGGCACGAACAGTATGTTGTTCGAGAAAGGGCAAAATTCACTTTTTAAACTTCCTCTCCAAGTAATAACGGTTTGTAACAAAGTAAAGTTCTAAACCCGAAAAAAGTCAAAGTCTAGAAGACTGACTTTGACTTTTTCGTATTACCATTACTTTTTCTCGTTGTCGTCGTTCATTTCTTCATATTCTGCATCTACGACATCATCTTCTGCTTTTTGCTCTTCTCCGCCTTCTTGTTGAGCTTGTGCTTGTTGAGCTGCTTGCTCGTAAAGCTTCGTTGAAAGCTCTTGAACAATTTCTTGCAACTCATCTTTCGCTGTGCGGATTGCTTCTAGATCTTCGCCTTCTAACGCAGTCTTAACTTTGTCTTTTGCTTCGTTCGCTTTTGTAACATCCGCTTCGTCAACATTACCTTCTAAGTCTTTCAACGTTTTTTCAGTAGTAAAGACTAACTGATCTGCTTCATTTCGAAGATCAACTTGTTCACGACGTTGCTTATCAGCTTCAGCATTTTCTTCTGCGTCTTTTACCATCTTTTCAATCTCATCTTCAGAAAGGCCAGAAGAAGAAGTGATTGTAATGGATTGTTCTTTATTTGTGCCTAAGTCCTTCGCCTTAACATTAACGATTCCGTTTGCATCAATATCGAACGTTACTTCGATTTGTGGTACACCACGTGGTGCTGGAGGAATATCTGTTAGTTGGAAGCGACCTAATGTTTTGTTATCTGCTGCCATTTCACGCTCACCCTGGAGGACGTGAATATCAACTGATGGTTGGTTGTCAGCTGCTGTTGAGAATACTTGTGATTTACTTGTTGGAATTGTCGTATTACGTTCAATCAGCTTCGTTGATACGCCACCCATAGTTTCAATACCAAGAGAAAGTGGAGTTACGTCTAGTAATACAACGTCCTTCACATCACCAGTGAGTACACCTGCTTGAACTGCTGCTCCTAATGCAACTACTTCATCAGGGTTTACACCTTTATGAGGGTCTTTTCCTGTCACCTTTTTAATTGCTTCTTGTACTGCAGGGATACGAGTAGAACCACCTACTAATACAATTTTATCAACTTCAGAAGGTGTAAGACCTGCATCTTTAAGTGCACGACGAGTAGGTCCCATTGTGCGCTCTACAAGATCTGATGCCAATTCTTCAAACTTCGCACGAGTTAATGTAAGTTCAAGGTGCTTCGGTCCAGATGCATCTGCTGTGATAAATGGTAATGAAATTTGAGTTTGTGTTACACCTGAAAGATCTTTCTTCGCTTTTTCAGCAGCGTCTTTCAAACGTTGTAAAGCCATTTTATCTTGTGAAAGGTCAATTCCGTTTTCTTTCTTGAATTCACTTACCAAGTGGTCGATGATTTTTTGGTCAAAGTCATCTCCTCCAAGCTCGTTGTCTCCAGAAGTTGCTTTAACCTCAAAGAATCCTTCTCCTAATTCAAGGATAGAAACGTCAAATGTTCCTCCACCGAGGTCATAAACTAGTATCGTTTGATCTTCTTCTTTTTCAAGACCATAAGCAAGCGCTGCAGCAGTAGGTTCATTTACGATTCGCTCTACTTCAAGTCCAGCGATCTTTCCAGCATCTTTAGTAGCTTGACGTTGAGAGTCATTGAAATATGCTGGTACAGTGATGACTGCTTTTGTTACTTTTTCACCTAGGTATGCTTCAGCATCTGATTTAAGCTTTTGAAGGATAATTGCAGAAACTTCTTGAGGAGTGAATTCCTTACCTTCTGCTTCAACCTTGTAGTCTGTACCCATATGACGCTTAATGGACATAATTGTGTTTTTGTTTGTTACTGCTTGTCGTTTTGCTACTTCACCGACTTGACGCTCACCGTCTTTAAATGCGACAACAGATGGTGTTGTACGGTTTCCTTCTGGGTTAGGAATTACTGTAGCTTCTCCACCCTCCATTACTGCGACACAAGAGTTTGTTGTTCCTAAGTCAATACCAATTACTTTGCTCATGACATATACCTCCTATATTAAATATGTAGCCCTTTCGATAGGACATTACTTATTTTGAATTCACTTTAACCATTGCTGGTCGAATGACACGATCTTTTAAGACGTAGCCTTTTTGTAAGACTTCAACTACTGTGTTGTCTTCATGATCGTCTTCTTGTACTTGCATGACTGCTTGATGTAAATGCGGATCGAATTCAGCTCCAACTGCATCTACTTCCTCAACACCTTCATTTTTCAAGGCTTCAATTAACTGGTTATACACCATTTTCATACCTTGAAGAAGTGATTCATTTTGTTCTTCAGCCGCCTCCATACTAAGTGCGCGCTCGAAGTTATCAATGACAGGCAATAAACCTTCTACGATGCTTTGCGCTCTATACTTTGCAGCAGCTTCCTTTTCTTCGCGAGTACGACGACGGAAATTATCGTAATCGGCCTGCGTACGAAGAAGGCGATTTTTTATTTCATCGAGTTCCTGTTCTATTTCAGTACCTCGGTTCATTTCATCATTTTCAACAGTCGAATCTTCTTCCATTGATGCCTCAGCTTCTTCAACTGCCTCTTCGTTTTCTTGAACAGCTTCATCTTTTTGTTTATTCTCTTCCACTTCATTCACCTCCCTGTAAGGATCAAATATATATTTTTTTACATAAAAACAACATGAAAACTTAACTCATAATTGTGTTCATATCACTACTTATAAGCAAGAAAATAATGGGAGAGGCGTTCTCCCACTCTAAATGTATTACCATTATCAGTTTGAATAATACCGTTGAGTAAGGACCTTCGTCAAATCTTTTGAAAGTAAATCAAGAAGTCCGATAACACGGTGGTATTCCATCCTCGTGGGACCAAGAATCGCAAGCGTTCCCATGTGTTGCCCACCGATTGAATAATTTGCAGTAATTAAGCTACAATTCTTCATTTCTTGAATCGTGTTTTCGGCACCTATTTTTACATTAATACCAGAAGAACCATCCTGATAAAGTAATTGTTGAATGAGATCTTGCTGTTCAATGGCATTATACAAAGCCTTCACCTTGTTTACATCTTGAAATTCTGGTTGATTCAAGATGTTCGTCTTACCACCATAATAGACTTTATCCGACTTCTCAGTTTGAAACAACTGCGCTAAGAAATCAAGGGATTGCTCATAATTCTCAATATGTGCCTTTAACAACCCTTGAACCTCTTGTTGAAGTTTCACCTTTAAGTGTGAAAAAGGGACACCTTTCAAACGGTCGTTCAAAATGTTAACGGTGCGCTCTAAGTCTGATGCATTCATTTCAGGTGGTAAATCTACAGTATACTTTTCAACATGTCCAGTATCAGTGATTAAAACAAAGATGGCCGTACCTTTAGAAATCGGTACAATTTGAAGATGTTTCAACTTCGTTTCATACACTTCTGGACCAAGTATAATAGATGTATAATTCGTAATTTCTGAAAGTAAGTTAGCTGAATGCTCAATTAACAGTTCTTGTTCATACATTCTATTTTGAAAGAGCGAGTGCACCTTCGCTAGATCATGATGCTGTAATTGAACAGGAGACAGCAAGTGATCGACATAGAAACGATACCCTTTCTCTGATGGAATTCGCCCGGATGAACTATGGGTCTTTTCAATAAACCCCATATCTTCAAGATCTGCGAGTTCATTACGAATCGTTGCAGAACTGAATGTAATATCCTGTCGTTTAGAAATACTACGAGATCCTAAAGGCTCTGCATTTTGAATATATTCGTCTATAAGTATTTGGAGAATTAACAGCTGACGATCTGTTAACATCAAGTCTCATCCCCTTTGTTAGCACTCTGTATGTTTGAGTGCTAATTCTACTTAATAAATTACCAAATCAGAAATTACTTTGTCAATCATTAAATGATTAACTCTTGTTAGAGAATGCTTTTGATTACTTGTTGAAAAGTTGATGAAGAGAACATGATTAAATAACACCAACGAACTCTTGAAAGACCTCATTCCCTAGAAATAACCCTTTTTGCGTTAAACGAATATGTCCTTCATCATTAATGAGTAATTCTTCTTTAACTAGCTTATTAATCTGATCATGGAAAATTTGTTCGATTTGAATACCGTATTTTTGATGAAAAACGGATTTATTCACACCTTCCATTTTCCGGAGGCCTAAATATACCTCCTCTTCCATTTGTTCGCTTCTTGTCAGTTCATTAACGAGTCGTTGAGGCAAATCACCCTCATTGACTTTCTTTATATAGTGTGGCAACGGCTTATTATTTTCATACCGCTGATTATTGATGTAACCGTGTGCGCCGGCACCAATGCCGTAGTACTCTTCGTTTTTCCAGTACACTAAATTATGGCGACTTTCATAGCCCTTTTTGCCAAAATTACTAATTTCATATTGAGAAAACCCATTGGATTTAAGTGTATCGATTAAATACTCGAACATTTCCGATTCATGGTCCTCACCTGGGAGGCTTAGTTGCCCTTTCTTGTCTTTAATATAAAAGACCGTCTGTTTCTCAACTTGTAAGGAGTATGCGGAAATGTGTGGAACTTGCAGTTGGAGAGCATGTTGAACAGATTGCTTAAACATCTCAAGCGTCTGTCCAGGTAATCCAAACATAAGATCAATTGAGATATTTTCAAAACCGGCTGATTTGGCTTGCTCAATCATTTTCCAAACATCTTTTTGTCTGTGATTCCTATTAAGGGCTACTAGCAAATCATCTTGAAAGGCTTGTACACCTATACTTAAGCGATTTACTCCAGCATTTTTTAGAATATCAAGTTTCTTTCGATCTGTTACAGAAGGATTCGCTTCAACTGTAAACTCTACATCAGGATGAATGGGCGCTAAGTTCTCTTTCACACTATCTAGCATTTTCTTTAATTGCTCACCGTTCAAAGCAGTAGGTGTACCGCCACCAATGTAAATGGTTTCTATCGGTTCAGGCGCTTTCTGGTGAACAAGTCGTTTCATTTCAAGATCCATCGCCTCTAAGTAATCGTCGACAGGCTGACCTTCTAGTAGAAATTTATTAAAGTCACAATAGTGGCAGATTTGCTCACAAAATGGAATATGGACGTAAGCGGCTTTTACCATGTTGATCACACTTTCAATGTATTGGTTTGAAAAGAAGCAAAATACTCCTAATCGTAAAAAAGAAGACTGGCTCTGTAAAGAACGCCAGTCTTAGCTCGTTTGATTAATCGTCTGTATCCATTCTAAGAACGGACATGAAGGCTTCCTGAGGAACTTCAACATTTCCAACAGTCTTCATACGTTTCTTACCTTCTTTTTGTTTCTCGAGTAGCTTACGTTTACGAGAGATGTCTCCTCCGTAACATTTCGCTAGTACATTTTTTCGCAATGCACGGATATTAGACCTTGCAACAATCTTCTGTCCAATCGCAGCTTGAACTGGAATTTCAAATTGATGACGTGGAATTAATTCCCGTAATTTGTCAACGACGGCTTTTCCTCGGTCATATGCGAATTCTCTGTGGACGATTACAGAAAGAGCATCAATCTTCTCCCCATTTAAGAGAATATCCATTTTCACTAGGCTAGATGTTCGATATCCAATTAATTCATAATCAAGTGACGCATACCCTTTCGTACTCGATTTCAATTGGTCGAAGAAATCATATACGATTTCTGATAATGGAATCTCATATATGACATTGACTCGAATATCATCCATGTATTCCATCGTAATGAAGTTTCCACGCTTTTTCTGACAAATCTCCATAATAGGTCCAACATAGTCGTTCGGCGTCATAATCGATGCCTTCACATAAGGTTCCTCAACAGAATCAATCGATTGTGGATCTGGCATATTAGCAGGATTGTCAACGGTCAATTTATCGCCATTAGTGAGATGCACATTGTAAATTACACTTGGTGCAGTTGTAATTAACCCAATGCCAAATTCTCTTTCAATTCGTTCTTGTATAATTTCCATATGCAACAGACCAAGGAAACCGCAACGGAATCCGAAACCTAAAGCTTGAGATGTTTCTGGCTCATATTGTAAGGATGAATCATTCAATTCCAACCGTTCTAACGCTTCACGTAAATCGTTATAATCGTTTGAATCAACAGGATACAAACCACAGAATACCATTGGGTTCATACGGCGGTAACCAGGTAATGCTTCAGTAGCACCATTCTTAGCCGAGGTGATCGTATCACCAACACGTGAATCCCCTACATTTTTAATCGATCCTGTTAAGAATCCAACGTCACCAACCGTCAGTTCATCTTTCATAACAGGTTTTGGTGTGAATACTCCAAGCTCATTCACTTCGAATTCTTTCCCTGTAGCCATCATCTTAATTCTTTGGCCCTTTTTCACAGTTCCTTCTTTAATCTGAATGTAAGCGACTACCCCGCGGTAACTATCGTATAAAGAGTCGAAAATCAAAGCCTGTAAAGGTCCATCAGGATCCCCTTGCGGTGCAGGTACTTTCTCAACGATCTGTTCAAGGATATCTTCAATCCCAATTCCACTCTTGGCAGAAGCTAAGACAGCCTCCGATGCATCAAGACCGATCACGTCCTCTATCTCTTTTCTCACACGTTCAGGTTCTGCACTTGGTAAATCAATTTTATTAATTACAGGTAATATTTCTAGATCATTCTCTAGCGCTAAGTACACATTGGCAAGTGTTTGTGCTTCAATCCCTTGCGCTGCATCGACGATGAGTAAGGCACCCTCACAAGCTGCAAGACTACGTGACACTTCGTATGAGAAATCGACGTGTCCAGGTGTATCAATCAAGTGAAAGATATACTCTTCTCCGTCTTTTGCTTTGTATGTTAACTGTACTGCGTTCAATTTAATTGTAATGCCACGCTCACGTTCTAAATCCATGGCATCTAACATCTGCTCTTTCATTTCACGATGTGTCAGAGCACTCGTTACTTCTAGAATCCGGTCAGCTAAAGTAGATTTCCCATGGTCAATATGGGCAATAATCGAAAAGTTCCGGATTCTCTTTTGACGTTCTAATCTGTCGTTTTTACTCATTCTCTTCACTCCTAAGGTCGTACAACTAAGCTAGCATTGATTATAGCAATAGCCAACGCTTTATTCAATTCTTTCTCTATGTACAAAAAAAGAACTGACCCAAAAGATCAGATCAATTCTTCAATTATGAAAATAAAAAGTATAGGATTTTATTTAAAATAGTGCCGATGATTTCCATAAACAAGGTCAGTATATCACTGATTAACGAAGAAATCATTGCGCCTAATTTCGAAAATAAATTGAATGCTTCAACATTTTCTAATTGTTTCTGTTTTTCCTGTAAATCATGACTCGTAATATTCTGACCAAGAACCTCTGCTTCGACAGCCCCATTCTCCTCTACATTCCATTCTAACGCTCTGTTTTCACTTTCAGAGCCCTTCATTTTATCCATTTGAAAGCCTACTTGTTGCATACCAATTAATATGCCAAACAAGAGAACTGATATTAATACAGAACTTTTCAAGAAGAACCGAATCATGCGACAGCCTCCTTTATTATAAGAAACGCATGCGATCGTGTTGGTACAAGCCTATGCGTATTGCCTGAACGTTAGAACCTAATGTGTATAGGAGCCACTGTTCTGTTGGTCAACCTGCCCGTGTAATGCAGCATTTAAGCCGCCAGCAATCACATTTGCCATATCTTCAATGAATATATCGACCTCTTTTGGTGTCACCATTAAATTATGCCCTAGTGGAGCGAGAACTTCTTTAATGAGTTGACGCTTTTGTTGGTCTTCTAATGTTCCAATCATACCTAAAAACGCTTTACGATTTTCTTCATCGGGTAAATCTTCATCTTTTAGTTCGCGACGCTCTCCAAATGTCATACCTGCTGGCGTAAGCGCTTTGGATGGATCATCTTTCTCATTCATCTCACGACCGAAGTGTTTCAAAATATAATCGATCGTATCACTCGTAATCGTCACTGCGTCTACAACTGTAGGCACTCCAATTGCAATAACAGGGATCCCTAATGAGTCCTTACTTAATTCCTTCCGTTTATTCCCTACACCAGAGCCGGGGTGTATGCCAGTATCGGATATTTGAATCGTCGTATTGACTCTCTCAACCGCTCTCGACGCTAAAGCATCAACAGCTATTACGAAATCTGGCTTTGACTTTTCAATAACACCTACAATAATGTCACTCGTCTCAATCCCTGTAGTTCCCATCACTCCAGGCGCAATTGCACTGACTGGACGAAATCCTTCTTCTACATTTTCTGGAGCCAAATCGAACAAATGTTTCGTGATCAAGAGATTTTCCGTGGTGATCGGGCCCAAAGCATCAGGTGTAATATTGATATTACCTAAGCCTACAATGAGGCAACTTGCTTCCTTTGGGATATTTAATTCGGTCAAGAAGTTATTAAGCTCATGTGAGAAAACGTCCTGGACCCGTTGTTGGAGAGCCGTGTCTTGTTGGCGAATACCTTGCATCTCCATTGTTAAATAGATACCCGGTTTCTTTCCTGTCGCTTTTGCACCAGCTTCCTCAATTTCAACCCTCGTCAACTTGATTCCATCCATTTCTCTTTCTTTAACAATCACGCCATCTATCGTACTTTTCGACTTCTCTTCTTGCTCTTTTGTAATCATTTCATTCGCTTCAATTGCTAAATCCGTTCTCACATTGAACTCTTCTAGCTCTTTATTCATGCTCGCGTCCCACCTCACGTTAAAATTATCGCATTTGTCTTATGATGACCGACCTATTCTTTTTTCATTCTTGGACGATTTGAAATGGATTATACTTAGGTGCTTAGAATACGTAGGAGAGCCTTATAAGCTGTGTGGAAAAAAGTACTTCAGTCCCTTAGGAGTGTAAAAATAGATTGCATTTATACGTTCTGTTTGATAGAATACTTTGTGTTGTATTTCCCGCAATTTCGGTTGCATTTCAAGGAGGTGAACGGAATTGGCTAATATTAAATCCGCTATTAAACGAGTAAAAACAAACGATAAGCGTCGCGCTGTTAATGCATCTTACAAATCAGCAATGCGTACTTCAATCAAGAACTTTGAAACAAAAGTAGCTAACAACGATGTTGAAGGTGCTAAAGAAGCATTTGTAGTAGCAACTAAAAAGCTTGATAAAGCAGCAGGTAAAGGTATCCTTCACAAGAATGCTGCAGCAAGAAAGAAATCAAGTCTTGCAAAGCAACTTAACGGGCTTAGCGCTTAATTGATATGAACGTATTAAACGACCTGACAATAGGTCGTTTTTATTTTTGTCAAAAATAGCAAGAGAATGCTCATTTTGTGATGTATGGTGCGCTTGCGGGTACTGAAAACTGCTCCCGTTCGTTTTCAAGGTGCGAGCAGATTTCCACACCACACTAAATGAAGTCAAAAAAATAAACAGCCTCGGAGGACTGTTCATCTCAATTCACTTGTTTTTCTCTTACGACACTCGTTAGGAAAAGTTCAAGTGTCAACTGTTTATCCCTTTGTCCTGTTTTCATTTCAAAGTCTGCATCAGCTGCTTGAATTAACAGCTTCTTCAACTCTTTCTCGGAAAAGGATCGCCCTTGTTTCGCTGCAATTTTCACAGCATATGGATGAAGTGATAATAAGGATGCCATCTTTTTCTCAGTAAATCCTTGTGTACCAAGTTGTTTCACTTGTAAAATAATACGGATTTGCCTAGCCAGAAGTGCCATCAGTTTTATCGGCTCTTCATTTTGTTTCAATAAATCGTAACAAATTCTGAGCGCTGCATCGATCCGCCTATTTGCAACATGCTCAACCATCGTAAATACATTACTTTCTAATGACCTCGAAATGAGTTCATCGACAGTCTCTGGTTCAATGACCCCATTAACCCCTACATTCAATGCCATTTTATTCACTTCACTAATAAGCATAGCTAAGTTTTCACCTTGCAATTGAATAAGTCTCTCTGCTGCCTCATTCGTAATATGCACGTTCGCCTCTTTAGCAGCATGGTTTACCCATTCCTTTTGCAATTGGATATTCATTTTCTCAGCTTGTATAACATCCCCATGCTTTTTCAGGGCTTTCACAACTTTCTTACGTTCATCAAGCTTTTCATATGGGGCTACAAAGATTACAATTGCATGATCAGTCGGGTTGGATAAATAACTCTCCAGTCTCTTTAAATCATGTTCAACTTTTTGCTTCGCTTTTGTCCCCGTCAAAAAATACGGATTCTGAATGATGACGACTCTGTAGTCACCCATGAATGGAAGTGTTTCAGCATCATCTAATGCGGATTGTATTGTATATTCTTCCATGTCATATGAAGATAGATTAAAGTCAGCTGTACCTTCATCCAGCACAGCTTGGACAATCATTTTTTGAGTATGTTCTAATATGTATTTTTCTTTTCCATATAATAAATAAAGTGAAGAATAGGATTCACTCTTCAGCTTTTTCGTTAGCTCTTTAATGGACAACTTCATCACCTCGCTCTATACTATCTTAAGCATAAATGATAAAATTGCAAAGGTATAGGGGTAAAGGAGGCCTAACCCTTATAGGTAAGCCTCCATTTATATGAACGCTGACGTTTAAGACCCGGGATTCTTAATTGTCAACGATTATACTGTCTTCCCCGTAAGCTTAATGTTATGTTATCCTATGCAGTGTGAAACTATAGGTGTCAACTCTTAACAATATGAACAACATTTTAGTCATTTTGGAAATGACATCTTCGTATAAGTTTCACTTAATCGTAAAAAATAGAGTTATGGATTTTTTGGTTTGAATACCGTATACTTGAGTTGAAACAGGAGGGTTGCGGAAATGAATGAATTTGAAAAAGATGTACAAGCGAAGTCCAATGATGCAATTGAATCCGGTCTTGGTTTCGTATATTCGTTCTTGTTCTTTACAATCATTTTCTTTATCGGTGTGATTATTAAAGCAGTTGCGTTGTAAAACGTAATGAACACTTTAAAAACAAACCCGAAGTCCGTTGGATGGGTACATATACGGAGGTAAAAAGCGAAGGGAGAACCTTCGCTTTTTTTCTATTTATGAAACATTTCTCATTCTCGTACCGTTTTAATCATGTACATATCCGATGAAACCACAACAAGGACAGCACCTGATTCAGCTGTTATATAAGTTCTGATTCCTTTTTCATTTAGCCGCTTTACCACGTCTTCTGATGGGTGATGATACCGATTGTTTTTCCCAACGGATATAATCGCTGCTGAGGGTGTCACATGATCCAAAAAGTCTTCAGAAGTTGAAGTCTTACTACCATGATGAGCAACCTTTAATATATCAATATTTAAAGTAGGATAATGCTGTATCAAGGACAACTCTCTTTCTTCCTCAACATCACCTGTAAACAGAAACCCTTGATCATACACGTTCATATAAAGGACAAGAGAGCGATTATTACTCTCTTGATCGACATTCATGGGAGAGATTAGATGTAAATAAACATGTTTGAATTGCCACTTCATATCTTGTTCAATGTAAGTAATTGGAATTGATCGACTGCCAATTTCATTAATTAATTGTACTTCCCCTTGCTTCCTTGCAGTAGATTGTACATAAACGACACTCTCGACTGCAATTTCATCGATTAACCCTAACGTTCCACCAATATGATCCTGATCACCATGTGTAAGAAATAGTGCATCTATTTGATGGATACCTCTCGCTTTCAAGTATGCTGCCACTATATCTTTTCCTGTATTGAAATCACTTTTCCTTTTCTGCCAACTTTCTTTATCAAACGATAATCGACCACCAGTGTCGATGACATAAACCGCTTTTCTGTATGGTAATTCAATGACAACTGCATCCCCTTGTCCAACATCAAGAAAACTTACATACGCCTTCTTATCCAGTTGAGGATATATGTTCATAAAGCAGATGACCACAAATAGACTTATTATCCCCCATTTCATATACCTTTTCTTTTCCAAAGATAATAAGAATAATAACGAGACAATGATGAGTATGATGATGAAGACGACAGTAGGTCTTCCTATAATCAATTTACCAATTGGTACCTTCTCAATGCTTTCCATACATACATGAATGAACGCAAAACACTTCTCCAAAATGTAACTCATCCACTTCCATAATGGAAGTGATGGGAATATCAGAAATGCGCCATACGTCATTAACACGAAAGGCAAGATCAAAATAGTCATCGCAGGAATGTAGATTATGTTGAGAGGTAAAGACCATAAGGAAAAGGTGTGAAAATTCCAGAGGACGATTGGAAGAGATGCTACTTGTGCTACAAATGACCCTAAGATTAATTGTTGGATCGAGGATTTATTTTTCAAAAGGTATGCATTGGATAAGACAATTGCTACGGTAATGACAAATGAAAGTTGAAATCCGATGTGAAATACATAAAATGGTTTGTACACCAAGAGTCCTAATGCGATGTAACTTAACTGATCGATGACAGGTACCTTCAGCTTCAACAAGGTCAAAATACAGATTAAAGCCGCCATCGCGCCAGCTCTAATAACGGATGGAGCACCTCCTGTAACGATGATCATAACCGGTACCATCAGTAATATTACAATTAGCCCCCTCTCTTTCGTCATACCAAGTCTGATCAATAATAAATATAACATCCCTAAAATGGTGCCTACATGTAGCCCAGATACGACTAGTAAATGAATTAATCCTAATCTTTGGTATTGATCGATTAAATCATCATTTAGATCAGATTTATCCCCAAATATTAAGGTGTTCATAATGGGTGCCAATTGCGATGAGAACGCATCCTTGATTCGTATCATTTGCCCTTGTCTAAAGTGATGGAGTTGATTCAGTACATTTACGTGATCTCTACAGGTAAGCAATTTGTTTGATTTGAATATCCATTCAATGTGATACGTGTGTTTTAAATAGGCCTTGTAATCGAATGAATAGAAATTTCTTGTTTCCATCGGCTGTTCGAACGTACCGTTCAGTTGACAAATGTCCCCGTATGATAAGTTAGTTTGTAAAGCAACTTTCTCAGATTTAGTTGAAATAGAATGATGAACGAGAATGTTATCATCAGTGGAAGTGTTGAAGCGGAAGGACACGAGATCCCCATTTATTTCTGGTATCGACGTAATTTGTCCTGTCAGTTCAGTGGTATTTTCAAGCTCAAGCGTTGAGACATGTAGGTGTGAATAAAGGAGCGTATATCCGATGGATGCTAAATACACGATTAATAGTAATAAAGTACTCGAATGTACGATTTTTTGTTTTCTAACTGCTAAAATAACAACTAAAATGAAAAATAACCACCAACGATCAGAAGATGTGAAAATTCCGATGATGGCGGCTATAACGATCATATGTATAGGTATCATTTCTATAAATGATATTTCTCAGGTTCAAATAGGTGATTGAATTGATTCGTTAACTTTCTAATCGTAGCTTGATCTGCATTTGCTTTTACTAATTCTTCTAACAATTCTTCAGCTAATTCTCTTTTGGAACGGGAGATTAGATCATACTGCTCCTCAAGTGGTACCAATTCTGTATCTACCCCTGATTGTTCGAAGAGCTCTATTGCATAAGGATGATTTTTGTAGTCTTCTGCATAATAAACTTTTTTCATACCACTTTGTATGATGGCCTTACAGCATTGTAGACAAGGAAAGTGGGTTACGTAAATTTCTGCACCAGTTGTAGGTACACCAAACTTTGCACATTGCAATAAAGCATTCATCTCAGCGTGTATCGTTCGTACGCAATGACCATCAATGACATAACACCCCTCATCACGACAATGTACGCCACCAGAAATCGATCCGTTGTAGCCTCCTGCGATGATTCTCTTATCCCTTACGATTGTAGCGCCGACAGATAATCGCTCACATGTACTTCTCAGTGCTAGTAATGAGCTTTGTGCCATAAAATATTGGTTCCAAGTAATCCGACTCAACGAGCAAATCTCCCTTCAATGGTTCTTTTTTTAGTTTATATGTAGTTTTTACTCTATGCAATGTTAATTCGAAACCGTAATGTATTCCTTAAGTTGTTCTACTGTCTTCGCCCCAATACCCGGTACATTCGTCAGCTCATTCACATCCGAAAATGGACCATTTTCCTCTCGATAGTCGATGATCGCTTTCGCTTTTGAAGGACCAATGCCTGGTATTGTTTCTAGCTGTACAGATGTTCCGTTGTTCACATTCACTTTCCCGTCCTCTACTTCATCTTTTTGAATATCTGGTTCTTTCTCACCAACTCGAGGCACATAAATGACCATCTCATCTTTCAGTATTTGTGCAAGGTTTACTCTGCTAGTATCTGCCCCCACTGAAAAACCACCCGCACGGATAATTGCATCATTTACTCGATTACCAGGTTTCATTTCATATACACCAGATGTTTTTACCGCCCCTTTCACATCAACGATCAAACTTGAACTTTTTTGTTCATCAGAAGGTTTGTTCTTTGAATTTGTTTTTGGGATTGCCGTGTTTACAGCTTCGAATCCATCAGGTATTTTCGGTTCACTTTTTTTATCAAATGAATCTTTTCCAATCCAAATCAGTAGTCCTAATAAGACAACCACCACTACAGATAATATTCTTTCGTTTTTAGTCATTTGGTTCCAATTCAGACTCATCACCTCTCATATGTGTTCACGACTGTTTCATACATAATTGATTAAACCTACTCATACATTTGAAGATAGAAGACGGTCAAAAGGAGGGTTATATATGAAAGTAGGTATTATAGGCACAGGGAACATGGGGACGATCTTAATCTCTGCTTTTATCGATTCGTTAGCCGTAAGGCCGTCCGAATTAATGATTATCAATCGTACAGCCAAAAAAGCTGAAGGACTGCAAAGAAAATACCCTGACCTAAAGGTAGGAAAATCAAATAGTGAGGTAGCGGCATTCTCAGATATTTTGTTTATCTGCGTCAAACCACTTGAGTATTACGCATTAATTGAAAGTATTTCTCCTTACTTAAACAGTGAAAAGTTGATTGTATCGATTACAAGTCCGATTTCAGTTGAGCAGCTTGAAGAGTTGACAACATGCTCTGTCGCAAGAGCGATACCAAGTATAACAAACCGCGCTCTATCAGGTGCATCCTTATTGACATACGGAAAAAGGTGCTCACCAGAACAAAAGAGAAATCTAAATCGCCTAATGGGTTCGATTTCTACACCCGTACAGATTGATCAATCGATTACGAGGGTTGCTTCTGACCTCTCAAGCTGCGGGCCAGCATTTTTCAGTTATCTCTTACAAGCTTATATAGATAGTGCTGTAGAAGAAACCAACATATCAAAGGAGCAAGCAACTTATTTAGTTAGTGAAATGGTCATTGGAATGGGGAAGCTTCTTGAGAAGGAAGTCTATACACTACCAACATTATTACAAAAAGTTTGTGTAAAGGGCGGAGTCACAGGAGAAGCATTGAAAGTATTCGATGCGGAGTTAGGCCCTCTCTTCAATCATGTCATCAAGAGGACTCATGCAAAATATGATGAAGATTGCGAATTAGTAGATCAACAATTTACAAAACAATATTAATTCTTCAATTCCCATATTCTCTATATGAATCTAAATTCCTTTAATTATATTTTCGTATTGTGTTAATGAGACACATGGCCTCTAAAAAAAACAAAGGGTAGACCGAACGTGTACTGACTCTGTTCACCTAAAAGTCAGTATGTTAGGTCTACCCTATTTTTCAAGCGTTTTTTCTAGCAATAAAGAACAATCTCTCTGACGTATCGCTCGGTTTTCGTGAGGAAAAATCAGAGGTCACTTCAAGTAATTCGAAACCAGCTATATTCAAGAGTTCCTTATATTTTTCTCTCGAATACGTCACTTGATAATGCGTCTCATCATACCGTTTATATACGGAATCACCTATATGGACAAAGAATGTCAGATCATGTTCAACACTACCCTCTTCAATACCAGGGTGGCATTCCCAGATATAGCTGATCTCTTCTCCATTCATTGTGAATGATTCATCTTTAAAGATCTCTTCCATTTTATATAACGTATGTACGTCAAAAAGAAGCAGCCCACCGTCTTTGAGTGTGGCAGACACACGCTCAAATGTTGATCTTACATCTTCTTCTGTTCGTAAATAATTGAGAGAATCACAAAAGATCAAGGCAGCATCTACTTCAGAAAATCCTTCTAACTCTCTCATATCTTGTTGGAAGAATGGGATTTGAAGGCCTTGAATGTCGGCTTTCTCTCGAGCAATTGAAAGCATTTCATCGGATAGGTCAATCCCTTGAACGGCAAACCCTTCATGGGCAAGACGAGTAGAAATTTCCCCGGTACCACAGCCGATATCTAAAACGGATGTGGAATCCTTAATGCCATATTGATCAATAGCATTCCTAAAGAAACTCACCCACATATCATAAGGCGCATCTTCCATGAGCTGATCATATAATCTTGCAAATTGCTGATAAGTCATGTTTTCATTCATCTTAGGCTAACATCGATGCTACATTCAATGTCGGGGCATCTCCCCACAATTTTTCTAAGTTATAATATGAACGTTCATCTCTATGGAATACGTGAACGATGATATCACCTAAATCAATTAATACCCATCTTGACTTGTCAAGACCTTCTAATCGGTTAATTTCTATTCCATTTTCCTGAGCTTGCGCCTTCAGTTCCCTTGCAATCGCTTCTACTTGCTTTTCTGAATTACCGTGACAAATCATAAAATAATCAGCTACTAGTGAAATACCTTTAACATCTAAAACAACAATATCTTCTGCTCTTTTATCATCAGCAGCCTTTACAGACACTTGTACCAATTCATTTGTATTCATGCGTTATTTCCTCCTTGTTGATGAACAATATCGTTATAGGTGTGTATTGTGCCAGGGTAAACTAATTGGTTACGTCTCATTAAGAAAGTAATTGTATTAATGATCGATTGTTTAACTGCATCGTCAAGATTTTCTTTTGCCAGTTCTCTCACTTCTTCCACACCGGGAAAATGTCTCCCTGGCTCGATATAATCAGCCAGAAAAATGACTTTTTCAAGTACTGACATACCCTTACGTCCAGTTGTATGACTTCTAATCGCTTGTAAGATTTCCTCATCGTTTATGAATGCTTCCTTCTGGATCAAATACGCTCCAACCGGCGCATGCCATAGCTCTGTTCCATAATGAATCAAGTCATCACCTAGGTTTTGGTCTAAAATAATTGACTTCATTTCAGCTTTTGGCCAAAATTTAGCATAATCATGGAAGATTGCAGCTAAACGAGCTTTTTCTACGTTTGCTCCAAATCTTTCCGCTAACTCTACCGCTGTATCCATCACACCAATTGTGTGCTGATATCGATGTTCAGTCAATTGTTCTTTAACAATCTTCAATGCTTGTTCCATCTTCATAAAGACGATTCACCTCTATATACTTCCCAACTCGTTTTGTAACATAATATTGCGTATTCTTCCCTGATTTAAATCGTTCTCGCAGCATCGTAGAAGATAAATCGATCAATGGTGTATCTATGGATTGGATCTGCTGAATAAACGGGGTTTGAAACTTATACCCCGGACGTTTGACACCAACAAACGTAACTAAATTCAACAATGTTTCAATCCGTTCCCAAGTGTGTAACGAATCCACCATATCTCCACCTATGATGAAATAAAATTGAACATTTGGATGCTCATCCTTCAACTGCAAAATGGTGTCGACAGTAAAGGAGGGACCAGGACGATCAAATTCAATCGTTGACACTTCGAAATCTTCACGATCCACGATCATTTCCTCCACCATTGCAACCCGGTGTTTACCCGATGATACTTGCCTGCTTTTATGTGGTGGTGTTGCGCTAGGCATAAACCAAACCTGATCTAAATCACATTGTTCTTTCGCTTCAGATGCAATAATTAAATGACCTAGGTGTGGTGGATCAAATGTTCCACCTAAAATACCAATTTTCCTAGTAGTCATAGGATTTAAGAAGGTAACTCTATCGTCTTTTTTTCTTTAGATTCCTTATAAAGAACAATTGTATTTCCGATCACTTGAACGAGCTCAGCACCTGATCGTTTAGAAAGGTTTTCAGCAACTGTGTCTTTATCTTCTTCACAGTTTTGCAATACGCTTACTTTAATCAATTCTCTTGCTTCTAGTGCGTCTCTAATTTGACCATACATATTCTCATTCGTACCACCTTTACCCACTTGAAAAATCGGGTCTAGGTGATGCGCTTTTGAACGTAAGAAACGTTTTTGTTTTCCAGTTAACATGTTGTATTCCCTCCAAGTTTTTGTTTTACGATTTGCTCCATTAATAATAAATCCGGCTTCTCACCAGTCCACAATTCGAAAGCCAAAGCTGCTTGATGAATGAACATAGGTACCCCATTCTGTACTGTACACCCTTTTCGAATCCCAAGTTTCAAGAATTCTGTCGTTAATGGATTATATATGATATCAACTAAAGTTGTCTTCTGATCCAATAAGGTCGTATCAATTGGCGAGGCGGCTGGATTTGGAAACATCCCGATCGGTGTCGTATTAATTACAATGTCGTATTCCCCTAATTGCCCTTCAGCTTCTTTAGGAGTAAGTACTTCCCCGTTGCTACCCTTCATTAATTCTATTGCTTTCTCCATTGTACGATTGGCGACAGACACTTGATGAACATCATTAAGGAGAAAAGTCTTTACTATAGCTCTTGCAGCGCCACCAGCTCCTAGAACTAGAATGTTTGCCTTCTTAAGATCCTCTTGGTAGTCCAGGATCAGTGATTGATAAAATCCAGGACCATCTGTATTAAATCCTTTCATCCTGCCGTTTTGTATTAAAACCGTGTTGACTGCGCCTATTGCTTCAGCGTAAGGATCGATTTCATCAAGGTATTTCATGATAGATAACTTATGAGGTATCGTTACATTAAATCCAAGACACCCAGTTTGTATCATTTGTTCTACAGCTGTACCTAGTTGCTCAGCAGGCACATGAATCGCTTTGTAAGTCGCTTGTATATGCAGCTTTTGTAAACAAGCATTATGAATATCAGGTGACATTGATTGTGAGATCGGATCTCCAATTACGGCATAATAAGCTTGGACATTGTTAAATAAGTCCATTTCGAATATATACTCCTACTCCCTTTGGTGCATAAGCCGATACGTTCGTTCCAGCTTCCGCTACGGTTACCCAACCTAATCCTGAATAAACGATATCCGTTTTATCTTCCTTAATAGAGAACTCATGCTTTACTAAAGGTGGCAATTGTTCAATATCATTACGGTCTGGAGGGCTCAATAATTCACCTTTCTGATTCTCGTATAGATCAGATGCTTTCTCAAGCTTTGTCCGATGTATAGGAAGTTCGTTGGAGAGATAACAAGTAAACGACTGTCTGTCTCCATGAACGAAATCAAAACGAGCTAACCCACCAAAGAATAAGGTTTGTCCTTCATTTAATTGATATACCTTTGGCTTAACTTCTTTCTTTGGCGTAACTTTCTTAAGGTCTTTCTTATTAATATAATGTGCAAGTTGATGATGATTGATGATACCTGGTGTATCAAATAAGGACTGCTGTTCATCAAGTGGTATTTCAATAAGGTCAAGTGTCGTACCTGGGTAATGAGAGGTCGTAATTAATGAAGCCGTCTCCCCACCAAATTCTTTAATAAGCTGATTGATGAAAGTAGACTTCCCGACGTTCGTTGCTCCAACGATATATACGTCACGATTTCCACGATATTTTTCAATCGCTTCAGCCACTTCCGTAATATTAGACCGCTTTTCAGCACTCATAAGTTCCACATCAATAGGTTTTACACCTTGTTGACTTGCCTCATATTTCATCCAATGTTTGATTTTATTTGGCTTTACTGACTTTGGAAGAAGATCCAACTTGTTTCCTACTAATAAGATTGGATTCTTCCCTACAAATCGATGAATACCTGGCAACCAACTTCCACTAAAATCAAAAATGTCTACAATCTTCACAATAAGTGCATCTTGTGAACCGATTCCAGACAAAATTTTTCGATAATCGTCATCCGTTAGCGAGACATCTTGGACCTCGTTGTAGTGTTTAAGTCGGAAACAACGCTGACAAATAACTTGCTCTCGTTCTAATGCAGAAGGGGGAGCATAACCTAGGCTACCTTTTTCTTCTGTTTGTATAGGTACTCCACAGCCTTCACAATGTATTTCATAATTACTCAAAAATCATTCCTCCCAGTTAATTAGACCCTTTCGTTTAAACCATTCTAATACATGTCTTTCCATGTAACGATTTAATTTAGTTGCTAGTCCATCATTTTTCGCCACAGGGACGACTAGTATGGTATACAACCCTAGACGATTTCCACCTAAGACATCAGTGAAAATCTGATCACCAACAACTACAACTTCTTCATTGTTAAGATTCATATTTTTCGCAGCTCGTTTAAAGGCATTTGTCATCGGTTTTCGAGCACGAAAGATAAATGGGATATTAAGCGGATATGAAAAGCTTCTCACCCGTTCCTCATTATTATTGGACACGATCGTCACTTGTAGTCCCTTCTCTTTCAGCATTGCAAACCATTTTATAAGTTCTGGAGTCGCCTCAGGACGATCCCATTCGACAAGTGTGTTGTCCAAATCTGTGATAATACCTTTAATTCCTCTATCCAACAATTCATTCGCATCTATATCATAAATTGATGGGACATGTTCATTTGGTAATAAACGTTTTAACAACCAAAACACCTCGTTATACTTTCTCTTCAGTCCAACCTTTATTGTACCAATAAATATTATGGGAACAATAGAAAAAAAGAGTTGGATGATGATTTTTTAGAAAGAAATTAAATTTCTTGAATCATTTGTTTAGATGAGTAGAACCAAAAAACTTTTCGACACCTTTCGACCCTTTGCAAAATGTGGATAACTTTACTCACATTTTACACATTGAAAAATAACCAATTATTTACTTTATAAACAGTTTACCCACAAGTTATCCACTTCTTTTTGTGGATAAGAGAACGATTGTTCCTCATTTGGATTCGTGGTAAGCTAAGTTTACATCATAACATAACAGCTTATGAGCCCTACCACATAGATATTCTTAAAGATTTAATTTAACCTCAAAGATCCTCTTTTGCTTAACATACGATCAAACCTATTCAATTGCACTTTTCTTATTTTATCGATTTTCAACTTAAACATTTCTTATTATGTCTGGAGGTGCGAAGGCCACTTTTGGCTAATTTTATGGAAAATTTATCAGACGAGCTTCTCATTGAATCCTATCATAAGGCGCGAGAGTTAAAGCTGAGCAACGATTTCATTACTCTCATTAAGCAAGAAATTGACCGTCGTCATCTTTCCCCAAAATTAATAACGACTTATTTGTAACGAGCTAACCTCAGTTAGTTCGTTTTTTTTTTTTGCTTATTTCAATGAATCCTGCGTTGTTTGATCTTTTTCCCTGTTAAAGTAGTGATTATAGGCGATAATAACAATAACGATTCTTCATTATTTTGTAACACCCTGTAAATTTTAAGGTCTTTTGACGTTAAAAAAGTTGATAATACAATCTTTTTTTGATTACAATGATAATGGTCTACTTACATAATCGGTCCGGAAAACTCGATAGGAGGATTTTTTATCATGTTACAGTTTGCAGTTCTTGCTCCTTTTCTGACGGCATTATTCGTGCCGTTTTTCTTTCGATACATAAGAACAGTCCACACTGGCTGGTTTGTTTTACCCATCCCATTTGTTCTGTTTATTTACTTCCTCTCTCAGATGGGATCTGTATCAAAAGGAATAAATATTTCATCTGTAGTTGAGTGGGTACCTTCCCTTGAAATGAATTTCAGTTTCTACTTAGATGGTTTAAGTCTACTGTTCTCATTATTAATTAGTGGAATTGGTGCGCTTGTTACTTTGTATTCCATCTTTTATCTGAATAAAAACGAGAAATTAAACAATTTCTATGTATTTCTCTTCATTTTCATGGGTGCGATGCTTGGTGTCGTCCTCTCAGATAACGTTTATGGGTTATACCTATTTTGGGAACTGACGAGTATTTCTTCTTTTCTCTTAATTGGTTATTGGTATGACCGGGAAGCTTCGAGATACGGTGCACTAAAATCTATGGTGATTACTGTTCTTGGTGGTCTATCCATGCTTGGTGGTTTCATTTTACTTTCTTATGTTACCGGAACAACCAGTATCCGTGAAATGATTGCAGCAAGTGATCAAGTAATTGACAGTCCTTACTTTACAGGTATTTTGTTACTCATTCTTCTAGGGGCATTCACCAAGTCTGCACAGTTTCCATTCCACATTTGGTTACCTGATGCAATGGAAGCACCGACTCCTGTTAGTGCATTTTTGCATTCTGCCACGATGGTTAAGGCAGGCATTTATTTAACCGCGAGACTGTTTCCCATTTTCGGAGGGACGGATTTATTCTTTATTCTCGTCACTGGTTTCGGACTTTTAACGTTGTGTTGGGGATCCTATATGGCGGTAAGACAAACGGATTTGAAAGCGATTCTCGCATTTTCAACGATTAGTCAATTGGGCATGATCATGTCTATGCTAGGTTTTGGAACAAAGGCTGCAATCTTTGCAGCGATCTTCCATATTTTTAACCATGCTACATTTAAAGGAAGCCTGTTCATGGTTGCTGGTATTATTGATCATGAGACAGGGACCAGGGACATTCGCAAGCTAGGCGGATTAATGACACTAATGCCAATTTCAGCTACACTCGCATTCTTCGGCACCTTTTCCATGGCCGGTGTTCCGTTACCATTCTTTAATGGTTTTCTAAGTAAAGAGATGTTTTTCGAAACCTCTTTACACATAACATCTACATCTGATCTTGTTACGGCCATTGCACCGATCATTCCAGTATTAGCTGTTCTAGGAAGTATTTTCACATTCGTTTACTCGATGTACTTCTTCTTCTATACCTTTACTGGAAATAAGAAGGATGAGTTACCGGTTAAGCCGCACGAAGCTCCCATAGGTATGTTATTATCGCCGATTGTACTTGTCGTGTTTGTAATTGTTGTTGGACTGCTACCGAACTTAATTAATGAACCTATTTTAACGCCTGCAGCAATCGCTGTTTTCGGATCGGCACCTGGTAAACATATAGCATTTTGGCATGGATTTGCACCGCAATTATACATGTCACTCACAGTCGTTGCTCTAGGTACGGTATTGTTCTTGACCTTGAAGTATTGGAGAAAGATTTACAACTGGTTACCAGGTCCATTGAGCGCGAATAAAGTTTATGATTTTGTTAATGAAGGTCAATATAAATTGGCAGAACGAACGACCAACTCATACATGACTGGGTCATTGCGACACTATGTTCTTTATATTCTCGTGTTCCTTGTTGGCGCAACTGGTATAACGTTGTTCGTTACTGAAGGTTTTGTCATAGAGACGGATGATCTTGCACCTATTTCATGGCCTGAGATCGCAGTTGGTATGGTTATGGCCATCGCAGCATTTGCAACGATCGTTATGAAAAACCGGATTGCAGCGATACTCGTACTCGGAATTGTAGGTTATGGACTCTCGTTATTATTCGTATTCTTCAGAGCGCCTGACCTTGCTTTGACACAACTTATCGTCGAGACGGTTACAGTTGCTTTATTCTTACTATGCTTCTATCACTTACCGAAGCTTGATACGAAAAAACAGCCTGTTGGTTCTAGAATTGTAAACATGGCGATTTCAATTTCGGTCGGTGTATTAGTTACGATGGTTGCTATTGCGTCACACAGCTCGAAGAAATTTGAAACCATCGCTCATTATTTCATTAAAGAGTCACACCACCTAGGTGGCGGAGATAATGTAGTAAACGTCATCCTTGTTGATATGCGAGGGTTAGATACGCTGTTTGAAATCACTGTGCTAGGAATAGCCGCATTAGGTATTTATGCAATGATTCGACTCCGTAAAGAGGAGGAAACTGATTAATATGGAAATTCTTATGTCTATTCTAGCTGGTCTACTTTTTACCGCTGGAATATATCTTTTACTGCAAAGACAACTATTGAAAATCATATTCGGAACTGCTCTACTCTCACACGGTGCTCATCTTTTAATTTTGACGATGGGGAAGCTTAATAGAGGGGATCCGCCTATATTGACAGAAGGTATTGATCAATATACGGATCCGCTTCCTCAAGCACTGATTTTGACTTCAATTGTTATCAGTTTTGGTGTGACTTCATTCTTGCTTGTGTTAGCATACCGAGCATATAAAACGAACAAGACTGACAACTTGGAGCAATTGAGGGGATCCGACAATGACTAATTTAATCATATTACCTATTTTACTACCACTCATCGCAGGCACATTGTTTGTTTTTTGGCGAAAACGGCTACCTTTTGTAAGAACGGGAGCTCAAATCGTATCTATTATGAATTTGCTTCTTACCACTTTCATTATGTATAAGGTTATACAAGATGGTACGATTATTTTAGAAACTGGGGGTTGGATTGCCCCTTACGGCATTATTCTTGTAGGAGATTTATTATCGGTTTCCTTATTAGTTGCAACGAACATCATTGCAGTTGCAGCTGCTTTTTACGCCCCTTATACACTTGATCAAGGGCGGGAGGAACATTATTTTTATACGTTCTTCTTGATGTTGATTGCGGGTGTTAGCGGAGCGTTCTTAACAGGGGACATTTTCAATCTCTTCGTATTCTTTGAAGTGTTGTTAATGGCATCTTATGGAATGATCGTGTTAGGCGGAACGCGACAGCAGTTGCGAGAGTCCATTAAATACGTGTTGCTCAACTTATTCTCATCAATCTTGTTTGTTACGACTGTCAGTTTTCTCTACTCAGTTACAGGAACTGTCAACATGGCCCAACTTTCTGAACGTGTCGGTCAAGTCAACCAAGATGGAATATTGACAACAATCGCGATTTTGTTCTTTGTTGTATTTGCTACAAAAGGCGCACTATTTCCGTTGTATTTTTGGATGCCACATGCGTATGCAAAACCACCAGCTGTTATTTCAGCCTTATTCGGTGCATTGCTTACCAAAGTAGGTATTTATTCGATATTACGCGTATTCACCTTGATCTTTAATGGGAATGTAGACTATACCCATACCTTTTTCATTATACTCGCTGGATTTACGTTAATTTTTGGCGTAGTTGGAGCAATGTCTACAAACAATATCAAATTAATTATTGCTTATAACATTATTCCAGCAATCGGATTTATGATTATGGGAGTTGGTATATTTACTGAAGGATCTTTAGCTGGATCCGTTTATTATTTACTTCATGACATGATCATTAAAGGTGCCTTGTTCATGCTCGTTGGAGCAGTGGCAATTGTTGCCGGTACTTCTGATTTACGAAAGATCAGTGGTCTTATTAAACAGTATCCATTATTAGGCTGGCTCTTTTTCATAGCTACTCTGACGCTCGCAGGTTTACCACCTTTCAGTGGCTTTATTGGTAAACTATTGTTATTGAAAGGAGCATTTGAAAATGGACATTATGTGATTGGTGCTGTTGGGTTGATTACGAGCTTATTGATTTTAGTATCTGTTATGCGTATTTTCTTGAATGGATTTTGGGGAGAAAGCATGACATTACCAACTAAAACACGATCGATCAGACCACTCTACTTTCCGATTACATTCTTACTCATCTTTTCTGTTGTACTTGGTATCGGGGCAGAATGGTTCTTACCACACATCCAACAAATTGGTGTTGATCTGATGGATCCATCCATTTATGTTGACACAATCTTAAAGGAGTAGTTCGATATGGCTTTTCAACTTTTGATCAACCTCGCAATCGGTCTCATATGGATGTTTTTGACAGAGTCGTATGAGTTTGTCACATTTTTGATTGGTTTCATTATCGGGGTTTTCTTATTATTTCTGTTAAATCGATTCATACCTGATACCTTTTATTTCAAGTATGTCCTTGCAATTTGGAAGTTGATTCTCCTCTTTGCTAAAGAATTATTAATCGCTAACATTGATGTTCTTAAAATGGTTTATAGACCGAAAATTGACATGCAACCTGGTATTGTTGCTTTGCCAACCGACTTAAGATCGAACTGGGAAATCACTTTATTAGCTAATTTGATTACATTAACGCCAGGTACTTTATCCGTTGATGTATCAGCAGATAACAATTTCATTTATATCCATGCAATGGATTTGCCTGATGTCGATGAGACCATTAATCAAATTAAAGGGACATTCGAGAGTGCGATAAAGGATGTGACACGATGAGCATTTTGTTACACAACGTCATTTGGTTTTGTATGATCGTCAATGCGATATCCATTATCATGTTACTTTATCGCGCGATTAAAGGACCTTCGAATCCAGACCGTGCAGTAGCCATTGATACAATTGGAATTAATTTGATATCTATGACAGGATTGGTCGCTATCCAACTTAACACGACTATGTTAAATGACGTCATTTTATTGATTGGTATCTTAACGTTTATCGCAACGGTTGCAATAGCGAAATTCTTAGAAAAGGGTGTTATCATTGACCGAAGTCGTGATTAGTGTCCTATTGCTGATGGGAACATTCTTCGTATTTTCAGGCTCACTTGGAATAATTAGATTTCCAGATGTATATTCTCGTCTACATGCTGCTACGAAGAGTGCTACTCTAGGCGTATCCGGCGTGATGCTTGCTGCTTTCTTATTCTTCTTATTTAAAGAAAACATAGTCAGCGGAAAGCTCATTTTAGGCATTCTATTCGTCTTATTAACCGCACCTGTAAGTGGACATATGATATCGCGTTCGGCATATCGTACAGGTGTACCGCTTTCTGATCGGACCATTAAGGATGAATTACAAACCAATTATGAGGATCAATCTTCTTCATCAAAATAAAAGAGAAAGGACAAAACGGGATGAACCGTTGTCCTTTCTTTTTTTATTTGGCTATTTGATCAAGATAGTTGCTGTTGAAATCACGCAGAGACTGAATAAGCAGATGTGGAACGTAATAGGAGTTACCCTCAAATCGTGAAAAGTTCACTTTTGGGAGAGGATAGACTCTCTATCTTAACCTCAAATTGAGAAAAGTTCACTTTTGGGAGAGGATAGACCCTCTATCTTAACCTCAATTTGAGAAAAGTTCACTTTTGGGAGAGGATAGACTCTCTATCTTAACCTCAAATTGAGAAAAGTTCACTTTTGGGAGAGGATAGACCCTCTATCTTAACCTCAAATTGAGAAAAGTTCATTTTTGGGAGAGGATAGACTCTCTATCTTAACCTCAAATTGAGAAAAGTTCATTTTTGGGAGAGGATAGACTCTCTATCTTAACCTCAAATTGAGAAAAGTTCATTTTTGGGAGAGGATAGACAATTTAGCACACCCCTATTTGTTTGAGGATAACAAAGTTCTTTTTATTTAATAATAGGGACAATTTCTGGAAGATGGAGAACGGCTAAAGGGATTATCGGGTTAATTATCCCTAAATTGTAGTTTTAACGTCCCTGCGCACTTTTGTTTGCAAGAAAATTGTAAAGGGTTCTTCCTTAATTTACAAAAGTGGCATATAATAGTTTTAATCAACTCAGTTGAAATTGGATTTTCTCATAGAAAACCAATAAGGAGTGACACAACTATGTATTTTCTAGAACGGGTTGATCACACAGTCAAACGTATGAAGAGTCAAGCCGCCAATGTACTGACATTACTGAATTTAACACTTGGGGCTATCGCAATTGTGTGCATACTAAATGGACAACTCGAACTCAGCTTCTGGTTCATATTCTTATGTGCGCTGTTCGATCGGTTTGATGGAATGATTGCAAGAAAGCTACAAATAGAGTCAGAGTTTGGAAAGCAACTGGATTCCTTATGTGATTTAATCTCATTTGGAGTAGCACCAGCCTTTCTCATTTATGAAGCTGTTTTGTTTGAATTCGGTCTCCCTGGTATCGTGTTTATTCTCATTTATATTATTTGTGGCGCGATCCGACTTGCCCGGTTTAACATCACAGAATTTGAAGGGCACTTTACTGGTCTACCTATTACATTAGCAGGATGCTTTGTAGCTTTATCTTATTTGACTGTCGACTTATTACCCCATTATTTATTCATGTTTCTCGTCCTTATTCTTTCATTCTTTATGCTTAGTAATGTCTCAATTCAAAAGCGTTAATTTTTTTAAAAAAACAACCCCGAGCGGATGGATTCACATTCGCTCGGGGTTTGTGTTTTATTTAGTGAGTTTCAGGAACTCTTCCACGTCTTCAACAGCAAGCTGTATAGCTCGAGTCCAAAATTGTGGCTTGGTTAAATCCTCGCCAAGATGTTTTTCAGCTAATTCTTCTACGGTCATTCTACCCGTATCTTGTAACAATGCGATGTACTTGTCTTCAAACGCATCTCCCTGTTCTTTCGCAATTGCATAAATACCAGCACTAAACAAATACCCGAATGTGTATGGGAAGTTATAGAAAGGCACGTCTGTAATATAGAAATGTAGCTTTGAAGCCCAGAAGTGTGGGTGATATTCACCAAGCGCATCACAATATGCTTCTTTTTGTGCTTCCTCCATTAACTCATTCAATCTAGATACTGATACAAGACCTTTTGACCGCTCCTCATAAAAGCGTGTTTCAAATAAGAAACGTGCATGGATATTCATAAAGAAAGCTACAGACCGTTGAATTTTATCTTCTAACAATACAAGACGCTCTTCTTCAGTTTTCGCCGTTTCTACCGCTGCATCTGAAACAAGCATTTCAGCATACGTCGAAGCTGTCTCTGCTACGTTCATTGCGTAATTTTGGTTCAAGTATGGAAGTTCATCCATTACATGCTGGTGATAGGCGTGACCGAGCTCATGTGCAAGCGTAGATACATTGCTAGGTGTACCTGAAAACGTCATGAAGATACGTGTTTCTTTTGCGTTTGGGAAGCTTGTGCAAAATCCTCCAGGTCTCTTTCCTGTTCGGTCCTCTGCTTCAATCCAAGATTTCTCAAACGCTTGACGCGAAAACTCACTCATTTTAGGGTTGTATTGTTTGAATTGGTCAATGATAAAGTTTGCTGCTTCGTCATAGGATACTTTTGTTTCTGTCTTACCGATGGGTGCGTCTACATCCGTCCAACCTAGTTGCTCGAGACCAAGCATTTCAGCTTTGCGATCTAGATATTTCACGAAGGTGTTCTTATGTTGTTCTATGACCTTCCACATCGTATCAAGTGTCGCCTGAGACATTCTGTTAATTTGAAGCGGTTCTTTCAATACAGAGTCCCATTTGCGATGATCATATGTGCTTAAACGGAAGCCTGCTAAATGATTGAGTGCTTCTGAACAAAAGTCTTCTTGCTCTTCCCAAGCTTTGGAGTAACTTTCGAATGCACGTTGGCGTGTCTCTTTACTTTGGCTAGATAGTTTATTATCAAGTTGTCCGACTGATAGCTCTTTCTGTTCACCATCTTCTTCAAATGGGATACTCATTTTACCAACGACAAGGTCGTACAAGTTAGACCAAGCATGGTAGCCATCCACTGCTAAATCGTTAATGAGTGATTCTTGACTAAAGCTCAGTTTTTCCACTGCATGTTGTCTACGTTCATTCAAAACAAAGGAGTATGGATACAAACCATCATATTGTAATAACGTCTTCCATTCATTATCTGATACTTGAGTCAATTTCTCTTCAAATTGTGTCCATAGTGAGTGGTATTTCGCACCAATTGCATCGAGCTTTCCTCTAATAGCTACAGCTTCCTTATCTTTTACATCTTGTGCCACTAAACACCCTACATAAGCGCTACTTTCGTGCAGACGTGATGAAAGACGGCTCATTTCTTCAACCACTTCTGCTAATTCCTGATGATTGCTTGGATTACAGCTGTCGATCTTGCTTTTGAGCTCAACGATATGAGTTTCAATTGATTGAATATATGTGCTCAATTGCTCTGAAGTACTTCCGCCAGCAAAGATGTTTTCTAAGTTCCATTGCTGTGATAATTGTGTAAGTTTCATATTTATCCCCCTAGTTCATATGTAATACCTTTATTATAAGGAAAATTCAAACATTTAAAAAGAGAAGTCCCTTATTTATTTTGTTCCCCTTTTCCTGGTGAGGATTTATTAAGCTAAGGAAGGTCTTTAATTATAAAAATGATCCAAGAACGTCCTTCCTAGGATATCCTTGGATCATTTGATCTTTAGTCATATGCGCATGCATACATGAAATAAACGAGAAGAGCTATAAGGGATACATTAAAAATGATGTCAGACATAATGAATTGTCACCTCGTTCCATTTTAATTCCTACTTCTATATTTCCACAATTTCGATACGATTAACCTATTTTCCTGTATTCAATCACTTTTCAATAGAGATTGTTCTTTCATAATGACAATATCAACTAGATTTCTATACATGTAAACATTTGTTAAAGCTTTTTGGTAAGGATTTCATATAGTTCCGTATAGGAGTCTACGTAATAATCCATACCTGCTACATGTTCATTTTGAAAGCTACATGTCGGTATCCCTAATTCTTTTGCTGGTAACAAGTCCAACTCTCGATCACCAACAACAAGGTCTATTGCGTACGTTTCAAGTACATGCTTGTAAGCTGTTGCATCAGGCTTTCTTGGAAAGCGGTCTTCCCAGCCAATCACTTTCGTAAAATACTGATCAAGCCTATGGTGCTGAATGACGTTTTTGACGACTTCTCGTGAGTTGTGTGTAACAATAAAGTTGTGTTCAGCAAGTTGGAGAACACTCTGTAACCCTTCAAATAATTCAAAATCCGATGGAAGAAGCTCTGCCTCTAACGCTTGAAATTCCTTCTTACGCTCATCAGTAAATTGGTAATATTGGAATGCATGAGTAAATGAAACTTTCATTTTACTGTAGATTTCTTCTTCTGAAGTGTCATCTCCTAACACCTTTTTAAAAAGCTTCACAAAAAGCCTGTAACTATCAACAAGCGTACCATCGAAATCCCATAAAATATTCATAAGTTCCTCCTATATTATTAATTATGTATATCACTTTCTTCTAAGTTATAGTGTTCTTCTTCAATCTGAAATGTTGTATGAGTAATTCCGAATTCCTGCTTCATTAAAGCATTTGCATCATTCAAAATGTCTTCGTGAGACATATTTTGTTCAACGAGTAAATGACAGCTTAACGACGGATAGTTTGACGTGATGGTCCACACATGTAAATCGTGCGTTTCTATTACGCCAGAAATTCCTTCTAATTGCTGTTTCACTTTCTCTACATCAATATGACTTGGCGAGCCTTCCATCAACACATGTACTGACTCTTTAGTCACTCTCACCGCACTAATGAGTATCAAAATGGCCACAATTACGCTAGCAATTGGATCGGCAATATTCCAACCAAATTGTATGATCAACAGAGCTGCAATAATAGCACCAATAGAACCGAGCATATCCCCTAGAACATGCAAAAATGCACTTCGAAGATTAAGGTTTCCTTTTGTATCTCCTCTCATAAGGACCCATGCAGCCACGATATTCACTACTAAACCAAGAATACCGATGATCATCATTCCACTTCCTACAACAGAAGGTGGTTCTTGAAACCGATGAAAAGCCTCATAGAAAATGTAAATCGAGACAACGATTAATGTCACCCCATTAAATAAGGCGGCCAATATTTCAAACCGTTTAAATCCAAATGTTTTCGCTTTCGTTGCAGCCTTTTCTCCTACGACTAGCGCTAGCAGGCTTAAACCTAACGAGACTGCATCACTCAGCATATGTCCGGCATCAGATAATAAGGCCAGGCTATTTGTAATCAAGCCACCAATAACTTCAGCGACCATAAATAATGTAGTAATTAGAAAAGCAAATAATAGTGCTTTTTTATTCGAACCGTGTGAATGGTTATGACTATGACTTTCCATGTTCATTTCCTCCTGAAGCGCTCAATGATTCTTTCACCTAGAGTACCCTACTTGGTGAATATTGTACCAGTTTTTATTAGAGGTTGTTATCATTGAGTATTGAAAGCTTTATGCAACCCATAAGACTTTATCTCTAAATAAAACACATAAAAAAACAGCTCAAGCGTATATCACTTGAGCTGTTTTTTCATCCTTTTTCCTTGTCATTCCTCTGTCTATAAAACTCGTGGAACAATTTCATTAGTGCGCGTTTTTCAATACGAGAGACATAGCTTCTCGAGATACCCAGGTCTTTCGCAATCTCTCGCTGTGTCCGTTCTTTTTCCATGTCGAGTCCGAATCGTCCAACGATCACTTCTTTTTCACGATCATCGAGAATATGAATGTGCTCATAAATCTGTTTTTTCTCCATCTTCAGCTGAATCGTATCGACAATATCGTCAAGATCAGCTTTCAGTACATCAATGAGTGTAATCTCATTCCCCTCTTTATCCGTACCAATCGGGTCATGTAATGAGACATCTTTCTTCGTCTTTTTAATTGCACGGAGATGCATGAGAATTTCATTTTCAATACATCTCGCTGCATACGTCGCCAGTTTCGTTCCTTTTCCTCTGGAGTAGCTTTCGATTGCTTTAATCAGCCCGATTGTACCGATTGAGATGAGATCCTCCGTGTCTTCTCCGGTATTTTCGAACTTTTTACAAATATGGGCAACTAAACGCAAGTTATGTTCGATTAAGCGATTCCGTGCTTCTTCATTACCCTCGGCCATTTCTTTCAGATACTTGGCTTCATCATCAGATGACAATGGCTGTGGGAACGCGTTGTTCTTGACATAGGAGACGAAGAACATGACTTCTTTAAAGAAATAAGCCAGTGCTGCAATAATGCTGGACACAACCTCACCTCCATAGGCAACTATCACATATACTTATACCTATGACGGTGTGGGCTTGGTTGTGTCTGTACTAATATATAATTCAACAATTGTATCTACATAAATTTAAGAACTGTTTGCATTCTTTAAGGAAAGTTTCAGAATCGCTACAACAAGAAAATGTTGATACCATAGGGGGATACCCGTTTATCCATCAGTTATGTATCCTGCATTCATTTACAACTAAATCGGATTATTTAAACCAACCTTTTTCTTTGAATCGTGAGATAGCTTCTATTCGATTACTCACATTCAGTTTATCAAGAATGACTGAAACGTAATTGCGGACAGTTCCAGTGGTGAGAGATAGCTCATTTGCAATATCTTTCGTCGTTTTCCCTTCAGAAATTAGTTTAATGACCTGTTTTTCACGTGCAGTAAGTGGATTTCCATTACTACTCTCATATGCAATATCAACTAATTCTGGTGAATATACTTGACGACCATCCATTATGACACGGATTGAGTTCGCTAATTCCTCACTTGGACTATCCTTTAATAAATACCCGTTTACCTCCGCTTTACGAGCACGTTCGAAATACCCCGCTCGAGCGAAAGTAGTTAAAATAATGACTTTGCAAGAATCGCCCTTCAATTCCTCTGCTGCATCTAGTCCACTCTTTAAAGGCATTTCTATGTCCATAATGCAAATGTCAGGCTTTTGTTTCTTAACCAAAGCTATTGCTTCTTCTCCGTCTTTAGCCTTACCTACGACTTCCATATCTTCTTCCAAATTTAGCAGAGACCCTAGAGCTCCAAGCAACATCTGTTGATCTTCAGCAATAACTATTCGTATCACATCAATCTCTCCTAATACGTTATATTTATAAATTTGGCACCCGAGTAGTTAGTGTCGTTCCATTCGATGAGTTTATCTCCAAACTACCATTAACAAATTCAAGTCGTTCTCTCATCCCTTGGAGTCCATGACCTGATAAAGTGGACACTTTATCAGAGATGCCAATTCCATTATCTTGAACGCTTAACAACACTTCATGAGGTGATTGTTTGATAAGAACATTACAAGAAGTAGCTTGGCTATGCTTGACCACATTGGTTACAGCTTCTTTCAAACACATGCTTAACACATTTTCAACCAATAGTGGTGTATTGGTTAGTTCAGGGTCACCTTCAATATTTAAATCCATTTCAGCCGCTTCTACCATTTGTTGGATGTGAATGATTTCGTCTTTTAATTTTACTCTCCTCATATCTGAAACCATCTCTCGCACTTCTTTTAATGCAGTTCTTGCTGTTTTGTGAATATCATCGATTTCTATTTTCGCTGAATTGAGGTTCTTATACATTAATTTACCTGCCAAGTCACTTTTCAGTCCAATAAGGGAGAGTTTTTGTCCTAAAGTATCATGTAGGTCTCTAGCTATCCGTTGACGTTCTTCAAAGACCATTAACTGAGAAATTCTTTTATTTGCATCTTCTAATTGACCTTCTAATCTTTCCTGCTTGATTTTGTTAAACATTGTGAAAGGCAACAAAATGACACCAATTAAACAAATAATAATGAAAGGAAATTGAGAAAAAAACATTTCATTTTGTCTGAAAACGACTATGCTAACAGCTACAATCGTAGAAAGAAGGTGAATGATATATAACGTTAGAAACCCGACTTTCTTCTGTATGTTGCCAATAAAAAAAGCTAAGAAAAGTGCAAAATAAACATACCCAAAAAGTATTGTCATCACAACACTTATAGCCATTTCTATACTTACCCAAACGTAGACAGACCACCCCTTAGAAATAAAGGATAATCTGTAGGATGTAAAAAACATCAGAAATGCTAATACACCGATAATAATTTCCATTGTGGAAGAAGATCTGAAAATGAAATAGAGTGGAAGTATACAAAATACAATCCATACATAGGAGCTAAGCCCCGTATTTTTCGGAATAACATGATACCAATTACGCATGGGGGTCCCCTTTTTAAATTTTATTTACAAGTCGATCCAAAATACAACAATTACATTAAGTATAACAAAAAACAAAAAACGATTTACTAGAAAACCCTTCTCTACATGACGGAAGGGTTTTAATCAGTCGTATTTATTTTTGTTGTAGACTTGGTCTTATTGTGTTCAGCTGTCCGCTTGTTTTTAATTTCTTCTTTAAGTGTTTGAGGTCATTAAAGCCTACAAACGTCTTGTTTTTCTCATCAAACAATCTGAAACGAATAGATTTCAAACTTGATGCCAAGGTTATGGTCGTCGCGTTTTGTAACGGTGGTGTTGATTCGTGTGCTTTTTCTAGATGATAATTGGGTACCCTTGGGCTTAAGTGATGTACATGATGGAATCCAATATTACCTGTTAACCATTGCATTAACTTCGGGAGTTTGTAATAGGAACTACCATCCACGGCAGCTTTTACATAGTCCCACTCATCTTCTGATTCAAAATAAGAATCTTCAAATTGATGTTGAACATAAAATAACCAAATACCGAGCGAACCAGATACTAAAAGGATAGGGATTTGTATAATCATAAAAGCTTGCCAACCGATTGCGAATATCATAAGCCCATAAATGGTAGCGATTGAAAGGTTGATGAAGTATGTGTTCAATCGTTCCTTTCGTCTCGCTCCTTTTCGATTAACACGATTCGAAATGAAGTAAAGATAAATTGGACCGAATCCAAACATAATAATCGGATTCCGGTAAAGACGGTATGACAATCTGGTCCAAAAAGAGGCAGCAAAATACTCATCAACGGTCATCACCCAAACATCTCCAGTTCCACGCTTATCTAAGTTACCACTGGTTGCGTGATGGATCGTGTGACTACGTTTCCATTTTTCAAAAGGAAAATGAGTAATGATTCCAGTAATCGTACCTAGTACTCGATTGGCTCTTTTGCTTTTGAAGAAAGATTGGTGAGTGCAATCATGAAAAATAATGAAAGTCCGCACAACAAATCCTGCTGTCACAACTGCCAATGCCAAGGTCAACCATATAGAAACAGACAAACTTTGGTATGCAAGGAACCAAAGCAAGAAGAATGGTGGAATGGTATTGATCAGCTGATATACACTTGATTTAGTATCGGATTGTTCGAAAGAAGTAATATTTTTTCTGAGTTCTCTTTGTTTATTTATGCTCATATGTCCTCCTCAAGTCTAATACTCTCAATTCTTTATTTGGATATTTCATCTACTTCTATAATAAAGAACAGAAATAAACAGGAGAATTCATAATCGTCATGAATGTATATGACAAGTGTCATGTTTTTTAGTATTTGTCACAAAATCGAAACATTTAAATGGGAAAATAATCTAATTTGTTGATACCACAACCTCAATACCAATCATAGGTCTAAGTTCAATAGGGTGTGATTCTTATCTGAAAAACACCAAGCCTTCAAATGGTCTTAATGTTAATGTTTCTGCTAGGACAACCTCTTGGTAGTTTTGCACAATAACCCTGTACTGCTTCAGATCCTCGATGAGCAACGGATCTCTCAAAGATAGGTCCTTCTCGGAGAAATTACATAGTACGATTAATTCCTCTGTATCACTTTTTCTTCGGTATGCAAACAGGTTTGGATCTTCTTCGTAAAGTAAGGTGAAATTACCGCCTGTGATGACATCATATTTCTTTCTCAAAGCAATTAGGTGCTGATAATGATAGAAAATAGAATGATCATCAAATAAAGCTGCCTCAACGTTAATTTCTTTATATCGTGGATTTGCTTCTATCCATGGTTCTCCTTCTGTAAAGCCCCCATGCTTTGAGTCATCCCATTGCATTGGTGTCCTTGCATTGTCTCGTCCTTTTACATATATGGAATTCATAATTTGGTTAACTGGAACACCTTGCGATTGTTTTTCCTTGAACATATTTAGTGTTTCCAAATCTTTATACTGTTCGATAGAAGGAAATTTAACATTTGTCATACCGATTTCTTCACCTTGATAAATGTAAGGCGTGCCTTGTAGCATGTGTAAGCAAGTCGCAAGCATTTTGGCAGATTCTATCCGGAATGCTTCGTCATTTCCAAAACGTGAAACGATTCTCGGTTGGTCATGGTTATTCCAATAAAGACTATTCCATCCGATATTGTGTAGTTTTGTTTGCCACTTCTCAAAGTTTTTCTTTAAGTCTACTAAATGTAAAGGTTGATAATCCCACTTGTCGGAACGACTATCGAGTTCCATGTGTTCAAACGTAAAGACCATGTTCAACTCATTATTGGATGGGTCCGTGTATAAAATAGCATCGTCTGTACTAGCGCCTGGCATCTCCCCAACCGTTAACGTGTCATACTTTGATAACACTTCACTATTCATTTCCTTCAAGAATTCATGTATTCTTGGACCATTCATAAAATAGAGAGAACCGTCACCATATATCATACCTTCTCGGACAATTCCATCTGGTAAATTTGGAACCTTTGAGATGAAATTGATGACATCCATACGAAATCCATCTACACCTTTATTAAGCCAGAATGCCATCATCCTATAAATTTCATCCCGTACATTTTTGTTTTCCCAATTTAGATCAGGTTGTTTTCTAGAAAAGATATGGAGGTAATACTCATCAGTCTGTTCATCATATTCCCAAGCTGGACCGCCGAAGACTGAACCCCAATTGTTAGGTTCCTTGTCGTTTTCTCCGCTTCTCCAAATATAGTAATCTCGATAATGTTGATCCTTACTTTTCTTTGATTCCAGAAACCATTTATGTTCGTCAGAAGTATGATTGACAACAAGATCCATGATTATTTTCATCCCACGAGTATGCGCTTCTTCTAGTAAATATTCAAAGTCATCCATCGTCCCGAATTCTTGCATGATTTCATGGTAATCACGGATATCGTATCCATTATCGTCATTAGGAGAATCATAAATGGGGCTTAACCAAATAACATCAATACCAAGTTTATGTAAGTAGTCTAGTTTACTTACAATTCCTTGGAGGTCACCAATTCCATCTCCATCTGAATCCAAAAAACTTCTCGGATAAATTTGATAGACGACACTCCTTTTCCACCACTCTTCACATTGTTTAGTACTCATCACAGATTCTCCTTTTAATTTAATTTTTCTTACTCAAAAATGAGGCCCCTGTTTAGGACCCCATTTTATATACTCGAGCCTCATAAGGCTTTAACGTTATGGTGTATGTAGGATCATGCTCATGTACCTCATAATTATTAAGAAGAAGTTGATCGCGAACTAATAAGTGATCCGTTTCAAGTTCAGCTGGTGTTTCAGATAAATTAGTGATGATCATCACATGCTCATGTTTAAGCGTTCTTGTATACGCGTATACCTGTGGATGATCTTCCAAAATTAAATCGTATACCCCATAAGTGAATATATGGTTCTCTTTCTTTAACTGAATCATTTTCCTATAAAAGTGAAGAATGGAGTTTGGGTCTGACAGCTGTTCTTCTACATTAATGTATGCATAATTAGGATTCACACCTAACCAAGGCGTTTCCTTAGTAAAACCACCATTAGATGCACTTGACCATTGCATCGGAGTACGTGAATTGTCACGACTCGTTTTCCAAATCATCTCCATGATTGTCTTTTCTGGGATGCCTTCTTCTTTTTTGATATGGTATAAATTCTTGGTTGCAACATCATTGTATTCCTCGATCGTATCGAATTGGACATTTGTCATGCCAATTTCTTGTCCTTGGTAAATAAATGGAGTGCCTTGCATGAAGAAATACATAGCCCCTAAGGCAGTAGCGCTTTCATACCAAAATTCATTATCGTTTCCCCAGGTAGATACGACTCTTGCTTTATCATGATTTTCGATAAATAGTGCATTCCATCCTTTGTTCTCCAAGCCTTTCTGCCAACTTGTAAACACTCTTTTTAACTCTGCAAGATCCATCTCATTTTTCTCAGGATCCCATAGCCCTAAATGTTCAAATTGAAATACCATGTTAAACTTTCCTGAATCTTTTCCTACCCATAGCTCAGCATCTTGTACATTTACACCGTTTGCTTCACCAACCGTCATAATGTCATATTTAGCAAATGTCTCATCTCTTAATTCCTCTAATAAAGGATGTATGCCTTTGACATTCATATGCAGGTCAAAGGATGGTACATACTTTAACCCGTTTGGATTAGGTAGATCGGGAAGACCTTCTTCTTTTTTAATATGGCTTATGGCATCGACTCGAAATCCATCGACTCCTTTATCCAACCACCCATTCACCATTTTATATAGCGCTTCTCTCACTTCTTCATTTTCCCAGTTCAAATCTGGTTGTTTTCTAGAAAAGATGTGCAAGAAGTATTGTCCGGTTTGTTCATCATATTCCCAAGCAGAACCACCAAAAATACTTTCCCAATTATTCGGCTCTCTTCCATCCTTACCATCGGACCATATGTACCAATCACGTTTTGGACTGTCCCTCGATTCTCGTGAGTCTATAAACCATGGGTGTTCATCACTTGTATGATTAATCACTAAATCAATAATTAGCTTCATTCCACGTTTATGTACTTCTGATAACAGTTGATCAAAATCTGCCATCGTTCCGAATTCAGGCAGGATGTCTTCATAATCGCTAATATCATACCCGTTATCATCATTTGGGGATTGATAAAATGGACAGATCCAAATGACGTCAATTCCTAAATCTTTTAAATAGTCTAGCTTTAAAATAACACCTTGTAAGTCGCCAATACCATCATGATTAGAGTCCATAAAACTTCTCGGATATATTTGATAGGCGACCGCTTCTTTCCACCAAACTTTTGTCATATCTATCCTCTCTTTTCTTAACCATTCATGCACCCAGACTCTTTGTGATTTTCCTACTTAATTTTTTTGACTGATTTCCGTTCAATCATCTTGGAAGGAATGGTAATGCGTCTTGGAAGTACATCTGGGTTTTTAATTTTTTCAACTAAACAACTCGCTGCTTCAAAGCCCAATTGAAATATATTAATATCAACAGTAGTTAATGCAGGCTTTGTATATTCAGCAAGTAAGATATTGTTAAAGCTAATCATGGAAATATTTTCAGGAATACTAAGATTCAGCGCTTCTGTATAGCTTAATAATTCAATAGCCAAAATATCATCTGCGACCACGATTGCTGTGAGAGGAGCAGTGTCTTCAAGGAATTTAAGTATCCCTTCTTTTCCCTCTTTTTTGATTTGAGCGTCATCAATGATATATTTTTCATCAAATGGAATCCCAGCATCACTTAAGGCTTGTTTGTAACCTTCCATTCTATCTATAGTAAATACGAAATCCATATTTGTTCCGATATAGGCTATATGTTCATGTCCATTCTGTATTAAGTGCTCAGTTATTCGTTTTGTAATATGGATATTGTCATTATCTACATACGTCATATGTTCCGCATTCTTGTAGGGTCGACCTATAACCGTGAACGGGAATTGTTCAGCAAGTAAGTATTGCATCAATCGGTCATCTGTACGTGAGTATAATAATATGATGCCATCTACCCTACGTCCTTGTACCATAGCTACAACCTGCTCATAGGTTTCTTCCTCGGTTTTACCTGTTGTTAAATAAACACCATACATATTCTCACAAGCTTTTAAGCTTATACCTCTAATAACCTCTGGGAAGAAGGGGTTTTGAAGTGCTTGTGTAGCTGAATTGGGCATTACAATACCGATTGTTTGTGTGCTCTTACCGACAAGACTTCTCGCTTGTAAATTAGGGTGATAGCCCAATTCTTTCATCGCTTTACGTACACGTTTTTTTGTATTTTCACTTATACCTGGATGGTTACTTATTACTCGAGAAACAGTCGAAGGTGAAACATTTGCTTCCCTTGCTACTTCTTTAATCGTTACTGCCATCGGTTGTCTCTCCTCTATACCGAAAAATAATAAACATTTTCTTTTACTGTCGTACTTTTCTTTCCTAAGTATATCATCTACTTTACAGAGCCTTCTGCGATCCCTTTAATAATATGTTTTTGTAAGAAGAAGTAAACGATGATCACTGGAATAATCGCAATTGCTAGTCCTGCTAATGCTAAATGCCATTGTTTTGTATACTCTCCAAAGAAGAAGAACATTTTTAAAGGAATCGTCTCATTACCGGTCTTATTAATAACTAAAGATGGGAGAAGGTAGTCATTCCAAATCCATATGATATTTAATATGGCTACGGTTACCGTAATCGGTTTCAACATCGGGAATATAATATACCAAAATACTTGAAATCTACTTGCACCATCAATTGTTGCAGCTTCGTCTAGTGATTTCGAAATACCACTCAAAGCCCCGTGATAAAGGAAAATGGACAAACTGGCTCCAAAACCTAAATACATGAAAATTAAACCGGCTTTGTTCAACATGTCTACCTTTCCGAAAATCGCAATTAATGGAATCATAACGGATTGGAAAGGAATAAGCATGGCAGCGACGAATAGGAAAAAGATGAAAATACTCATTTTTCCGCCTTTACGTGACAATGCATAAGCCGCCATAGATGAAAAAATGATGATGATGACGACTGCTAATGTTGTTATTAGTACAGAGTTAAATAACGTTCTCAGAAAATCTAATTCTATAAAGGCTTCTTTATAGTTATCAAATGTAAAAATATCAGGAAGCTTCAATGTATCGGTAAATATTTCTTTTTTTGTTTTAAAGGAATTGACGAACATTAGATAAAACGGGGCAAGCCAAAGAATTGCTAGAGTCAGCCCGAGTATAGGTATTAAGAATTTCGAATTTCTTCTCATTACAATTCAACCTCCCGTTTCTTGTTTATGTAAACTTGTGTCAGTGAGATAGTAGCTACGATCAGGAAGAATATAACCGCTTTTGCCTGTGCAAATGCCATAGCATTTTCTACAAAGGCTGTATTGTAAATTTCCATCGCAACCATCTGAGTGGAATTATATGGTCCTCCACCTGTTAAGGATAGGTTTTGATCATACAGTTTAAATGAGTTTGATAGAGTTAAAAATAGACTAACTGTAAATGCTGGCATAACTAGAGGTAATGTAACGTGAAAGAAACGTTGGAATGAATTAGCACCATCTATTTGCGCCGATTCTAATAATTCTCTTGGTACACCTTCTAAGAAAGATATATAGATGACCATAACATAACCTGCTAATTGCCAACTCATCAGAATTGCCAGCGCCCAAAACCCTGTCTCTTCTGTTGCCAACCATACCTTGAGCCCTTCAACCCCTAAAATGTCTCCAATGCTTGAAAACACTTTAATAAAGATAAATTGCCAAATGAATCCTAAAATAAGCCCACCGATCAAGTTCGGCATAAAAAATATCGTTCTTAATACATGATTACCTTTAAACTTCTGCGTAACGAGTAGAGCTAATGATAATCCAAAGAAATTGATCAGGAATACAGACACAACTGTAAATTTCGTTGTAAACCATAATGAGTTTCTAAATTCTTCATCACCTATTAATGCTTTATAATGATCAAGGCCAACAAAGCTAGTGGTATAAATACCATTCCAGTCAGTAAAAGAATAATAAATCCCATACATCAATGGAAGAATGACAACAGCCACTAATGCAATTAGTACTGGAGCCAAGAACACCCAATACCACAAATTTCCTTTCCGCATCTGAAATCCTCCTTAGGTGGTGTTACATTTAAAAAAAGAGAGGAAACAAAGTCTTCACTTTGTTCCCCATTTGTCTATCATTATTTTCTAGCTTTTTCCCAAGCTTCTTGAGATTCGCTAACTAACTCTTTCCAGCTCATTTTGTCACTTAAATATTTTTGAATGTTTATACCTAGCTCTTGTTGGCCCCATCCGGTCGGATAGCCCATGAATGTCCACGATAAGGTTTTACCATTCTGAGCGTACTCATAAATATCTTTTGCTAAGGGATCCGAAATTTTGGATGTGTCGTAACCCTCATATGCAGGGATGAATTTGAAGTCTTCTAATACAGTTGTTTTACCAGTTTCAGAAGTATATAACCAATCTAAGAACGCTTTTGCTGCTTCAATTTCTTTAGCATCCTTGTTGCTGTTTACAGCCCAGTACATCGGAACTCCAACTGGCATAGAATCTTCTTTATAACCTTCAACTGGGATAGGAAGCATACCAATACCTGAGTTTGCTAACTCTTCATCAATTCCCGCAATTGAGCCATATGCCCAGTTACCTTGCTGAATCATCGCTACTTTACCAGTAGAGAATAATTCTTCTACTTGTTGAGAATAGTCAAGGTTCACAGTAGGTTGAGCAGAATACTCGTTTTGTAAATCTAGTACTTTTTTAAATGCATCACTATGAGTGAATTCAACTTTGTTAGAATCAAATGCATTTAATACATTTTGATCAAATTCTGGAGCTAAGAATACGTTAGAGAGGTGTAGTCCAGTCACCCATGTTTCCTTTGCTGGGAGTGCAAATACTGCTTTAAGGCCCAAATCGTCTTTCTTTTTATCTAAAGTTTGAACTGCACCTTCTAATGCTGCATAGCTAGTAATACTTGCTGGATCAATTCCTGCTTCTTTTAATACATTTTTGTTATAAATGAATCCGTAACCTTCTTGGTTGTAAGGTAATCCTAATACTTTATCGTCTTTTGTTACCCCTTCGAGCGTTCCTTTTAGAGCAAGTTCTGCTGCTTTTGTATCAGAAAGATCTGCAAGCTTGTCTGCCCAATCTTTAACATCTTGTGGTCCACCAACGTTGTAAATAGTTGGCTCGTTACCAGATGCAAATTTTGATTTAAGCGCAGCACCGTAATCCTCACCGCCACCGACCGTAGTGATGTTGATGTTTACGTCTTTATTTTCTTTTTCATAAGCTTTAACTACTTCTTCAAATTGTTTTTTGAATTCTACCTTGAATTGAAAAATATCCACTGTTACCTTGTCCTTGTTTGAATCATCGCCTTCGGATGAGGAACAGCCAACTAAAGCTACACTAATTAATAAACCAAATGAAAGAAGTAATAGACCAATCTTTTTTGCTTTCACGAATGAAACCTCCCTATTTAATATGTTTTAATACTCCAACCACTCGTTAATGAAAACGTTTGCATTAATTTCAATAAAATAATTTCAGAAAACACTCTTCTGAAATTGTATGAGTCGCTTACAATGATGATAAATATTAGTAAAGCACTTATAATATGTAGGTTTTAATTAAGCAACATTTTTAAAATTTCAACAAAAATTGATGCAAACATTTGCATTGAAGGAGTTGAATTAATCTTAGCACAGTAACTTTTTTCTGACAATTAAAATATTTACCTTTTGCAGAAATTAAATAAAATGAAAAAAAGCAAGCGGTGGCGTCCCCCGCTTGCTTCATAGATTACATCATATTCATAAAGTTTGCGGATTTGTTATGGGCTTCATCCATCATGGACTGTACACGTGTTTGGTGTTCCAGTGTACTTGGGTCGACTTTCCGCACTCGTTTCATAATCGCCAAAATAAACAATTGAAATGGCATCATATTGAATCACTCCTTCTCTTTTCATTTTCCTTTCAGGTCGTATCTTTCTCCGTTATCATCCAATCAAGAAACACTTTTCCTCTTATCATTTTCTTCATCCTCCTTTATATTTTCTACATGTTGATCATGTATTGAATGGCTTTGTCACGGTTTCGATTGTAAAGCTTTTCAACTTGTTGACGTTTGTTGATGTCTTCAAATGTTGTTTCAGTTTTTAATACTTTTTGTACTATGGTTAAGACAAATAAATGCATCGGCATCATAGTGGATCCCTCCTTTCTATGATTGAGCTATTCAGGGTTATACCCCACTTGAGCCAAATACGGTCTTTCTTGATTTTCTTTCCACATGCATAATCCTCCTTTCGTTTTTATATATAAAAACGCCACAAGGATCACTCCCTGTGGCGCATAATAGACAATTAGACAGAATGAACCGTCTAAAAGGCATATAAAAACCACAGGCAGTTGTTGACCTGTGGCGATTTTAACAAGATTCAATGTTTAAAAATCGTTCGTTTCACTGGTCGAACTACTTTTGTTAAATTGTATTTGTTTAGCTGCATACCATTTTTGGTTGATCATCATTTCATTCGACCTCCTTTAGTAATTTTATCCTGCAAAGTGAATTATACCCATACACATTATATATGTAAACCCCAAATATTAAAATTATTGACTTTTTTCTAAAAATGGGTTTTTCCATTCCATTAATACACCATAATTTGCTGATTCAGGATCATCTAAATAATTTGGTAGCAGTTTGACTGGAGTGCGCCCTGTTTTCATTAGAAACGAAACAACAGGGTCCTTATATGATCCAGTGATGATTTCTGCCAAGTACTTTTCTGGCGTCATGTGATCTTTCACCTTCTCGTATCCTGGCATACGCGACCCACCTAATACTGCTTCTAATTTCAATTCAACAACTAAATGAAACAGCGATTGCATCAAAAGTCTACCCACCCCTGTTCCCCTAAATTTAGGACGAACACTAATATCTACTACATAAAGTACATTGCCGAAGGTTTGATGTGTTCCGATTGATCCATTGTCAGTGATCTCATTCCAAGTGTGATCTTCACCATTGTAATCGACGATGAGTGTTGTAATCGAACCAGCAAGAATTCCATCCACTTCAGCACAAATTGCTCCCTTTGGAAAATGACGAAGATGAGAGGCTAACTGGTCCTTTGTCCACCATAAATCAGAAGGAAATGGGGGGGGGAAGCATTCTTTTTGTATGGCGATCAACTGGTCAAAGTCATTATTCGTATAGTTTCGAATTGTCGTTTTGAACGGCAGATCTTTATAAAATAAGTACTGAGAGAATTGCATAGAGTCGTTTCTCCTTGTCCACTTTGTCGTACGTATATATTTTGCTATGTAAACAGAGACTCCTGCATGCAACAAAAAAAGAAAGGACCTTTGCCCTTCCTTTAATAATCTATTGATTTGTATTTAGTTTCTTCTTCCATACCGATATTTTCCGATAAAAGACTAAAGCTACTCCGATTGATGTATAGCTTGCACTTAATAATATAAGTTGGTCAGCTGTCTCTTTTCCTTCAAAAGGGACGATACTGCCAATATAAAGAAAAGCACTCAATGATAGTAGTACAAAGCTAAACCGTTTGAAGTCAGCAATCTTATCTTTGATGTTTCGTACCATTTCCTTAGACAATTTCCCCACCCCTTACTAAACCTATCCTAACATGATTTTTGTAAGAAATATGGGAAATTCAGAAAATTCCTCAAGTTACCAATGTAACATATGGAAGACTCTAATAGTAAAAGATATTCTCTGTACTACATCTGGGATATTCTGTTTTCTTCTTTTCAAAGACAATTCAACCAACAAAAAAGAGCACGGTTGCCCATGCTCTTTTTTTAAGATATTATCCCTCTAATGCTTGTTTCAAGTCTTCGATCAAGTCCTCTGCATCTTCAATTCCTACTGAGATTCGTAGTAAGCCGTCTGTGATGCCGAGTTCGTCACGACGGTCCTTTGGGATCGATGCGTGTGTCATACGTGCAGGAGCTGAGATTAAACTTTCAACTGCACCTAAACTTTCAGCCAAAGTGAAGTAACGGACTTTACTTAATACTTGATCCGCTCGCTCTTCACTCCCTACATCGAAAGAGATCATTCCGCCAAACCCACCTGCTTGACGCTTAGAAAGCTCGTGACCTGGGTGAGACTTAAGTCCAGGATAGTAAATTTTCGTTACAGCTGGATGCCCATCTAGGAACTCTGCAATTTGTTTCGTATTACTTTCCGTCGCTTCCATTCTTAATCCAAGCGTCTTAATACCACGGATCAATAACCAAGAATCCTGTGGTCCGAGGACAGCGCCTGCTGAGTTTTGGATGAAGTGTAACTCTTCAGCTAGTTTCTTCGAATTCACAACGGCTAACCCTGCTACAACATCACTGTGGCCACCGATATATTTCGTCGCACTATGCAACACGATATCTGCACCGTGTGTTATTGGTGTTTGCCAATATGGCGTGTTGAACGTATTATCAACAATCAACAACACATCATTAGCTTTTGCGATTTTAGAAGCCCCATCAATATCAGTAACTTTCAAAAGTGGATTCGTAGGCGTTTCTACATAGATTGCACGTGTATTGTCTTGGATTGCATTTTCAATGTTCTCCAAGTTACTCGTATCAACGAATGTGGACTCCAGTCCTAGACGGTTCAAAACTTTTGAGACGAGGCGATATGTTCCACCGTACACATCATCAGTAAATACAACATGATCTCCAGTGTTGAACATCATCATGATCGAGTTGATCGCTGCCATACCCGATCCGAAAGCAAATCCTGCTTCCCCTTCTTCCAAGTCCTTGATTAACTCTTCTAAAGCATGACGAGTCGGGTTGCCAGTCCGTGAATACTCATATCCTTTAAAATTGCCGACGCTTTCTTGTTTATACGTACTCACCTGATAGATTGGAGTAGAAACTGCACCTGTTTGCTCATCACCAACAATACCAGCATGAATCATTTTAGTCTTTGGCTTCATCTTACATGCCTCCTTGATAGATCTTTTTACTTAAGTAGCGCTCACTGCTGTCTGCAAAGATCGTTACGATATGGCTACCTGGTTCTGCCTTTTCCGCTTCGATTAAAGCAGCATGTAAGGCTGCACCAGAGGAACTTCCGACGAGTAGTCCTTCTTTTTGAGCAAGCTCTTTTACACGTTGAAATGCATCTACATCATCAACGGTATGAATCGCATCAAAATAAGAAGTGTCCATATATGCTGGTAAGAACTCCATACCAATACCCTCTGTTTTGTGCGGGCCTGGTTCTGCACCATTTAGGATTGATCCTTCTGGTTCAACAATGACCGTCTTGATTTCTTGATTTTGCTCTTTCAAATAACGAGCCGTTCCCATGAACGTTCCACCAGTACCTGCACCTGCTAGGAAAATATCTACCTTACCGTCAAGCGCATCATAAATTTCTGGTGCCAGGGATTTATAATACGTGTTCGGATTTGCAGGATTTGCAAATTGAGCTGGGTAATACGCATTTTCAATCGTTTGCTCAAGTTCTTTCGCTTTCTCGATTGCTCCGCGCATTCCTTTGTCAGTATCAGTGTTGATCACTTCAGCACCAAGCGCACGCATTAACTCCTGCTTCTCTTCGCTGAACTTCTCAGGTACAACAAATATGACATGGACATCTTTATTAACAGCCGCAAGTGCAAGCCCAATCCCTGTGTTTCCTGCTGTTGGTTCAATCACAGTCCCACCAGGTTTTAGCTTTCCACTTGTAAAGGCTTCTTCAAGAAGCTCTTTACCAAGTCGGTCCTTAATGCTCCCACCTGGATTGTAGAACTCAAGTTTTGCAAAAAGTCGTACACCGTTAGGAAGATTGAAATTTACAATCTCTACCAACGGTGTATGACCAATCAATTCCTGTACGTTTTTGAAATACCTCATTGACGTGTGTTCCTCTCTAAAGAAAACTTGGCAAATCCAAGCCTAAGTCGATGGCTGAGCCATAGTTGCACTTATACTGGAATCCCTCGGTTTTACCTAGTTGAAAAGTTACACTTTCCATGTATTAAGAAAACTTATTCTTCGCCGAAAACATCTTTCCATTCGCTACGTTTTGCAAGCATGTCACGGGCAATAACCTTTGCACCTTCTAGACTGTGGTTGGCTGCCCATCCACATTGCACTTCATTACACGCAGGAACTTCATCTGCTTCAAGAACATCATTTAATGTCTTTTCAAGCACATCATGAATTTCATCATGGTCCGTTTGATTCAGAACTGCAAGGTAAAAGCCAGTTTGACAACCCATAGGACCAATATCAATGATACGATCGTGGTGATTGCGGATATTTTCAGCCAACAAATGCTCGATAGAGTGAAGACCAGCCATATCCATATGTTCTTTATTCGGTTGCTTGAAGCGGATATCATACTTTGCGATTTCGTCCCCGTGTTGTCCTTTTGTAATTCCTACAAGACGTACATACGGTGCACGTACCTTTGTGTGATCTAAGTTAAAACTTTCTACATTCATTTGTTTAGCCATGTTTCTTCAGCTCCTTTACCATTTTTAAAATTAATTCAGCAGAATTCTTTGCTGCAACTTTCAAGAATTGATCGAATGACATCGGTGCATCTTTGCCAGCAATATCAGATAATGATCGGATTACGACAAACGGCACATTGAATTGGTGACATACTTGAGCAATTGCCGCAGCTTCCATTTCTGCAGCATGCAACTCTGGAAATTTCCCGCGGATATCTTTCACACGAACAGCATCGTTCATAAAAGAATCACCTGAGGCGATTAATCCTTTAACAATCTTCATATCAGTAACTTCCTTGGCACTTTCCTCTGCGATTTGTACCAATAATGCATCCGGCATATAAAATGCAGGTAATTGAGGAACTTGCCCGTACTCATAACCAAATGCTGTAACATCAACGTCGTGGTGGCGGATTTCGGATGAAATGACGACATCTCCGACATTTAGTTCTGGATTAAAGCCACCCGCAGACCCAGTATTGATCACATAATCTGGTTTGTACAATTGATTTAACAAGGTTGTAGCAATTGCTGCATTTACTTTTCCTATACCCGATCTCAACAACACAACTTCTTGGTCATATAATTGACCTGTATAGAACGTGCATCCTGCTATCGTATTTGTTTCGCAGTCTTCTATTAATTCTTGCATTTGGATTACTTCTTCATCCATAGCTCCGATGATGGCAATTTTCATATTCACATTCCTTTACGTATCTTTTTTGACGGCAGACATTAACCAAACATAACGGTTCAAACGTTCAAATTGAACCTCAAACCCATTCTGAGTGAAAATGTCTGATAATACACCCATTGTCGTATAATATTCCGTTTGAAGATCATGGAGTAAATTTAGATACCCTTGCTTCTTCACCCGATCATGCAATTCTTTCTTAGCTTGTTCATGTTCATATACGGTGTCCGCAAATACAATTTTACCATTGTTACCGAGTAGCTTTCCATAATTATGGATTGCTTTCTCTTTTTCTTCATCTGTTAAATGGTGGAATGCATATGTGCTAACGATCGTGTTGATGGGTACATCTATTTCTGGAAAGGATAGAAAATCACCATCGAGTACTTCCGTATCCGGAAAACGTTCATTTGTTTTTTTCCTCATGCCTGGGGAAGGCTCGACCCCAATCACATTACGCTTTTTTTCAATTAGTGCATTAGTCAAATTTCCCGTACCAACACCAAATTCAAGAACAGTACCTGATGCTTCGCTAGCGACTCTTTCAAGAATTTCATCATATTTCTCAAAAACTTCATGATATTCGTTATCTTTTCCTGAAACTGTCTCATCGTAAGAGTCTGCCCATTCGTCAAAGAGATCAATAAACTCTCTTCCCACATTGTCCACTCTCCTATAATCTAATCTATATTATTCCTATCATTATACTATGAATTAATTTTAATATGGCTACAAGATACCACATAACACACTTTATGGCAATAAATTTAGAATGTTGACAGTGAACCTGTGCACCTACCAATCTAGATCAAGGTCATGGTAAAATATCATGTAGGTACATGTGGTCACTGAGCATTTGCTCGTGAGGGTGCGGAGGAGATCAAATTCGCTTACAGAGCACTCATTAATAGGCATCAATGAAGGTGTGGGAGACTCCTTCTTAGGTACTCAAATGCTGAGTTGGTGTTTTTCAGGGTACGGGAGACCTTAACAAGCACTCAATAGGGCGAAACCGAATACGCACATATTGAATTTAGGAGGTAACTACAAATTGGAATTACAACTAGAATTCATCGAAGATAAAGTAGAATTTTACGAGGCGACAGAAATGGCTAAATTAGAAGCTATCATTCAAGACAAAATTGAGCAAAACAAGGCATTACTCTTGCGGGTCCATCACGTTTCACACCAAGTAAACATAGACCCATCAAGTGGGAAGTGGCTATATTCTGCAGTCGTTCACTTCCGGTATAAAGGATAAACCATTAATGGCTGGCACCGATTGTGTGTCAGCCATTATTGTTTCTAAGACTAAGGTCTGATGAAAAAATAATGCTTGAGCGCATTGTTCCTACGTGTAAACTGGATTAAGATGGAAGAAATAAGAATGACTGATAAGGGAAGGGACTGCAAAAATGAAAACACTTTTGGCTATTTTACTCATATTAATAGGTGGATATTTCATTTTAAACGAAACAAACATAATGACAATGTCCAAATCAAATGGAGAGAAAATTCAATCAGCGGATATGGATCGTGTTGATCGTGTCAGTATTGATGTATCAAGTCTTAAAACGTCCATTGTCCCTGAGAAACGGGAAGATATACGTGCAGAATTGGATGGTAAGGGAGAACTTGAGGTAGACCGAAAAGGAAGTGAGGTTCGGATTAAGTATAGAGATGCCTGGTTCAACTGGTTTTCTATTGATCGTTCTGAGTTGACAATCTATCTTCCTACTGACTACGACCAGGAACTCACCTTAGATAATGGCTCCGGTACTTTAGAGTTAGTAGGTCCCTCTAAGCACTCACCTCTGTCACTGAAATTCTTAAGTGTCGATATTGGTTCTGGTGATGTAACACTAGAAAATATTGAAGCTAAACAGTTCAAGCATGATGGATCCTCTGGGGATGTGAACATCCGAAACATGAAAACAGAGTCTGGCACTTTTGATCTAAGTTCAGGGGACGTACGAATTGAGCATTACAAAGGTCCATTAAAAGCCGATTTATCTTCTGGAGATTTCGATGTACAAATGGATGAATTAGTTGGAGATATTGAGATGGATGTTAGTTCGGGTTCTGCAAATATCGATTTGCCGAAGGATGCTAGTTTTACGTTAAAAGGGAAAGTGAGCAGCGGAGATATACATTGTAAATTCCCTCTAAAAAGCCAGACGACCGGAAGTAGAAAAATTAATGGTACTTATGGAACAGGAAAATATCAAATTGACCTATCCGTATCAAGTGGTGAGATTGAAGTGTATTGATCATTCACACAACATATTTGTTAATAACATTAAACTCACTCACAAAAAAGCTACCCTCAACGTTCGCAACATTTGTTGAGGGTAGCTTAGCTTGTTTTCTATTATCAATTATTGTCTGCTGCTCCAGGTACACGTTCAACTGAAGTTGGTTTCCAACCTTGTCCGTCTACCCACTCAAGCATAACGACAAATGGCTCAGCCTTGTTTTCTGCTTTACTTACTATTCCTTTTGCAGTACTTGAGGATCCACCATTACCGATCCACCAATACGTAATTTCATCAGGAGATAAGCCAGTTGCATATTGAAGCGCTCGTTGTTTTTCTTCCCAATCTATTGAGCCTTCTTCAAAGCTATTTGTATGCTCACCATCTTGTTGTTTAGTACCTACAGGTTCCCATGAGCCATCTGGACCTGCTGATTCATCTGTATGATTCTTATATTCTCCGTTAGATTCGTCTTCAGACTGCTCTTCTTTATCTTCCTCGGACATTTCTACACTTTCAGAATCCTCTTTATCTTTATTCGTTGATTCCGTATTCTTCTCATCGCTTTCAGATGAAGAATCTTTCTTAGCTGCGGAATCATCCGATTCTTCTTTTGGTTCAGGTGTTGTGGTACCATTCTCTTCGCTCTTAGGCTCAGTTGATGCTTTTTCATCATCGCCTAAAAGCATTGATGCTCCGACTGCCAAAATTCCAATGAAGACGACACCAATCAGAGCATTAAGGATCAGATTTTTTTTCTTAGATTTTTGAGTTCGTGAATACCTTGAATTAAATGAGTCTTTCATGATTCCCCTCCATTCTTATACTATTTTACCACTATACAATGATTCGAAGAAGGGATAATTTTTGTACCGTCCTCCTAAAAGTTGTATAATGAATATTGTGAATATTTGTAATATTGGAACTAGTTTTGTCGTCTAACAGGAATTTGGGATAGTTATCACCAATATTACTACTAAGGAGGGGTACAAGATGCAATTTACGACATTTCATTCTGAAGAATGGAACCTAAAAACGTTTCATACGATTGGGTATCAAAAGGATTCAGAAACACTGCATGTTTGTCTCCATGGTGGTTCGACCCTTGAAGTGCTTGGTGTAACGGAACAAAGACTCTTTGAATTCATTCTTGCTCCTTATAAAGAACAATACTTACAAAATCAATTGCTCCCGAATCATGAAGTTAAAGTCGTCCAGTCAAAATCTTAATTCCCCAATGCTCTATCTGGATGCTCAAGGCTATAAAGTTGCTCAACAATTTGCGCGAATACTTTATTTGTAGAGGTAGAACTCGAATCAGCTTCTAAATCTACAACAACAAGTGCATATTTGGGGTTGTTTGCAGGGAAATATCCTGTGAACCATTTGTTATAAACACTTTTGTCACCTTTTTCTGCGGTACCAGACTTTCCTGCAATACCCCATGGCAAATTGTGAAATGACGGATAACCTGTCCCCTTTGGGTTTTGAACGACTCCAGTCAACAATGATTGGAGTTTTTTGATTGTATAATGAGACAATGGTTCAGACTGACTTTCTTTTTCCTCAAATTCAACGAGCGTATTCCCATTTTTATATAGAACAGATTGAGCTGCACGGACCTGTTTCTGCTCACCACCTCTAGCGATTGTTGCCATCATGTTAGCAACCGAGATCGGAGACAATTGTACATTTAACTGTCCGATAGCAGTTTGGGAAATAGCACGAGATACATGTCTATCAGTTTCATCCGCCCAAAGCGTATTTTTGCGCTCTGTTGGGTAATGCCTAAAGTCTTCAAGATGGAATACATCGTCGGTCCATCCTACCCGTTTCGTTAAGCCTAACATTTCCCCGTATTGATCTAATACTTTAGCGTCCTGTTCCATCATCTCATTTAATAGGGTTGCAAATGTGTAATTACAGCTTTGGTAAAAACTTTCTTCAAATGACAAGATGCCAAGCTCGCGAGCTTCAACTCCATCATTATAAGTGTTTTGACTACAATTAAACTTCCTGCCTTCAATATTATGATTTCTCTCGATTGCAGCAGCAGCTGTTACAATCTTGAAGATGGAACCAGGCGTTTGTGGTAAAAGCATCGCATTTTCTGTACCAGGTTTTTCTGGATCTTTCTTGGGTGGTAGCGGTCTACTAATCATACCTAGCATGTCGCTCGTTTCAACATCAAGTAAGACCGCGCCTCCTTTTGTTATATTGGCTTGATTGAATGCATCCTCAAGTATGGTTTGAGCCTGTTGGTCAAGGGTCGTTTGTAAATGGACAGGGTAATATGGATTGGCTGGGGCTGTGTACTTTACATCTAACCCAAATAAAGGTCTTCCAGATTGCTGCACGTGGTAAATCAGCTTAGACTCTCCTTCTGAAATAAGAAAAGGGTCAAAAGCATATTGAAGTCCACTCACACCCATCATCGAATGAGGATGAATCAATCCTTTTTCGACACGATCTTTATATCTTTTTTTCACTAAGTTAGGATTTTGTCGAATCGCACCAATAAAATGAAAGGCAAATTCAGGATCGCCATCAGTAGTTAACATTTGTCCATATGCACCTTGGATTTTCAAATCATTCACTTCATCGATCATTTCAGAAGTAATCTTATCTCTTAACACAAGTGGCTTGGACTGGTTCGTAAGTTGGCTTTCCAATTCATAGCTCGAAATAGGTAGGATTTCAGCAACCTTCGTTAGCTTTTCTTTCTCTTCATATAGAAAAGGAAATAAAATGATTGCGGGCACATGAATTTCATGTAAAAGCTCTCCAAACCTGTCATTCAACTTCCCTCTTCCATCATCTAACGCAACAGAATGCGTTCTCTGGTTCACACTTGCCTCAATTAGATTGACTTGATGTTTTGAGAATGACAGTGGTTCAATCAATTGAATTTGAGCTAACCTTCCTATAAGAACAACTAAGATCAAAATAAAAATAATCGCGATTTGATAAAGTCTCTTCGAATATTTCATGATGGCACACCTCATCCATCATTTTCGCCCGAAACCAATTATAATAAACCAATCGCTCGTCTCCATTATTGTTTAAAAAAAGAGACTAACACCTAGGTGTTAGTCTCTAATAACGCTTATAGTTTACCCTACTTCCGTAATACGGACGTTCATTTCGCCACCTGGCGTTTGAACGGATACTTCATCACCGATCTTTTTCCCAAGTAAGCTTCTTGCCATTGGAGAGTCATTGGAAATCTTACCTTCAAAAGGATCTGCTTCTGCACTCCCTACGATTGTATAGGATTCTTCTTCTCCTTCTGGAAGCTCTACGAATTTAACTGATTTCCCGATTGATACAACATGTGGATTTTCATCCTTTTCTTCAATGATTTCTGCATTACGAATCATTTTCTCTAATTGTCCAATTCGTGCTTCTACGAAAGCTTGCTCGTCTTTTGCAGCATCATATTCTGAGTTCTCGGAAAGGTCTCCAAAACCTCTTGCAATTTTTATACGTTCAACCACTTCTTTACGCTTTTCGGTCTTTAAAAATTCTAATTCCTTTTCTAACTTAACTTTACCTTCTTCTGTCATATAATGAATCTTTTCTTCTGCCATCTTAATCACTCCTCCAAAACCTTCTCGTTACCGACTAGTATATGCATAATACGTAGACACGTATTATTAAAAACTGTAAGCGTAACCATTGTTAATTTCATAAAAAATGAGCGCTAAAGAATATTGAAAACAGAGGTGGGAATACCACCCCTTAAAATTTAAAAAGGATTCTCATTATGGGTTCAATATTTCTTTGGTTTCTAAAATGGTTCGAATCTTGGTTACCATTAAGTCTATGGCCACTCGATTCTGCCCGCCTTCGGGAATGATAATATCTGCATAACGTTTTGTCGGCTCAATAAATTGATTATGCATAGGGCGAACGACGGATGTATATTGCTCAATAACAGAGTCAATTGTGCGTCCTCGATCATTGATATCACGCAATAGACGTCTAATAATTCTTAGATCTGCATCTGTATCAACGAAAAGTTTAATATCCATCAATTCACGTAAACGTTCGTCCTCAAGGATTAAAATTCCTTCTAAAATAATAACATCTTTTGGTTCAATTGGAATTATTTTATCACTTCTTGTATGCGCTGTATAGTCATAGACCGGTTTTTCAATTGATTCTGAGTTGCGCAGATTCATAATATGATCAATCAATAAATCGTTATCGAAAGCAAGAGGATGGTCATAATTCGTATCTAGCCTTTCCTCCATTGATTTTTCTGATTGATCCTTATAATAGGCATCCTGCTCGATAATCAATATAGATTGATCGGCAAACTTCCTGAAAATTTCTTTTGCAACGGTTGTTTTTCCAGAGCCAGAGCCTCCGGCAACACCAATAACTACAGGTTTTTTAGCCATCATTCTTCCCCTTTTGCCCAAGTTCTTTGCCATTGTCATATATGCTAACAGCCATACCGTCACCTACAGGTAATATGCTAGTTGTAAAATGGCGCTGTTCTAATAGAAATTCATTATAACTTCGAATCTTCTCTGTAAGCTTGCGGAAACGTCGAGAATCAATTTCTTCATTCTCTTTCGCAACGTATCCTCTAAAAAGCACATTATCACTCACAATCACTCCACCAGGAACAAGCATTTGTTCAAACTGCTGGAAAAATCGCTTGTACTGACCTTTCGCTGCATCAATAAAGATCAAATCGTAAGGTCCTGAATGTTGTATCTCTTCGACGAGCTCAAGGGCATCCCCTTCAAGAACTTTTATGGATTCATCCATGTTTGCTTTTGAAATGTTATCTATGGCTTGAGAGAATCGTTCATGATCACGCTCTACAGTAACAAGCTTACTTTCTGGAGAGGCTTGTATCATCCGGATACTAGAGTATCCGATTGCAGTACCAATCTCCAAAATTCTTTTAGGCTTGTGGAGACGTATGATTTGTAACAGAGCTTCCATACCGATCAAGTCCATGATAGGTACATGTCCTTCTTCGGCTTGTTGCTCCATCTCTAAAATATGCTTAGGGCGTTCTGATACAAGTCCCTCTAGGTAATGCTTCATTTCATCCGAAATCATACGGAATCCTCCTTTTTGACCCGGTCTATTTTAACATAAGAAAAGAGGGAATGCGAACTTACTTCATTCCCTCTGGAATCCCAGGTTTAATCTTTATCTTTATTTGCCAAATCGCGCCATTCTTGAATGTATTTTTCTTTAATAACATTATGCTCATCTAACGTTTTCGCATACAGAACTTCTCCATTAGGACGCGCAAAGAAATAATAATTAGGGTTCGGTTCCGGGTTCACTGCCGCATTAATAGCAGAGTCACCTGGAGATGATATTGGACCAATTGGAAGACCCTTTTGCACATACGTATTATAAGGTGAATTCGTTTCTGTATCTTTATAGGTTACTGTAATTTTCGACTGTTGTTGGGCATAGGTGACCGTAACATCGGATTGTAATCTCATCGGTTTATTTAACCGGTTATGAAATACACCAGAAACCTTAAATCGGTCTTCTTTTTCTTTCGCTTCTTCTTCAATAATGGATGCTAACGTTAGAATTTCATGTGTCGTATATCCACTAGCCTCAATATTGGCTTGATACTTCGTCACCACGGTCGACATCTTACTTACCATGGATTCTATGATTGATTCTAAAGATGGATCTTTTTTGAAAAATTCATAGGTCGCTGGGAATAAATACCCTTCTAATGGCCATATCACTTTTTCATCTAAGATTTCATCACCGAGTACCGGATATTTCTCTACCAATGATTGAATATACTTTTTATCTTGCATCTTTTTAAGGACTTCATCTTCTGTATATTCCGTTTGCTCCGCTATTTTTGAAGCAACTTGTGGAATTCTTAGTCCTTCAGCAATTCTGACTGTCATTTCTGGTTCTTTGTAAACTTTACCGTCTTTTAATGAAAGAATAATGTCTTTCATTTCCATCGCTTTTGTTAGTTCATAATTCCCCGCTTGAAAGTCATTATCATTTTTGTATTTAACATAGTATTTAAAAACGAGCGCACTTTTTATAACCCCTTTTTCTTCAAGCTTGTTGGCTATTTCACTTGTTGACGTTCCAATAGGTATTTCTACTTCTATTGGCTTTTTGCTCGAAGCATCAACAGGCTCTAACGCTCCTTTTATATATACATAACCACCTATACCGAGTCCTATAATAGAAAAGATCAAGATCGCTAGGACAAGTAATACAACTCTCCTTACAACCTTTGCCTCATGGTTGCGGCGTAAAATGGTTTCTTGATCAAGATTTGGTTGAAGCACCAAACATCCCCCTCTCATCCTCCCTATTATACTATATCTTAGGAATAATTCAGCTAATTTCCAGCAATTTTTTTATAGATTGTCGAAAGATGGGTGTGAGAAAAACAGTCAACTTTTAGTATAATTAACCATTTTTCAGGTGACCGTCGACATTAAAGGGGAGGCTCTACTCACTGTTTAGGGGGAATGGAAATATAGGAAGAGCTACAATAAACAAAAACAAGATCAAGTAGCGCGTTCTACTTGATCTTGTTCTTCATAAGGAACTAATTTGTAGCCCTTGACTTTATTCTTCTTCAGAATCTTGGAATGTGTTTAGCATTTCTTCAACCATATCCCATTCTGCATCTGTTTCAATTGGGAATAGTTCGATATCGTCATCTTCTTCGCCTTTTTCCTCGTATCGGAATGCAAATACTTCTACATCCTCTTCGTCTTCAGAGCTTTCAGCTGGTACAAGTACCATATATGATTTTTCTGACTCATCTACATCGAACGTGAATAGTACCTCAAATAAATGTTCTTCTCCATTTTCATCTGGAATGATGATCCGCTCTTTTTCTTCTTCAGTCATGTCAAAACACCTTCTTCTTTAGTTTGCTGCTGGGCTGTCTAAATAGCCTTGCAGGATTAAAACGGCTGCCATTTTATCAATGACACCTTTTCGTTTCTTCCGACTCACATCTGCTTCAATCAACATTTTCTCAGCAGCAGCCGTAGTCAATCGCTCATCCCATAATACCGTAGATATATTTAATGTATCCTCGATTTGTCGGGCGAATTCTTGACACATTTCTCCACTAGGACCAATTGTCCCATTCATATTCTTCGGAAAACCGACAACGATTTTGTCCACATCGTGTAATTGAACGAGCTCTTGAATGTAAGCTAAATCCTCATCAATGTTTCCCTTACGTCGGTACGTTTCAATTCCTTGTGCTGTCCAACCAAGGGCATCGCTCATCGCGATGCCTATTGTCTTCGTACCCACGTCTAAACCTAATTTTCTCATTGTTTGATTTTATCTCTCACTTTCTTGGTGCTGGACGAGATAAGACTTAACAAGTTCTTCAATTAATTCATCACGTTCAAGTTTCCGCATCTTACTACGCGCATCATTATGACGTGGTATATAAGCTGGATCTCCAGAAAGTAAGTATCCCACAATTTGATTAATGGGATTATACCCTTTCTCTTGTAAGGAATCATACACCGACAACAACACATTTTTGACATTGGTATCCATTGAATCATCGTGAAAATTAAATTTTACCGTTTTGTCAAATGAGCTCATCTTGACACCTCTCTTTAGGGAATATATTTGGAAGCCCCCGATTTATCTACTTCCATTGTACCTTACTGATACAGGTTTAGGAAATGGATTTGACGAATTCGTAAACATAATTTAATGCTTCATCAAGTTGTTCAGGCTGTTTTCCACCTGCTTGAGCCATATCTGGACGTCCTCCGCCACCGCCTCCACAACGAGAAGCGACTTCCTTTACAAGTTTCCCTGCATGATAACCCTCTTTCGTTAAATCATTCGTAACTCCTGCTACAATATTTACTTTTTCACCTTGCGCAGACCCTAGGACAACGATACCACTGCCGATTTGGTTCTTCAAATCATCTACAATTGACCTTAGGTTGTTCATATCACTTGCAGAAACTTTCTTTGCAAGTACTTTCACACCTGTCACATCTACAACTTCATCAAGTAATGATCCAGCTTCAATATTTGCTAGCTTACTTTTCAATGATTCATTTTCACGTTGTAAATCACGAACTTGTGTCTGGATATGTTCAACTTTAGAAGGTACATCATTCAAATTTGATTTCAATAGTTGAGCTGTGTCCTTTAATACACCTACTTGACCCGTTAGGTGGCGGTAAGCTCCTTCGCTCGTAACGGCTTCAATTCTTCGTGTACCTGCCCCGATTCCAGACTCGCTAAGAATCTTGAAAAGACCGATTTCAGCAGTGTTTTGAACGTGACATCCTCCACAGAGCTCCAAGCTATAGTCCCCAACTTGAACGACACGTACTTCACTACCGTATTTCTCACCGAATAATGCCATCGCACCCATTGCTTTTGCTTCTTCAATTGGCTTAACCATTTTTTCTACAGGTACTGTGCTCCAAATCTTTTCATTGACGATAGACTCGATCTTTTCGATTTCTTCCGGAGTAACCTGATTGAAATGTGAGAAGTCGAATCTTAGTCGGTCTTGTGTTACTAAAGAGCCTGCTTGGTTTACATGCTTACCTAGAACGTCCTTTAGCGCTTGGTGAAGTAAATGTGTTGCCGTATGGTTCTTAATAATACCTGCGCGGCTTGCTTCATTCACATTAGCTTTAAGTTCATCTTTAACTTTCAAAGTCCCTTGCTCGACTAGTACAGTATGGAGGTTTTGACCATTCGGCGCTTTTTGTACATCTTTTACGACAGCAAAGACATGGTCGTTTGATAGTGTACCTTTATCTGCAATTTGGCCTCCACTTTCAGCGTAAAATGGTGTTTGATCAAGGACCACGAGAACCTCTTCACCTTCATTTGCTTCTTGTACAGTTTCAGTACCTTTTACAATGACGCTTACCTTAGTAGGAGTTGTCAATTGATCATAACCAATGAAGGTGCTATCAACATCGATATCACTTAGTACACTCGTCTGTACTTGCATAGAGCCTGAATCTTGACGTGCTGACCTTGCGCGATCACGCTGCGCTTCCATTTCAACCTTGAATTGTTCAACGTTGACTGTCATTCCTTCTTCTTCTAAATATTCCTCGGTAAGTTCATATGGAAAACCATACGTATCATAAAGTTTGAAAGCATCCGAACCTGAAAGCTCTGACTGACCCTTCCCTTTTGCCTTCTTAATCATCTCTGACAAGATTGCAAGTCCATCATTGATCGTTTCATGGAATCGCTCTTCTTCATTTTTTACAACTTTCTGTATGAAGTCAGTGTTTTCCTGTACATTTGGATAAAAGTCTTTCATAACATCGGCAACAACCGGTACGAGCTCAAACATAAACGGCTTACTGATGTCCAGTTGCTTAGCAAATCGAATCGCTCTTCTTACAAGGCGACGCAGTACATACCCTCTTCCTTCATTTGAAGGTAATGCACCATCAGCAACAGCAAATGATACGGTACGGATATGGTCCGCAACAACCTTAAATGCTGTGTCTAGTTCTTTACTTGTACCGTACTTAACACCTGAAAGCTTTTCAGTTGCTTCAATCATCGGCATGAACAAATCTGTCTCATAGTTAGTTGGCGCATCTTGTAGCGCACATATTACACGTTCAAGCCCCATCCCCGTATCAATGTTCTTTTTAGGCAGTGGTGTATAGCTTCCATCTGGATTATGGTTGAATTGAGAGAAAACCAAGTTCCAAATTTCTAGATGACGTTCATTTTCCCCACCAGGAAATAGTTCAGGATCATTCGGATCATTTCCGTATTTTTCTCCACGGTCATAGAATATTTCAGTATTCGGACCACTCGGGCCTTCGCCAATATCCCAAAAGTTCTCTTCAAGTCGAATAATTTTCTCTTTTGGAAGACCAATTTCGTTATGCCAGATGTCATGTGCTTCATCATCCTCTGGGTGAATGGTAACAGCTAACTTTTCAGGATCTATTCCAAGCCAATCCTCACTCGTAAGAAATTCCCATGCCCAGTGGATCGATTCCTTCTTAAAATAATCTCCAATCGAGAAATTTCCTAGCATTTCAAAGAATGTGTGATGACGTGCAGTCTTTCCTACGTTTTCAATATCGTTTGTACGTATAGATTTCTGAGCATTTACAATACGTGGATTCTCTGGAACGACACGACCATCAAAGTACTTTTTCAATGTCGCAACTCCACTATTGATCCAAAGTAAAGATGGATCTTCATGAGGTACTAAAGATGCACTCGGTTCTACGCTATGTCCTTTTTCTTTGAAAAAATCAAGAAACATTTGCCTTACTTGAGCTGACGTTAATGTTTTCATTGTGTTTTTCCCTCCTTTAATAAATACAGAGCTTCAATAATCGTTAAAAAAAGCTAAATACAAAAAAACTCCCGTCCTGTATATCTACAGGGACGAGAGTTATCACGCGGTACCACCCTGGTTACGAATACTCTTATGTATCCATCACCTCGAGCACATTAACGGTGTGCGCCGGCAGGTTTTCCCCTGCATTCCGGAATAGCCTTCAGTTACTCTTCTTCCAAAACCTCTTTCAGCCAAGGAGGTTCTTCTCTTTAGGAAGGGCTTCAACTTACTCGTTCCATCATCACGTTAATTTATACATCGTTTACTTTGGATAATTATAGACTTAGCCTCTAGCCTTGTCAATATTTCTATAATGATCCCTCGAATGAAGAAAAATGACTTTTCCAACAGCAAATATCGGTACGGCTAATAGTAAGCCCAACACGCCACCAATTTCTCCGCCAATTAATAGCGCGAAAATAATCATAATCGGATGAATATGCAACGACTTACCTACAATTAAAGGTCCGAGAATATTTCCCTCAATAAATTGGAGCACTAACAAAATCCCCAATATGATGATTAATTTTTTCACTGAAATTGTTGCAGCAATCAGGGCAACAGGTACCGCGCCAATGATGGGTCCGAAATATGGAATAAAGTCGGTAACCCCTATAATCAAGCCCAAAATAACTGGATAGGGAACACCCGCGATCCAGAATGCAACTACAGCTAATATCGCTAATGCAACCGCAACCGTTAACTGTCCCCGAATGTAATTTCCAAGAGACTGATCAACATCTTTCACAAGATTCTTTCCTGATTCTCGCCACTTTTTAGGAGTAAGGTTATAAAACATTTTATTAATTAAATCCACATCTTTCAACATATAAAAGACGAGAAAAGGTATAACTAGTAAAGAAAAGAGGTTACTCCAAATTGTTTTGATTAGCCCTAATGCACTTTCAATCAGTTTGGTTAAATATCGTTCAGTTGCATGAAGTGTTTGTTCAAATTCAGTATGAACGGCTTCTGGAAGATGATCCGTTCGCTCATAGAATTCCCTCACCCACATCTTATACGTATCTGAAAGCACCGGAAGCTGATTACTTAAATCTTTCAACTGGGTTACGAGGTAGGGAATGCTTTTGAAAACTAGAAAACCTGTCCCACCAAAGAATGTCAAATAGATAATGAGTATGGCAATCGCTCTCGGTAGTCCTTTACCATGAAGCCATTCTACAATCGGATGTAAAAGGTACGTAATGAAAACTGCAATGAAAAACGGGACAAAAATAGACTTCACAATATCCCAAATGGGATGCCAAAAGGGACCCAGCTTCATCAATACAAAAAGAGAGAGCAAAAGTAGCAAAACCATGCCCAGACGAACGAGTGCTTCAATTGTAAACCATTTCTTCATAGTCTCCACCGCTCATTCGATGTTTTTCCTTCTTCTTAACGTGCACATAAACGGTATCACTATACTCTTAAATTAAAGCTCATTTCTAAAGGATTGTGGCTATTAAGTAATCATTGCGCACGGAATGAGTTGTTGAAATACACGAGACTCCTCAAAAATGAAATTCGCATTTTCTTCGTGCGATGTTACGCTGCCGAAGTGTTCCTTGTCCTACGGGAGCAGCGGCCAAATCGAGACCCCGCAGAGCTAGTACAAAAGGATCTTCGACTAAATACCACCACGTCCTGTGGTGAACGTCGAAGTCACCACATCCTGTGGAAGTGAGGCTTGATGGTCGTCCGTGGAAAGCGAAGTGTATTCCAACAACCTATCACATGAACAACAATGTATCCGAAAACAGCGTAAATTAAAGACCACTGTAATCAAAAAGAACCGACATTCTTTTGAACGTCAGCTCTTCTTTAATAAATAGCTTTTGCAATACGTTTACGTAACCGTTTCACCTTTTTGTTCGATATTGTGCCATTATCATAAAGTGATTTAATTAAATAAGCACTTGCACATGTTGTTGCAATCGTCAGAAATGCACGATTCATCCTCATCACCTTCTTACATTGGGATACTTAAATCGTCATCCTCGAAAAGGTCGTCTAGCGAAGTTAAGCTACCATCTTCTTCAACTTGATTGAGTGCTAACTTCCCTTCTACAACAGCCAGTTCGATAAAACATCCCCAGCAATAATATTGTTCCACCCCGATCTTACCAAGATCTTTGCATTGGCAATTGGGACATCTCATTGGTTGTTCCTCCTCATTAATAATCAACTACATTCATTGATTATGAAATGCTAGGAATAGGATGTCCCAATTCATTGTTAATTATACGTTTTCACTTGTCTTGGGGTGCGCCACTCTTTCTCTTAACTTCTTACTTAATAGAGAATTCCGAGAATCTGAATCATTTTGCTGAATGGCTCTTTCAAATGCATCTTTTTCTCCACAAATAATTAAATATTCCTTGCTCCTTGTCACAGCAGTATAGATTAAATTCCGCTTCAACATTCGATAATATCCTCTTACAATAGGAAGTACGACAATTGGAAACTCACTACCTTGCGATTTATGTATCGAGCAGCAATAGGCATGTGTAATCTGATTTAAATCCGATTTCTTAAACGTTACTTCAATTCCATCGAATGATATGACGATTTGTTCAACCTTATCCTTTGTTTCCTTTGCATGAATAATGGCTACAATTTCACCAATATCCCCATTAAAGATTTGCTCCTCCGGTACATTTACGAGTTGCAATACTTTGTCACCGACTCGATATTTCGTATCGAAAAAGTCTATCTCTCTCTTTTGGTTGCTCGGAGGATTAAACATGGCTTGCAATTCACGGTTTAACTCATCTATACCAGCTTTCCCCCTGTACATAGGTGCGAGCACTTGGACATCTCTAGCAGTATATCCTTTGTCATGAGCACTTTTGCATACTTGTAATATTGCTTTAGCTGCCTGGTCTTGTGTACATGGAAAGAAACGGCGATCGGGTTGAGGTACATGAATGTCCGCTGGTAAGCTCCCTTTCTTCATTTCATGGGCAAGTTGAATGATAGACGAATCTTTTGCTTGGCGATAAATCTGATCAAGCTTTACAGTTGGGATTACATTTGAAGAAATAAAATCTTTTAACACTTGACCAGGACCTACGGATGGTAGCTGGTCTTCATCTCCTACCATAATGACTTGGATATCTTCTGGTAGCGCATCGAACAACCGATAGGCAAGTCGAAGGTCTACCATGGACATTTCATCAATGATTAACAGTCTACCCGCAATCGGATTGTCGTCATCGTACTCAAAACCACTTCCACCTTTCCAACCTAATAAACGATGTATGGTTACAGCTGGCAAACCTGTGGATTCACTCATTCGTTTAGCAGCACGTCCAGTTGGAGCAACTAATAGGAATGGATAGTCTTCCTCATCATAATCCTTCGGTTCAACTGATAATCCATGAATCTCTGAGTAAAGGTCAATAATGCCTTTAATAACAGTAGTTTTACCAGTGCCTGGGCCTCCTGTTAAGATCATCATAGGTGAAATCAATGCTTTATAAATTGCATCCTTTTGGGCCTCAGCATATTCCATCCCCTGATTTTCTTCTAACAAACCGAGCGCTTTATAGAAATTTGATGGTTCAATTCTGTCATATTCATCTTGTTTAAGCAGTCGCTCAATTGTTTTCATCAAACCGAATTCCGCAAAGTAAAGCGAAGGTAAATAAGCATTTTCTTCTTCAATGTAAATTTTTCCTTCACCATGCAAATGAACAATTTCGGAATAGTAATCCACATCATCATGGTTAGGTTTTGTAAAGAGAAGCGATTTCGTTTCTTGAATTAAGTCATCTACCGGGATAAATGTGTGACCGTATTGATTGGATAGCTCTTTCAAACAATACAGAAAGCCTGCTTGTACTCGTTCAGAAGAGGATTCTTCAATACCTAATGCTTGACCGATTTCATCAGCCCTTTTAAAACCGACTCCCTCAATGTCATAAATAAGCTGATAAGGATTTGATTGGATGATTGAGATCGCTTCCTCTTGGTACGTTTGATAAATTTTCATTGAAATTGCGGGACCAATGCCGTATCGATGTAACGTACTGAGTAATTGCTCAAGTCCTTGATGCTCCATCAATGTTTCATATATCGTTTTCGCACGTTCTTCGCTTAGATCATTTACTTGATTCAATACATCGGGATCTTCGATGATTTTTGAAAAAGCCTCATCACCTAATGTTTGAATCACCTTTTCAGCCGTTTTCTTTCCAATCCCATTAAATAAATCACTTGATAGATATTGAATCATACCCTCTTCTGATCGAGGTAAATCTTTACGGTAAAACTCTACGACAAATTGGGTTCCGTATTTAGGATGATCCTTTACATCTCCCCAGAAAATATATGTTTCTTCTTCTGACAACACCGGAAATGTACCTACCATAATCATTTCCTTTTCTACTTCAGCAAGATTTGTATCCTTCGTTGACACTTTCAGTACGCTATAAAACGTATCATTATTCTTATATATTACATGGAGAATGGTTCCTTTAATGTAACGTTTCTCCTCCGCTCCTAAATCGAACTTCCCTTGTAAATCCATATTTTTCGCCCCGCTAATTATTCGTTGTTTTCAGTGGACTCTCTTATTTCTTTAATTTGTTTTAATCCATTGTGTGCTAGAATATGATCATTTTGAACTTTAACTGCTTTATTAAACATCTCTTCAGCAGTATCGATATTTTCTTGATATAAATAGGCAACACCAAGATTATAGTAAGCATCAGCATGTTCTGGATCCATCTTGATTACTTCATGGAGGGCTGCAGTTGCTTGTTCAAACATCTGTTGCGTGCCAAGTGCCATTCCATATTGAAACCATGCATCCACGTCACTTGGGTTATCTTCTGTTGCTTTTTGAAAATGGGGGAGAGCTCTTTTCGAATCTCCTAATTGAACAAAGCTCATACCTAACATGAAATGTGAATCCCCATCAGATAATCCTTTTTTAATGGCATTTATAAATAAGTCAACAGCGTCATCATATTGTTCTAACTTGTAAAACACAACCCCAGCTCCGTAGTAAGCTGCCGGTAGGTCTTCATTTAGCGAAATCGCTTTATCAAAAAAGCCCATCGCCTTTTCATATTCACCTACAAGTTCAAGTAAGTTACCAAAGTTGACATAGGCAACAGGATCGTCTGGTTGCTCTTCTAGCGCACTATGAAATGCCTTCGCCGCTTCCTCGTAGTTTCCTTCTTTCATCAGTTCAATTCCTCGTTTGTTTTGATCAGCCATAAACTTGTCTCCTCCTATTAATATTTGTCCCATATGAAAAAAGGGACCTAGTCAAACTTTCATTTGAAAAGGTCCACATTAGTGTTCGTATCTCTATGACAAATAAGAAAGTTCTTTTTCTTTCTTATAGACTTTATCGATTGTACCTCCACCTAAACAAACATCTCCATCATAAAAGACGACTGCTTGCCCTGGAGTAATTGCACGTTGTGGCTCATCAAACCACACATCATATTGTCCATCTTCGCGTTTCTTAATGGTTACACCCCGATCTGTTTGCCGGTATCTGAATTTAGCTGTGCATTTTAATTCATCAGGAATTTCCTTATCTGATACAAAGCTTACAAGTGTTGCCGTCAATTGTTCTGAATAAAGAAGCTCATTATGAAATCCTTGTTCAACATAAAGGACATTTCGGTCTAAGTCTTTCCCGACAACAAACCAAGGATCGCCATTTCCACCTATTCCAAGACCATGTCGCTGGCCAATCGTATAATACATAAGTCCATCATGCTTACCCTTCGTTTCACCGGCCATCGTTTGCATTTCACCAGGTTGTGCAGGAAGATACTGGCTTAAGAATTCTTTGAAGTTTCTTTCCCCAATAAAACAAATCCCTGTGCTATCTTTCTTCTTTGCTGTAGCGAGCCCTGCTTTTTCAGCCATTTCTCTAATTTCAGGCTTCTGATATTCCCCGATTGGGAACATAACTTTTGAAATTTGATCCTGGCTGAGTTGATTCAAGAAATACGTTTGGTCCTTATTATCATCAACACCACGCAGCATGACCGTTTCACCATTGCGTTCTGCAACTCTTGCATAATGGCCTGTTGCAACATAATCTGCACCCAAGCTCATTGCATGCTCAAGGAATGCTTTGAATTTTATCTCTTTGTTACACATGACGTCAGGATTAGGAGTCCGACCTGCTTTATATTCTTCAAGGAAATATGTGAAAACTTTATCCCAATATTGCTTTTCAAAATTTACAGCATAATAAGGGATGCCAAGTTGATTACATACCCTAATTACATCTTCATAATCCTCAGTAGCTGTGCATACGCCGTTTTCATCTGTATCATCCCAATTTTTCATGAAGATACCAATTACATCATACCCTTGTTCTTTCAACAGCAATGCTGCAACTGATGAATCAACACCCCCAGACATACCGACAACAACGCGTGTGTCTTCTGGATTATTCGCCATATATTACACCTCCATTTACATTGAAGTTAAGCGATTGACAATTTTGACCGTTTCTTGTCCTGCTCGCTCAATTTCTTCTATTGTATTTCCATAGCCGAAGCTAAACCGAATTGCTGCTGTAAGTCTCTCATGGTCATCAAACATTGCTGATAGAACATGGGACGGTTCGATCGACCCAGCAGTACAAGCGGAACCACTTGATGCTGCTATTCCAGATAAATCTAAGTTTACGAGCATCGATTCTACGTTCGTTCCAGGAAAACTGACATTCAGAACATGTGGCAACGAATACTCGCTAGATCCATTTAGTAAATACTGAATGCCTGCTTCATCAAAAATTTCCAGCATTTTTTCTTTAAATGCCTTTAATTGTTCATGGCGTTCCATTTTTTCTAATTGGATGAGTTCCACTGCTTTTTTCATTCCCATAATGCTTGGTACATTTTCAGTTCCGGCTCTCCGCTTCCTTTCTTGCTCACCACCAAATGCTCTTGGTTCGAGACGAACACCGTCACGGATATACAAAAAGCCACAACCTTTAGGTCCGTTGATCTTATGTGAAGAGATCGACATGAGATCTATTCCTAAATGTTCAACATCTATTAACACACTACCGTAAGCTTGAACAGCATCTGTATGAAAAAGGACTTCTTTATTCTTCGTAATGGTCCCAATTTCTTGAATTGGCTGAAGTGTTCCGACCTCATTATTCCCGTACATAATTGTAACAAGCGTCGTATCTTCTCTGATCGCCTCTTCTAATTGTTGTGGGCTGACCCTCCCCGTCTCATCGACTGGAAGATAGGTTACCTCAAACCCTTGCTCCTCAAGATATTCAACCGCATGTAACACTGCATGGTGCTCGATTCGAGAAGTAATGATATGCTTCCCCTTCTTCTCTTGAGCTAGGGCGGCGCCAATAATCGCCATGTTGTCTGACTCTGTTCCTCCACTCGTGAAAACGATCTCGTTGAATGAAGCGTTAATACTCGTTGCCATCACTCTTCTCGCTTCATCCAATGCTTGTCTAGTGTTTCTACCAAACTGATGGATACTTGAAGGATTTCCGTATAACGTTGTAAAGTAAGGTACCATTGCTTCAACGACTTCCTCCCTCGTCGGAGAAGTCGCAGCATGGTCCAAGTAAATGGCACTCATTAAAATCACCCTATTTCATTATTAACAGATCTATTCAAAGCACATAGCCGTCAACTTTTAAATCTACTTAGCCATATAGACTGATTTAAAAGAGATGGATTAGAAACAAGTAATACGAGGCACGAAGGCTTTAAGGACCGGAATGTATCTTTTAATACATGAGGACCGGAAAAGCCGAGTAACAAAGTAGTGCGCCGTTTATTAGCCATCGACTTTTAAATCTACCTTTAAATGTAGAACATATAAGCCTCTTGATCATCATCATTACTATAAGAAGCCAAATCATCTAAAGTGGTATTATCTAACACATCTTTCACAGCGTCACGGATTTTGATCCAAAGATCCCTTTTGGCAGGTTCTTCGTCATCCATAATTTCAACAGGGGTGATTGGACCTTCTAGTACGCGAATTATATCTCCTGCAGTTATCTTGTCCGCTTCACGAGCTAAAGTATACCCGCCATAAGCACCGCGAATACTTTTGACGAGACCCGCATTTCGGAGTGGACCTACTAATTGCTCTAAATAATGTTCTGAAAGTCCATGGTCCTTTGCAATCGATTTTAAAGATATCGGACCTTCACCATATTTTTTGGCTAGAGCAATCATGATCGTTAATCCGTATCGTCCCTTTGTTGAAATCTTCATAAAATCCTCCTCAATTCACTCTAAACATCTATTAAAAGCTATCCATTATTAATCATTGTATACGAAATATATAATCCCGTTTTAACCTATGACATTATAGCATGAAATGGGTTCTCCTTGCATTCAATCCGTTCCTATAGTATCGTTCATTTGAATTACACATTGTTCATGATTATGTCCCTGAAAGGACGTGAAGCTATGGATTTATTTGATATGCCGAATGACGATACCCCAAGAGGAAAACCACTTGCTGACAGAATGAGACCACGCAAGTTAGACGAGTTCATAGGACAAGAACATATCGTGGGTAAAGGCAAATTACTTAGAAGAGCAATAGAAGCTGATCAGTTATCAGCAATGATTTTCTTCGGACCACCAGGGACAGGAAAAACAACCCTTTCAAAAATCATTGCGAACACTACATCTGCTCAGTTCGACCAAATTAATGCTGTTACTTCAGGAGTAGGTGACATTCGAACCATTACTACTCAAGCAAGAGAAAGATTAAGAATGGAGAATCAGAAAACCCTCCTATTTATAGATGAAATCCACCGTTTCAACAAAAGTCAGCAAGATGCCTTACTTCCATATGTCGAGGATGGAACAATCATTTTGATTGGTGCGACAACAGAAAGCCCGATGTTTGAGATTAACAAAGCTTTGTTGTCCCGATCGAGATTATTTCGCTTCGAACCACTAACAGACCATCATATTAAGAAAGTTTTGCAAGTGGCGATTTCTGACGAACATCGCGGATTTGGTAAACATTCGATTGAAGCGGAAGAACAAGCGCTAGATCATTTAGTCGATGTAGCGAATGGAGATGCGCGAACTGCCCTAAATGCTTTAGAGCTTGCAGTATTGACTACTTCTCCAAATAAGGATGGCACCATCTATATCACCTTGAGCATTGCAGAGGAATCCATTCAACAGAGGGTTTTGCAGTATGATAAACAAGGCGACAATCATTATGACACGATTTCTGCCTTTATCAAAAGTATTAGAGGTTCAGACCCTGATGCTACTTTATATTGGCTCGCCAAAATGATTTACGCAGGGGAAGATCCAAAATTCATTGCGAGACGGCTGTATGTCCATGCGGCTGAAGATGTAGGTCTTGCCGATCCTAACGCTTTATTAATCGCTCAAGCCGCAGCTCAGGCAGTTGACTTTATCGGTATGCCTGAAGCAAGAATACCTTTAGCTGAAGCTGCCCTTTATCTTGCAACCGCTCCAAAAAGTAATGCGGTCATTAGTGGAATTGACCATGCTCTTGCAGCTGTAAAGAATGAAAAAGCTGGACAAGTTCCAACCCATTTAAGGGACGCGCATTACAGTGGCGCAAAAGAGCTAGGTTCAGGAATGGGTTATAAATATCCTCACGATTATAAAGATGGTTACGTACCACAGCAATATTTACCTGATCATCTTAAGCATAAGACCTTCTTTCAACCGAGTGAAAGAGGATACGAGAAATCAGTTTCTAGAAGGCTCGAGTACTTCAAAGAGCGAAAACAAAAAGGTGAATAGAACCTATTAAACAAAAATAGTAAACTTGTATAGTTCTTCTCTTTTTTGTCCATGATAATGCTAAAAAGCCTTATGGGATTTAAAAAGGAGAGAACTAAATATGTCAAATCAACGACAAGATGCTTGGTCTGAAGAAGATGATCTATTACTAGCTGAAACCGTTTTACGTCATGTACGTGAAGGAAGCACTCAGTTATTAGCTTTTGAAGAAGTTGGTGATCAACTTGATCGTACATCTGCAGCGGTAGGGTTCAGGTGGAACGCAATTGTTCGCAAGAAATACGAACAAGCTTTGAAGATTGCCAGACGTCAACGAAAGGAACGAAAAAGAGCAGCTGCTACTCAAGCACCGGCATCACGTAAGGTTGAGAAACAAGATCCTTACCAAACTCGGTATGATGAACCTATGGATTTTGAAAACTATCATCCTCTTTCGGAGCCAAAACACCGAATCGAGGTTGCAGAGGAATTGCATACACCTACACCTGTTGTAAGTGATACACCAAGAGAAGCCGAGGTAAGATCCCATGTCCCAACACCGAAATCAAATCAAACGGTTGAGCTAGATACTGTTATTGAATTTTTGCAGAACCTAAAGCACCAAAATACAGATTCATCTACTGTAAAAATGCGTAATGAACAATTGGAGCTTGAATGTAACAACCTTCGAACGCAAAATGAGGAATTTGAAAAAGAAATAAAAGAACTAAAAAATAATTATTCTTCATTAAAAGAGGATTATCAAGCACTGCTCCAGATTATGGATCGTGCTCGAAGAATGGTCTTACTCCAAGATCAGGATGAATTATCTTCCTCAAAATTCAAAATGGACAAAAATGGGAACTTAGAAAAAGTAGCAAAATAAAAATGGGAGTGATCAATCGTGCTAATACAGCACTGTTGATCACTCCTTTTCTTTTAGCTCTCTAATTTATCGAATTCGATTAATTTGGATTTCGTGCTTTTCAATAATTTTGTTAATGACATGTCCTGCCATGATTAACCCAGAAACCGACGGAACAAATGCGTTCGATGAAGGTGGCAGTTTCGCCTTTCTGATCTTTGCATTTTCATCTGGAACGATGCTTTTTCGCACATCTTCTCTGATTTGAATCGGTTTCTCGTCTGAAAAGACGACATTGATACCTTTATGAATGCCTTCTTTACGTAGTTTTGTGCGGATCACTTTTGCTATAGGATCATAGCTTGTCTTAGAAATATCAGCAATACGTAGTCGTGTCGGGTCCATCTTATTAGCGACACCCATACTTGATATCATAGGAATCTTTCTATTTAAACACTCTTTCATTAAGTGGATTTTATACGAGATTGTGTCTGAAGCGTCAACTACAAAATCAAGCGGATAACTGAAAAAGTCTTCATATGTTTCTTCCGTATAGAAAATTTTCAATGCTTCTACATGACAATCTGGATTAATGTCAGCAATACGCTCTTTCATCAAATCCACTTTCGGTTGTCCCACTGTAGAAATCAACGCGTGAACTTGACGATTGACATTTGTAATATCCACGTCGTCTTTATCGACTAGAATAAGACGGCCGACTCCGGAGCGTGCTAGTGCTTCGGCTGCAAAGGAACCAACGCCTCCAATACCAAGTACAGCTACCGTTGTTCCTTTAAGGACTTCTAATCCATCTTCACCGATTGCTAATTCATTTCTTGAAAATTGATGTAACATCTATATACCCCTTCCGTGCTCCAAATCAGTATCCATCATAGCATATATGAAATCGAAACTCGATTGCAACTTAACAGTTAAGATGATCCATTATTTTAATTAACGTAAAAAAACAATCAGGCTCAAGCCTGATTGTTTTCGTAGCTCATATTAGAGTCCCATTTGTGCCGTCAAATTTCCTTTGTGTTGAACCTGCCTGCAAAACGTGGGTGTCCTGCTATCATCATTGTGCGTCCTTTCGTAGAAGGCTTGCACGCCGATCATAAACTCAGACTCCCATAGTAAAAGTGTTGGCTCAAACATTCGGCAGAAACGTACACCTCAGGACTCTTTAATATTGTAGTTATAGAATAGCACAAGGTCTTTTCAAATTCAATTCAATTGTCAGTGTTTTCTTAAAAATCAGACTAATATACTAAGTTGTAATAATATGTCGCATGATGCACCCAAAATGTCATACGCATAAGTCTTCGTTTATAGTGCTTTGTTAGTAAAATCGCCTTCCAAAATGGAAGGCGACCTTAGTCTTAGGACTCGTTCTTTACTTTTTCTTTATGAACACGTAGATGTAAGTCGTTTAATTGTTGGTCACTTACCTTACTAGGTGCATTTGTTAATAAACAGCTTGCACTTGCTGTCTTTGGAAACGCGATGGTATCTCTCAAGTTTTGTCGGCCAGCTAGCAGCATAACTAGACGATCAAGTCCGAGAGCAATCCCTCCATGTGGTGGAGCTCCGTATTCAAGAGCTTCCATTAAGAAACCAAATTCCGCATGCGCATCCTCTAGAGAAAATCCGAGCGCTTTAAACATTCTCTCTTGAACTTCTTTTTGGTAGATACGCTGAGAACCTCCGCCTAATTCATAGCCATTCAACACTAAGTCATAAGCTTGTGCACGAACACTCACTGGATCTGACTCTAGTAGGTGTAGATCTTCCTTCTTAGGCATCGTAAACGGATGATGGGCAGCAACGTAACGATTAGCATCTTCATCAAATTCAAGTAGCGGGAAGTCAACAACCCACAAGAAATTGAATTTGTCTGTATCAATGAGTTCTAGTTGTTTACCTAGTTTCATGCGTAGAGCACCTAGGCTTTCAGCAACTACTTTAGGTTTGTCGGCAACAAATAGTAACAAGTCTCCAACATTCGCTTCAAATGCTTCCTTCAATTGCTTTTGCATGTTTTCATCGAAGAACTTAGAAATAGGTCCTTTTAGTCCTTCTTCCTCAACCTTCAACCATGCTAAACCTTTCGCACCGTAAACTTTTACGAAATCAGTCAATTGATCAATATCTTTACGAGAGAACTCACCAGCTTGACCGCTAACGTTGATTCCTTTCACTTCACCACCGGATTCAATGGTTGAAGCAAATACTTTAAAATCTGATTCCGCTACTAAGGAGGAAACATTTACAAGCTCCATACCAAATCTCGTATCAGGTTTGTCAGAGCCATAACGCTCTATTGCTTCCTTGTATGTCATGCGTTGAATAGGTGTTTGGACTTGTATACCTTTCGTTTCGTGTAAAATTTGTGTCATCATCTTCTCTGTCATTTCAAACAAATCTTCTTGATCCATAAACGATGTCTCGATGTCGACTTGAGTAAATTCTGGTTGACGGTCAGCACGTAAATCTTCGTCACGGAAACAACGTACAATTTGATAATATCGTTCAAAACCAGATACCATTAGCAATTGTTTAAAGATTTGTGGAGACTGAGGCAATGCATAGAAATGTCCCTCGTGAACACGACTTGGTACTAAGTAATCGCGTGCTCCTTCCGGCGTACTCTTTGTCAGCATTGGCGTTTCCATATCGAGAAACTCATATCCATCTAAGAAATCACGGATTAACTTCGTAACCTTACTACGCATCTTTAATGTTTCTTGCATAACTGGACGACGCAAGTCCATGTATCGGTATTTTAATCGAATATCTTCGCTGATCTCTTCCTTATCCGAGATCATGAATGGCGGTGTTTTGGCTGCATTGATAATTTCAACTTTCTCAGCTTTAATTTCAATACGACCCGTCTCCATTTTTTCGTTAATCGTACTTTCATCCCTGGCAACGACTGCGCCTTGTATTTCGATTACATATTCATTCCGAATTTTGTCTGCAATCATTGCTGCTTCTTTAGAGTTCTCAGGATTGACAACCACCTGTACAATTCCTGAACGATCTCTTAGATCTATAAATATAAGACCACCTAGGTCTCTTCGCTTTTGTACCCAACCTTTTAATTGAACGCTTGATCCGATATGTTGTTCTGTCACCTTACCGCACTGATGTGTTCTACCAATCATGACCGAGTTCCTCCTTCAATACCCTTTAGTAAATATTCTGTAGCTTCATTTATTGGCATTTCTACTTGTTCGCCAGTGTTCATATCCTTCACATTAATAACGTCTTTCGCTAGTTCATCTTCCCCTAAGACTAGTACATACTTTGTGTTTAACCGATCTGCTGCTTTAAATTGTGCTTTCATTTTTCTCTCGAGATAATCTCGATCTGCAGTAAGCCCCGCTCGTCGTAAATCGTTCAGTATGGACATACTGCGCTTCTTAGGTCCTTCACCTAACGTAACGAGATAACAGTCAATTCCCTTTTGTATCGGTAGATCGATTTGTTCTGCTTCTAAAGCGACAAGGAAGCGTTCAAGGCTCATCGCAAACCCTATACCTGGCGTTTCAGGTCCACCAATATCTTCAACGAGTCCATTATAGCGACCACCACCACTTAACGTAGTGATAGCACCAAAGCCTGGAGCCTCACTCATAATTTCAAATGCTGTGTGATTATAATAGTCTAGGCCTCGAACCAATGTAGCATCAACTTCATAAGGTACATTTAATTCATCTAAATAGGCTTTTACTTGCTCAAAATAGCCTCTTGAACTGTCATTTAAGTATTCCAATATGGATGGCGCAGATGCCATTTTAGGATGACTGCGATCTTTCTTGCAGTCCAAAATTCTAAGTGGATTCGCATCAATTCGGTTTTGACAATCCTCACAAAGTTCTCCAATTACAGGTCTAAAGTGAGAGACAAGTGCTTCTCTATGCGCGATTCTACTTTCTGTATCACCAAGAGAGTTGACAATAAGTTTCAAGTGTTTGAGCCCAAGCTCTTGGTAAAGCTCCATAGCAAGTGCCATTACTTCTGCATCAATCGCTGGATCATTACTACCTAACGCTTCGATGCCGAACTGCACAAACTGTCTTGTGCGACCTTTTTGAGGACGTTCATAACGAAACATCGGTCCTATATAGTAAAGCTTTGTTGGTTGCTGTGGATCCCCGAACAATTTATTTTGCACGAATGAACGAACGACAGACGCTGTTCCTTCAGGTCGCAGTGTCAGACTACGATCCCCTCTGTCCTTGAACGTATACATTTCTTTTTGAACGATATCCGTTGTATCACCTACACCTCGTTGAAAAAGATCGGTGTGCTCAAAAATCGGTGTGCGAATTTCGTGATAATTATATTTGCGACAAAGCTCTTTAGCCTTCTCCTCAATTAACTGCCATTTCTCAACCTCGCCAGGTAAAATATCCTGGGTTCCTCTAGGAATTTGAAAGCTCATTCCAGTTCACTCCCTGTTATCATTCTTTCAGATGAAAGATTCGTTTAATGTCTATATTTCAAATAAATAAAAAAACTCCCGCCCCTTCTTAATCAAATCATGATTAAAGAAGGGACGAGAGTTGTTTCCCGTGGTACCACCCTAGTTGAAGTGACAAACACTTCCACTCAAGTTACAGTTAACGCCTGCATACGTTAAATCCCTACTGCCAAATAGGTTCGGAATTAAACCTCCGGAGTGTCTTTCATCTAATCTCTATGTAGGAATGCTTGCAGTCAATTGGCATTCCCTCCCTGCACATGAGCTTTTAGAGTACTTTTCTCCATCAACGGTTATCAATCGATTCGTTTGAATTGATTACTATCATACGGACCTTTAAACATGATGTCAAGCACATAATAAATTTTAACGATTAATTTGTCGTTTTAGCTTTTTGACTGCTTCTAAATTGACGCCAAACTCTTCAGCAAGCTCGTAGTTTGTCATACTCGGTTCTTTTTCAATAAACTGATGGAAGTCCATCCCAAACAGAGCTGATTCCCTTTGATTCATCGTATCTTGTTTTGTACTTTTTCTCATTCATCATAACCACCTATATATCATTATCTACCTCTTTATCATTGCCCTAATATGATGTTTTTTTACATATTTAGATGTTTTTCACTCAATTTGTTGAAGCACATATGAAATGAGGAGAAGGTGTGACCGATATAAAAGATGGAATGAAGAAATGGGGTGGAATAGTGAAAAAGTGTTATTATATTTTGTTAACTATGATTTTCTTACTTAGCTCTTTCACAACAGTTAGTCAAAATGGATTTGCTGCCGACCGAGATAAGGCAAAGATTACGGTTGATACTTTAAATGTTCGGTCAGGACCAGGTTTGGGTCATTCAGTTGTTGGCCAAGTACATAAGAACAAGGAGTACCCGATATTATCTGAGAAAGGCGATTGGCTACAAATTCAAATGAATGGCAAAAGAGGTTGGATTGCTGGATGGTATGCTAAAAAAATTAAAGCTCAACAATCAGAAAACGATCCATCATCCAATACTGGGATCTGGATCTCATCAAAAGTTGATGCACTTAATGTGCGCTCTGGTCCTGATACATCTTTCACGGTCGTTGGACAGATCTATCCACATGAAAAGTTTCAATCGATTGATACGAAAGGCTCTTGGACAAAAATCAAGTATAAAAACCGTGAGGCATGGGTGGCTTCTTGGCTCACTCAGTCATCTACTCCATCAAGTGAAAAGAAAAAGGAACCAGAACAATCTAGCGACAAGTCCATCGTCAATGCTACTAGTTTAAATGTTCGTAGTGGACCTGGAACTTCTTACTCCGTAGTTGGTTCTCTCCGCAAAGGGGATCATGTTGAGATTATTCAGATTCAAAATGGCTGGTATAAAGTGTCTTACCAAAATGGAAAGGGCTGGGTAGCTGGTCGGTACGTTACAAAATCAGAAAATGAAGACAAACAACCTAGTACACCACCTACAGCTCCCACATCATTAAAAAAAGGGAAGATTACAGCTACCATTTTAAATGTCAGGGACAAAGGATCATTGCAAGGGAAAGTCGTTGGTCAATTAAAGAAAAATCAAATCGTAGAGATTCTAAAAGTTGAAAACAAGTGGGCCTATGTACAGTGGAATCAATCAAAAGGTTGGGCTGCTTCCTGGTTTATAGAAGAGGTAAAGGAAGACAACACTTCACAACCTGAAGGTGATTTGTCGAATGAACCATCCCTTACACTTCTCTACGATGGCACAAATCTACGAAGTGGACCGTCAACAAAGGATTCTGTCGTAGATCGAGGCAATAAAGGCGATCAATTTCCTATATTATCTAAAGAAGGTGACTGGTTTAAAATCAAGTTATCTTCAACTAAAGAAGCTTATGTAGCTGGATGGATTGTGTCGGTTACTGGTGCCTCAACACCCGAGGTGAATCATCCTACTGTAGGAGACTATCTTAAAGGAAAAACCGTCGTTATAGATGCAGGTCACGGTGGAAATGATGGTGGTGCTGTAGGAACGACATACGGCACACTTGAAAAAGTTCTGAATCTGAATGTCGCTAAAGCTGTTTCTTCTAAATTAAAAGCAGCTGGCGCGAAAGTAGTCATGACGAGAAGTGACAACCAATATATTAGTTTACCTTATCGAGTATACCTTGCTCACACTCATAGTGCCGATGCGTTTATCAGTGTACATTTTAACTCGTCGATCTTCCCTAGTGCAAAAGGTGTGAACAGCTTTTACTATTCAAAGCTAAAGGATGCACCTCTCGCTCATGCTATTCAAGATGAATTAGTGAGACAGACTGGGTTAAGGAACCGTGGGGTTAAATTCGGAAACTTCCAAGTCCTGAGAACAAATCATCAACCTGCAACACTCTTAGAGCTCGGTTTCATTTCCAATTCACAAGAAGAACATTATGTGCGCTCAGCTGCTTATACAGATAAAGCGGGCCACGCAATTTATAGAGGATTAGCAAAGTTCTTCTCTAATCGATAAATTCAATGAGCTGTCCAGAAAGCCCGTGAAAACTGTCCTTCTGACTGCCCACTGTTAAATAAAGATATTGATTTCTTCGAAATTCACTCCCTTTCCGCGGGCGAACCGCGAGCCTCCTCGCTCACAGCAGATTCCTGTAGCTAAACTTCGCTGCGGGGTCTCGCCTGGCTCGCTATTCCCGCAGGACAAGGAAGGCTTTGGCAACATTACATCGCACGAAGAAAATATGAACTTCATTTTCGAGGAGTGTCGTGAATTTAGTTTGAAATCAATTAATAAAGATCGACAGAACATTAAGATTTATGAAAGCGAAGAACAGAATGCTGATTGAGAGCCAAATGAACAACGGCGAAAGGCAAAAGCAAATACAAACCAGGACCAGGTAGGAATTTCTCTACCTGGTCCTGGTTTGTTTCAGGGACTAATTAGACAGCCCCAATACTTATTTGTTCATTTCATTTGTATCTAAAATTAAGGTTACTGGACCGTCATTATGGATTTGAACATCCATCATCGCACCAAATTCACCCGTCTGAACTTGAATACCTTTTTCGGACAGTAATTTGTTGAATATTTCATAAAGTCCTTTAGCTTGATCAGGTTTGGCTGCTCCCATAAAATTCGGGCGACGTCCTTTGCGACAATCGCCATATAATGTGAATTGGGATACGGAAAGGATAGATCCGTTAATATCCAACAAGGAGTGATTCATCTTTCCATCCTCATCTTCGAAAATACGCAAATTCGGTATCTTATCAGCAAGGATTTCCACGTCCTTTTGGGTGTCATCATGGGTGACACCAACAAGTAGGACGAGCCCTTTTTCAATTTCTCCAACTGTTTGGTCTTTCACAAGCACCTTTCCACTTGAGACCCTTTGCACGACGACTCGCATCAGGTTATCCCTCCAATTGCTTTACTGCATAACTCTTCGAACAGCGTAAATATCTGGAATCCGCTTGATCCGTTCAACGACTTTCTGTAAATGGTTTACGTTGGTAATTGAAATCGTCATGTTTATGGTTGCCATCTTGTTTTTATCTGAACGACCAGAAACGGCACTAATGTTTGTCTTTGTTTCCGCTACTGCATGAAGTACTTCATTCAGTAAACCTCTACGATCGAATCCAGTAATCTCGATATCGACGCTGTAATTTTTCGTTTGGTAATTGGCACCTTCCCACTCTACTGGTAAGAGGCGGCTTTCATCGCTTTCCACATCAATATTCGGGCAATCATGTCGGTGAATAGATACACCTCTACCTTTCGTAATATAGCCCACAATATCGTCACCTGGGACTGGATTACAACATTTAGAGAGACGGATCAACAAGTTATCTATCCCTTTAACTTGAACACCAACTTCTGTTCGCTTTCGTTGTGGATAGGATTTAGACTCGTTAATTGTATTCAGTAATTGTTCAGTTTTTGCTTCATCTTTCTTCTTCCGTACTTTATCAGATAATCGTGTAGCGATTTGAGATGCTGTGATGCCGCTATACCCAACAGCTGCATACATATCTTCAATGTTTGAGAAGTTATATTTTTCTGCAACTTTCTCTAAGTTATCCGAAGTGAAGACTTCTTTAAGTTCAAAGCCATTGCTTTTTACTTCTTTCTCGATCATATCCTTGCCTTTGGCAACATTCTCTTCGCGTTTCTCTTTCTTAAACCATTGTCTGATCTTATTTTTCGCATGAGAACTTTGTGTTAATTTAAGCCAATCTTGACTCGGGCCATATGAGTGCTTTGACGTTAGCACTTCAACAATATCCCCGGTTTTTAGTTTATAATCGAGAGGCACCATTTTCCCATTAATTTTCGCACCGATACATTTATTCCCGATTTCCGTATGAATTCTATATGCGAAATCAAGTGGAACGGAACCGGACGGGAGTTCAATAACATCCCCTTTAGGCGTAAATACGAATACCATATCTGAAAAGAGGTCAACTTTAAGCGACTCCATAAATTCCTCAGCATCGGTCGCATCGTTTTGCCATTCTAGAATTTCTCTAAACCAAGTCAGTTTTTCCTCAAATGTATTGTTGCTAGAATTGTTCATGCCTTCTTTATATGCCCAGTGTGCAGCAATACCGTATTCAGCCACTCTATGCATTTCTTCTGTTCGAATTTGAACTTCAAGTGGATCCCCTTTTGGACCTATAACTGTCGTGTGCAAGGATTGGTACATGTTTGCTTTAGGCATTGCGATATAGTCCTTGAAACGACCTGGCATCGGCTTCCAACACGTATGGATGATACCAAGAACTGCATAACAATCTCGGATATTATCGACAATGACACGAACGGCAAGTAAATCATAGATTTCGTTAAATTGCTTGTTCTGCTTCGTCATTTTGCGATAAATACTGTAAATGTGCTTCGGCCTTCCCCAAATATCAGATTCAATGTTTACTTCATCTAGTCGACTTTGGATATCCCCGATGACCTCTTCTACATATTGCTCGCGTTCATTCCGTTTCTGCTTCATCAAGTTAACAATTCTGTAATATTGTTGAGGATTTAAATAGCGTAATGAAACATCTTCAAGCTCCCATTTAATCGTAGAAATTCCTAACCGATGTGCGAGTGGAGCAAAGATTTCTAATGTCTCATTGGCTTTTTGAATTTGTTTTTCCTTTGGCATATGCTTTAAAGTCCGCATGTTATGAAGTCGATCCGCTAATTTAATGAGAATACAACGGATATCTTGAGCCATAGCAACGAACATTTTACGATGATTCTCAGCTTGCTGTTCTTCTTTAGACTTGAATTTGATCTTCTTTAGCTTCGTTACACCATCAACGAGCATAGCGACTTCTGCATCAAATTCATTTTCCATATCTTCTAATGAAACGCTTGTGTCTTCAACGACATCATGAAGAAACCCTGCCGCAATCGTCGTTGCATCCATCTCCAAATTTACTAGGATATCAGCCACTTCTACAGGATGATCAATATAAGGGTCGCCTGATTTCCGGAATTGCCCTTCATGAGCATCTCTCGCAAATTCATACGCCCTTTGCAAATAATCTATATCTTCTTTCGGCAAATACGTTGCCGCTTTCGTCAATACTTCTTGAATAGCCATACAATCACCTATCATATGTTGATTGGTATATAAATTCTATTATCGTTAAAATTTAACTTCATGTAAAGTGTAAATCGAAAATTGTCGATTAATGCCATCTGTAAGTTTTTTCTATTTCTTATATACCCATACACATCAAGTTATGAACTCAATTTCTGTAATTCATAACTTAATGTACAATAAAAAAATAATATATAAAACGAGCTCGTTTCTACGAGCCCGCTTCTAAGATCATTTTAATATTGCATTAATGTAAAGATATCGTATCCATCCATTTTATCACGGCCATTCAAGTATGTCAGTTCAATCATGAATGCAATTCCGACCACAACCCCGCCAAGCTTTTCAACGAGTTGAATCGTCGCATCGATTGTACCACCCGTTGCAAGTAAATCATCGGTGATTAATACGCGCTGACCAGGCTTAATTGCATCTTTATGAATCGTGAGTACATCTTTACCATATTCTTTACCGTAATCGACTTTAACGACTTCTCGTGGAAGTTTGCCGTCTTTACGAATCGGAACAAAACCGACATTCATCGCATACGCAACAGGACACCCAACAATAAATCCTCTTGCTTCTGGTCCGACGACTACGTCTATTTGCTTTTCTTCTGCGTACGTGACAATTTCGTCCATTGCTTTTTTATAAACGTCCCCTTGCTGCATCAATGTTGAGATATCTTTAAATCGTATGCCTTCTTGGGGAAAGTCTTCAACTACTTCAATGTATTTCTTATAATCCATATTCTTTAGTAAGCCTCCTCAAATCGAACACCATCAGTCTCTTTCTCGAAAAACCAGCGCTTTAAATCACGATAGGAGGAGTAACATAGGTCGTTTTCAAGACTTGACTGTTCTTGTTTTCTCCTATACGTTATTGAATCCGTAAGCGGTCGTTTGATAGGTTGATCTGTTACTGTAATAATTCCATTGTCTATTGTAACAAATTCAAGCTCAAAAAACACCTTTGACATAAAATAGACAGAATCTACTGACCATCCTTTAAAAGAAGCTAATTCTTTCGCTTTCTTCTTGTACTCGAATCGCCCTTGTTTTTTCAGAAAAGCATAGAACCATCTGAATGACTCTCTAGTTGGGATCGGGTTAAAATAATGGTCCTCTTCGTGGTGGAAAACTGTGTATACCCTTTCAGCTTTAGAACCATAACTTATAAGCTCCTCCAACTGTTCCTTATTGGACGGTAAATCAAGAATCATTAGGTAGTGTCCATCCAGTTTTATTTGTTCAAGTGTAGATGTTTCAGTAACATGATAAATACGATTCTTCCATTCTCCCAGTTGTAATTGGGCTACCGTATCTGTTTGAAAAGCAATGAGTTGAACCTTATCTGCATTTAACAGATCAAGTCGTTCTTTTAAATTCTTAATTCCTCGATAATCAAATAATTGCTTTTCTTTAACGGCGATATCTTTAAGCATAAGTTGAGGTTTTCTAAATCCATTCCACTCATTGATAGAAAGTTCACCTACAACAGAAAGAGAGGCATGAGGTGTAATTTCTTCGAAAATTTCGCCAAAGTGAAAACCAATTACATCTAATGCTGCTTGTTCCCCTTTCAACGTAAGTTTCAAATGTTTCGAGTCACTTCCAATTCTCCGAAATTCTTTCAATTGACTCGGTTCAATTAGGAATTTTGGTTTTGGATTATCTACTCCAAATGGCTCAAGTGTTTGAAGCTCTTCTATAACCTCAAGTGAAATATCATCTACCGAACATTTCAAATCAACCGTTGTAATCGGTGTGAAATCTTCAGGATTTAGCTTCTCTGATGCTAATTGATCTAAACGTGAACGAAGCTCCTCTAAATGAGCCAAGTCAAGCGTCATACCTGCTGCCATCGGGTGTCCACCGAAATGGGGGAGGATATCTCGGCATTCAGATAAATTAGCAAACATATCAAAACCAGCGATACTTCTAGCTGATCCCTTGGCAACACCTTTATCTGGATCGATGCTCAAAATAATCGTAGGCCGATAGTATTTTTCAACAATTCTTGACGCAACGATGCCAATCACACCTGGGTTCCATCCTTCTTTTGCGATGACAAGCGCAGATTGGTTCTCTGGCGGATACTCATTCTCAACAATCTCTATTGCTTCTTTGGTCATTTTTGTTACGAGATTTTGTCTTTCTTTATTCATAGCATCAATTTCTTGTGCAATCATTTCCGCTTCGTCTGGGTCATTTGTTGTGAATAAATCTACAGCTGGATCTGCTGAATCTAGTCGGCCAGCAGCATTCACTCTTGGTCCGATTCCAAAACCGATATGCTCCGCATTTAAGACTTGATCGTTAATATTACATAGTTTTATTAATGCTTGTAGACCAGGTTTCTCTGTTCTTTGCAACCTAGTAATGCCTCGTTTGGCAATCAATCTATTCTCACCAACCAGTGGTACTAGATCGGCTATCGTTCCGATACAAGCAATGTCCAATAAATGAACCGGTGGTTTTCCTAATAAGGCATGTGCGACTTTAATCGCTACTCCTACCCCCGCTAATCCCTTGAAAGGATAAGAACAGCCTGGTTTTTTAGGGTTAATGGTCGTATATGAATCTGGTAACTCAGGCTGAGGCTCATGGTGATCTGTAATAATCAGGTCTATCCCGATCTCTTTCGCAACAGTCGCTTCATGTATCGCTGAGATTCCTGTATCTACAGTAATAATGACCGAATAGCCTTGTTCTTTAATCCACCTAAATGCAGCTTCGTTAGGACCGTAACCTTCAGTAAATCGATTCGGTATATAGTAATCAAAGTCAGCGCCAAGTTCACGAAGAGTAAAATACATGACAGACGTACTACTGACGCCGTCTGCATCATAGTCTCCAAAAATCATGATCTTCTCTTGATTTTCTATAGCACTTTTTATACGCTCAACAGCAATTTCCATTCCATCTAATAAGAAGGGGTCATGAAATTCACTGTTCTCAATATGTAGAAATTCTGAAGCTTCGGTTATATCTTCTTTTCCTCTATTTACAAGTAATCCCGCTACTAATGGGGATATACCAAGGTGTTCCACGAATTGATCAGCTTTCTCCTGATCAACCTCGTTCACACTCCACCTTGTCTTTGCGTCCAACATAAAACCACCTCTTGACTCACTCATTATACAAGAGTGGCCAAAGAGGTGGCAAATACAATTTCAGGTTATATCGAAGCGTCTTCTTCAGTTTGATTAGATTCAGTCGTTTGCTTTTCTGAGGACAAGACTTTTTCTTGTTTGTCTTTCGCGCTCTCCGTAAGTTGTTGGTTTTCCTTCTGTAAGTTTCGTAATTCTTTTCTCATGGAGAAAAATCGAACGGAACCCGCAAAACCAATCGTTATTGCACCTAATAAAGCCGAACCTAGAATAACAAGTACAAGTGGCCATTGAGATGAACCAAATAAATAATGAACTTCAACTGAGTCAACATTGATAACAGCAAATACAGCTACAACAATTGCAAATAGGAGTACGATGATAAAACTCCATTCTCTTCTCATAAATCTCCACCGCCCTTTTCTGCTTGATAAGGATTGATATGAACGAAAACGTCTCTTACATTTGTTTGCTCAACTAAGCGATTCTTCACCTCTTTACCAATGTCATGCCCTTCTTGGACAGAAATGGTTGGGTTGACTGCAACTTTTATGTCGATTATCACGTAATACCCATGTTCACGCGCGAAGAATTCATCTAAATTCATCACACCTGGCACATTTCTCACAATTTCTTTCAACTCTATCGTATCTTCTTCATGTAAGACATGGTCAAGCGTATTATGAATAGATTCAGCTCCTAACTTCCAAGAGATGTGTAGTACGAGTAAGGAGACGACTAGACCTGCGATTGGATCGGCATATTCTAGCCAACCAATATTTAACTTCCCACCTAAAACCGCTGCTCCGATCCCAATTAATGCTGCAATCGAAGAATAGACGTCAGATCGATGTTCGTATGCATTATTAATAATTGCATCACTGTTAATTCTTTTTCCTAATCGGAATTTATATTGAAACATGATTTCCTTTGCAATAATCGAGAAAATTACCGCATATACTGCCCAGATTTTTGGTGCATTGATCGGATGGAAGAATGCCTCAATAGACGAATAGCCAATTTCAAGACCTACCACAAACAACAATACCGCTACAATGATGGCAGCGATGGATTCAGCTTTACCGTGTCCATATGGGTGATCACGGTCTGGGGGAAGCTTTGCTGCTCGTAATCCGAGCAATACAGCAAAAGAGCCAGCGACATCAGATGCAGAATGGACAGCATCCGCGATCAGCGCTCGACTATTGGAAAGAAACCCAACAGATCCTTTAATAATTGCTAATATCAAATTCCCAATAATCCCTACCCATGCGGCAAATTCACCCTGTCTAAAACGATCGTTTTGATCCACTTCAACCACTCCAAAAACATTCTACATATTAAGTCTACGTTCAATGTTCAACAATTACATCCAATTTTACACTAAAACTGATTTCTTAAACTTCTAGTTCATTTGTTAGAAAGAAAAGCGGCTGACCAATCTGGTCAACCGTCTTCCAATTATTCTGTTGTTTCAACTGATTTTGCAGGTTTCTTGTTCAATTGTTTCCCTTTCCACACTAACCATACTTGAGAAGCGATGAATAGAGATGAATAGGTTCCTGCAATTAATCCGATCAATAAAGCAAATGAGAAGTTACGGATTGCTTCACTACCGAAAATCATCAGTGCAGCTGCAGCAAATACCACAGTCAACACTGTATTGATTGAACGTGCTAACGTCTGAACTAAACTAACATTTACGACCTTCGATAAGTCTGCAAACGTCTTAATCTTCATATACTTAGAATTTTCTCGAATGCGATCGAAGGTGACAATCGTATCATTGATTGAATACCCGACAATGGTCAGGACTGCTGCAATGAACGGTAGATTCACTTCAATCTGCAATAAGCTGAAAATCGCGATAATGAAAAATGCATCATGGAGTAAAGCGACAATTGATGCTAATGCTTTCAACCATTCGAAACGGATCGTTACATAAATGATAATTCCGATGGATGCAATCGCAATCGCGTACATGGCATTTTTCGCAAGCTCTCTTCCTACAGTCGGATCCACGGTACTAACGTTCGGCTCTTGTCCGTATTCTTTTTTGAAGAACGATTTGAGCTTACTGATCTCTTGTTGCTCTAATACACCAACGTAACGTGTTACAGCAATATTATTTTTATCACCTGAAATGATGACTTCTTCAGATTCCAAGTCGATTGACTTTAATTGTTCTTTAATCTTTTCATCGTTCAATGACTGATCAGAGGTAATTTCAATTCGGCTACCACTTGCAAAGTCAATCCCTAAGTTCAAATTGAATATGAGTAAGGAAGCTACGCCAAGTCCAATCAACACACCTGAGATCGTAAAGAACTTTTTCCGATGCTTAACAAAGTCCATGTTTTTGAATTTGCTCTTAGAAATATCCAATCGATCCGTATCATCCAGATCTGATATTTGCTCTTGCTTTACACCGAATAGACGCGGTTTCTTATTTAAGATACGGCTGTTTACCCATAAGCCAAGTAGTAATCGAGAACCATAAACGGCCGTTAGGAAACTAGCCAAAATACTGATGATCAACACGAGCGCAAACCCTTTTACTGAGCTCGTCCCAAACCCGAATAAAACACCTGCAGCAAGGATGGTTGTGATGTTGGCATCAAGGATTGTAGATAATGACCGCTTGTTCCCCGCTTTAAAGGCTGACATGACCGATTTACCTGAACGAAGTTCTTCCTTAATACGTTCGTATGTGATGATATTGGCATCGACAGCCATACCGACCCCAAGAATGAGGGCTGCAATACCTGGTAACGTTAATACCCCATCCATCCAATCAAATACAAGTAGAATTAAGTAAATGTATGCGGAAAGTGTAATAACCGCAATAATTCCAGGAATACGATAGAAAATTAACATGAATAAGAAAATCAATGCAATTCCAACCGTACCTGCAACGACAGTCTTCTCTAAGGAGTCTTGACCAAATTTTGCACCCACTGAAGTTGAATAAATTTCCTTCAGTTTAACAGGAAGTGATCCAGCATTGAGAAGGTCAACTAAATTTTGAGCTTCTTCAACATTCTCCATTCCATCAATCGTTGCTTGCTTAGAATTGATTACCTTGTGTACGTACGGAGCAGAAATGTATTTCGGATTTTCTTTCTTGGCTTCCTCTTGGAAAGAATCTCCCTTTTCATAATCCAACCAGATGACTAAACGGTTGTTCGGTTTTTTTTCAAGGATTTGTTTCGTAACTTGACCAAATTTATCGCCATCTTTCAACTGTAAAGAAACGATCGGTTGGTTACTATTTTGTAAAAACTCTACCTTCGCACCGCCTTCTTTAAGGTCGGAGCCTTTCAAATAAACTTTCCCATTAACATCGCGGAAAGTCAGTTCTGCTTGAGTAGATAAGAGTTCCCGAGCTTTATTTTGATCTTTAACACCCGCAAGCTGTACGCGGATTCTTTTTCCTTCAATTTGGATGTTCGGTTCAGAAACACCCAGTACGTCAACACGTTCTCTTAACGCACTAACCGTATTATTCAATAAGTCCTTATCAACTTCTTGACCTTCACTGGTCGGTTCGACATCGTAAAGAACCTCAAATCCACCTTGTAGATCGAGTCCTAGCTTAATGTTTTGGACGATGTCTTTCGTCGTTACCCCTAAAGTCCCTGCAATCATTATGACTAACAGGAAAAAGGCAACGATCCGTCCTCTTTTCACCATATGTAACTTCCTCCCCTATGCCTACAATCTGGTTGTTCCTCTTAGTGTTATGTAATGACAGTACATCCTATTATATCCATCCGAAGAAAGGCGTGTCAATTGCCCTCAAGTGTGTCAAATGAATACCACTGATCATCTGTAACCGCCTGAATCGTAAGCCAGTTCATAAAATCATTTGTAGAAAGCCTCATGATTGTGTTGATTACTTGATGAATTCGCCACTCTTCTTCCTTTTGCTTTTTCGCACGTGACAAGATACATTTCCAAATTTCATCCTCTGTTACACTTTCATAACCCATAAAGTGTAACTCTTCCATTTTACTTTTGAGAGCAGGACCAACTTGTGGTCGCCATTCAGCTAACTTCATTTCTTCATGCATCTTTTATCCCCCTTTTTACCAAGCAGTTTATTATTTTATATAATCTACAATTTAAACGATCGAATAAACGACCAGTCCAACGCCTAATCCAGCCACTACTACACCAAATGCAATCGCAAGGAACGCATAGTGAAACCTGATTTTAAATAAAGCGGCTGCCACACAAGCACTATAGGCTCCTGTCGTCGGTAAAGGAATGGCTGTAAATAGAATTAAGCCTATTGCGCCAAATCGCTCAACGTTCTTACTGTTCCGTAGGGTACGTTCGTATAGCCAGTCATAGAAACGCTTGTACCATCGAAACCTCATCATAAAATTACTTAAAGGACGGAACAAAAGTAATAGAGGAATGATCGGTAAGAGATTTCCTAATACCGATAATGTAAAGGCAGTCCAAAAATCATAACCGAAAGTAGCAGCTACTGGAATGCCTCCTCTTAGTTCCAAAATAGGTAATGCAGACACAATGACAACAATTAATTCTTCTGGTAGGAAACTCAAATGTTCTACCACATACTGTTTAATTTCTTCTTTCAACTTCTACACCTCAACTATATACTTGTCATGCTTGGCCACCTTCACCGCATATACATAGGATAAGTGCGGCCCATTCATTGGACCGCAAAATCTATGCGTTTATGTAACTGAAGAAGGCAGGTACATGATATGTCTAAACAAACTTTTATACAAGGAACGCTTATATTAATCGTGGCAGGTTTGATAACAAAAGTGTTAGGCTTCATCAATCGAATTGTGATCGCCCGGATCATCGGTGTTGAAGGTGTTGGATTATATATGATGGCAGTCCCAACCCTTTTACTTACAATCACATTAACACGGCTAGGGCTTCCAGTAGCGATTTCTAAAATGGTAGCTGAAGCAGATGCGCAACGTAACCATAAAAAAATCAAACAGATCCTCGTCGTATCTTTAACCATAACGGGTACCTTAAGTATCATCTTCACTACCGCCATGATAGCACTTGCACCTATTCTATCACAGATTTTAAAAGATGAGAGAACTTATTATCCCTTAGTTGCAATCGCGCCAGTCGTGCCAATTGTAGCATTATCCTCAGTGATTAGGGGCTACTTCCAAGGTCGGCAAAACATGAAACCGTCTGCTTATTCCCAAGTCATCGAACAAATCGTTCGGATTACATTAGTTGCCGTATTAACTGCAGCTTTTTTACCTTATGGCATTGAGTATGCCGCTGCAGGTGCAATGGTTTCTGTTGTTATTGGTGAGCTTGCTTCTCTCTTATATATGTTTTCGATGTTCAAACTCCAAAAGCGTATCAAAATTCGCAAAGGATTTTTCGATTATGTGACAAAAGGTAAAGAAACCTTTAATCAGTTGATGCGCATTTCCTTACCTACCACAGCGAGCCAGTTGGTTGGTTCGGTTTCCTATTTCTTCGAGCCAATCGTTGTGGCGACGAGCTTATCGTTAGCAGGAGTCACAACAGTCCTTGCCACCCAGCAATACGGTGCGCTTGCAGGTTACGTCATTCCATTTTTGACACTTCCGATGTTCATTACGTATTCCCTGTCCGTTTCTTTAATACCAGCCATTAGTGAAGCGGCCGCTCAAAAGAAACATCATGTTGTGGAGCATAGATTGAATCAAGCCCTGCGTATTTCAATGCTTTCAGGAGGAATATCAGTTGTAATCACCTATGTGCTTGCAACGCCTTTAATGGATCTCATGTATGGCACTCCTGAAGTAGCCGTTTACGTAAAACTCATGGCCCCTTTCTTCTTTTTCCTCTATTTCCAGGGTCCGTTACAAGCCGTATTGCAGGCATTGGATTTAGCAAAGGCCGCCATGACGAACAGTATTATCGGTGCCATCATCAAAATTATTGCGATTTACCTACTTGCAACAAGACCAGACCTCGGGATTATGGGTGTCGCCTTAGCAATTGTCATTAATGTCGTCCTAGTCACCTTGCTTCATTTTTCAACCATCGTCAAAGCAATCAGTTATACAGTTGTCGTAAAGGATTATGTAAAAGGAATCCTTGCCATCGCCATAACTGCATTGGCTGTTACCTGGTTTACCACTCTATTGGATAAGAGTTTACTTGCTGATACGCTCATTACAATAGGATTCGCCATTCTCATCTATCTTATTTTAATCTTAAGCTTCAATTTAGTGAAAAAAGAAGATGTCCAATACATTCCCTTCCTTAAGAAGATCGTCCGTTAAGCCATAAGGCACAAGGTTGGTGGCAGGAATTCCTGAGGAATAGTGTCTAATCTAATCACAACTTATTTGGTGCTTTTCCATAGATATGTTAGGAATAGGGTTTAATCAGCTTTTTCCGGGGTTTGGTTATCAATCATTCCAACAAACCAACAAACCATTCCTCTTCCATTAAAAGTGGCTACCTTCAAAAGTCTCCGTTGACTTTGAAGGTAGCCTTATATTGTCTTCTATTACAAGTATTCTTCTTGAGGTACATTTTCTGGTTTCAATGCGTAATAAATGCGATATGCTCTTGTATACCAAAACTGTATAACGGGTCCGAGTGCTATGACCAGGACACCTGTCCCTACACCTACAGGTCCACCAATTAGGACTGCAAGAGATGCTACAACTATCGCTACAAGGGTTTGACCCATTCGTAAACTTAAGTTGAAGCGAGCACTGACTGCGAGAAACAATTGATCGACGGGTGCTCTCGGGAATTGTGGCAAAATATAAACCGCCACGCCAAGACCAATTGCCGTCATTCCTGCCCCAAGCGTGATGGCTTTCACTACCATTGGAGCTGCTGCTAGGTTAAATGAAGAAAATACAATTTCAAGCCAAAAATCCAGGATAAAGCTCTCCAAAATAACCGGTATTAAGGCTTGAAACTCTGGACGTTGATTCATAAGTCGAGCATTCAAAAAGATGATAATAAATTGAAATACACCGTACCAAAAGCCAACTGTCATACCGAAAATGTCAGAAATTCCGATGAAAAATGACGTCCAAAACCCTGCGCCTAGTGTTGCATGGATCACCAGTGCAACTCCGAAAAAATTGATGAACATACCTAGAAGGTAAACCGTAACTCGATATAACATTACGATCCCCTCCCTTCCTCAAAAATAAAGAAAACTCGATGATGATTTAATTCAATTTCAAATTTTCTTCTCCCGATTTTATTAGCGATTATCTTCACCGTCAATCATTTTTTATTAACAGTTAATGCCATCATACAAAAACAAAAAATCAACCATCTGTAACAGGGTTGATTTCACTACTCGTCCTTCGAATCTATAAAGAATATGCCATCTGATTCCAAAGAACAGAATGATATCTTCTTCAGTTCTCTATAACCAAGTTTTTTAAGCTCCTGACGAAGCCACAACTCAGATTTATTCAATCTTTTCAAATGCTCTTCTTGAATTTTGCCATCTAGTACGAGTGGTAGTGGATAAAGTGTTTCCCTCTCTTCATGATCATCGTGATCATCGTGATCTTTTTTGATAACAGAAAGTCTACCGGTCGGTTCTAAGATCGCAAATTCAACATCAGACACTTTGCTCACACCATTTTCACGTAATTGGATAAGCAAGTCCGCAAAGTTATACCGTTGCTTCTTCATTTCAGTTTCATCGATTTTTCCTCGGTCAATGATGACAGATGGTTTCCCATCAATGATTTCCCTTAACTTTTCACTTTTTAACGAGACATACGCAAATAAGATTTGAGCAGCTAACAAGATTGCGATACCCATTAAGGAATGGATCATTGGTTTCTCTGGATTTTCAATTGAAATAACTGCCAGCTCCGCAATCATGATCGAAACGACGAAATCAACAATAGACAATTGACCGATTTCCCGTTTTCCCATGAACCGGTAAACCATAATAATTAAGAAGTATATGAAAAATGTACGAAACATGATGATGCCGAGTTCCATGGCAGTCTTCTCCCTTCTTAATATAGTCTCACCGACTTAGGAGAAGATATGAAAAATTTACAATGGTAATATTTTAGAGGTAGGCCAGTAAATAGCGGAGAATAATGTAGGCTGTAGCAATAATCAAGGACAAGATGACAACAGGAAAACCAATCAGCATAAATTGAATGAAGCTGAAATCTTTCCCAGACTTTGCTGCAAGTCCAGCAACTATAACATTGGCGGAGGCTCCAATTAATGTAGCATTGCCTCCTAAGCAAGAGCCAAGTGCAAGCGCCCACCAAAGTGGGTCTAAGTTTTGAATGCCATATTCTTTAAATTCCATTATGACCGGAATCATCGCTGCGACGAATGGAATATTATCAACGAATCCAGACAATAGACCTGAGCCCCATAAAATAACGATCGTAGTTTTCGGTACATCGCCTTCAGTTAAAGAAAGAATGGACCTAGCCATTTCATCAATAATCCCTACTTCAATTAAACCTCCTACAAGGATAAACAAACCGATGAAGAAAAATAACGTCACCCATTCAATTGAACGGAATACTTCTTCGATCTCTTGATCTTTAGAAGTAATGAGCAATAACAAAAGGGCTCCGCTCATCGCGACTGTCGTTAGATCCACATGTATGAATGGATGAAGCAGAAAGCCTGAAATCGTCATAAGTAGTACTGCAACAGATTTAAATAGCATCGGCCCTTTTTTCAGAAAGGAAGCTGGGTCTACAGCCATCAATTCTGCTTGTTTTTCTTCAGAAATGATCAGTGACTTCTTATAAAACAGGCTAACACAACTGATTACAACAATATAAATCAAGATGACAACTGGACCTAAATGATACAAGAAGTCATTAAAATCAAGGTGGGCAACCGCTTGACCTATCATAATGTTAGGTGGATCCCCAATAAGTGTAGCCGTACCGCCTATATTCGCAAATAAAATGGCACTTATAAGAAAAGGAACACTGTTCACGTTCAACAGGTTCGTTAGCGTAATGATTATTGGAACGAGGAGTAATACGGTTGTCACATTATCTAGAAATGCTGATCCAATCGCTGTAATAGTTGACATGACCACTAATAAAGGTATCGGTTTGCCTTTCACTTGTTGCGCTAATTGAATGGCGATATATTCAAAAACACCATTTTGACTCGTAATGGACACGAGGATCATCATAGAGAATAGTAACGCAATTGTATTCCAGTCGACATGCTTAAAAAAGGCCTGATCAACATCTATGATCCCCAAAATAAGCATAATTACGCCACCACAACACGCAACTAATGCTCTATTTATCTTTTCAACCATAATGCCGATATAACTGATCAAAAAAATGACAATTGCAAGGGTTACATTCACATTACCCATCCTTTACTTGTCCGTATTAATACATCGTATGTAACGGTTCAAGTAAACATGTTCGACTTCTATTTTTTCATGACTAGGAATAAGTTGTACTAATGAATATACATGCCTAAAAGGAGTGAAATAATGTCTAGACGAATGATTACTGCAATGGGGTTTGGATTAGTCGTTGTACTAACCATTATTATGTGTAGTAGCTTTCTTCTTTCTCTTCTACTTCGGTTCTCTAGTATGACTGAGCATTCCATAACTTGGATTATTCTTGGATTGTCTGTTTTAGCGCTATTTATTGGTGGGATGGTTTCTGGGAAGAAGGGAAAGGAAAAAGGCTGGCTACTCGGTTCAGGAACAGGTGCATTGTTTTCAATTGTTGTTTTTCTCGTTCAATATTTAGGTTATCAAGTTCATTTTGATCCTGAACAGTATTTGTATCATCTGGGGTACCTACTCGTTGCTACCTTAGGGGGTGTGATGGGGGTCAATTTATCAAGTCATAAGAATTAGAAAAAGGGCTGACTCATTTGTCAGCCCTTTTTTCTATTTTTATTAATTGTTTTCAGCGATTTCACGAACTGCAGAGCGATCGTATGTAAGCTTTGAACCGTCACCAGCACGTAGTACTACTGTGTTGTTCTCATCATCAATCGCTTCAATTGTTGCGTGGAAACCACCAATTGTAATGACGCGATTTCCTTTTTCAAGACTAGATTGCATTTGAGCCGTCTTCTTTTGACGCTTCTGTTGTGGTCTAATCAGGATAAAGTAGAAAATTACAAACATCAAGATAATCGGAAGTAATCCTGTTAATGAATCCATGTTTCGTTCACCCCTTTCAATTCACCATGTATATTAAAAGTTTTTCGCATTTGGTTTATTGAAACCATATTGTTCAAAAAACTCTTCTCGGAAATCAAGCAATCGGTCTTCTCGAATTGCCTGTCTTACCCGCTCCATTAATTTTAACAGAAAATAAAGGTTATGGTAAGTCGTTAAGCGGAAGCCAAACGTTTCACTCGTTTTCACAAGGTGACGGATATATGCTCTCGAATAATTTCTACACGTATAACAATCACAATTTTCATCGAGCGGTCTAAAGTCATTACTGAATTTCGCGTTACGAACAACTAGACGACCTTCACTTGTCATACAAGTCCCATTTCGAGCAATCCTAGTTGGAAGTACACAATCAAACATGTCAATGCCACGTATCGCTCCATCAATTAATGAATCTGGTGAACCAACACCCATTAAATATCTAGGCTTATCTTCAGGTAACCAAGGTGTGGTGAACTCAAGTACTCTATTCATGACATCCTTCGGTTCTCCAACAGATAGACCACCTATTGCATAACCAGGAAAATCTAATGAAACGAGGTCTTTCGCACTTTGCTTCCTCAGTTCCTCGAATTCTCCGCCTTGTACAATTCCAAATAACCCTTGATCTTCTGGGCGTTTATGAGCTTCTAAACAACGCTCCGCCCATCTACTTGTCCGCTCAACGGATTGTCTCATATAGGAATACTCAGCTGGATATGGTGGACACTCATCAAATGCCATCATAATATCAGAACCAAGTGCATTTTGTATGTCCATTGCTCCCTCAGGAGTGAGAAATAACTTTTCTCCACTTAGATGGTTACGGAAATGAACACCTTCTTCAGTAATTTTCCGTAAATCACTTAAGCTAAATACTTGGAATCCCCCTGAATCCGTTAATATTGAACCATTCCAGTTCATAAATTTGTGGAGACCGCCGGCTTCTCTTACGATTTCATGACCAGGTCTAAGCCACAAATGATACGTGTTACTGAGAATGATTCCTGCTCCCATTTCAACAAGTTCTTCAGGACTCATTGTTTTAACGGTTGCGAGTGTGCCTACAGGCATAAAAACAGGTGTTTCAAAGGTACCATGAGGTGTGTGCACTTTCCCTAATCGTGCACCTGATTGTTTACACGTCTTAATATGTTCATATCGTACTGCACTCATTGGTGATCGGTACTCCCTTCAAGTATGAGCATTGAATCTCCGAAGCTAAAGAACCGATACTTATGAGAAACCGCTTCTTCATATGCTTTCATGATTAATTCCTTTCCTGCAAACGCACTGACCAACATGATTAAAGTCGATTGCGGCAAGTGAAAGTTTGTAATTAACCCATCAATTCCATTAAATTTATAACCAGGATAAATAAAGATATCTGTCCAACCAGACTGTTCTTTAAACGTTTCAGCCCCGTTTTGCATAATCGTTTCAAGTGTTCGCGAAGACGTTGTTCCTACTGCAATGATTCGGCCTCCATCATGACGGACTTGATTCAATAAAGCTGCTGTGCCCTTTGATACCTGGTAATACTCCCCATGCATCTCATGTTCCTCCACCGTTTCAGCAGAAACCGGTCTAAAAGTCCCCAGTCCGACGTGTAAGGTGATATACGCAACATGTATCCCTTTCTCCTGCATCTGTTCGAGTAATTCTTCAGTGAAATGAAGTCCAGCAGTTGGTGCTGCGACAGATCCAACATGTTTTGAAAATACGGTCTGGTATCGTTCCTTGTCATTTAACTGTTCCCGAATGTATGGAGGTAATGGCATTTCACCCAACTCATCGAGCAATTCCAAAAATCTGCCTTCATAAGTGAAGTTCATCAGACGCTCTCCCTGCTCACCTTCTCCTAAGCATGTCGCAGTTAAAAGACCATCTCCAAATGAGATCGTCGTACCTTCCTTCACTCGTTTTGCTGGTTTTACAAGTGTTTTCCACGTATCGTTTCCTTCGTCTTTCAGCAGTAGGACTTCTATTTTTGCACCAGTATCCGTTTTTATGCCGTAAAGCCTTGCCGGTAGTACACGCGTATCATTTAATACGAGGCAATCACCCGGTTTCAAGTATTCTGTGATATGACTAAATGATTGATGTTCTATATGATTAGATTGCGGATCTACAACCATCATTCTAGATTCTTTTCGATCTTCTAATGGTGTTTGTGCAATCAGTTCTTCTGGTAAGTCAAAATTAAATTCATCCACTCTCATATTCCAATTCACCTTTATTCTGAAGTTTGTTTCTCATGATTCGTATCGATTTATTTGAAACGACCGAACAGGTAGAAGAGAAGTGACAATACGATACTGACGATAATTGAAGTGACAATTGGAAAGTAAAAGGTTGTGTTTCCTTTCTTAAAGACGATGTCACCTGGTAGTTTTCCGATTAAACTACCAATCAATCCAAATAAAATAAAGACTATTCCGATGATAATGAATAACTTATTCATGAACGCTCACGCTCAGGCGTTTCTATGTTCATATGATCATAAGCAAGTCTCGTCACCATTCTGCCTCTTGAAGTTCGTTGGATAAAACCAATTTGGAGTAAATACGGTTCGTAAACATCCTCAATCGTCTGAGGTTCTTCTCCAATTGTAGCAGCAATGGTATTCAATCCTACAGGACCACCTTGATAAGTCTCAATCATCCCTCTTAACAATTTATAGTCAATATTGTCTAATCCTAAACGGTCTACCTGAAGCCGTTCTAACGCTTGTACAGCAATATCTTTTGTAATGATGCCGTCACCCTGAACTTGTGCAAAATCGCGGACTCTCTTTAAAAGGCGATTGACAATCCTCGGGGTTCCTCTAGCGCGTCTCCCCAACTCTTCTGCAGCGTCTGGCTGAACCATTATATCAAAGAAATCACCTGTACGAATGACAATTTCAATTAAATCATCTAATTCATAGTAATCCAAACGACTATGGACGCCAAATCGATCTCGGAGTGGTGCTGACAATAACCCAGCCCTCGTTGTTGCGCCTACCAATGTGAACGGAGGTAAATCTAGGCGAACGGAACGAGCTGTTTCACCTTTCCCAATAACAATATCTAGACAAAAATCTTCCATCGCTGGGTAAAGGACTTCCTCAACAGTTCTATGCAACCGATGGATTTCATCAATAAACAGAACGTCACCAGGCTCTAATGCTGAAAGAATAGCTGCTAAATCCCCAGGTCGTTCAATTGCTGGTCCACTTGTCGTACGGATGTTAACGCCCATTTCATTTGCAATAATACACGATAACGTTGTCTTCCCAAGTCCAGGCGGCCCATAGAACAAGACATGGTCTAAAGGTTCGCTCCGCATTTTTGCAGCTTCAATAAAGACACGCAAATTATCTTTCACTTTGTGCTGTCCGATGTATTGTTGCAAATATTGAGGACGAAGACTAAATTCCAATGCTTCATCTCCGTTATTCAATTCGTTTGAAATGATACGATCTTCCATTATTTACACCTCGATCAATTCAGTAATAATTGCAGAGCTTTCTTTATGTATTGATCGGTTGATAGACGCTCTTGTTCTTCTAGCTGAGGAACAATCTTTTTGATTTCCTTTTGACCATAACCAAGTGCAACTAAAGCTTCGAGCGCATCATCCAGTCCTTGTGGAGAAACGGAAGTCTCAGGCTTCTCATCAAACAAAGTATCTGTCCAATTAGGCAACTTCCCTTTTAAATCTAGAATCATTTGTCTGGCTGTTTTCTTACCTACACCCGGGAATCGAGTGAGAAACTTCTCATCTTCATTTTCAATAGCCGTTACAACTTGTGCGGGTTTCCCTGATGCCAGAATCGCTAGTGCACCTTTAGGACCTATGCCTGATACTTGAATGAGTTTCATAAACAAGTCACGCTCATCTAAATTCTCAAAACCATATAATGCAAGGATGTCCTCTCGTACATGCTGATACATATATATTGTTTTGGTGTTGCCTATTTCATCTTGGTACACAAATGGATTTGGACAATTTATTTTATAGCCGATATGACCACACTCTAATACGACATGATCAGTATGTATATACTTAACCGTTCCTGTTATATAATCAATCAAACTTTAGATCTCCCCTTAACTTCCAAACTTCCGTAATCCGTTCATTTAGAATAAAAAATGCGAACGTTTCTTCCTATTTTATTGTAGCACACCCTTTTTGAAAAAGTCGAAAGAATATAGACTAGACTTCTTATATTTGAATCGTTCTGAAACCTAAAGAAAAGAGTGACAATCGTTGTCACTCTTTGTTGGTCGTATATGGTTTATAACGTTCGAGAACTTCTGTGTATTCTTGTTTCGATTGCACTCTAATTCCTTTCGTTAATTCTTCCACCAGACCACTTTCGAGTTTATTAGTATCGATTTGGAAGAAAGATTGGATCACTTCATCCTCATGCGGTCGTCCATTGAAAATCGTCAAAATTCCTTCTTCTGTTAATCCGAAGAAACCATTTATTTTTGATGCAGGTGATATATCATCAATATCCTGCTCGAAAATGACTTTATTTACCTCTTGGTCTACAAGTTGCCAATCTGCATAGTGAGACCAAAAGTCTTCCATTGACCAGATGGTTTCATATACCACTTCTTCACTTTGGTTGCCATCTAAATAATTGCGATGTAGATAGACCTCGACTGTAATTGGACCCGTAACAGTTTGGGCTTCTACTTCAGCATAGTTTTCCTGATTAGTTTGTGACGGTAGATTCGCTTTCACTTTATCCTCAAACGTATAAAACAAAAATACGTACACTGCCCCTAATACGGTTACCACTAAAGGGAAAATCCACGATGTCTTAGTGGGGAAGGATTTCACCTTGCAATCACCTCACGTAGTTAATAAGAACATTACATTCAGTAATAGTTTTACCGTATTAAGTAAATTTATCCATTCTTAATTTACATATTCTTCGTACTCTTCCTCGTCAACTTCAAGATTATGAAAGACTTCCTGGACATCATCTAAATCTTCAAGTGTATCAATAAGGTTCAGTACTTTCTTTGTATCTTCAGCTCCAAGGGAAGCAAATGTTTGTGGAATCATTGTCATTTCTGAAGTAGAAATCGAATAGCCTTTAGAAACTAACTGATCTTTCACTTCTTTAAACATGTCTGGTTCTGTATAAATGTCAAACGTATCTTCGTTCACTTCATACTCTTCACCACCACATTCGATAACCTCTAGCATAAAATCGTCTTCAGATAAGGTAACTTCCTCACGATTAATCGATATGATTCCTTTTCGATCAAACATAAATGAAACACATCCTGTTTCACCTAAATTTCCATCATTTTTTGAAAAGGCGTGCCTAACGTCTGCTGCAGTGCGGTTCTTATTGTCTGTCAATATTTCAACCATAATAGCTGTTCCACCAGCTCCATACCCTTCATAAATGATTTCCTCATAACTGACACCATCTAAATTACCTGTGGCTTTTCTTACTGCACGATCAATATTTTCATTTGGCATATTCGCCGACTTCGCTTTCTCAATCATTAATCGAAGAGAAGGGTTGGTTTCAGGATCTCCTCCACCCTCTTTAGCTGCTACATATATATCTTTTGCAAGCTTCATAAATACTTTTCCGCGTTTCGCATCTTGCGCATTTTTCCTACGTTGAATGTTTTTCCATTTAGAATGTCCTGCCATCGTTATCCCTCTCCCCTTTTCAACACGTTTTCTTAACAATATAGCATAGAACATCGTTTGGAAAAAAGAAAGCGGTGCATGATCTCTCAGTAACAACTACATAGAGAACACCCTTGTTTCATCCTACATTTTCACATCGAAAAAAAATAATTCCGGTCTAAGACCGGAATTATCATTTGACTTCTTCTATCGATTGTTTTCAAACGGACGGCGAAGCGCATCTCCAATATCATTCATAATTGCATTGACATCAGATTCTACTTCATTATATCCGTTACCATCTCGAAGGTCATTGTCTACATCACGAATTCGCGTAAACATGTCTTCATCGGTTGTGACACGAACATCTTTGTCTGTCATCTTTTTCACAGCAGACTTGACCTTAGGCTTAACATCTCGATCATTTCGATCGTTAGTGTCTACACCAATTAGAACTGAATCTCTGGTTACGACTACACGTGCATCGTCAACATCACGCATGTTGTTAACCTTCTTAGAGATTCTTCTCGCAAGATCCCCACCTTGATAATCGTCCGCATAGTTGACTTCTTTTCTATCCAAGTCTTTGCGATCACGATCTGCAATACGCGTCATCGGACCTTCACCTCGACCATCATTCGTATAGTAGCCGATTGGACGGGTATCATTGTCATAACGAGTATCTAACGCTTCATTATCGTCAGCATTACAAGCAGTCAATGCGCTTGTGAGTAGTAATGCTGAGGTAAACATCATAATTTTTTTCAATTGAAAAACCTCCTTTCACCTTTATGATGGCAATCGGAGGTTTAAAATAATCTTAATTAAGATGGGAATGGTTACCTATTCTGATTTTGAATCTTTTTTCTTTGGTTTCCGTGGTTGCATCTCTATGTCTATATCCCAATACGGGTCTCTTCCGCCAGTTTGACCCATGAAAGGAAGTTGACTAAAGTCTGTCGGCATGCCGCTCTGGCCTTGACCCATGCCTGGCATCATTTGGCCCATTCCTCCGCCTTGGCCTTGACCCATGCCTGGTATCATTTGGCCCATTCCGCCACCTTGACCTTGACCCATGCCTGGTATCATTTGGCCCATTCCGCCGCCTTGGCCTTGACCCATACCTGGCATCATTTGACCCATTCCGCCGCCTTGGCCTTGACCCATACCTGGCATCATTTGACCCATTCCGCCGCCTTGACCTTGACCCATCCATGGCATTTGTCCGTTACCACCGTACTGCCCTTGGCCCATATCTGGCATCATTTGACCGCCTTGACCTTGTTCCATCCATGGCATTTGGCCACTCCCGTCATATTGCCCTTGAGCCATCCCTGGCATTTGTCCACCATAGTATTGGTCTTGTTCTTTCCAAGGATTCATTTGATTTGCATCATTTTCACCGTATTGATTCATTTGTCCGCCATCATGTTCATTCATCCATTGTTGGTTGTTTTGCATATTACCTTGGTTCATCCAAGGCATTTGATTACTCTCACCGTACTGTTCATAGTCCATTTGCTGGTGATCCATCATTTGCCCGTATTCCATTGGATTACCCATCATTTGTCCATACATCATTTCTTCGTATGAGTCCATTTCCTGCATATCATAGCCACTGTAATTCATATGCTCCATTCCGTGACCACCTTGATGCATATACTCAGGTGACATAGCGCCATAATGATGACCCATTTGACCGCCACCATGCATATATGGGCCATGCATCATATGCTGGTTTCCATACCCATACATCATGGGTTCACAACATGGATCCATCATCGGATATCCGCTATATGCACCATGGTCTCCATGGCCACTATAACCGCCATAACCGCCATGACCGCCATAAGGCGGGCAACATGGATCTGGCATACAGTAATCTACAGGTGGACATTCCTCAACAGGTTTTTGGATCGGTTTTGGTTTCGGCATTTCATATGTTGTAGTCGTTTCTTCTTTAGATAACCCAAGAGTAATATGAAATTCCTCTTCTGTCATAGGAGCCTGTGGAGGCTTCTTAATTGGCTTTTCTTTTACAATAGGTTTTTCTTTTTTGATCGGTTTCTCTTTCTTAATAGGCATTTCTTTTTTGATTGGCTTTTCTTTCTTAATAGGCATTTCTTTTTTCATCGGCATTTCCTTCTTATTCATGTATGGCATCATAGAATCGTTCTTATTATGGTTTGGATTAGATTTAACAGATACATTTCCAGATGGGACATTCACCTTCATACCAGGGTAAATAATATCAGGTGATTTTATTTGAGGGTTTGCCTTTACTACTGTTTCTAAAGAGACTCCGTACAATTTAGCAATTTTCCAAAGTGTATCCCCTTTTTTTACGATATGGATTTTCAAAACGATCTCCTCCCTGCCTAAGTCAATACACAGTATATGAGAGTTTGGGCATATTGCTACAAGATTACAGATCAGGCTGCTCACCATAATCAATATATGTTATCGAAAAGATACATATTCTATCTTAGGAAGAACTTATGGTATGCTTATAAAAACATGGATCAACATCTAGGAGGAAAGATTCCGATGAAAGGTAGAGGTACAAAAGTCTTAGGAGAAGAACGTAGAGAGCTAATCCTACGTTGGTTAAAAGGAAGTCATTCACCTTTAACAGGAAGTAAATTAGCCCAAGAGACGAACGTAAGTAGACAAGTCATTGTTCAGGACATTTCTTTATTAAAAGCAAGGAATGAACCAATTATGGCAACTGCTCAAGGATACATGTATTTCCATCAAGTACAAACAGATCAAAAAGTCTCAAAAATTATCGCTTGCCAGCACGCCCCAGAACAAACTGAAGATGAATTACTCACAATTGTAGATTTTGGTGTTACGATAAAAGATGTTACGATTGAGCATCCTGTATACGGTGATTTAACTGGGTCAATAATGATTCAAAATCGACATGATGTAGAAACATTTCTCAATCGAGTGAAGGAAACAAAAGCCTCCTACTTACTAGAGCTTACAGATGGCGTTCATTTGCACACATTAGAAGCGAATGATGAATCCCAGCTTCAGCAGGCATGTAAAGCATTGGAGCAAAAAGGATTTTTGCTTCGAAGATCATGAATATGAAAAACAGCCCTTTCTAAGGCTGCTTTTTTTATGCCTAAGAAAGAACTTTATACCATCAATAATAGTAATTTTTTGTGTATATCCAGAAAAAAATCCCCAGGTCGATTCTTGGGGAGATAAGTGTAAAAAGTTTTATTCATGCGCCAGAACCAATAATGTTTACTTGCTTAACATGCTCTAGCTTCTTCAATGCCTTTAAGATCCCATTGATATCCTCTTTAGCAGAGGCTGTTTCAATGGATATGGTTACGTTCGCTCTTCCTTGCAAAGGAATTGTCTGATGGATCGTCAAGATATTACACCCTAAATTTGCCAGTACTGCTAATAAAGTAGATAAAGATCCTGATCGATCTTCTAGGTGTATGGCAATAGAAACAATTTTTTCTTTTACCATCGTTTCAAATGGGAATACTCCATCCCTGTATTTATAAAATGCACTTCGACTAAGATCAACAGATTGGACAGCTTGATTAACCGTACCTACCTTACCTGACTCCAACAATTCCTTTGCATCTAAGGTTTTGTTCATCGCTTCAGACAGTAAGTCTTCTCTAACTAAATAAAATCGTTCACCATACCGTTCCATTCTGGATCCTCCAATTATAGACATTAATGTTCAGTATATAAGAATGAACAAAGGAAGGCAATGTACTCCTCCTTTGAATATGAAAAGACTGTCAAATATGACAGTCTATTCTATAAATTCAAATTCGTACTGTAAGATTCTAACGATGTCTCCATCTTCAGCTCCACGTTCTCTTAGAGCTTGATCAATCCCCATCTTTCTCATTTGTTGAGAGAATCTTCGAATGGATTCATCTCTAGAGAAATCTGTCATTTTAAAGAGTCGCTCAATTTTTGCACCTGTAACCACAAATGTACCATCATCTTCTCGAGATAATTCGAATGGTTGTTGTTCAGCTTCGTGCTTATAGAGAACTCGTTTCTCTTGGTCTTCTGCTTCCTCTGGCTCATTAAGTGGAAATTCTGGCGTATGCTCTAAAAGATTTGCGATTTCAAATAACAAATCTCGCACACCAGATTTCGTTATCGCAGAAGTTGGGAAAATTGGGTAATCCCCAACCTTTTCCTTAAACTCATTTAGATGTTCTTCTGCACCTGGAATATCCATCTTATTGGCAACGATTAATTGAGGTCGCTCAGTCAATCGAAGATTATATTGCCTTAATTCCTCGTTAATTTTTAAGAAGTCATCATATGGATCTCGACCTTCAAGTCCTGACATATCAATAACGTGGACAATAACTCTTGTTCGCTCGATATGTCGTAAAAATTGATGCCCTAATCCAACACCCTCATGAGCACCTTCAATTAGTCCAGGTAGATCAGCCATTACAAAGCTTCGGCTATCTTCCGTTTCTACAACACCCAGGTTAGGACTAAGCGTTGTAAAGTGGTATTCTGCAATCTTTGGCTTTGCTGCTGAAACGACTGATAGTAACGTCGACTTACCAACACTTGGAAATCCGACTAGGCCTACATCTGCCAATAGTTTAAGTTCTAGCGTAATTTCTTTTTCTTCACCTGGTTCACCATTCTCAGCTAGTTCTGGTGCAGGATTTGCAGGTGTAGCGAAACGGGAGTTTCCTCTACCGCCTCTTCCACCCCGTGCAATGACTGCTCGTTGTCCATGAGCAACTAAATCTGCAATTAACTTCCCTGTACTCGCATCCGTCACCATAGTACCTGGTGGCACTTTTACAACTAGAGGGTCCGTATTACGACCGTGCATATTTTTAGACATTCCATTTTCACCACGAGGGGCTTTATAATGTCGATTATAACGGAAATCCATCAAGGTTCTTAAGCCTTCTTCTACTTCGAAGATGACGTCGCCACCTTTACCTCCGTCTCCACCCGCAGGTCCACCGTTAGGAACATATTTCTCTCTTCGGAATGCAACCATTCCATTACCGCCATCACCAGATTTAACAAACACATTAACCTGATCTACAAACATGCTAACTCACCTCTACTTCTTATCCTAATTCAAGGATATACAACAGTTCATTTTCCTGACTGTAGCTTTCGATGATTCTAATTGAATTATGTACGGTTATTTGCGATGAATCCATTGATTGCTCAATGTTCTGAACATCCAAAACACCTGCAAAGTCATAACTAATCCGTACTTTATCCTCAAACAGTTGAATGGTTACCATTAAATGAGGTTCACTATCCATTACAACGTGTTTTTCAATTTCACTTAAAAAACAAGAAGTCCATTCAAACAATGGTTGATCGTACTTTGATAAATCACGTTCTGTTCCAATCACTTCATAATCTAACCTATACTGATTTTGCAGCCAGTTGTAGGTTAAAAATAACTCTGCCAACATAGGCATTTTTAGATTTGATACTTTCGCTTCATTCTTAGCTTCTTGAACGACTTGATCAATAATTTCCTTCGCTCGATCTGTACGGTCTAATGCCAGGTTACCTTTAATCAATTGAAGTTGATTCAGCCAATCATGACGAGCATGACGTAAAAGGCTTACTGAATCCATTTTTCCCTTCATAATAGCACTCCCAAACATATAATTGACAGTCTCTATTTCATAGGCTCTGTTAGAGAAAGCTGTAGATTTCTTGTAGAAAAGTTGATGAAGAGAAATTTACGAGACGCCTCGAAAATGAAATTCGCATTTTCTTCGTGCAATTTAACGCTGCCGAAGCGTTCCTTGTCCTGCGGATCGCACGCTGAAAGCGAGTGAATTTCGCAGAATTCAACATTACTATAACAGAGCTTAGAAGAAAAAAACTCTAACCAGTCCGGTTAGAGTTTAAGTCTTACGCTTCTTTGGCTACTGGGTAAACACTTACTTGCTTACGGTTACGACCAAGACGTTCAAAACGAACAACGCCGTCAACCTTAGCAAATAGAGTGTCATCTCCGCCGCGGCCTACGTTTTTACCAGGATAGATTTTTGTTCCGCGTTGACGGAAAAGAATAGATCCACCTGAAACTGTTTGCCCATCAGCTCTTTTAGCCCCTAGGCGTTTAGAGATTGAGTCACGACCGTTCTTCGTACTACCAACACCCTTTTTGGATGCGAAGTACTGCAGGTTTAATTTAAGCATGCGATGCACCTCCTAAAACCTCAATTTTAATATATTTTCCATAGTCACGTTCGATTGTTCTGAGTGATACCAGCATACCTTCAAGTAAAAGTTGCATCTTCTTAGATGTTTCTTCATTTACTGAAGAAGGTGTTTTAAAAAGTAAGTATCCGCCATTTTCTCGAGTTTCGACTTCAGGTTCAACCTGACAAAGCTCCTCGATTGCATTTACAGATCCAAAGGATACAGCTGTTACAGCTGCACATACAAGATCATGTCCATAAGGACCTGATTCAGCATGTCCTGAAATGCTAAAAGACACGATGTTGTGCTGGTCACGATGAATATTGACGGTTAACATGATAATTATCCGTTAATTTTGTCAATAACGACTTTTGTGTAAGGCTGACGATGTCCTTGCTTACGACGATAGTTCTTTTTAGGCTTGAACTTGTAAACAACGACTTTCTTATTGCGGCCTTGTTTCTCAACTTTAGCCGTAACAGTCGCGCCATCAACGTTAGGGCTTCCGACTTTAACGTCGTCTCCACCTACCATCAATACACGGTCGAATGTAATCGTTTCACCTGCTTCAGCATCCAATTTCTCGATGAAAAGCTCTTGTCCTTCTTCAACGCGGAATTGCTTCCCGCCTGTTTCGATAATTGCGTACATAACTTGCACCTCCTGTTTGACTCAGACTCGCCATTGCAGGTGCTACTGAATGAACATAGCCATCGTATTTCTTTGTTGCGTCGTTACTCCGGTCCTCAAATAGTGTTACCTATGATCCGGTCCTCGTACACTTCCGCGCCTCGAAATACTCGACTCTTTTCATTCAGTTGAATCACTGAATGAATACAGCCAATTTGACTTGATATAATCAGTTAAGCTTGAAAACCTGCTTTGTGCGGTTGGAGCTTGAGGCTCCAAAAACCAACGAAAGAATCATACCATAGAAATGAAGAGATTGTCAACGTTATTCCTTATCTATTCTAGCTTCAATATCAGCTTTTTGACCGATGTGTCGAATCCGAATATTAGGTCCTTCTGAATCGATAGACTTTGTCACAAACAACCGAGCAGGTATAAGATTTGATATATGCTCTAACCGGTCTGATTGATTTTCATGAATATAAGAGTATAATTCACTCGAAAGTTCGACCCAGACGCCTTCTTCTTCTGTAGTGCTAAGTTCATGGACACGTCGTTCTAACTCATAAAATAGTGTCTTTACAGAGAATTGTTGATGTGGTGATTGGCAGCGATTACAGTCATCCTTCATTATTGCGTGTAGACTATCTCTTACCTTTTGTCTTGTTAACTCCATTATACCAAGCGCTGTGAACCCATAAATCCTCGTTTGTATCGGATCACTTTCTAAAGCTGTCTTTAAATGCTTTTGAACTTCCAATCGGTGACGTTCGTCTGACATTCGTATGAAATCAATCACAACCATACCACTAATATTACGGAGTCTAAGTTGTCTGGCCGTTTCTTCAGCAGCAAGTAGATTGGTCTGAAGGATTGCCTGGGCACGATCTTGTTTGCCTGTAAATTTCCCTGTATTAACGTCAATGACGGTCAATGCTTCTGTATAATCAATTTGAATATGTCCACCGTTTTTTAACCAAATTGACTGATTCAATGCTTTTTGAATGGATGCGTCAACTTGATAATAAGAAAAGATATTCTCATGTCCTTTATAGAGTGATAGCTTGTAATTTTTTGATAATATATTTTTACACTTTTGATAAGCTTTAAACTCGTCAAATACTAACTCCGCCTCTTTGGCTAAATGATTATTTAAAGCCGTATCGATTATAGATTTTCCTTCAAACAATAAATGAACTTCACTCATACTCTTCGACTTCCCAAGAATGTGGTGCCATTTATGTCGTAATTCATAAAATTCTTCTTCAAGCTTATCTCTTGATGTCTTGGCACTTGAGGTCCTCATGATGACCCCCTCTTGCCCTTCAATCAAAGCTTCCCCAGCAAGCTTAACCTGATCCCTTCCGTTTTCTGTTAGCTTTTTTGAAACCGCAACATACTCTCCAAACGGCAAATAAACAAGGTTTTCTCCTGGTATTGCAATATTACCCGTCAGAAGAGGACCCTTGTTTTTCGATGCTTCTCGCTTGACCTGTACCACAATAGTTTGACCTTCATGAATGACTTCATTAATGGGGCGTTCTTGGTTATGATCATTAACGAGATCCGTTGCATGAATGAAGCCATTTTGTTCATGTCCTATATCAACAAATGCAGCTTGCATGCCCGGAAGGACTTTAATAACGCGGCCCAGATAGATATTTTCCGCTTTCGGATAAGCGTCTGGTCGTTCAATCAGAATTTCAACTACTTTTCCGTCCTGGATAATTGCCGCTCTTTTTTCTGAAGTGGTTAAATTAAAAATAATTTGATCCATGTGCTTCCTCAATTCTTCATTACAAATGCCTTTTCATACATTTTAACGAAAAAGATCTTGGATTGCACATGTCCTAGCGCTTCTCTTAAAATAAGCGTTCAATAGTTCCTTCTCATTGCAAACAAAAGGTGGGGTGGTCTTAACATGTACTTCATGAAGATATCCTTTATGGAGTTTGGAAAGGACACCATCTAAAGTCATAGTTGGTTCAACTAAAATCACTTTCTTTTTCCTGGATTTCTCCATTATATTCAACCGCTCTAATAAAAATCGGATATACATATAGGATTGGTGCTTCCATTCCACATAATGCGCATATAGCAAGAATGACAATACAATTAGTAGATTTAGATGGAACGAATAAATGAGGATCGTCGAAATCATAAATAGGAATAATAAACTTATTGAAGCAACCAGCATCGTACTCTTCGCACGTTTATAAGGAAGAAATACTGTCAGAAACAAAAAAAGAAGCTTGCCACCATCCAATGGCCACAAAGGGAGGAGGTTGAACAACAGAATCATCCAGTTGATTGAGATAAACTTTTCGATTAATACAGGGTCTCCATACCCCGTTAATAGCAAGAGGGAAGATAAACCAATCATCCATAAATGTTGAATGGGTCCCGCCAAAGTCACGACTATTTCCTCTAAATAGGGTCGGTTTCCGTACTCATCCATTTCCGCCACGCCACCGAACGGGAGCATTTCTACCTTAACTAAACGCCATTTGAAGAAGAGCGCAGCTAATGCATGACCGATCTCGTGAATGAAAATCACAATAAATAAGATTAGAAATTCCCTAAAATAACCTGTAAGAATACCAGTCGCTGCCACGAGCCACAGAAGCGGATTGATCCTAATCAAATTTATAAATTTCCACATCAATCTGAGGATAACGCCTTTAGAGGATCGATGAATCCGCCATTATCCTTTATTGCAAAATAGAATAAACCTGTATCAGATTTCTCTTCCTTAGTTACTTTTCCTAAATCCGCACCTGCATCAATATAATTATATAGTTTAATTTCCTCACTAATTTTATTTAATTTGCCATACCACGATTCACTTCCATCGAAATGTTGGACCACAACCGTCTTTCCAAGTTGTTCTTTCTCTCCAATGAAGATGATGAACCCTTCTTTTATTGAGGAAACATCTGTATTACTGCCCGTCTCTAATAAGACACCTTTACCGTTATCTTTAAAGGATTGTAGAACTTTCGCGTTTGCTGGAAGTGCGTAATTACTTGCTTTCCCAATCGAGTCAGCCGTTTTGTTCTTGGAATCAGTTGGAAATAAAGTGAGCGGCTTCCCGAAACGATTTTCATACCAGTTCGCGACAGAAGCAAATTGGAACTCTTCCTCAAACGCATTATTCACATAACCCTGTATATTCCCTAAAGGGGCAGAAGGGTTTTTGAAAATGATACCTATAACTAAAAATAGACATATCGCTGCCATAACTCTGAAAAGAAATCCTTCTGATGAAAACAATGGGTGTCCTCCATTGCTATTTCTATTTAAAACACTAAGACGATTAGAAGAGGATTCGTCCACATTGTTCCGATGGCTTTTAATTTGGTTCTGGTACTTCCTTCTAACCTCATCCGCTCTATTTTTCATTGACCTCCACCCTCTACACCTGATTTGTACATGTTTATGACTTGTCCGTGGGGATTATGACATGTACATAGTGAGGTCAAGAAGAATAGAAGACTTCTATGTTTACATAATTAAAATATGAGAAGCCTTGGTGTCGAGTATGAATAACTGTATTAAAAAAGCCAGATCCCCTAGCTGCGACAAGCAATTAGGTAATCTGACCTTTTTGTTTATGCTCTCATTCCGAAAAACTGTTTCACTTTCTTAAAGAGACCCTTGTCTTGCTCTAAGGACATGAGTGGAACAGATTCACCAAGAATTCTTCTAGCAATGTTCCGATAAGCTTGTGACGCTTTTGTATCTGGATTTAAGGCAATTGGTTCGCCTCGATTAGCTGCACCTAATACCGATTCATCATCAACTACGATTCCTAATAGCTCAATCGCTAATATAGAAACAATCTCGTCTACATCTAAAGAATCACCATTTTCCATCATATGAGCTTTTAACCGATTCACAATCAGTTTCGGTGATTCCATATCCTCTTGCTCCAATAACCCAATGATTCGGTCGGCATCTCTTACAGAAGCTGTTTCAGGATTCGTAACGACAATGGATTGATCTGCACCTGCGACTGCATTCTTAAATCCTTGTTCAATTCCTGCAGGACAATCAATGATTACATAATCATAATCCTGTTTAAGCTCCGCTACAATCCGCTTCATCTGATCTGGGGTGACAGCACTCTTATCTTTCGTTTGCGCTGCTGGCAGAAGGTATAAACATTCAAACCGCTTATCCTTGATCAGAGCTTGATGGAGTTTACATCGATTTTGTGCAACGTCCACTAAATCATATATGATTCTGTTTTCAAGCCCCATGACGACGTCCAGATTACGAAGTCCAATGTCTGTATCAATGAGACAGACTTTCTTTCCAAGGAGTGCAAGTGACGTCCCTATATTGGCTGTAGTTGTCGTCTTTCCAACTCCGCCTTTTCCAGATGTAATTACGATCGCTTCACCCACAAAACATTCCCCTTTCCCTACAGTCGGTTTAAACCCGGTCTGATCTGGTGCAAAATGTGCAGACGATCCATTTTAATCTGATTGTCCTCATCATCTAAGTATGCACATACACCATCATATTCTTGTTCATCTTCTTCATCTTGAAATAATTGATCAGCAATTCGTACAAGAGAAGGAATCATGATTGAAGCTGAAACGATTGCTGAGGTACGACCTTCACAGCCAGCATGAGCAATTCCTTTCAACGATCCCATAACAAAGATATTACCAGTGGCGGCAATATAACCTCCTGGATTGACATCGCCAATCAACAAAAGGTCACCTTGTACTTTCAGAATCTGACCTGATCGGACCATCCGACTTACCGATGTTATTTCATTTTCCTTCTTCATATATTCTGCATACTCTTTCGTGATCACTTCTGATTCGATAGCGTCAACAAGGAGATTTTTCTTTTGATAAATAATTTTATGAAGGAGCTCTTCTTGTTGCTCAGTTAAATACCTTTTGCCGACTTTCACCTTGACGGGTATTTTCGGTCCATCAGAAGGTTGGTTCTCAGATGGATGTATTAATTTTGTTTCTAATTCAGAGAGCAAATGATCGAAGGAGCAATTATCATCTAAATTGAGGATAAGACCTTCTTTCGTCCCTTTTATCGTTACAAAATGGTTGTTTACTTGTTTCTGTTTCTGTGCCATTACCCTGTTCACCTCAACATACACAATTTCGACAAAGTCAAATGGTAATCCTTTTTTCTACCCTATTTTTCTTCTAAGTCAATCGCGATGTTGATTAACCATTTTCGAAGTGGGTAATAGACCAAAACAACGAACACACAATTCAACAACAACGTAGGTAGATATCGCTGATAAACAAATATTTCTAAGTTCATATTCGCAATATCGATTAAGGTGTACAATCCGAACACCAAGAATTCAAATGCCGAAAGTCCGATAATCATAACGAATAATGTCACAAAAATGTTTCCGTGGAAATAACGCGCGATAAATGTCGTAATATAAGCCGTTAACCCCATTGAAAACATGTAAACTCCGATTAGATCTGTAAAAATAAGGTCATATAAAAGGCCAAAAGCAACGCCATAAAGTACACCCCTCATTGGCGTAATATACATGCCAATGAAGCACACCATGATGACGACAAACCTAGGAATGATAATCGTCTCGTTGTCCATATGCTGTGGTGTGAAAACTTGCATCAATGTACTTTCGCTAATAAATAACAGGTATGTAAGAAAAGGAAGAAGAAAGCGAATCATGACGTTTCTTCCTCCTCTACCGTATTCGTATCAGTTTCGGTTTCGACTTCTTGTATTTTCCGTTTCACGACCATAACATGATGGATATCATAAAGGTCTGCAGCCGGTTCGATATAAGCTGTTTGTGTAGGTTCAACTTTATCAGGTTCAAACCTCACAATTTTTCCGATTTCACGACCTTTAGGAAAGATACCGCCTAATCCGGATGTTGTAACCGTCTGGCCCTTTTTTAACTCTTTATCGATTCCGATCATCTTCATTGTGAGTAGTTTCTGCTTCTGATCAAATCCTTGGATTAAACCATAAACCCTCTCTTTTTCACCTTGCACCACGGCTGAGATTCGACTATTCGGATCATGGTTACTGATGAGTTCAACGGTAGAGTGAAAAGCAGAAACTTTATGGATTTTACCAATGAGTCCTTTATCCGTTATAACGGCCATATTCGGCTTAATTCCGGCCTGCTTCCCGACATCAATTTGGATAAATTGATACCATCTCTCAGGAGCTCTTCCAATAATTGTCCCATGCCAAACCGTGTAATCTGAAAGGGTTTGCTCCTTTTTCAATGTCCCACGAAGTGATTCGTTATCTTTCTTTAAATCTTTCACACGACTAGCCAGCTTATCATACTCATTCAATTGTTGTTTGAGCACTTTATTTTGTTCGTAAATCTCTTTCATTTCAACGGCATTCCCAAAGAAACCCGCCACAAAGTTCGCGGGTTTATAGAAGATTGACTGAGTCCAGCCAACAGTATCATGTAAGAGTTGTTCCGGCCATGAAATATTTTCTCTTTCTTTCATTGAGAAACCAATCATGGCTACGAGAACAATCATACTAACTAACAGAATAATAAGACGTTTGTTCGAGAAAAACTGCGGCACGATTCACACCTCTTAATATTTTGATTTAGAACGGCCGCCACCAAATCCAGGCTTGTTTCTAACCTGTTGATAGTTTTCAATTGCACGACCTGTACCAATCGCTACGCAGTCTAATGCATTTTCTGCCACAATTACCGGCATTTTCGTTTCTTCACTAATGATTCGGTCAAGGTTACGTAGTAAAGCTCCACCACCAGTTAACACAATCCCACGATCCATAATATCTGCTGCTAATTCAGGTGGCGTCTTTTCTAATGCCAGCTTAACAGCATCCATGATCGTATCTACCGTATCTTTTAATGCACCTGCAATTTCTTCACTAGAAATGGAGATTGTTTTCGGAAGTCCTGTTAAGAGGTCACGACCACGGATATCCATTTCTTCCATGCCATCTGAAGTATCTGCTGAACCAATATCAAGTTTGATTGTTTCTGCAGTTCGTTCACCGATAATCACATTGTACGTTTTCTTGATGTACTGAATGATCGCGTCGTCCATTTCATCTCCAGCAACACGAATGGATTGTTTCTCTACAATTCCACCAAGTGAAATGATGGCTACTTCCGTCGTTCCTCCACCGATATCAACTACCATACTACCTGTAGGTTCCCAAACTGGAAGGTCCGCACCAATTGCAGCTGCAAGCGGTTCTTCGATCGTCTCAACGTCACGAGCTCCTGCTTGTTTCGTCGCTTCTTTAACCGCGCGCTCTTCAACGTGAGTAATTCCGGATGGTACACAAACCATCACGAATGGTTTACGAGAAAAGACTGAACGATTCTTTTGTGCTTGTTGAATATAATACTTCATCATCGTTGCAGTTGTATCATAATCTGCAATAACCCCATCTTTCATCGGTCGGCGTGCGACGATGTTTCCAGGTGTACGACCAATCATATTTTTAGCGGCATTACCTACTGCTTCGATATCTCCGCTTTTCGTATTAATGGCAACTACGGAAGGTTCACGAACAACTACACCCTTCCCTTTCACATATACCAATGTATTTGCAGTACCTAAATCAATTCCCATATCTCTTGAAAATCCACCAAACATTTATGTAAATCTCCCTTCATTACTAGCAAAACTCATAACTTTGATTATACTCCAAACCCTAAGGCTTGAACAGTCTAAACGTAGCCTTTTTCTTTAAGACTAACGAATTTTTGATCTCCAATAATAATGTGATCCAAAAGGTCTATCCCCATAATCTTTCCGCATTCGGTTAAACGTTGTGTGACTTCAATATCCTCCCGACTCGGACTAGGGTCTCCACTTGGATGATTGTGGAAACAAATGATGGAGGCAGCGGACCTCTTCATTGCTTCCTTAAAAACTTCTCTTGGATGAACAATGGAAGCATTTAAACTCCCAATGAAAACCGTTTGCTTATGCAATACTTGATTTTTCGTATTCAAATAGATGCAAACGAAATGCTCTTGTGATAAGAAGCGCATCTCATCCATTACATAATTCGCACCATCATCCGGAGATCGAATAATATAACGTTCATCTAATTGTAAGCGACTTACACGTTTTCCGAGTTCTAGTGATGCAAGAATCTCTATCGCCTTTGCATTGCCAATTCCTTTGACAGAAGTCAGCTCATCAACGGTCGCATCTTTCAAAAGGTTAAGTCCTTCAAATTGTTGAATAACTCTTTGTGCAAGTTGAAGCACCGATTCTTCTTTCGTCCCGGAACGTAATAAAATCGCTAGTAATTCTTGATTGGAAAGAACGTTTGCACCTTCTTTTAGCATACGCTCTCTCGGTCTTTCATTCAATGGAAAATCACGGATGGTTAAGGGTTTCATCCCCAATTCATCATCCTCCTTAGGATTTATTCCGTGACTGATCTTTTTGTAATGTCGAACGACTTTAATTCACGGACAGTCCGTGAAATAGGTAAACCAACAACATTAAAATAATCACCATTTATCTGTTTGACAAGAGTTGAACCATAGCCTTGTATTCCATATGATCCAGCCTTATCTTTACATTCACCCAAGCTTACATATTCCTTTATTTCCTCAGAAGTCAAAGTCCAAAACGTAACTTCTGTAGCTTCGTGAAAACAAATCTCCCGCTCCTCCGAAATAATTGCTACACCCGTATAAACTTGATGCGTTTTTCCTGAAAGCTTTGATAAAGTTTCGTATGCATCTTCATCACTTTTAGGCTTACCTAATACTTGGCCATCATAAACAACCACAGTATCTGAGCCTAGAACGACATCATCGGGGTAATATTGGGCAATATCCTTTGCTTTTCTTAAGGAAAGTTGCTCAACAATTTCAGCAGGTGTGTATTCATCACTAATGTTTTCATTTACAGAACTTTTTTGGATAATGAATGGAAGGTGGGCTGTTTCTAGTAATTCTTTACGTCGAGGTGAGCCTGAAGCTAAAATGAGGCGTTTCATACAATCACCCTTTACGTTTAGAGTAGAGGTTACGATTGTCATTTTACTACAAATGAAGGGATTATTTACAGAATAGCAAATCCCTTCCAGTAAGACAACCAAAAATAGTAGCACCCTCCTTTATTATCGTTCGTAACAGGAGGGTGATTTATGACTATCTTTTGTTGAAAGCGTGTGGTTATTTTTTAAAGGACTGAACGAGGGCGATATAATGAATCGTCGCATCTAATTTAGCTTGTTGAATGGTCCACTTACCTTCATTTTGGTCCACTACAGCGGACATTGAATTAATGAATGCAACTGCTTTCTTTTGTTGGTCGGCTGTTAACTTTTCAACAGACCCCATCGCTTCTTTTTTCCATGATAACAAGTCAGACTCCATAGTATTCATGTCTGCAGTTCCATAGCTCAATTCAAGCAAAGCCTTACCACTTTCGAGCCAGTGTGTATCTCCACTCGTTGGCACAGAAATTTCCTCTTCTCCCATTGTACGAGAATGGGAATAAGGAGCTTCAGCGAGAATCTCCGTATTTTCATATACACTTGCTAACGCTTTTGCACCCTCTAGTGTACTACTTATACCAATATATACTCGGTAATCAACAGGATCTACAGCAGCTGCATAGCCCTTTGCTATTATATTATTCGCGATTTCTTCAGCCGAAGCCGCAGATGAATAGAGTCCTGCTTGTACAACATAAGGTGAAATGATGGTATTTAATGAAGTCGTTTTGGGAGCTGAAATAGGGTTCTTAACTGGTGTTTCAACAGGTTGAGTAGCTGCTGGTGTGGTATTTGACTTAAATTCGTCTCCTGTAAAAATCATTAATACGATCAAGCCGATGATCCCGCCAATGACAACTGCACTTACAATCGGCACTAGTAATTGCTTCGGCAATTGGAATGGCGTTTTGGGAGCTGAAAAGGGACGTTTAAGAGAAGATGTTAACTTTTTTCGATGAATCGGCAGTCCGGGTTTTCTCTCATTTGAATAAGCATCATATTCAGTAGATTCAGATTCATCACGATTTGCGTGAAAGAGATAAAGATTGGATGATGTATTTTCTTTCGGAAGAACCCATTCAAACGGTTGATCGATGAAATCACCGTCTATTGATGCTGCAATCTCTTCATCTTTGTTTTGAATTTCAGCTTTTACCTCCTGCACAGGCCTGTCCTTCCCATTGACTCTAATCGTTATATTCTTTTCCTTGTCATCCACCCGGCATCAACTCCTTTTCTCTCAGTCTATTCTATGTATTTCACCAACGGATTAGAACATTATTGATAGAGTAGTAGAGAGAATATACCATAGACCAAATGAAAAAGAACAAGACCTCTGTCGTCTTGTTCAGGAAAGTGTTCGAGTATTTTTGACAATAATTATTGATAGTAAGTCTCCAGGTCGATTGTGTAGATGATAGGCGCTTTTTCTTCTTCACTAGATGCTGCTGTAAGATCTAATTTCAATACTTTGTACAGCCGCTCACTGCTTTCCAGCGTACTTACGAACTTCTTAACAGATTCAATGTTAGGGGAACTGACCTCCAAAGAAAATGTCAATGGTTGAAGCTGTGAAGAAGTCACCGTTTGTTCACCTTGCTTCTCTTCATCCTCACCTTGGTTCTCTTCAAATGATAAATTACGAATTTCACTAGACGCTTCTTTTTCTGCATTCCGTAAATGAAGTACAATCTGATCTGTTGCAGGATATGAAGGAAGTGAAAACGCAATATCGGACTCTTCAGCGGATTTTTCTTTTAATTTCACTTTGGTAGCTTGAATGAGTGTTTTCTCATTTTTGATGTCTTTTTCCAGTTGTTCGATATGTGCAAATGATGGGTGGACGAGCCACACATAGCTTGCGATCAGCACAAGAACAAGTATAAATGATAATAAAGCGAGCAACCTTTTTTGAGAAGGAACTGTAGACATTATCGTGTTCCTCCTTGACTTAAATATTGTAGAGGCTCATATTTCACATGTAGGTTTGCGATGTAGGATTTCGTTGAAGCGTCCTCTGATTCTTGTTGATTGAGCTTTAGCAATTCAATGCTGTACATACCTTCCGCTTGAACCAATTGTTTTTGATATGCTGCAACGTCCTCTAAGCTTTTAAAGGAAGCCATCACATTTACATTTCCATCTTCAGCATAGGAAATATTTAATAGACCACCTGCAGGTAACCGTTTTAGGATATGATCAATGACTTTAATCGTTTCCACCCTCGTCCCTACAAGACTTTCAAATTCGTTACCAACCGATGAAGAACCATTTTCGTTTATTTCAGATAACTGCACCTGCAATCTTTCTGTCTGTGATTGATGCGCCTTGTAATCTGCTTCAAGCTGAGAAATATTTTGAGAACTTATATAATAAATGCTTCCAATACCGATTGAACAAAACATAAATAAGGTAATAACGATCATAAAAGCTACTTTACTGGATCGAAGTCCGCTCCTTTTTTTCGGGAGTAAATTAATATCAACCTGCACGGTGACTCCCCCTCAACCCTAAGCCAACTGTCGTAAAAAACTCACGCTGAACATCCAATCCACGTTCAAGTTTGACCTTTTCTTCTGGTATTTGAATCACTTTCATATCATACTCTGATTCTACTTTTTCTATAAATGCTTCATATTGCGGATGATCACCTGAAACGAGTATGGCATCAAATTCCGCTCCATCAGAAAGAGAAAATTGATAAAAGTTCATGATACGACCAAGCTCAGTCGTTACTTCATTCCAGCGACCATCAATATCAAAGAAATCGTGGTCCTCATTTGCCGAGAACTGACCAATCGTATTCAAAGAGATGAAGCGTGTAAACATGGGTGAATGCTGGTAAAATGCAGATCCATTAATACCATCCCGCTCAAGATTCAGTAGTAAATACCTTTTCGCAGGATCTACTAATTCCAAATGATAATAAAGGCGATAGATTGCGAGAGAAGAGAGCTCAGCGTCTAAAGGTTTTAGTTTTGCATCATTTAAAACTTCCATATAATCCTTCATCACGGCTTCTGGAGCAGCAAATAACAAATAATCAATATGCTCCTCTTCCTCTTTCAGCTTGTGAAGATCGAAAACTGGTTCATCAAAAGGGACATGAATAGTAGCACCTAATTCTACTTGTATGTATCCATCTAATTCCTTTTCAGGAATCGTGGAAGGAATCGGGATTTTACGAATAAATGAAATGGCATCTGGTATCGCGAAACGAACTTTCTTACCTTTCATTTTCCAGTTGTTCACACAGCTAGTGACGATCTTAGTTAAGGCATGTTTATCAAGGATTCGTCCCTTTTGAATGATGCCGGCTGGTAATTTCGTTTCGCCAATTTTATGAATGACTAAAGGCGATTGACTTTTCATCGTAACGTATCGAATGCAATCATCTTGAAACACAATAAATATAGGCAGCGCACTTTTGAACAGTTTCACGGTCGTTGAACTCCTTTACCTAAAGTACCAATCTAGTATGATGTCTCCCCAGAACAATGTAATGAAAGCGGCCAACACAATGAATGGACCGAATGGCACGTGCTGTTTACGTTCAACTTTTTTGAGGATCATTAATATTATCCCGATAACGGAACCGATAAGCGATGCGAGAAATAGGATTAGCAATATCCCTTTCCAACCGAAGAAGAGACCTAGAACTGCAAATAGTTTTATATCACCGCCACCCATTCCACCTTTACTAATAACAGCAATGAGGAATAATAAACTAAAGCCGATGATACTACCGAGCCAAGCGTCCCACCAAGGTTCTGTCGGTATCCAAAAACGGTACAAGATGACCAATGGTGCAAAGAATAATAGGATTTTATCTGGAATCAGCATGTAAAAAATATCGCTAATAAAAATGATGATAAGTAGCGAGACAATGATCAGACTGCCGATTAGCTCTGGTGACCATCCAAATTGTAGATAGCTAAAAGTAAACAATAATCCAGTGCTTACTTCTATCATCGGATAAATGGGAGATATTTTTGAATCGCAAGTGCGACATTTTCCTTTAAAAAGTTTGTAAGAAAGAACAGGAATTAGGTCAATGGATGAAAGTGGTCGCTGGCAGCTTGTACAATGGGAACCTGGACGGACAATCGACTTTTTCTCAGGCACCCGCAACCCAACCACATTATAAAAGGAACCAAACACCAAACCAAAAATAAAAAATAACGCTATGTACATCAAAATCTACCCCTATATAGGAATGAAACCCTCTCGTAGGAGAGGGTTGTTTAAAAAATCATATTGATATCAGAACTATCTATTATGGAGATGATGTTCCACTTGATAAAGTTACACCTGTTACTTTTCCATCTGCAACCGCGACACTGAGTGTAGTATAAGCGCTACCAGTCTGAGGATCTTCTGGTATTTCTTCAAGATAGTCTGGTACTAATTGCGTATCTGTTAAAGTTCCACTTTCATATTCTTCAGCAACAATATACAATCTAGCAGCCTCTTCAACGCTTTCCTCATTAGCTGTATGTGCATTAGTTTTTGTTTTTTCCATCAATCCACCAATAGATGGCACTGCAATCGCAGCAATAATTCCTAAAATAACGATCGTTGCTAGTAACTCAACAAGTGTAAATCCTTTTTCAGACTTAACGGCTTTCATTCTCTTTGATAAAATCTTTTTCATACATTGAACTCCCCTTTTTTATAGATTGATATTTTCATATAACCCGAACATGGGCAATACGACAGATAGAACAATCACACCGACAACGAGTGACAAGAACAAAATCAACACCGGCTCTAACAATGCTTGAAGTCGATCGGTAATGTGATCTACTTCGGATTCATAAAACTGAGTAATTTTCGTTAGCATGGCATCCAAGTTTCCTGTTTGTTCACCAATCAGGATCATATGTAGCACTAACGGTGGAAAAGGCCAATCACCCCTCATTGGAACGGTCATTGAATTTCCTTCCTCTACAGATTGTATCGACTCGTTTATGATCTTTTTGAAGACGTTATTGTTCACGATGTTACGAGTGATCTTCATCGATTGCAGGATGGGGACTGAGCTAGTAAATAGGGAGCTGAGCGTTCTGGAAAATTCAATAATTAGCGTTTTTTGTAAAATAGTGCCTAATATTGGCACCTTTAGTATAGCATAATCTATGTAATATTTACCATACTCTTTTTTTCTAAAAAAATAGAATGCTAATATTACTACAAACCCAAGGGTAATAAATACCCACCAATACGATAATGTGAACTGACTAATTGATAAAACCCATTTCGTTAACATCGGTAATTCTTGTTCCGAGTTCGCATACATGGATGTAAATCGTGGAACGACCATGTACAGTAATACATTTAATACCGCAATTGATACGACGCCTAAAAGAATCGGATAGGTTAAGGCTGATATTACTTTTTGCCGCATCTCATACCGTTTCTCAAAATAATCTGCGAGCCGTATCATCGCAGAATCCAAGTTTCCGCTCACTTCTCCAACTCTCGTTAAGTGGATGACCATTTGCGGAAAGACATTCGGATGACGATTCATCGCATTTGAAAGTGATTCTCCCTCTTGTACTTGATCCTTAATAGTACTTAATGCACTCTTCAATGGTTTGTACTGTGACTGATCATGTAGGATATGAACAGATTTCACAACAGAAATTCCTGCTTCTAGTAACGCGGAAAATTGTCTTAAGAACATGACGAGTTCTCGTGGGTTAATCCCTTTGGAAATGGAAATATCCTTCGTAAAGACACTTTCACGATGCTCTGCAATGTCGATTGGAATAATGCCACGCTCCTTGAGCATGGAGACAGCACTTGTTTTCGTCTCTGCATCTACTTGGCCCTTCGTCTTTTTTCCAGTAGGATCCCTACCCTGGTATACGTAAATCGCCATATTAAACCATCATCTCTTTTAAGAATGGTTTTGCAGTTTCAGATGAGATCTCACCTGCACGTAACGCCTCTTGGATCGACATTTCCAATGTATACATACCTTGTGCTTTGCTCGTCTGCATCAAACTCTTGATTTGATAAATTTTCTCGTTACGGATTAAGTTCGATATTCCGGAATTATTAATAAGCAGTTCTGTAACGAGCTTTCGTCCATCTTTACTTTGGTTCGTCAATAACCTTTGGGAAATAACAGAAACCATAACAGATGCGAGTTGCACTCTTATTTGAGATTGCTGGTTTGCTGGGAAGACGTCAATGATTCGGTCAATCGTCGAAGGTGCATCCGTCGTATGCAAAGTACCTAGCACAAGATGTCCAGTTTCAGCAGCCGTAATCGCCGTTGATATCGTCTCTAAGTCTCGCATTTCCCCAACAAGAATAATATCAGGGTCCTGACGTAATGCAGCCCGTAAACCTGAAGGGAACCCCTTCGTATCTAATCCAATTTCTCTTTGCAGGATGACGGATTTATTATGCCTATGTAAGTATTCAATTGGATCTTCTAATGTAATGATATTCCGATTCATATGCTGATTCACATAATTGATCATCGAAGCTAGAGTTGTTGATTTACCGCTCCCAGTAGGGCCAGTTACTAATACAAGTCCTTGAGACTTGTGCATAATTTCATTGATTGTAGTTGGGAGCCCAAGCTGCTCGATTGCTGGAATTTCATTTGGAATGATTCGAATCGCTAGACTAATACTAGATCGTTGATAAAACGCGTTAATCCTGAACCTTGAAATCATCGCAATTCCGTATGAAAAGTCCAACTCACCCGTTTCATTGAATTCCTTCCATTCCGTTTCATCCATCAATTCTCTTGCAATATGCTCCGCATCTTCAGGTGTCAATCTTGGCAGATCACGTTGATTGAGCTCTCCATGAATTCGAAATACCGGTACTAACCCACTAGATAAGTGAACATCAGATGCTTTCATTTTGTGGGCTTCAATTAATAATTCTTGAACAAACTCTAATGTATATTTCATCCCAAACTCCCCCTAGTCAACCAATGACACACTAATGACCTCTTCTATTGTCGTCAATCCTTGCTTCGCTTTCATTAATCCATCATCAAACAACCACTTCGTATCGTTTTCCTGAAAATGTTTTTTGATTGCATCGTTTGACTTTTTCTGTAAGATCAATTCACGTATAATATCGTCAAGTTGAATGACTTCGTGAATAGGTATCCTTCTTTTAAATCCAGAATTTCTGCAGCTTGCACACCCCGCTCCGCGATATAAGGTTTCAACAGATAAATTTCTCGTCAAAAAGATCTCTCTCTCTTTCTCGCTCGGCGTATATTCTTGTATGCAGTCATTGCAGATTTTTCGTACGAGTCGCTGACCGACTACGCCAGATAATGAAGAGGCAATTAAATACGGCTCAATGCCCATATCAATCAACCGGGTAATTGCACTAATCGCATCATTCGTATGTAATGTCGAGAGCACAAGATGACCTGTTAGTGAGGACTGAATCGCAATCTCAGCTGTCTCTGCATCACGGATTTCCCCAACCATGATGATGTTAGGATCTTGTCTTAGAATCGAACGCAAACCACTAGAGAATGTCAGCCCAACGGATGTATTCACCTGAATTTGATTAATACCTTGAAGCTGATACTCAACAGGATCCTCAACCGTAATAATATTAACTTCCTCCCGGTTCAACCTACTCAGTCCAGTATAGAGTGTGGACGTTTTACCTGACCCAGTAGGACCCGTCAATAACATCAACCCGTTCGGCCGGTCCAGTAAAGATTTGAAAATCCGTTCATTTTTTTCTGTAAAATGTAGCGCAGACATATTCAAGTTTGTTTTTGATAAATCCAATAATCGGATAACAACCTTTTCACCATGCATTGTCGGAAGAATGGAAATACGCAAATCTACTTTACTATTGTTTAACTTTAATTTAATACGTCCATCCTGCGGGATTCTGAACTCAGTAATATCTAAATCGGCCATAACTTTAATCCTTGAGATGATAGCGCTCTGTATTTTTTTAGGGAATGAGTGCTCATTACGGAGCACACCATCGACTCGAAATCGTACGAGAACCTGCTGTTCCTGTGGATCGATATGTATATCACTTGCTAGACTCTCAACTGCATCAGAGAGAATTTGATCGACGACTTTTACTGCTGAGGCTTCCAATTCCTCTTCCTTCTTCGGTGCTCCATCAGGCTTTCCTTGCACGGGTTTTCCGTAATATTTATTAATGGCTTGAATAATTTCGGTCTTGCCTGCAATAACCGGCATAATTTGAAAACCTGTAGATAGGCGTAAATCCTCAATGGCATAGAAGTCCATCGGATCTGCCATCGCAACAGTAAGTTGATCGTTTTGTTTCCGAATGGGTATGTAAACATTTCTTCTCGCTAATTCTTTTGGGACAAGAGACATGAGACTAGCGTCTATTTCCGTGTTGGTAAGGCGTACATGTGGAATGCCTAATTGGAACTCAAGAACTTCAATTAGTTTATTTTCCGTAATGATTCCGCGATCAACGAGTGCGTCACCTAGCTTCTGGTTCCTTGGTTTGTCTTTTAATACTTCATCCAGCTGTGCCTGTGTAATCATTTCTTTACTAAGAAGAAGATCACCTAATCGCAGTTTCATACTACCACCCTTTATCGCTTTTGATTCTTCTTTACTATTAATCTATATAATAAATGAAAATAATGTTAAAATATAGTTAATTATGAAGAAAGTAGTTGAAAAATGATGATGAAAAATCAAAAGGGCATGTCTTTAATTGAAGTCTTAGTTACCATTGTCATTATAGGGATCGTATTCACCCTCATCTCACAAACCACCAGCTACGTTACAACTGCTACTCAACTACATGACCGGAAAGCAGAAGCGATCTCGATAGCTGAAAGAACATTAAACGAAGCGCTTGAGAACAAACCAAAAGACAACTTTGCAACGAGCGAAGGACCATATTCTGTGAAAGGGTATGTTAAATCCAAGCCTGGAACGATTAATCAGTCGAACAAAGTGGTTCTTTCTGGTATCTATATTGATAAAAAAGATAAAGGCGGACTTGAACTAGAGTCACTCGAACAAGTAATCATTACAGTAGTCGTATCATGGGGGAATTGATATGAAGAATGAAAAGGGCATTACTTTAATAGAACTATTGGCGACTATTACAATATTTTCTATGATTGTCGGTGTGTCATACAGTATGATTACATATGTCCAAGGTTCATGGATTCATACAAAAGGAATCACTCAAACAGAATCGAAAGTCCAGGAATTGCAAACCGTTTTAACAAGGGAACTCTCGTCACCTTTAGAAATAACCTTTTCAGGTCACTCCCTAACTTTCAAGCAAAGGGAAGGGAAAACAATTAATCTAAAATTGAACGGTAATACACTAACACTAGAAAAAGACGGGACAGTAAATCATTCTTTTTCTTTACCTGTAAACAAAATCGAGTTTCACAATGAAAAAGATAGCGCAATTGCAACGCTATCTGAGGGTATTGGATATTTGAAGATCTATTATTCTAAAACCGGACTTAAATCCAAACAAGAGAATCTCACTTTAACAATTAATGTGTATGAAGGATCAGTTATTAAATAAGACAGGCTTCTTAATAGTAGTCCCTTTGAAGGTATTGTTTAGATCTACCAAGATCTTTCCACTCGTTACCTTTGATGGGATTACTTTTTTGTTGTTCCCTTGCGTAAATTCCCATCCAGCAAATAAGTATATATCCCTTTTTGAAATCATTGTTGAATTGATTACTGTTACATCCCCATTTGGTGCCTGAACGATAAGATTTCTTCTTGCACTGTTTCCGATAGTTTCTAGTGTTGTGTCATTCATAATGATATTCCCATGCTTAGAATGTACGAGGATGTTGTATGGATAATTTTGTTTTTTATCTTTACCATTTCCATCATCACAATCATCGTCATCTTTCTTTTTCTGCTTCTTTTTTTCTTTATCATCGTCTTCTTCTTCGCAATCATCTTCGTCGTCATTATCTTTTATAGCACCTTCGCCATTCCATTCAGCCTGGATTTTATATCCACCTTTAAAGTTGATATTTCCATTTGCCACAATTTCAATTTTGGAATCTCTATGGTACTCATTGCTACCATCATTTACATCAAAGATCGTAATGTCACCATAATAAGGAGTACCTTTTATGTAGGTATCAAAAGGAACAAATCGCTCATCCTGATGTAAATAGACGTGTTGCCCAGGTCCTAGACCAGTTGTCGTAAGGAGCTTCATTTCATGTTCCGTGTAAAAAGACTCTCCAGGATCTTTTTGATGATTACCATTTTTATCTCCAGATACACCTTGAATGACCAACGTGTACTCACCTGAATACGTTGAGAATTTGTCGAAGGTCAACTTTTTCCCGTTTTTATCAAGGACATGATGATATAAATTGTGAGAACCCCTTGAACTTGAAAGAATTTCTAAAGGTTTATTAAGTAAGTTGGAATTTGAGAGTAAATATTTCACTTGTTCTTGAGGACTTAAGTTTTCAAAGGATTCCATCGCACTGACTGCGATGTTGACCGCTTGCTTTTGATGGACGATTCTGGCGTCGTTTAACAATAACTTGTTATACATAGAATATGATGCTGGTATTAAGAGGCCAATTACCATAATGACCATCAAGACAATGACTAAGACACCACCTTGATTAGATCTTACTATACTCTTCATACTAACCCCCTCAATATTTATGTACCTATTCTTATTATCTAGTAAAATGTTCCTGTTGAAAAGGAAAAATTTTCAGAAATCGACAAAAAATCCTTGTTCGTCTTAGGGGATTAAGAAACTTGGAGATGAATCCTAGTTTCATGAGGCTATTGCCGTTAGAAAGAAGTCCAATTCTTTCTCCGGAGTTGCAAGCAATTTACAGGGTTCTTCCACTCTTACGTTTCACTTCCCCGAATCTCCTTCCTCTCCGTTCCTTTTCATCCACACAAAAAAGACCAAGCAGATTTTCATTCTGCTTGGTCCTTAACCTATCCGATATAGCTTGCTACTTTATTTCTTCCTTTTTGTTTGGCTCCTGTGTACATGGCGCGGTCAGCGTTTCGTATAAGAGTTAGTGGATCTTCACCTTGTTCCGGTGCTGTTGCGACGCCTATACTGACGGTTATGTTAATCGCTTTGTTTCTATAATCACCTAAGTCATTTTTAATCGTGAAGGTGTTCAATGATATATCTTCTCTAATTGCCTCTGCTAACTCCAAAGTGTCAGAGTGTGCAAGATCTTCTAATAGAATGACAAATTCTTCACCGCCATATCTTGCCACAGTACCATTATCGCCAATGATTTGCACAAGGCGATCGGCGACCTGACAAAGCACAACGTTACCAGCTTGGTGACCGAAGGTATCGTTTACCTTTTTGAAATGGTCGATATCAAGTAAGATCAATGAAAATGGTTTTCTGCTCTGTTTATGATTCACATACATTTCTGAGAGCACGTCTTCAAAATATCGGTAATTATATAAATTCGTAAGATGACATCGTTCACTTTTATGCTTAGTCGCTTCATAGTTCTTTGCTTTCTCAATAGCAACTGCCAAGTAGTTTGAAATAATTTCTAAGATCATCTCATGCGATTTTTCATATGCTCTTTTTTGAGTCGAAATAAACGTAATAACGCCAACGACTTCTTGATTTCGATACATGGGTACAGATAGGACAGATTGTGCTGAAAGCGGCATAAAACCACGTGAGAATTTACGCCATTGATGTCGTCTTTCAAATCTTAAGCTATTGCCACTTTCCCAAACCTTACCACTGATGCCTTCGCCTTTTACCAATCCTGAGATTTGAATCGTAGGTACTTTTTTAGATTCATACCTTCTTATTACGTTCAGGTTTTCTCCATCATTAATATCAAGTATGTATGCATAGTCTACTTTTAACATTTTCGTCATACGCGCGAGATAAATATCTAAGATTTCATCAACATTTAGGCTCTCTGTCAATTCTTGTCCAATTTTACTCGTAAACTTTAGAAGGTGATTGATCTTTTGGCTAGAATGATACAGCCGCAAAATTAACGAGATCACTACGAATGGCAGGCCGACAAAAAGAATGGCTGCTGTTCCTAATTGAGAGTATAGAATGAAGAAGGTGATCCCTACTGGTAGGATAATTAATTCCATGAGAAGTTCCCAAAGAAAATCCTTTGCGAACAATGAACTCTTCTCTTTATATATTTCATTTCGTAGAAAATATAAGATGATGTGATTCGTTAAAATGGCTGTAATAGAGTAGCCAATAACAGGAATGAGTGCTGGGTACTCATTCATACCGAGGCCGCCAATTTCTCCTCCTAATAAGTAATAGACTATCGCTGCGTTCGCAGAAACTACCATAAACATGATGGAGCTCGTACCAAGTCGATATAATGGATACCTTAGCTTCATAATAGAAATCGCAATCGTAATCTGAACGAGAACAAGCTCTACCAATAAACCAAAATGTAAAAACACTGCCAGGGAAATACCTTGTATGAATGAAATGTTTGTGCCCATGATTTGAATAGGAAAAAGAGCTACGACGACCATAAGCAACAACATGCCGAAGATATCGAACCAATATCCGTCCAAGGAGGGAATGGAAAAAGTAGAAAATGCCCAGAGGACTATACCCCATGATGCCAAACAAATGATTGCCAATATACGTTTAGCATTCTGACTCATCCACAGCCCCCCTTTCAAATCACTTTGTGACTAACGTACTACTTTTCCTATTCATATTTTAACAAACAATTCTAAAAATTGTCACCAAGAATTTACTTTATTTTTTATTTTTCAAAAAATTTCGTACTGTTGAAATAAAATAAAGTGATCCAGTGATGACTAGGACAGTATTTTCATCCATTTTTTCTCTTTCTAATCGAATCGCCTTTTCAAAATTTTCCTCTAGGTCTTTCTTCTTAAAAGTACATACATCATAAAGTGATTCGGCAGAACTAGCTCTATGAAAACGAAACGATGTAAATGTAATATGATCAATCGTATCGTATAATGTTGATAACATTTCTTCTATTGGTTTATCTTTCAGCGCACTAAAAATCAACCGCTTATTCTTGTTCGGATAATGTGATTTTAAAGTAGCTTTTAAACTTTCAATTCCTTCTTTATTATGTGCGCCATCAACAATGATCAATGGATTCTCACTCATTGTTTCGAATCTTCCTGGCCATGATGCTTGTTTAAGACCATTTGAAATATCATTCTGTGAAATCCTGAATTCGTTATGCTCAATTAACTTTTCTATTAATAGTACAGCGAGCGACGCATTTTTCACTTGATGCTCCCCGCTCATTTTAAGTTGAAGACTCTCATATAAGTGTCTAGTTGTTTGTAATGTGAATTGCTCCCCTTGTTCCAGTGCCATATGATTGAAGATTGAACAAGCTTGATCTAGCTTTGTCAACTCAACGTTTTTTACACTCGCTTGTTCTTCAATGACTTGTAGTGCTTCCTCTTGTTCAACGCCCGTTACCATCGGAATGTTTTTCTTCATTATCCCGCTTTTTTCAAATGCGATTTCAGCTAGCGTTTCACCTAATATAGCAGTATGATCATAACCGATTGTTGTAATTGCGGTTAAAATTGGCTGAATGACATTCGTAGAATCAAAACGCCCCCCTAGTCCTGTTTCAAATATGATAATGTCAGGATTTTGATGTCTAGCAAAATAAACCATCGACAATACCGTAACAACTTCAAACTCAGTTGGTGTGCCAAATTCAGTTGCAGCTACTTTTTCAACAATGGGTCTTACTTCATTTGCAACCGCGACTAACTCTTGATCTGGAATGGGTACACCGTTCATCGAAATCCGTTCATTAAATTGTTCTATATAAGGTGAAGTAAAGGTTCCAACAGTGTATCCAGCCTCTTGTAGCACACATCGCATATATGTGAGCGTTGAGCCTTTCCCATTTGTTCCTGCAATATGGACGGAGGTCAGTTCCTTTTCAGGATTTCCTAGTTCTTCAAGCATTTTTTCCATGCGGGATAGTCCAGGCTTCATCCCAAAAGCGAGCAACTCATGTATCCAGTGCAATGTTTCTTCGTATGTTTTCATATTAAAAACTCCTATGTACTATGAAGAAGACGAATCTGATTCGATTCGTCTCCTCATAATATCTAATTCTTCAATTCTTTAATTCGTTCTTCAACCTTCTGACGGTTATCAAGATACATTTGTTCCTTTGCACGTTCTTCTTCAACAACCTTTTCAGGGGCTTTCTTAACGAATCCTTCATTATTTAACTTCTTCTGAACACGATCTACTTCTGAATTCCACTTTTTATATTCGTTTTCTAATCGTTTAATTTCCTCTTCAATATCGATTAGTCCTTCTAATGGAAGGAAGATTTCTACTCCACTTACAACTGAAGTCATCGCTTTATCAGGTGCTTCGATATCAAGTGCCAAAGTTAACGGTTCTGGGTTACAGAAACGATCCAAGTAGGTTCGATTCGTTTCCAGCTGTTTCAATGTTTCTTGATCTCGGGGCTTTAATTGAATTTCAATTGGCTTACTAGGTGGTACATTCATTTCAGAGCGTGTATTACGAACGGATCGTATGATCTCAGTTAGCAATTTCATTTCTTTTGCAGACTCAACAAAGTGAAGGTCTTCTCGTTTTTCAGGCCAAGAAGCAACTGTAATGGATTCACCTTCATGTGGAATGTGCTGCCAAATTTCCTCAGTGATGAAAGGCATGAATGGATGCAACAATCGCATCGTTTGATCAAGTACATATGCGAGCACAGATCTTGTCGTCTTCTTTTGTGCTTCATCTTCTCCATATAAAGGAAGCTTAGCCATTTCAATGTACCAATCACAGAAATCATCCCATATGAAGTTGTATAAGGTACGCCCAACTTCACCGAATTCATAAGCATCAATCAGCTTTGTAACCGATTCGATCGTTTCATTCAAACGAGTTAAAATCCATTTATCAGCGAGTGATTTTTCTCCGGTTAAATCGATTTCATCGTACGTCATACCGTCCATGTTCATAAGTGCAAAGCGGGACGCATTCCAAATCTTGTTTCCGAAGTTCCAAGTTGATTCTACTTTTTCCCAGTGGAATCTTAAATCGTTCCCAGGCGCACTACCTGTTGATAAGAAATAACGAAGTGAATCTGCTCCGTATTTATCGATGACATCCATAGGATCGACACCGTTTCCAAGCGATTTACTCATCTTCTGACCTTCAGCGTCACGAACAAGTCCATGCATTAATACATCTTTAAATGGACGTTCGTCTGTAAACTCCAGTCCTTGGAATACCATACGTGCTACCCAGAAGAAAATAATATCATAACCTGTTACGAGTAGATCTGTTGGATAATATCGCTTTAAGTCCTCAGACGTTTTATCAGGCCAACCCATTGTAGAAAACGGCCATAACGCTGAACTAAACCATGTATCGAGAACATCTTCATCTTGTTCCCAGTTCTCTGGGTCAGACGGCTCTGTACGTCCTACATAAATCTCACCAGTTTCTTTATGGTACCATGCTGGAACTCGATGGCCCCACCATAATTGACGACTAATACACCAGTCACGTATATTTTCAATCCAGTTCAAGTAGGTCTTATTAAACCGCTCAGGGACGAAGTTGACTTTGTCATCGCCTTTTTGTAGTTCAATCGCACGATCTGCAAGAGGTTGCATTTTAACGAACCATTGCGTTGAAAGGTACGGCTCAACTATTGCACCACTACGTTCTGAATGTCCTACATTGTGCATGTGTTCTTCAATTTCAAATAATACACCTTGCTCTTGGAGATCTTTGATGATCTGTTTACGACAGGCGAAACGATCCATCCCTTTATAAGGACCAGCAGAATCATTCATCGTGCCGTCTTCATTCATGACTAAAATACGTTCAAGACTATGACGGTTACCGATTTCAAAGTCATTCGGGTCATGTGCAGGTGTAATTTTTACAGCCCCAGAACCAAATTCCATGTCTACATAATCATCCGCTACGATCTCAATTTCACGGTCCGTAATTGGGAGCTTAACTTTCTTCCCGATCATATGTTGATAGCGTTCATCATCAGGATGTACCGCAACTGCTGTATCACCGAGCATCGTTTCTGGACGAGTCGTAGCAATCTCGATATGTCCACTTCCATCAACAAGTGGATATCTCATATGATAAAGCGCACCTTGAACGTCCTTGTATATGACTTCGATATCTGATAAAGCTGTTTTCGTTTGTGGATCCCAGTTAATGATGTATTCGCCGCGGTAGATCAGACCTTTTTCATATAACGTGACAAATACTTCTCGAACAGCACTTGAAAGTCCATCGTCAAGTGTAAACCGCTCTCTTGAATAGTCGAGAGACAATCCAATCTTTGACCATTGTTTACGGATGAATTCCGCATATTCGTGCTTCCATTCCCATGATTTCTCTAGGAATTTCTCACGTCCTAGTTCGTATCGATTTGTTCCTTCTTCTTTTAGTTTACCTTCAACTTTCGCTTGCGTGGCAATCCCCGCATGATCCATTCCAGGTAACCACAATGCATCATAGCCTTGCATACGTTTTGTGCGAATCATGATATCTTGTAACGTTGTATCCCAAGCATGACCTAAGTGAAGTTTCCCTGTTACGTTCGGTGGTGGGATAACGATTGTGTATGGCTTTTTACCCTCTCCACCTTTTGCTTCAAAAAACTTTCCATCTAACCAATATTGATACCATTTCGCTTCCGTTTGTTGCGGATCATACTTTGTTGGCATCGAAATTTCCTGCTTAGACATGGAATCTCCTCCTCTATTATGAATGATTGATTAATGATGTAAGTGATGATTTACAAAATACGGCAACCTGAATCAACATGTAACTTTATACCTTGTGTTTTTGAAAAAAGCTCATAAAACTAAAAAAACCTCTTTCCATCCTCAAAGGACGAAAGAAGTTCGCGGTACCACCTTTGTTTGTAGTCCAAATTATACGAAACTACACAACTCATCAACGATAACGGATTTGACTCCGACTTCTCCTACTATATCATTTCAGAGAAATTGCTCCTGGGCGACATTCAATTGCTACATCCTAAGGAATCTTTCAGCTAATGATTCCTCTCTCTAAAGGGGTTACAATTTACTCTTCCCAATCACGGCCTAATATTTTAATTTTATTATTCAATATAAGTACTATCTAGTTTACTTATGAAATTTATTGTAGTCAATAGGCTTTCCACTTTTTTTGATTTTTAAACAAAAATGGGCACCATTTATGGGCTTCTGTCATAGCTTATAGAAACCTATTGCATAGAAAGGAGCAACATGATGAGGAGAAGGCGGGGTTTTGACAAGAATCGATTCCACTTTCATTTGCGTCAGTTTCGTGCAATTTGTGCGCAATTCGTCTTTCCATTGCTCATATTTCAAGGCATACGTACAATTTTATTTCCATCCCCGTTTGACATTTTCCTCGTTGTCTTACTATTAGGCATTCACTTGGCGATTTATTATGAGTTCTGGTGATCAGAAACGAAAATAGCTGACTCTTTAGAAGAGCCAGCACCTCCAGTAAGGTTGATTTTCAGTTTTACAAGAGCTGATTGGAGGCGCTGGTTAGTTTGATCCATTACTCTTGTTCCGGTATTGCTTCTTGCAGAAATCGATCTGCAAATCGATCTAATGCTTTCATGACATTCAATTTTCGGTCCAATTTGCGGACAAGGTCCAGTTGAGACGTACTTGGAGAACCTTGATACGTTTGGATTGTAGAAAATACAGGCTCAGGGAATTTCAAGTAACTAGCGAGTAAAACCTTTTCTTCTATTAGAAGAGGTAGATGGCTCTCATATCGGTTCAGCCATTCTAATGCGGAATACTCACTCCACTCTGGATATTGTGCTGCTGCTCTAAAGAAATAGGCTAGATCTCGAACTGGCGTATCCAAAATCGCCCGTTCAAAATTAATAAAGTTCCCTTCACCAAATTGGTCTTGAACAACATGCCCTCGGAATGGACGACCGTGGCATAGTACGCTTCGATACCGTTTATTCTGTTCACAGGTTGAGTACCATTCATTCACCTTATGTTTCGCCTCTTCAGCTATTCGCATCATTTTATGAAATTGAGATAAATAACGAAGTTCAAAAGGTGAAATGTAGGTTTGCCTTTCAGCTAGCTCTGTGAATCTTTCCATTTCAAGCTGTCGTTGTTCGAAACGCTTTAATAATCCGGTGTAAGAATCTTTAACTACATCTTCTGAAAAAGTTTGGGCCTTGACAGTATTTGCATGCAGTTTTCCGAGTTCATCTATAATGAATTCCTCATATGCAAAATCATTTCTACCATCATGCTCATACCACTTCGTTACATAATAGTAACGATTGTTCACCACTACATAAGGATCCCCATATTTGGTTGGCGTAATCGGCACAACATGATCATACGTTAACTCATGCAACCGTTCCATACAATGGAGAAACCAAGTCATTTGTTCAGGTCCCATATCTGTTTCTTTTAATGCATACGTTCCTTTTCGAGTGGTGATTTTCTGTACCTTTCCATATGCTTCAACCTTATCAGGGAATAAATCATAATAGTAGAGAATGAGACCGTCGATTGAAATAGATGATGCCCTCATGTGATCACCTTCTTTGAGCGATGATCGATCCAATGACACACTTCTTCAACAAGGGTCCGATTCGCTTCCCACTCTCGTTCAAATTGATCGAGCGTTGCACTAGTGGTATTCGTTTCACCAGACTCTAATCGTTGAATACACCGTTGTACTTCTCTCGGCGCAATAAGTTCTGCAGCTAAGAGCTGATCATATCCTCCCTCAATAGGGAACGTTTCGTGAATTGAGTCTAGTAATTTATAAAGGGATTGGGTATCCGTTGAAATTCTCCAATCTGAAAGCAATTCACATAACCCTTGAAGTCCTCTTTGCGGCTCACCTTCTCCACCTTGCCAAAAAAATCGACCATGCACACGTTTACCTTGGTGTGTCATGAGTGTTGATTCTAGGTAAGGTATTTTCAGGTGACGATAACGGCTTCTTATATTATCAAATGTCGTTAACCTTTTCCTTGCCTCAGGTATACTCCTGTTTAATAAAGGGAGATTCAAATCAGTCCTATGCAAACCAAAAGACCGATACAACTCATCTCTCGATTCTTGAACATGTTCTTGGTTATCACTCATCTGGTTGATACTATTGGTAAGTAACCTACCGATCAGGAACCCCCAATTTTGTTCATATCCATTCTTCGGAAATGGTTCATACCTTTCATCATGAAGAGTGAGAAAGCTTCCCTCGTATGGCAAATGCCATTTACCTCTACGTGTTCTAATCATTCTATCCGTTAATAGATCATTACTTTCAAGTTGTTCTCTCCAATGGAAATGCCAATTCATTAATTGTTCGCTTGACCAAATTCGTAATCGCTTCGTTCCCGAATCTGTTTCCATTACTTCATTTTTCTGTTTCCATCGGAGAGGTTTTAACGCGTAATTTTCTTCAATAAGCTCCAATATATCCATACTCATCGCGCCACCATCCTAACGAGGAGCCGATACTGGAATATATAAAATTTGTCCCTCTTCAATTTCTTCACTCTCTAACCGATTCACACGCATGAGATGACTCGCTGGCACATCGTATTTTCCGGCGATCGTATCTAATGAATCTCCAGCTTGCGTGATGCACATTTTCATTTTTGTAAGAACTTCCTCATCTCTTGTGACCATACTGGTTAGATAAAGTGCATTTTCTTCACGCTGTGGACGATTGCTGTTATCCGATTCGCTTGAATCATCGTCCTCTTCGTACTCTTCGTACTCATAATCGTCCTCTTCATAACTGTATTCTTCTTCGTATTCCTCTTCCACGTAGTTTTGATTTTCTGATGAGTACATTTCATCTCTATACGGTTGTTGAGGTGGTTGTTGGTATTCAGGACCCCTCATATAATTAACGGAAAACTCTTCAGAAGCTCTTTGATCCTCAGTTCTTCCTGAGAATCCCACTTGCGGTTCTCGTCTAGGAGCTTGATACTCTGTCTCCTCTACCTTTTCTGCTTGACCGTAAGATTGTGGTGCTCTTCTTGACTCAAATTCTAGAATTGGGAATGGATTTGCATTTTCTTCTGAGAAGTCATATTGACTTTCTTCCTCTACCATTACTTCCTCAGACGCATATGAGTCCGCATACGTCTCTTCATCTTGATTTTCGTAAACGCCAGATACACAAATTGAAGCAGATACTTCTATGCATGACGGAGTAGGCAGATCATAATCGAATTGTTCTACAGCAACATAAAGCTCATCAGCATTTTGAACTCGACTTTTCGGTAACGTGATATCAACTGGGAATCGGTGATCTAACTTTACTGTCTCCTCTTGCATGTCCTCTAGTTGCGAAAATGATCGATAGCTTAATGGATTTACAGAGTTTGATTCTTCTGGTTGATCCTCACTTTTATAACTGTACTCGCCAGTTAAACATAAATAACCTTTAATGCACACCTGATCTTCCGTTTCCTCAATCGTTACATTTGGATCAAGCGCAATGTTATAAAGCTCATCAACCTCCTGTCCCTTATTGAGCCAAACTGATTCCTCTATTGAAAATTGTAGCTTAGACGGATTGCGTTCTGTCAAAGCAAACTCCCCCTCTCAACACAATTATTCCTGTACAATACAGATGTATGTATGAGAGCTGATTTTATACCTAAAGAAAACTTGGCAAAACTACTGCCTCCTAAAAAATCCTCCTCTCTTTACTTATCAAAAAAGGGAGCATGGCTATCGCCAAACTCCCAAAAGTTGTATTGATTGTGCAAAACTTATTTTTGAAGCATGTCAGCTACAGCTTTAAATGCATGGTGACTGGCTTCAATAGTTTTTTCTATATCTTCATCTGTATGTTTTGTAGATAAGAACAACCCTTCATATTGAGATGGTGGTACGGAAATCCCTTGCTCGATCATCGTTTGGAAATATGTCGTAAAAGCTTCTAGGTTTGAAGAACTTGCTGTTTCATAGTTCACGACTTCACGATCTGTGAAGAAGAAGCCAACCATCGACCCAGCTCGATTAATGTGGTGCGGAATGCCGTATTTTGAAGCAGCTTCAGATAGACCTTCTGCTAACCGTTCTGCTTTTCTATTGAATTCATCATAAGATTCTTCAGAAAGCTGACGTAATGTTTCGTAACCCGCAGTCATTGCAAGAGGGTTCCCAGATAAAGTACCTGCTTGATAAATCGGTCCACTTGGTGCGATTTGATCCATAATCTCTTTCTTCCCACCATAGGCACCTACTGGTAGTCCGCCACCGATGACCTTTCCGAGACAAGTTAAATCTGGAGTGACATCATAATGACCTTGAGCACATTGGTAGCCGACACGGAAACCAGTCATCACTTCATCAAAGATCAGAAGTGAACCATGTTTCGTAGTGATTTCTCGTACAAACTCAAGGAATCCGTCATTAGGTGGCACAACACCCATATTTCCGGCTACCGGCTCCATAATTAAACCTGCGATGTCATCTCCATATTGTTCAAAAGCATAACGAATACTTTCTTCGTCATTATAAGGAACGGTTATCGTATTCATCGCAATGGACTCCGGTACCCCTGGACTATCCGGTAATCCTAGAGTTGCTACTCCTGAACCCGCTTTTATTAACAATGAATCTCCGTGACCATGATAACATCCTTCAAATTTAAGGATTTTATTACGTCCCGTATATCCTCTTGCCAAGCGTAGCGCGCTCATCGTTGCTTCAGTTCCCGAATTAACCATTCGGACAACCTCAATTGAAGGGACTCGCTCAATTACTAATTCTGCAAGCTTCGTCTCCATTTCATGAGGTGCACCAAAGCTAGTCCCTAATTCTGTTGTCTTCTTAAGAGATTCAACGACTTGATCATCAGCATGACCAAGAATGAGTGGTCCCCAACTTAGGACGTAGTCAATATACTCGTTTCCATCTAAGTCATAAATTTTTGATCCTTTTCCGCGGTTCATGTAAATCGGATCCATGTTCACCGAGTTAAATGCACGAACAGGACTGTTTACGCCTCCTGGCATTAACGGTGTTGCCTTTGAGAAAGCTTCCTTTGATTTGTCAAATGAACGATTTGTCATCATTACACCCTTCCTATCTCATTATCTTTCGTCAATATAACGCGCTGCATCCTTTGCAAAATAAGTAATAATTAAGTCTGAACCAGCTCGCTTCATTCCAATCAGCTTTTCCATTACGATCGATTTCTCGTCTACCCAACCATTTAATGCAGCAGCTTTAATCATCGAATACTCACCACTTACATTATAAGCAACGAGAGGCAGTGGGAAGCGATCCTTTATTTCTCTTATAATGTCTAGATAAGCAAGTGCAGGTTTGACCATTAAGAAGTCAGCACCTTCATCATAATCAGATTGCGCCTCACGGATTGCCTCTAATCGATTCGAAGGATCCATTTGATAAGTTTTTCGATCACCAAACTGAGGAGAACCTTGAGCTGCATCTCGGAATGGACCATAGAATGCAGATGCATATTTCACTGCGTAGGACATAATAGGTATATCCTGATACCCAGCTTCATCTAGTCCCGCACGGATAGCCGCTACAAATCCGTCCATCATATTAGAAGGAGCAATGATATCTGCTCCTGCCTTCGCTTGTGATACTGCAGTTTGTGCTAATAACGTTAATGATTCATCGTTCAATACATCACCCTCATGAATGACACCGCAATGTCCATGGTCTGTGTACTGACATAAACACGTATCTGCAATAACGGTTAGCTGCGGGTAATTTTCTTTAACAAATGCAATCGTTTGTTGAATAACCCCTTCTTCCGCATACGCAGAAGTCCCCTTCTCATCCTTGTCCTTCGGAACACCGAATACGATGATGGATTGAATACCTAATCCAACAATCTCATCTAACTCTTCATCTAATCGATCTAAAGAATATTGATAAATGCCCGGCATTGAAGGTACTTCCTTCTTCACGTCCTTACCCTCGATGATAAATAATGGATAGATAAGATCTTCTTTATGTAGTGCTGTCTCTCTCACAAGTGCTCTCATGCTGTCTGAGTTTCTCAAACGGCGATGGCGTTGAAATATATTGTTCAATGTTACTCCTCCTTTTGAATAAAGGACTCAATCGAATCGACTAAGCCGTCAATCGTATATTCTTTTGCAATGATATTTGCGCTTATCCCATATTCTTTAAGTGCGTTAGCTGTAATCGGTCCAATGCACGCTGTGTAACGATCATTTAACGAAAAGTCTTCTCCAACTATTTTGAAAAAGAAATGAACAGTTGATGGACTTGTAAAAGTTAAAATATCAATATGCTGATCCATCACTTCTCTTAACTTAGTTTGATGCTTTGGGTCAAAATACGTCTCATATAGAATGACATCATGGACATCTAAGCCAAATTCTCTAAGTGAATCCTTAATGGTCGATCTTGATAAATTACCGTGTGGAATGAATACACGATCTGACCGGTCCGTTTGAGTTTTAAATTCAGTTACAAACTGCTCTCCAACAAACTCAGAAGGGTAGAAGTCTACCTTCACACCTAAATCTTTAAGTAAATGATACGTTTTTCTTCCGATTGCTGCAATTTTACATGCTTGCAACCTGCTTATAGGTAGTTTTTCTTCGTTCATCAATTGGATAAAAAAACGAACAGCATTTTGAGATGTAAAAACAATCCATTGAAAATCATCGACCTGATGGATGGCTTGTCTCACATTTGACGTATCATCTGGTAACCGAAAAGAAAGGAGGGGGATGACAAGCGCTTCCCCTCCTTTTTTTTCAATTTCACGAACAAAAGGAAGCGCCTGTTCCTCAGATCTCGTTATTAATATTTTCTGACCTGATAAAGGCTTCTCCCGTTTCATCATGACTGATCAAGCTCCTCTTTAACTTGATCTAATATATCTTTTGCGCCTCGTTCATCTAGGCGTTTAGCTAACACTGTTCCAATCTCTTCAGGATTTGTGCCTTCAATTGTATCTTTAATAATTGTTTTACCGTCAGGCGTTGATACAAATCCAGTCAATTTAATGATACTTGACTCGGAATCAAGCTCAGCAAGTCCACCAATCGGAACTTGGCATCCCCCTTCAAGTGTTCTTAAGAATGCACGTTCAGCTTTTACCGTATCGAATGTCTCTGGACAATTAATCTTCTCTAACCAAGACTTTAATTCTTGGTCTGTTTCACGACATTCAATAGCAAGTGAACCTTGTCCTACTGCAGGGATACAAACGTCTTGTTCTAAATACTCAGTAACGATGTCATCTGACCAACCCATACGTTTAAGTCCTGCTGCTGCAAGGACAATCGCGTCGTAATTATCCGTTTCAAGTTTAGAAATCCTTGTGTCAATATTACCACGAATCCATTGAATCTTAATATCCTGACGCTTCGCTAATAGTTGTGCGCCTCTTCTGAGACTACTCGTACCTATTACTGATCCAGCTGGAAGATCTTCAAATTTGGTATGATTCTCAGAAATGAGTGCATCACGATAGTCTTCACGTGGAGGTGTGCATGCTAACTCCAATCCATCAGGAAGAACCGATGGCATATCTTTCATACTATGAACTGCAAAATCAATTTCTTCGTCAATCATTGCTTGTTCAATTTCTTTAACGAATAATCCCTTTCCACCAACTTTGGATAGAGTTACATTTAGAATTTGATCACCTTTTGTGACGATCTCTTTAATTTCAAACTCGAATGGTGCACCCGCTTTTTTCAACTGATCAATCACCCAACGTGTTTGGGTCATTGCTAATTTACTTCTACGAGAACCGACAACGATCTTTCGCATAATTGGCCTCCAAACTGAAAATTTATTTCAATAAATATTTGATATTTTTTTGTGTATATGAAGGTATCGATGTACAACTTATCCTACAAGGTACCACTAGTACCAAAGATGAAATTCTGTCAATGTAGCCGCCAAAAAGTAATTAATCAGGATGACAAGCAATCCCGCAACATTCCAATAGGATAATTGTCGACCATAAGTGCCTCTTACAACCCTTAAATATAAATAATAACCATAAACAATCAAAACAATGAATGAGCTAATTACTTTAGCATCATAGAAAATAGCAGGTGCAAGATTCATTTTATAGCCGTATATCAACCCCAAAACTAAGCTAAGGAACATGATTGGGACCCCTACTACATTAAGGAGATATGATAAATTGTCTAGCTTCCCAAGGCTATCAAATCGCCAGAGCTTCTTCCCGACTTTCTTCTCTTTCAACATGTTGTACTGCGTCACATACATAATTGAAAGGATGCTAGACAACGTAAACGCACCATATGCGATGAAAGCCATCGTAATGTGGATGATAGCAAGCTCATTAATCAATTGATCTGAAAATTGAGGAGAGACATAACTGTTTGGTGCAAACCAACTGACAGCCATTAGGATAAATCCAATAATATTTGTAAAGAAAACAAAAAAGTCAACTCGGAAGAACCAGTTGATCAATAATGATAGGGTTACAATCATCCATGAATAAAAGAATAGCCCTTCAGTCGGCGTCAATACTGGAAATCGATTCGTTTCAAATACCCGAAAGACTAGAACGGCAAATTGCAATACCCAGACAATAGAAAGCAACCAGAAGGCAATTCGGTTCGCCTTCCGGTTGTTTTGTAGGAAATCAACAAAATATCCTAATACACTTAATGCGTATAAAATAATTGTAAGGTCATAAATCCACCTAAAACTACTCACGATATGACTCCTCTCCAGGGAGCAAGACTAATTAACAGCCGGACTAGAAGCTGGTGATGAAATATTTTTTTCTTCTTCAGCCTCCGACATACTTTGTTCGCGAGCAAGACGCTCCTCTTTTAAAACCCTGTCCAATTCTTCTTCAATCCCGAATAACTGTGTGAATAAATCTAAGTGTTCATGCGCGTTTGGTTCAGCTGCAAGTTCCTTTATCCGAGTAATTGGATCACGAAGCAGTTGATTCACAATACTCTTTGTATGTTTACTAAGAACCTTACGTTCACGATCAGTCAATTCAGGCATTTTACGTTCAATGCTATTCAACGTTTCCCCTTGAATCATAAGAGCCTTCTGTCGAAGAGCCGTTATAATCGGTACGACGCCTAACGTATTGATCCAATTTAAGAAAGCAAGTAGCTCTTCTTCAATAATCACTTTAATTTTCTCAGCTTCATACTGACGCTCAGCTAAATTGGCTTCAACAATGCCTTCAAGGTCGTCAATATCGTACAAGAATACACTTTCTAAATCTTGCAGATCTGGCGACAAGTCTCTTGGAACTGCGATATCAACCATGAAAAGAGGCTTCCCTTTACGTTTCTTCAAAATCGGAGCAACAATAGATTTGCTCAATACATAGTCAGTTGAACCTGTTGAGCTAATCACTATGTCAGCCTTTAATAAAGACTCCTCTAAGTGGTCCATCGTGTAGCCTGTACCATTAAAGCGTGTCGCTAATTCTTCCGCCTTCTCATACGTTCGATTCAACACCGTAATTTCTTCGGCTCCGTTACTGCAAAGGTGCTTTGCAGTTAATTCTCCCATTTTTCCTGCTCCAACGATTAAGACGTTCTTTCTTTCAAGACCGCCAAAGATCTTCTTAGCAAGCTCGACAGCTGCATAACTAACTGAGACTGCATTTTCACCGATATCCGTTTCTGAATGAGCGCGTTTAGCAAGTGTGATAGCTTTTTTGAACAACTCATTAAAGACCGTTCCTGTCGTTCCTGTTTCTTGTGCTGAGAAAAAGCTTGAACGAATTTGTCCAAGAATTTGTGTTTCGCCTAAGACCATAGAATCTAATCCACAAACGACCTTAAAGAGATGTTCAATCGCATCTTCACGTTCTTGTATCTTCAAATATGGTGTAAGAAGATCTTTATCCAAAGCGAACCAATCAGCAAGAAATGCTTTTATATAATATCGCCCAGTGTGTAACTGGTCTGCGACTGCATAAATTTCAGTACGATTGCAGGTCGAGACGATCACACATTCAAGTATACTTTTTGTTTCCCTTAATTTCTTCAGCGCCATTTCCAACTCACCAGGTTGAAAGGACACTTTTTCACGGATTTCGACCGGGGCAGTCTTATGGTTTAATCCTACTTTTAAAATGTGCATCGTTCGTCACCCCCTGTAAGTAATATGTATTAAAATAAGTCTTAATAGTAGACAATCAAAAATAAAACATTCATAGTTATTTCCACTAGATAGTATAACATGGACATGCCATCCATAGATGTTAGAAATGTGAACAGTGTTTGAATGTCTTATGATAAAATAATTCCTGACGGATACGAATAAGTATTCCCGGATATTGAGTTAATTAGTACAACTAGCTCTATATAGCCAATAACCACTTATAATGTATCAAATTTCGAAGTTTTTCGCAAAAATTCAACACGTCTAAGACGTTTCTACTAAAGGAGGAAATCATGAAACAGGGTATCTTTCCAGGGACTTTGATCGCAGGGATCGGACTATACTTTCTATCTAAACAATGGGCTGTTCCTTTCATTGGTGAAATGGATGCTTTACCTGCATTTCTATTGATTATCGGTATTGCTTTCTTACTTCAAAGAAAAGAGCCATATGCGCTATTCTCCGGGGTAGTCATATGTGGCATTGCGATTCACTACTATGCGAGTGGCAATATATCAAATTGGCCCGCGATATGGATCGTTTATTTATTAAGTATCGGAGTTGGATTTATTCTACAGTACAACAAAACAAAGCAGAGTGGACTTTGGCTAGGAGCTGCATTAACAATTCTGGCACTCATTGCGTTGTTCGCTAGTCAAACAAACGGCATATTTAGGGAAATCATCCAGTACACAGAACGTTTTTGGCCAGTAATCCTTATCCTTGTCGGAGGCTATCTTATTAAGAAAAAATAGAGATCAAAAAAACCTGGTCCAACCGAAATGGTTAGCCAGGTTTTCATATTACCTATTACAGTATAGAACTAAGAAAATCTTGTGTTCGTTGTTCTTTAGGTTGGTTGAAAAGATCTTCTGGGTGCCCCTTTTCAACAATCCTTCCGTCATGCATATAGAATACCCAATCAGCTACTTCCTTCGCAAATCCCATTTCATGTGTAACGACAACCATCGTCATTCCCTCTTTGGCTAATTGTTTCATTGTTGATAAAACTTCTCCAACCAGTTCAGGGTCTAATGCTGACGTTGGTTCATCAAACAACATGATATCAGGTTTCATAGCGAGCGCTCTAGCGATTGCAACACGTTGCTTTTGTCCCCCGGATAATTTAGAAGGATAAACATTGGCCTTGTCTGCAAGACCGACTTTATCTAACAAATCCTTCCCTTCTTTCATTGCTTTCGCTTTACTTAATCCTTTAACCATAGTAGGTGCTTCAATCACATTTTCAAGCACTGTTTTATGGGGAAACAGATTAAAATGCTGAAAGACCATTCCGACCCTTTCACGGACCTTATTCAAATTATCACTCTTAGGATCGATTTCCTTCTCTTCAATAATAATTTTCCCGTCGTTTTTAATCTCTAAGAAATTAAGACACCTGAGTAAGGTACTCTTACCGGAACCACTTGCTCCAATCAATACGACAACATCGTTCTCTTTGACAACCATATCGACATCTTTAAGGACATGTAAGTCACCGAATTTCTTATTCAATTTCTCTATTTTGATCATTTCACGTTTTTCGCTCATATCCACTCACTCCTTTAATCACTAGCTGAGAGCTTTTTCTCCATTATGCCAACAACGGCTGTTAATAAGAAAACGAGAATCAAATAGTAAACAGCTACGATCAATAAATAAGTCATTGAATCAAAGCTATTTGCACCTGAAGTTGTTGCTACATTAAATAGCTCGTACATACCAATGAATGCAGCTAACGAGGAATCCTTTAACCCTATGATGAACTGATTCCCGAGAGGTGGGAGAGCTCTGCGGAACGCTTGTGGTAAAATGATCCTTCTCATCGTAAGAGCTGTCGTCATTCCTAAGGAACGTCCTGCCTCCATTTGACCTTTGTCAATGGACTGGATCGTGCCACGGAAAATCTCCGCTATGTAAGCACCGTTATGGAAGGCGAGCGCGAGCGTCGCAGACCAGAACCCTGAAATATTCAACTCTGAAAGTCCGAAGTAGAAAATAAAGATTTGTACGATCAACGGTGTTCCTCGCACAATGTAAATATAGACATTTGCAATACCTTCCAATACTTTTATTTTAGAAATTTTCAGTATTGCGAAGAAAAGTCCTATAAAAATTGCGATGAAAATAGATACTGCTGTAACCTGCAAGGTAAGTAGCATACCTTTAAAGAACACTGGATAACTATCAATAAATGTCTCAAAAAAGTGAGCAAAACTTGGCAACGTGTATCATCTCCTTCAGCATCTAATTAAGTTGTTAAATCAAAGCTTGTATCGCTAGAAGACGTGCTTAATAAACGAATGTGCGCATAATTGCGCACATTCGAAAGGATTTCCATCAATTACTCAGGCTTTGTCGTAATATCTTCACCAAAGTACTTCTTACTCAGTTCCTTTAATGTTCCGTCTTCACGTAAAGTTTCGAGTGCTTTATTAATATCTTTCAATAGTTGTTCATTCTCTTTAGAGACAGCAATCGCTTGCTCACTTCTGCCAAGTAATTCTCTTGCTTCAATTTTGAACCCTTTACCGATCGCTTCTTTTCCAGTTACAAAGTCTGTAATAACAGCATCATGTTTCCCTTTACTTAATGCTTCAAGCGCGGTTACATCACTATCATAAACTCTAATTTGATCGGTTACTTCTTTTGCAGTTTTTGCATAAGTTGAACCTTTAGAAACAGCAATTTCTTTCCCTTTCAAATCATCGAGTGTTTGAATATCACTATCTGGTCTTGTAAAGATTTGTGGACCTGAATAATAATATGGCGTTGAAAAATCTACAGCTTTCTTTCGTTCATCTGTAATCGTATGACTAGCTACCGCTGCATCGAAACGACCTGTTTTTACACCTTCGACAATACTTGCGAACTTAAATTTCTCTTGGTTAGGTTCTAACCCTAATTCTTTCGCAACCGCTTCAGCTACTTCAATATCAAATCCAGACATTTCACCTGAAGCATCTGTCGTACTAAATGGTGCAAACTCCCCCGAGGATGCAAAGGTAAACTTATCGCTTTCTGCGAGATCGTACTTTGACTCTCCCTCACCATTTCCACTATCCGAACCACCACATGCAGCTAGGAGTAGAGAAAATGCTAACAACATTGTTGCCCATAGACTGAATTTCTTCATTCTGTTTTGACCCTCTTTCTATTATTTTTTGGATGCGGTATACGAGAAACATACAGAGGTATAAAGCTGAATCTTCCGAAAATTACTGACATTAGTGTGTGAAGGTCCAAACAATCGTCACACATATTTCTCTCTATCTCTGTACGTTCCTCTATGTAATGGATGAAGTATTCCATTAAATCTCCATTTATTTGGCAGCATCCATACAACTACCTTCTACACAGAAATACAAAAACCTCCCTGTTTTTTAAAACAAGGAGGTCTCTACTATTTTCTAAAGTTGACTTTCAATGGTTGACCAGACTTTTTCCTTACCGAATGAGGTCTCCGAAGAGAAAGGAAGGACTACTGTGCCTTTTTCCATTTTCAATGTTTCCCGTATTACTTTAATGTGTTTTTGATGCTTCCCTTTTGGAATCTTATCGGCTTTTGTTGCCACGACTAATACAGGGATCTCGAAGTGGTTCAGCCACTCATACATCATTTGGTCTTCCTTAGATGGTGCATGTCGAATATCAACGAGTAAGACAACAGCTTTCAAGTCTTTACTTTCCATGATATATTCTTCTATCATGCGTCCCCATGCGTCTCGTTCTTTCTTAGAGACTTTTGCAAATCCATATCCGGGAACATCCACAAAATACATCTTTTCATTTAATAAATAAAAGTTGAGAGTTTGTGTTTTCCCCGGCTTAGAAGACGTTCGCGCTAGGCTCTTTCGGTTGATCATCTTGTTAATGAACGAAGATTTCCCAACATTAGATCGTCCTGCTAATGCGATTTCCGGCTTCAGGTCATTTGGGTATTGTTCTTTTTTTACGGCGCTGATTATAAGTTCAGCAGTATTGATTTTCATCCTTATTCCCCTATCAATGCTTCTTTTAATACTTCATCTAGATGAGCGACAGGAACAAATGTCAAATCCTTCTTTACGCTTTCCGGAATGTCATCTAAGTCTTTCAGGTTTTCCTCTGGGTAAATGATTTTCTCCAGCCCAGCCCGATGCGCGCTTAACGTTTTTTCCTTGAGTCCACCAATGGGTAAAACACGTCCACGAAGTGTAATTTCACCTGTCATACCCACTTCTTTTCGAACTGGTCGGTTTGTAAGAGCAGAGATTAACGCTGTTGCCATTGTTATCCCTGCAGAAGGACCATCTTTCGGCGTTGCGCCTTCAGGCACGTGAATGTGAATATCATTCTTCTCAGAAAAGTCCGGCTCGATGTTCAATTCAGCTGCTCTTGACCGAATATAGCTGAAAGCTGCTTGAGCTGATTCTTTCATGACATCGCCAAGCTTACCTGTTAAAATGAGCTTCCCTTTTCCAGGTGATACAGATACTTCAATTGAAAGTGTATCTCCACCTGCAGTCGTATAGGCTAACCCAGTTGCAGTCCCAATTTGGTCTTCAACTTCTGCTTGACCATACCGGAATTTAGGTTTTCCTAAATAATCTTCGATGTTCTTATCCGTTATTATGACACGCTTTTTTTCTCCGGAAACGATTTGCTTGGCAGCTTTACGGCAAAGTGAAGCGATTTGGCGTTCTAAATTACGCACACCCGCTTCTCTTGTGTATCGACGTACGACCTCAAGTATCGCTTCGTCACGGATTTGGACTTTACCTTTTGTGAGACCATGTGCTTCCGTTTGCTTCTTCACTAAGTACTGTTTCGCAATGTGAAGCTTTTCTACTTCAGTATATCCAGCAATCTGAATCAGTTCCATACGATCAAGTAGAGGTCCTGGGATGGTTGCCATGTTGTTAGCTGTCGTGACAAACATGACCTTCGAAAGGTCATACGGCTCTTCAATATAATGGTCACTAAACGTGTGATTTTGCTCAGGATCTAGAACCTCAAGTAAGGCCGATGCAGGATCACCACGGAAATCATTTGCCATTTTATCGATTTCATCCAAAAGGAAAACAGGGTTGACTGAGCCAGCCTTTTTCATACCTTGAATGAGACGTCCTGGCATCGCGCCTACATATGTTCGCCGGTGCCCTCTGATCTCAGCTTCATCACGCACGCCTCCGAGTGAAATGCGTACGAAATTCCGCCCTAAAGTACGTGCAATGGATCTTGCGAGAGATGTTTTACCAACGCCTGGAGGACCAACTAAACAAAGAATCGGACCTTTCAATGAATTCGTTAATTGCTGAACAGCAAGATATTCTAGAACCCGCTCCTTCACCTTCTCGAGGCCGTAATGGTCCTCGTTAAGGATGTCTTCAGCATGGTTAATGTCCAAATTGTCTTCTGTTTCTTCAAACCAAGGAATGTTTAGGAGCCACTCTATATAATTGCGGATCACTGAACTCTCAGCTGAAGTTTGCGGCATCTTTTCATATCGATCGAGCTCTTTAAGAGCTGTTTTCTGAACATTTTCAGGCATTTGTGATTCTTCTATTTTTTCTTTTAAGGTAGAGATTTCACCAGCTTTACCTTCTTTATCTCCGAGTTCTTTTTGAATTGCCTTCATTTGTTCACGGAGGTAGTATTCTTTTTGGGTCTTTTCCATAGATTTCTTTACACGTTGACCGATTTTCTTTTCTAGCCCAAGGACTTCTTTTTCGTTGTTCAAAATTTTGATGATTTTATTTAAACGTTCTTTAATATCCAAAGTCTCTAAAATCTCTTGTTTTTGCTTAATCTTCAGCGGTAAATGTGAAGAAACGACATCAGCTAAACGTCCTGGCTCTTCTATATCCTGTACTGAAGCGAGCGTTTCCGCTGTTACTTTTTTCGATAGGTTTATGTACTGTTCGAAGTATTGCAAGAGCATACGCATGAGTGCCATTTCTTCGGAATCAGCATTTTGTCTTTCGTCAATTAAGTCTACTTTAACTTCAAGATATTCTTCTTGTTCCTGGAACTGTTGAATCTTCCCTCTTTGTAGACCTTCCACAAGAACACGAATTGTACCATTCGGAAGTTTAAGCATTTGGTTCACTTTTACAAGTGTTCCCATATGATAAATTTCTTCTTCCGTTGGTTCTTCTATGGCCACTTCTTTTTGAGTGGATAAAAATATTTTCTGATCATCCATCATTACCTGTTCAAGAGCCTGTACAGACTTTTTTCGTCCCACATCTAGGTGAAGTACCATACTTGGATAAACGAGCAGTCCCCTTAAAGGTAACAACGGTATTTCTCTTGTTTGAGCCATAGAAACACACCTCCAAAATTCTATTTCAATCACCAGTCAATTTGGCTATGAGTATGTAAATGAAAATAGGTATTTCATCTTATCAATTTTACCCGTAAATACTAGGTTTGTCTAATGAGAGACAATAAATGCGGAAGTGCTAAAAATTAAATAATACGATTCTATACTAACAGCATAAAGCCCTCACCTCAGACAACCTTAGGTGAAGACTCTTGTGCAGTTATTTCTTCTACTCGTTCTTTTGGAACCTTTTCTTTAAAGACGTATTCAAAAATTTCATCAAGGTGATCGACGTATTTTATTTCAACGCCTTGAATTTCCTTTAAAATGGATTGGTGATTGTCTTTTGGCACGAACACTGTTTTTACTCCTGCTTGACTTGCTGCAGTTACTTTTGCGAATACGCCTCCAACTGGTTTAACTTTCCCATGTATACTAATTTCGCCTGTCATTGCTAGCGTATTGTCCACTTCAATGCCTTTAATGGCAGAATAGATGGCTGTTGCTATTGCAATCCCTGCCGAAGGTCCATCAACAGGTGCACCACCTGGGAAGTTGATATGGATGTCAAAATTACTGGCTGGAACGCCCATCCTTCTTAATACAGTGATTACATTTTCCACAGAACTTTTCGCCATACTCTTCCTTCGTATCGATTTAGATTGACTTCCGATGCTTTCCTCTTCAACAATACCCGTAATCATGATTGTTCCCTTTTCTTTTGTGGGGATGACTGTCGCTTCTAGCTCCAACAATGCTCCCGTGTTAGGGCCGTATACTGCAAGTCCATTCACATATCCGACACGTGGGCTTGGATGAATGTTCGTTTCCATCTTCGGTGTTAATTGGCTCGAATGGAGCACCCATTCAATGTCTTCCTTAGTTAAGAGCTTACGATCTTCGGTAATGGCTAGTCCCGCAGCGATTTGAACACTATTTACTGCTTCACGACCATTTCTTGCATATCTAGACAGTAACTCTAGTGCAGATTCTTCGATACTGAAATGAATCTTTTCAACTGCCCTTTTGGCTATTCTGACGATATCTTGTGTCGTTAATTCTTTAAAGAAGATTTCTAAACATCTTGACCTGATTGCAGGTGGTATTTCATCAGGTGTTCGAGTAGTTGCACCAATTAAACGGAAATCTGCAGGTAATCCATTTTGGAAAATCTCATGTATATGCTGTGGTATTTGATTATTTTCTTCACTATAATAGGCACTTTCAAGAAATACTTTACGATCCTCTAGCACTTTCAGAAGTTTATTCATTTGTATTGGATGAAGTTCTCCAATTTCATCTATGAACAATACTCCACCGTGTGCATTTGTTACCGCCCCTTGTTTCGGTTGTGGAATACCCGCCTGACCCATAGCGCCTGCACCTTGATAAATCGGATCATGCACAGAGCCAATCAATGGATCCGCAATACCTCGCTCATCAAATCGAGCTGTTGTAGCATCTAATTCTACAAACACTGCAGTTGGTTTAAACGGTGATCGAGTATTTTTCTTAGCTTCTTCTAATACGATTCTTGCCGCTGCTGTCTTACCGACCCCTGGAGGACCATAAACAATAACGTGCTGCGGATTCGGTCCACATAGTGCAGCCTGAAGAGCACGAATCCCTTCTGCTTGCCCGATAATTTCATCAAACTTGGATGGCCTAACTTTTTCAGATAATGGTTCACTTAGTGATATGCTTCTTAGTTTTCTTAATTGATCCATTTCCTTTCGAGATTCTTTATCTATTGATACTTTTTGAGTCCGCTGGTTTCTTAACAAATTCCAAAAATAGAGCCCGATAATGACACCAAAGAATAGTTGGATGATTAACGCAATTCCTGTCCAACTCATGCTTTCCCCTCCTATATGTATGTTCGTTATCATCTAGTATCTCCGGGCTTTCTAAGTACTAAACGTTACGATTATTTTTCACATAAAAAAAACACCTCGCAGAAATTTGCGAGGTGTTTTGATTTTACTTATGCACTTTCTTTAGGTGTTTCTTTCTTGCTATCAACGACTGTTCCATCTTCTAGAATCAGTTTTGGCGTTATTTTATCAGAAACCGTCTCTTGTGTAATGATACATTTACTGATTTCTTCACGGGAAGGAAGATCAAACATGACATCCAGCATGATGCCTTCGATAATAGATCGTAATCCACGTGCTCCCGTTTTACGCTCTATTGCTTGCTTCGCGATTTCTATAAGGGCATCATCAGTAAACTCAAGCTCTACATCATCTAATTGAAGTAGCTTTTTGTATTGCTTCACAAGTGCATTCTTCGGCTTCGTCAAGATTTCGACTAGTGCCTCTTCATCAAGCGGCGTTAAGCTCGCTGTTACAGGAAGACGTCCAATGAATTCAGGAATTAACCCGAAACGAAGCAAGTCTTCAGGTAATACTTTTGATAAGTATTCGCCTTGTTTCAAGTCAGCTTTTTCAGATGTTTCGGTACCGAATCCAATCACTTTCTTACCTAATCGACGTTTAACGATTTGTTCAATACCATCAAAGGCACCACCACAAATGAACAAAATATTCGTCGTGTCAATTTGAATGAATTCTTGATGAGGGTGTTTACGTCCACCTTGAGGAGGAACACTTGCAACCGTTCCTTCTAAAATTTTAAGTAAGGCTTGCTGTACACCTTCACCTGAAACATCACGCGTTATAGATGGATTTTCAGATTTTCGTGCGACTTTATCGATTTCATCGATATAAATAATCCCACGTTCAGCTTTTTCCACATCATAGTCTGCAGATTGAATCAGCTTAAGTAGAATGTTTTCAACATCTTCACCGACATATCCAGCTTCAGTAAGAGACGTTGCATCCGCAATCGCGAAAGGAACATTCAGGATACGAGCGAGTGTTTGCGCGAGTAATGTCTTACCGCTACCTGTAGGCCCGATCATTGCGATATTACTCTTTGCAAGTTCAACTTCATCAGATTTTTTAGATGCGTTGATTCGTTTATAGTGATTATAAACTGCAACTGATAATGACTTTTTAGCCATGTCTTGACCAATTACATAATCGTCGAGAATTTGTCGGATTTCTTGTGGTTTAGGAACATCCTTGAACTCAACATCTTCTTCTGTGCCTAACTCTTCTTCTACGATTTCTGTACAAAGTTCAATACATTCATCACAGATATAGACACCTGGTCCTGCGACCAGTTTACGTACTTGATCTTGTGTTTTACCACAGAAAGAACATTTTAATTGTCCTTTTTCTTCGTTAAATTTAAACATCTGATCACCCCTAAAAATGGTTTGGATGAATTGTTACTTTAGTTATTTGTTAACAAGTGTATTTTACACATCGAAACATTTCCAATATGTTTTTGAGTAACAAAACGCTCTAATGATGAAACTATTGTATGTAGACAATTTTATCATGAAGATGAGTAAAACAAAAATAATAAAGCTTTTAGTATGTGAATTCAAACATGGTGATATGTATCAGTATAGTCATATTTCATAGATGCAATTCCATAAATCAAGAATTTTTTTGTTATTGTTACAAAACAAGGCACGAATACTCGCGCCTTGTTCTGTAGTCATTCTTATTCTATATTATGCAACAGTCTTGCTATTCTCTACAAGAAAATCGATTGCCTTGCGAACTTTCAAATCACCTTTAAGAAGATCAGGTCCACCTTGCATTGCAAGCATTTGTTTCATTTTATCTGTTTCCATTTGGTACATTTCTGCCATCTTAGTGATTTCTTCTTCAACTTCTTCATCACTAATTTCAATGTTTTCAGTTTCAGCAATTGCTTCAAGAGTCAAGTTCGTTCGAACACGCTTTTCAGCATCTTCTTTCATTTGCTCTTTCAATTGATCTTCTGATGTTCCTGAGAACTGATAATACATATCAAGATTCATACCTTGCATTTGTAGGCGTTGATCGAATTCTTTCATCATACGATCAAGCTCGGCATTAACCATTGCTTCTGGTACATCAATTTCTGCATTATCAGAAGCTTTTTGAACGAGTTGATCTTTCATTTCGTTTTCAGCTTGAGTTGTTTTTTCTTCTTGAAGACGTTCTTTAATCTTCGTTTTCAATTCATCAAGCGTCTCAACTTCTTCATTTGCATCCTTAGCAAACTCATCATCAAGCTCAGGAAGCTCTAATTGCTTAATTTCGTGAATTTTAACCTTAAATGTAGCTTCTTTACCAGCAAGCTCTTCAGCATGGTATTCTTCAGGGAATGTTACAACAACATCCTTTTCAGCACCAGCTTCTTCGCCTTCTAGTTGTTCTTCAAAACCTGGAATGAATGATCCAGATCCGATTTCAAGAGAATAGTTCTCAGCAGTTCCGCCTTCGAATGCTTCTCCATCAACATAACCAGCAAAGTCGATTGTTACAGTGTCTCCACTTTCAACTTTACCTTCTTCTTTAACTGTAAGTTCAGCATGTTTCTTTTGAAGCTCAGTCAATTCTTCTTGTACGTGTTCATCGGTTACTTCAGTGTCTTGCTTTTCAACTTCAAGTCCTTTGTACTCTCCAAGTTTCACTTCAGGTTTTACAGTAACTGTCGCTTTGAAAATAAGGTTTTTCCCTTTTTCCATTTGCTCGATGTCAACGTCAGGTTGATCAACTGGATCAATTCCAGTTTCTTCTACAGCTTCACTGTATGCGGTTGGCAGCAAGATGTCTAGAGCATCTTGATAAAGAGCTTCTACTCCAAAACGCTTTTCAAACATAGGACGAGGTACCTTCCCTTTACGGAATCCAGGTACATTCACCTTTTTTACGACCTTTTTGAATGCTTGGTCTAAAGCTTCGTTAACACGTTCTGCATCAACATCAATTGTTAATACACCTTGGTTGCCTTCTTGTTTTTCCCATTTTGCACTCATGACTAATTTCCCTCCAACATATATCTTCTTATTACTTCATTAACGTTCGAATGAGTTTACAACCACTACATTATAACACATGCCCATTGGTTTTCAACTAGTTCGGTTGATCATCCGGTAATCCAATATCTTTCACGGAAATGCGTTCTATTTCGAGAATCTTTTCAACGACTTCTTCAACCGTTTGTTCATCGAGCGAAAACGCAATTTGTAATTCATCTCCATCAAACTCAAGTCCGTTTAGTCGATGTGCAACTTCTAGGACCGCTACTGCCCATAATTGTTCATTTAATGGTTCAGGCTGGAATGGATACACCATAAATAAATAATGGTCCCAAATTTGAACAGCCATTTCTAGTAAAGTCGGATTGTTTTGCTCCAATTCATGAACGATAATCTTTTTAACAAGTCGATAAAATTGACCCTCAGGTATGTCTTCAAGATCACCTGTATGAATATCGATTGATTTTCCAAACTTATGTACATTTACTGTTTCATGTGCCGGTCCATCTTTTAACATTTGTAACACAATCGTTTTTAATGATGGGTTTCCGTCAGGATATGTAAGGTACCTTTTTAATTGTTCGCGAATCTCAGGATGATCGGGCATCTCAATTGACTGTACAGCTTGCCATTGTTGTTTTGAGTCTCCAGATTTCAGCTGCGATTCTAAGTTGTTGAGATCAGTTGGTGATACAGACTCTGGTATCTCATTTTTCACATCGAGACCTTGCGATTCATCTTCGGCCATTTTCCTGCTGAAATAAAGAAGTTGGTAAAAGTTCTCAGCCATTTGTGGCGGGAGACTTTGTTCTTGTATGACAGCCTCTAATATTTCGACTACATCCTCATAGTCTCCGAGCTGAATTAGAATCGATATGTATATTTGTAAGACATCATAATACTCGCCAATGTCTTTCTTTAAAATTTCATCACACTTTACTTTCGCATCTTCAAGCTGGCCTAATTCAACCAAACTTAATACAACACCAATATTCCCTTGAGGATGATCAGGTTCCATTTCAATCAGCTGCTGAAAATAATTGAGTGATTCTTTAAATTTCTTTTGTTTAAGGGCTGACATTCCCTTATTCACAAGCTTTGCAGTAAGGTTTGGGAAGTAAACGATTTTACTGTCACGCGGCCCTTTATGGTCTTTTTCCAAATCAATCTCCCCGCTTTTTTCAATCGTTTAAAGTAAGTTTAGCAGTTTAACTAACTAAAAACAAATCTAATCAACCTAATCGGTGTTAACAAGTGTCTTTACATAAATTATCACTAAATAATAAAAAAACGCTCCTTCTCACTTTGATGTGAAAATAGCGTTTGTATGTATTGAGTAATGGCGTCCCAGGAGCGATTCGAACGCCCGACCGACAGCTTAGAAGGCTGTTGCTCTATCCTGCTGAGCTACTGGGACTTAATAAAAATGTGTAAAATTATATGCGATAATTAAATGGAGCGGGTGATGAGAATCGAACTCACGACCAGAGCTTGGAAGGCTCTTGTTTTACCACTAAACTACACCCGCACGTTTATCAGCGACAATATTTAATATATCGTACGCGCTGAAAATTGTCAATGGTTTTTTAAAAAGTCGTGAGTCCATTTTGTTACAGTCTATATTCAGTTGATAAATCGGACAATTCGTTTCCGTTATATTCAAAGAATCTCACGTTTATCTTGTTTCGGTCTTCGCGTTCGCAAATCGCATATGTTTTTTCTTTGCGACCTCTAGGCAATCTAATACTACCTGGATTGACGAAGACCATCCCATTCGACTCAAAAGATTCCGCGACGTGAGAGTGACCAAAGAAAACGAAGTCTGCCCCATACTCCTCAGCTCTGTAGGCTAAGTTCATATATGACATTTTAACGTTATACAGATGTCCATGTGTAACAAATAAACGATATCCTTGTTCTTCGACTAAAGTTTCATTTGGAAAATCATCATGCGCAAGATCCATATTCCCTTGCACATTATAAAAAGCACGTAAGTATGGATGATCCGCTGCCAATTCCGAGTCACCACAGTGTATCATCACATCAACTTGATTCTTGTGCATTTCTTGGATTTCCTTAAGTTCTTCTGAGAGACCGTGACTGTCGCTTACAACTAGTACCTTCAAGATGGAGGTCCTCCTTATAGCGAACTAAAAGATTTCAGACCACTGTTCGCGCAATTTTTTTAATGCATTAGCTCTGTGACTGATCTGATTCTTTTGACTAGGCTCTAGTTGAGCCATTGTTTTTTTTAGAGATGGCACATAAAAAACAGGATCATATCCGAATCCATGCTCACCTATTTTTTCTTGAGAAATGATTCCTTCACAAGTGCCTTTAACAATAGTAGTCTCTTTACCCGGAATTGCAATGGCTAAAACAGAAACAAACTGTGCCGTTCGTTCAGATTCATGGACAGACTTCAGTTCATAAAGGACCTTATCCATATTCGCATCATCGTTTTTGTCTTCGCCTGCGTATCTAGCTGAGAATACGCCAGGTCTCCCGTCTAATGCATCTATAACGAGACCGGAATCATCAGCAATGACAGGTTGATGAAAGTGAGCTGAAATGGTTTCTGCTTTAATTGAAGCATTTTCTTCAAACGTAGATCCTGTTTCTTCAATTTCATCATGAAAATCAAGGTCTCGTAATGATACAACCGAAACATCAAATTGTTTGAGCATCGAGCGGAACTCTTTAACTTTCCCTTCATTATGAGAAGCGATAATGATCTCGTTCATATTATTTTTCTCCTATTAGATGTTGGATATCTCCGAGCGCTTCCTTTTGATGTTCGATTAGCTCAGTGATCCCTTTATCTGCAAGTTCAAGTAACGTTTGTAATTGCTTATACGAGAATGTTGCTTCTTCACCTGTACCTTGTAACTCTACAAATTCCTTTTCACTCGTCATAATTACATTCATATCGACATGCGCTTTTGAATCCTCTAAATAACAAAGGTCAAGGATTTCTCCTTTTTCAGGTGCAACACCAACAGATGTTGCTGCAATAAATTCCCTAATTGGCATCTTTTTAATGACGCCTCTCTCTATTAAACGATTAAATGCGATTGCCATTGCAACAAATGCACCTGTGATACTTGCAGTACGAGTACCACCATCAGCTTGTATGACATCGCAATCAATCCAACATGTTCGCTCACCAATTTGATTTAAATCTACTACTGAGCGAAGTGCCCTTCCGATTAAACGTTGGATTTCCATCGTTCGTCCAGAAACTTTACCTTTACTCGATTCTCGAATGTTACGTTGTTCAGTTGCCCGTGGAAGCATTGAGTATTCAGCTGCGATCCACCCTTTTCCTTGGTTACGCATAAAAGGAGGTACCCGCTCCTCTATACTTGCATTACAAATCACTTTTGTGTCGCCAATAGATATGAGCACCGAACCTTCAGGGTGCTTTGTATAATCTGTTTCAATATGTATATTTCTTAACTGATCGCTTGTTCTGCCATCCGTTCTCATCGTCATTTCCTCCCCTTTTTTCAAACACTATCGATTAGTATGACCAACTATTTAGCATTCATTTAGGTTAGTCGTTCATGATTTAAATTTAAAGTTCTACATGTATGTTACACCTGCTTATAGAAACAAGAAAAAGGCGGCTTCAAGACCGCCTCATCCTATCTTATACTAACATAATTACAATTTAAAATTCTACTGTGTTTACTTCTACAGGTCTTGAGACAGGCTCCGTTAATTTTTTCCCAACTTCAGTTAGAACCTCTGCTTCGCCATTTACCTTTATAGATACTTTCTCTACACCCGTCAATTCAGTAATGGATAATACGAGAGAATTGAGTACCACATTTGAAATGGCCGTATTGTCTAATTCACTTAAAATCGCTTCATTAAAGTTGAGTGTTACAACACCATTCTCTTCCACCGGAGCACTTACTAGTTCTACCGTGTTTCTAAAGTCACTTAGTAAACCAGATTGAAGAGAGGGACCATTCAACAATTCATTGACCGTTGATTTCACTAAATTATCTTTAGATGAAACAACCCTTGTTACAGGTACATATTGATACTTCCCATCACTTGCTCCCACAAAATATACAGTGACCGTATCACTACCTGTGATATCAACAACGCCGTTTGTTTCTATATTGATTCCGTCTGCACGCGTCATACTTTCTCCAATTGGCGTTTGATTAACTGGCATTACTTTTTGGTCGATTCCATTAATCCTAATTTTCACGGCTGAAATATTATCAAATTGAGTGAGCGTATAAGTTAACGATTGTAAAATTCTTTGTTCATCTTCAACTGCATACTCCTTAAAGTCTTCAGAGAAATCAACAACAGCAGTTCCTTGATCAATGTTCACATCCAAGACTTCTGTGCCTGCTGGCAATACAGCCCTCATTCCATTTGGCAACATATTTGATACTTTTCCATCACGGACTAAGTATTCGACCACTTGTTTTGCAGGCTCTTGTGATAGTGGTAAGTTCATCGTTTGCGGAACGACTAATCCGTTTTCATTAATTAAGTATACTTGCAATTGCTGTGAATCAGTTGCACCTGCTGGGGCATCTTTCCCACCTGCCATAGCATCGGTATCCTTGCCATTTTCATCAAGAGATTCTCCCTTGTCGAGATAGTTAACCTCTTTAGGCGGATCAATTTCATTATTTGTTTTTTCAGTTAACAGTCCACATCCAGATGACACGATTAATAGACCTGTTAAAAGAGAGACGAATACGATCCTTCTCTGCTTTTTTCTCATTCAATTCCCTCCCACAGTGGTTTGTACTACTATATATACGAGCCATCTGTCCAATTAGACCAAAGTTATCTTTTTAACTTTATAAAATTCTTAAATGCTTGTTAAAGATAGTTGAAATACCGTTCCACCTAAATGTAAAAACTTTTTTAGTTAATTATTCGATATAAACCTTCTATAAGAAAAAGGGACTGTCTAAATAAGTCCCTAACAGAAAATAATACCTTCAGCAAACATTGTTGTTGATTTCAACGAAATTCACGACACTCCTGCGGGAATAGCGAGCCAGGCGAGACCCCGCAGCAAACTTTAACTACTGGAATATGAGGTGAGCGAGGAGGCTCGCGGTTCGCCCGCGGAAAGGGAGTGAATTTCGAAGAAATCATTATCTTTATTTAACAAAGGAGCTGTCAGAAGGTCAGTTTTCACTGATTTTCTGGACAGCCCCTTAATTACAATTCAATATGTTCGATATGTTTTATACTTTGATCAAACCACTCTTGTGTCAGTCTGTTGAATATTTGATTAGGACCTGTCGTAAAGAAACGATGCTCTGGAAGTTGATCTCCTTTATTCAATTGCTCACTGTAATAAAGAATCGTACTCACTTCACGTGCGGTTTCAGATCCGGATGAAATAATTGAGACTGATGATCCCATCACTTCCTCAATGACTGGCTTTAAGATCGGATAATGTGTACATCCCAAAATGAGAGTATCTATCGGTAGGTTTGTTAGTGGCGCTAGTCTTTCATAAACAATTCTTTTTGTATCTCTTTCATGAACCATTCCGCTCTCAACTAAAGGTACAAATTCAGGACATGCTAGACTGTGTACATTTACCTTACTATCAATACTATGTAAAGCCTGCACATATGCTCGACTTGCTACCGTTCCTTCTGTCCCAATCACACCAATTTCACGGTTCATGGAAACCTTGATCGCAGCGCGTGCTCCCGGGTGTATAACGCCTACGACGGGTATTGATAAGGTTCTTTGAGCTTCATCTAATACCGCTGCTGTTGCTGTATTACAAGCAATAACAAGGAGCTTAATATCTTTGCCAAGAAGATAATGTATCATATTCCAAGTAAATGTCCGCACCTCCTCAAATTGGCGAGGGCCATAAGGACATCGGGCTGTATCTCCAAGATAATATATTTTTTCTTTTGGCAGTTGCCTCATGACTTCCCTTGCAACCGTCATACCGCCTACACCTGAATCAATAATTCCAATCGCTCTTTTCAATTAAACCCCTCATTTTCTTTACATGTCTAGTTAGGGTGATACATGTTCATTTTGTCATAAAGAAGATGAAGACTTTGGTGGAGGTTTTCAATCTCGTCTGCAGAAAAAGAATCTGTCAATTCCTTTAAATAGTTCTGTCTTCTTTTAATGACTTCTTCTATTATTTCGTACCCTTTATCGAGTTTCTGTATACGTACAACGCGACGGTCATTAGGATCGCGTATACGCTTTACCAACCCATTTTTCTCCATTCGATCAATTAAATCAGTGGTTGTGCTATATGCTAAGTACATTTTATTGGATAAATCACCAATCGTCATTTCATCTTGTTCAAATAACCATTGTAGAGCAACAAACTGAGGAGGAGTAATTGAGAAATCATTCAATATTTCTCTTCCCTTTTGTTTGATGTGTCCTGAAATTTTTCTTAATGATTTTTCCATTTCGTTAATCTTTACTTCTTTACTTTCCAAAGACGTAACCTCCTGAACATACTATTACATCTATTTTGATTGGTTTTGTTTGTTTTTTCAACTTTTATATTTTGCGCTTCCAACCATTTGGAAATATCGATACCAATAAAAAAAGACTAACTCAACACGTTTAGTGTTGAATCAGTCTTCACCTGTTACTTTAAGAAATGCTCTTCTACGTATTGCTTTACCTGTTGGTCGGTTTCTAAGTTCAAGATCAAGTCTATATGATTCGCTATTTCTTCCTTACTCAAGTTTAGTAGCTGTGTTCGAGCTGGCAATACAGAGGTTGCGCTCATACTAAACTCATCTAAACCTAATCCAAGCAAAATCGGTATAGCAATTTCATCTCCTGCCATTTCACCACACATACCTGCCCATTTGCCTTCCTTATGAGCTGCATCTATTACATTCTTAACCAATCGCAAAATAGATGGATTGTATGGTTGATATAGATATGAAACTTGTTCATTCATCCGGTCGGCTGCAAATGTGTACTGTATCAAATCATTAGTACCTATACTGAAAAAGTCAACTTCCTTTGCAAATATGTCTGCCATTACTGCTGTTGAAGGAATTTCAACCATCATCCCTATTTCTATCATCTCGGAAACTTCAATCTTTTCCTGAACAAGTTTTTCTTTCTCTTCTAGCAGTATTGCTTTTGCCTGACGAAACTCTTCCAAAGTTGCAATCATTGGAAACATGACTTTTAGGTTCCCATAGATGCTTGCTCTTAAAAGTGCTCTTAATTGCGTCCTGAAAATCTCTTGTTGATCTAAGCATAGCCTAATTGCACGGTAACCTAAAAATGGATTTAATTCCTTAGGTAGGTTCAAATATGGCAACTCTTTGTCTCCACCGATATCTAACGTCCGAATGACGACCGGTTTACCTTCCATTTTTGAAAGGACTTCTTTATAAGCTTCAAATTGTTCCTCTTCTGTCGGTAACTGGTCTCGGTTCATATATAGAAATTCTGTCCGGTATAACCCAATTCCTTCAGCACCATTGTTGAGAACCCCAGGCACATCCTTAGGCGTTCCTATATTGGCTGCAAGCTCGACATGGACACCATCTGCTGTAACAGTTTGTTCAGTTACGAGCTTAGCCCATTCTTTCTTTTGTTGTGTGTATTGTTCTTTTTTCTTCTCGTAGGTAGCAAGTTCGTCAGCAGTTGGATTGATGATGACATGACCATCAATACCATCTATGATGACTGTCGTTCCATTATCAACTGAGTCTGTAATGGTTTTCGTCCCCACGACAGAAGGTATTTCCATCGATCGTGCCATGATCGCAGAATGAGATGTTCTACCTCCGATGTCAGTAGCGAACCCTTTGACGAATTGTCGGTTTAATTGCGCAGTATCAGATGGCGTTAAATCATCAGATATAATGATCACTTCTTCAGTAATCATACTAGGTGTATTAAATTCAATGTCCATTAAATGGGCTAACACACGCTTACGAACATCTCGTATATCGGCTGCACGTTCTTTCATATATTCATTGTCCATATTCTCAAACATCGAAATGAACATACCTGTTATCTCATCTAAAGCACTTTCAGCGTTTACAAGCTCTTCTTTAATCTTATCTTTTACATTATCAATCAACTCAGGGTCTTTTAGGACAAGAAGGTGGGCAGCAAAAATAGCTGCCTTATCTTCTCCTAATTCCTTTTCAGCATGGTCTTTAATCGCCTCAAGTTCAATCTTAGATTGATCGATCGCATGCTTGAAACGATCGATCTCCTCAGAAGGATCTTCGATAGACTTCTTTTCAACGTCTAGGGCTGGGTTTTCAAGTTTGAATGCTTTCGCAATTGCAATTCCTGATGAAGCTCCGATCCCTGTAATGCATTGACTCATTACTCAGCAAGTCCTTCTTCTTTTAATAGTTCACTAAGAGAAGATAGTGCTTCGTCAGCATCATTTCCATCTGCTTTGATTGTAATTTCTGACCCCTGCTGAATCCCTAAAGACATAACACCCATGATTGATTTGAGATTAACGGTCTTCTCATTGTGTACTAAATCAATGTGTGCACTGAATTGTCCTGCTTTGTTCACTAGTGTAGTTGCCGGTCTTGCGTGTATTCCAGATTCACTCGTTACTTTGAATGTTTTTTCTACTGCCATGATTCATCTTCCTTTCTATTTTTCAAATGAAATAATATCTTCTTCTCCAAGGTCTACTTGACCAGATTTGTTCACATTTACACTTTCTCCATCAGAAAGGTTTGTGAAAACGATAGGTGTTACTGTAGATTTAGCATGTTTTTCAATGTAATCCAAATCAGCCTTTAGGATAGGTTGTCCTTGCTTCACCTGATCTCCTTGTTCAACAAGCACTTCGAAACCTTCTCCTTTAAGGTTGACGGTATCGATACCAAAATGAATCAATATTTCCTTTCCATCAGCAGTCTCAAGGCCAATAGCATGTTTCGTTGGAAACACATTGACTACTTTAGCATCAGTTGGTGCAACAACCGTACCTTCTATAGGCTCAATTGCGAAACCATCACCCATCATTTTTCCAGCAAATACTTCATCTGGAACTTCTGTAATCGGTAGTATTATTCCTTTTATCGGTGATTGGATATTCATTGTGCTCATCTCAACCTCTCCTTTCAACGATTCGGGATTAACATCTTCAACTTGTTCTCTCACTTCTTGTTCGGTATCAACTTCTACCTTACGAGGGTATTTCCCCTTCATAATATCTTGCATTTGTGATTTGATCGCATCTGATCTTGGTCCAAATATCGCTTGAATATTGTTCCCAACTTCAAGGACTCCAGAGGCACCTAACTTTTTCAATCGATTTTTATCAACTTTCTTCACATCATTCACTGAAACTCTTAATCGAGTAATACATGCATCGAGGTGAGAAATGTTATCTTGTCCGCCTAAGCCATCAAGAATATCATATGGAAGATCATCAGACTTTCCTTGGGATCCAGATGAGTCATCCTCTTCAACATCATCCTCACGACCTGGTGTCATTAAGTTGAATTTACGGATTGCAAATCGGAAACCGAAATAATAGATGACCGCAAAAACAAGTCCAACCGGAATGACTAACCACCAGTTCGTTTGTGAATTAAGTACCCCAAAAAGGATAAAGTCAATCAATCCACCTGAGAAAGTCATTCCAATCTTTACATCAAGTAAGTGCATTGTCATAAAAGAGAGACCTGCAAAGATTGTGTGAATACCGAATAATACTGGTGCTACGAATAAGAACGAGAATTCAATCGGTTCTGTAATTCCAGTTAAGAACGAAGTTAAAGCTGCAGAAGCCATGATACCTGCAACGATCTTCTTTCTCTCAGGTCGAGCTTCATGATAGATCGCAAGTGCCGCAGCTGGTAAACCGAACATCATAAATGGGAACTTCCCTGTCATAAATGTTCCAGCTGTTAAGTTTTGGACACCATCTTTAATTTGTTCGAAGAATATACGTTGATCACCACGGACCAAGTCTCCAGCTTCAGTTGTGTAAGATCCGAACTCAAACCAAAACGGTGCATAAAAAATATGATGTAAACCAAAAGGGATTAAAGCCCTTTCAATGACACCAAAAACAAATGCAGACAACGTAAGATTTGCATGGACCATGTTTTGTGAAAAAGCATTTAAGCCATCTTGTACAGGTGGCCAAGCGAAAGTCATGATAATGCCCAATAAAACGGCACTAGCTGCAGTCGCAATCGGAACAAACCGCTTACCTGCAAAGAAACCTAAGTAGGAAGGTAGCTCAATATTATAAAACTTGTTATACATGAAGGCAGCTAGTATGCCTAGGATGATCCCTCCGAATACCCCTGTCTGTAAAGTAGGTATTCCTAGCACGAGTGCATAGGCTGGATCTACATCTCCTCCAGTCACATCAGGAATTTCTAATCCTAAGATGACACTCATCGTGACATTCATAATTAAGAATCCTACTGTTGCAGCTAATCCAGCTACACCATCCCCACCGGCTAATCCAATGGCAACACCAACAGCAAAGAGAAGTGCTAAGTTCCCAAAAATGATTCCACCTGCTGATTCCATGACAGATGCAATCATCACCATTGCGTCATTCTTTAAAAATGGAGCTATCTTTACCAGTGTTGGATTTTGAAGTGCATTACCAAACGCAAGTAACAATCCCGCAGCTGGAAGAATTGCAACCGGTAACATTAATGCTTTACCGACTTTCTGTAACGTTCCAAATGCCTTTTGCATCATTTCCCCTCCTAAGATCGTTTAATTCCATTCAACCAATAAGAAGAATACGTTTACATTTTGCTTGTTAAAAGAATCAAAAAAGGCATGAGTAAAGAATAAAATACAGTCAAAGATAGGATACCCATCTTCTGTATTTCAATTATTCTTCACTCATGCCTGATCGTATCAGTAACACGTAAAGTCATATTCTTTTTATTGTGATGAAAGCCTTTGCAAATGCATCGTTAAATATATAGCCTCTGCATCAGAAGCTTTCTTCCCCAACTGATGTTGCATAACTTTCATCAGTTTCCATGCAGTATTGTAGCATAAAGGATATTCGTCTTTCAACACCTTTGCTAATTTATGTTGACTTCCTACTTGCTCCCCACTTTCAATCCTTTCGATTCCACGCCTTAGGTGTTGAATCAGTCTCACGTAATTGATACTACCTTTATCCAAACTAATGTCTAGTTGTTGTTCAATAAGTTGAACAAGTGAATTCATGAGTTGTGAGTACTTATTCAGGTCTGATAGCGAGCGACTTGTAGTCGCACTATGTAAATGTAAGGTTATAAATCCAATTTCACCGTCTGGAAGGTAAACCCCTGTTTCCCGGTGAACCACTTCTACAACTTCTTCTGCGACAGCATATTCTCTCGGGTACATGAGCTGAGTCTCTTTTAAAAACGGATTCACGATGTCCATGCCTTGTTGTATTCTCTTTATCGCAAATGCAATGTGGTCCGTTAAGGCAATATGTATATGTTCATCGAATTGAACATTTAATTTCTGTTCACTAAGTTGAATTATATCATTCATAACTAGAATGATACTTTCATCAATTTCAGAAATTAATTGTTTATATTGGTGCTGCTTTTCTTCATCTTTAAGCACATATAGCTTATCTACATTTGTTTCTTCTAATCGATCACCAGATTTCTTTGAGAAACCGATGCCTTTTCCAATTAGCACTGCTTCTTGCTGATTTTCACCAATCGCAATGACAACATTATTATTTAATATTTTCAGTATCGTATAGTGGTCTTCCATGCAACGCCATCCCTTTCAGTTAAACGACGGTATAAGACGTCAACATCATATCGAATCATACTGGACTCGTCAACTTTTAAGTCAAAACTAAACCTAATGGTAATGGTTTGTTACATGTTCTTGTAAATTTTTACTCATCAACAGTAACAGAGTTTGAATCCAAAAAAAGATGCGGCTTTCATATATATGAAAGCCGCAAACCTCTAAATCTCCAACTCGCCAAGCCGCAGTAGCTCGACGACAGCCTGGGAGCGCCCCTTGACACCTAATTTTTGCATCGTATTAGAAATGTGATTTCGAACCGTTTTCTCACTAATGAAAAGTTGTTCAGCAATCTCCCTGGTTGTCTTGTCTTGAACAAGAAGTTCGAATACTTCTCTCTCCCTTTTTGTAAGTAGAGGCTTCGGTCGGTAGTGTTTATCTTTCAATGATTTCACCCCTCCTTGCATGGGCTAACGAGCTGCGGTTATGCAGAAAAGATATTTAGTCAACATATCATATGAAGGGATGAAATTGGTCGTGACTTGCCACGCATAAAAAAATCTTATATCTTTATCGAATTCTTTATATTTTCCATTCGTTCAACCATGTGGCCAGACCATAATTCCGGTTTTCCAGTATTTTTATCGATATGTACAATTCGGCCACGTCCTACAAACACAGCGTTACCTTGCTCATTCTCTGCCATATAATGCAAGTCTATAGAAGTTTTACCTATCCGAGCGACTTTCACATAAATTTTGAGTGCTTCGTCGAAGTACACTTGATTTAAAAAATCACATTGAAGGTCTGACACAACTGGTATTGTATTTACCTCAGGCTTGTTCCATTCTCCCATGAAACCTAGTTCTTTAAAAAGTTGAATTCTTGCATCTTCAAAATAAACAAAAGGTACAGTATTATTTAAATGATTAAACGGATCTACTTCAGAAAAGCGTACTTTTACATCAATAAAAAAATGAAAATCCTTTACCCAATTTTCCCAGTCTTGTATATAACTAATCTGTTTCATAAAACCCCTCCTAATTAAATAACAAGGACTGCCATTTATTCGGTCAGTCCTTGTAGTTTGTCATATTATTCTATTGAGCATCTGATCCGAAAAAGCTTCGGAACGATTGTAATGTTGTATCACGATTTAATGCTGCGATAGAAGTTGTTAATGGAATACCTTTAGGACATGATTGGACACAGTTTTGTGAATTACCACATGAAGCTAGTCCACCGTCACCCATTAATGCTTCCAAACGTTCTGCTTTATTCATTTCACCCGTTGGATGAGCGTTGAATAAACGTACTTGAGATAATGGAGCAGGTCCGATAAAGTCTGATTTATCATTCACATTCGGACAAGCTTCTAAACAAACACCACATGTCATACACTTCGAAAGTTCATATGCCCATTGTCGTTTCGTTTCAGGCATACGCGGTCCAGGTCCTAGATCGTAAGTTCCATCAATAGGAATCCACGCCTTTACTTTCTTCAATGCATCAAACATTCGACTACGATCAACTTGAAGGTCGCGTACGACAGGGAATGTTGACATTGGCTCAAGACGAATCGGTTGTTCTAACTTATCAACAAGCGCTGTACATGATTGACGAGGTTTACCGTTGATGACCATTGAACAAGCTCCGCAAACCTCTTCTAAACATCCCATTTCCCAAGTAATTGGCGTTGTGTTCTCACCCTTACTATTCACTGGGTTACGACGGATTTCCATCAATGCCGAAATGACATTCATATTCGGTCGATAAGGGATCTCAAACTGTTCATCATAAGCTGCTGAATCAGGGTTGTCCTGCCGTTTAATTATGAATTGAATCTTTTTCTCTTCAGCCATGATTAATTATTTCGCCCCCTTCTTCTTAGAATAATCACGCTTACGTGGTTCGATGAGAGACGTATCAACAGGTTCGTATTCAAAGTCTGGACCATTCTTCTCTGGATTAAAGATGGCTTTTGTTGTCTTCAACCATTCTTCATCATTACGATCTGGGAAGTCTGGCTTGTAATGCGCTCCACGACTTTCGTTACGATTTAATGCTCCTAAAGTTACGACACGTGCTAATTGAAGCATGTGCCACAATTGACGTGTAAACGATACACCTTGGTTACTCCATTTAGAAGTATCATTGATGTTGATATTTTTATACCGCTCCATCAATTCCACAATCTTATCGTCTGTTTCTTTCAACTTATCGTTATGGCGAACAACTGTAACGTTCGCAGTCATCCACTCACCTAACTCTTTATGAAGTTGATATGCATTTTCAGTGCCATCCATTTTCATAATTTGCGCTAAGTGATCTTCTTCTTTCTTCACTTGACGCTCATAAACCGTAGAAGAGATATCTTCAGTTGTCTTTTCTAAACCGTTGATGTACTCTGCAGCCTTCGGTCCTGCAACCATTCCGCCAAAGATGGAAGAAAGCAACGAGTTCGCACCTAAGCGGTTTGCACCGTGCTGTGAATAATCACATTCTCCAGCTGCAAATAGACCAGGTATGTTCGTCATTTGATTATAATCGATCCACATTCCACCCATTGAATAATGGACAGCAGGGAAGATCTTCATTGGTACTTTGCGTGGGTCATCTCCCATGAACTTTTCATAGATTTCAATGATTCCACCGAGCTTAATATCGAGCTCTTTAGGATCTTTGTGAGAAAGATCGAGGTAAACCATGTTTTCACCATTTATACCAAGCTTTTGTCTCACACAAACATCGAAAATTTCACGTGTAGCAATATCACGTGGAACTAAGTTTCCATAAGCAGGATACTTTTCTTCTAAGAAGTACCAAGGCTTACCATCTTTATAAGTCCAAACACGTCCACCTTCACCACGAGCTGATTCACTCATCAATCGAAGTTTATCGTCTCCAGGAATTGCTGTTGGATGAATTTGAATAAATTCACCATTTGCATAGTGAACACCCTGTTGGTAAAGTGCTGATGCTGCTGCACCAGTATTGATTACAGAGTTCGTAGATTTTCCGAAAATGACACCAGGTCCACCTGTTGCCATAATGACAGCATCTGACTTAAAGCTTTGAATTTCAGAAGTTTTCAAGTTCTGAGCTACGATACCACGACAAACTTGATCGTCGTCTAGTACTGCTGATTGGAAATCCCATCCTTCATACTTCGTAACTAGACCTTGTACTTCATAGCGTCGCACCTGCTCGTCAAGTGCATAAAGAAGTTGCTGACCTGTTGTGGCACCAGCAAATGCTGTTCTATGATGTTGAGTACCTCCAAAGCGTCGGAAGTCCAACAATCCTTCTGGTGTACGGTTGAACATAACACCCATTCGATCTAATAAATGAATGATACCAGGTGCAGCATCACACATCGCTTTTACTGGCGGTTGGTTCGCAAGGAAGTCTCCACCATATACCGTGTCATCAAAGTGTTCCCAAGGCGAATCACCTTCACCTTTTGTGTTAACCGCTCCGTTTATTCCGCCTTGCGCACAAACGGAGTGAGAGCGTTTAACAGGTACGAGTGAGAACAAATCAACGTGCATTCCTGATTCGGCGGATTTGATTGCAGCCATGAGTCCTGCCAATCCACCACCAACAATTATGATATTACCTTTGCTCATCGTGACTCACTCCTTATAAAATTGGTAGGTTTGTCGCAAGAGAAGCAAACCATTCAGGGTATACGAATGCGAAAATCGAACGCATTCCAATAATTGAAACTGCAAAGAATATTCCGACTGTCACATAAGTAGCGATCTTTTGTGAGCGTGGAGAAACCGCAATACCCCAGCTAACTAAAAACGACCATAATCCGTTTGAGAAATGGAAGATCGTTGATAAGACACCAATTACGTAGAACCAAACCATGATTGGATTACTAAAAATTTCTTCCATCATGTTGAAATTCACTTCTGCACCGAATGCAGCTGCAACTCGAGTTTCCCATACGTGCCATGAAATGAATATCAAAGTGATAATTCCTGTTACACGCTGAAGCATGAACATCCAGTTTCGGAAGTAACCATATCGGTTTGCATTATTACGAGCCTGAAATGTTATGTACAATCCAAATACAGCATGAAAGATGATCGGTAGAAAAATGACGAAAATTTCAAGGAAATAACGAAATGGAAGTGTCTCCATAAAGTGTGCTGCAGCATTAAATTCTTCACGACCTCTTGTCGCAAAATGGTTTACTGTTAAATGTTGTACTAAATATAAACCAATTGGTATAACACCAAGTAACGAATGTAGTCTTCTTAAAACAAAATCCTTATTATTTGCCATGTCTGTGCCCCCTTTTGATAGTGTTGCCGCTGCAAATTCAAATAAATTCAAAATTCCGATCATACGCTCAGGAAAAAATCGTCCGCCGAAGACAAGCTCCGACAAGAATTGATAACATGTTTATTGTACTCTCATCATATAGGACCGTCAAGAAAACGAATACAATTGATTTTCAGAAAGTTCATGAACATGAAAGCCCTTTCTATATAAAGCATTTACGTCCCTTACTTTAACCATTTACACTATAAAAAAATCATACTTACATTTTTAAAGATTACTTTGTCGTTTCGACATTCACAGGATTGTTATATAATAAAGAAAGTGATTTTGGGGAAGGAAAGGAGTGGTTATATGAAAAAAGACAAGAATATCCTTCCACAACCTAGTGAAAAAGAAAGCTATTTATTTGGGTATGAATTATTAAGAGATGTGCTACTACCAGAGCTACTTGGGAAAGAGGATCAAAGTCTTTTATATTGGGCAGGAAGAACGTTAGCACGCAAATATCCTATGGACACGACTGAAGAACTTATTCAGTTTTTCGCAAAAGCTAATTTTGGCGAACTTACCTTAAAAGAAGAAACAACCAAAGATATGACCTTCGAACTAACTTCGGAGCGAATTTCTGACTTACTTACGAAGAGGAAACATGATTCCTTTCAATTAGAAGCAGGATTTCTAGCAGAACAAATTCAACGGAAGAAAGAAAAAATAACGGAATCATTGGAAGAAGTAAAACGTGGGAAACTCGATAAAATCATTTTCAAAGTTCAATGGGACCGTAAGGATGAAGTTAAAGATACCGAGGAAAACCCGGTTCATAGTTAATATAAACAAAAGGCTGATCATATCCATACTTTGGAATTGATCAGCCTTTTTAAATCGGTTCATTTTTTACAAGTTTATGAGCTTACTTTTCTTCTCTATCTTTCTCCAAATCAGCAAAGTAAGTCACAATATTTTCAGCCACCGAGCTTGGAATTTGAGCATTTGTTAAATCTTCAACAGAAGCTTGTTTAATTCGCTTAAAGGAGCCGAAGTGACGCAACAAAGCTTTTCTTCTCTTTTCTCCGATACCAGGAATACTGTCCAAACTCGATTGAACCATGCCCTTTTCTCGAATTTGCCGGTGAAATGTGATGGCAAATCGGTGAACCTCATCTTGTATTCTTTGTAGTAAGTAAAATTCCTGACTATTCCGTGACAAAGGAACAATCGCCGGTGGGTCGCCCATCATCAACTGTGCAGTATTATGCTTGTCATCTTTTACAAGTCCACATACAGGAATCGATAAACCAAGTTCATTCTCCAAGACATCGATGGCAGCACTGATTTGTCCTTTTCCGCCATCAATGATAATTAAATCAGGTAACGGTATATCTTCTTTTAATACCCTTGAATAACGTCTTCGAGTGACTTCTCGCATAGAAGCATAATCGTCTGGTCCTTCAACAGTCTTAATTTTATATTTTCGATATTGCTTTTTGTCTGGCTTTCCATCCGTAAACACAACCATTGCAGAAACTGGATTTGTCCCTTGGATGTTAGAATTATCAAAGGCTTCTATCCGAATTGGTGTATCAATTCCTAATTGATTTCCGAGATTTTCTATTGCCTTGATCGTTCGCTCTTCATCTCTTTGAATCAACTCAAACTTTTCACTCAATGCGATCTTAGCATTCTTTGTAGCTAAATTTACTAAGTCTTTTTTCTTTCCTCGCTGTGGTTGAGAGACAGGGATTTTAAGCAATTTTTCTAGCAATTCATTCTCAACATGCTTGGGCACTAAGATTTCCTTAGGCATAATATGATTCTTCTGTAGATAGAACTGCCCAACAAAGGATAAGAATTCTTCTTCCGAGTCGTTATATATCGGGAAAAGAGAAACGTCTCGTTCAATCAACTTTCCTTGTCGTACAAAGAAAACTTGAACGCACATCCAGCCTTTATCTACGTGATATCCAAACACATCTCGATCCTTTTGGTCTGTATGAACCATCTTCTGTTGTTCCATTACAGATTCGATATGACGAATTTGATCACGAAGCTCCTTTGCGCGTTCAAACTCTAGTTCCTCTGCTGCTTTTTCCATCTTCTTCTGAAGATCCTTCTTTACATCTTGATGTCCACCATTCAAAAACCTAATAATACCCTCTACCATTTCTCGATTTTGTTCCTCTGTAACATCATATACACAAGGAGCAAGGCACTGTCCCATATGATAATACAGACAGACACGGTCCGGTAATTTATTACACTTTCTTAGTGGATAAATGCGGTCTAGAAGTTTCTTCGTTTCATTTGCAGCATAAGCATTTGGATAAGGACCAAAATAACGTCCGGACTTTTTCTTTATTTGACGGGACGTAATTAACCTAGGATGCTTCTCATTAGTAATTTTTATATATGGATAACTTTTATCATCTTTAAGCATGACGTTATAACGCGGATCATGCTTCTTGATTAGATTCATTTCCAGTACAAGTGCTTCTAAATCTGAAGACGTGACGATGTATTCAAAATCCACGATTTCCAATACGAGCCTTTGCGTCTTTCCATCGTGTGATCCGGTAAAATAAGATCGAACACGGTTGCGTAAATTTTTCGCTTTTCCAACATATATGATCGTGCCATTCCGAGCCTTCATTAAGTAACAGCCAGGTTGATTCGGAAGCACTGACAATTTTTGTTTGAGGTGGTGTTCCATACATTCTCCTCCTTTAAGGAGTTTTGTTCGTGGGATCCCATTCATACAATGTAATCGTGCTATAAATAGGATCGACTAAATGGTTTGACTGGAAGGTTTTCACCTTTCTAAATCGAGTAGACACTTCCACTCCTTGAATTTTAAAACCTTTTAGAACGCGATCCGTAACGAAAATGCGATGATTCTTGAAATGATTCATTTCCTCTTTAAATAGGTGGTATCGATAAACCTTCTTATAATAAAAAGGGGCATGCAAATAATCAAAAACACGTTCTTCTTCCCATGTGAATATGACTGAACGGTCATCTAACTCAGACATATAATTTGTTAACTGATAGGAAGCAGGCGTTTGTGTTTTAATTTCCTTCAAGTGTGAAATTCCTTGTATTGATTGTATCATCATAAGGGGAACAAGTGTTAGTGTGAGCACCACACTGTTCCACTTCGACCTTTTTATACTTCCCGCTAGATTTATGAAAATGATCATGAACAAAGGAACAAGTGGGAGGATATGTCTCGGTTTTTCAATATTTTGACCAACTAATGCCCATATGAAATAGGTGATCATTAAGAGGACAATTAAATAAGCAGATTTCTCGAATGCCGGTTTTCTTGAAAAAATTAGACAAACCAGTAGGAGCATAAGAAAACCGGTTACAGTGGATTCACCGAGTACGCCAGTCCATATAAAATTCACAAATGTTAACTGGATGAAGCGCTCAAGCAATGATAAATTACTCGTTGCAACCGAGCCTCCCCATTCACTAAAGTGACCATTTGTAAAAGCAACAGACAACTCCAAGAATGAAGAAATACCTCCAGCACTAACAATTAACCCGTTAATCCAAATTGCTTGGAATAATAAAAACAGTCCCGTTTCCAAAATCAATATACTCGTTTCACGAGTTTTCCTCCACCGGATCCACCATACGATCAATAATCCGATACCAAGCGGAAAATAGGATAAACGAATGCCCATCACTAAACTAAATAAGAATGATGCTAGGATAGAAAACCTTAGCTTTTCCGGATTTCTTAATGAAACATCTAATGCCCAAACGAACCAAAGAAGTAAAGCGACTGCAGAAGCTTCACTCATAGGTTGTGTAGACATAATCCAAATGTATGTAGAGGATTGTACGACTAACGCGCCAATAATAGCCAACCAGTATTCCATTCTTTTACCTAAATAAAGAAATACAGGAATAATTGCCGTTGTCATTAATACACCATTCACGATGGATAAAGATTGTGCAGGATCATCAATACCTGCATTTACGAGCATCCCCATAAATATAAAATAAGGGTATCCAGGAAAGTGAGGCTGCATCATGAACAAATCAAACTGATCGATCGCAAGGCTGAAATCTACCATATCCCAAGTCGAGGCATATGAACTTGCGAAAGAAGTACGTATGAATAAAATAAATGCCCCAAATAAGACTAGAGCTAATATGTATATTGTTTTACTCTTTTCCATTATGATTCACCATACGTTTCCTCGCCTCATCTTTATATGTAACTATGATCTACTTCGATTGTGAATGAGAACACACTTAACAATAACAGCACTCTATGGAAATGAAAACAAGACGCATACATTTCTGTATCCGTCTTGTCGCTCTCATTTAAGTGTTAATGGTAGACACACCAGCTGAGTTCTTTTGGTAAGCATTTGCAGTACTTGTCTTTTGCGAAGTAGGTTTCTGAACCTTTTCTTTTCCGTTATGTTTTACTAATAAGTAAATGACAACGAAATATCCGATATAGGCGACAACTTCTTCTATCGAAGGCATGGATGAATACCCGAACAGTGCCTTGAAGAATATGCCGATTTCCCCTGACATAAGTGGTGCTACACCATTGTCCCTAATATAGTGCGCATAATCTATTGGATGTTCAGGTAGAAAAGCTGTCAGATTATAAGCATGCGGCATGACACTTCCAATAATCTTCAAATCTTGCATCATAGAAATGCCTTGGACAAGCAATCCAGCAGCAACGATAACGATAAATGCACCTGTTACTTTAAAGAAAGTCTTCAACGGCACTCTCATTGTACCTTTAAAGAAGAAATAAGATATAGTAACTGCGATAAGTACACCAGAGATTGCTCCCCAACCTGTAATGGCTTTTTCAATGTTTCCACCTGTAATTGCGGCAAAGAAAAATACTGTTTCGATTCCTTCACGGAGTACGACTAGAAAAGAATGGATGACCATACCGACCACATTACCAGTTGTTAAGAATCCATCTAGCTTTGATTCCATTTCACCCTTCATGTTACGACTATGCTTCGCCATCCAAAATACCATTTGGGTTAAGAGTACCGAAGAAATGAGCATGATTGAGATTTTCAAATACATTTCACTACCCATAGCTGCAAAGCCTGTAAAGACAACTTGGAACAATAATGCCGCTCCAAAGCTAGCAAGTACGGCTAAGCCCACTCCTAGCCAGACATACTTTGTAAATTCTGGTCTTTTAATTCGCTTTAGGTAAGTGGTGATAATTCCAACTATAAGTAAAGCTTCTAACACTTCTCGAAATGTAATCAATAATGCTTGAATTTCTAAACTCGACATGTCTCTCTCCCCTATCTAGTTCAGGCCTCTTATCTTCTTCTACGAACGTAAAAGACGACTCCGATAATAATCACTGCTATGACAATCATGGGTACCCAGTTCTTCAGCTGAGCGTAATCCGTCCAGCTCTGAGTACTATTCTGTCCATCATCAGATGTGCCATCATTGGCGTAATGTCCAACTTCAACACTTTCTAAATCGAAGTATTGTTTTAATTCATTCAGAATGACTTCCTTACTTTCCTTGTAGCCTTCAAAATCTGCTTCCTTTTCTCCGACTCCGAATAACCCTGGATTGCCTAATGCTTTTAGAGCATTTTCAAACTCCTCTTTTATCTTGCTGTTCGTTTCGGGTTTTTCATTTTGTACATTTGGAGAAAGGACTTTATATGTAGCATTGGCTTTAGCTAATAAAACCTTATTTTTATCAACATCATCAAATTTCTTTTCAATAGCTCCTAAACGTCTTGAAATATTTAAGACGAGGATCGTTTGCATATGGTTGATGATCGACTCTTTATCCTCTGCATCAAAAGCTTCTTCAACGTTTGCTACCACTTCATTACCCATATGTAATTGAATTTCTTCTTTCACTGTATTGAACATTTCTCGAGCTTTATCATAATCATCGTTGTTTAAATAACCCATCATTTCCTCATAGGCGATGGCTACCTGCTCTTCACTTGGATCCCCGTAAGAGTATGCCATTGCTTCTATTGGAATTGATATTGTCAGTAATACGAGTAACATAGTTTGAAGTAAAACGCGCATATTCATCTTCCCTTCATCGTAAATGATAATCATTATCATGCAAAAAGTCAACGCTTTTAGCGAAATTGATTCTCAGTTAGCTCATCCTTATATGCTTTATGTGCCGGTTTTCGTCTCATCTCTTTATAAATGGCTGGAATTACGCTAGACATATAGGCTTTGAACTTAATAAATGATTGTCCCTTTGTACGGACTTGATAGCGGATTGGAATTTCTTTCATACGATAACCTTTCCTCACAAGGTTCAACGTTACCACTTGGGCATAATTATAGTCATGGATAATTTCCGCATCCTGTGTCGCTTCTCTAGAAAAAGCTCTCATACCAGACTGGCCATCGTAAATCCAACGTTTAAGGAGGATCGATTGAATCAAAGTGAACAAGTAATTCCCAAGTCTCCGGTGTATCTTCATACCCTTTATCGTTCCTTTGAAGCGTGACCCCATTACATAATCTGCATTTCCATTGATAATGGGTGCAACCAATTCAGGAATTTGTTCAGATGGGTATTCATTATCCGCATCGATCATTACACTGATTTCAGCGTCTAACTCAGCTGAGACGTGAAGTCCTTCTCTGACAGCTGCACCTAGGCCTTTATTCTGTTGAAAGGAGCGGATATGGTCCGCTCCTGCACGTTTAGCAATTTGTACAGTCCTGTCAGTTGATCCATCATCTATTACGAGTATCTCCACCTTATAATCAGCATGAAAGTCTCTCGGTATACGATTAATTACATCTTCTATAGAGTTTTCTTCATTGTGTGCCGGTAAAAAAACGATGATTTTCTTCATGCTGTTCCCTCTTTTCATTTGAAGATTGCTGAAATGCTTTTTCGAGAATCTTCCCTCTACTATGACTTGGGAAGGGTGTTCCTAATAAGTGAGCCAAGGTAGGTGCAACAGATACGAGTGATTCTCGGTCCTCAATGACTTGACCTGACTGAATGTGAGGTCCCCATAAGAAAAATGGAACAAAACGCTCACCTTCATCAAGATGACCATGTCCACCAATGCCATCAGCCTGTCCATGATCCGCACAAATCATTAACGTTGTATTTTTCATTTTCCCTTCATCATCTAGCCATCCTACAAACTCTTCTATTAACTTGTCTGCTTCTTCAATCTTTTGAATGTATTCATCATAAAATACACCTTGAGAATGACCTGTTTGATCTGTTCCGATTAACTGCGTAATAAATAAGTCTGGATCTTCCTCTTTCATAATCTTTTTTGAGCGATCAATAATATTCCGATCTGCAAGGTCATTGTGCATGACTGCTGTAACCGTATCGACATCTTTTCCAAGTGAATCAACGAGATGGGCGATGCCTAACAATCGGCCCTTTTTTCCGACCTTTCTTAATGAATCAAAAATACTTTCAACCTTAATGCCTAATTTCCATACCATATTTGACGTGATCCCATGTTCAAATGGATAAGTCCCAGTGAACATTGACGTAAAACATACGACAGTACGGGCTGGATAAACGGTTTCCATCTGTGTATATTCGGTTCCACCTTTTCTTAGCTTGTCCAAAAAGGGCGTATTGGCTTGGTAAAAGCGTTCCTTTCTCATACCGTCAATGACGATCACAACTACTTTATCTGAGAGGCCATCACCTGGTTTTTCATTTTCATGTGTATAAGTGCTATACATTTCCGGTTTCCAATCAAACAAATGTCGATGAAGAATAAAAGTATATAGCCAGAACCCTAATAAGAACAGAGATGGACCATAGAGCGATTCTACCCGAAATGAATTTGCAGACGTTAGAGATTGATAAAACATATGCCAAAACGAAAGCGCGAGTAAAATCTTCGGAAGCTGTTCTTGCGCATTCCCACTTGTGGAGTCACTATTTTTCAGGACTAGCTTCCAAAATCGCGTAAAGTTCATCCAACTCGTACCGATTCGTAAATGATAATAAAACGTTCCCCAGAAAAAGACTGTAAAAAAGAAATACAATCCGATTGCAAAGAACAATAACGGGATATGTATGGCTGGCCAGAGCACGACAAAGACGACAAATGGAATCCACAAATAGTTTCTGAGCATTAATGGAAAATCATAAATAAAAAATAGTATGAATAAGGGCACGGTTAACAACAAAGCAAGAATGCCATTTTGCCAAAAGCTAAGATCCCCCCAGCTTTGCACATGGAATAGGAGTAGCGTACCTAATATGAATATTGGTGTGAATGGCTTTCCTTCGTTCAATAGGTTCCAACATCTTGCAGCGATTTTCTCAAACTTTGATGCTTGTTTCATGACTGTTCTCCTTTCCGATTCACCCACTTTTTGATCATATGAATAGGTACTGGCGTCCACAAAATTAATCCTATCCCAATGAAAAATGAAAGTATAAATTTAAAAAGATGGGTTGATAAAGCAATGCTGTATCCTTTTTTAATGGCAATACTCATTGAAGCAAGTACCGCTGTCATAACACTTTCATACGTCCCTAAACCACCCGGTGTAAAATGGAACACTTGACCTGCGACAGTCAGACTGTTGACCCAAACACTTTGAAGGTAGCCTAATGGAGATCCAAACATTTTTGCGATTTCAAATAAGACGATCCCTTCAAATACCCAGCTCATTGTTGTTAACGAAACAATCATAACGGCTGCTTTAGGACTTATTTCTTTTAAATGATTAACCCCTCTATTCAACCACTTAAACCGTTTCCTAAATATTAGCCCTACAATGACTAATAATAATCCGCCAACAATAAATAAGAAAAACAATAAGGTAGAAATATGATAGCCGAATAAGAAAGCGCCAATCATAGCGACTATTCCCAAAACACCGAGATCAAGTATGCGTAAAGTTACGACAGAAGAAAGAGAGCGTTTAAATGAAATCTGGTGATTTAAGGTTACTATGCCCGCTCGAATGAAATCACCTGCTTTAACCGGCAAAATATGATTAAACACAAAACTATAAAAGATACCAACCATACTCGACTTGAAGGTGATGGATCCTTTCAAGAAAATACGCCAAGCCAAGGCTCTGAGTAAAAAGGCAGATGTATAGACTACAGTTACAATGATGACACTTAACCAATTGAAAGACTGAAGAAAGGAGCTTTGTATCTCCTCATCTTTCAATACAACAATGGATATCCAAACAAAAATACTGATGAACAAAAGTCGGATGAACCAAATCAACTTACTTTTCATATATCCCATGTTTTCGCCCATTGAACCGTCCTATCGATTCCTTCCTGAATACTCATTGTTGGAGCATAATTAAGTATTGTCCTTGCCTTCGTTATATCTGACCATGTCTGATTCACATCTCCCGTTCTCCAAGGCTTCTCAATTACATTCATTTTTGGAAAATGGCTGCGGAAGATCCTTAATAATTCGTTCATTGTAATCGGATTTCCGGAACCGATGTTAAAGGTTTCATATGCATGCTTTGCATGTATTGCTGCATGTATGCCATCAACACAATCCTCAACATACGTATAATCCCTTGCACTATTAAGGCTGTATACTTCAATAGGTTGTCCTGAAAGAAGACGATGCGTGAATTTAGGTATAGCCATATCTGGCCTACCCCATGGACCATACACCGTAAATAAACGTAAAATGGTCACCTGAAAACCATATAGTCTCTGAAAGGCATGACAAAAGGATTCGGCCCCAGCCTTTGCTGCAGCATAAGGAGATTCAACTTCCCCAACTCTCATCTCCTCACTAAATGCGCCTTCCTTATTGCCATAAACTGATGATGACGAAGCGAAGAGTACATGGTTAACCCCACTCTCTCCTGAGGCTTTTAATACATTAATTGTCGCCTTGATATCATAATCTACATATGGGATTGGCTGTTCTACAGAGTATGTGACTCCAGGTAAAGCAGCAAGATGAATGACGGAATCGAATTGATGCGTTTGAAATAAAACAGCCGTTTTCTCTTCATCCCTTAAATCTTCCTGGATGAATGTAAAGCGACCATATCGCTCTAAATCTTTCATATGTAATTGTTTCTGCTTTATAGAATAATAAGGATCAAGATTATCAATGATCGTCACATCATGCATTTCAGAAATCAATCGCTTACACAAATGACCTCCAATAAATCCTGCTCCACCTGTCACTGCAATTTTCACAAGTCTCAACAACTTTCCTAATCTACTCGATTAAACTATCCACCGTATCATTATAGTATACCTTTACAAGAATGAAATATTGAAAAGGCTGAACTCATAAGGAAAGTGCCCGACACTTCTGTGTAAACAGTGTGTCCGACACTCCGAGTCAGCCCTTATATATAAATCATGCTTACTATGATGTTATTTCGTAAATTCGTTCAACGTTTTTTCAATGGATGTTAGTATTTCTTTAGCTTTCTCTTGATCATCTGCTTTTACAGCTCCGATATAATCTTCAGCCTGTTTGCGTAGATCAGCATATCCATCTTCACCTAGTTCACGTTGAAAATCTGTTTCAAGAATTTCAATGAATAAAGCACCTTCTAGAGCAGTGATCATTGACTTGTCTTCGCCCCAATATTCTTGGCTCTCTTCATATTCATGTAGTGCTACTTTAGAAAATCCACTTACGAAAGCTTCATTTATTGCTTTAGGGTCTAATTTCGTAACATCACTCTCAAGGTTCAATTGAGATTCAATCATTTTTGCTTCTTCACTTGCATATTTTTCCAGGTATCCTGTGAGTGATTGATAGAATGCCCAACCTTCAGCTTGCTCTACACGAGCTGATTCTGGATCTTCTTTCGCTTCTTTAGCAGCTTTAGTTGCATATCCATGAGGTTCTGCACCTACAGCAAGGTAGAATGTACGCATTAACGTTTTATCGACGATTTGCTTACCTAATTGGAATGCGAGCTCATCATCATTTTCAACCGCTTGGTCCATTTCATCGAATCCACCTTGGATGGTTTCTGCCATTTTTGTGGAATAAGCTGCGTCACGCTTTTGAACAGTGCCTTCAAGTGCAGCATAGAATGCTTTTGCTTCTTCAAGCTCAGTTGTTACTTCTTCTTTTTCTCCCCAGTGCTCTTTAATTTCAATGAATTCATGTCGCATCGTTAAGAAAAATGCTTCTTGCATGATTTTATCAAAAATTTGCTTTACGACATATCCGTCAAGATCTCCTGATTTTCCTGCTTCAAGCGCAGTTGTAATTTGTTGGTCCATTGAAGTTTCAAATTCTCCATCACGCTTCTTCACAAGAGATTGAAGATCTTCTTTATATAGCTTGGAGACCATTTCATAGTCCACTTCTTTATCTTCTTTCGCTTTCGCTAATTCGTCTTTCCCAGTGTTGTATGATTCCACTGTTGTAGCAATGTCTTCTGTAACCGATTGCTCGTTGTCGGTTTCAGTAGCTTTCTCTTCGTTTTCATTTTTCTCTGATTGTGTATTGTTTTCTTCTTTCTTCTCATCTTGTCCACAAGCTGAAAGAAGTAAGCTTAATGCTAAGAAACTGCTTGTTGCGAATTTAAATTTGTTTGTCATTCTGTTCTCCCCCGTAATATGTATTGTTAATGATAATGATTATCATTACTGCTATCCGTAAAGTATTATATCGATAATGATTCTCAGTGTCAAATAAAGTTTTGATTTTTTCTACAATACTTTGTTTAGAACCGGGGATCGGTACGTGTCTGGATGTCCCGCATGTACAGAAAATGAGAGCTGATGATTTTTAGGGTGCGCGGCACTCTCTCTCATGAAAAACAAAAAAGCTGACTCCTAAACGGAGCCAGCAGTTTTGGTATAAGGTTTATTTGTGTTTGTTGATTAGTTCAACAAGAGCTTCTTTTGGTTGGAAACCAACAACTTGATCGACAACTTCGCCATCCTTAAACAGCATTAGTGTTGGAATACTCATTACACCGAATTTTCCAGCTGTTTCTTGGTTCTCATCTACATCTAACTTTACGATTTTTACATCGTCGTTCATTTCGCTATCAATCTCTTCCAATACAGGTGCGATCATTTTACAAGGTCCACACCAAGGTGCCCAGAAGTCCGCTAAAACTAGACCTTCGCCAGTTTCTGCATTGAAGTTTTGGTCTGTTGCATGTGTAATAGCCATAAAATTTTGCCTCCTCATCAATCATTCTTCACTTTCAATGGAAAGTATATCATTTTAAGAATAAACATCCTAACATTTTGCTTTCAGAGGTAGCATACCCTTTTTCAAAAAAACTCACACATATCGGCGTGTGAATTTAAAAGGAACTTAGCATACTAAAAACAGGGCTGACTATGTAAGCCAGCCCCTTTCATCGTTAAATTTTAAACAAGTACCTTTTTGAATTCTTCAGTTAGTTTAGGTACAACATCGAACAGATCTCCAACAATACCGTAATCCGCAATGTTAAAAATGTTCGCTTCAGGATCTTTGTTAATCGCTACGATAATTTTCGAGTTAGACATTCCAGCCAAGTGCTGAATAGCACCAGAAATACCACAAGCGATATATAAATCTGGTGTTACAACTTTACCAGTTTGTCCGATTTGAAGTGAATAATCGCAATAATCCGCATCACAAGCTCCACGTGATGCCCCAACAGCTGCACCAAGAACTTCTGCAAGTTCGTTCAATGGTTCGAAGCCATCTGTTGACTTCACACCACGTCCACCTGCAACGATTACTTTTGCTTCAGAAAGGTCTACACCATCCGTTGTTTTACGAATGATTTCTTTTACGATCGTACGTAAGTCTTTAATAGTAACATCGACCTTCGTTACATCACCTTGGAGACTATCATTTCTCTCAGGTGCTTCGATGTTATTAGGACGAATCGTGACAAACATCGATCCATCTGTAATGATTTTCTTTTCGAATGCTTTACCTGAATAAATCGGTCTAGTGAATACAATATTACCACCAGTATTCTCAATGCCCGTAATATCTGAAACTAATCCAGATTGTAATTTCGCAGCAATACGAGGTGATAGATCCTTACCTAAAGCTGTGTGACCAAATACAATACCTTCAGGGCTTTCAGCATCAATTACCTGCATCAATGCTTGTGTATAAGCATCAGATGTATACGTTTTCAAATTTTCGTCTTCTGCTACAAGTACACGGTCTGCTCCATACTTGTACATTTCACCTGCAACGTCACTCACAGCTTCTCCACAGACTAATCCGATGATCTCTCCACCTTCAGAAATTTCCTTTGCTGCTGCAATTGCTTCAAAAGAAACATTACGTAGTTCACCGTCTCTGACTTCACCTAATACTAATACTTTTTTCGCCATCGATTTCTCTCCCCTTCTATATCACTTTTGCTTCAGATCGTAATAATGACACAAGCTCTTTCACTTGGTCGTCCACTTCGCCTTCTAATACTTTTCCTGCTTGTTTTTCTGGTGGAAGGTAAATTTCTAACGTTCTTGTTTTACCTTCAACATCGTCCTCATCAAGATCGATATCATCTAGTTCAAGCTCCTCAAGAGGCTTTTTCTTCGCTTTCATGATTCCAGGTAGTGAAGGGTAGCGTGGCTCGTTCAACCCTTGTTGCGCCGTTACGAGAACAGGTAAAGAGGTTTCGATAATCTCAAGGTCACCCTCTACGTCACGTTCAATTTTGGCAGTCGTTCCATCAATTTCTAAACTCGTGATCGTTGTAACATGAGCAATATCTAATAATTCTGCTAAGCGAGGACCTACTTGTCCAGATGCTCCGTCAATTGCTACGTTTCCACCTAGAATAATGTCGACTTCCTTATCTTTGAAGTAAGCAGCAAGGATTTTAGCTGTAGAATATTGGTCTCCGTATTCTACATCTTCATCATCAATCAATACGGCTTTATCTGCACCCATAGCAAGTGCTGTACGTAATTGCTTATCGCTTTCTTCCTCACCTACTGTTACAACCGTTACTTCTCCACCATGTTCATCACGCAATTTAATCGCTTCTTCAACTGCGTATTCGTCATATGGGTTGATGATGAATTCCACACCATCTTCACTGATTTTCCCGTTTTCAATCGCGATCTTTTCTTCCGTATCGAATGTTCTTTTCAAAATGACATAAATGTTCATCTATGTTTCCCTCCTATTTTATCGGTCTTGAAAATCTGGCTTACGCTTTTCTATAAATGCCTTAATTCCTTCTTGTCCATCGTGAGAGGCAAAAGCTTTTCCAAAGGCTTCCGTTTCTTTCTTTGCACCTTGCTCATACTCACCATTCCTTGCGTAGTCAACTAGTTCTAAGGCTAGTCCAACTGCTACTGCACTTTTGCTAGCTGCTTTACTTGCTAGCCCATATGCTGTATCAAGAAGGTCTTCTTCAGATACTGCATGGTTTGCAAGGCCCCACTGGAGTGCATCTGTACCGATTATCGGTTCACTTGTCAAAAGCATTTCTGTCGCTTTTGCTGCACCAACATATCTCGGCAAACGCTGTGAACCAGCAAAGCCAGGGACAAGCCCTAGTTGTAATTCTGGTAAACCAAGTTTCGCAGAATCCGTTACTAGACGTATATGGCAAGCCATTGCTAACTCTAAACCTCCACCGAGCGCAGCTCCATGAATCGCAGCAATGACTGGTTTAGAGAACTGTTCAATCCGGTCAAACACCTGTTGTCCAAAAGCACCTAGTTCAGAGAAACCTGATGCGTCTTTTACCGTTGTAAATTCCTTGATGTCAGCACCGGCTGAGAAGAACCTGCCTTCTCCACGAATGACAATAGCTTTGACATCAGTATCATTTTCAATTTCATTCAGCACTGTGTCGATTTCTTTAATCATTGGGGAACAAAGCGCATTGGCTGGCGCGTGTTGCAATAGGATCGTTCCGATTTGATTTTCCTTCGAATAGGATAAGTACTCCAAATTTTCTCCTCCTCTTAACTTGGTCTATAACGAAAGCCATTAATAAGAAGATCATGGACAGACTGTGCAAGCGCTGTCAAATCATAGCGATGATCATTCATGACCCAGCTTGTCGTCGTTTCATCGATTGTACCAAAGATCATTTGACGTACAATTCGTATATCAATATCAGGATGAAAGACTTTTTGGTCAATACCGTTGATAATGATTTCATCAACTAAATCGAGGTACCGCATCAGTACTTCTCCAATCTTTGCACGGAGTGCCCGATTGGTTTGACGTAATTCTAGCTGTGTCACAATCGCTAGTTCATGATCGACTGATAACTGTTTGAAATGCATTTCAATCAGCGTTAATAACTTATCTTCAACAGAATGCTTTTGTTCAATTTCATTTTTTGTCGTGTCAATAAAGTGGCCCATTTTCTCTTGGAACAAGGAAATCAATAGGTCTTCCTTGTTTTTGAAATAGAGATAAATGGTACCATCTGCTACACCTGCCTCACGTGCAATCTTCGAGATCTGCGACTGGTGATAGCCATGCTCAGCAATGACCGATACAGCTGCATCAATAATTTTGTCATATTTAGGTCCTTTTCGTTTAACGGTCATATGCCTTTACCTCCACGTTATAGAAACGAAAAACTGCTTTGGAGACGCTTAGAAAAGCTGTTCTTCCCCTATGCAATTTAACTCATTTTTTCCTTTAACAAAAAATGAATGAACATTCACTCGGGTTCATTGTACTGTAAAAACGTGTGGAAAGTCAATGAATCTTTCGTATTTTTCAGAATTTTAGCCATCCTGTTGATTATCTGAATTATATCATTAATCTGTTAAAAATATAAAGCAGATGGGTTATTGCAAAAGATTCCCAAAAAGAAAAATGCTGACTAAACATCAATGTTCATTGACGTTTAATCAGCATCAGTCGTTTATGCGTTCTCTTTTATTTTTTGCTTTTCTTCTTCAACCAATACTCTTCGGAGAACCTTTCCTACCATTGTCTTTGGTAGTTCATCTCTGAATTCATAAAGTCGCGGCACCTTAAAGGAGGCAAGGTATTTCCGACAATGTTCATCGAGTTCTTCTTCAGAGCAAGTCACTCCGTCCTTCAGTACGACAAAAGCTTTTACCGTTTCTCCTCGGTAAGGATCCGGTACACCTATTACAGTAGCTTCCATCACTTTCGGATGCTCGAACAATATTTCTTCAATTTCACGCGGATAGATGTTGAATCCACCTGCAATGATCATGTCTTTCTTTCGATCGACGATATAGAAGTACCCTTTTTCATCCATGTAGCCCATATCACCAGTCAACAACCAACCATCATGAAACGTAGAAGCGGTCTCCTCAGGTTGATTCCAGTAGCCTTTCATTACTTGTGGACCACGGATCATCAATTCTCCAACTTCCTTTTCTTCCGCAATCGTCCCTGTTTCTGCTGATAATATGGCAGCCTCTGTATTCGGCCATGGTACACCAATACTACCTATAACACGGTTTCCATAAAGAAAATTTGCGTGCGTGACAGGGGAAGCTTCAGTTAAACCATATCCTTCAACGAGATTTCCATTTGTAATCTCCTCAAAGTTCTCTTGCACTTCAACTGGCAAAGGAGCTGAGCCACTGATGCAGCTAGCAATGGAAGAAAGGTCATATGAATGAATGTTCGGGTCGTTCAATAGTGCAATATACATTGTAGGTGCGCCAGGAAACATGGTCGGTTTATGCTTTCCGATCGCTTTGAGTACTTGCTTCGGATCAAACTTAGGGAGAATGATCATTTCACCAAGATACATAATCGAAAAGTTCATGACACATGTCATACCATAAACGTGGAAGAATGGTAAAGCGCCAAGAATTTTTTCTTCACCATATTTCGCCTTATACATCCAAGTTCGACACTGCATCGTATTCGCGACAAGGTTGTAATGCGTTAACATAACACCCTTTGCAGGTCCTGTTGTTCCACCAGTATACTGTAATAAAGCAAGGTCTTCTTTCACATCGAAATCGATGTCTATTGAACTAACATCGCCTTCTTCCAACAGTTTCTTGAAAGAATGAATGGTATCCGTGTATTCCACGCGAACGACCAAATTTGTTTGCTTCTTCTGAACAAATGGATAAATAAGGTTCTTCGGAAACGGTAAGTAGTCCTTCACACCTGTTACTACGATGTGCTCAAGCGAAGTTCGATTTTTTACCGCCTCTACTCTTGGAAATAATAGATCCAAACAGATAATGATTTTAGAACCTGAATCAATGAGTTGATGTTCAAGTTCACGCTCTGTATAAAGAGGATTCGTTTGAACGACAATTCCTCCAGCCATGAGTGCACCATAATAACTAATGACTGATTGCGGGGAATTCGGAAGCATGATGGCTACTCGGTCACCTTTTCTTATTCCAAGTGAACGCAATCGATTTGCCATCCTTAAAGCTTCTTCGTACACGCTACCATAGGTCATCCGTTTGCCAAGAAAATCTAGTGCAGGTTTCTCAGGATGCTTTCTAGCCGCCTCCTCCAAATAGTACTGTAAAGGCTTTTCGTCAATCTCAATGTCATGAGGGATCTCTTCGGGATATTGCATTAACCAATTCTTCTCCACCTTAATCTCCTCCTTTTATACCGCTCCTTTCCTTTAAAAAAACTCACACTCTAACACTATTATAATGAAAACGCATGCAATTTTATATATTTTTAGAATATTTCCAATAAATTTTGTTACTTCTAATATATGTATTATTGAAATCAGTAAAAAAGACCCCCTCCTATTGGAGAGAATCTTGAGGCTTTGTATTAAAAGTTTGCTACACGATTAAATAAATGATTCCTGTTAAAATAAAAAGGCCACAACAAACTAAAAGTACTTTCCATAATGTTTCCATTGCATTCACCTATCCGATACTGCTGCCGATTACGAATGAGAGACCTACGGAAATGACCATAGAAATTAAACCGACAGCTCTATTATCTTTTTGAATCTCTTCGTCTATTTTGAACCTCGGTGTCAAGAATTCAAAAATGAAATATCCGATCAACATGAGGATAAACCCGTATACGCCCCATATCGTCATATCCAAAATTGAATCATTATGTTCAATAGAGTATCTAAATATATTGGCAATCCCGAAAATTTTACCACCAGTAGCAAGAGCAACAGAGAAGTTTCCATTACTGATTTCTTCCCAGTTTTTGTATTTCGTTACAATTTCGAATATAGATAGAAAGACAATTAGACTTAATACTACTACACTATAATTGGCAACCGTATCTACATAAGGATTCGCTAGCAAGTTGTCCATAGATTCCCCGCTTTCTCTTTTAACTATGATTGTGTTTAACTCTATTTGAGTCCAACAATTGTAACGCCACTTCCACCTTCACCAGCAGATCCAAATCTGGTACTCTTCACATTCGGGTGTTCTTTCAAGAAAGATTGAACACCATTTCGTAGTGCACCCGTTCCTTTTCCATGAATGATTGAAACTTGGGGATAACCAGCTAATAAGGATTCATCAAGAAATTTATCTACTGCTCGTAATGCATTGTCATACCGCTCTCCACGTAAATCGAGTTCAGGTTTTCGTACAGAACTTCCCTCTACACGTACGACCGGTTTCGTTTCAGGCTTTTTTTCCTGTTTAACTTGTTCTAGTTCATTCGCTTTAACGGTCATCTTCATAATGCCAACCTGTACTTGATATTCATTGGGACCGACTTTGTCAACGATGTGACCTTTTTGATTAACCGTCAATACTTTCACTTCTTCACCTGGCTTAAGATTTTCAGGCACCTTAGCCTGTTTTGATGTCTTCTTCTTGAACGATTTACTTTTATTTGGTGTTGCTTCATCTAGCCGCTTTTGTGCTTCAATCAACTTATGTTCTTTCACATTACCATGGTCTTTTTGATATGCTCTAAGCTCTTTTAAAATTTCATCAGCTTCTGCCCTTGCATTTTCCACTGATTTCTTAGCTTCATTTTCAGCTTTTTCGTATAACTTGTCCTTATATTGATCGAATTCTTGCATCTTTCGCTCTAAGTCTTGTTTTAATTGTTGTGCTTCGCGATTAATATCATTCGCTTCAGACCGCTCTTGTTCTGCCTGTTTTTGAGCATTTTCCAAGGAAGCAATCATCACATCAATTTTATTATTATCCTCACTAATGTGCGAGCGAGCGTCTTCTATAATTCGATCATCGAGACCGATTCTTCTAGAGATTTCAAATGCATTACTTCGACCTGGGACACCAATCAATAAGCGATAAGTTGGTCGTAAAGTTTCCACATCGAATTCCACACTCGCATTCATAACACCTTCTCGATTATAGGCGTAAGCTTTCAATTCACTATAGTGGGTAGTTGCCACAATCTTTGATCCCCGTGCATTTACGTAATCGAGAATAGAAATGGCTAATGCGGCACCTTCAGTTGGATCCGTTCCTGCACCTAACTCATCGAACAAGACGAGAGACTTGAAATTGACCTGATCGAGAATGTTAACGATGTTTGTCATATGGGAGGAGAAGGTACTTAGATTCTGTTCTATAGATTGTTCATCACCAATATCGGCATAGATCGATTCAAAAACCGTCACTTCCGATTCTTCTTCAACTGGGATTTGTAGACCTGATTGGGCCATTAAAGAAAGAAGTCCAATTGTTTTTAACGTAACGGTCTTACCACCCGTGTTTGGACCTGTTATGACTAGAGAGTTATATTCCCCACCTAATTCCACATCGATCGGTACAACTTCATCTAATGGAATCATCGGATGACGCGCACGCTTCAATTTCATATATTGCTGATCATTGATTTTCGGTTTAACAGCTTTAATAGAATGGCCATAGCGTGCTTTTGCAAAAATAAAATCAATTTCGGATAAAACTGTTACATTATGACTTAAAAAGCTAGAAACTTCTGCAACAAGGTCGCTTAACGATTTAAGGATTCTTTGTATTTCTTGGTGTTCTTTACTTTTGGCTTCTTTTAATTGGTTATTGATTGTCACAACAGCTTGAGGCTCTATAAATAACGTCGCGCCTGAAGCGGATTGGTCATGAACCATACCTCCAAATGCTGAACGATATTCCTGTTTAACGGGAATGACATATCGGTCATTTCTGATGGTGACAATCGTGTCTGAGAGCATTTTTTGTGTTTTCGATGATCGGATGATTGATTCTAGCTTCTCCCGAATTCGTGATTCATAGCTTCGTAATTGTTGTCTGATCGTTCGGAGCGCTGGACTAGCTGTATCCATCACATGTCCTTGGTCATCAATACACTCTTTTATTTTCTGTTCTACTTCAATTAGAGGATCAATTTGGTCTATGAAATCAGATAAGATTGGCAAATCTACCTCATCTTCCAACATGCCTTCTATAAATCTCTTGAACCTTCTTCCTCCATAAATGGTAGTACCAATGTCCACTAATTCTTCAGGACTTAAAATACCGCCAATCTCTGTACGTTTAATAGAAGCACGAATGTCACGTATTCCACCTAACGGCACATTGCCCTTCAACCTTAATACTTGAGCCCCTTCATCAGTACTATTTTGCTGATGTGTAACATCCTCATAATTCGTCCAGGGTGTTAGATGATTAACCTTTTCTTTACCTAATGAGGATGAAACATGCTCACTTAATTGATGCTTAATCTTTGTATATTCTAGTACTCTTAAAATACGGTCATTCACGGAAAAGCCTCCTGTTACGTTTCACTTTACTTATGTCGGTTCAAAAAAGCACGAAACTCATTAAGCGTATAGGTATTTAAAACGTTCTCCTTACGTAAGAGAGCCGCTTGACCAACATTCACACCGATGTCCATGTGATCAAGTGTTTCATGAACATGCGCATCCGTATTAATAGCGACCTTAACACCTTTATCTTGTGCTTTCGCTAACCATTCTGGAGCAAGATCCAATCGATTTGGATTTGCGTTCAGCTCTAATGCTGTATTTGTCTTAGCTGCAAGATCAATTAGCGCATTCACATCTACTGCATATCCATCTCTCCGTCCGATAATTCGACCAGTAGGGTGTGCAATTAAGTCCACATGTGGATTATTCAGTGCCGTTTCAAGCCGTTTCATAATGGTATCTTCATTTTGAGAAAATGCAGAATGAATCGAAGCAATGACAAAATCAAGTTTTTCCAGTAGTCCATCATCGTAATCTAACGTACCATCTGGCAAAATATCCATTTCTATTCCTGAGAAAATAGTAAAGTCATCGTACTTCTCATTCACCCTGCGGATTTCTTCCTGTTGTTTTAAGATTCGTTCTGGCGTGAGTCCATTAGCAACAACAAGGTATTGGGAGTGGTCCGTTATGACGATATGGCTATACCCCTGATTCCTAGCAGCTTCTGCCATCTCCTCAATTGAGTTCGCTCCATCACTCCAAGTCGTATGCATATGCAAATCACTTTTGATATCTTTCCGTTCTAAATAAGGAACAGAATCTTGAAAGATTTCCAGTTCACTTTTTCCTTGTCTTATTTGTGGAGGAATATAAGTTAAACCAAAGTGACGAAAGAAATCCTCTTCTGTCTTAAATCTAGTAATTTCGCCAGTTTCTGCATCCTCAACACCGTATTCACTAATTTTCTCAGATCGCGACTTAGCTAATTGTCTCATTTTCACATTATGATCCTTTGAACCTGTGAAATGGTGCAGGGTTGTAGCGAATTCTTCTGGTTTAACGAGACGAAAATCCACTGAAATATCGTAATCATACGTGACAACAACGGATACCTTCGTAGATCCAGAAGCGATCACATTCGTAACATTTTCAAGGTCCTCGAGTAATGGTACAACTTGTTCAGGTGTTTGAGTACCGATAATAAAATCAATATCCTTAATCGTCTCACTATACCTGCGGATACTACCCGCTCGAGAATAACGTTCTACATCCTTCATTTGTTCTAGTTGCTCTTCAATCCGCTCTGTGATCGGAAGCATCATAGCAATTGGAAGTCTCTCAGGTCTTTTACCATAGTCTTCTATCGCTTCAAGAATCTTCTCTTCCGTTTTCTTACCGAATCCCGACATCGCCTGTACTTTGTTCGTTTCACAGGCTTCTTTTAAAGACTGAATGTCAGTTATACCTAATTCATGATAGAGCTTTGAAATTTTCTTTCCACCAAGTCCTGGTAGGTTCAAGAGACCTATTAAACCGTCAGGAAGCTCTTCCTTCAACTCTTCAAGCAGTGAGGATTGTCCGGTTTCTATCATCTCTTCAATGACAGATAAGGTTCCTTTACCGATGCCCTTCAAGTTAGAAATATCATCTATTTCATCAAGCGATCGGGAATCACTTTCTAATGCTTGCGCAGCCCTTCGATAAGCTGAGATTTTAAAACTATTTTCACCTTTAATTTCCATATATAAAGCAATTTGCTCCATCATTTTTATAATCAACTTTTTATTCATAGGAAACTCACCCCAAGAAATACTAGTAGCTTATATGTAAGATTTAATAACTGTGTGATCAGTGTCGCAAATTTCTTTTCATCACAACTTTTGACGCAGGTATATATCCAAAATAACAATCACTGCCTGAAACCGTCACGTCCTGTGACAACGGCAGTACTAACACGTCCTGTGTGTTGGTAATTCGCCGTTAATAAATAGACAATTTTTAGACACCCACTATAGATGTAGAAAAAGGATAAGTCTCCTTATCCCTAACTAAATCTCCGTATTAATTTCTGCAATCCAAATACTCTTTATTTTCTCAGAGAAAACGGGTGTGTGTTCTACCATTGCTTTTGCAATAAAGGAGTCTGACATTGCGGATTGAACCGTATTGATTGGAACTAATGCTGCGATGTACAAGAATAGGAAAATCACTAGATATATTTCTACAAATCCAAGTACGCCACCTAACCAACCATTGATTGTACGTAAAATCGGTAAGTCTGCAAGAAAATCGAGCATTGATCCTAGTATTTGCAAAAGAATTTTAGTTCCGAAGAAGAGCATGGCAAATGCAATCGCACGGTAGTATGCATCTTCAAGAAATCCAGCGTTCATAAATATGGCTAAACTACTTCCTTCAGAAACTGTTGGGTACGGAACCCATAGTCTTAGTTTGGGGGCCAATTCATCAAAATAGAGATATGCAATAACAAATGCAGCGATGAACCCTGTTAAATGGACAAGTTGAAGGACAAGTCCTCTTCTCAGTCCTACAAAGAATCCAACAATTAATACCCCAATTAAAATTAAATCGATCATCCTTTTATTCCTCTTTCTTTCCCTCTAATTGTCTGACTCGTTCTTGCAGTTTCAGATAATCATTGGTGATATTTACAGCAGTCAATACTGCAAGCTGTTTCGTATCCAAATTGTTGTTTTGATGACGAATTTCTCTCATTCTTTTATCGACAATATTCGCTACTTTATTTACGTGTCCAGCACCTTCTTCACCTATTACAGTGTATTGCTGGCCAAATATATGTACGGTTGTTCTGTTATCGTTAGACACCCAAAAGCCTCCTAACTCGTAAATGACTACTCATTATCTTAACATGAACCGATAAGAATGGGAATAATGAGACCTTTGTTTTATTACATTATTTGACAACCTTTTTGTTGTTTATTCTAGTTTACTTAATATGTAAATCTGATTTCAAGTATATTTCTATTCGCGAAAGTCTTAACTGCTCCGTTATAATGGTTATAGACAAATATTTATTAAAGAAACGAAGGTGAACGAGAGATGGCAAATGCTGTATTGAAACTTAGCAATGAAGAAATTGAAAAGATAAAAAAATCCTATCAAGCATACATACAATCTAACGTTCCGCAAGGTGGACTATTCGTAGCCAAATTAACTGGCTGTACGGTAACTGCATATAAGTCCGGAAAGATATTATTTCAAGGCCCAGCTGCTGAACAAGAATCATCTCGTTGGTCTTCTGAACAAAATATCGTACCGAAAAAAAATAAGGACGCTAAGAAGCGAAAACAGCATGCTTTTCTCCCCCCTGATCATGTATCATCGATGTCCATCATTGGTTCAGACGAAGTAGGGACTGGTGATTTCTTCGGACCAATCACTGTAGTAGCTGCATTTGTTTCTAAAGCGCAAATTCCACTCGTAAAAGAGCTTGGTGTCAAGGACTCTAAGTTAATGAAAGATCCACAAATTATCGAGATTGCAAAAAGCTTAATACAAACGATCCCTTATAGCTTGATGGTTCTGCCTAATCCAAAGTACAACGCTCTTCAAGCTAAAGGGATGACCCAAGGCAAAATGAAAGCGATGCTCCATCAGCAAGCGATTGAAAAAGTGCTCGCTAAGCTTTCTAACGTAAATGAAGCAGAAGGTGTATTGATCGATCAATTTTGTGAACCTGAAATATTTTTCAGGCATACCGGCAGCAAACCGAGTACAAAACCGCCATTCTATTTTGATACGAAAGCAGAAGAAATTCATTTGTCAGTGGCTGCTGCATCAATCATCGCACGCTATGCATTTCTAAAAAAGATGGATGAAATTTCTGAGCAAGCAGGTATGACCATTCCAAAAGGAGCTGGCCCGATCGTTGACCAAGCAGCTGCCAAAATCATTATGAAACATGATTTAGCATTCCTAAACAGTTTAAGTAAATCCCATTTTGCAAACACTCAAAAGGCGATGAAGCTAGTGAATCAAAAGCGTAAAGGTTAAGGTGCTTATACCTCGTTTCAAGTAGTAGGAGAACAGGAAAAGGGTAGACGACCTCAATGGCGTCTACCCTTTCTTATTATCCTCTCATTGTTGCGTTAAATTGATCCTTCACATGTTCAATGACTTTATGGTGCACTTTTTCTACATCTTCATCAGTCAATGTTTTTTCTGGGTTGTAATAAGTCAATGAGTAAGCAACCGATTTCTTGCCTTCATCCATATGCTCACCTTCATAAAGGTCAAAGATGGACACATGCTTCAGCAACTCTCCACCAGCAGCCTTTATTCCCGTTTGAACATCACCAGCTTGAACATCTTGATCTAGAATCAATGCGATGTCTCGAGTAATGGATGGATATCGTGGTAACGCATTATAAATGACTGGAGGAACATCAGCATGAAACAGTTCATCAAGATCCAGTTCAAATAAATACGTTTCTTTTACATCCCAGTCCTTTTGATCAGCAGGATGTAATTGTCCCACTACCCCGATTTGTTTGCCATCAAGAAGTAAAATAGCGGTTCTACCTGGGTGGAACCCTTCACGTTTGGCTTGTTGATACTCCACTCGATCACTCAAACCAAGCTTCGCGAACAGACCATCCAATATACCTTTTACAACATAAAAATCAACTTGTTTCTTTTCTTGTTGCCAAGGATGCGATCTCCATAAGCCAGAGAATGCTCCCGCTAGCTTCTGATGTTCTGTCGGCAATTCCTTAAGTTCAGTTTGTTCAGTTACGTATGTTGAACCTACTTCGAATATTGCCACATCATTCATTTGTCGGTTTTGATTGTATTGAACGACTTCTATAAGTTGTGGAAGAATCGTACGCCTTAATACTGCGCGTTCTTCACTCATCGGCATAGAAACCGAAACATATTCCAGCTTCCCATTTGTTTCTTTCCCACTATATTGGTTTGCCTTTGACTTTGTCGTTAATGAGTAGGTAATGGCTTGATAAAGACCTGCTCCTTCTAGATAACGTCGAACAAGACGACGTTTTTTCTGAGCAGAATTTAACTCACCAGGAGTAGTTGATCCAACCGGAAGTGTCGCCGGAATTAAGTCATACCCATAAATACGTCCGATTTCTTCAATTAAATCCTCTTCTAAAGTGATGTCAGGACGTCGTGTTGGTATTTCAACATGGAAGACGTCACCTTCAACTTCATAAGAAAACCCGAGACGGTTGAAAATTTCAATAATGGCATCATTATTGATAGATGTCCCTAATACTTTGTTTGCTCGAGATGCACTCACACTCACCTTGTAGCAATCAACATGACGAGGTCCGTCCTCAACGATTCCTTCTAAAACTTCACCACCTGCGATTTCTTCAAGTAATTGAGCCGCACGACTTGCTGCTTCAAACACCCGATTACGATCGATGCCTTTTTCAAAGCGAGTTGAAGACTCACTTCGAAGTCCAAGATCTTTCGAAGCTTGACGAACAATCGATGGATTGAAGTAGGCAGATTCAAGTAAAACGGTCGTCGTTTGATCTGTTACTTCTGAATCAGCACCACCCATTACACCTGCTACTGCGACTGGAACGCTCCCATTTGTAATGACGAGGTGATCAGCTTCCAGTTTCCTCGTTTCATCATCTAACGTCACAATCTCTTCTCCAGAGGATGCACGACGAATGACAACCTCTTTCGATCCGAAACGATCATAATCAAATGCATGTAAAGGCTGGCCATATTCTATGAGCACATAGTTCGTTATATCAACCACGTTATTAATTGGACGAATGCCAGCAGCAATTAACCGACTTTGCATCCATTCAGGAGAAGGACCCACTTTAATATTCCGAATGATTCTTGCACCATAATAAGGGTTATCCTCTTGATCATCTATTTTTACAGTAATGTAGTCATTTGCAGAATCACTAACTTCTTTTATAGAAGGTTTGGCTAAGTTAAGTTCTTTATTAAGAACTGCTGAAACTTCATAAGCGACACCCATCATGTTCAGGCAATCTGCTCGGTTTGGTGTTAATCCTAACTCTAAAATATGATCATCTAAATTCAGAAGTGATAGAGCATCAACACCTACCTCTGCATCCTCAGCTAGGACATAAATGCCATCTGCAAATTCTTTTGGTACCATTTTAGAATCCACACCGAGTTCTTCTAATGAACATATCATTCCATGTGAAGCTTCACCACGGAGTTTTGCTTTCTTAATTTTGAAATTCCCTGGTAATACAGCCCCGACTTTTGCAACTGCCACCTTTTGTCCAGCAGCAACATTTGATGCCCCGCAAATAATTTGTACAGGTTCTTCTTCACCAATATTTACACTACAAACATTCAATTTATCAGCATTTGGGTGTTGTTCGCACGTTTCTACATGCCCTACAACAACTCCGGAAATCCCATCGTTTAAGGATTCTACTCCTTCAACTTCAATTCCACTTTTCGTAATACGATCCGCCAAATCATTAGGCTGAACCCCATCAAGATCTACATAATCCTTTAACCAGTTATAGGATACTAACATTGTTTCTCACTCCTTATATACTATGTTCAAACGAGAGTCGCACTTTAAGCCCGTTTAAATTGCTCTAAGAACCTAATATCATTCGCGTAAAAATGTCTGATATCATCTATGCCGTACTTTAACATTGCAATTCGCTCTGGACCCATTCCAAATGCAAATCCAGTGTATTCTTTTGAATCGAACCCAGCCATTTCAAGTACGTTTGGATGCACCATTCCGGCTCCTAATATTTCGATCCATCCTGTACGTTTACAAATAGAACAGCCCTTTCCATTACATTTAAAGCAAGATACATCTACCTCTACTGAAGGTTCTGTGAATGGGAAGAAGCTAGGACGTAGTCGGATTTCTCTTTCCTCACCGAATAATTTCTGAGCGAACATAGTGAGCGTCCCCTTTAAATCACTCATTCGAACATCCTTATCAACGTACAAACCTTCAATTTGCATGAATTGATGGGAGTGAGTAGCATCATCTGTGTCTCGTCGGTATACCTTACCTGGGCTAATAATCTTAACAGGTCCTTTTCCTTCATGCTTTTCCATTGTGCGAGCTTGAACTGGAGATGTTTGTGTACGAAGTAAAAGATCCTCAGTAATGAAAAATGAATCCTGCATGTCTCGCGCTGGATGATTTTTCGGTAAGTTCAGTGCTTCAAAGTTATAATAATCCGTTTCGACTTCTGGACCTTCCGCAATCGTAAAGCCCATCCCAATGAATAGATCTTCAATTTCTTCAACTACGGATGTTAATGGATGTGCATTCCCTTTACGTACAGGACTACCTGGGAGAGTCACATCAATGGTTTCACTACTGAGTTGCTGGTCCAAAGCTTCTCTTTCAAGTTGTTCTTGCTTTACTTCTACTTTTTTTGTAATGACTTCACGTACATCATTTGCAAGCTGACCCATTTTCGGACGTTCTTCAGCAGGTAGTTTCCCCATACCTCTCAACACTTCCGTAATTGGTCCCTTTTTACCTAAGTACTCAACACGAATATCTTGTAACCCTTTTAGTGATTCTGCCTTTTCAATCTTTTCAACAGCTTCACTCTGCAAGCTCATTAATCGTTCTTGCATAACAGTTCCTCCTTCAACATTCTAAATAATGGCATTCAAATTTTTTTCTATAGAAAATTTCAAAAACTACAATCAATAAATCCGCATTAACCGACGGATTCTTCGTCGAGGTTTAACATAACATCATCGAATCAACGGAAAATGTGTGGACCAAAGGAGAGCAAAAGTGTTTTGAAACCAAAAAGAACCCCCATCCCACAAAGGGACGAAGGTTCGCGATACCACCCTAATTAACAATAATAAATAACATCATTGTTCACTCAATATACGTAACGGCATAACCGGCACAATCTTAGCTCATCAAAAAATGACCAGTGTTCGAAAGGCAACTCCGGGCTGAATTCCATTACTGCAACCATAAACATGCTCTCAGTCTTTGACATGTTCTCCCTAAATGGCGAAAATAATGTACTACTTCCCATCATCGTTATTCACAACATATATAATTGTTATCTACTACTGTATTATAAAAGTTCCCATCCGTTCATGCAACTATTATAAGCCTATTCCTGCAGCTTTAAACCATAAAGTAAAATACCTGCAGCAACTGCTACATTCAACGATTCTGCATTTCCATAAATCGGAACATACAAATTTTGATCCGTCTGTTCTAATAACTCAGACTGAACACCTTTCGCTTCGTTACCAAAAAGAATCGCATAGCTGCCATCAGGTTTTTCAGACGTATATGGAATCCCACCTTCCAAGGCTGTTCCATATACTTTTACTCCCTCTTCCTTCAAACGAGGAATCCAGTTTTTTAAGTCACCTTTAATAACAGGTAAGTGAAAAATCGATCCTTGTGTTGAACGGAGCACCTTACTGTTGAATAGATCTACCGTTCCTTCACCGAGAATCACGGCATCTACACCAGCACTATCACCCGTCCGGATAATCGTCCCTAAATTCCCTGGGTCCTGAATGCCATCAATGAGTATGTACGTACCATTCTTATTTAGGGTCAAATCTTGTTTTTGAAACTTAACAATGGCGACGATCCCTTGGGGCGTTTCTGTTTCAGTTAATTCCTTGATTACTTCATCGTTCGTCAACCAAGTTGTCACATTCCCCGTATGCCATTCACTAGGAATACGGAACGTTTCTTCAATAATTAAATCTGTTACTTCAGCATGATGTTGTAGGGCTTCTTCTATAAGGTGTGGCCCTTCTATAATGAAAGATCCTGCTTTTTCTCTACCTTTTCGATTTTTAAGCTTTTTCCACTCTTTAACCCGACCATTTTTCGGAGAGGTAATTCGATTCATTCTCTTCATTCCTTCAATAAATAGTCCATTCCATTGTGTAATCGGTGGAATAATAATGCTATTATACGTGAATTTCATACATAATCCAATGATACTGGATAAAAACTATCAACATACAAATGCTATGAGCAATACTCCAATTTCAAATAACGAGGTGAACGAGAAATGGATTTGAACTTAAGAAAAGCAGTATTGGCTAATGTTACTGGTAACAGTACAGACGAATTACAAAATACGATCATGGAAGCAATCAATAGCGGTGAAGAGAAGATGCTACCTGGCCTAGGTGTTTTGTTTGAAGTCATCTGGGAAAACTCAAATGATCAAGAAAAGAACGAACTCTTAGCAACACTATCTGAAGGACTTCAATAATCACTACTTAAAATCTCCATTAACATTAAGAGGGGCTGTCTAGAAAGTCAGTGAAAACTGACCTTCTGACAACCCCTTTTTGTTTAACGCAATTCTGCTTTAACAATTGATAATACTGTCGACTTTTTTCTGATCAAGACCTTTGATGATTTCTACCATCAATCTAACTGTATTTTCATAATCGTCTCGATGTATCATTGATGCATGTGTGTGGAGATAACGTGTAGCAATAGTGATTGATACAGCTGGCACTCCGTCGTGACTGATGTGGATATTTCCGGCATCCGTTCCACCGCCAGCCGTTGTGTCAATTTGATATGGAATGTTGTTTTTCTCCGCTACCTCAAGCACATAATCTCTTAAACCTCGGTGGGCGATTGTCCTTGCATCATAAATAATAATTTGTGGACCTTCACCAAGTACTGATAACGCATCCCGATCGGTCACACCAGGAGTGTCTCCCGGGATACCTGTATCAACCGCTATAGCTAAATCTGGATTGATCGCATTCGCTGCCGTTTTCGCCCCTCTTAAACCAACCTCTTCTTGTACTGTACCAACACCATATACAGTGTTTGGATGTTTAATTTTCTTCAGGTGTTTAAACGTGTCAATAACGATCGCACAGCCAATCCGATTATCAAACGCTTTTGCAAGCAGCATTTTTGGGTTACTCATAACAGTAAATTCGAAATAAGGTATGACCGAATCTCCTGGTTTAACACCAATCTCCATTGCATTTTCTTTACTTGAAGCCCCAATATCAATATACATGTCTTTAATTGGAACAGGCTTTTTCCTAGCTTCTGGACTAAGTATGTGTGGTGGTTTTGAACCGATCACACCTATTACATCGCCAGCCTTTGTTTTTATCGTTACACGTTGAGCAAGCAAGACTTGACCCCACCATCCACCAACCGTTTGAAAACGAAGGAATCCCTTGTCGTCTATTCTTGTTACCATGAAGCCAACTTCATCAAGGTGTCCTGCTATCATAATACTAGGACCAGACTTCGGACCTTTTTTCTTAGCAATTAGGCTACCTAAATTATCACAATAAACTTCGTCGGCATATGGTTGAATATAATTTCGCATGATTTCCCGCGGTTCACCTTCATCGCCAGGTATTCCTTTCGCATCGGTTAACTCTTTAAGCATGGTAAGCGTCTCGTCTAATGTCTTCATGTAAGATCCTCCTGATGTTTGAACGTAATGTTAATACCCTTGGTCTTGTCGAGTATGGTTCACTTCGTTCTTTGATAAATATGCGTGATTCACTTCTTCTGCTGTGAATCCTAATAATCGTCCAATCATCAGATAGTCTTCCATTAAAGTAACGTAATTATTGACGTCATTGCGATTGTTTTTTAGTATCGTAAGATCTTCATAAACTTTGAGGAATGCATCCACTAAGCTTTCTTGTATTAACTCTGGTACTTGCATTTGCTTTGGAACATCATAAGGTAGGATGATACCAAGAGAAAGCAGGAAATGCAGGCCATCCACGAACTCTTCAAGAATGACTTCTTTATCGGATGGAGCTTTTGAACTCCAGAATTTAAAGCATCTTGTTTCATTTGCAAGCTCTCCGACTTCCACTTGTAGCGCAAGTATTTTCTTATCAATTAAGTCTTCATTTTCAAGACCTCGATCTCGTTCGATACGGCGATCAAGCTCGTTTTGCATCTCAAATAGTGATTGTAACTGTAAATTCATTTTGCATCCCCTTTCCAATTCAGCTCTACAAAAGTATATCAATGTTTGAAGCGATTCGAAAATCAGATGTTTCAATGAAAAAAAGACCAAGTATATTACTTGATCTTGTTATGTCTTAAAAAATCTGATATTAAGGAAAACAGGGTTATCTAGCCTCTGCAAAGAAATCCTGCCATTTATAAACCCACTCTTTTTTCCTCAAGGTGTAAAATAATACTGCCAGAATGAACAGGATTGAAATCATCCAATTAACTGTGAGTTGATTGAGCCAATTCCCTAATGAAGTATACACAAGTGCAAGAGGGACATTCGTAAATAAAGATACTTTTGTATATTCTTTAAAATTCCGAGTGATTTCTATTAAGCAAAGCGAAATGAGATGAAAGTGTAGAAATGGTACTAGACGAAGGATTGTAATTTGACCTACTGACAACGCCGAACGTTTTCCAAACCATCTTTCCTTCAAACTCATGAATCTGCTGTAGGATTTCGGAATCGATTTCACTAAAAAATAAAAATACAGACTGACGAGGGTAATGCCAATCAAAGAATAGATCGTACCGAACACGGCCCCGAACACAACGCCGCCCAAGATACAAATGAAACCAACTGGTATAAACAAAAATTGCCTGAGTATATGCAGGAATATAAATAGGATTGGAGCTAATGCACCGCTCTGACCAAGCCATTGGATGAGTTGCATCGCATGCTGTTCCATCTACATCCCCCCGTATACTATCCATATGAATTAAGCGGCTTTAATAGACGTACCAATAGAGAATGCCAATTGCTTGGAATGCAATGATCATCGGTACACCATATTTAAAAGAAGCATGTTTCGTCTTATGGCGGAACATACGCATGCCAAGGAAAATCCCAACCGCTCCACCTATGATCGCGACAATCCATAAATGCCCTTCTGAAATTCTCCATTGCTGTCGTTGTGCTTTTCTCTTATCAACAAACATTATGATAATGCCATATAGATTTAGAACGATTAGTACAGAAAGTAAGATCATCTTTTCCCTTTCCTTTTCTTTGCATTTGATTTTCTTGTGAATGGAATCGCGCTAGCTGGCTGGTTTACGAAACCATTATATATATTTCAAGTATCGAGGACTTCTTTCTATCCGCCATATACTGCTTTCCGGGTATTGCGGATCGTAAGGTCCCTTTTTTATATGTAAAAAAAGGGGTGACTAATAGTCACCCCTTCTCATTTATGCTTTTAGGCTATCTTTAGCTTTGCTTGCTAGTTCAGCAAATGCTTTTTCGTCGTTGACTGCAAGATCAGCAAGCATCTTACGGTTAACGTCGATTCCAGCTTGCTTCAATCCGTGCATCATGCGGCTGTAAGAAATTCCATTCATACGAGCTGCAGCATTGATGCGTGTAATCCACAATTTGCGGAAGTCACGTTTCTTTTGACGACGGTCACGGTACGCGTAACGTAGTGATTTGAAGACTTGTTGTTGTGCAACTTTAAATAATTTATGTTTAGCACCAAAATAACCTTTTGCTAATTTTAATACGCGCTTACGACGACGGCGCGTTACATAGCCACCTTTTACTCTTGGCATTGTAATCCCTCCTGATTTTTATCTCTATAAAAGATATATAATTCGATTCTGTCCAAAGAAATCAATTAGACTTTTTGAACAGCTTAATAATTTAGATCATGTCTTTGATACGCTTGTAATCTCCACTTGATACAAGGGCAGACTTACGAAGCTTACGCTTTTGCTTTTGAGATTTGTTACGGAACATGTGGCTAGTGAATGCGTGTGCACGCTTCAACTTTCCAGATCCAGTTTTCTTAAAACGCTTAGCAGTCCCTTTATGAGATTTCATTTTAGGCATAGTAAAGTTCCTCCTTATGAATACTTGTACATCCTTTTTCCAAATCAGTCATAACAGTAAAACGAATTACTGTTGTTCAGCAAGTGGAGCAAGGATTAAAAACATACTACGACCTTCCATCTTCGGTTTGGATTCAATCGTACCAAACTCTTCACACTCTTTTGCCATTCGCATGAGTACGTCACGTCCGAGTTCAGAGTGAGTAATCGCACGACCGCGGAAGCGGATGGAAGCTTTTACTTTGTTTCCTTTTTCAAGAAACTTCTTCGCATTTCGAAGCTTTGTATTGAAATCGTGTTCTTCAATATTCGGACTCAGACGAACTTCCTTCGTCGTAATCGTTTTTTGATTCTTACGCGCTTCTTTTTCTTTCTTTTGTTGCTCATAACGGTACTTACCGTAGTCCATAATCCGGCATACCGGCGGTTTTGCGTTAGGGGCAACAAGAACAAGATCAAGGTTTGCGTTTTGTGCAATTTCAAGTGCTTCTTGACGAGTTTTCACACCAATTTGATCTCCATTGGCGCCAATTAGGCGTACTTCGCGAGCGCGAATGCCATCGTTGACCATCATGTCCTTACTAATAATGAGCCACCTCCATCGATTTTTACAACCTAATATCATCTTGTAAATGCAAATCTATTTTTTTGTTTCAAATAGAAAAAGCGTCGGCGCATACTACACCCACACTGAAATACCGATTTCGTAAAAAATCTAGTCATCATACCTACCGGCTGCACATTCATGCGCCAATCAGGTGAGAAGCGGGTGCTTCTGCTTTCTATACAAGAATATTTGATTATCACATTAGAATCATAGCATCGATGCTGTTCACATGTCAAGTTAAGACCTGTGTAACATTCAACTTTTATAGCATATCTCATCTTTTGAACAAATTCAAGAAGAATTTTTATTAACTAAAGTTTTACGAACAGAGTTGGACGTGTATCAGGTTCATTTTTATTGACAGTTCGAGCCTTATTATTTAGCTTCAAGTAAAAAATCTTCTGATTGGCCTTTGATTCGGGTCGTCTTAGGGAAGTTCGTTCCTCACTTGTGGAACTTTTCTCCTCACTTGTGGAACTTTCCTCCTCACTTGTGGAACTTCGCTGTCCACTTGGGGAATTTAGTTCTTGATTACTATCAAGCAAGTCTCAAGATTGCACCAATAAAATAAGACGCCCCTTTATAGGACGTCTCATCACTAACTTAGCTATGTTCAACTTCTCCAAGTAGCTTCTCTTTAAAGCTTTCGAAAGGAACTGTTTCTGAATCCTGTTCACCATACTTTCGGACATTAACCGCATTGGATTCAATTTCTTGATCACCAACGACTAGCATGTAAGGAATCTTCTTCATTTGTGCTTCTCGGATTTTATAACCGATTTTTTCTTCACGAGAATCAACTTCAACGCGAATACCACTTGCTTTCAAATCTTCATTCACCTTATATGCATAATCCATATGAACAGAAGAGACTGGAATCACCTTCGCTTGAACAGGTGCTAACCAAGTAGGTAGTGCGCCTTTATATTCTTCAATTAAGAATGCTACAAATCTTTCCATCGTTGATACTACACCACGGTGAATAACGACTGGACGGTGATCTTGACCATCGCTACCTTTATAAGTCAAATCGAAACGTTCTGGTAAATGGAAGTCAAGCTGCACTGTGGAAAGTGTTTCTTCCTTACCTAGTGCAGTTTTCACTTGAACATCAAGCTTCGGACCGTAGAATGCTGCTTCACCTTCAGCCTCAACGTAATTCAAATCCATATCTTCCATTGTTTCCTTAAGAAGTGCTTGTGCTTTTTCCCACATTTCATCGTTATCTACATACTTCTCTGTATCAGCTGGATCACGATAAGATAGGCGGAATTTATAATCGTTAATTCCAAAGTCTTTATACACTTTCTGAACCAATTTAACGACACGGATAAACTCATCTTTCAACTGGTCTGGTCGAACAAAAATATGCGCATCATTTAAAGTCATAGAACGTACCCGTTGCAATCCAGCTAACGCGCCTGACATTTCATGACGGTGCATCGTACCAAGTTCAGCTATACGGACTGGAAGGTCACGATAACTGTGCATCGCATTTTTATAAACCATCATATGATGAGGGCAGTTCATCGGACGTAGCACAAGTTGTTCATTTTCCATTTCAATGGCTGGATACATGTCCTCTTGATAATGATCCCAGTGCCCAGAAGTTTTATAAAGCTCGACACTACCGAGATGCGGTGTATACACGTGATCGTAACCAAGCTTCACTTCCGTATCGACGATATATCGCTCGATTACACGACGAATCGTTGCGCCCTTAGGCAGCCAAATCGGCAAACCTTGACCTACCTTTTGTGAAATCGTAAAGATCTCTAATTCTTTCCCTAGCTTACGGTGGTCACGTTCCTTAGCTTCTTCTAAGAAATGAAGATGCTCTTCTAATTCCGCCTTTTTGTTGAAGGCTGTGCCGTATACACGTTGTAGCATTTGATTATCGCTATCTCCGCGCCAGTAAGCGCCTGAAATATTCATCAATTTGAAGATTTTCAGCTTACTCGTTTGTGGAACATGGACGCCTCGACATAGGTCAAAAAATTCCCCTTGATGATAGAGTGTAATATCTTGATCCTCTGGTATAGCCTCAACGAGTTCAACCTTCAGCTCATCGCCCATTTCTTTATATCGACGAATCGCCTCTTCACGACTAACTTCTTCACGTTTGATCTCTAGGTTCTCATCTACGATCTTCTTCATTTCCTTTTCGATTTTAGGGAAATCTTCTTCAGTAAGTCGAGATTCCATATCGATATCGTAGTAAAATCCATTTTCAATGACTGGACCGACACCAAGTTGGATCTTCTCGTCCTTAAAGACACGCTTAATTGCTTGTGCCATTAGATGAGCCGTACTGTGACGAATAATTTCAAGCCCTTCATCAGAATCAGGCATGACGATTGTGATTGCCCCGTCACGTTCGATCGGTTGACGTAAGTCCAATAAAGTGTCGTCTAGTTTTCCAGCGATCGCTTTCTTCTTCAACCCAGGGCTGATCGAAAAGGCAATCTCTTCTGTTGTTATTCCTTTATCAAATTCTTTAACCGCTCCATCTGGGAACGTAATATTCACTTTAGACATGGTTCACACTCCTATGTTTTTCAATCTTTTTTGTTTCTATATCCTGTAAAATCAGGCTTAGGAAGTCATCGAAATTATGAATTTGAGAATGAGTCTCTTTGTACTTTCTCACATTGACGGTTTGATTTTCAACCTCATTGTCACCTACGACAATCGTATATGGAATTTTGCTCATTTGAGCATGTCGCATTTTATATCCGAGTTTCTCTTCCCGATTATCCAGTTCAACTCGAATCTGTTGATCCAGCAGCTTTTTATATAAATCTTTTGCATAGGCTTCATGTACCTTGGAAACGGGCAACACCTTTACTTGTACAGGTGCAATCCAGGTTGGGAAGGCGCCTGCAAAATGTTCAACTAGAATGCCTAAGAATCGATCAATTGAACCAAATACTGCTCGATGAATAACTACGGGTCTGACTTTATCGTTGTTTTCATCGACGTAAGTAAGATCAAATTTATCTGGCATTTGGAAGTCTAGCTGTATCGTTGCACATTGGTGGCTTCTTCTTAAAGCATCACGGATATGAAAGTCGATTTTAGGGCCGTAGAATGCGCCGTCCCCTTCGTTTAATGAATAATCAATGCCCAAGTCGAGCAATACATTTTTCAGAGCCCCTTCCGCTTGGTCCCATAATACGTCACTCCCCATAGAATCCTCTGGTCGAGTGGATAACTCTACACTATACTCGAAACCAAACGTTGAATAGATCTGATCAATCAGTGCAAATACCGACTTAATCTCTCCTTCAATCTGTTCTGGAGTCACGAAGATATGAGCATCGTCCTGGCAAAACGTTCTAACTCGGATCATCCCATTCAATGCCCCACTGTATTCATGACGGTGAACTTGCCCGAACTCTGCCATTCTGATTGGAAGGTCTCTATATGACTTGAGTGTATCTTTGTATATCAACATGTGTCCTGGGCAGTTCATCGGTTTTAACGCAAACTTCGTATTGTCCACCTCTGAAAAATACATATTGTCTTTGTAATGGTCCCAGTGACCTGACTTTTCCCATAGTCGTTGATTCATCATCAGCGGCGTTCTAACTTCATCGTATTGATTTTTCATCTGTAATGATCTCGAAAAAGATTCCAGTTCATTTCGAATGAATTGACCATTTGGTAGATAAAATGGCATGCCAGGTGCTTCTTCAGAGAACATGAACAACTCGAGTTCTTTCCCTAACTTCCTGTGATCCCTTGCCTTGGCTTCTTCTATAAAATGAATGTGTTCATCTAGTTCAGATTTTTGATCGAACGCCGTTCCATAAATGCGTTGTAGCATTTGGTTGTTGCTATCACCGCGCCAATACGCACCTGAAATGTTCATCAATTTAAACACTTTCAGCTTACTCGTTTGTGGTACATGGACACCTCGGCATAGATCAAAGAATTCACCTTGATGATAGAAGGTGATGGGTTGTCCTTCAGGGATCGCCTCAATGAGCTCTACCTTTAAGGCATCGCCCTTTTCTTTATACCTACGGATCGCTTCATCTCGTGTCACTTCTTCTCGAGTGATCGCAAGATTTTCACCTACGATCTTCTTCATTTCTTTCTCAATCTTAGGCAGATCCTCTTCTGTAAGACGGTATTCCATATCGATATCATAATAAAATCCATTTTCAATAATAGGTCCAACTCCAAATTGAATATTCTCATCTTGAAATACTCTTTGAGTAGCCTGTGCCATTAAATGCGCTGTACTATGACGGAGGATATCTAAACCGTCTTTCGAATCAGGCATGATAATGGTTAACTCACCACTTTCATGAATGGGGCGGCGATAATCAATCAATTGACCGTTTAACTTCCCTGCTATCCCTTTCTTTTTCAGTCCAGGACTGATAGAACCTGCGATTTCTTCGGTTGTAACGCCACTCTCATATGTATGTTTTGAACCATCTGGAAATAGAATTTCTATCTTCGCCACGCGTAGCGCCTCCCTATTACAACCCATTTTGATTTTGTTAAAGAATCATCAGCAAACATAAAGTATTGCCAATATAAAAAACACCCGTCCCTAGGAAAGGGACGAGTGTTATACTCGCGGTTCCACCCTCGTTCCGACACAAGTATGTGCCGACACTTGGAATTAATTAACGGTCATTTAACCGTCAACGGATACTATTCGTTCACCGTTGATGTTCAGAGGTGGTAAGTCTATTTGATACGGTGAAGTGCTTTCAGCTAATGCCCTTCTCTCTGGAAACCAGTTCTAAATGACTCATGTCCTCATCATTACTTTGGTATAGTTGTTTTGTTATGTAGTATTATATTCAGTTCACCAAAGAAAATCAAGCCTATTTTTGCAGCACTTACAAATTTTGTTTGCGGACTTGATAAGATCGACATGGTAAAATTCGAACCCGCTCCTGAAAAATGTTTTGGATTGTCTGATTCATAGACGCATCTTCTTCATCCGTGTACAAGCAAATTTTTGTCGGGGCTATAACAATCAACAATTTTAATAGGTCTGAAGCTATGAACTCATCAAATGTATTCCGATTATCTTTCAAAATACTAGCAATATCCTTTTCATTCAATTCATACTCATGTTCATTACACACCTTATACTGTTCGTCTAGATGTCTAAGGTGAACAGTTGAGAAAAGAGAAACACGTGTTTTCACGAATTGTCTTAATTGGTGAATGAATTCTTGGTACTCTTGTTCTAATTTAAATTCATCAATTGCACACTCAATGTATTCTTCTAACAACTCTCTATAAGGCTTTAATCTAAATTGCAAAAAGGACTCATATGAAAACATCATGTCACAATCAAAAAAACTTTCAAATGCGTTTGTAATGACTTCCTCCCTCATTGGGAGTCCACTAATTTGGGGCAAATCATCATGGCTGCCTTCTAGTAAAGCTTGTACGATGGTTAATATTTGCTGCTGCTCATCTTTGTCTTTGAAGTAATATTGATGTTCCAAAATCCTCAAAATCCAACCCGTTTCTCTTGTGCGAATAATATGTTTCGCAAAAAAATTCAAAAGCGTCGGCTTGATCATGTCAGTAACTGAATTAAAGGGATCAAGATCTATCTGCAACGCATGATCTTCCGAATAAGTTACCTTCACGGGAGTAGACCGGTTGGATGTGTGATGATTGCTTAGTAGCTTAGAAACGCGCTTATACAAATAATGGCCTTCGTTTTCATCTAAGAAATAGATCGTAACCAACCTTTATCCTCCTTGTCCATATTCATTGCTACAATATATGAAGGATTAGGAAGATTATTCAAGAATCTGTATTTATTCAATTAATCCATAGAAAAAAGAGCTGTCAGAACAGCTCTTTTTTCTATAACATTTAATTCACTCTTCGATTAGCCCCATTCAAATTAACAGGGGTAGTGAAATGTTTAATTCGTTCCATGATCCGCTTCGCTTTTAATTGTTCAATACCAGCCTTTTGTGAATAGGCTAAGTGTTCCTCTAGCTCATCGTAATCATAATTGGACGTATAGCATGTAGGGAGTTTTTCCATCATCCGGTACTGAAGAATGGAGCCTAAAATTTCATCTCGTACCCAGCTAGACATCGACTCTGCTCCAATATCGTCGAGTACTAATACAGGTGCTTTCTTAATGACATCTAACTTTTCATCGACCGTTTGATCTCCGATTGACGTTTTCATTTCTCTGAAAAAGTCAGGTGTGTATACGAGCATCGTTTGGATTTTTTTCTTCGCAAGTGCATTAGCTATTGCGCCCATCAAAAAAGTCTTTCCTACTCCAAAGCTACCATGAATATATAATCCTTTCGCTTCTATATCAGGGTCGGATACAGATTCCACGAATTTGGCAGCTTTTAAGGTTGCTTGATACCGCTCTGTGTCCTTTTTATCAAATTGATCAAAAGTTGCAGAGAGAATATCTCGCGGGATAAAATAGCTTTTAATTAAGGATTGTAATTTCTCTAGTTCATCATTCTCCTCTTTACTTCGGCAACGATTGTAAGTAATATCAATAATTCCTCCATTAATAAAAAGCTCTGGCTCATACCCTTTGATCATGTTGTGACAATGCGCGACATCCTGACAGCCTTTGCAATCTTTAGTGCCTTCTACGTATTCAAGTAGTCTAGGCAGACTCCGTTCAATCATCTCTTCAGTAATATAAGGATGAGCTTGATAGAATGCTTTCCAATCGGGGTGCGATAATACTTTACTTTTTACAGCCATCAGTTGCTTTTGTACTTTTGTGCGATCGCTGAATCCTTGCATTGATTGAGATATCGATTTCAACTGTTACACCCCCTATAATCCTTTCAAGTATTCTTCTAACCATTTTTCTTCAGATTCTGATACTGACTTTTTCTCTTCCTTGGTTGTGTTCTCTTCTTTTTTTGTTGATTGATCCTCTTGTTGAGAGGCCATCCATTTCGGAAGCTTGTCCTTACGAACGTTGTTTCTCTGATAGGATCGATTATTTGGATTCGATTTCTTTTGTTTATAAGCTTGGTAATTTTGATGTTCTGCCTTAGCAAGCGCCATAGCTTCACGTACACTCGTAATTTTCTTGCGCTTCCACTGGCTTGCGATCTTTTCAACGTGACTCTGAATTAATTTCATATCATTCGTGTTAAGTACATAATCAATCAAGACATTGATCACGCCGATCGGGAGCTTTTGATCAAACATGATTGAATCAATAACTTTCAAGTCAGCGCTCGCTGCTCTTCCACCTTCACTATATCTTTCTAATAACGCTCTCGGTGAAATCGTTTCAAACGTCTTCACCATCATCTCTTCGCGAGATAGTTCAGGTTGTTTTTCATGTGTCTGTGTTGTATCTTGTTGTTTCCTTTCACTCAACCTAGGTAATTGTCCGGGCTTTTCAATTTTATACCATCGTTGGACCTCTTGCCTTAGCGAAGTAGGCGTCAATTCATCATCTCTAAAGTATGCTTGTTGTACAATACTACTCATTTCTAAAGGTGAGATTCTATATATGAACGCAAGACGATAAATTGAATCCTTAATACTTTCCGTCAAAACTTCTGCCGGGATAATGAAACTACTCAAATCTCTGACGAGAGTTTCAAAGTCAAAATCCTCATTAGAAAACTTCGGAATACTCTGTTCTTGATTCTCACTTTTGTGCTGGTGATTCTTATCAGACTGGTGAAATTCAGAATTCAAGCCGGCTCTCATTTCTGATTGATGCAAGGAACTAAACACATCATTAAAGTTTGCAGTTACTTCTTTATAATCTTCATCATGACCTACTTGTTCTAAGCAAATACGTTTCTTTATTTCTAAATATCGTTCTTTTCCTAAACGACCATATAAATAAACACTAAGCACATCATCTTGAAAAAATTGTTCAGGCTTCAAAACAGGCTGCAATTCATATGTGAATTTCCGTTCATCATCTGTGCTTTTTTGAAACGATTTTAACAATCCAATTGCTTCAAGCTTTTTACGCTCTTCAAATATATGCTGCAAATTCATTTGGGTATGGTTCATTAAACTGTGGTGAGTTGATTCACCAGTAAATCGTTCACTAAATAACGTCATATATAAGCTATACGCTTTTGCACCAATTAATGGTTGATACAAAAGCGTGACAACTTTCAACTCTTCGAAATGTATGTGACCACTGCTCTGAACTTGATAACGATCAACAGGCAGTATTTCTTTCCAATAATTAACCATTCATCTTCACCTAATTTAATCATTCTTCGTAAGAATACAATAAAAAATCATATAGAGAAAAAGAGCTTATGTACGTTAAGCTCTCTACTCGTTCTCTTTCTTTAAAAGTTCCTTAAGTTCATCGATAAAAACGTTAATATCCTTAAATTGTCGGTACACTGAGGCAAAGCGGACATATGCGACTTCATCAATACTAGCTAATTGATCCATGACGCGTTCACCAATATCCTTACTTTGGATTTCTGAAACACCATCATTTCGCAAATCCTTTTCAACGGTATTGACCACTTCTTCTAGCTGTTCAAAAGGAACCGGACGCTTTTCACATGCTTTAATCAAACCACGCAAAATTTTATCCCTGTTAAACTCTTCCCTCGTGCCTTCTTTTTTGACGACGACAAGTGGAATTTCTTCGACCGTTTCAAATGTAGTAAACCTGTAATTACAAGCTTCACATTCACGTCGACGACGAATTGAACGTCCACTATTTACAGGGCGAGAGTCTAATACCCTTGTTCCGTTATTTTGACAATTTGGACACCTCATGTAACCAACCCCATGATCGATGAACGGACTTTTTTATTCAATCAACCGTTCTCGAATTAATAAACTACCTCTATATAATGATAGTAGAAAGGTCGTCCCGTGACAAGCGATTTCAAACGCGGATAAATCTCTCCATTAGAAAAAGGTGTGCGATCCGCACACCTTGTTGTGTTTATTGCTATTTGTTTTAATAAGCTGATACTTTTTTTTGCTCCACTTTTACTGGACCCATTCCTCTTGGTAACTCGACATTTTCCTTCGATGTAGCACCAAGCGCTTCAGCAATATAGTTTGCAGAAACATTTGGATCTAGGTCTCCACACGTATAAACATCAATACTAGCATAACCATGCTCTGGAAAACTGTGTATAGTCAAATGTGACTCAGAAATGATGACAACTCCGCTTACACCATGTGGTGCGAATTTGTGAAATGCTACCTCTCGGACTTCAGCACCCGATTTTAAAGCAGCTTCAACAAATAGTTGTTCAATATATGCCATATTGTTCAACTTTTCAGAGTCACATCCCCATAATTCAGAAATCACATGACGTCCCATTGTATCCATTTGCATAGTCCCCCTTTGTTTTAATTATCATGCCTTCAAAAGCATGCGGAAATGGAAAAAACCACGGGGGAAAGTTAGTCCAAAGAGGTCCTAACCCTTTAAGCAGCATCCAGTTCCTAAATTTGCTTATAACTTGAAGTTCACGATGAACAGTATACTTCTTTTTTTATACTTTTGCAAGATGTATTTTGTTCCTCATTTCACCTCCATATATGTATCCTTTCCACAAGTGAAAAAGTTAAAAACATGTGTGATTGAATCTGCGGTGAACTTATTCTCCCATAAAATCAAACCACTTCTCCATCTTTCGCACCATTTCCTCAGAACTTAAAAAGCGGGATCGACCTGATTCGGCCGATCCCGCATGTGTTTTTTTGGTAATTATGCAGTTCCTAGTGATATGTTGTTGTTACTTGTAAGGTTCATCGCAACTTTTTCAGTCAAATCTACTACTCGGCAAGAATAACCCCATTCGTTATCATACCAAGCAAGCACTTTCACTTTACGGCTATCGATTACCATAGTTGATAAAGAATCAATAATTGATGAGTTTTCATTGCCATTGAAATCAATCGATACGAGTGGATCTTTACTATATCCAAGAATGCCCTGTAAGGAACCTTCAGAAGCAGCTTCTAAAGCTTCGTTCACGCGCTCAGCAGAAACATCTACTTTCAAGTCAACGACTAAATCGACTAAAGATACGTTTGGTGTAGGTACTCGTAGTGCCATACCATGCAACTTACCGTCTAACTGTGGCATTACTTTGGCAATTGCTTTCGCCGCACCCGTCGATGTTGGGATAATAGATTGACCACAAGCACGAGCTCTTCTTAGGTCTTTATGTGGATTGTCGATATTCTTTTGATCGTTTGTGTACGCATGGACCGTCGTCATGACACCGTTTTCAATTCCGAACTGTTCATCTAGAACTTTTACGACAGGTGCTAGGCAGTTTGTCGTACATGAAGCGTTCGATAATACGTGATGTTCTTCTGGATTGTAAGCGTCATCATTTACGCCCATGACAATTGTCAGGTCTTCGTCTTTACCAGGAGCAGTGATGATTACTTTTTTAGCGCCAGCTTCAATGTGATAACCTGCAGTCTCTTTTGAAGTGAACTTACCAGTAGCTTCGATGACGATATCAACATTCATCTCTTTCCATGGTAATTGCTTAGGATCACGGTTGCTAAGTAGTTTAATTTCTTTCCCATCCACGATCATCGCATTTTCTTTCGCTTCTACTTCAAGGTCATAAGTACCATGAATGCTATCGTATTTTACCATATGAGCAAGCGTTTCCGCTGGGTAACTCGCATTTATCGCTACAACTTCAATTTGTTGGTTTTTCATCGCTTTACGGAAAACCATTCTTCCAATACGTCCAAATCCATTAATTGCTACTTTAGCTTTCATGTTGTAATCCCTCCACAATAAAGTGCTATACTTATTTCTGAAAATCTAAAATTAGTATAACATATTATATGATAAAGGGAACATTAAATTTAATAAATCAAAAAAAAGAGGCCATTGCCCGACCTATAGCACCTTTTTACAGGTATATGTCATGGCTAAATCATGCATTTGAAGTCTCTCACCATTTAAAAAAACATACAATAAGACCAAAAGAAATAATTCTCTTGGTCTTATTTACTCCAGATGCGCAATCTACTCACAAAATACCCCATTCTGAAAGGCTATGTATCAATTGCTTTTTGCTTTCTTCAATGGTCCCATTATTATCAATCACTTTGTCAGCCCATTGCTTTTTATCACTTAAAGGGATTTGAGATTGGATACGAGACAGAGCTTCATCTTTTGATGATTGATCACGTTCCATCAACCGCTTCAATTGTACGTCAGCACTCACATATACGAGTAAAGTTTGATCAACCATGTGTGTTAATTTACTTTCATATAGTAACGGAATGTCTAATACGACTGAATCGTGTTCTTTTAAATAGTCATCCTTTTGTCGCAACATTTCCTTTCGAACGGCAGGATGGACAATACTATTCAATGTCTTCCTTTTATCTTCATCATTAAAAATAATAGTACCCAGCTTTTTTCGATCAAGTGAATGATCGTCAGCTATTACGTCCTCTCCAAAGGCTTCAACAATTTTGTTATAAGCCATTTCACCCGGCATAACAACCTGCCGGGCGATCAAATCAGCATCAACAACCGGAATTTTGAGTTCTACAATCATTTTAGAAATCGTACTCTTTCCGCTTGCTATGCCACCGGTCAATCCTATTATCAAATGTAACACCTCACAATTTAAAGAACCCTAACACAATTAACATAATTCCTGGTAAGAAACTGAAAAAACGCATCGTCGGCAAATTAGATAGTAGCTTTCCTAATTTCATTCCAGATACGAGGAAAAACGCGCTCATTGTAGATACAAACAATGCTGTTTGTAAGTGCGGGAATCCAAGTAATGAAGCACCAAGACCTGCTGCAAATGAATCTAAAGAGAGCGCTAATCCTAGTAACAGCGCCTCTAATCCCACAATCGTTCCTGATCGGTCGATATCTGCAGCGTGTGGGGTTCGCAAGATTTGAATAACGATACCGAGCGAACGGATTTCCATATTCCAAATATAAGGAGAGTCTGATCCTTTATCAGGTCGGTCGTCCCTTTTTTTGAAAAATTGCCATAAAACATAAATGCCTAATCCAATCAGTAAAATGCCACCAATTTTTTCAGCAATGCTTGGTGATAAGAAAGTGCTGATGATTGTGCCTAAATTCATAGCCGCTAGGAGCATCATCGCTGAACAGATTGCGATTAACAAAATTGAGAAGAAGGTAATTTTCATGCCTCGTACGCCATAAGTTACGCCGACGCCGAAACTGTCCATACTTACAGCGACCGTAAGCGTCAAAAGGGCTACCCATCCTGTCACTTTTATACATCCTCCCCGATTTAACACTAGGATAGTATATGGTTGGGGCCCATCCAACGTACGCTGTTTTTATGAAATAATCTTGTTACTTCTGGCAGTTAGGACAAATATGCGTCCCCCTACCACCTACTACAATTCGTTCAATTTCCGTTCCGCAATGTAAGCAAGGTTCTCCTTTTCGCGCGTATACCGCAAGCCTTTGCTGGAACATTCCCATATCACCTTGGGAGTTTACGTAAGAGCGTATTGTACTTCCCCCTTGATCAACCGCTTCTTGTAATGTATCGACGATTGCTTTATGCAATGCTTTCACTTGTTTTTTACTTAACTTATTGGCAATGGTTTCAGGATGAATACTTACACGGAACAACGCTTCGTCCACGTATATGTTTCCTAGTCCTACCAATACAGCTTGATCGAGCAATGTAGGCTTAACTTTACGAGATGTCTTTTGGAGTTTCTCCCATAGGTGTTCAGGATTGAACGTTTCATCAAATGGCTCAGGCCCTAACAAAGAAAGCGGTCGGTTCGATTCTTCTTCACCAATTGAATAGACATGCATCGTTCCAAACTTTCGAACATCCCTATACCATAGCTCCGTACCATCAGTGAAATGAAAGATAACATGCGTGTGTTTGTCAGGCTCTTCCCCACCTTCTACATACACGTAACGGCCTTCCATCCGTAAGTGTGACACGAGTACCACATCATCTAATAAAATTTTCAGGAACTTTCCCCTACGCCCGACCGAATGTATCGTTTGACCAGCAACAAGATCGTTAAACATCTTTACATCATCTGGATGCTTAATGATCTTCGGCCACGTAACTGTTACACCTTTAATCGTTTTGCCAAGAACTAAATGTTCTAACGTTCTTCTAACCGTTTCTACTTCAGGTAATTCTGGCATTGCTATAATCTCCTTCTTCCAATGCGACTACTCCATTACTTAGAATCGTACCAAGTGTCCCCGTATGAGTAATCCACCTTCAAAGGTACGTCTATTTGAATCGCATGCTCCATTACATCTGGAACAATTTTCTCTAGCTTTTCAATTTCGTCTTTTGGTGCTTCAAATATTAATTCATCATGCACTTGTAGGAGCATTCTTGTTTGTAATTTCTCCTGATCTAAACGCTTCGCCATTTCAACCATCGCCTTCTTAATAATGTCAGCAGCAGTTCCTTGAATCGGAGTGTTCATTGCAGTACGTTCAGCAAAGCTTCGTAAGTTGAAATTTCTGCTTGTTATCTCAGGTAAATATCTTCTGCGGTTTAACATCGTTGTTACGTATCCGTCTTGTTTCGCTTGTTGGACAATGTCATCCATGTACTGTTTGACACCTGGGAAACTTTCCAGATACCTTTCGATAAATGCCCCTGCTTCTTTTCGGGTTATACCAAGACTTTGAGAAAGTCCGTAGTCACTGATTCCATAAACAATACCAAAGTTCACGGCTTTTGCTTGTCTACGCATATCCGAAGTTACTTCATCTTTTCCAACATGGAAAACATCCATTGCTGTTTTCGTATGGACATCCTCTTCGTTATTGAAGGCTTCAATCATCTTATCGTCCTGTGCGATATGAGCGAGAACGCGCAGTTCAATTTGCGAGTAGTCCGCTGCGAACATCACCCAGTCTTTTTCTGACGGTATAAACGCTTGGCGAATCTTTCTACCTGCTTCAAGACGAATCGGGATATTTTGTAGGTTCGGATCAATAGAACTCAGTCGACCTGTTTGAGCAAGCGCTTGATTAAATCGAGTATGAATTTTTTCCGTATCCCGATGAACCACTTTTAGTAGTCCTTCAACATAGGTTGAATTCAACTTGCCTAACTGTCTATAAAATAAGATCTCTTCGATAATCTCATGCTTGTCTTTCAATTTCTCAAGTACATCTGCATTCGTTGAATAACCTGTCTTTGTCTTTTTAATAACTGGTAGTTGAAGCTTTTCAAATAATACTTCGCCAAGCTGCTTTGGCGAATTGATATTAAATGCTGTACCAGCAAGTTCATGGATCTTGCTTTCAATTTTTTGAAGTTGCTCATTTAGATCCTTACCCATTTGTTCAAGTCGCTCCACATCGACCTGCACACCTTGATGTTCCATTTCACCCAACACAATTGAAAGAGGCATTTCTAGGTCATAGTAGAGCACATCAAGTTCATTTTTCTTCAAACTCTCTTGTAGAGTAGGAACCATTTCAAGCAACGAATCTGCTTTTCTAACGATGTGTTCACTTAACTCATCTTGACTTGGCACCTTTTGCTTAGCGCCTTTACCATAAATCGTTTCATTGCTGGATACACGTTTAAGTCCAAGACGTGTTGCAATCGATGGAATGTCATGTGAAGAGTCTGACGGATTAAGAAGGTAACTCGCAATCAATGCATCGAATCTTACCCCTCTTAATTTAATTCCTTCCCATGCAAGGGATACAGTTGCTTGTTTCGCATCTGGCATATACTTAATGATTGTTTCATCCTCAAGCCAGCTTTTAAATAATTCTGACTGAAGTGCGACGTCAGTCGGTATAAAGTATTTCCCTTTTTCAGACACGATTCCGAAGCCTAAAATGTCTCCGTTATGATAATTTTCTTCAAGACATTCGACTACAACAGCCGCTTCTGACCCGAAGTCACTATCTGTAATTTCACTTAGAACCTCATATTCAATATCTTCAGATGGTAATTCCGCTTCTTTCGCTGCTTCGCTATCCACCCGGTCAATTAACGAGTTAAATCCAAGTTCTTTAAAGAGTTCGACGACCTTTGCAGGTGCATCTTTTTTATAACCACACGTATCTAACTTTATTTCAATCGGTGCATCTACTTCGATTGTGGCAAGCTTCTTACTCATTTCGGCTTGTTCTTTATTGTCCTCTAGCTTTTCTTTCAACTTTTTACCTGAAACTTGATCAATGGATTCTAACACTTTCTCCACTGTTCCAAATTCCTTCAATAGTTTAATGGCCGTCTTCTCACCGACCCCAGGGACACCAGGAATATTATCAGAGCTATCGCCCATCAAACCTTTCATGTCGATAATTTGTTCGGGCTTGAGGCCATATCTTTCTTCTACGAGGTTTAAATCGTATGTATCAACATCTGTGATTCCCTTTTTCGTAAGACTGACCTTGACGTGTTCATCCACTAATTGGAGTAAGTCTTTATCACCTGTAATGACCTTTACTTCCCATTCTGATGCATCCGTCTGCTTGGAAAGTGTTCCAATGATATCATCGGCTTCATAGTTCTCTAATTCATAGCGCTTAATATCAAAAGCATCAAGCAATTCACGAATAAGCGGGAATTGTTCGGATAACTCTGGTGGTGTTTTCTGTCTTCCGCCTTTATATTCTCCGTACGTTTTGTGGCGGAATGTCGTTTTCCCAGCATCAAAAGCAACCAATATGTGACTTGGTGCCTCATCTTCTAAAACTTTCAATAACATCGTTGTAAAACCATATACTGCGTTCGTATATACACCCTTATCGTTGTTCAAGAGTGGTAACGCAAAAAAGGCGCGATATGCAATACTATTTCCATCAATTAAAACGAGTTTCTTTTTGCTCATTCCATTTCCTCCTCGTTAAACACTAGCTATATTTTATCATGTTTGCATTTAGAAAGGAAAAAGCACCAACAGGATAAAATGAAACAAAAAAAAGACGAGAGCATATGATTTTCGCTCTCGTCCAAAATTAGGGGATCCTTTGAAAAGGATTTGCATCTTCAGACTAACACCTCAATGTTTAGTTAAAGTTGAAGGAGTGTAAACATCACGTAAATTTAGTCTTTTCGTTTCTTAGAAAATATCATCTGAAACGTTGTTCCCTTGTCCTTTTGGCTAGTCACTTTAATTGATCCCTTATGAGCTTCTACTAGATGCTTAACAATCGCGAGACCGAGACCCGTTCCACCTGAATTTCGACTTCTCGCTTTATCAACTCTGTAGAATCGTTCAAATATACGCGGCACCTCATCGTCAGTGATGCCAATCCCAGTATCCTTAACATAAAGTTCTATGTTTTCATCAACATCTTTACCCGTGATCCACACTTCACCACCTGATGGTGTATATGAAAGAGCATTATTAATTAGATTAATAAGGATTTGCTTCAAGCGCTCTGCATCCCCGTCCATCTCAAGTGATCCAGACAATTCTACATGCATTTTAAGTTCCTTTTTCCGTGCTTTAGTTTCAAGTAAAGTTGTCACATCATCAATGATTGTCGCTAGATTAACGGTTTGCCAATTTAATTTGAAATTAGATTGTTCCATTTTCGTAAAGTCCAGCAAGTCTTGAATCAGATTTTGTAGTCGATCACTCTCTTTCCAAATAATTGAAAGGAATTTCTTACGAAGTTCCACATCATCCATCGCTCCGTCTAGCAACGTTTCAGCAAAGCCTTTTAGGGAGGTGACGGGTGTTCTTAACTCGTGGGACACGTTGGCAACAAAATCCTTCCTCATTTGCTCTAAATGCTTTAACTCCGTAATGTCATGAAAGACGAGTACGATTCCTTTAATTTTGTCTTGGAAACCTAGAATGGGTACACATGTGATATGAAAATGTTTGCGATCAATCCCAACTGAAATGGACACTTGCTTCTTGACAGTAGCTTCTGTTAAGAAGGTTTCCTCAACAAGATCAATAACACTTTGATTCGGCATAACATCATAGTATAACGTTTCATTAGATACTTCTTGATTCACTTCGAAAATTGAACGATATGTCCTGTTCATCAAATGGATATAGCCAAGTGCATCAATCAATAACAATCCACTATCCATATTCTCGATTACGGTTTTCATCCGCTCTTGTTCTGCTTCACGAAGCTCAGTAATCTGTTCTAGATTACGTGCAAGGATGTTGAGAGAATGGTTTAGCTCACCCGTCTCTCTTAATTGATACTCATGACTTCTAGCCTTGAAATTTCCTCTAGCCAGTTCTTTAGCTACACGCATCGCATCATCGACAGGCTTGGCCAGTTTACCCGTTAAACGAAATGTAATGTAGATCAAAAGTAAATAACTTAGGAACAATGTAATAAGAACTGGAGACCATGCGTCTCTTAATTCCTTCTCAAAGTCACTATTATTAATTGTAATCACGAGGTAATCTGTTGAAGGCTGGAGAGGATTTAATGGTCTTACAAAATTAATCCGATCTTCCGTCTTCATCATTTGTGTCTGATTCGTTTGATGGGTTAGACCTTCTAACATTTGTAGTGGAGGGTCTTTAAATGTCGTCCCATCCACAGTTCCTTCTTCCGAAATATAAGTTAAGTGCCCACCAATACTTTTATGATATTTTTGAAGCACACGATCTTTATCCTCTTCATTAATCACATCGTATGCGATCAGTTCCAATTGCTTTTTATAAGATTGAAAAAGCGCACGTTCTATACTGCCAATCGACAAGTTTGCAATGGCAATTCCAAGTAACAGAAAGATTCCGCTCGTAAAGATAATAAATGAATTCAGTATTCTACCGCGGAAGTTCTTCATCTATTGAGGCCCGTCCAATTTATAACCTAATCCACGAATGGTCTTAATATAAATCGGCTTTCTTGTGTTTTGTTCAATCTTTTCACGCAGATGACTAATGTGCACATCTACAATTCTTGTGTCTCCTACAAAATCATAATCCCAAATCGCATTAAGTAATTGTTCACGTGAAAGAACTCGTCCTTTATTTCTTACAAGGTAAACGAGCAACTCAAATTCCTTTGGGGTAAGTTCTAATGATTCTCCTTCGAAAAATGCTTCATAATTTTCCGGGTAAACCTTTAAATCACCTACAACCATCTGTTCTAAATCCACATCGACCTGTGCGTCTTTAGCGTTATATTCGCTCCTTCGTAAAATAGCTTTTACTCGGGCAACGACTTCTCTAGGGCTAAAAGGCTTTGTCATATAATCATCCGCGCCAAGTTCTAAACCTAACACTTTATCGAACTCATCATCTTTGGCTGTCAGCATAAGAATCGGGATCATGGATCGGGCTTGCCTCAAGCTTTTACATACATCAAGTCCATCCATTTCAGGCAACATTAAATCTAGTACAATCAAATCTGGCTTTTCTTGCTGAGCCAAATCTAAACCAGTTGCACCATCCATTGCCGTAATGACATCAAAACCTGCTTGTTCAAGGTTAAATTGCAGCAAAGTATTAATCGATTCTTCATCTTCGACTACTAGGATCTTTTTTTCTGTCATTGTAAGCTTCACCCCGTCTAGGAACTTTATTCGGTTATATTTTCACATAACAAGAGTAAAAAAAAAACAAAAAAGACGAAAACGTCTCTTTTGTTACATAATCTTTACACTATCTTAAAAATTATCAAAAGTTCTAGCTGTAATTGATCTTGGGGTATGTGGTGGACAAACTTCGAATTCACCGTTAATAATTTCGTCCTTCTCCTCATCATATCCCTTAACGGAAACCGTAATAACATGTTCATCTGTATCTACGTTCGTAATTTCAAAATGTAAGACGATAGTAGCGTAATGATAAACAGGCTTTGGAAATGCAATGGATTGTTTTAGAATTGAACTTCCTGGTCCTGGTAAGTACTTACTGATTGCTGATGTAATCAGTCCAGTTAACATGATTTGCGGTACGAGCGGCTTTTTAAATGGTGTTAATGTCGCGTAATCATGTTGAATATATAAAGGATTATTATCATCTGTTAATCCAAGATATAGGAGCAGATCTTTGTCCTCGATCGTTTCTGTTATTTCAAGCTTCTCCCCTACGTTAATCTCATCAATCTTTCTTCCAAGCTTTCGTTTTTTTCCTAGTAACATTCCAGTTCCCTCCTCTTGAAGTAAGCGGTTTCATAATGTTTGAAATGAAATGCCAGATGAATAGAAACATTCTGACATTACCTTGTAAAAGAAAGAATTCGAGAAAACTTCCCGAATTCCTCCTTTTCATTGTTCCATTATTAAGCTAAAACATTCATGACATTGCGAACAGATTCAGCTGATTGATCAAGATCAGCTTTTTCTTCTTCTGTAAGTTCTAATTCAACGATTTCCTCTAATCCCTTTCCTCCAAGGATCGTTGGAACACCTAGACAAATGCCATCATAACCATATTCACCTTCAAGATATGCGATGGCAGGAAGCACTCTTCGTTGATCCTTTAAAATCGCTTCTACCATTTCTACAAGTGATGCAGCAGGGGCATAGTATGCACTTCCGTTACCAAGCAGGGCTACAATTTCGCCTCCGCCTTTACGTGTGCGTTCTACGATGGCGTCTAAACGCTCCTTGCTAATCAACTTATCCAATGGTATACCACCCGCATTTGAGTATCGAATTAATGGCACCATATCATCTCCATGACCACCAAGCACGAATCCTCTAATGTCTTTTACTGAAAGATTCAACTCTTCTGCAACAAACGTGCAAAAACGAGCTGTGTCTAGAATACCTGATTGACCAATAACTCGGTTCTTAGGGAATCCAGATGCTTTCAATACGGTATAAGTCATTGCGTCAACTGGGTTTGTTAAAACAATGATTGTACAATCCGGTGAGTATTTAACAATTTCTTGTGTAACACTCTTCATGATTTTTGCATTTGTGTTTACTAGATCGTCGCGGCTCATTCCTGGCTTACGTGCAATCCCAGCAGTAATGACGACGATGTCAGAATCAGCTGTATCTTTGTAATTCGCAGTTCCTGTAATTTTTGCATCAAACCCTTGTACAGGACTTGCTTCCAGCATATCAAGTGCCTTACCCTTAGTCGGATCTTCCATATCGGGAATGTCTACTAACACAACATCTCCAAGTTCTTTTTGTCCAGCAATAAAAGCAGTAGTTGCACCTGTGAAACCGCCACCGATTACAGAAATTTTCTTACGTGTGTTCGCCATGAATGTTGCCCCCTAGCCCATATTTTTAATAAGTTCGTTACCAAACTCAGAACATTTAACTTCGGTAGCACCGTCCATTAGACGAGCGAAATCGTATGTTACCACTTTACTTGCAATTGTTTTCTCAATTGATTTCATTACAAGTTCAGCAGCTTCTGTCCATCCAATATGCTCAAGCATCAATACGCCTGAAAGAAGAACAGATGAAGGGTTAACTTTATCTAATCCAGCATATTTAGGAGCTGTACCGTGTGTTGCTTCGAAGATTGCATGTCCAGTTTCATAGTTAATGTTTGCACCTGGGGCAATTCCGATTCCACCAACTTGTGCTGCTAATGCATCAGACACATAATCACCATTCAGATTCATTGTAGCAACAACATCGAACTCAGCTGGACGAGTTAAGATTTGTTGAAGGAAAATATCAGCAATTGAATCTTTTATGATAATCTTACCTTCAGCTTCTGCGTCAGCCTGAGCTTTATTCGCAGCATCCTTACCGTCTTTTTCAACGATACGGTCATATTCAGCCCATGTGAATACTTTGTTTCCGAATTCTTGCTCAGCAACTTCGTATCCCCAGTTCTTGAAGGCACCTTCAGTAAATTTCATGATGTTACCTTTATGAACGAGTGTAACACTCTTTCGGCCTTCGGTGAGCGCATACTCAATTGCAGCGCGCACAAGACGCTTCGTACCTTCTTCAGATACTGGTTTGATACCAATTCCAGAAGTTTCAGGGAAACGAATGTTTTTGACACCCATTTCATCTTGTAAGAATTGGATGACTTTCTTCACTTCGTCTGATCCTTTTGCATACTCGATACCCGCATAGATATCTTCAGTATTCTCACGGAAAATAACCATATCTGTATCTTCTGGCTTTTTAAGTGGAGATGGAACGCCTTTGAAATAACGTACTGGACGAAGGCAAGTAAATAGGTCCAATTCTTGACGTAGTGCTACGTTCAATGAACGAATTCCACCACCGATTGGCGTTGTAAGTGGTCCTTTAATCGCAAGTATGTACTCACGGATTACATCAAGCGTTTCAGCCGGAAGCCACTCTCCAGTCTTGTCATAAGCTTTTTGCCCTGCAAGGACTTCTTTCCATTCAATGCCCTTCTCGCCATTGTATGCTTTCTCTACTGCAGCTTCTAATACTTTGGAAGCGGCAGCCCAAATGTCAGGTCCAATACCATCACCTTCGATGAAAGGAATGATTGGTTTATTTGGTACGTTTAGTACCCCATTGTCTACTGTAATACGTTCTCCGTTTGCCATGTTCATGACCTCCTGAATTCTCATATATCGTTTCTACAACTTTATCGTAACAAAAATTTTAAGTTATGACCCTTGTTAGTGCCTCATATATTGTCTGCCATTTTCAGTCAGACATGTGGGTCACTCACTTTATCTACTAGCGGTTTTCAATTGAAACATATTTTTGCATAGATGGTCCAGTATACTCAGCACGAGGACGAATCAATCGATTGTTCTCGTATTGTTCTAGAATATGAGCCAACCAACCAGAAACTCGACTCATTGCAAAGATTGGTGTGAACAAGTCATGCTTCAATCCTAAGCTGTGATATACAGAAGCTGAATAGAAATCAACATTCGGTAATAAGCCTTTTTCTTTCGTCATAACTTCATCCAGCTTAACAGACATTTCATACCATTTGCTTTCACCTGTAATTTGAGTCAGTTGCTTGGACATCTCACGTAAATGCTTCGCACGAGGATCGCCGTCTTTATATACTCGGTGACCAAAGCCCATAATTTTTTCTTTACGCTCAAGTGCACCTTTAAGATACTCTTCTGCATTTTCAGGCTCTCCAACTTCAGATAGCATTTTCATTACACGCTCATTCGCTCCACCGTGTAGTGGTCCTTTCAAAGCACCAATCGCTGCAGTTACACCTGAATATACATCAGAAAGTGTAGCCACACAGACACGTGCTGTAAAAGTAGATGCGTTTAATTCATGGTCAGCATGAAGAACCAATGCTTTGTTTACTGCTTTCTCAGAAACTTCATCAGGTACTTCACCATTTAGCATATATAAGAAGTTCGCAGCGTAGCTAAGATCCTCTTTCGGTTCAATGACCTCTAAACCATCACGAATTCGTGAAAACGCCGCAACAATGCTAGCTAGTCTCGCTTGAAGACGAATAGCTTTCGCTGAATTTGCTTCATCTGTCATTTCATCCGCTTCCTCATCATATAAACCTAGTGACGATACAGCTGTTCTCACTGCTGCCATCGGATGAATATCATTCAATGGGAAACTTTTGATCATATCAACTACTGGCTGTGGTAGGGCAAAGTTCTTAGAAAGTTCTGCTTTAAACCCACTTAATTCTTGTTGGTTTGGTAACTTACCATACCATAATAAATATACAACCTCTTCAAAACTTGCGTAATCAGCAAGATCATCAATGTTGTAGCCACGATAAGTCAATACACCATCAATGATTGAACTTACCGATGACGTTGTAGCTACAATTCCTTCTAATCCTCTCGTTGCTGTCATGGCTCTCTCTCCTTTAAGTGATTTTTTGTCTGGTCTATCAATACATTAAAGTAAGTGTCCACAGTAAAAGACACCTTATTAAGTATTAATAAGAAACTGCTTACATTATTGTAAACAAATAAATAAGTTAAGGAAGGATAAAACACATTCAAGTACAATTATAAACAAATTTCAGAACTTTGTGAACGGCTAGGGCTCAAAACCTCTCCATATCAATGAAATTTAACAACATTTCCATCATGTTATAAATTGTACCACCTTCATAACCATATATGCTATTCCTGCTCCAATCAAGGGGCCAACCGCAATTCCATTAAATAAACTAACAGCTAGAATCGTTCCAAACACGAGTGCTGTCGTAATATGAGGATCAGAGGCAAGTAACTTTAATCCACTTGCTGCAATAAGAGCTACCGCAATTCCGGACCCTAATGCGATCCATGCATAAGAAGATTTCATCGCATCTCCAAGTTGTTTGAACCCTATTTCGCCTGTAGCAATGGGTACAAGTACAGCGATCGTAATGATGGTTACACCCCATTCAATGCCACGCTTTTGTATATATGGGAAAACTTTATCACCAAGTCCGACCCACTTAATTACGATAAGAAACACAACAGCGATCAATAATGATTTGTTCTTGGCCCATAGGGCAATACCTAGTAGTACAATTAAAAATAATGATGCCTGGTTGAACATTAGTTTCTTCCTTTCTTTCCATTAATCAATGGTTTACATTGAAACTTATAATATGAAATTGTAAAATAATACTATTCTATAGGGATTAGTCCCAAGAAAGGATCGGTTGCGATTGAATCTTCATTATGTATATAGCTTCTTACGTTTTTTACTCGTAATTGCTATCGTTGTATGCTCATTCTTTGCACTCATTTTTACTGCAAAAATTACTTACCCGTTCATTATCGCTTTCTTCCTCGCACTGATGATGAATCCATTAGTAAACTTACTTGAACGTAAGGCTAAGATGCCTCGAGGTCTTGCTGTCACAGCCGTTTTGATATTACTCATTTCTGTTATTGCAGGATTTCTTACACTTGTGATCAGTGAAATGATTTCTGGATTCGGTTACCTGGCCGAGGTCATCCCTCAGCATACACAAGTTTTAGTACAATTTGTGCAAACTTATTTCACTCAACAAATTTTACCCGTTTACTATGACTTGTTAGCAATGTTTAAGAGCTTAGACCCTTCACAAAGAGAAACCGTCGTGAGCAACATTCAATCTGTTGGTCAGAACATTACAGCTAATGTGAAGGAATTTGTTCAATCTGTTCTAACTGGATTACAGAACTTCTTACTTAGCTTGCCTAATGTTGTAACCGTTATGATTTTTTCCTTACTCGCTACCTTTTTCATCAGTAAGGATTGGTATCGTTTTAAAGGATGGATTGAAAAACGAACGCCGGAGCGCACGGTTGAAAGTGGAAGAAGTGTTTATAAAGAACTCCGTAAAGCATTAGTTGGGTTCGTTAAAGCACAACTCACACTCATATCAATTACAGCAGGTATTGTCTTAATAGGATTGCTTATTTTACAAGTCGATTATGCGATCACAATTGCGATATTAACAGGACTTGTTGACTTACTACCATACTTAGGGACTGGAGCGGTATTTGTTCCATGGATTATATATAGTTTCCTTATGGAGGAGTACACGCTCAGTATTGGGCTATCCATTTTGTATGGTGTCGTCATTATTCAACGACAAGTGATGGAGCCTAAGATTTTATCCAGTAGTATAGGACTAGACCCACTAGCTACCTTAATCTCTTTATTTATTGGGTTCAAGTTATTTGGCTTTCTCGGATTAATAATCGGCCCGGTTACCCTTGTTGTCATACGCGCTTTAAGCCAAGCGAACGTATTCAGTGACGTTTGGAAATTCATCACAGGAAAAAAAGCGGCATAATTAGAAGGGGTATATTTTCTAGGGTTTGTATTAAAGTACAAAGTTGATTTTAAGTGAGGGTGTGGCAGACCTCTCGGGTCCTCAAACCTGCATTCCGAGAATTTCAGGGTGTGAGACTCCTCGGGAAAATCGACCAATACAAAGCCCACTGAGTAAATGATGAATGACCTTCAACTAAAACAACGGGGAGGTAGCTCGAGTAAGTTCAGTGGTGAAACAAAACTTAGGAAAAAATCCTAAAAAAGCTGGCCTGACACTCATCACTGAATGTCTTGCCAGCTTTTTGTATTCTATCGACGTATTGTGAACGTAAATTGTCCTGAGTCGATTTTCTTTTGGATTAATCGGCGAATGCCAATTTTAAATATTGATCGTGTATAGGGTATTAACAGCAAGAAGCCTAATGTATCCGTGATAAATCCAGGAGTGAGTAGCAAAGTACCACCGACTAAGATACATACACCATCTAACAATACATCGCTGGGTACTTGTGCATTCCCCAGTTGAATTTGTGCAAGCTTTACTGTTTCCATACCTTCTCTTCTTGCTAGCCATGCCCCAATGATTCCTGTTGCGATAATTAAGAGTATTGTGATCGGAATTCCAAATGTATTACCAGACCAAATTAAAATCCCAATCTCCGCAGCAGGTATGATGATGAGTAGCAATAATAATATCCGAAACATAGCACCGCTCCTCTAGAGAGTCCTAGACATCCTAAATATAGCTCTTTACTTATAGGACGCTTGTCTTTCCACTATAAACGACACCTCTGGAACCGTCCACTGTAATGTCTTGACCTTCTTCAATGACGTTCGTAGCTCCACCTACACCTACGATGACAGGAATACCTAGACTAAGACCAACTACAGCCGCATGACTTGTTAAGCCACCTTCTTCTGTAATGATGGCCGAAGCTTTTTTCAGAGCAGGCATCATTTCACGGTCTGTTCCAATCGTTACAAGAATGTCTCCATCTTGTACCTTCGCGATTGCGTCCTTCGCATTATTTGCAATAACTGCTCTACCAGCTACCGACATTTGACCGATTCCTTGCCCTTTTACAATTACATCACCGACTACATGTACTTTCATGATATTAGTCGTGCCCTTTTCTCCAACTGGTACACCGGCAGTAATCAGTGTGAGGTCACCATGATTTACAAGACCAGACTTTAAGGAAGCATCTACTGCGATATCTAACAATTCATCAGTTGATTTAGCTTTCTCACTTAATTGTGAAGTAACACCCCATACGAGGGACATTCTTCTACATACAATTTCTGAACTAGTCACTGCTATAATCGCTGCTTCAGGACGGTATTTAGAAATCATACGCGCAGTATGACCACTTTCTGTTGGTGCGATAATGGCAGAAATACCTAGGTTATACGCCGTATGTGATACAGATTGACTAATGGCATCTGTTACCGTCAGTTTGCTTGATTTACTTCTTGTATGAAGAATATCAGCATGATTCATTGCCGTTTCAGCTTTCATAGCAATTTTATGCATCGTTTGGACCGCTTCAACAGGATAAAGACCTGCTGCTGTTTCACCTGAGAGCATAATCGCATCCGTTCCATCAAAGATTGCATTAGCAACGTCACTAGCTTCAGCACGTGTAGGACGTGGATTCCGTTGCATTGAATCTAGCATCTGTGTAGCTGTAATAACTGGTTTTCCTTTGTCATTACACTTACGGATCAATTCTTTTTGCACGAGCGGTACATCCTCAGCTGGAATTTCAACTCCCAAGTCTCCTCGCGCTACCATCAATCCATCAGAAACCTCAAGGATTTCATTAATATTGTCGACACCTTCTTGGTTTTCTATCTTTGGAATGATTTGAATATGCGCTGCATTATGCTGTTCTAAAATTTCACGGATTTCTAGTACGTCAGATGCTCTACGTACGAAAGAAGCTGCAATAAAGTCCACACCTTGGCTTATTCCAAATTCAATGTCACGAGCGTCTTTATCCGTAATACCAGGCAGGTTCACTGATACATTAGGTACATTGACCCCTTTTTTATTTTTGAGCGTGCCACTATTCAAGACCTTCGTCTGTAATTGGTTTCGTTCAACCTTTGTGACTTCAAGTTCAATAAGACCATCGTCTAACAAAATCTTAGAACCTTCATGTACATCGTCGACTAATCCTGGGTACGTAACAGAAATAATGGATTCGTTTCCTGCTACCTCATCCATCGATACGACTAGATCTTGTCCAGCCTTTAGTTCAACTTCACCTTTTTCTAGTGTTCCGGTACGAATTTCCGGTCCTTTCGTATCAAGTAAAATCGCTACCGTCTTCCCTGTCTTTTGAGCAGCTTCACGAATGCTTGCAATACGCGCACCATGCTCCTCAAAATCTCCATGTGAAAAATTTAAACGAGCAACATTCAGTCCAGACTCAATCAGCTCTGTTAAAGTATCAACACTTTCACTAGCTGGTCCTATTGTACAAACGATCTTAGTATTTCTCATCATTTTCCTCCTATAACTTCACTCATATTTCTAATGCATCATTTATTTTTAAATCGAAAGCTCTTGTGAGAGCTGGTACATATCATTGTCAATCCTGTGTGGTAGTTCAAGGACTTCATTGATATCATGCGATACGATAGAATTTTTTTGAATACCAACCGCTTTGCCGGCTTCTCCACTCATAAGGAGTTGTACAGCTTTTGCACCTAATCGACTGGCTAGTACACGATCAAATGCAGTTGGCGAACCTCCACGTTGTATATGTCCTAAGACAGTTACTCTCGTTTCAAATTCCGTCGTATTTTCTATTTGTTTGGCGATATCCACACCGCTACCGACACCTTCAGCAACAACGATGATACTATGCTTCTTTCCACGTTCATGTCCGCGTAGCAAGCGTTCGTTAATCTCTTCAATTTTGTACGCCTCTTCAGGGATTAAAATAGACTCAGCACCCCCAGCTAACCCAGACCATAGTGCAATATCTCCAGCATTACGCCCCATAACTTCTATGATGTACGTTCTTTCGTGGGAAGTAGCTGTATCTCTAATTTTATCAATCGCATCAATTGCTGTGTTTAGCGCTGTGTCAAAACCAATTGTAAAATCTGTACCAGGAATATCATTATCTATAGTTCCAGGTAAAGTGATAGTAGGGAATCCATGCTCTGTTAGCTTTTGCGCACCACGATACGAGCCATCGCCGCCAATGACGACCAAGCCTTCGATTCCGAACTTCTTCAGCTGTTCAACACCCTTCATTTGACCCTCGTGGGTTTTAAATTCTTCACAGCGAGCTGAATAGAGCATCGTTCCTCCTCGATGAATGATATCACCTACTGAACCTAGTTCCATCTTCTCTATTTGTCCCTCAATTAATCCAGTATACCCATGATAAATCCCATATACTTCTATTTCTTGGTAAATGGCTTCACGTACAACAGCTCGAACAGCCGCATTCATTCCAGGGCTGTCCCCTCCACTTGTCAACACGCCAATACGCTTCATCTCTTTCACCTCGTACAATAGTTGTGTTCTTAAAATATCATGTTCCAAAAATGAACACAATAGACAAGCATTCCACAGAAAAAGTGCTTTTCCAGTTTTGGAAAAGCACTATCGTTATTTAACGCTAATGGAATCGTTTTCAAATGTATATTTTCCGATTTTTTTGTATTTTACGTAACGATGCTCTACAAGCTCTTCACTGCTCAGTTTTGAAAGCTCACTAAGTGATTGTTGCAAGACTTCTTCAATAAGTGAAGCCTGTTTACGTACATCCTTATGTGCTCCGCCTTCTACTTCTGGGATCATTTGATCAATAATTCCCATTTCACTCAAGTCAGGTGCTGTAATTTTCATTGTATCAGCAGCACGTTGGGCTTGCCCTGCATCTTTCCAAAGTAAAGCAGCTGCACCCTCTGGAGAAATAACTGAATACCAAGAGTTTTCAAGCATATGCACATGGTTTCCGACACCGATTGCAAGGGCTCCACCGCTTGCGCCTTCTCCAATGATGATACAAATAAGCGGAACCGTTAAACCAGCCATTTCCACTAGGTTTCTAGCGATCGCTTCACTTTGACCACGCTCTTCAGCAGACATTCCAGGATATGCACCTTTAGTATCGAGTAAGCAAATAACTGGTCGATTGAATTTTTCCGCTTGTTTCATTAAGCGTAATGCTTTACGGTATCCTTCTGGATGAGGCATTCCGAAGTTTCGTCGTAAGTTTTCTTTCGTATCCTTACCACGTTGGTGTCCAATAACGGTAACAGGCTTTCCGTGGAATTTTGCAATACCCCCAACGATTGCTTCATCATCCCCATAAAGGCGGTCTCCGTGTAATTCTAGGAAATCGGTGAAAAGAATTGAGATATAATCTAGTGTCGTTGGTCGTTCAGGATGACGAGCTACTTGAACACGATCCCATGGCGTCATATTCCCATAAACTTCTAGTTCAACCTTTGCTAGACGCTCTTCTAAACGTTCTACTTCATCGCTCAAATCGATGCCTTTTTCATCCATAAATGATTTCAGTTCAGCAATCTTAGCTCTTAATTCTTTTGCTGGACGTTCAAACTCTAAATCACCTACCATCTCACTCTTCACCTCCCTTATGAATATCTAGTACGTTGGATAATGTAGCTTTCATTTTATTCCTGTGAATCACACCGTCTAATTGTCCATGCTTTAATAGAAACTCAGCGGTTTGAAAATCTTCTGGTAATTCTTGACGAATCGTTTGTTCAATGATTCGGCGTCCTGCAAAGCCAATTAACGCTTTTGGTTCTGCGAAGTTATAATCACCGACTGATGCGAAGCTTGCTGACACACCACCTGTTGTTGGATGTGTCATAACTGATATAAACAAAAGACCAGCTTCATGATGACGACGAAGTGCAACACTTGTCTTTGCCATTTGCATTAAACTTAAAACACCTTCTTGCATTCGCGCTCCACCCGATGCAGTAAAGATGATAAAAGGCTTCTGTTCTTCAGTTGCCTTCTCAATTGCACGTGCTATTTTCTCACCTACAACGGAGCCCATACTACCCATTCGAAAATGGGAATCCATGACTGCAAATACGATTGGGTGATTGTCCAGATCTCCAAGACCCGTTACGACAGCCTCATTAAGTCCTGTCTTTTCGCGGTCTTTGTCAATTCGATCTAAATAATCAGGAAAATCTAAAGGATTTTCTGTTCTCATATCTTGGTTGAGTTCTGAAAATGTCCCATCGTCGATGATCATCTTAATGCGCTCTTGCGCCGTCATCCTGAAATGGTGATCACATGAAACACAGACCTTACAAGCTTTGTTCAGTTCCTTAGTCGTCATGATTGCTTTACATTCTGGACATTTTGTCATGAGTCCTTCAGGAACATCTTGTTTCATTCGATCGGAAGGTATCGTTGCATATTTTCTCTTCTTGGCAAACAGATCTTTTAACAAGTTGTTGCACCTCCATAAGTCCCTAAGTACTAATTGTAAAATTTACTCATTTCGTTTTATAGCTGAATGCTGCTCTATTTCGATTCCATTCTTAATCATTGTAAATACATCATCGTATTTGGATTTAGGATAAGTATGGTCGGAGTCTACATTAAATTGATCATATTCTGTCAATTCTACCCATAATCGATGGAGCAAAGAATTATTTGACGCTTTTAAAACCATATGGAAGAATGTTCGATCCATGGCGGCGTCAATTCTCGCAGAAGGTGCTGTCGGAATATCAGCTAAGTAAGCTTCTAAATCTTTAAGCTCTTCTTCTGTTCTTCGTTGAGAAGCGAGTACAACCGCGTTTCTTTCAATGATTTCTCTCGTTTCTGTCAACTCTTGCTTGACTAGGCCATCATTTAAAATGAAGGAGGCTAGTACCTCAACAAGACGATGGTTACGGGCTTCCTTAATGAAAGTGCCTTCGCCTCTCCTCGTTTCAATTAACCCTAATAACTCCATGGCTCTTAAAGCTTCTCGCACAGAGGAGCGTCCAACATTTAAACGGTCTGAAAGCTCCCTTTCAGAGGGGAGCTTATCACCTGGCAATAACTGATCCTTTTGAATGATCGCTTTTAATTTGTTCAAAATCTCTACAAACATTTTTTCGCGAGGTTTAGTAGTCATTTTCAAACGTCACCCACTTTTCAAAGGCACTTTTATTTTTCTTCGATCAAAGCAAGTCGACGGGTCTTTGCAGCAATTTCCTCTGGATCTACTTTAATTCTAGCTACACCAGTCTCCATTGCCGCATTTGCAACTGCTGCGGCAACTGCCGGAGCAACCCTTGGATCGAACGGAGCGGGTATGACATAGTCCTCTGTTAATTCGCTTTCGTCTATTAGTCCAGCAATTGCATACACAGCAGCAATTTTCATTTCTTCGTTAATGTGTGTTGCTCGCGTATCTAGTGCCCCTCTAAAAATCCCAGGGAATGCTAGTACGTTATTAACCTGATTGGCAAAGTCCGAACGACCTGTTCCAATCACCTTTGCACCCGCTTCTTTCGCAGCGCTTGGCATAATTTCAGGAACAGGGTTTGCCATTGCAAATATAATAGGATCATCATTCATGCTTTTAACCATGTCTTCAGTTAATGCCCCTTCTACAGAAACACCGATAAAGACATCTGTCCCTTTAACCGCTTCGTCTAATTTCCCTTCAATCTGCTGTCTGTTCGTGAAATGAGCAACTTCAGCCTTTACACGGTTCATTCCGTAAGGACGGCCTTCGTAAATTGCACCTTTAGAGTCGCACATAATAATGTCTTTTACACCGAAACGGTTTAGAAGCTTTATGATCGCAATTCCAGCAGAACCTGCACCATTTACGACTACTTTAATCGATGACATCGACTTTTCGGATAATTTAAGCGCATTAACAAGCCCTGCAACTGTAACAATTGCAGTACCGTGCTGATCATCGTGGAAAATAGGAATGTTTGTTTCTTTCTTCAGACGTTCTTCAATAATAAAGCAATTTGGAGCTGCTATATCTTCTAAGTTCACGCCACCAAAAGTCGGTTCCATCAACTTAACTGTTTGGACGATTTCATCTACATCAGTCGTGTTTAGGCATATTGGAAATGCATCAACACCTGCGAAGCTTTTGAATAATACTGCTTTTCCTTCCATTACCGGAAGTGCAGCTTCTGGACCAATGTTACCGAGTCCAAGCACTGCTGTCCCATCAGAAACAACAGCTACTGTGTTACCTTTCATTGTATATTCGTATACTCTGTTCTTGTCTTCATAAATTTCTTTACAAGGTTCTGCAACTCCTGGTGAGTATGCCAAACTCAAATCCTCTGCATTACGTACAGGGACCTTAGCTTTGGACTCCAATTTACCTTGATTAATTCTATGCATGTGTAGAGCTTCTTCTCTAGAAACAGACATACGTTCATCTCCCTCATTCTTGTTAAATATATATGAATGAAATAGTCTGCTGCTTGTACAGTAATAAGAAAAGCGCAAGCGCTATTGTGTCACGCAGGTCACTAGTAGAGACCGAATAATAGTAGGCCTTAGCCGACCTAAAGGGTCTGAAGTGAACCATGTGATTACGTGCTGGAGCTAGACAAAACATCCATGCTACCAAAATGTTAAACTTTCTTATCTTTTGAACAAACGAGGTGGTCAGACCACCTATTGACTTATCCATTATAACAAACCATATTTACCTGTAAAGATTTAGTGGTTTATTTTAAAACAACATTCTTCGTTCCAAGCAACGATTCAAACTTTACAACACATTCTTCAACTGGGTCAATACTGAACTCTTTAGATAATCGAACAACCTTCTTATTATGCTCATAATAGAGAATAACATCTGCATTACCTGGATAACGCAACACAATTTCTTTAATCTGATGCATGACACCTTGTTCCTGCTTAGAGGATTCAATCTTCAAATACAAGTTTTGATTCTTTTCCCTAGTCGATAAAGTAGATAGGTTCACTGCTTTTTCAACGATAAACTTGATATCTTCCGACTGTTCAACATTCCCTTCAAGTAATAATAGATTACCTTCTTGATAAAGCTCTGGGTTTTGTTTATACGCCTTTGGAAAAACAATGCCTTCAATTTCCCCTGTTGCATCACCAAATTGAACAAAAGCCATCCAGTCACCCTTTTTGGTTTTAATTTGCTTTGATTTTTCAATCAGCGCTCCAATTCGAACCTTTTTGACCGATTGTTTCAATTCTGCAATTTTAGAACATTCGTACTCAATTAGTATTTGACTATATTGTTCAATTGGATGCCCCGTTAAATAGAAACCTAAGGCCTCATATTCAAACTGTAACTGTTCTTTGTCTTGAAAAGGAGGAACATCTTCCATTCGTGGAGCTTGATTTGATCCATCCTCTTGGAAGAAATCAATCTGACCTTCTGCCTCCGCTTTTTGAATTTTAGAACCGTATTCAATGGCCGCATCTAAGTTTGCAAGTAATTGAGCGCGGTTCGTTGTGAATTCATCCAGACTACCAGCTAAAATTAACGATTCTAGAGATCTTTTATTCATCACCTTTAAGGATACACGCCGACATAAATCAAATAGATTTTGGTATGGTCCTTTCTTCCGCTCTTCTAAAATGCTTTCTATTGCACGAACACCTACATTTTTGATCACCATTAATCCGATTCGAATGCCTTCACTTTCAACTTTAAAACCGGCAGAGCTAGAATTGATAGATGGTGAAAGAACTTCAACTCCACTTTGGCGAATCTCCCCTAAATAAGCCGCTATCTTACCATGATTCCCAACAATACTACTTAGTAATTCGGCAAGGAAATAAACGCTGTAATTTGCTTTCAAATAGGCTAGTTGATAAGCGATCACACTATATGCTACAGCATGAGATCGATTAAACCCATAATTAGCAAAACGAACGATTAAATCATAAACTTGATCTGCCGAATTGCGATCATATCCTTGATTCATTGCACCATTTACAAAATGATTACGTTGCTCATGTAAAACATCTGCTTTCTTTTTGGAGACAGCTCTCCTTAATAAGTCAGCTTCACCAAGTGAAAACCCTGCCATCTTTGATGCGATTTGCATAATTTGCTCCTGATAAACAATTACGCCGTAAGTTTTCTTTAATATTGGTTCTAAATCAGGATGTGGAAATTCTACAGTGTTTTGCTTATGCTTCCGCTCAATATACACGGGGATGTTTTCCATTGGACCTGGTCTGTATAACGCGTTAACTGCCACGATATCTTCAAATTCAGTCGGTTTAAGTTTCTTTAAGACTTTTCGCATTCCTTCAGATTCCAGCTGGAAAATGCCAGTCGTATCGCCTTTTGCTAACAATTGAAAAGTAGCTTCGTCTTGAAAAGGGATTTGCTGAATAGGTATCTCATCACCGGTACTCTTTTTAATCGATGCTGTTATATTTTCTAATAAGGTTAGGTTTCTCAATCCAAGAAAGTCCATCTTTAAAAGACCGATTTCTTCTAAGCCTTCCATTGTATATTGTGTTAGGGACAAGAACTCTCCACCAGATTGTGTTGGCACAACATTTGTTAATGGGTCCTTACTAATTACAATTCCCGCAGCATGTGTGGATGCGTGCCTAGGAATGCCCTCCACTGTTTTTGAAATCCGCCAAAGGTGTTGAGCATCCTCTGATTGATCTAGTGTTTTCTTGAGTAACGGAGATTCCTTAATCGCTTGATCTAAAGTGATACCAGGACGTGATGGAACTTGCTTCGCAACACGATCAATAAGTTGGGTATCCAAGTTTAACACTCTTCCTACATCTCGCAATGCTGCTCTCGCTGCTAGTGTACCGAAAGTGATGATTTGTGCAACTCGGTCTTTCCCATACTTATGTGCTACGTATTCGATTACTTCGTCTCGTTTGGTATCAGGAAAATCGATGTCAATATCAGGCATACTCACGCGTTCAGGATTCAAAAACCTTTCAAATAACAGTTCGTGCTCAATCGGATCGACTTGGGTGATGGATAGCACATAGGATACGAGAGAGCCTGCAGCAGAACCCCTTCCCGGGCCAGTCATGATGTTATTTTCCTGAGCATACTTCATGAAATCCCATACGATTAAGAAGTAATCGTTGAACCCCATTCGATTGATAATGTCAAGTTCATATTTCATACGTTCAAGAACTTGATTTGAAGGAGTTTGCCCATAGCGATCTAGGACACCTTTTTCACATACTTTACGTAAGTAACTTTCGCTAGATTCTTTTTCAGGTATTGGATAAGCCGGCAAAATTGGTGTTCCGAAATTCAATGTGACATGACACTTTTCAGCAATCACACTTGTGTTTTTCATCGCATCAGGTACATGTGAGAACAGTTCTTCCATCTCAGTACTTGTTTTAAAATAGTGTTCGTCAGTCGGTCGTTTTAAATCATCGTCTTCATTTAACTTTTTCCCGAGTTTAATAGATCGTAACGCTTCGTATGCACTTGCGTCTTCTTGATCCATATAATGAATGTTATTAATGACAACAATCGGCACATCGGTTTCTTTTGATAATTGAATTAATGTGAGGTTGAGGTCTTTCTCTTTTGCGACTCCATGGTCCTCTAACCCAATATATAGGTTGTCCTCGAACATGTTTTTCAATTGAGCGAGTATATTCAGATGATGTTGTCCACCATTTAATATTGCACGTTGAACAACGCCATCGACCCCTGAGGTTACAGCCAAAACCCCTTCACAATATGTATGTAAATCATGTAATGCCAGTATATGAGTTGTTCCTCTACTTTCGGCTTGAATGGAAGAACTGATTTTTATTAAATTCTGATACCCTACATGATTCATTGCATATAAAAGTAGCTTAGCAGGTTGTCTTTGATCATTGCCTGCGCTGGAATCAACAACGTCTACTTCCAAACCGATAATCGGCTTGATCCCTTTCTTATGGCAGGATTTATAGAAGGGTATCACGCCATACATCACATTACGGTCTGTTATCGCTAAAGCGTCCATTCCTAATTCTTGTGCTCTATCTGTCAACTTCTCAATTCTACAAGCGCTTTCTAGCAGAGTAAATTCACTGTGTATGTTTAAATGTACAAATCCCATTCTGAGTCACTCCTCTCACCATAAACTACTTAACCCCATTATATACAAGACAGAGAGAACAATAAATCAAGCATACTTGACGGTGGCTGTCCATAATTATAGTTATGAGTGTTCAAATTGTAGATGTCATCGATAAAGGTGGTAAGTGTTATGGTCGTCCGTGACTTCGTTTCAACGAACATCATTTATTTCTTCGTTGCATTTGGAATTATTATTGGCGGATGTTTGATTGGTGCTATTGGCATGATGTTTGTTGGTAGACCACCGTTTCAATCAATGATTTTACTGTCAAAAAGTTTAAAGATCTGGGCTATCGTAGCTGCAATCGGTGGGACGTTTGATACAATCGATAAGTTTGAAAGCAGTCTGTTCAGTGGATCAATCCTTGAAGTCATCAACCAGTGTATCTATATCATTGCGGCATTGATTGGCGCAAATACAGGGGAAGCAGTAATCCGCTGGATGACACAAGGTGTTGAATAATGCGAATCCCTCCACTTCACCGTAGAAAAGGGTACCAACGTTTTTTTGCAGGAATCATTATTGGGATCATAATTGGGTGGTTCTTTTTCCTGATTAGTTTTGGAGGACTTCAAGACCAGTATTTAACTGAGATAAAGAAAAGAGACGCCGAAATAAAGGATTTAAATGACCAGTTTGAACACTTTAGAGAAGATTATGAAAAGAAAAATAAAGATATTGAGAAAAGTTTAAGGATACAGGAAATTAAACTCATATTCCTAAACCGTGAAAAAGTTAAGATCAAAGGATTGATGTTTCATGACTTAGAAAAAGCAGTCAAAACAGAAATGAATGATGTCCTTACAAAAGATATTGAATCAGTCTCCGAACATACGGATTTAATTATTAAATCACTTGAAAACAAAAACTTTTTAATTGGTGATCAAACATTTAAAGTGAAAGTCTATCAAATGCATCTTTATACAACGTTACGATTATATTTAAATATAGAAAGAGGAAATTAAGTCATTGTTTATGACAATTTATAGACAAATAAGCATAGATGTCGCAAAGTACAGGTTAATCGTATACAATAGTAATAGGATAAAAGTGTAAAGGAGAAATGTGTATGATTATCAACCGTAAAGAAATGGCAAAAGCAAAGGTTGAGAAGTTATTGAGTGGTTATTCTGCATTCGCAGAAACGAAAGAAGTTGCAGAACTCATCAAAAAACAAGCAATTGAGTTGAACATAGACTTTGTAGAGGACGTGACAGAAATTGGATCTTGGTTCATACCAGCCAAACCACAACAGCAGTAAAAGTTAGCCCCGATCTTCATATCAAGAAGACGGGGCTATTATTATACCTTTTTATCTGTTCAATGAATGACTTTTATTTTGAATCAGTACAAGCGCTAACAAGATCTTGAATGATTTGTTCTGTTTCTTTAATCGTATGAACAGTTGCGCCTGAAGCCATCGGATGTCCTCCACCGTTATACTTCGCTGCTATCGTGTTGACAACCGGCCCTTTAGAACGAAGTCTCACCCGAATTTGATCAGGTTCCTCAACGAAAAAGACCCATGTCTTTAAGCCTTCAACATTTGAAAATGTATTGACGAGTAGTGAGGATTCGCTAGCTGTTGTATTGAATTGCTCCATTACTTCTTGCGTTAAATAAATGTACCCCACTCCTGGTTCAATGTATTGAAAATGCGACAGTACATATCCATTCAGCCGTGCTAAGTTTAGCGAAACCTTGTACATTTCGTTGTACACTGCCGTTAAATCGAAATCATAATTCCTTAGTTCACCTGCAAACTTCATCGTCTTTTCTGTTGCATTAGGGAAAAGGAACCGTCCTGTATCTCCAACAATTCCCGTATAGAGTAATTCTGCACCTTTATCGGTTAGCTTGAAACCATGATGTTCACGCCCGTAAAGATAGAATTCATAAATCATTTCACTTACGCTACTCGCATCAGTATCTACCCAAATTAAATTACCGTATTGATCTTCATTAGGATGATGATCAATTTTAATGATATAATCCCCTTTAGAAAATCGTTCATCACTAATCCGCGCTTGGTTTGCTGTATCGCAAATGATCACAAGAGCACCTTTAAACACATCATCCGAAATCGTATCCATTTGTTTCATAAATGTTAATGATGGTTCTTCTTCACCAACGACATAGATTGATTTGTCAGGGAATGTTGCTTTCAATATTTCTGACAGACCACCTTGAGATCCTAATGCATCTGGATCTGGACGAACATGGCGATGTATGATGATTTTATTATAGTCTTTTATTTTGTTGATAATTTGTTCTTTCATCTTGGTCTCCTTTATTTGTAACCTAATGTTCAATTGTATAGATGGATTTTTGTAGAGAACTTCTATACAATGGTAATCGACATATTTTTTATTGGAGGATGGATTATGCCTGCATTTATTATTATCATTGTAATCGCATTAAGTCTTTATATATTTTATAAAATTAAGGAATTTCGTGTGAAAGCGCCTTATGAAAAAAGATGGACCAAATCGAAAGCAAATATATCACTCGGAGTTTTCATTTCAACATTTGGCTTGAACCGATTAGTGATTAACGAGTCTACGTACGACCTGATCATCGGAGGCGTATTCCTCGTATTAGGTTTAGTAAACATCTTTCTTGGATACAAAGCATACAAGCATTTTCTTCCATATGCGATCCAAGAAAGTGAACAGACAAAATCATAGCATAGGTGAAAGGAGACTGACTTTGTCAGTCTCTTTTTTTACATATGTCGATCGATGAGTTGAGCCATCATAAGCGCTTTGCCTACGACATTTCCTTCATGATAAATCTCTACGTCTACTTTCCCATATCGCCTGCTTAGCTCCAAAATTTTCGGACGGATCGTAATGGTACTATCAATCTGAACAGGCTTTAAGAAGTACAACGTAATGTTTTCTACAACGAGATCGCCCTTTTTCTGTTTACGAAGGGCTTTACTACCGACTTCGGAAACGAGCGTAGTCATAACTCCATACGAAAGCGTACCTAGGTAGCTTGTCATCTGCGGCGTTACTTCACATGAGTAGGTTTCTTCTGGATCTTCGTCTACGTCATGTATATGACTCGTAATCAGATCATCAAACGTTTCACCAACTTGTGGTTGCTTCTGAATCATTTGTAGTGCCTTCAAAACATCTTGTCTACTGATAATCCCATGAAGTGTTTGCTGAGCATCAATGACAGGAAGTAATTCAATTCCTTCCCAAATCATCATATGGGCTGCATTTGCTACAGAGGTTGTCCCTTTTACGGAAATTGGATTTTTCGTCATCACTTTCTCAATCTGCAAATCATAATCGCTACCGATGATATCCTTTGCTGTCACCACTCCGACAACTCTCATGCTCTGATCCACTACTGGATAACGGCTATGGCCAGTACGTTCATTAAGCTCATACCACGTTTTCACTGTATCCTTCTTCAATAAATAATTGGTTTGTTCAAGCTGTGTTGTAATGTCACTAACGAGCACAATTTCTTTCTTAATCAATTGGTCATATATCGCACGATTGATCATCGCTGCAACTGTGAACGTATCATAGCTAGTTGAAATGACAGGTAATTCTAGTTCATCTGCTAGTTTTTTTACAGATTCATCTGTGTCGAATCCACCTGTAACTAATACAGCAGCACCAGCCTTTAAGCCAAGCGCATGTGCTTTCGTTCTATTACCGACAATCAATAGACTATCCGGATCCACATATCGCATCATTGCTTCTAGTTTCATGGCTCCTATGACGAATTTATTAAGTGTTTTATGTAATCCTTGACGTCCACCTAATACTTGTCCATCAACAACATTTACGACCTCTGCAAACGTCAATTTTTCTATGTTTTCTTTTCGCTTCTTCTCAATGCGGATTGTTCCTACACGTTCAATCGTACTGACTGTCCCTTGGTTCTCAGCGTCTTTTATCGCACGGTAAGCAGTACCCTCACTAACAGAAAGCGCTTTAGCTATTTGTCTGACTGAAATTTTACTTCCGATATCTAATGTTTCGATATAGTCTAGGATTTGTTCATGTTTCGTTGCCATCGTTTTCACCAAGCTTTCTCATGGCTAAGTCTATCCTATTATACTAAGGGTACACCGCTACTTCAATGTTGTCGCATTTTTACTTTCTTATTGTTTGTCTGTTTGGTTGGAGTTACCTCATCAGATTGCTGTGGATAAAGACGATACATTAAAGCAGATAGATTACCACCAATCACTAATACAGCAAACATAAGCCATACCGCAGAAAACCATCCACCCAATCCAGGTTCCATTTCAGGTAAGTATGGTACGGAAAAATACACAAGGGCAAGAGCAGCGAGTAATGATAAGATTAATCGATTCTTCAAATAGCGTACTCCTTTCAAAAGAGGTAGTCTTACTGCATATGTTATGCGACCACCTCTTCAGAAAGAAGAAAATTCAAGTTATAATTCTACAGATTCACCAGACTTGAGGACGCGTCCTTTCTTGCCCTCTAGGTCGTTTACAAATGCTTCTGGATCCTGTTCAATCACTGGGAATGTGTTGTAATGTATTGGAACAACTGTATTCGCCTTCAACCAACTAGCTGCTATCGAGGCATCCTCTGGTCCCATTGTAAAATTATCTCCGATCGGTAGGAATGCCATATCAATATAGTTTTGCTCACCAATGAGCTTCATATCTGAAAACAGGGCTGTGTCACCCGCATGATAGACTGTTTTATCTTCTGCAGTGAAAAGAATTCCTGCAGGCATACCCGTATAAACAACTGAGCCGTCCTCTTCTGCATAGCTAGATCCGTGAAAGGCTTGTGTGAGTTTCACTTTTCCGAAATCAAAGTGATAAGCACCACCAATATGCATAGGATGTGTTTCAATTCCCTTTGTAGCAAGATAGTTTGCTAATTCAAACGGGGCTACAACTAGAGAGTTATTCCTTTTCGCGATGTCAACTGTGTCTCCAACATGATCATTATGCCCATGTGTAAGTAAGATAACATCAGCCTTTACATCATCCGCGGAAATGTGACACTGCCCATTCCCTGAAATGAACGGGTCAATCCAAATTGTTTTACCATTCGTTTCGATTGCGACTACAGAATGTCCATAATAAGTTACTTTCATTATGATCTCTCCTCTTTCTAGATTAGTTATTAGATCTGTTTTAAACCTTCGTGTTCATTGTTTCCTTTTCCTGCATGAGGTTAAACGAGTACACATAATATTGTTTACCCGTTTTTGTTTTTACAAAAAACAATAATAGTCTATTCTGAGTTCGTTTTTTTTTGTCCAAATCAATGCAAGGATTCTAAATTCAATAAAAAAAGAGACTGTACGAAATTCGTCAGTCTCTATCTTCATATTGTTCAAATCCGATTATGAAAGCATCTTGCGAATGTCTTTATATTCAAGGTCGTGTGATTGAGAAACAGCTTCATACGTAACAAATCCATTCAAAGTATTAATACCTTTAAGAAGTGCTTCATTATCTTGACAAGCCTTTACATACCCTTTGTTAGCAATTTGCAATGCATATGGTACCGTAACGTTCGTCAAAGCAATTGTTGATGTACGTGGTACTGCCCCTGGCATGTTCGCAACTGCGTAGTGGACAACACCGTGTTTATCGTAAGTAGGGTTATCATGCGTTGTAATACGATCAGTTGTTTCGAAAATACCACCTTGGTCGATCGCAACGTCTACTAATACCGCACCTTTTCTCATCTCTTGAATCATTTCTTCGGTTACAAGCTTTGGCGCTTTTGCTCCTGGGATTAGTACAGCCCCGATGACAAGATCCGAATCGATCACTGATTCTGCAATGTTTAGTGGATTGGACATCAATGTATTAATATCTGATCCGAAAATATCGTCAAGCTGACGTAAGCGTTCTGGATTCAAATCGATGACCGTAACACTCGCACCTAGTCCAACTGCAATTTTTGCAGCGTTTGTACCTGCAACTCCACCACCAATGACGGTTACTTTACCACGTTTCACACCTGGTACGCCTCCAAGGAGAATACCCATTCCACCATGAGGTTTTTCAAGGAATGATGCACCAATTTGAGTCGCCATACGTCCTGCAACTTCACTCATTGGTGTGAGTAGTGGAAGGCTTCTGTTCGGAAGTTGTACAGTTTCGTAAGCAATACCGACAACCTTGTTATCAATGAGTGCTTTCGTCAATTCCGGCTCAGCAGCTAAGTGTAAATATGTAAATAATATAAGTCCTTCACGGAAGTATTGGTACTCTGTGTCTAAAGGTTCTTTAACCTTCATGACCATGTCCATACTCCAAGCTTCTGCAGCTGTATCTACGATTACCGCTCCAGCTTCTTCGTATTGTTCATTCGTAAATCCAGATCCAAGTCCAGCACCTGTTTCAATAAAGACCTCATGACCTGAAGTCATTAGATTTACAACCCCCGCCGGAGTCATTGCGACACGATTTTCGTTATTTTTTATTTCTCTTGGTACACCAATACGCATGTTTGCGACCTCCTAAATCAACAAATCTTCTTTCCAGTCATGACGACTGCCCATTTAAAGATAACACCAAATGTCAAAAAGAAAAAGAGAAAAATTCGTAATTATTTCCTTCCAAGTATTGCATCTTTTTTATCGTAACATAAAGAAAACTTAACTCAACCAAAGGGTGAGTTCTAGTTGCACTAATAAAGAAATGTACAAAGCTTTCTCCACCTTCAGAGAAAGCTTTCAAGCTTCATTTTAATCGATTCTCATCTTCAAGTTGGTTTGGCGTTTCGTGCTCTACAGTTTGATCAACGACCCCACTTTGGTAGGACTGCATGATCTGTTGTTGAACTTCAAATTCACCATTTGCATCCATTTGGTATGTTTCTGGTTTTTTCGATGGTTTTTTTTGCACCTTAATCCGCCTCCTTTTTTCCATTAGTGATACACCCATTAGTATGCGCCTAATCGAATAGCTTATTGAGGTAAATTATGAAAGTCAATTGCAATAGCCTAACTTGTCCATTTTCGGTACAATGTGGAATAGTAGGAGGTATGGTCGAAATGAACTATTCTTTTCATCGTGATGATCGCCTTGGGATATGTTTACCTGTCCTAAACGAACCCTGGGAGCGATATTCCTTAGAAACACAAGAAATCATATTATCGAAATGGGAATCCATTAGAGGAAGAATCCCTGATCGAATCAAAGAAATCGAACAAGGAATAAATACAAAGCAACTGCAACTCAACAACGAAGAAAACTTTGAAAGGTCTTGTCAGCTGAATTCTGATATCGCTGAACTTGCTTCTATTATTAATGATTTATGGATTTGGTATCGGATGGACAACCATCTCTCAGCGCGGTCACACTTTTGACAGCCGAAAATAATTACGGAGGAAGTATCATGCAACTAGAAACGATCCACTTCTCTTTAAAGGAACTCATTTCACTCATTATCATAACCGTCTCAGGATTGTTGATGGCCGTAGCTTTCCAGTTTCAGCTTTTGATCGGTTTCATGCCAGGATTCATTTTTTTGATTTATCAACTTTTGAAAAAAGGTATTTCATTCAAAAGCATACGGCTAACAGGCTATAAAGGTATATACAGGAATCGTGAGATCATTTGGTTGTTATCATTAATTGGTATTTTGCTCCCTTCATGGGCAATCATTGGAACAGTCCCGAACATGGTATCATTTATCTTATCGGTTATTAATCCAGAGCATTTTCTTGTTTCATCTTTCCTTATGACCATGGTGATCTCTATGACATTAGGAACTTCAGTCGGAAGCTTAAGCGTCATCGGTTTACCATTAATGGGTACAGCCCAAGCATTAGGTGTTCCTTTGGAATGGACAGCTGGTGCACTAATATCAGGGGCGTTTGTTGGTGATCGTTCTTCTCCATTATCAAGTGCCTTCCAGTTACTTGCGACATCACTTGAGATTCAGACTAAAAAGCAATTTAATGCCATTATGCCTACTGCACTGTTAACAATCTGTGTAAGTAGCTTCCTGTTTATTTTGCTTGATCGTTCATTGACGCTAGATGCGTATAAACAGCCTGTCATCTCAATGGGCGAAATGATGTCAGACTGGATTGTGTTTTTACCCGTTATACTATTAATCGCTGGCGTAATCGTCGGAGTCCGAATCAGATATAGCTTTTTCATAAGTATAGGTGCGGCTTTTGCCATTGTTTTGATAAAAGGTATCTCAGTACTGAAATGGGGACAAGTTGTTCTCAATGGTATTGATGGCATCGGCGGATTAATGACGATGATACCGTTTATTATATTTATCAGTGTTGTAGGCATTTACAGCGAAATGTTAGAGCGTTATCAAATTGTTCAGCCGTACATTAATAAGCTACTTACGAATGACCATTCACTAACTGTCAATTCTGTTCAGGGAGTAACGCTTGCTTTGTTCGTCTCACTCATTTCACCAAACCAGTCTTTTCCTATCATATTAAATGGAAGAATGCTCTTGCCACATTGGACAAAGCACTTTAATTCTAAAGAGTTGGCGAGAGTCGTGAGTGACTCAACAATGGTTTATGCAGGATTAGTACCCTGGAGTCTCCTTGCTGTATTATGTAGTACAATTGTTGGTGTTTCGGTCATCCATTATGTCTTTTTCGCATTTTTCCTATGGTTGTCTCCACTTATAACGATTTTGTATTCAATCATACGTGAAAAAAGATGGAGTATCGCACATGAGATGTAAGAACTGCAATATACGAAAAGGATTGACCTGACGGTCAATCCTTTCTAATTTCACGGACGATATGATTAATTTCTGGAATGATAAGTTTGCTCATTGCGAGCTTAACGGCTCCACTGGACCCAGGAATCGAAAAGATTGCAGTGTCCTCATAAATGCCTGCAAGCGCACGACTTAAGATTGCCGCTGAACCTATGTCTTCCGTATAGCTGAGCATTCGAAAGATTTCTCCAAACCCAGGAATCTCTTTATGAAGCAATTCTGAAATCGCCTCAATCGTTACATCACGCTTAGCTATTCCAGTTCCTCCATTTAAAATAATTGCATCGATTGTTCTATCTGAAGCACCTGTTTTTACAGCTTGTTGAATGAGGTCGGCTTCATCTTTTACAATTCGATAGGAAGAAACTTTATGGTTGTTTTCTTCTAAAGCTCCAATGATAAGCTTCCCACTCTTATCCGTCTCTTCTGTTCTCGTGTCACTAATCGTAATCACCATAACTGAAACATGATCTGGCGCATTTCGCTTATGTTCTGCAACGCTCAAGTCCATTCACCCTTTAATTTTGTTTCGCTAATAACCATCTCTTTTGGTAAAAGTGATTCGCAAAATCTGTGATTTGTCTCGATAATTGATAATTTGTAGCAGCTCCGTAGACCATTCCCATTAATGGGATACCTTGAATCAACCGTTTCCGAAGCATGAAGAGTAGGAATCCTTTCCCTACTAATCCAACAAGGTGTCTCATCCATTTATCGTCTGCCACAACTTCTTCTGATTCAAACAAATATGGATCCATTGATTGGTCCGAAACTTCACTAATAAGCTGGTCCCACGCTTCTTGTTGGTGTTCTTTTGGGAGTGTCGCGGCATGGAACACCCGAAGTGCAAGCAAGGTCTCATAAGGTTTATTGATCGGATACCCGTAAGAAAGTGCTATCACCTGAATGGATCTTAGGTGAGCTGCGATACTTGCAGGCACATCTATCCCTAAAAATAGGAGACCACCTGCACCACTTAATCCTCCTTGTGCAAATGAAAGTAATCTATGCTTTGCAACTTGATGCTGCGCTATGTATCTAAGCTGCTCAATTCTACAATCTTGAATATCCTCAAATACTTCTACATCCTCATTCATCGCTTGAGCAGATAGTAATACTCTTTGTTTCGTATCCTGTTGAAACTGAGCATTCAAAATGATGGAATGCAAATGAAAAAGTAAATTATCAATCGTTTGTAATGCCCGATCCTTAATTTTTGGATTAAAACGATTAAGTGCTTCATCAAACGTTCTCACATAAGCTCGGCTGAAGTCTGTTGGTACATATGTAAAGTAGTCCTGCTCCCACTTTTCAATCGTGGACCATACTTGTTGTTCGTTTTTCGACCATCCCATACCTAGCACCTCCATAACGTTGCATATATTATATCAAATCGTAGCGAAGAAAATAACTGAGAGCTAAAAATGTATTTTTCATAAGGGAGGATTGCGCTCGTACCCTGAATTTTCTCGAATGCCAACTTCAGTACCCGCAAAAGCCTCGCAACTCCCAACCTTAAACTGCACAACAAACTTCCTTTATAAAAAGGAAAATGTCCTGTGAATTCACAGGACATCTCTACATTCATTTATTTATTCTTCCGTTATTGCGCTTTTCGTACGGTATCTCGTGCAATCATTACTTCTTCGTTTGTCGGGATGATCATTACTTTTACAGGCGAGTGTGGGTAGTTAAGGAACGCTTCTTTCCCACGGACTTTATTTAGTGCTGGATCCCAGTAAACGCCCATGAATTCAAGCCCTTTCATAACACGTTCACGAATAACATCACTATTTTCACCGATTCCTGCAGTAAATACAATTGCATCAATACCGTGCATTTTAGACGCATAGGAACCGATGTACTTGTGAATTCGACCAGCGAATACTTCCAATGCTAACTCTGCTCGTTCGTTTCCTTCTTCTGCTTGCTTTTCAATATCACGAAGGTCACTTGAAAATCCTGAAACTCCAAGTAATCCACTTTCTTTATTCAGGACATTCATCACTTCTTCAGCTGTTTTACCTGTTTTCTCCATAATGTATGGGATCAATGCAGGGTCAATGTTCCCTGAACGCGTTCCCATCGTAACACCTGCGAGTGGGGTAAAGCCCATAGATGTATCAATTGATTTGCCGCCTTCAATCGCAGCGATACTGGCACCATTACCAAGATGACATGAAATCAAGCGAAGCTGTTCAATTGGTCTTCCGAGTAGTTCTGCACACCTTTGGGAGACATACTTATGGCTTGTCCCGTGGAATCCATACTTGCGAATACCAAATTCTTTGTAATAATCATATGGCAAACTATACAAGAATGATTGTTCAGGCATCGTTTGATGGAATGCTGTATCAAATACTGCGACTGCAGGTACATTCGGAAGAATTTCTTTAAACGCTCGAATGCCAACAATGTTAGCCGGATTATGGAGCGGTGCTAAGTCAGATACTTCTTCAATTTCTTTAATAACTTCTTCAGTTATTAATATCGAATCATTGAACTTCTCTCCACCATGAACGACACGATGGCCAATTCCTTCAATTTCATCATATGATTCAATAATATTGTGTGCTGTCAATTTGTTCAAAAGCATCTTAACGGCTACACCATGGTCCTCAATATCAATTGTTTCCTTTATTTTTTCACCATTCACTTCAATCGCAAAAATGCTATCAGGCAGACCAATTCTTTCTACAAGACCTTTTGTAACTACTGTCTCTTCAGGCATTCTGAGTAACTGAAATTTCAGTGACGAACTCCCGGCGTTAATGGCCAGTATCATTTGCATATATAAGACAACTCCTTCGTTGTTGAAGATCATTTATCCCAAACCTGCTACCATTAAACCACCAGATCACTGTTCCCCGCAAGGATGGAAAGCGTTTTCCATCTATATTCTTTATTTTCAGATTTGAATGCGATTTCATTGTGACATTTTGGTGAAAAAAAACTGCGATTATACACAATTAAGTTAACCAGTAAAAGAATTCTTAAACCAATTGTCAATTTGAACCATGATGCCCTGAAGAGCTTTAGGCTCACTGAAACTAGGAAGTTCAGCCATCAATGCTTCTTTAGGTGGCTCGATTCCTTCTCCTTTTTTCTGTAAAAAGAAAATACTTTTCGCGTGCTCTTCTTTCTTGAACATCGTTAAAGGGAGCTGTAAAAGACCATGAATGACCGCTTCTTCTTTCAGGAAGCTATTCAGTTTCTTTGCCTCGTCTCCTGCGAATAGGAAATTAGGAATTAAGAAGAAAAGAAATCCACCTTCTTTTGTATGTTTCAAGGCTTGCTCGATCATCAAGTGATGGGCGTAAGAGTGACCAGAATCAGCTTTTAGTTTGTATTTTGCAGCTGTATCGTCATCTGGATAATACCCTACAGGTAAATCTGTTACGACAAAGTCAACCGGATCGATCATCAATGATTTCAAGCTATCTTGATGGTAGAGTTGAATGTCATGCTCTTGCGCATTTAAGCTTGCATATGCAAGCTTTATCAACGTTTCATCAACCTCTGAACCATAGCCATATACAGGCTTCTTCACTTGATTAAGAATCGCTGAAACAAGATTCCCTGTTCCGATTGCTGGGTCTAGCATCGTGACACGTTCCTTATCACCGATTGTTTTCTCAACTAAGTATCCAACAAAGAGTGCAACCGCATCAGGAGTCATTGCATGATGCGATTGAACACCATCTTGCATTCCTTTTAGTATGGCTAACTGAAACCCTTTTCGAATTTCTTCCTTAGATAAGTCATCAAGCGAAAGGGATTGATATTTATATAGTAGATCATTCTTGGTTTGTTCATCAAATCGATCAGGTATAGCACCTTGTACGAGGTGTTCACCCGTCATTACTAACCCTTCAAGGTAAGTGACTTGTTCCTTCTCTGAGAGAAGCGTTGCCGTTTCATGTAACAGCCGATAAAATGTTTCAACCTTTTGAAATTCAGGCATGTTCTTAATCCTCCTATTTTACAACTAGACTTATTGTATCAAACATGTAATCCAATAAAAAAGGTTAACCCCGCAAGGTGCAGGCAAATGAAAGTTTGCCTGACACTTGAAGGTTAACCGGATTTCATTACAGTTAAACTTTGTTGTTAATTACTTAGCAGACTTAGCTGCTTCAACTGCTGCCTCATAGTCTGGGTGATTTGTTGCTTCACTCACATATTCAACATAAGTCACTTTGTCGTTTGAATCAACAACGAATACTGCTCGTGCTAGTAAACGAAGTTCCTCAATCGCAACGCCGTAGGCTTTACCGAATGAAAGATCACGGTGGTCAGAAAGCGTTTGAACGTTTTCTATACCTGCTGCTGCACACCATCTTTTTTGAGCCATTGGTAAATCTACACTGACCGTCAATATTTTAACGTTATCAAGCTTTGATGCTTCTTCATTGAACTTACGCGTTTGCTGATCACACACACCTGTATCTAAAGAAGGCACGACGCTAATTAATCGAACGCTTCCCTTTGAATCGTCTAATGTAACGGGTGACATGTCATTTGCTAATACTGTGAAATCTGGAGCTGTATCCCCTACTTTTACTTCATTACCTAATAGTGTCACTGGATTTTCTTTAAATGTTACTGCTGCCATTTCTAAACAACTCCTTATGATTAGGTTACTTCATCAAGTTAATGGTAAACTTTCTGAATTCTTCTTTCAAGTAATAAGGATTACTTTAACAAAAGTCAAACAAACGCAAAAATGTCCAGAATTCCGAGCAAGTCAGAAATCCAGACATTGAAGTTTTAATTTAGGGTGTTTCAGCCTGATTTGTTTTACTAGAAATCTAAGTCATGCTTTTGTCGACGTTCGGATTGATGTTGGGTCTGTTGGAGATCAGGTTGTTGCTGTCTTTGTTGATTATTAGACTTCGAACCTTGTGTGTTATTCATCATTTTCTGGATCTTTTCAACAACCTGTGGCGCTAAATCCAATAATCTCTCATACAAGTGGGTACTGTTATCAAGGTGAATCGTCTTAACGCCTGATGAATTCACAATGAGAAAGGCAATCGGTGTAATCGAAACGCCTCCACCACTTCCTCCACCAAACGGGAGAGAATCCTCATCTGAACTCCCTTTCGAGTGACCTGACGACGCAGAATTAAACTGACTTCCACCAGCCGCAAAGCCGAAACCAACCTTAGATACGGTTAGAATCACACTACCATCAGGTGTTTCAACTGGATCTCCAATGATCGTATTGACATCGATCATCTCTTTAATATTTTCCATTGCTGTTTGCATCAAGCCCTGGATTGGATGTTCTGACATGCTGTTTCCTTCCCTTCCAATTTTTCGCGATCTGATATCCTGCGCGTATAGCTTTCCCCACTCGAAATGAAAACATACATTGCATATTCGTATTTACAAGAGGAATTTGAAAGGATGGATGCACTTCTATGAGAGGAGGATTTTTTAAATTGGCAATATGACTGATCAATCCTACTAGACTTCCTTTAATTGTCCAAAGCATTCCTGAAAAAACGCCCGTAGAGCCTGCATCCCCCGTACCGATCGTACTGTACCATTCGAACTTTTCAATCTGTATTGATTGAAGGAATTTACGTACAATTTTATGAAACTGGTACACTGAGTCAATTATTTCTCTCGTTTCATGGGCACGCTGAACGATGGATTCAGCTCGGAAAATAGCTTCTCTATCCTTCTCATGATCTTGCTTCCCCACTTCTAAATCTGTTTGATATTGGAGGTGGACCCCATCATCCTCCACTTCCAATTGGTCAAAAGGAAAGTCCCATGAATAATGTATAATACCTTTAAACACATGCATATGAACCTTGCATTCGTTTCGGTTTGGTTCATGGATATACGTAATTGAAACTGTAACGCGACTGACCAAAACCATTATGATTAGGGCAATAAAGAATAGGATAATTCCGATAACCCAATACATCCACTCATCCACCTTTTTATTCACTATGCACAAAAAAAGACCTATCAGCATTATGTACTGACAGGTCTTGAACGATACCTATTTCTTCGTATGAATCACACGCGTATCTGCGAAAATATCATGTAGAGCTTTTTTTTCGCTCGTAAATCCAGAAATAAGATAACCAATTAATAAGATTTTCTTACTAATAAATCGACCAATTACCTCTCTGAAAAGAAGTGTCGACCAGGTAAGATGACCGTCTATTTCTTTCGAAACCACTTTAATTGCGAATACCATTTTTCCAAGCGTTTGTCCGAAGAACTTCGTCATCAACAAAAAGTAGGCGAAAAATATAATACCTGTTGAGATTGCTTTAATCGAAAAAATACTAGGGTCATTCAAGGGTAAATCTAACCACCGGAATGTAGGATTAATCATAATACGATAAATACTCCCGATGACTAATAAATCGATCAAATAAGCCCAGAATCTCATCCAAAACCCAGCAAATTTTCTCGGTTTAGGAGGATCTAGAGGGGGGTTCATTGGTTGTTCATCTGAAATTGTATTATCCAATTATATTCCCTCCTATTCCGTGTATAAATATTTGATTTGCGGTGTATTTGTCTCACTCATAAGCTTTTGAATACCGAGAAGATCACCATTCGGTTGGAACAGCTTTTGAGCGGTCATGTTCAGGAAAGAATTTAAACCAATATTTTGTTCATATCGGACAACCTTCAAATGAGAGTTTCCTAAATCCTTCTTCATCGTCTTGATCGTATCGTCAAGATCACCTAATCCATCAACGAGATTCAATTCCTTCGCTTGTCTTCCGTCATATACTCGACCGTCAGCAATTTTACGAACATTGCTTTCTGACATTTCTCGTCCAGATGCAATTACTTTTACAAATTCATCATAAGAATTATCAACGATAGACTGAAGAATTTCCTGTTCACTTTCCGTCATTTCACGGGTCGGTGAGAGAATGTCTTTATGCTTGCCACTCTTAATCGTTTCCCACTTCACACCTAACTTTTCAGCCAACTCACCATAGTTCATAGATTGGATGATCACACCTAGTGATCCAGTTAGTGTAGAAGGATGCGCAATAATCTTATCTGCTGGTGCTGAAATGTAATACCCACCCGATGCGGCCATGTTACCCATCGATATGTATACCGGCTTCTTACTTTTCTTTTGAATAGTCTTTATTTGATCATGAATTTCAGCGCTTTCAACTACGCCTCCACCTGGCGTGTTGACTCGTATGATGATCCCTTCTACGCTAGAATCTTCACCAGCGTATTCTAGCATTGCTAGAAAATTCCGATGGTTATATCCTTGGGATTGAAAGAATGATACTGCATCTCCAGTATCTTGTATGACACCGTTCAACTCTAGTAGAACGATGCTTTCCTTATCTTTACCTTCCTCCACAACCTCTTCAATAAAAGGTTCGTCTTCAAATAGCGCACTACTTTCTATGCTTCCGAAGTTTGCATTTGCCGCAAGTGATAGTCCATTTATGAGAACCGAGACAAACAACAAAGCGGCTGCAATCCCTAATGCTGCCCAACGTTTTCCGTTCATGTGAAGCCTCCTAGCTATTATTTATCTGTAAAGTTTACCCAATACTAGATAGAATACCATAAATTAATTGCGTTGAAGATGATTTGACAAAAAAGTTCAGAAAACCGATTATTAATGTACATGATCATTGATAAAATTTGCAAAGGTCCACAAAATAAAAAAAGGGTGAAAGTACAATAGGAGGTTAATGATGGCTGATCGTAAAAATATTCATTTCTTTCACAAGAAAGGAACTGAATTTGAAGATAAAATTGTCAGATTAAAGAACCTTGCTGTAGATAATGGGTTTACCTTAGTAGACAAAGCAGATGAAGCGAACATTATCGCAAGTATTGGTGGAGATGGTACTTTCCTACAAGCTGTCAGGCAAACTGGGTTTCGGGACGATGCTTTATATGTCGGAGTTAGTACCGGTCAATTAGGATTCTATTGTGACTTTGATATTGAAGATTTACCAGGCATGATCGAAGCGATGATGAATGAACAAGTAGAGGTCCGCAGATATCCAACCATTAAAGTGGACGTAGAAAATGACGCCTCCTTCTATTGCCTTAATGAGTGTTCCATCCGTTCAGGCATTATTAAGACACTATCACTTGATTTGTATATTGACGACCTATTCTTCGAAAGATTTAAAGGCGATGGCATCATCGTGTCTACACCAACTGGAAGTACGGCCTATAACAAATCAATGGACGGCGCTATTGTAGATCCGAAGCTTGCCTGTATGCAGATTAACGAAGTTGCATCCATTAACAACAATCATTATAGAACGCTCGGTAGTTCATTCCTATTGAGTGAAGAACGAGCCCTAGTGATTAATATGGTTGACGACGGTAACGATTTTCCGATTATTGGAATGGACAATGAGGCGTTGAGTGTCAGGCATACCGGTTCAATTAGAATCAGCCTGTCAGACAAACGAATTAAGACTGTAAAATTGAAGGACAACTCCTTCTGGCATAAAGTGAAGAGAAGCTTTTTGTAAAAAGTAGATAAGAAAGGTGATCCCCATATTAACTCGGATCACCTTTTTTGTATATTTTAAATCAGTTTATGCGCTATTCTGCAGCATAAACAATGGAATTATTGACAACTGTCTTTAAAACAGTCACATCTGGAATATTTTCTGGGTCAATTCGGAACAAATCTTCGCTAAGAACGGTGAAATCTGCACTATATCCGCTCTTGATCCTACCCATTTCATCTTCTTTACCGATTGCGTAGGCACTTCCTTTTGTATAGAGCGAGACAGCTTCATACACAGTGAGTTTTTGTTCAGGATAATATCCTTGGTGTGGATCTCCCTTCTTCTTCCTCATAACCGCTGCATATATCGTTGCAAGCGGGTCAGCTGTCTCTATAGGTGCATCAGAACCAGCCCCACAAGGAATCCCCTCGTCAAGTAACGTTTTCCAAGCAAAGCTATATTGCATGCGCTCCTCCCCAAGCCGTTCGATCACCCATGGGAAGTCAGATGCTACGAAATGAGGCTGAATATCAATAATGACAGGCACCTTCTTGAGTCGTTCAATTAAATCTGGTCGAACGACTTGACCATGAACAAAACGATCTCTCAGTCCTATTGGTGGCGGATACTCCTCGACTGCATACAAGGCAAATTCTAACGCTAAGTCACCAATCGTATGGATCGCAACTGGCATATTATAACGTCTAGCTTTTTTTACGAGATTTTTCAGTTCCGTAAGAGTGTGAATGGCTACACCATATGTTTCCGGCATGTCATTGTACGGTTTACTTAGGTACGCGGTTCTACCACCTAATGCACCATCGGCAAAAATTTTCATTGCGCCAAGCTCAACATAACCATTCGACGCACCAAACGCAAATCGATGTTCATGCATATCCTCAACCACTTCATGGTGGACGAGGAGATTCGCTTTGAATTTCATATTTTCTTCATTCACGACATTCAAAAATGTATCGTAGGTCCTCTTAAATCCTCCATAATAATTCAAATCCTCACTATGACCTCCGACAAGCCCGTGCTTTGTCAGATCCTCTACTGAAGTTGAAAGTGCGCGGTGTAAGTATTCTTCAGTTACCTTAGGGAGAGCGTCTCGAACAAGATCTTGTGCCTTATCAAGCAAATATCCTGTCGGAGAACCGTTTGAATCTCTAACAATTACCCCACCAGGAGGGTCAGGGGTATGTTTCGTTATTCCTGCTATATCTAGTGCTTTTGAGTTCGCGAGCAGTGCATGGCGACAAATGCGCGTTAACATCATTGGATGATGAGGTGCAATCTCGTCTAATTCATTACGGTGGAAAATTTTTCGGTCCACAAAATTATTTTCATTCCAGCCATCTCCGATGATCCACTCATCAAAGGGCGTCGAATAGACTTTTTCTTTAAGTGTCGTTCGCATTTCTTCAGCCGAGTGGATTTCTGATAAATCAAGTCGTAGTAGCTTTTCCCCGTGACCGATCATATGTAAGTGACTGTCCACAAACCCAGGATACATGACAGCACCTTGGAGATCTTGTATCTCATCTATAGCATGTTCCCGCTCCATTCTGTCACGATCACCAGTATCAATAATCCGTTCGTTTTCTACTATTACGGCTTCAACCGTTTCAAACTCTTCATTCATTGTGTAGATCGTTCCATTCGTCCATAACGTTTTCATCGTTCCACCTCAACTTTCAATTTCTGTATCATATGAAAATCATATCGAACTTCTCAAAAACATGCTACTTACTTGAATGAAAAAGAGCCGGTTGTTGATCCGGCTCCTTTCTTCTTTAATTCACTTTTTGTTGATTTTCTTTCATTCGAAGTTCAATTCTGCGAATTTTTCCGGATGTTGTTTTCGGTAATTCATCGACAAACTCGATTTTTCTCGGATATTTATAAGGAGCTGTCAGTTGTTTTACATGATCTTGAAGTGCTGGGATGAGTTCTGCTGATTTGGCTTCAGCCGGATTTTTCAAAACGATAAACGCTTTGACGACAAGACCTCTCACCTCATCTGGGCTTCCGACCACTGCACATTCCTTAACAGAAGGATGCTTAACGAGTGCGTCTTCAACTTCAAACGGTCCGATCGTATAGCCAGAGCTAATGATAATGTCGTCACCGCGACCTTCAAACCAGAAGTATCCATCTTCATCCTTTTTCGCTTTATCACCGGTTAAGTAATAGTCACCACGGAAAGCCATGCTCGTACGGTCTGCATCCTTATAATACTCTTTGAAAAGGGCAGGTGCGTCACGGTGGACGGAAATGTCTCCAACTTCACCAGGTTGGACTGGATTTCCTTCTTCATTGATAATTTCAACTCGGTTACCAGGTGTAGGTTTGCCCATCGAGCCAGGACGTACTTCCATTCCCTCCACAATGCCGACAAGTAATGTGTTTTCTGTTTGTCCGTAACCATCTCGTACAGTGACGTTGAAATAATTTCGAAAAATATCGATCACTTCACGGTTTAATGGTTCCCCTGCAGATACAGCGCTTCTTAATTGGGCTAGGTTGTAATCCTTCAAATTATCTACTTTTGCCATCAACCTGTACTCTGTAGGTGTACAGCAAAGTACATTGATCTGATGCTTCTGCAATAATTCCAAATAAGTATTCGGGTCAAACTTGCCGTTATAAACAAATCCTGTCGCTCCCGTCCCCAATACGGATACAAATGGACTCCATATCCACTTTTGCCATCCGGGACCTGCCGTTGCCCAAACCTTATCGCCCTCTTTTATGTTCAGCCATGAGAGTGCAGCTGTGCGGATATGTGCATAAGCCCAACCATGTGTATGTACAACACCTTTTGGTTGGCCTGTTGTACCAGATGTATAAGATAAGAACGCCATATCATCTTTTTCAGTAGATGGTAATGCGATCGATGAATTTGACTTGGCGATCACCTCACCTAGATCAGTCCAGCCTTCCTGCTCCCCACCTACAATGATTTTATATTGTAAACTTTCGATTGGATCCTCTATCTCATCAAATTGAGAAGTGTATGGGTGGTAAGATATAACCGCCTTTACTTCACCGTGATTGATCCGATAGCTCAAGTCCTTTGCTCGAAGCATTTCTGAGCATGGAATAACTACCAGCCCAGCTTTCATATTAGCAAGATACACCTTATATGTATCGATTAAGCGAGGCATCATGATGAGCACTTTATCACCTTTATTCAATCCTAGAGAAAGCAATGCCTTAGCAAGCTCATTCGCTTCATCAAACAATTGCTTATAAGTGATTTCATCCTCATCTCCCTGATCATTCAGCCACTTAATTGCGACACGTGTATGATCGTTTGCGTATTTCTCCATTTCTTCTGCTGCATTATACATTTGTGGTGCAATGAGTGTTTCATTGTTCAAAGTGGACAGCCTCCTTATGTATTCGTTTACATCCCCTATTATACATAATTTTTAGAATATTTCCATTATGAACGAACGTTCAATCAGAATTTATTTCAATTTTTCTGGGTATTTCTCATGTTAAGGTGGTGATGTTGTAGTATTTTCGGGGCTGTTGGGTTGTGTCGTGGTGAAACTCCGGCATTGCGCTCTGCTTCATGTTCCTTTTGAACCACTTGTCGCTCCATTTGAACCACTTTCACGGTCTCGCTTTCGAACCCGTTTCCTTCTTACTAAAACATCTGCAATCCCACACAGTACTCCCACTTTGTCAGAGCACTAAAATAGGTCAGCACGAATGCTGACCTGATTCCATTGATATGATGTTGTAGAGGTGTATTACTTAGGTTGTTGACCTTGAGCCATTGCTACTAGACGCTTAGTGATCTCTCCACCTACAGAACCGTTTGCACGTGCAGAAGAGTCTGGTCCAAGTTGAACACCAAATTCAGAAGCGATTTCAGTCTTCATTGCGTTGATAGCTTGTTGTGCTCCAGGTACAACTAATTTGTTTGATTGGTATGCCATGTTGATTCACCTCCTTGTACCCATAGGTTACGAAAGTTGGCGAAAAACATACCTTTTCAAATGTGGTAAATTTTTGCTAGATTAAAGCAGGTCTGAGAATTCCTCATCATCCCTTGTTTTTGCTTCACTAAAGAAGACTGTCTCTGTATTTTCAACAGCTTGTTGCACTAATTCGTCGATCTCCATGTGATGTTCAAATCGATTTGCTTTTTCACGATTCGGTTTCGTTTTAGGTGCTGATGGAAGAAAGACTGTACAACAATCCTCATAAGGACGAATTGAAATATCATACGTTCCAATTTTGCGTGAAATGTCCATGATCTCAATTTTATCCATTGTAATCAAGGGACGGATGATTGGAAGGTTTGTCACTTCATTAATCGTATTCATACTTGATAGCGTCTGACTTGCAACTTGTCCTAAACTTTCACCAGTCGCAATAGCTAATGCATCATTTCGTCCAGCTATCTCTTCTGTTATGCGCAACATATATCTTCGCATTACCGTCATGCTGTAGTTATCTGGTATCTGTTTTTTTATCGCTTTTTGTACGTCAGTAAATGGAACGACATGCATTTTTATGCTGCCGCCGAATTTAGTAAGTACCTTCGTTAAGTCTTCAACCTTCTGACGAGCTCGTTCACTTGTGAATGGCGGACTATGAAAGTGGACCATTTCAACTCTGACACCGCGTTTCATCGCCAAGTATCCTGCCACCGGGCTGTCAATTCCTCCTGAAAGCATCAACATGACTTTTCCAGCACTTCCAATGGGTAAGCCTCCAGCTCCAGGATAATCCATACAACTGATATACGCCGCTTCAGGTTTTATTTCAACTTTAATTTCAACATCCGGATGATGAACATCTACTGAAATATCTTCTGAATTTGACAGGACATATCCACCGATTAGATGATTAAGCTCTTGAGAATCATGTGGGTATTGTTTGTAATTCCGCTTAGTCGAAACTTTAAACGTCTTTACATCAGGACCCGCATCTCGCATCGCTTCAAGTGCAGTCTTTTGAATGGTTTCCAATTCTAAGTCACACTTCACAGCTAATCTCAAGCCTTGGATACCGAATATTTCTTGTAATTTTTCTATAACTGGTTCATGCTTTTGACCATTTAATTCAATTACCATGCGGTCGAACGCCTTTTGTACCGTAACTTCTGGGTATGGTTTTAGCTTCCGTTTTACTGTATCTTTCAATCGATTGATAAAGTGATGTCTGTTCTTACCTTTTAAAGATAACTCTCCATATCTAACAATGATGTGATCGTAAATCATACTACTCCCTCATTACTTTCTGTAAATTTGAAACCACTTCTTTCAGGGCTTCGACAAAAATTTCACCTTCACTTAATGTGTTCTCAAAATTAAAACTTACACGGATTGCACTGCTCGCCCGGTCAAAATCATAACCGACAGCTTCCAAAACACGACTTACTGCATCTGATTTGGAGGAACATGCCGATTTTGTAGAAACAAAGATATCCTTTTCTTCTAACGAATGTATGAGTACCTCAGGCTTTATGCCAGGAATCGAAAAGTTCAATATGTGCGGTGCGCTACCTCGTTCAGGCGTATTGATTTGAACTGGGTCTAATCTTGATAATTGATCCTTGATAAACTCTTTCAAATCAATCATGTCGTTCATTCGTTCTTCCATACTTAATAATGTTAATCTGAGTGCTTTTGTCATTGCAATGATGCCAGGCACATTTTCCGTACCAGCTCGTTTTCGAAATTCTTGTTCTCCACCAGTAAGCAAAGGTGAAAGTGCTACGCCACTCCTAACGTACAAGAACCCGCACCCCTTTGGACCATGAAACTTATGACTAGAAAAAGAACATAAATCAATACCAGATTGATCAAACTGAAGAGGTACTTTCCCTATGCCTTGAATGTGATCGACATGGAAAAAGATTTTTGGATGCCTTTTCAGCATCTCTCCAACTTCTTTAATAGGCTGGATCGTTCCAAGTTCATTATTCACATGCATGATTGAAACCAAAATCGTCTCATCCTTAATTGACCGCTCTAAATCAGTAAGAGATATACGACCTTGCGCATCTACAGGTAAAAAAGTCACTTCAAAACCAATTTTCTCTAATTGTTTAAAAGTGGCGTGACAGGATGCATGCTCAATTTCAGTGGTAATTAAATGACGACCGCGTTTTTGATGCTCAATTGCGATCCCTTTGATTGCTAGGTTATTTGCTTCCGTTCCACCAGACGTAAAGACAACTTCGTTAGACTTTACACCAATGGATTCTGCAATCTGTCTTCTCGCACTATTAATAAGCCGTTCCACCTCTCCACCTAATCGATGGATGGATGATGGATTAGCAAAATATTGTTCAGAAACCTTTACGTATGTCTCTAAGACTTCAGGAAAGGGTTTGGTAGTCGCACTATTATCGAAATATATCATGGTTCCTTTTACCCCTTTGATTCGGTTTTCGCATCATTTAATATTACCACATATTAAAATTATTCCAAACCAGAAATAAATCATGTCGAATCTGTGAAAATCGACAATTCGCGACAATTTTTGAGTTATTGAAATAAAAAGACGTTTAACAATAATGCGATTATATGATAGCAAAAGGAATGATTTTAAAGGAAAAGTAAGTTGATTGAATATTGATAATGATAGTAATCTTTAAACTTTTTTGTTTAGTGTCTTTTTTTCGTAAAGATTATGTTAATATTTAACCGATTTTAGAAAACTCAAATGATTTTAGTCGTAAGCATCGGGAGGTTACAGCATGTCTACTAAAAAAGCGCTTTCAATGAAAGAAACTTTAACAATAGGATTAATGATGTTCGCTCTATTCCTTGGAGCTGGTAATATGATTTTTCCGCCTGCACTCGGTCAAACAGCAGGAACGAACGTATGGACTGCCATTATCGGATTTTTAATTACAGGGGTTGGGTTACCGTTAGTCGGGGTAATTGCAATTGGTCTAACGGGTGGAACGTTGAGAGATTTAGCATCTCGTGTACACCCAGGTTTCGCGATTATTTTCTCTACATTAATGTACCTAGCAATTGGACCGTTTTTCGGAATACCTCGAACAGGGACAGTTGCATTTGAAATTGGGGTTACACCATTTTTACCAGAATCAATGAATTCCAACGGCCTTCCTTTATTTATATATACAATTATTTTCTTTGGCATTACGTTCTGGTTTGCATTGAATCCCACAAAACTCGTTGATCGTATAGGAAAGATATTGACACCGATTTTAATTATCGTGATCGGCTTAATTGTCTTTAAAGGTATCGTAAATCCAATGGGAAGCTTTTCAGCGCCTAAAGGGGATTATGCAGAGTCACCATTTTTCACAGGTTTCTTGAATGGATATCTCACAATGGATGCCATTGCTGCATTAGTGTTTGGAATTGTCGTGATTAATGCTGTAAAATCACGTGGTGTTACAGATAAGAAGGAAATTGCAAAGGCAACTACCAAAGCAGGGATTATTGCTGTAAGTGGACTTGCACTTGTTTATCTTTCTTTAGCATATATCGGAGCAACAAGTAGAGGCGCATTAGGAGAAATGGCAAATGGCGGAGCAATCTTAACTGGTTCGGCCGATCTCTTATTCGGACAATTCGGGATTGTTTTACTAGCTGTAGCGATTACATTTGCATGTTTAACGACTTCTATCGGGCTTGTTACAGCATGTGGCGAGTACTTCAAGAGTTTGATGCCGAAAGTATCCTATAACTTAATTATCGCGATTCTTTGCGTGTTCAGTGGCGCAATCGCTAACGTTGGATTGACCCAACTCATTAACTTAACTTTACCTGTTTTGATTGGTATTTATCCTTTAGCTATCGCACTCATCGGATACTCTTACCTTCACCGACAGTTTGGTGGACATCGCGAAGTCTATATGGGTGGATTACTAGGTGCCGGTCTGGTAAGTATCTTCGATGCGCTGAAGCAATTGAACGTTGATATTTCAGCTGTTGCTGACGTAATGAGTACCATTTTACCGCTATACGATCAAGGAATCGGATGGATCGTACCTTCATTAGTTGGTGCAATCATCGGTTATATCATCGGACGAACCCGATCACAAATGACGGAAAATCCTAACCCTAATCAAGCTTAATAACAATGATTACGAGAGCTAGTTCAACCTAAGGTTGAATTAGCTCTTTTTAGATGAAAAATTAAAACAAAAAACCCCGGATGAAAGACATAAGCTGTCTTCATTCGGGGTTTTCTTATTATACCTTTTGTAAGGGTTTGTAGCTTTCTTCTATTTCTTGAAGCTTACCAGGTTCAACAGATTGAATGGCTTCTGCCGCATGCTCTAGTGCTTCTTCATAATGAAATGTTCTAAACGATTGCTCAGCTTCAGCAAGCTTTACTGCTACAGCTATATATTGACTGCGATATCTGTTTCCATATTGGATGAGATGTTCAGCCAACCTTGCTCGATCGATCATATCAAACGTTCGAGTATATACCTCATCAATCGCTTCTTCTGCTTCAATTAAACGATGTAAGACTTCCGCCATTTGTAGTGGTTTATCGTTTAATTTGTTCGTAACAGTTTGTAGCTTTATCTCAGCATCGCTCATTGAAGAATAGAAGCTTTCAGGTAAACCAGGCAAATTGTTTCGGTGTACTTCTTTTTTTGCATCCATAAGTCTTTTACGGAATTCTTGAATTTTCTCAACTGCTTCAAGCTCATCTTTACGAAGGTTTTGAAGCTTTTCTTGGTAAACCTCTGTCATTTCGCGTAATTCAGTTAGTTGTTTTGTGACATTTTCAAGCATTTCTTTTACTGAAGTGTACGATTGATGTTTTTCATCCATTGCATGAAAAATAGTGCCAATGCGTTTTTCCAACTTATCGAATGATGTTTCAAGACGCTCTTGTAGGTCAATATTTTCTTGTTCGATTTGGTAACTTAATCGGACAACATTTGTTTCTTCATTCAATTGGTGGATCTCATTACCGATCTCAGCAACTTCTTGTTTAACCGTCTCGCTTTGGATTGTGACTTCCTGCTTAGCCACCACTTCAGCTTCAAGTGTATCGTAAAGCTCTTCAATCTTTGCATTCATTTGATTAATTTCTTCTCGCGCGTCTTCAATTTGCACATCATGAACTTTCTCTTTAACGATCTCATATGCATAATCGATGACTTCTAGTTCTTTTTCAACACCAAGTTGATCAATTCTAAATCCTTGGTCCTTCATTTGCTGAAGGCCTTCCTTCAATTCCTTCATTGTTTCTGGAATCGCAGATTGTAATTGATACAATAGCTCTGGCATAACCTCAAGCTCATATTGTAGCTTCCTAATGTCTTCATCAAGTTGCAAAATATATGTACGAGCAGAAAGATGGTTGCCGTTTTCTGTTTCTTCATGATAACTCGTAAATTTCTCAGAAACGTTTTCAAGTTGTTTTTCAAAAGATTCAACTAAAGGACCAAGTGCACGATAGTGGGTAAGTAGATGCTTCCTTAATTCTTTATACTGATTTTTCAGTTCACCAATCTCTTGTCGATTCAACTCTTCACTTTCAACGAATTCATTGATTTCTAGAGAGATTTCTCCGACTTTCTCTTCAACGTGAAAAATCGATTTACGCGTGTCAGATAATATGCCTCTAGCTTTTTTAAAGCGATATTTGTCGGCAGCATCCTCAGCATCGAATAATTTTTCTTCCATATTGGGAAGCTGTTGAGTGACGATTACATCCCACTCTTCGCGCCAAACTTCAAACTTCTTTTCCGTTTCACCGATCATTTCTAATGCCTTAACCTTAGCAATTTCATCAGTAAGAGGTTTGTTCATAATATTAACTTTTTGTGTTTCGAGGTGATCAATCTGATCATAAATTTTCTTTCTTGTATATGTACCGTAACCAATAAAAACTGATAACAAAATAATCAGTGCCATAAAGATGTAAATCATCATAGGGACTTCCATCCTTCCCTTTTTCAGTTATGTATATTAAGCTATAAAGTAAAAATTAGGACTTCGTATATTTATAAAATAAATAATACGACAAAATATTACATTATCCGCCAAAAACCATGCGGATTCGGCGTTCTTCATAACTACTATAATACCATGTATGTTACTTTCATAACTACATTTTTTCGAAATTTCAATGAAAAATTGCTTAATTCTTACAAAAATCCAGTCTGGAGGATATCTATGAATATTTATGATGGTCACGTCCACACACCATATTGTCCACATGGATCGAAGGATGAATTCCGTGCTTATGTAGAACAAGCTATTCAGCTAGGTATGAGCGGTTTAACATTTACTGAACATGCACCTCTACCAGATGGTTTTATCGACCCTACACCAGAAAAGGACAGTGGTATGGAATTACAGTCTCTTGAATCCTATATCACTCAAATTGAGAATTTGAAATGTGAATACAAGGACGACCTTGTCATACGAACAGGTCTAGAGGTTGATTATATTGAAGGCTTCGAACAAGAAACACATAGATTCCTTGACCAGTTCGGTCCTTATTTAGATGATTCCATCCTTTCTGTCCATTTCTTGAAAACACCGTCTGGTTACCATTGCATGGATTACAGCCCAGATGTTTTCGGGCATCTACTCACTGTGTTAGGTTCAGTCGAAGCACTTTATGCCCTCTATTATCGCACTTTGCATAAATCAATTGAGGCTAAATTAGGACAATATAAACCGAAGCGAATTGGACACATTAGCCTTGTCATGAAGTTTCAGCATAAATACCCAAATAGACATTTGGCTAAAAAAGAGATCTTACAGACACTCGATCAGATTGCCAATCAAAAACTCCAATTAGACTATAATAGTTCGGGTGTAATGAAGCCTTTGTGTCGGGAGCCCTATCCACCAGATTGGATCATTGAGGAAGCGATGAAAAGAGAGGTGCAACTCGTATATGGCTCAGATGCTCACCGTGCCAAAGATCTTGGTCAAGGCTTCGAGCAGTTGAAGAAAGAAGCACCGCTTTCTCAGCCTTAAGGGGCTGCTAGCGGTGCTTCGGTATTTTCTTTTCCTGATAAAGATTTTCCGTCATAGTTAATACAAAGCGAATCATTCACCCAATCCTGGATGGTGCTCAAATATTTAGATGTAAAATATCGATCATTAACTGAGAATTGATAAACTTCTTTAATATATTGTGGGTATAAGAAAGGCATAAATAACATACTTCTAAGTTGCAATGTCACCATGTTCTTTGACATTGGATTAAATTCCTTCTGTTTAACCCCTTTATCGAGTATGGCATTAAAATAATACTTCTCTTTCATTAAATAAGTTGTCATAATTTCACGGACAAGTGTTGTATCGATGCTAATTTCCCTATGGACTAGTCTTGCCGCTTGGGATCGTCCTTGTTGATAAATGATGACCTCTTCTATCAACTTAATCAAACAGCTTCGAGCAGAGTTTTTCTCCAACTTCTTATAGGCATCTTCTAAGACATAAAGATATCCTTCTAGAAATGAAGACATAAGAAACTCTAGTAAGCCCTTCTTTCCTCCAAAATAATAAGAGATTAAAGAGACATTTACTCCTGCTTTCTCAGCGATATCACGTACGGATGTTCCCGAATAGCCATTGTTGTTAAAAAGGTTAGCTGCCGCTTCAGCTACTTTCTCTTTGGTGATGGATACAGCCTTATTCATGGCAAATCACCTCATCATACGTTCTATACTTACAACATTCGTCCTTTCTTTCGAAAATCCTTTTTGTTACACGTGACTTATTCAATGAAACTTTCTACATTATTTGATAAGATAAGACTAATTTCTAGCATAGCGAGGAGAATTACCATGTTTGACGTCGAAAATTACACAGGCTCACGCGAAGAAAACTATCAAATGGTTATCAAGCAGTTGAAAGCATTGCTCGATGGAGAGACGAACCAAATTGCAAATCTTTCAAATGCCTCAGCATTATTGAATCAATTTTTAACAGACGTTAACTGGGTAGGTTTTTACTTAATGGAAGAAAAGGGTCTAGTACTCGGACCATTTCAGGGTCTACCAGCTTGCGTTAGAATCCCTGTTGGAAGAGGCGTTTGTGGAACAGCTGTTCAAGATAGAACAACGATGCTAGTAGAAGATGTGCATCAATTCCCAGGACATATCGCTTGTGATGCTGCATCAAGATCAGAGGTCGTCGTACCGATTGTTAAGAACAATCAGGTAATAGGTGTACTTGATATCGATAGTCCTACACCATCCCGATTTGATGAAATCGACAAGAATTATCTCGAAAAATTCGTCGAAGAATTACAGAACCATATATAAAATTGAAAAGGACTGTCTTATAAGTCCAGATTGTAATCCATGTTAAATGCTAATGTTGATAATCAGATTAAATTCACGACACTCCTGCTGGAATAGCGAGCCAGGCAAGACCCACAGCGAATGCACATCATAGAACGGACATCCCTGCCTAAATGAGCAAGGAGGCTTGCGCTTCGCCCGCGGAAAGGGAGTGAATTTCAAGGATATCAACATAACATTTTCAGAACCAATGTGAAAAAGGGCTGTCAGAAAATCAGTTATCACTGACTTTCTGGACAGCCCCTTTTTATATTATACCGTTTCAGTCATATCACTGTTTTTATAAGCCTTTAGCCCTTGCTCGATATCTGCCCAAATATCTTCCTTTGCTTCAAGACCGATGGAAAGTCGGACTAATGTATCTGAGATTCCCATTTTCGCTCTCGCTTCTTCTCCTACAACAGCATGCGTCATCGTTGCAGGATGCTGAATCAATGTCTCCGCATCGCCTAAACTTACCGCGATCTTTATCATCTTCATCGTATTGAGGAAATTTTGAGCGTCTTTCTTATCCCCTTTAAGTGTAAAACTGATTAATCCACCAGGACGATCCATCTGTTTATTTGCAATCATGTAATCTCTGAACTGAGGGTCTCCTGGATAAGCGATCGATTCCACCATTGGATGTGCTTTCAACTTTTCAAAAATGTAACTTGCGTTATCACAATGTCGATCCATACGAATCGGTAAGGTCTTCAATCCACGTAGTAATAACCATGCGTCGAATGGCGACATGATTCCACCGATATCCTTTTGTGTAGTAGAGGCTAGGAACTTAATGGTTTCTGCATCACTTACAACAAGTCCAGCAACGACATCTCCATGTCCTCCGATATATTTTGTCGCGCTATGAATGACGATATGACAACCAAATTCTAATGGTCGTTGGAGGTATGGCGTGCTAAACGTATTGTCCACAACAACCGTAACATTGTGCTTTTCTGCAATTTTCCCGATCATTTCTAAATCAACAAGTGTCATCGTTGGGTTGATTGGTGTTTCTATAAACAGGACCTTAGTGTTCGGTTGAATGTGCGCCTCAATCACTTCAGGGTCTGTCATGCTGATGAGGTCATGTTCGATTCTGTACTTCTCTTCCATCATTTGTAGCAATCCGAACGTACAACCATATACACCTTGAGAACAAAGAATGTGATCATCAGATTTCGTTAATCCTAGTAGAACAGCAGAAACGGCTGCCATACCAGATCCGAACGCTAAACCTTTTTCTCCACCTTCTAGTACTGCAATACGGTCCTCAAGCATTTTAACTGTCGGATTTCCTAGTCGAGAGTATATATAACCTTCTTCTTCACCTGCAAAACGTTGTTCACCTGTTTCCGCATTCGGAAAAACAAAAGTAGATGTTGGATATATGGGTGGTGCTAATGCTCCATGATGCTGATCAGATGAGTAACCTGAATGTATGACTTCTGTTTCAATCCTCTTCTTCACTGCTGAACACTCCTTTATCTGTATGTAAACGCTTTCTGATTCTATCGTATCATATTAATGGATATTATTGTGTTACATTATATGGAGGGATTTCAAGATTTGATTGTGCGCTGTTGACTTTTGCGCCTAAACGTTATACACTATTCTTTGTGTAAATTAAGACAGCCATGTGAAATCACGTGAGCCCTCTCATTATGTTCCTTGTAGTTGCGGCTGTTCACAAGGTGCATCGCGTAGCTTCAAGCTGTCGAAGTGAGGATGTATGAAAACATAATGAACACGTGAGCGATCACACCGGCACTGTTTTTGTTTCACAACAAAAAATCAGTGAAGGAGGAGTCAATTATGGCTCGTTATACAGGACCAAAATGGAAAATCTCTCGTCGTCTAGGAATCTCTCTTAGTGGGACTGGGAAAGAATTAGAAAAGCGTCCTTACGCTCCTGGACAACATGGTCCAAACCAGCGTAAGAAGATGTCTGAATACGGATTACAACTTCAGGAGAAGCAAAAGCTTCGTCACATGTACGGTGTGAACGAACGTCAATTCCGTAAAATGTTTGATCAAGCTGGTAACATGAATGGTATCCACGGTGAAAACTTCATGATTCTTCTTGAATCACGTTTAGATAACCTTGTTTATCGTTTAGGACTTGCACGTACTCGTCGTCAAGCTCGTCAATTGGTTGGACACGGACACGTAACTGTAGATGGAAAGCGCGTTGACATCCCATCTTACCGTGTAGCACCAGGACAAGTTATCGGACTTCGTGAAAAGTCTCGCAACCTTGACATCGTTAAGGAAGCACTTGAAGTAAGCAACTTCGTACCAGAATACCTTACTTTCGACGAAAACAAGCTTGAAGGTTCTTACACTCGCTACCCTGAGCGTTCTGAACTTCCAGCTGAAATCACTGAAGCACTTATCGTTGAGTTCTACTCTCGTTAATAGTGACTTTCAGAATACCCTCGAACTTCGTGTTCGAGGGTTTTTTGTTTGGATTTAAATGCTCTTGTGCACACTGAAATTTCACAAACTTAAATTATTTAGAAAAGAACCGGCAGCAGCCGGTTCTCTCATCATCACATTTAAATAAATGAAGCCGCCCTACTGGACGGCTTTCCTATTATTTTACTTCGTAATTTTCACGAATTTGCGTTTTCCGACTTGGACGATCATTCCGTCCTCTACAGCAATTTGTGCTTGAACGTCGTCGACTTTTTCTTGGTTGATCTTCACGCCGCCGTTTTGAATCATTCGGCGCGCTTCACCTTTCGAATTCAACATTCCGAGATCGACAATCAGCTCTACAATCCACTTTTCATCATCGCCAGCCCATGTGTGCTCTGGAATATCATCCGGTAATGCACCCTTCGAGAATACAGTGCGGAAATGTTTTTCTGCAGCTACAGCTTCATCATGTCCGTGGTACATTTCAACGAATGTTTTTGCGAGCTTAATCTTCATATCACGAGGGTGGAGATCTCCGCTTTGCACGCCTTCCTCAATTGCACGCACTTCATTCATCGGAAGTGGTGTCGCCAATTCGAAGTATTTTATCATCAAGTCATCTGGAATAGACATTGATTTTCCGAAAATCTCATTCGGATGCTCATCAATTCCGATATAGTTGTTCAGTGACTTCGACATTTTACGGACGCCGTCCAGTCCTTCGATTAACGGCAACGTGATCGTCACTTGCTTTTCTTTCCCGTACTCTTCTTGAAGTTGGCGACCCATTAACAAGTTGAACTTTTGGTCTGTTCCACCAATCTCGATATCACTTTCAAGAGCTACAGAATCGTAACCTTGCATTAGTGGGTAGAAAAATTCATGAATGGAGATTGCCTGACCTGACTTGTAACGTTTCTCAAAATCATCACGCTCGAGCATGCGTGCTACAGTTACTTTTGCAGAAAGCTCAATAACATCAGCGAAATCGAGCTTAGAAAGCCACTTCGCGTTAAAGTGAACAGTCGTCTTGTCCATATCAATAATTTTTCCAAATTGATGAATGTATGTCTTAGCGTTTTCTTTGATTTCAAAATCAGTTAACTGCTTACGCGTTTCAGATTTCCCTGTTGGGTCACCAATACGACCTGTAAAATCACCAATCAACAGCTGAATTTCATGACCAAGCTCTTGGAACTGCCTCATTTTATGCAACGGTACAGTATGACCGACATGTACGTCCGGTGCTGTTGGATCCAGACCTAGCTTCACCTTTAAAGGTGTCCCTGTTGCAATCGATTTTTCGAGCTTCTTCTTCAAATCAGCCTCGGGTACAATCTCCACGATCCCTCTTTTCAAAACTTCAAGTTGCCGTTCAACCTCAGCCATTTGCTCCTGACTCAATTCAAATTTCTGATCCATCATCCAATCTCCCTTCAATCCTCATATTCTTTTTTTTTACATAAAAAAACGTCCCTTTCGCTATGAAAGGAACGTGATAGACGCGGTACCATCCTTATTGAAGCACATAAATACCGTGCTTCCACTTCATTAAATAACGGCTCATCACCGCCTTTTGCTACTACAATTTTCACAAAAGGTGCTCGAGGAGGTAATTCACAAAGTCCTTTGTACTGGTTTACACCGACCACCAGCTCTCTTAAACAGTGAGGATTATTGCTACTTATTCCTGTCATTGCAATATAGACGTATGTAAAACCTAGCTTTAGAGCAAGGTTTACCCTTAGTTACGTGTAAAAAGTATAATCATTTTGTACCACATCTGACTTTCAAATGTCAAATTATGCTCCGGAAATGTCGAAGAAAGGTATTCCACGTATTAGGTATGTGCTATAATTAAGGTTGAAATTTAGGGGGGTATGAGGATGAATCACCTAACTTCCTTCATAGAAAAGTTGAAACACTTCATGAAGGTTTTAGATGATAAGAACATATTTAAGTTCAGCCGAATTACAGGGAAAGTGGTCTGGAACTTATTCTTGATCTTATTAGTAATTACTGTTGCTGGAGGATTTTTTGCAACGGGCGTAGGAGCAGGTTATTTCGCTTCTCTCGTTAAAGACGAACCGATCCGTACTTACGATAACATGAAGAATGATATATACAACTACTCAGAGACAAGTAAAATATATTTTGAAGATGGAACATTACTCGGGAACCTACGATCAGACGTCATCCGACAAGAGGTAAAGATTAAAGACATCTCACCTCATTTAGTCGATGCAGTAGTCGCAACAGAAGATCAGTATTTCCATGAGCATGATGGCATCGTACCAAAAGCAATCGCACGTGCCATATTTCAAGAAGTTACGGGTGCTGCTGTCCAAACAGGTGGTAGTACACTCACTCAACAGTTAGTCAAAAACCAAATTCTTACTCGTGAAGTTTCATTTGATCGTAAGGCGAAAGAAATGCTCTTAGCTTTACGTCTAGAACGTTATTTTGAAAAAGATGAAATTCTTGAAGCATACCTTAATATCGTGCCATTCGGACGTAATGCTTCAGGTAGAAATGTAGCTGGTATTCAAGCAGCAGCACAAGGGATTTTTGGTGTTGATGCTAAGGAATTAAGTCTTCCACAAGCAGCATTCATTGCTGGTTTACCGCAAAGTCCATTTGGTTATACACCTTTTACAAATGATGGGAAAGTAAAGGAGAACTTAAACGCTGGTCTTACAAGAATGAAGACCGTTCTTTCAAGAATGCATACCGGAGGGTACATAACAAAAGAACAATATGAAAAAGCCCTTGCAACGGATATTACGAAAGAATTTGCTAAGGATTCACCAAGTCCATTTGAGCAATATCCTCACTTAACAATGGAGATTGAGCGAAGAGCAATTAATGTTATGAAAAAACAGTTGGCCGAGCAAGATGGTAAGAAATATTCAGAGCTCACTTCAACTGAAAGAGTTAGTTACAAGAAAGCAGCAGAGCTTGAATTAAGAAAAAAAGGATACAAAATTCACACTACAATTAATAAGCCAGTATATGATGCCATGCAGGCTGCAAAAAATAAGGTGCCATATGGCAGAGATATTATCAACCCAGATACGGGTGAGAAAGAAATAGAAGATGTTGGTGCAGTATTGCTTGATAACAAAACAGGTGCAATCATTAGTTTCGTAGGTGGTCGTGATTATTATCAAGAAAACTTGAATCACGCAACACAATCCATAAGACCTAATGGTTCAACGATGAAGCCATTACTCGTATATGCACCAGCAATGGAACAGGGCATCATTCAGCCTGGGTCCATCATTCCGGACACAAAATTCTCTTATAGTGGAACCGGCAGTGGGAAAGCCTGGACGCCTAGTAACTACTCTAAAAGTTACCATGGACTTGTAACCGCGCGTAAAGCTTTACAGTGGTCCTACAATATTCCTGCCGCTAGAACATATGTGAAAATGGATCCATTAAAGGCTACTGAAAACCTTTATAAAATGGGCTTCACTTCACTTAAAGAGAACGAGCGATACCACAGAGCCCTTGCTCTTGGAGGCATGGAAGATGGCGTATCAGTTGAGGAAGCAACAAACGCTTATGCAACTTTCGGGAACAGCGGAGAGTTTGTAGATGGATTCATGATTTCTAAAATAGAATCTAAGGATGGCTCTGATCTTTATAGTCATAAACCTAAGAAAACCAAAGTCTTTTCACCGCAAACCGCCTATTTAACAATCGACATGATGCGCACCGTAGTTAAGAGTGGTACAGCAGGTGGTCTAAGCAGTATGCTAGATTATCCAGGTGAGGACTGGGCAGGTAAGACTGGAACGACTCAGAGTGTTGAAGATGCATGGTTTATTGCAACAAATCCTAAGCTAACAATGGGACTAAGACTCGGATACGATACACCTACACAGATCGATGAATCACATGGTGGTCACGGAAGACGAAGCCAAAGAGTTTGGGCAGCTTTAATGAACGCAGCATATAAAGCAGACCCGGACTTAAGAAGTGGCAGCACAAGACATAAACGACCTGGTGGAATCGTAACCGCTTCATTCTGTGGTATTTCCGGAAAGCTTCCATCTCCTTTATGTAAGGAAGCTGGACTTGTGAAAACAGACTTGTTCAACGTGAAGTATTTACCAAAAACGCAGGATGACAGCTTGCAACAAGTGAAATACGTTGTAAACTCTCAAGGAAAGAAATTCAAGGCACTAGCAAGTACACCAGGAAGCTTTACTTCTGACGGTGTCATGATTAAAGAAGAATATTTCAAAGACATTGATTTAAAAGACGTCATTAAAGATGATTGGGACAACATCATCGGTGAAGACGAATTAGCCGATAACGGGAAAGCGCCATCTGCCGTCGGTATTAAGAAAAGTGGTAGTAGTCTTACTTGGGGTGCATCTGGTGAAAATGATGTCATTGGATATCGAGTCTACCGAACCCCTAATGGCTCTGATTCATACAGTAAAGTTGGAGAAGTGAAAGGTGGAGACGCTACGAGCTTCAAGATTTCTGGAGGAAACTTTACGTACATCGTACGAGCGGTAGACATTTCAGGTAAAGAATCGAAGAACAGCAATGCTGTTAAAGTCGGTGAGGATCCGAAACCTGAACCGCCTCCTGAGAAGCCAGAAGATCCGAAGAAACCCAAAGATCCACCACCTCCTGGAGACGGTGACAAACCTAAACCACCCAAACCACCAGTCGATCCACCTCCATCTGGAGAGGATGACGGAGACGGTGAAGGTGACAGCGGAGACAATAACGGAAACGGTTAATTAATAGGAATACAAAAGGACTGACCATGGCGGTCAGTCCTTTTATCATGCATGAAATCCACTTACAGCAAAGAAGGAAATGGCGAAAATAAATAGCATTCCACAGAATTGTATGATGACACCTACGACACTGCATACAAAACCTGCTGTCGCAATCCCCTTTCCTTGTTCATTCGTTTGCTTGATTTCTTTAGATGCTTTTCTTGATAAGAAAATACCAATGATGCCCAGTACAAATCCAATAATCGGCAATGCAATAGAGAGAATACCGAGAATCAGTGAAATAATAGATTTATTATTCGTTTGCGTAGCACGATCCATATACCCACTCCTCTATTAAGTCTACTTATTTACATCTTATTTCGAATAATTGGCTTTCATGAGTGCAGCAATCTTCTGTTCATCAGTTTGTTTCTGTTTCTCTAGTTGTTCAACGACAAGCTGTTGTCGATTTTCTGAATGGTTTTGACTTAACTTTGCTTTCCCTTCCATTTTCGTTATTTTCATTCTGAACCCTTGAACACCTTTACTCATACCTGTTAAATACTTAGGATCAATATTTTCAAGTTGATATGGACTGCTAGGTGCTTCATATTTTGATACCAACTTATTCATTGATTCTAATACCTCTTCATGATCATGGATGAGCTCAATACTTCCATAAACGTGTACCGTCACATAATTCCATGTAGGAACAGAACGATCTGTTTCATACCAAGAGGGAGAAATATAACAATGAGGTCCATGAAAAGTAGCTAAAACTGTTTGACCTTGAATATCCTCCCATTGTGGATTAGGACGCGCAAAATGGCCAATTAATTCCTTATGATCATCACTTACCATAAGAGGTAAATGGGTTGCAAAAGGAATACCTTCGTGCTGCGAGAAAAGTGTTGCAAAACTATTATCTTTCATTATGTTGAAGCACGTCTGGTCATCATCAATTTGAAAATGAGTAGGAATATACATAACGATCTCCTAACCTAGTGATTTGATTTTCTGCTTATTGCCATTTTCTCAAGATTAGAGATGGTATCAGCAAATGTTTTGACTGGGACATAACCTATTTCCTTTATTTTTGCATTGGAATAAATCGGTCGTTCAATGTTTCGATTCGGTCGTTTGTATTTTTTATTTAATGCTTTAATGAATTTCATTCGGAAGTCCTTTTCGTCAAAATTTCCATCAATTGCGTTATAGGCCTGACCTTTTGTCCCGTTTAATAATACGAGGTGTATCATCTCTACTAAATTATCAGCATGGACCCAAGAAATAACATCTTCTGTATGTACCCAATCTACCGTTTCCGTTTCTATCATTCTATAGATTTGCCTGTCTCCCCAATAAGAGTTTTCCTCAGCACAGATTGCTCCCGGCCTTAAAATCATGACGTCGAGCCCTTTTGATAAATATTTATAAAGTATACGTTCAGACTTTACTTTCGTTTCAACATAAATCTCATTATGTGCATCACATAAAGGAGAGCTCTCATCATAAGACCCCTCCTCCGGTTCACCATATACAGATATAGATGAAATATGAATGAATTTCTTTACCCCCGCCTTTAAAGCTGACTGAGCAAGATGATCTACTCCAACAACATTTGATAGGACTGCATTCTCTCGATCATCACCCAAATAAGCAGCGCAGTGAATGACGATATCAACATGTTTCGTAGCCTCAATTATTGAATGAACATCTGATAAATCGCCAACCACTGTATTCATCCCATATTTTAAAAATTTATCTGCATCTTTTTCATTTCGGATGAGACCTCTTACGTTTGCCCCTTTACTAATGAAGCTTTTAGCGACGCGTTCACCTAAAGTACCCGTCACCCCTGTTATAAGCACGTTTTTACTTTCAATATTCATTCTTTTAATCTCACTTTCTTCCTCACAACTATCAATGTGAAGTCTCTACAAGTATCATTATGATGTTAACTAATCCAATTAAGATGAGCGCAAATAGGACTATCTTTTTGCCCAGTTCACCCTTATTAAACAAATAGACAAGCAACATATAAATCACTGTTGCAAGGAAATAAAAAAGGATTCCAGAAACAAATTCCTCAGTTGTATAATGACCGAAAACAAAGTGTAGGATGATGACTGGAAAGGAAATGAAAGCAATTATGTAGTGAAGTTTTTTGGTGTCCAATTAAGCCCTCCTTCAATTTTACCTCTTCTACACTATACGAATGAACCTAATTTTAGTTTCGTAAAAACAATCGAGGCGAGTTATTGTGATAAGTTGTTTTACTGTCCGTAAACGGAAAAACGCAGAGTTTTCGTGTAATACCAAAAAAGCTTAGGGAATCCTCTAAGCCTTTTCTATAGTTTATTCATTTAAGCTTCCGGTAATTGAATAAAAAAATAGACAATTCCCCATCAAAGAACAGATAGAATTTTACCCTTAAAACTGCAATGGTTGAGTCCCATCTACATCGGTAAAGCCATATTTTCTTGCTAGTTCAGACACTGTTATTGCATTACTAGAAATCTTTGATACCGAGGTGTCTGATGCCAATGCTACAACCGCACGCCCTACATATGCTGTTGTTTCAGTTGTTCCATCTTCTGGTCCAAAACCTGCATCAACAACTCTTTCTGTTCGCATCCAACCTGGGCAAACAGCAACGGCTGAAACGTTGAAATCCTTTAGTTCCTTTGCCATTCCTACTGTCATTCGATTGATCGCATTCATAGCTAAATCATAATATAAATTACCCGAAATCTCGTCCTTAATAAAAAATGTGATATTTACAATTAATCCGTTATGGTGCTGCTTCATCAGAGGTACAGCATATCGAGTAGTCAGCAGATAAGCTTGCGGTCCAGCAACCATCATAGCATCCCAATGCTCTAGTGGTCGTTCCCAAAAACGTCGTCCATCTCCTGATGGAAGAGAACTTTCGGAGCCACCAAAGACACTATTGACTAAAATATCGATCCGACTATGCTCCCTTTCAATCTGCTCAAATAGGTTTCTCACGTCTTTAATGTTTGTATGGTCACATCGTATGGCAATGCCTTTACCTCCTCGTGAAGTGACACCATCGGCAGTTTCTTCAATGGTTTCTGTCCGATTATCGGTTGTAGCTCCCTTTACACTTCGACCTGTCACATACACCGTAGCACCTGCACTGCCTAGTTCGAATGCAATACCCCTACCCGCTCCACGGGATGCACCTGTAACAACAGCGATCTTCCCATGTAATGATTTCATATTCTCCTAACTCCTAACCCAAATACAGAAAAATATTTTTACAATTTTTGTTCATAAATAGATATTCTTCTATAAGTACATAATTCCTTTTTCGGTTAACCTGCACAGTTTCTTGAATAAAGAGGAAGCTGTAAATCACCTATGGATATGAATTAATCAATTTATTAAACTCTAACCTTCACCAACATACCTGAATATTGAATTTAGATTTCTTTGTAGTAAAATACAGTAGCTTCTAAATGCCCATCAGGTGTTTTAGTATAGTTGGGAATCTTTCCAACTTCATTATATCCAAGAGACTTATACAACTTATTGGAAGGATCACCTAATCTAGTATCAAGTACTAAAAGAGTTATATTCTCTAACTTGGCTCGTGTGTGTAATGCGATCATTAACGCTCTTCCAATCCCTTTTCTTCGATGTCTAGAATTGACCATCAGCTTCGCTACCTCAGCTCTATGAGTACCGTTCGCCTTTTGAGAAATCTGCAGTTGAACTGCTCCGCAAATCTCATTATCTTTTCTAACCATCCACAAAACAACACCGGGATCCAAAACATTTTTCCAGTATTCATTTGCTTCCTCTTTACTTAGCGGTGGAATAAAGCCGATTGAAGCACCTTCATCAACTACCTGAATTAACAAGTCCGTTAAATCACTTAAATCCTTATCATCGATTGATGCGACTTCTATTATTTGCAGTTGGTCAAACAATTTCATCCCCCTTAACTTTTTGTGTACCCCTATCTCATCACGATTCTGTTTCCTTGTTAACCTGGGACATAATCCCAAATAGATTCTGTTTAGCTAATCACTTAAAATGTATTTGTCAGCACCCGGTTGTAATCCTGTAATGGCACCAAAGTACTGAGCTGCCGTTGTAAAACATACAAAAGCACATAGTTCACTTATTTCTTCGTTATCAAATGTATTATGTAACACATTAAATACAGTCAATGGCATACTCCCTCTATACGACAAAAAAGCTTGTGCGAATCCAACTGCAACTGAGGTTTTCTCATCAAATAAGTGAGGTTCTGGAAGTCCCTTTGCTTTGCAATATTCACACCCATTTTCTTGTGCTAATGTTCTTCTCACCTGCTCTTTTAAATTTGATGATAAAAAACCCTCAGCTTCTAAAGCCTCACCTAAATCGTTCCATTTTTCCATTACCTTCTGATTATGTCCTAGTAATCTTTGAAACGAACTACTTCCATTTTCAGAAAAAGTTATTCTTGGCATCACTTTCCCTCCTTGTCATAATTATAAATAAGGTAAATAATTAGTTACATGTTATATTTAAAGCATTAAAACAATTTAATTTGCATTCCAACAAAGAATAGAAGGGAAACTTTACATATGAAATTAGATGCTAAGGATAAGCAGATTTTGAATCAACTCAATCAGAACAGTCGGTTATCCATGAGAGAATTAGGAAGGCTCATAGGTATGTCTTCTCCTGCAGTAGCGGAACGAATTAAACAAATGGAATCATTCGGAGTAATTAAGGGCTACCAATTACAAATTGACTATGAAAAAGCAGGCTACCCAGTCAGTTGTATGATAGAGGCAACGGTAAAAAATGGCCAATACGAATTGTTTAAGAAAAGAATTGAGAAACAGACTAATGTTGAATACTGTCACCGAATTGCAGGTCAAGCTTGTTATATCATGAAATTACACTTTGAGAGATTAGCTGATATAGAAATTTTTATTAATAATATTACTGATTTAGCACAAACTGTAACCCATGTCATATTTTCAAGTGTCGATACAAACCAAAAACTTTAAGTTTTCTGCTCCTCAGTAAATAATACATGCAGGATTTTTTCACAACTAGTAAAAAATATTAATCCTGTAAGTAGTGCTATCAAAATAACAAATCTCAAAACAAAAGCATGTGATATATTTATAACCATTTAATCCCATTTTGTTAAACTTTATTCTTTACAAGCTTACTCCACAATCCTTCCCGGTTATTGTATATAGGTTAAGTTGGAGATCACCATCAGCTCTCGTCCCCAATCGTTGAATAACAAATTCTATCCCCAATCCCTAGCCATAATGATAAAGTTATATGTACTGCCACTTATTTCATTTTGGAATTCGCCTTTCTTAATAAATCCTTCTTTTTCATATGTCCTTATTGCTCGTTCATTAAAGTCTACTACTGCCAATTCCAGATGATTAAACTTTAGTAGTTCTTTTCCTTGTTCAATAATTGCTTTAACAAATTTCGAACCATAACCCCTTCCAGTTATAGAGGGCTTCATTTGAACTCCAACTACTAATATTTCTTCTCCATCTTCTTCCACATCAAAAAACTCACAATTTCCTATTAAATTTTCTTCCTCATCAACCACTGAAAATGCTCTTTCTAAATGTATACTTTGCTTAAATCCTTCAATTTTTTCTTCTTGAATATTGTTATCATAAAATGAATATTTTCCCTCATACGTCCAAGTAATGAACTCATTGATATCTTCTTTAGTTCTTCTTCTAATAGTAAGTTCCATACTTCTCTACCCCCTTGTATGCTTCTCTTTTTGTATTTCCTATATGCAAGTATATAATCTAGTTTTTGAATTATTAGGAAGCTGTAAATCACCTATCGATTTCAGCTCTCGCCTCTGATTGTTGAAGAAAGTATTGACCTATTATCCAATCATTCAATTGTATATTGTAATTAATTCAATTGAGCAGCCATAGTAATTCAGTACATTTGGAGCGTCTCATCCAATTTCCGAATCTTTGAGTGGGAAATTAAAAAAACAGTACCAAAAACGTCGAGACTGTCTCCCTTTACACGTACAGCGCAATCTTTGTTCGATGCATAAATGTTTATTTCTTCTGATAGGGGAGAAAGTTCACTCTGAACCATTGCAATATTATTTTCAAGGTCAAAATGGGACAGGACAGAAAAATTATTAAGGCCGATCCCTTCGTAAACGGAGCTCATTTCAACTTTATTTCCAAGGTTTTTCGAGCATAACCATTTAGCGGACATATTGATTGCACCAGCGCTTGCTCCTATCACAACGGCACTGCTTTCTTTTATCAAATTCGATAATTCATATTCTCTCAAAAAACCATTTTGTTTAAGAGTATCTCCACCCAATAAGAAAATGACTGAAGCATTTTGAATTTTCGATTGGGCCTCTTCCTTCTGTACGCGATAATTAATTAAATGATATTCATCAAACATAATGCCAGCCTGGTCAAGCCACGAGCGTTCAGTAGCACCATCATCTTCATAAATAGATGGATTCGAACTAATCATAACAAGCGACATTCTATCAGTTATATCCTCTTGTAACAGCCTGGACAGAGTCTCTGGAAAGAAATTGTTAAACCATCCTAAATAATAGTGAATACTCATAAATACCTCCGTAGCAAAGTGTAAAAATAGTTATTCCTTGCGTCACTTATTCTTTTTTCTTGCCACTATCAAACTACTTGACCCACTATTAGCTGGTATTACAGAAAAACGGACGCATTTCTATAAATATGAATTGCGCCCGATTGTTGAATATTTTTTATTGTGCATAGTATCGTTGTACTGTTCAGCTGGAAAGTTTTTCTTCTTAAAGATAAGCGCTCTACAGACCAAAAAGAGATAGTGAGTTAATCCCTTACATCTTCCTTGTATATTTCACTAAGGAGCTGCCATAACGCGTTGTTTTCTTATTTTTTTAAATTAAACACTAATAAATTTTTCAGAGGTATCTATTTATTTATGTCGTTTGTTAACTTCAATTGTAATGAAATCCGGCAAATAGCTGGGAGTACATCCTTTTGCTACTTTTTCATCTTTGTAAAGACCCGTTTTCTCACCAAGTTTAATACAACGTGCACGATTCTTTTCATCATAAACGCCTATCCAGCCTGCGGTGAAATTCATAGCCCATTGAACTTCCGGTTCTTCCTGCGTAATATTAGCTTCTAATGCAGATAGCAAGTATGCAGTGTTATCAGGCGGTGTTTGTCCAGTCCATCTCAATCGCCCTTGGTAATACCAGAAAGCTCGCCTTTGAAGAGCAGAAGGACTATTTTCCCATGACTCCATCAATGCAATTTTCTTCTTGTCTTTGGTGAGCTGATTAGCCATCAACCAATCCATCAAGTTATTTCGCTCATCAAAAGTGTGAGTCTGCATATCCTTATCTAACTTATTGAGCACATCTTGTGAAAGAAGTTTTTTGTCCATAATTAAGATTGCTAATAGTCTGGGCAAAAACTCTTCGGTTGACCAAAGCTCCATAGCTAGTTCGTGATCTTTTTTAATGTCCTTCGCGATTTTTCGTAAGTCGCCTAGCTTAGTTTTACTATTGATTTGAGATAGAATGTTTTCTGCTTTTGAAAAGCGTTTTATTTCTGTACCTTTATTTTCATTCATTTTATTCAACTCCTTTATTAAAGCACTGTTTCATAATGAACGTACAAAAGAAAAATTAGATGGACTGAGTCAAGTCGAATACCGAATCCAATCCATCCATTCAGCTGCATAATAAAAATTCTAAATTTTAGGAGTGGGTGTGAAATCCAGTGCGTTTTCACTTGTTTACATCTCTGAAATTATCCTAGTGCCATACTCAGCTCTACTAAAGGTGTTGTTTAATTTTCGGAAAGACGTTGAGAGCTGTGTTGTAGAAGACGTCTTCGTGATATTCCTTTGGAATGATGCTTTTTACGAATTCAATATACGGTTGGATTGGAATTAATGGCCAATCGGTTCCGAACAAGAACTTTTTATAATTGTCGGTAAAAGTTAAGGCGTGCTTCAAATGGTTAAAGAATCGAGGAGATTCCTTATAGCGCCGGAGGTCATCACCCGTACCAACGACAAGTCCAGATAGGTCCGCGTACATATTCCGATTCTTATAAACCACTTCTGCACCATCCAATGTCCATGGGTCACCGAAATGAGCCATGACGAAGTTGATATCTCGATGTTCTACTGCTACTTCATCTAAAGTCAAAGGGTGTGAATACTTCAAGAGTCCGCGTTCAGAATATGTATCCCCTGTGTGAAATACGACAGGGAGTCCATATTTACTCGCAATTTTATATACCGGATCATACACTTTGTCATGTGCGTAATACCGATAATATCCTAAGTAAATTTTGATACCAACAACCTTAGGATCTTGCACAGCCTTTTCAAGCGCTGCGATCGAATCTTCATCAAGGTGATGAGGATTCACGCCTGCACAATAGACGACAGAAGGTGGTATTTGCGCAGCTAAATCAAGCCCCATTGGAGTTCGAGAGGAAGGGTCAGGAAACCCTTCCTTCTCGCTTTCTTCCAATCCCATTCCAATTCCTAACACGACATTGGCATCTTTATATTCTTTCATAATACCTTCATAAGAATAATCCAATTTAGATAAGTCTTTTGCAGTTTCTTTAAAGCTTTCAATATCTGAAAAGTGCATATGAGCATCAATAATCTTCATGGTATCCCTCTTTCTAGCCGTGTTTATTCTTAGAAGCGAATCGATTTTAAATCATTTAATGCTGTATCTGGGATTGCCGTCTCGTTCACCATACAGAAAACAGGTTTAGTAAATGTACGATTTCCATCTTCTGAAATTAATTTCGTGTTCACTTCTACAAACATGATTTCCTTATTAATATACGAACCAAACTGAACGTCGTTGGTATCCGTAATGATTTGAAGGCAGTCTTGGCGATTTTCAGATCCGAATATGACATTTCGAGCAATTCTCATTTGCTGCTCGCCTTTTCCTCCGTAAAGTCGCTGCCAATCTCCAGGTGCGTTTTGGAATTCTGCCCAACTCGATTTTAAGTCTTCATCAGGTTTGAAATAACAGTTCATATCCCAATTTTTCCGATCGATGAAAACACCTGAATCCTGAATAATTTCAGTCGTCATACAAACAACAGATGTGCCAGGTAATAGAAGGAAATATTGGTGATATTCAAACCCTTTATATTTCTCATGATCAGTAAGTTTGACGACTACCTTAACGCCCTCCCACTTATTCCCTTTTGAATCCTCAAGTGAAGCGAACTCTGCATGCCGCTTTTCTTTTAACAAGGAGTTTGGTGTAACTTCTCTCAATGAACTATTCACTCCACCCGCCCAAGGATTCCACCAAGACTTTGGTTGCACTTTTGGGAAGGAAGAATCAAGCCATTCTCCGGAAGAGGATTTTAAAGAAAATAATCCTGGGTAAAACTCTGGTGCTACTGCAATCTCTAGCTCACCGTCACTACAAACGTACGCTTCTTTACCTTCTATCGTTTTTGTTTCATATCGGACGGTGTCGCTTTCTTTCTTCACATATAAAGCTTCTCTTGTCGTTTCAATTGAATCGATTTGAAATTTAGATTGAATGAAGCCCAGTTTCTTCAAATTTTCAGCGTTGACCTCAAAATTCTTCTTCTTCACTTCATCTTTCGTTTCAAATTGTTCTCGTTTCAATAGCTTATCACCAGACAAAATGTCAATTGAACCATTAAAGTAGGAAGCCTTATAATCGCTCACTTGAACATCTATTAACTGCTCTGAGACAAAAGGATTATGATTGTTAATCACTAATTCTAGATGGTCAGTTATCGGTATTGATTCACTCGCTTGCTGTCTTGCAAAGCCTCTGAAGGTCTTCCAGTCTTGAAATGCACCGATTGACATGTAAATCGGTTTCGTACGAACCCATTCATTCGTTTTTAACCTACCGATTTTATTTTCAAAAAAGACGAACCAAGAATCAAAATTGATTTGCATATCCTTAGACCAACAAAGTCCTCGTGGATCACCATTCACTCTAGAGAACATCCAATTCTCCGTTATGGATTTCCCATTCCAATATTCATGATAACTACCGATTGTATCCTTCATTTCAACAATTCGATTTTCATAAGGAATGACGGCTCTTTCAAGGGTTTGAAACACAGGAATGTTCAACCATAAATCTTCTTCCAGGTCTACTGAACCACTATTCTCAACCTCATAGTACTGTTCTACAAGACCTTCAGCAAATAATTTAGTAATGCCGTGTAGCTTCACGCCAGGGAATGATTTTGAATGGTACGTTGCTCGAAACCCGATCGTATTATTTTCTTCAATAAATTCGACATTCTCAGCTCTTAGCCTAGCAAATTCTTCAGAGAATGGTTTTCCGAGCTTCGGATATTTAAATGCTGATTCTTGTTGATCAATTTGCTCTTTTCCTGGCTCAATCCAATTATTAAATTTCCTTAACTGTAATTGATACTGACCATTGTACACATAGTAACCCTCTTCACTCTCACCAGAGAACATTGTGCCAATACCTTTGAACGGAACGCTAATCTTTTTTGAAAAAGTCGTTTGAGTACCGTCCTCTTTCGTAGCCGTAATCGTTAATTCAGGTGAGTAAAAACCATGTTCTTTAAGGGTGTATGCCACTGGAATTGAACATCTAGACTTGGGCTGTAATTTTATATCCAATTCCTGCTGGTCACCTGTGAATAAATCACTTTCAGGTAAGGTGAAAGTAAACGTAACAGCCTCTTTATAATTGTTTTCAAGATCAAGGTAAAAAGTTCCATTACTACCTTTGTAAGTTAAGTTTTCAGGTGTATGACTAGAAACATTAGCTGGAAATTTAGGTAATAATCCAACTTTAAACAATGCTTCCTTCCCATTAATTAGAAATGTTGTGTTAACGGATGGATGTGTTCGCCACACACTTTGTTCCTCTTCAATTGGACCAACGTGAAAAGGTGCTTCAATTACTTCTTCATTTTTCACTTCCATGAAGTCTTTTGAAAGGTCAAACTGAATATTCTTATGATCCATACCCTTTAATGAAACGGTTAATGGTTTCCCCGTTTTATTTTTAATGTGATATCGGATTTTGTATTGTGAATCGAATACTAGTTTGAAATCCTCAATAGTAGCAGATATTTCATAATCATCCGTTTCGATTGATCTAAGTCCTCTTCCAAACCTTTCAAACTGCATTTTCAGCATTTGACCTCGATTGGTCCATGAATACTCATAGTAGTGAAAATCGTTGTGTTTCTCGCCATCTGGTTTCACTTCAATCGGTCTCGTACTTGCTTCATACCAATTTAAATCTTTGAAGAATTCTTGCACGGCTTCAGTATGTAAGACCGTAGGCATGAAGTTCATCAAATGGGTTGCATCATCTCTTTCTTCCCAGAAGAAACCACACTTCTTATATAAAGGAACAGCCTTTGTATTTCCAGGCCAGGTATACAAATCGAGCCGAGGCCACTTTAGTTCTATGACACGTTCCAACGCTTTAAGGACAAGCTTCTTTCCTATCTTTTTACCATGGTAATCATCTCTTACATTAAGGAGTGGAATATAAAGTGCCCCTTCGTCCTCACGATACTCACTTAATCCACAGTAACCGACAACCTCATCGCCTTCTAAAGCAAGGTACGTATGAAGATTTGTCGTGTTGGCTTCTTGTTTCAGAACTTGCTCTTCTGTTTGTACGGTATTAGATCCGCCCCACCCATCGCGGCTCTTGTTCCACATTTTTGCTACCGCTGCGGCGTAGCTAGGATCATATTCCACTATTTTAATTTGATCTACTGCTTGACTCATGATATCCCCCCAAGCGCTTTGCTGTAGCTTTCAGATTTTTTAAAAGAATGAATCTTCTTCATTACTTTAACATAATTTTACAACGTTTTGACATAGAAAACTCAGCAAATTTCGCGAGATACATAGAACGATTACATGTAAAAAAGCATGCGGACATTTGCCCGCATGCTTATCAATAAAAATCATCTTCTTATTAGTCTTCCATCGTTGAAAGATCACCAGTCGGAAGATCTAGTTCCCAAGCTTTCAATACGCGACGCATAATTTTACCACTTCGGGTCTTCGGAAGTTTATCCTTGAATTCGATTTCTCGTGGCGCAGCGTGAGCCGCTAATCCTTTTTTCACGAATGTACGAATTTCTTCCTTCAGCTCATCGTTTGCTTCATACCCTGTTCGTAATGCGATGAACGCCTTAATGATCTCTCCACGAACGGGATCTGGTTTACCGATTACGCCCGCCTCTGCAATTGCTGGATGTTCAACGAGCTTGCTCTCGACTTCGAATGGTCCGACACGCTCACCTGATGTCATGATGACGTCGTCGATTCGTCCTTGGAACCAGAAATATCCGTCTTCATCCATATAAGCTGAGTCACCTGAGATATACCAGTCTCCCTTTGTAAAGTAGGACTCGAATTTTTCTGGTCGATTCCAAATTGCGCGCATCATTGATGGCCAGCCTTTTTTGATAGCAAGATTCCCCATTCGATACGGCGGAAGCTCATTACCTTGGTCATCAATAATCGCAGCCTCGATTCCTGGTAATGGTTTCCCCATTGATCCAGGCTTAATTTCCATTGAAGGGAAGTTACTGATCAACTGCGCGCCTGTCTCGGTCATCCACCAGTTGTCATGAATGCGAAGACCGAACACTTTATGGCCCCAGCGAACGACTTCTGGATTCAATGGTTCACCGACACTCAGCACGTGGCGAAGGCTAGATAGGTCGAATTTCTTCACCACTTCGTCTCCTGCTCCCATCAACATACGGAATGCAGTAGGAGCGCTATACCAGACAGAGACACCATACTTCTCGATCGTACCGTACCAATCCTCGGGACTGAAACGCCCCCCTCGGATCACATTGGATGCACCGTTCAACCAAGGCGCGAACACACCGTATGAAGTACCCGTTACCCAGCCTGGATCAGCTGTACACCAGTACACGTCATCTTCCTTCAAATCGAGCACCCATTTACCAGTTTGATAGTGCTGAATCATTGCATTATGAACATGCAAAACACCTTTCGGCTTACCCGTAGAACCGGAGGTATAGTGAAGAATCATTCCGTCTTCACGGTCCACCCACTCAATCGAAAGCTTTTTACTCGCTTTATCCATTCGTCCGTAATAATCAACGTATGTGTCATCTTCTTTTACATCATCACCCACAAGAACGACATGCTCAAGTGCTGATAGTTTAGATACTGGAACACGATCAAGTAAAGCAGGTGTCGTTACAAGCACTTTTGCTTCGCTATCCTCAAGACGATCTGTTACCGCACCTTCCATGAATGCTTCAAATAACGGTCCGACAATCGCACCGACTTTTAAAGCTCCTAGGAATAAGAAGTATAGCTCAGGGGAGCGCGGCATGAAGATGAACACGCGGTCTCCTTTTACAACATCCAAATCTCTTAAAACATTACCAGCCTTATTTGAGAAATCTTTCATTTCATTAAACGTATATTTTTCATCTCGTTTCGGGTCTGAAAAATAAAGGGCTACCTGATTTTTCTTTGCTGACTCAGCATGGCGGTCAATTGCTTCGTACGCCATGTTTACTCGGCCAGTCGTAGACCACGTAAAGTGCTTTTCTACACTTGACCAGTCAAAATTTTTATAGGTAGTTTCATAATCTTGCAAGTTATATTCTCCATTAATAACCGGAAGCGCTTCCACTTTCATTATTGGATCTCCCCTTTATTTAAAGATTTAAAAACAGTATATCATAAATTTGATTATTCTCAATTTTAAAACAGTTCATATAGGACGTTCAAAAAGGAGGATAATAGAGGCAAGAAGTTCAAGAAAGCGCAGCTTTGAGCACCGGAGCGTATGTACTCATTACGTGAGGAGCTAAATAGCAAGCTGACGTAGAAATTCGACGGCTATATTTCATCGGACTTTTTGAACATCCTCTATTATTATGTTTGAAAACGCTTACTACATATGGTTTCATGTATAATAAGAGTAGAGACTGACACAGGTGGTGAAACGAAGCTTGAAGCATACAAAGATTTATAATGCAAAAACTGTCAATACACCGAAGGGAAAATTAATACTAGAAGGACCGATTAAACCTACAACTCTTGCAAGCTATGATTTTCATGAGGACTTGACTGCGTTTCGACCTCCTGCCGAACAGCATAAGGCGTTAATTGAAATTGCAGGACTTCCTGAGGGAAGAATCATTATTGCAAGGCACAAAAATATGATTGTCGGATATGTCACTTATGTCTACCCCGACCCTTTAGAACGCTGGTCTGAAGGAAATATGGAGAATCTGATTGAACTCGGAGCAATTGAGATCATTCCTGAGTTCCGTAATTATAAAATTGGTAAAAATCTTCTGAAGGTGTCGATGATGGACGATGCGATGGAAGATTTCATCGTAATTACGACTGAATATTATTGGCATTGGGACTTGAAAGGAACAGGTTTATCTGTTTGGGATTACAGAAAAGTAATGGAGAAAATGATGAGTGCTGGTGGCCTGGAATGGTTCGCAACTGACGATCCTGAAATTAGTTCACACCCGGCCAATTGTTTAATGGCTCGGATCGGTAGTCGCGTTAACCGAGATGCCATTCAACAATTCGATCAACTCCGATTCAAAAACCGGTTTATGTATTAGGAGGTATCTAAATGAAAGTAGAAGCGGTAATGAATAAAGAAGTCATCACCATTCAACAAGATACAACAATCCAAGATGCGAAAAATCTAATGACAAGAAATAAAGTTCGTCATTTACCCGTTGTGAATCATCTCAATCAATTGATTGGGATTGTTTCTGATCGTGACTTGATTCTTGATCGATTGAAGGATAAGGAAGATCCTTCACATGCACAAGTTCATTTAGTTATGACAAAACAAGTGATAACAGCCCATCCGCTTGATTTTATTGAAGAGCTTTTGACTGTTTTTTACGAAGAGCGAATTGGTTGTATACCGGTTGTGCATCAACGCGAAGTGATTGGTATCATTACAGAGCGGGACATGCTATACACATTAATTCAACTAACTGGCGCCCATCAACCTAGTTCACAATTTGAAGTTCATGTAGAAAATGTGACAGGTAAACTAGCAGATGTAACTGCTGTAATCCAACATCATAACGTGAACATTACGAGTGTTCTCGTCTATCCTGGTGAAACAGATGAAACGAAAGTGCTCGTCCTAAGAGTGCAGACGATGAATCCGCAAACAATTATTGATCATCTTAAATCAGAAGGCTACAACGTCTTATGGCCTGTTACCCCAGGAGAACAAGTATGACGAAACCGGTTTTTATCTTCTCAGATCAACTTTTAGGCTATAAATTCAGTAATAATCACCCGTTTAATCCACTCAGATTTAAACTGACCTATGAACTATTAAAGGATGCTGGCATATTAACTGATGATCAAATCGTAAAACCAAGAAAAGCAACCGACGAGGAAATTAAGCTCGTTCATAACGATGATTATGTAAACGCTATCAAATTGGCTGGAGAAGGACTGCTTCCAAAAGCCCAAGAATCCAGCTTCGGCTTAAATACAGATGATACTCCGATTTTTAAGGATATGCATGAAGCGAGTGCATGGCTTGTCGGAGCTACACTAACGGCAGTCGAACAAGTCTTTGAGGGCAATTCGAAGAAAGCACTAAGCCTCGGCGGCGGCCTCCACCACGGATTTAGAGGGCGAGCGTCAGGTTTTTGCATTTATAATGATAGCTCGATAGCGATTGAATATATGAAGCAGAAATATAATGCCCGCGTGCTTTATATTGATACGGATGCTCACCACGGCGACGGCGTTCAATGGGCATTCTACGATGACCCAGATGTTTGTACGTTTTCCATACATGAGACCGGTCGTTACTTATTCCCGGGTACAGGGAACGTCTCGGAAAAAGGGGCAGGTAAGGGCTACGGATATTCATTCAACATACCAGTAGACGCCTTTACTGAAGACGATTCGTGGATTCCAATCTTAGAAGAATCTATTGATGAAATCGCAGCATTTTATAAACCTGATGTCATCATCAGTCAAAACGGGGTAGATGCGCACTATTGGGATCCGCTCACCCATCTATCAGTCACGATGGAGTCCTACAGAAAAATTCCTCAGATTGTGAACCGAGCAGCTGACAAGTACGCAAATGGACGTTGGATTGCAGTCGGTGGTGGTGGATATGACATCTGGCGTGTTGTTCCTAGAGCATGGTCAATGATCTGGGCAGAAATGACAGGTAAAGATTTGAAAGGACCTCTTCCAGAAGAGTGGCGATCGAAGTGGCAGGAAAAAGCCCCTGTTGATTTGCCAGAATTTTGGGATGATGTAGCCGATTTATATGCACCTATCCCAAGGAAACAAGAGATTTGTGATAAAAATGACTTAATGCTTCAAAGAGCACTTCAACACATTCGAAACGAGCAGAAATCTATGTAATGATTAGGGACTGATCCCACTGGGATCGGTCCTTTTCAATTGAAGATCTCACAACTGTAACATCTTACTACACTGTTGAACTTTCAAAGAACTCGTGTCATAATAACTAACAAATTCAAAGAGGAAAGGATATCCAAATATGGTGCATACTACACATATCAATCCATTTGAACATTAACGCTATAGCAGAATCCGAGGACCTCCAACGTGGATGAACAAACATGATTTGTAAGAATCCACACATAAACGGAGGAAATCACTATGAATAAACAATTAATGATCTTATTAATTGGAAGAATCATTACAAACATCGCAGATAGTTTATATATGATTGCAACAATCTGGTATGTAAAGACAACGACTGATTCCGCATTCCTAATTGGCCTAACCAGTGCGATTGCCATGTTACCAGTGACATTACAATTCCTATATGGACCGATGATCGATCGATTTTCAAAGCGCAAAATTCTGTTTTTTGCTGAAATAGGACAAGGAAGTTTAATAGCTGTCATTAGCGTGTTATTCTTCACAAATGCTTTATGGTTACCTTTACTTTTTTTCCTCATGTTCCTTGCACTAGCATTATCTGAAGCCACTTATCCAACTGAAAGTGCTTTAATTGAAAGTCTATCAGACAAGAAAGACCTTACTAAAGTAAATTCAGTATTTGCATGTTCATACCAAACATTAGACATCATTTCCGATGCCATATCTGGTATTCTGATTGTTTTTGTTGGACTAGGTGTAATTTACGTATCCAACAGCATATTACTTATCGGTACCGGTTTACTCTTTCTATTTTACTTAAAAGTCCCAAAATCGAAGAAGGAAGACCAAACCACAAGCCTCAAATTTCTGGCGCAATACAAGAACGATTTTATCGATGGCTATCAGGTTATTAAAAAACAGCACACATTGTTGAATATCATGTTCGGAGTAATCGTAATCAATGTTATGGCTACGATGGGCTTAGCAATGTTACCGGTGATCTCATCCAATTCAGCTGAATTTGGTTTTTGGTTAACCGCGATGTCAGTCGGTACTTTAGTTGGTACAGTTCTAGCGAGTAAGTTAGAACATATACCATTAAATCGCATCATGCCATATACATCCCTTTTTTCTGGTGTATGTTGGATGGTCGCCTTTTCTCAAAATGATAAAACCGTATATTCTTATGTTTTGTTTGGCTTTGCATGGATTGGTATAGGATTGTTGGCAATCTTTGTTCAAACTATTATTCAAGTAAACCTACCAAAAGGTTACTTGGGAATTGGGTTTGCATTCATTTCATCCATCCTTGGCTCGTTAAGCCCTCTTGGATACTTTCTTGGAGGCCTGTTCGGTGAATTGAGTTCCGGACCGCTCATTTTGATGTTATCTGGACTTGGATACTTTGGGTTTACAATATACTTCTTAGTTCATCCAAAGCTTAAAAAACTAAACACAAACATAAGTACAAATTTCGGATAAAAGTATTTGAATAATCGTTCAAAAAGGGCTTAAAGGAAATTTCCTTTAAGCCCTTTGGTACTATTGAGTTTTACTTTTTAGCTACTGTTTGTTTTATAACGATCACTTTTTTACATTCTATTTTTTCTCACTGCTTTTACCTACCGCTTTCCATGCCCCATCAATCTTCTCCATTAAAAGCGTGATGGTTTTTGAAGCTTTATGATCTCCATTAACTTCGTCGTATTCATGACACATTATATATACTCTCTGATCGTTATCTTTATATTCCTGTTTCATGACTTTGAATGCTGCTTTTCCATCATTATATGATAACGATGTATTCGGACCAGTACAGCTTTGAATAAATCCTTTAAAGTCAGTCCAGTCGATCGGTTCTCTAGTTAATATAAACACTGACTCCTCAGACATCGACTTCCATTCTTGATTACTTAATATGTATTTACTTTTACGTTTATCTTGGATAGCATCTTGAATGATTTCACTAGCGATTGTATAAGGTTTGTTAAACGTCTTTTTTATATATAAATCGTTTAATCCTTTATATGTAAGCAATATTCCAACAATAATAATCATTAACATTATTATTTTTTTAATGTTATCTCTTCTCCTCTTAAATTATAGTTCTATGACATTATTTTCTTGATAAGAATCTTTCTGTACATGCCATTGAACATAATGGATTGGTCTTCTGTAACAGTTAAAGTATATGTATGATTTTCAATCAATTTCTCAAAGTTAATTCCTATGTCTGTACCTAGTCTTTTTATGAACGGTCTAATGGCTTTTTTGAGCGGGGAAAGTTGTTTATTTTTTGGTGCGAACTTATCAAAAATGATCATTTCTCCATTTGGTTTCAATACTCTCAGCATTTCTTTAAGACACTTTTCTGCATCCGGAACAACCGATACTACAAGGCTTCCTATCACTACATCAAAGTGATGATCACTAAAATTCATATCTTGAGCGTCCATTTTTACAAATTGTATCGATGAATCTTTAAATTTTTCTCTAGCCTTTTTTAGCATATCACTAGAATAATCTATGGCAGTGACATTTAATTCTTTGTAGCTAATTTGTTCTAAATCAGCTCCTGTACCTACTCCGACAAGCAATACCTTTTGGTGTTTATCAAATATTTGATTTTGGAATATCTCTTTTCGTGCACTGAGAAATTGCCCACTGTTAAAAAACTTATCATACATAGGAGACCAAAACTTATAGATCAGTTCATTCCAACGATTATCCATATCACACCTCTAACGACATAACCCTTTATTTCTTGGTCATAAATGAAGCAGGGTCTAGCTCTTTGCTTTCTATTACGATTGCAGTTAGGCCTGTTTCGGTTTTTGTCTCATGCCATTCGTCTTTCTCCCAATATATTGCATCACCAGCTCTTACGTTGAAATATTCGTCATCCTCTCCTCTTACTAAACCTTCTCCATTTACAATCAGCAACAACTGCGGAACAACAGCTTGATGATAACCGATGATATCTTTCGCCGCTAAATGCATGCACCCAATGTGTGCAGGTTTTGTAGTCATCACTATTCTCGACATGATAAAGTTGGAATCGTACTTCTTAATCACTTTTCCAACCTTTTGGTTAAATTGATAAAATTCCATCTATACCTCCAAATGTATTACTGTGTAAATTTGTACATAAGCTGTAATGCCTCAACCACCTTTTGATCTGATTCTTGATTTTCACTTCGGTTCGGTACATCTTTTACCCCAATAACATACAACAACGGCTTGTTGTGAAACTCACCAATTATGCCTAAATGAACGAGAACTGTTGGCAGTCCTCCTGTCATATGATTTAAGTGGTGGCTTGGTATGCCCTCTATTAGACTCCGTTGTCTTACTAGTCCATTCATCAGTGGCTCCCAAAGTGACGCATCACCTATATATCCCTCATAAATCTCATTCAACATAAGGAACAATTCATTAATATTACCTGCATTATTTATATCTAGCGGGTCTTGTGTCAGATGGAAACGATGAAAAAATGTATGAAGCTCCTCATTAATTAAATCCCATCCCCCACAATGGCTGACGATTCTCTTTGCAAGATGGTTATCATGACTTGCGATCATCACTTCAACTGCGTTTCTCAATGTTAGCTCGTTCATGCCTTGAAGATGAGGATACAACTCATGACTGTCTTCATGTTCATCAAATCGTATGTCTTCTATAATTTCGTCCCAGGAGAATTGGTTTTTCATGACCCATTTTGTAATAACAAACCCAATTGCTATCTTTCCAGAAGAAGCAAGTGGAATCCCCATATCACTATTAAATGATGCGACAACATTTCTTTCCTCAGGAGAGTAAATTACTATACCTACTTCTCCTTCATTTACCTCTGATAATTTTTTTATAACCTCTAACAAAGCTTACACTCCTCTGTTCCTTTAAACTTTACTTAACTTATTTATGTATTTCACAAGATCTGCTTTCATATATTTCTTATCTATTTCCTACACCTTTATTTCGATAATTGATTTCTATTCCCTTCCATCCAACATAGAAAAAACTGTAAAGGCGATTCAGCACCTCTACAGTCTTGTGTGTTTTATTGTGCTTGTTTCTGTGTTTGTTCATATTGTCCTTCATGCCTTTCCTTAACTCCCATCAAGCTGACCGTAATAAATACGAGTGTCGATAAAGGTAGGGCATAAAATAACGGATCGATGTGCGTCCATGGGAACTCGAGCAGCGTTTCTTGACCGAACAGTGCTTTTGAAATGCCGAGTGCTGAAGCTTCTTTTACATGGAGGAAAAGGAACCCTAAAATACTTACTGTAAATCCGGTAATGATACTATAGGTAGCACCTGCCCTTGTCGCTCCTTTCCAATAAAAAGCACCGATTAAAGCTGGTAAGAACGCTGCCCCACAAATACCAAACCAGAAAGCAGTAGCTGTTGCGATTACCCCGGCAGGGAGAATGTATGCGAGAATGACCGCTGCGATCATTCCAAGAATTACACCGACACGAGAGAAGTTCATCTTTTTCCCAAACATTTTTTTGATGCCCAGTGTTTTTAATATATCTTGTCCAAACGCAGTTGCCTGAACATGGATGAGTGAAGAAACCGTTGAAATCGTAGCAGAGAGTAATGTCAAAGTAAAGAGGTAGATAAACCAATTTGGCATAATGTCATTAATGAGCTTAGGTATAATTAAATCAGTATTTCCACCCGCTACAGTTAAAGCAATTTCTCCAGTTGTATTGAAGAAATACAAGTTACTCAATGGACCAATTGCAAATGCTGCACCTGTCATGAATAAGATGAAGACGCCTCCGACTAATACAGATCTATATAACGCACGGTCATCTTTCACCGTCATACATCTCATCGCAAGCTGAGGTTGAGCAAGCACCCCTACACCAACACCCATAATAATTGTACTAACCATCGTCCACCATAGTGGTGAACCGAAGGCTGGCATGCTTGTCCACCCTAAATGACCGCCATCCACCAATGGTTGTGGCACCATCTCCTTCATAGCAGCTAATCCCCTGTGACCTTCCATAAACCCACCAACCGCTTGATACGTGACGAAAAGAAAAAGCGCCATACCAATCAGCATAATGACCGCACCAAAAGCATCGGTATACATGACAGCTTTAATGCCACCACTAATGACATACAAAGCGATGATTGAAGCGAGAATCAACAATGCAATGTTGAAATTCATTGCGAGAGATTCTTCTAGGAATCGAGCCCCTCCAATTAAAACAATACTCGTGTAAGCAGGCATTAAGACGAAAATCATTGCACCAGCAAAGACCGTTATGAAATTGGATTTGTATCTTTTACCTAATAAAGAGGGGAACGTTGAGGCATCTAATTCTAAAGATAACCTCCGTATTTTCGTACCAAATATAGCAAAGGCAACAAAAATGCCCAATACGATATTAAGAAAAGCAAGCCACAATAGCCCCATCCCAAATACGCCAGCAGCCCCACCGAAACCAATGATTGCAGACGTACTTATAAATGTTGCACCGTATGATAATGCCATTACAGCTGGATGAATGTTTCTACCCCCTACTAGATAATCTGCTTCAGATGTGGTTTTTTTGTAGCCATAGTAGGCTAGTGCTGACATGATTCCTATGTAAACAATACAAATCGGTATTAATACGGCAAGATTCATTGTGAATCATCACCTCCACGATTCCACATCACCGCTCCAAATACAATACATCCTATTGCGGCAAGTAATGTGCCAATCCAAGCAAGACCGACAAGTCCATCTTCCATACCTAACATCATTCAATCCCCCTAATCATGTTGAACCTCAAAGTTTTGTTTATTACTACTTCCTTTACATATACAAAACTCCTTCCGCTAGCTTATTAATTTATAGAAATTTCAGAAAAATAGTACGAAAGAAATAGCAGCCCTAATTAGGGCTGCTTACTCATGCAACGTTATTAAATTAATTGTTCTCTGGCACCAATATTTGACCTACATTTTCCTGTTTCAGCAATACTTGTAGAATCGTTTTGGAAAGCTTGCTTGGTTGGTATGGTTTCACAAGATATTCCGTAGCACCTAGCATGTAACCCTTCTCTTTATCATCTAAAGCTGTAGAAACAATAATAGGAATTGCAGAAAATGCCTGGTCACCTTTCATCCTTTCAAGGACATCCCAACCGGTCATACTACCTTCTAACATGATGTCTAGAACGACTGCATCAGGCTTTAGTTCTTTCATGCTTTCTATTCCTGATTCTGCATCTTTAAAGTGTTTAACTTGGAACCCACTGTCTGATAGCTCTGTTTTCAATAATGATGCAAGATTAATATCGTCTTCTATAACGAGGATATTCATTCCATTGGCGGCGTTGTCTTCTTCATTGTCCAACTGGATTGTTGTATTCGGTAAATTTACCGTAAACGTTGTTCCCTCACCTAGCTGAGAATTCACGTCGATCGTTCCTTCATGTGCCTTAATGATTTCTTTCACGATAGCAAGGCCTAAACCAGTCCCACCAATTCTCCGTCTGTCTGAGTTGTCAACGCGATAGAACTTTGTAAACAATTTCTCAATTGAATCAGCTGGTATCCCAAGACCATGATCTTGAATATCAATTTTCAATCGACCGTGATCTTCATAAAATTTGATGCAAACCTTACCACCATCTGGTGAATATTTAATTGCATTACTCACTAGATTCGTAAACACTTGGGACAACTTATCCCGATCCCCAAGAGTTGTAGTATGCTCTGTCTCTTGCAGTATTGTTATGTCATGATTAGGTGCGTTAATCTGCTGCTGGTCTACAACCTCTTCTACAATTGGCACAAGATTTTCGTATCGTTTCTCATACGTTTGACGTCCTGACTCCATTCTTTGCACATCAAGGAAATCATTAATCAATGCCGTTAATCGTTTCGCTTCTTGATAAATTGTCGTTAAATATTTCTTTTGTCGCTCTGGCTTCAACTCTTTGTTAAGCATCAACTCTGTAAATCCTAGCACACTAGAAAGTGGGGTGCGGAGCTCATGACTAACCGTACTTACAAATTCTGATTTCATCTGATCCACTTCAAATTCCTTTGTAATATCACGATGCACAAATATTGTACCAATCTGCTCATCCCCTCTATAAAGGCGTTCTGAATAGACTTGAAACACCTTTTCCAAAGATGGCACATGATAGGTAAGGTAGTTTGAGGTAATGTGTTCTTGATCAATAATCGAATCTAAGTATTGACCGACACTTACAGCATCTCCTACTTGATCAATAAAGTGCTGTTTCCAATCCTTATAGGTAGATTGATAGAGTTCAGCAAAATCTACATTTAATAAACTAGCCATTTGAGAATTCACCATTAAATTTGTTCCGTCATGATCAACAAGCTGAATGCCTTCCTGCACATTATTTAGGATATCCTGAGTCGTTTCACGTTCTTTCTCGGATTCCTCGAAATGGTGAATTTTCTGTAAGGATATGGATATTTGCTTCGCTAAACTTTCATATCGCTCAATTTCTTCATCAGTAAAGTCCTCACTAAATCGGCTAAATACCATGATCGCTTCTACTTGTTCATTTACAGATAAGACAGGGATAAACAAGTCAAAAGCAAATTGAGTTTCTTCATGATATCCTTTTTCTGGTCCAGATGAATGACGCTTGATGGAAAAAGCTTTCTTTGTTTCAAAAACACGCTCTTGAACACCATCATTTATGTTACGTATAAATTGTTGGACCCCATTTTCTGAAATCCCGAAAGCAGCATGAGACTGTTGATCATTTAAGAGTACAATCATTCCCCTTGCTGCATCCATTACGCTACACATACTTTTTACAACGCTGCCAAGCACTTCCTTCTTATCTAGTGAATTGGAAATGCCCTTGATAAATTGATTATACCGTTCTAGCTGTCTTTCTCTGTTTTGCATGACTTCAACAACATGCTCAAGCTCAGCTTGTTGTGACTCTAGTTCATCTTGCTGCGCAATTAATTCATCTTGCTGTGCAATCAGTTCCTCATTTTGTTGAAGAAGATGCTCTTCCTTTTCTTGTATAGTGTGGATCATCTTTTCGAACGCAACAGACAGCTTCCCTATTTCATCTTTTCTTACAGTATCAAATGTAATTTGATTATAAGATTCATCTTCTGCAAATTTCTCAGCCGTAGTCGCAACTTCATCTAATGGTATACCTACTTGTTTGAGCATCATTCTCATTATTGCCATTAACGTGAATAAAATGATGAGTACAAATATCACAAAAGCAATTTCATTTTGTAGCTCTTGTTGTTTAAGTTGAGCTTGTTCTCGTTCGATTTCTTGTTGAATGGAATCATTGTACGCATCTAGTTGATTTTGAAACTCATTAATTCTAGATGTTCCACCACTAGTAGATGATTGAATAATCGCATCAATATTCCCGTTTTCAAAATTGGAAAATCCACTTGGAATTAATTCATTGAAGTAAAATGAAATGAACACTTCAGCTTCATTGATAAATTGTTCATCCTCTTGACTACTCGATATTTCTCGTAATTCATCTAATGTAATTACAACTTTGGTCTGTTGCTCATTCACACTCTCTTTAAATTCTTGTCTGCCGAAAGCGATATACCCTCGTGCATCAAAGAACGCTTTCGTAAACTCCCGATTAAGTTGTTCGGAATATTTATCTTTCTCATTCAATTGTTGTTGCTTACTTTCAAATTCATCCGTAATCGATTTGTCATAAATAAATAATAATGCCGCTCCTATTAAGAAAATAAGTATGAAGCATCCCATCAACCCTAGAAATTGTTTCCTTAAGCTTGTCTGGAAATACTCCTTAATTCTCTTCATTCAGGATCTCCTCTATTTTATTTACTAACTCAAGGGGACTAAATGGTTTTGCCATGAAATAATCAGCTCCAGCATCTAGCACTCTCAACTGATCGACCTTTTGACTTTTTGCTGAGAGCATCATGATCTTTGTGTCCTTCTTTTCAGGTATGTTTCTAACTTGCTCAATGACTTCTAAACCAGTGTATAACGGCATCATGTAATCTAATAGAATGAGATCATATGTATTTTCCTTAATGAAATGAATAGCCTCTTGACCGTCACATGCCTCATCAATTTCATGCCCCTCATCCTCCAAAGTATCCATTACTAACATACGCAAAACTTCTTCATCTTCAGCAAGTAAGATATTTGCCACTTTAACATGCTCCTTCCAGTGCAGATATTCATGCCTAATACTATTTGGAAACCCCTTTTCTTGACATCTTTCCCCAGCCTCTTCTTCTCAGAATCACATCAATTATGCCTTCACACCGCCATAGAACAGTTAACGGCCTGAACCATAATGTCTCTGTTAGAGAAAAGAAGAAGAGTTTTATGATGTCTGTGACTTTAGGAAATTTTTGAACTGACCATTCCTCTAGTAGAACTGCTGCCATTGAAAAGATTGAACCATACAAGACCGCCATTAAGAAAAGTAAGATGGAAAACTCTACAAAGACACCGCCCAAAAACATGGAAATGATCATTACTAAATAGCCTATTAACTCAACTACAGGTCCTAGGAACTCAATAATAAGAAAATACGGCATTGAAGCTAAACCTATCGAACCATATTTAGGATTAAAGATCAGCTTCTTATGCAGCCATAAGCTTTCAAATAAACCTCTATGCCAACGTTTTCTTTGGATACGAAGGTCTTTCATAGATTCAGGTGCCTCCGTCCAACATACGGGGTCTGGAACAAAGACAATTTTCTTATCAACCTTTTTCTCTCGAATAAGACGATGGAGTCTAACGACCAATTCCATGTCTTCTCCGACTGTCTTGTTATATCCACCTGCTTCAATGACCCAACTCTTTGAAAACACGCCAAAAGCTCCTGATACAATCAATAGTAGATTATGTCTACTAAGGCCGATTCTTCCCATTAAGAATGCTCTGAGGTATTCAACTACTTGCATAATGACAAGTGGACGGCGAGATAATCCGACCTTAACAATCTCTCCACTTTCAATATCACAACCATTAGCAATACGAATACTCCCTCCTGATGCAATTACGTCTCCATCTGATTCAATAATTGGCTTCATTACTTTAAGAAAGGCATTCCTCTCAATGACTGAATCTCCATCAATCGAACAGAAATAAGGATAGCTTGATAGATTGATCCCTGCGTTTAAAGCTCCTGATTTCCCTTCATTCTCTTTGTCTATTACAAGTAATTGTTTAAATATATTAGATTGGTATACACCTTTAATTTCCTCAGTTTCTAACTGTTGTCGGATGACTCGGTTCGTTTTGACTAACTGAAAGGAATCGATTAATTTCTCTAAAGAATCATCCGTGGAGCCATCATTAATGACGATAATTTCATATTCAGGATATTGTGTACTTAGTAAGGAACGGACCGTTGCGATAATGCCACTAGATTCGTTGTAAACGGGAACAAGAATCGAAACTGGTTTAGTTTGACTGAAGTCCAATAATTCTTCATAAGGTTCCCAATCATCTAGCTGATATGAATTTCTTAATTGTGATAAAGAAATAATAAGTAATACTGTATAGAAAGTAATGACTAATAACATAAATGCAAAAACAAACCAACCTACGTAAATGAGGGATAAACCCCAATCAATATCATTTATCATGACCAGGACCTCTTTCTAACCATTGTTCTGCCATATCTCGTGCAAATGGATCTTCATTAGTAGCCGCCACTTCATATAAAATTTGGATCCCGTTTTCCATACGTAATAAAGTCTTTGCAGCTTGAGAACGCACATAGAACGTAGAATCACTTAATAGATCTAACAAGAAAGGGATAAATTCATCTGATCGAATTTGATCACAAATCTTTATAGCCATTAACCTTTCTTGCCATTGGTCTGATTGTAAGTATTCAATAACTTCTGATTCTTCGAGTTGGAACCCGATTGTCACCATTGCTTTCAATGCTCGAATTCGAACTTCAGAAGAATCGTCTTCCAGTAACCCTTTAAGAAATCGACCATTATTTTGTTGATTACGTGTTCCAATCGATTCTATAAACGAATATTTCATCCGTTGCGGTAACTCCGAAAATCGATTATATATGCGTTCAAAAGTCTGCTCGCTCATCCTACGAAACAACAAATTATACTCGAATTCAGTAAGTGCATGTTTCGGATACACCATCCGATTGTATAGATCTGGATAATCGAAGCGCGCATAAATCTTCAAGATTTGAATTTCTTCAGCCTTAGTCAAATCCTTTGATTTATACAATAGATTTAAATTGTTCGTCATGATTTCCATTTGAAAATCTTCTATTTGAAATAAAGCATTCATTCTAATGCTCCACCGACTGTGTTTTAATTTCTTAAGCATTATTCCCTGAAAGTGGGATTCAGCAAATTCTTTCGTCTTTCGCTGAAAGTGTTCACTTGAAATCATACTAATAAATTCCTCTAACAACTCTATGAATGCTTCCATCTGAAGAAATGAGGGGCACCGTAAATCTTTCTCCTCAATTCCTTCATTAATATATTTAAATAAAGCACTTTGGTACTCTTGTTTATATTGATTAATTTTTCTTCGCCGAGAATTTTCTATCGCTTTTTGGATAATAAGATAGAAAAACAAAACCGTTAAAATATATACTAAACCGATCAGAATAAGCAAGAAGAATAAGATTTCACCATGGAACAATGGACTAACTCATCCTTTTAATAATTTGAGAGAGTCTTGCTTCAAGTTCATAAAGTTTAAACGGTTTTGTTATATAGTCGTCCGCCCCAAGCTGTAATGCTCTTGCGATGTCCATCTCACTTTTCCTCGATGTTAACATCAGCACTTTATAACGCTCACTATCGAGTTGACTTCTTAACTCATGTAGAACCTCTAAGCCATCCATCTTCGGCATAACGCCGTCCAAAATAACTAAACATCGAGATTTCTTATGCCACTCATTTTGGACGAAAAGACTGCCGTCGCTAAAGGTTTGAATATCAAATTGTGTATGTTCAGGCTTTGGTAACTTCGTAACGATGTCAGAAAGTACTGTTCGAATGATAGGATCGTCATCAACAATGGCGATTTTTATCACTTTACTCGGTGCTAACTCTACAGAAGGCTTCGCCATTTTTATGTGATTTCTACCTGAGTTTTTCGCTTCATATAACGCTGCATCTGCCAGCTCTATCCACTCGTTTAGTGGCCGATCACCTGAAGTGACTTCTACTACTCCACCAGAAAACGTACATGAGAAACTACCATTATGTTCAATAGAATGCTCTGCAAATCCCTTACAGAGCCGATCTAAAACCTTATAAGCATCTTCTACATTTGTTTTAGGGAATAGAATGATAAACTCTTCTCCACCATATCTAACGATTGTGTCATTTAATCTAGCTTCCTTGTTTAGAAAACTTGAAAACTGCTGTAACACAAGGTCTCCTACTAAGTGCCCGTACTTGTCATTCACATTTTTGAACTTATCTAAATCAAGAACGGCTAAACAAAATGTCTCATTATATCGTATAAGATAATTCGTTAACTTATCGTATTCCTGCTTTAGGTATTTGCGGTTATATACTTGTGTCAGTTCATCAACCAATAGCAATTCATCGATTTGCTGCTTCCGGTGCAATTGACGTCCTAATCGAGCCGTAAATTCGTCAATATCAAAAGGCTTCTTAATAAAATCGTCTGCGCCCAATTCATAGCTTTTCATTCTATTTTCTTTTTTATCATCAATACTTACCATAACTGTTGGTATGAATTGTTGTTTTAACTTCTCTTTAAGGAATTGCAAAACCTTGAATCCATCTGTTTCTTGCATATGTATATCAATGACAACACAATCTGGCCTCACATCATAAAATGACATAATCGCCTTTTGTGGATTTGCAATCGCAACCACATACCACCCTATTTGTTCGATCTGTTCTTTAATATACATAAGGAATGAAGTATCATCATCTACTAGAAGAATCACTGGTTTGTCTTCTCTTTGTATACTTAGTTGTACAAAGGTGGAAAAGAGCTCTTCTTCGTTTGTGTAACACATTACAATGATTTCATAAATCCATTGTTTCGCCTCAGCGATGGTCCAAACTCTCTCATCGTCTTCATTCAGTTCATCCATCAAGTTTCTTGCTTTAGCTCCAATTTCCTCTAAACCGATCATCGGAGATGTTCCCGCTATTGAGTGTAGAAAGCGGTATAATTCAAAATTAGAGATGGTTGATACCTTCTCCCATTCATCTAATTTATTTCTCACGTTGTTGAAAAAATGCTGTCTATATTTATCCAATTTGATCATCTTCCCTTTATGATATCGCAAGAAGTAATCTAGCTGCTTGCATCTTAATCACATTTATATTATTAAACATCTAAAAACCATTTTCCTTATTCTTGATACATATCCTAACTATACCATGAAGGAATTTATTACTACTATAAATAATAAATGAATAAAATGATAAAATAGATTACTAATTTCTTATCTTTTTAGCCATTATGAACTATTTATATGAGAGGTATTGGTTTTTAGTAGAATGAGATTTTGTAACACTTATACTTTGTCCTTAATTAATTATTAAAAAGACACAGCCAAATATTATGGACTGTGTCTAAACGCTCATATTTTGATTTTGTCATTTACATCTATTGATTTCCATCGGTGATACGCTGCTTTTCTAATAGAAGAATCGGATTCAGCATATATTCTAATGACATCCTTTATTTCTTCAGGTAAATATCTTACATTTCTATTATTTGCAAGAGCAGGATAACCAGAACCTCTTTGTAGATAATCTGAAGTGGCAACTTTATACCACTCATCATCCACCACAACTTTGTCTCCAATTGTGAAATCTACTATATGATTCCCTTCGTATGTCACCTCAGCTCCCGCAATATGCAGACTACCTACGAACTTTCCTCTAAATCCAGGTCCTTTACCATCAGCTAAACAATTTTGTGTATCAAGTGATTGTTCCAGTGCATTTTTCAATTCTTTCCCCACAATTTCAAACGAAGTTGGATTTAAAGGGGATGGACATATTTCAATTAATTTCCGATTTGAAACATAATTGAAGAGCCCTGCATTAACGATACCACTATTGATCAGTCCTATATCGCAGTCAAGCATGTCCTTCAGTCCATCTGCAATGAGATTACTAATTGGATTTTCTTCTATGACATCGTGCCATAAAGGTGATGATAATTCATATAAAGGGCGACTAAGTACTTCCACTGCAATCTCTTTATTCTTTCTTAACAGAGATACAATTTCCTGGTCAATGCCTGCGTTCTCTGTTTGAATCGTTCTTGAATCCAACAATGTAAGGGTATCATTTAAATATTCAACTTCAACAATTCCAACATACTCCCCATAACATCCTGCACTGTTCAGAATCGTACCATTTACACTTTTGGCATTTGCAAAAAGCTTGTGGTCATGGGAAGAAATGATAATATCGACTTCATCAAATTCGTTGGCAAGCTCTTCATCAACCACAGTGCCAAGATGACTTAACAAAATGCAAACATCGTAATGACCATAATACTTTCTAATTTCTTCACTTATTGCCTCTTTATAAGAAAGGATGTGAACACCAAGTCCGTCATTGAACTCTTCTAAGTCTGGCGAAGACCCAGTAATTAAAATACGAAGACCATTCTTGTTGATTAACGTACTCGGAACGACTCCCTTAATGTGGGTTTTATCTTTTCTCAACAAGTTATTACTTATGAAGGGAAAAGAGCTATTGCTTGCCATATACTCAAGTGTATCAACACCGTTAAACGTTTCATTATTTCCAATTGTCAGCGCTTCATAACCTACCTCTTCCATTAACTCAATAGCAGCTATTCCACGCGTCCCCTGCAATTCAATACTTCTGAAATCTGCAAAATCTCCCCCATCTAAAATAAGACTATGTTCATCCTTATTCTGTTTTATAATAGAAGCAGCTCTTGCAAAACTGTCAAAATGACTATGTAAGTCATTCGTATGTATGATTTTTAATTTCATGTTTTATGTTGGCCCCCTATTTTTTATGAACACTCTATAAAACTTCCAAATGTTGTATTCGATAGTGAGGATTCATATCCTTTTAATTGTTGGAATCCTCATATACATTAAACAAAAATCCAAATGAATCTTCATTGTTGTAAGGCTGACGTTCATCATAATGTGAAATAGCTGTAGCCGAGCACGCAACTATGGCACAGCACAATAAGATCAAAAATATAATTCCCACTACGCATTCCTCCCTTTCTCCTTTTCATAGTAAGGGTAATGTATGAAACGCGTTTCAGAGCAAACACAAATTTAAGTAGGTGATTGAATGCCAAATATAAGAGATATCGCAAAACGTGCAGGCGTTTCTGTAACAACCGTATCAAGGGTATTGAACGATCAACAGTATGTAAGTGAAGAGAAAAGGAATGCAGTTATAGAGGCTATCAATCATAGCAACTATCAAAAAAATATAAACGCAGTGCATTTAAGTAAAGGAAAAACAAATCTAATTGGAGTGGTCATTCCTTTTTCAAACCATCCCTATTTTGGATTATTGTTAGAAGGAATTGCATCGGAAGCACTCAATCATAATCATCAATTAGTCCTTTTTCAATCAAACTACGAACCGAAAAAAGAAAAAGAAGCACTTGATATGTTGAAACATAAACAAGTTGATGCGTTAATCATCTGTTCTCGTATTACGGAATGGGATACCATTGAACGTTATAATGAATATGGCCCTGTTGTCGTTTGTGAAGATGCGAGAGGAAAAGTGGTATCTTCAACATTTGTTAACCATTATCAAAGTTTCACGCTAGCTCTAGCACTATTACATAGAAAAGGACATAGAAAGATGGGTTACTGTATAGGTAGAAGCTCAGGTACGAACAGTCACCAGAGGGAACGTGCTTATAATGATTTTCTCAAAAAGCTGAATGAACCTTTTCATAGTCATTATGTCTTTAGTGATTGCTTTCATTTCGAGGATGGTGAAAAAGTCGTCAACTCGTTAGTAGAAATGACAACCCCCCCATCAGCTCTCCTAGTGACAAGTGACCAAGTAGCAGCTGGCATATTGACTTGTTGTCATAAACAAGGCATCTCTGTTCCTGAAGACTTAGCAATAGTCGGTTTCGATAACCAACCAATTGCCAAAGTAATGAATATCACGACGATTGAAATCCCACTTGTAAAAGTAGGACAGAATCTGTTTCGACAAGCCCTAAAAGAAGAAGTATTACATGAAGAAATTCAGACAGCACTTATTGAGAGAGGAACCGTTTGAAGATTTAGGAAGGTATAAGTAGGTTCATTTATTTTTTTAATCTGATAAACATTAAATCCGAAAAGGCAATTCCCATGGAGACTCCTAAAGGAACACCAATGTCATATAGATTAATTGCTTTAGTCCCAAAAACATAATTGAATAATTGCCCTGTCGCACTCAACAAAATAAACCATACGAAAAAGGTCAACAATCTTTTCATTAATTGATTCGGTTTGTAATATTTTAGGTTTACTAAAATCATGACAATTAAACCTAGACTGTATGTGAGTATAAACATTACATATCCTATTACGAACATCGTAGCAAATGAAGAATCTATATCATTATAGATCACCATAAACATTATAACTAACTGTTCCGACAAACATGATCGTTAACAGTATAGTTTGAATGAACTTTAACTTTTTCATTTCTACCTCTTATAATTAATATTTATCTTTCATTAAAAAGGCGGATACTCACTAAAGAGTATCTCGCCAAAAGATTTTTCGTAAATTTTGTTATTACGGTTTTTCGTGGGTAACATACGTACCTGCAATAAAGTCATGAATGGATCTTTTGTCTTCCCTTAATCCTACCATGAACGCACTAATGATTAATCCTATCCCTAAAGTGACTGCATAGACTAACGCAGATACGACTGTGCGCATCAACATTGTTCCAATTCCAACCTTATTACCATTCACTTTCGCAATACGAATACCAAGAATTCTTTTACCAATTGTATACCCCACCCAAAAAACAGGAACGAGTAATGTATATAAGAATTCGATAATACCCGTAATGAAATTCTCCTCCATATTGCCGACAATAAGGTAACCAACCAAAGCGGCTGGTATACCAATAATGATGCCATCTAAAATTGATGCAAATAATCTTCTCCAAAATCCAGCAGGTTGTGTAACCATTGTTTTCATTCTCCCTTTTTTGTATTACTTGATTTTTTTAATATATTTATAATATCTCTGTTTCCAAGTTGTATAGCATGCATAAGAGCAGTCATATTTTCAGAATCAAGCGTATCGAGATCTACCCCTTGATCGATTAGTAGTTTGACTGTTTCCGGATTATCACTGAACACCGCATAGAACAAAGCGTTCATCCCTTCGTAATCCTTCCCATTTAAGTCACCGTAAGCCTCAATCAACATTTTAATGATATTTGAATTTCCGAATTCGGCCGCTGACATCATTGGTGTCAACCCAAAATAAAAATCTTCAACATTCGGATCCGCTCCACTGTTAATCAGAATCTTAACCATATCTTCGTTGCCATCTTGTACCGCCCAATGTAAAGGTGTTAGTCCTTGACTATCCTCTAATTGTATATCCGTACCCTTCTCAATTAACGAAATTACTTTTGCAGAATCTCCCGTCACGACAGCATCAATTAATTCTGGGGGCTCTTCATTAATCATCCCGATGCTTTCTTCAAGATGACTTAATAAACTTGTGAATTGAAACCGTTCAGCAACGAAATATGTTCCAACTCCGAGTATACCTATGATTAGAACAATAGAAGGGATTACGATTAAAGCATTTTTTGAGGTTTTTTTGTGCGTGTGAATAATTTCTTTCCCATCAAAAAACTTTTGGATTTCATGAATTCTTTTCGGTAAAGGGGGATGTGTTGATAACATCTCACTTAACCAAACAAAAAAGCCTTTTTCTGTCTTTAACTGTTCAAGATATGCTTCATGGTTGACCTGTTTATAAAAAGTCTTACCTATTGCAAGAATCGTTAAACTATTGGTTGCAGCTTGAGTATTTCCTGTATAAAAAGTAGCCATTCGATCGCAAGTGTACTCACAAGCACGTAAGTAAAGCTCAGCAACAGCAGGAATCCACATAGCAGGTAATATGAACAAGTATTTCGAAATATGATTCCGTTTAATATGAGCTAACTCATGCGCAATGATGAAATTGAGTTCATCATTTGCTTCCTTCTCGATTAAATCAAATATCTCTGAATACAGAACAATCATATTTTTACCAAAAAAACGTGTTGCAAAGGCATTTAATGCTCCACTTGATTCCATTACATAAATGTCTGGAACATTAGGTATTCCCATTCTTTCACTTAATTCCTTTGACATTTGATATACAAGTGGAAATTGTTTTTCACTCAATTTGACGGCATTTGTACGAATTTGACCAATCATGATTGTATGAAAAAATAAGGACAACCCAACCAATAATAAAGCAATAAGGATTCCTATAATGGAGATAGCTAAAAATATATATGCACTGATACTAATAAATAAGACCAATAAAAAATACTTTTTCTCATTTTTATGTATCAATTCATTCAGTTGTAAATGTTGATTGTTCACAGTACCTATCTCCTCCTTTCTTTGTCATTTGTTGTAAATATCTGTATAGCAAGATAATTATACAGCTAAAATCTTCAAATGAGGAGAATTTTTTTTTGTAATTAATGCCAATATTTTTGACAATAAGAAAACACCTTCTTATAAAGAAAGGTGTTAAAAAAGTGGTGATGTCTATTTAATAGATTAATCCAACATCGAAGGTTCAATATCGGCTTTTCCTCTTTCAGAAATTAAGTAGATAGAATCGGTTCCTATCACCTTCATTTCTAAATTCTGTACAAATATAGCGGTACCTTCTGGTATAGCTATCACTTGTTTTTTATGTTTGTTAACGTATGACTGTATAAATGTATCGTCATCACTTTTGTAATGGCTCCATATTAAATAATTATTTACTAGATTTAAACCAATGTAACATGCTTTACCACTAATGTTTAAATTCATTTCCGATAAGTGTTCTAGACCTTCACCTAGGATCGATGCTCCAGCACTTTGACCATATATTGTTCCACCATTTTCAAAGTAATGGATTAACGCTGCATCAAACCCTGATTTCTTAAAAGCATCCAGTAACTTAAATGGATTACCTCCACTAATGTACACGCCTGAATACTGGTTTAGATCTTCCACAGTTTTCTGCTCAACATCCGTCCACATGATGATATTGTTTATGCCTAAGGGTTCGAATGTACTTCTTACATAGTCAAGACTATCTTCGTATGGTCTGAAGTTCGGGTCACCGGCTATCGGTATGTATAATAATGGTTTAGTTCGGTCCAGTTGATCAACAAAAGCCTTATTCACTGCAAAAGTCTGATTGAAACTCCCACCACCACATAAAATGATATTTCCCATAATGACCTCCTATTATGTTACTTAAGTTACCTCACTTTTGCATAGATGCATGTATCTGTTAAACGTTTGCCGTCTACAGATAAATCATCGTTCTTTAAGATGCCTTCTAATTCGAACCCGAGCTTCTCTGGAATAGAACGACTTCTCTTATTTTCGGATTCACATTGAATAACTACTCTTCTCATTTTCAAATCATGTTGTGCATACTCCGTGAGCTTTTGTATCGCTTCTGTCATATAACCCTTACCAGCATATCTTGTATCAATCCAATAGCCGAGCTCAAGTTTGGGCACATCCCAATCTATGTTGTGATATCCTGTCGAACCTACAAACTCATTGTTATCTTTTCGGAATATGAGATACCTTAAGCTTGTTCTCTTAACAAAATGACTATAAGCTTCTCTAAGGTTACTTTCGGTTTCCTCTACGGTTGGAGTCGTTTGAACGAATGGTAACCATGGCTTCATTTCTTTAATGGATGCCCTAATTGCCTCATTGACTGCAGCTCCGTCACCTGGTTGTGGCATACGTAAGATCAATCGCTCAGTCTCCAACTCTTTTGCTACATCTATTAAAATGGGATTCTGCATGTTTTCCTCCTTAAGTAGTGAAGTTCATGTTAAATGAAGTAATTATCCCTTCTTTTTCCCTATATACAATAAGTGAGAGGATGATCCTAACAAATAAGGATCTCTTGCTTTTTCAATTAGGAGTTCTAATAATTTTTCTTGCTCCCCTTTTTGCCACCAATAATTCCATTCTCTTTCTGAAAGAGAAGCTCCAACATTTGAACCAATCAATTCAATTGTTTTAAAACCTATACTTTCCATAAATGGTTGTATATCTTCAATATTAAAATAATAAGCACCTGTAAAGCGCCCTTCATCTAAATGATTAAAGCACCCGGTTTGATCAAATCGATTGATGGCATCCATTGAGTTATTTGGTCTCCAATTTTCAGGGAACTGTAAAGAAGTGAATATATGTCTTACCCGGGGCATAAAAGCAACAAAAACGAGTCCTTCGTTCTTCGTAACTCGATATAATTCTTTAACTGCTTGAATTCGGTCTCGTTCTTCCTGTATATGATATAAAGGACCAAGCATTAAAGCCGCATCAAATTGCTGATTCGATAACACTTTTAAATTACGTGCATCCGCCACATGGAAGCCATCGAATTTCTCGGTTAAATTAAACTCTTTAGCTTTTCTCTTAGCATCTTCAACAGATTTTGGTGTTAGGTCGGTTAATGTAATTTCATAACTGCTTCTTGCTAGTTCCATAGAGTACTTTCCAGGCCCAGCACCGTTGTCGAGTATTGCCCCGCTTGAAGGTAGGTATTTTTTTATGTAATGTAAATTCACTTGAAATTCTATTGGTTGCCTGTCAAGCCGGCCCCACTCGTCAAATTGCTTATAGTATTCTATTACTTTTTCCATTTTTCACCTCTACATCTCATTTTCTGGGATTTGAATTTAGTTCTTTTAACAGTGCTATGATCTCTTCATTCTGTTCGATTTGCCTATCTGTATTTTCTTTAACAGCTCTGATCCATTTCACGACAAATATTAGTACTAACACAATGACAAATACACTACCTAATCCCATATCATTTCTTCCTAAAGATGATTTCGTTACTGGTAACCTTTTGAGTAATAATGAATCAGCTTATTGTTATCTTTTGCGTATTTAATTTCCTTTCTCGTACTGTCTCCAACGTAACCATCTACGTCAATTACATAAATTTCTTCAGCCAAATCAATCTTTCGGAAATGTAATGCTTTTAACATTTGTAATTGTTCGTCAGTAACTTCTAATTCATCTATAAATCCAACACTAATCACAATATTCCCTTGTAAAGTCAGTAACGCCTCAATTTCTCTGAACTGCTCTTTAAACTTAGTTGAGCCACATAACGTAATCACTTTCATTCTGTACACTCCAACCTATTTGTTAATACTGGGTTCAAAGGATTGATCTCGTACGACCACTGTTTCAGGTTCAAATCGAATCAGGACATTGCTATCTCCTAATCCTTTGAATCTAGGATCCCAGTTCTCTTCATTTGTCCCTAAATAACGAGACAACAGTCGTTTTGCTCTTTCAACATCAAAAGTTTCAACAGTTGCTTTGCCCCTAAATCCAGCATGCATCACTTTCCCAGTTGTATGGTCGAGGTCCACAATCCCGATTGCACATTTAGGAAATTCCTCTATTCTCTTAGGAAAACTGTCCGATGAAGGCGTTCCAATAATCCATATACATTCATCTTCCCAATAAAACCAGACTGGAGATTCTCGCGGTCCCTCTTCGGACATAGTAGATAAATGAGCAAATAATGGTTTTTTTAGAAATTCATTTAAATCAAAACTTCTGTTACCTTCAATAATTTTCATATGTATGATCCTTTCTGTAGTTAAATTTTTAGGTCTTTACTACATCCTTCCAATATTTCCAGGCTAACAAATACTTTTCTAGATCAACTGGATGATGCTTCACACAAGTAGCAAGTCTAAGAAATAGTCCAATTAAAACTTCCTCATGCAAAAATGGTTCACTACGTTTTCCTATCGCTAGATTAGAAGCCGCAGAATGGATGGTTTCTATCGTTAGATTTTCTGGTGAAGAGCAAAAAGCATAAATTAAATCATATAATGGATCTCCAAGAATAGGAGTAGGATCAATGACTCCTGTAAATTTTCCATTTGAACAAATAAAATTATGAACACCACAGTCTCCATGAATGATATAAGGCACATCTAACGCCTCATATCGGTCAGGTTGTTGTAGGATATCCACGACCATTTCTATATCTTCCTCACCTAATGTTGAAGCCAGTATCTCTCTTGCTCCATCAACTCTTTGTAAAAGAAACTCCTCCCACGTTTCCACTGGTTCATCTAACCATCCCCAGCCTTTATATTCAGACAAATGGTTATAATAATTGATGAAATCTGTAATCAATTGCGTAAGCAGATCTTCTTTTTTAACATGAAAAACGGATCCAGAAATAAAAGAATAAACTAAGAAACGATTCAAGGGGTCTATGTAAATCGGTTCTGGCAATAGAGAAAGATGTCGATAGTGTTCAAGAAAGAAAGACTCTGAACCTATGATATTAGCTTCGTTAATTTTGACGACATATTCCTCACTACCGTGTAGCAGATAGACTTGACTATTCGTTCCTCCATTTAATTTCTTAAATTGAATGTCCACACCATCAATAATATGATGCTCACTTAAATCTTTTAATATATATTCAATATTCATGCTAGACTCCTTAACACTAATGATTCCATTTAATTTCAGTCCGTTATTTCTTGTAATTCATCACGTTCAAAGACAAAGAATGCGCCTACGATTTCCTCTATACCCACCACTATATATGAATTTTTATAGTTAGAATGATCTTCTGTTTTCGCAATGGTCACTGCTGTATCTTTACTGGACTGATGCATTTTAGCAATACGAAGCTTTTTAAAGCTCTCTCCAGTAGATATTACCACCGCCTTCTTACCTTCAGCTATGTTGAATATTTTATATCCTCGATAATCAATTCTTTCGGATTGTAATTCTGCTACATATTGCTGAATTTCTGACAATTTATTTATTTCACTATCTTCGATTGACCAATACCCATTAGAATCTTTCCCACATGCTACTAGAAAAATAGATACTAGAAACATGAATATTAGACCTTTCTTCATACATCGGTTTCCAGAACATCTTCTTTAATGATCGCATATAGTTTCAGATCATGATGCTTGCCTTTACCGTATAAACCTTTGCGCATCGTCCCTTCATAAGACATACCGGACTTTTGCATGACTCGTTCTGAACCTACATTTTGAATGAAACATCTTGCTTGAATACGAACCATTCCTAATTCCTCAAACCCAAATCGAATTACTTCTTTCGCAGCTTCAGTCATTAGTCCTTTTCCCCAGTAATGGGGTGATATGACGTAGCCCAGCTCTCCGACTTTGTGTATTGAATTCCAAGACACATAATAGATTGTGCCGATCATTTTTTGGCTATCTTTGTCTACAATACCCCAGAATAGCCCTTCATTCTTTTCATATTGTTCTAAAGTCATGTTAAGAAATTGCTCGGTATCTTTAATTGAGCGATGGGTATTCCACGTCACATGTGTTGAAGTTTCGTCTAACGAGGCATATTCATACATATCTTCTAAATCATTTATACTTACCTTCCTAAGCGTAAGACGGTTTGTTTCTAACGTAGGTAAGTTCCTACATATTTCTTTTTTCTCCACCCTAAACACCCCTTATGTAAAATTGTTCCTATTATACAACACTTTTTACAATCAAAGTGGATGATTTCCAATAAAGTTCTTCATGATCAATGCAGATTCTTTTACAATATAGATGGAAGGAGCGAAAGTTTATGCCAGATTGGTCGTATCATACATTTTTTAAACCGGCTTTATTTAAACTCACACCTAGAAAAGCGAGGTCTCTCACACTCCAAACAATGAACCGTTTAGTTACCTTACCTTTTGGTCATCATATCATTGAATTTTTCGGACATATGGCTCCGTCCAAAGCAATTTCTGCACATATCTGTGGTGTTGAAACTGCAAGTCCAATCGGAGTAAGTGGACAAGTTGACCCTAAACTTGAGGGCACACGTGCATTATCTAAATTGGGATTTGGTTATTTAGAAGTTGGACCTATAAGCCTTGAACCCGCAACAAAACAGGAAATCGTTTTACATAAAAAAGGAGAAGAAATCGGATACAGCCATCTTCATGAAAACCTTGGGGTTGAGAATACAATTGATGCGCTATCTAGATCAGCCCCTGACATACCAGTTCTAATTAAAATTAGTGACGAGTCTACTGGGAAGATCGTTACGCTTATTAAAAAGTTAGAGCCTTTTGCCGATTGGTTTGTCGTTGACTCAACGATAGATCTCCCTGCGATTCGTGAAGCGACTTCTACGCCTATCTTTGTCGGTGTAAGTGATCAAAAACAATTGGATGAGGTAGAAATAGAAGATTTTGACGGTATCTACTTACCGGAAGGCGTTCATAACCGGATTGGACAATTTGAGCTAGAGACGAAAATAGAAATGATTAAAACCGTTCAACCATCTGGCAAACCGATCATAGCTTCCGGTGGAGTGCATCAGCCTTCAGATGCACTAGATTTAATTGATGCTGGGGCTGATTTAGTAAACATACATAGTGGCTTTATCTTTTATGGACCAGGGCTGCCGAAACGAATAAATGAAGCAATAGCATATAGATATCAGGAATCTCCTCTAAATCAAAAGGGCTGGTTCGCAAGTTTTTTAATGGGTTTTGGCGTTTTATTAGCTGGGTTCATTGCTTCATTCGTTGGGTTAACAGATGTTCTTCTCGCTCCAGATGAGCGCTTTCTCGGTATGTCTAAGGAAGAAATTCAAGAATTCAGTGAGCACTTATTTAAGTTTATGTCTCATGACCGGATTAGTCTTGCCGGCGTAATGATATCAGCTGGCTTTCTATACATGATGCTCGCCTATTTCGGAATACGAGTCGGTCAGCACTGGGCTAGAAAGGTGTTTTACATTGCTGCAACTTTAGGATTCTTAAATTTTTTCTATTTCATTGGTTTCGGCTATCTTGATCCCATTCATTTGTTGTACAACGCATTAATATTACCCTTTTTCATCTATGGCTTTATTCAAACGCGCAACATGCCGCATGGAAGTCATGGCCAAAACCTCCATAATAGTAGAGCCTGGCGGAAGAGTCAGTTCGGTCAGACGATGTTCATCATACTTGGAGGAGCTTTCCTCACTGCGGGAATGGTCATTTCATTTATTGGGGTGACCGATGTATTCGTGAAAGAGGATCTCGGATTTCTACAACTAGAGCCAAATGAAATTCACGAACACAATCATCAATTCATTTCTTTAATCGCTCATGACCGTGCAGGATTCGGTGGTGCATTAATTTCAGCAGGAATTTTAATCATGCTTATAGCCATGTGGGGATTTCGCGAGGGAGAAAAGTGGATTTGGTGGACATTGACTGTAGGTGGCATTCCTGGGTTTGCAGCTGGTATCGGCATCCATTATCATATCGGTTATGTTGATCAGTATCATCTGGCTCCTGCATACTTTGCCATTCTACTCTACCTACTAGGTGTCATTTATTCTTACTCCTATTTAATGACTGCAAAGCGCTCTCCAGAATGAAGAGCGCTTTATGATTTATGAAGTAAAATAAGGTAGATAGTAGATAAATGTAATTACACCACTAGTCAGCAAATACACAATAGATCCGATCATGAATGGGTTAAACTGAATCTTAAAAGTCTTCATTTCCCCTGTACTAATCCCAGTAGTCCCTTTAATCGTTGCATCCATCATATTGGTCGATCGATTTAACCCTAACAATACGAACCATACAATTCCAAACATTAGTAAACCACATAGAAACATTGACTCCATGAAACTCCATCCTACTAGCTTAGAAAACAACCAAGATACGGCACCGTTAAAAGCAATCGTAACTAGAATAAATAAATATCTCATGTAACCCCCACCTTTTATGTATTTAATGATTTTACGAAAATAGATGGTGTAAGGTTTCAATTTTTTCCAATTTATATAGGTGTAGCTTTATTGCCTTTAATCGCATTAATAATTCTAAGTCCGTCAGATGGTAAGCCCGCGTAAGATTTCATCCAATTAGGATATCGGATTGGAATAATGGTCATGAAAAACAAATAGAAATTAAACAAGCTAATAGCAGCAACGAAATTTCTCATCGAACCATCCATTAACTGAGAGAAAGATAGGATGATCGTTAATGTAGCAAGGATGAAGGACAGAATCGGACCTCCTGCAGCGACGATAATTTGTTGTCTATAACTTAGAGGATATTCTACGGTTCTAATAGATCCAAAATAAGCCCACTTAATATGGAAGCGGATCCTACCAAGCTTGAAGGACTCACGATTTGAACGGTCATTTGGTCCGAGGAATACAATCGCATTGGAATTAGACGACAGTAGGACACCTATTGCATGTCCAATTTCATGCAAAAGAACAGATATCGGAATGACTAAAATATAAAATACTAAAAAGAAAATCATGTTCATAAGATCCTCCACTCACTTAAAGGAGCTTTTATTGTAATACTTCCTATTCGTTATTTGTTTTCTTTAACTATCTTTTCAACATAATTCCATGCATCATTAATTTTAAAATTTTCATCTAAGTGGAAGTTCATTTGAAATGAACCGTTTTTTACGTTAAACGAACTAGATAAAATGTGATTGTTATTTTGTTTCTTTTCAATGTACTCTACGGTTACGCCATTCATATCTCTTACCTTTGAGTTGTTCATACTGTTTTTAAAATTACTAACTGACACATTTATGTTTGGCTTTCCTTCATAAGGACCATAAATATATTCTTGCTGCTGTTCATCATGTTTTGTTTCTAATTTTTCACCTAGTTCACCTGCATATGATACTAAAACAACATGGCGGTCTCCGTTTGGCTCGCCTGGGTTAATCTCAGGTGGGTATTCCAAACTAATATTATTTACTTTATAGTTATCTATATCTGGGAAAGAAACGTCAAACCCGATGTGATCTTTAATTTTTGTTTGAATATCATCTGTGAAAACCGCTTCACTTTGATTGGAACAAGCAATCAATACGAATAACATAAAGATTCCAAAGAACTTTATTGATTTACTCATAGATACCCCCTCGTATTATTAACTAGCACTTTATGTATCTATAGACATCATCTCGATTCTTCACTTTCTTTTCCGTTTGTACTCCATGTTTCCATATGGAAGTCTTCTAGATAATTATCTTTTCCTATCTTTTCAAATATCTTCTTTTCCTCATTGAATTCTAATATGAGTATATCTCCTCTATTACCTGAATGAAGCTTTGTTTCTATTATTGCAATTCGATTCTCTCCGAGTTGTACTACCCGCTCCCCTTCATCCACAACTTGATAAGAATCATGAGAGTGGTTGTCGGGCATTTGGTTTACATCAAGTGATGGAACAGGTTTCAACGCAATGAAAATTAAACAAATTAATATCCCAATGAAAATATTTCTATTAGACCTTTCTGGCACTTTCTTTTCCCCCTAATGATTTTCAAGATCATCTATGTCTATAAAATAGTGCCACAAAAGGCAAACCAATTTGTGGCACAAATTCTTCTTATATACTAATATCTCGCTTTTGGAAGAAGACAAAAGTAAGAATCATAAAAATTACATAATACACGGATAAGATTAACAGCGATATTGGCAATGTAATATCTCCTAAAATATGATCCTGTAGCGCATAAACCGTTAAATCGAGATGCGGAAAGATCAAAAATTTTGCCCATTCGTATTTCTCTGCCAAAAAGACAATTAATCCGCCTAGTGTTGAAGATACAAATAATACAAAGATTCCAATACCGACAGCCAACGCCTGACTTTTGAATAATGTGGAGAGCATAAAGGCAATTGCTGTAATGATCAACAAACTTGGAAGGTAATAGACCATCTTCAAGAAGAACTGCGGACCTAGTTCCGCTACCTTTTCTCCTTCTAAAGTATATTCAAAGAATTTAGCTGAAAAATCCCCATTACCGAATGTGATTAATCCAACTAGATAGCCAGAAACAATGAGTGTTACGACTAAAATTAATGAATAAATGATCAATGATAAATATTTAGAAAGTAGAATGGACCATCTTGGATGTGGCCTAATTAACAGCTGCTTAATTGTCCCATCAGCAAATTCAGAAGACACACTTGCACTGCATACAATTACAGCAAGTAACGTCACCAGCGTAGTCATACCATATATAACATCATTCATAAAATGCCAATTACTTACTGCGGTAGGGTTAATGTTTTCATCAAGACTTTTCTGCTTTTGTTCAATTTCATTGTTAATAAATTGTTTTTTTTCTTTTGGTGCCTCATTTGCTTCCTTCTGTAATTGCTCAATTTCTGCCTTCATACTCGCCTTCCAATTATCATCTTGTTCACCTGTAGCTGCATTGTATATGATACCGCTCGCAATGACCCCTATTACAATGATAATGAGATAGATCCAGCTCGATTTCTTTTGGAACAGTTTCATAAGTTCATTACGGACTAAGGAAATCATTTCACTTCCTCCCTTGCGCCTTTGTTTGTTATTTCAAAAAAGCGGTCTTCAAGTGAAGCTTCTACTCTATTAATGCCATAGACATTGATATCATTTGAGATTAATGTCCTATTAATTGTACTTATGTCAGCTCGGTTTACGTTGACCGAGAACTGGTGGTCTGAGAGTACTTTGACGCTTAAAGCTTCCATTTTCTCTTTCACAACCTCTACTGCTTCTTCAGAGTTGTCCACCTCAAAGACGACTTCTTTCGCTTCATCGATTTCCATCGTTTCTTTCATGGAAGAAATATGTATGAGCTTACCTTTTTCAAGGATTGCAAATCGATCACACATAAGCTGCATTTCAGATAACAGATGCGAGGAAACGAGGACTGAAATTCCATCACGCGCAAGCATATGTAAATAATCTCTGAATTCTCTAATACCCTGAGGGTCCAATCCATTTGTTGGCTCATCTAGAATAAGCAGTGACGGATTATGTAATAACGCTTGAGCCACTCCGAGCCTTTGCCTCATTCCAAGGGAATATGTTTTAACCTTTTGATGAATGACATCTTCTAATTTTACTAATTTAGCAACCTCATTAATCCGTTCATCTGACACTTTTTTAAGTGCCATATTTGCATAATGCTTTAAATTTTTGTACCCACTCATATACTTGTAAAACTCGGGGTTTTCAACAATGGCACCCATCTCACTCATTGTCTCTTTAAATTGTTCATCAAGGTTATTTCCATTTATGATTACTGCTCCGTCTGTTCGATTGATTAAGCTTACAATCATACGAATAATGGTTGTTTTTCCTGCACCATTAGGGCCTAATAGTCCAAAAATTTCCCCCTTATTCACACTGAAACTAACTTGATCTACTACTTTTTTCTTACCAATGACCTTCGTCAACGATTGTACTTCTAAAGCGTATGCCGTCATACTTTCCCCCTCTTTCTGAAAAAATAATAGCTTAATAAACTCACCTATAAATACGACCCAGAAGCAAAAAAGTTCCAAATTTTCACAGAAAATGTTCTTATGCTTTATGTATCAATAATTAAATCGTCTTAAATCTTCTATAATTGGAAGAGTCACAAATGTAAGACAAACAACCATTTATAAAGGATAGTTTTCAATATCTTCGAATAAAGACACCAGGATACTCAAGGATAAGTCCATCCTGATCCACTGTGATTACTGTTTCATAATCTCTACACTTGTAGTGAAACTTTCTAGTTCCACCTTCCGAATATCCTTTAAACTTATATTGTTGTTCTAATTTCATAAACCCCAGAGTTGGAACATCAATATAGAGCACATTAAAGTTTCTTTCTTGCCCTTCCTCCCATTCAAAACGATTAATTGGAAGAGTATTTGAAAATGGTGTCATTGATATGTCAATATCAATAATTCCGTCCATTTCAACTAATTCACTGTTATGTAAAAACCATTTTCCTTTACAATTTGAATCCAATTGAAGTTTTTCATTAAGTTCTAAATTAATGATTTCAATACTTTTAGTAAACCACCTATTATCTGTTATCACTTCATATGAAAATTTATACGCGTCTCGTTTGGATGTATAAAGAACCAGTCCTTCTGCTTTTATGTTTGTATCATTTTCACTGATTCTTAAGAATTCAGATCCCGACTGCTCTTTATGTTCCCAGAAAACTTTCTTATACAATCAATCACTCCTAAGCTCAAGTTCTTTTACTTTGTTAACTTTCATTTAAAATTACTTTTGTGATTTTCTCCTTAATCCCTATAAATGATTGATTTCAAAAACTGCCTGTTCAGCTGCCAGGAGGGCACCTTCAAGATGGCCACCATATTTTGAATGAGCCTCTGTACCAGCAAAAACAATTTTCTTTTCCCATACCTCAGATTTTGGTGGTTGACCATAGACCGGAAAATCTTTAAGCGGGTCTAAATCTTCCTCAACAGCCGTTTCGAGATCTCTGGACCAATCCTTGTATAGGATTGCCTTTACGTTTTGAGCAGAAGGACCAAAGAGTCTAACCAATTGATCTATGACCAAATTTAAAACTTTATCCTCACCCATTTCTCGGCGCGTTTTCGCTGACATGCCGAAGAATCCAAATAATGCACCAGATCCTGTTTCAGGAGAAGCATCATGGATTTCTTGTAAAGGTCCAACCCAGCTTGTTGCAAACCCAGAGAGTTCCGACTCCCTCCAAAAGGGACGCTCATAAACTGCAATTGCCTTGGCTTGCCCTGCCATCCACGTAGGTTTGCTTATGAGGTCAGTTACTATATCTTGGGATAAGGAAGGAGAGAAATTAATATGACGCGCCACAATCCGAGGCGGCACTGCTAGGATTACAGCTCTTGCCGGAACTTCTTTTCTCTTTCCCTCAGCACATGCTGCTTCAACCTTAATAACACCGTCTTCATCAAGTTGAATTGCTGTAACTCGCGTTTCAAGCTCAACTACACCTGTGGGAATTGTATCTTCGACAGCATTAATAAGGGACTCCACCCCACCAATGATGCGAACTGATCTTTCACTTGAGTTTTCTGGTAGTACATAACGCTCTGGCGGAATGTTATGCGATCGTTCTGAAAGCATTGCCCCTTTTGTGTACTGGGCGAACGTTCCGATCTTCAGTTCTTTTACAAGGTTGGTGATCGTGCTCTCATACTGCGGCCAGTACCATGTCGGGCCGAGATCAAATTTTCCTAGGTCAGGTCTAATTGGATCTGATGTACTTAAGACCCTACCGCCAATCCTATCTCTTGCTTCTAGTACCTTACAGTCGATACCTTGTTTAGCAAGGAGAGACGCAGCCCGCAAGCCACTTAAACCAGCACCAACAATGACTACAGGATTGTTCAACTTCCTTCCTCCTTCCAATGATGTATAAAATTCCATTTAAACTTAATAATCTCTTACAGTATCCAATTCTCAATACAATAAACTTTTTTATCTCCCGCATCTAACTTTACTTTCTTCCCTATAGCTAAGGGGTGCATCGGATGAGTATGACATGTATCGAAATCAGCTAGTACAGGCACATCCACACCATCCAATTGTTCTAGGAGTAGATCTAATGGCGTCTTCCTTGTATCTAAATCATCATAACATTCATGTTTTCCTAAAATGATGCCCGACACTTTATTAAAAAGCCCATGCATTTTCAACATAGCAAAATTCTTTTCTACTGTTGCAGCATTTTTCCCACAATCTTCTATTAAAAGAATGTCCCCATAATTAATAGTTGGGAAATACTCGGTGCCAATAAAACCATACATGGCATTAACATTTCCTCCGATTAATCGACCCTCTGCAACACCTGGTATTCCAGTTATCCATTCATTTTGATATAACGTTTTTTCAGTTGTTTTTTCCAGCCAGTTTACAGGTTCATCAGACCAGTATGGAGGCATCGGTATTTCATATGGTATTTTTTCTTTATACGTAAAATAGTTTTCAAAGTAACGATATGTATCATTCACTAGTGGTTCAAATTCACCAAAAGATGGAATGAGAGCGGGTCCATAATAAGTAGAGATATTCGTCTTAGCAAATAGCGCCAAAATAATCGCTGTTGCGTCTGAATATCCTACAACCATCTTTGGGTTTTGCTTGAACGCTTCATAATCGATATAGGGCAACATGCTGTTAGAGTTTGTCCCACCAATCGTGGACATAATCATGTTGATTTCTGGATTTCTGAGTAATTCATTTAATTCTAGTGCCCGTTCTTTAGGTGAACCCGAACGATAAACTTCGGATTTCCCCGTCAAACTACCTTCTACAATAACAAAGCCCTTCTTTTCCAAAAAAGACTTGGCACGTTCGAAACGTGGCTTTGCTGTAACCGTTGCAGGTGAAGATGGAGTAAAGATTCCTATCTTATCTCCTTTTTGTAATACTGATGTCAAAACAATCAAATCCTTCCATGATTTTAAATAAGATCGATATCTTTGTAACGAAGTAATTCCAATTATTTCAAAACGATCTGCATTCCGCAATAAAAATTTACACAAAAAAGAAGCTCATCCTTTTTAGGAATCGCCCTTTCATTGAAAAGCATCTAAATAATTAGCAAATTGAATGGATACTTTTAATAAATTTACCACTTTGGTCATCAATATGGTCAATACCACTCTCACAGTTTTCGATATTTTCCCATTCAACTACATACTTTCCTCTTTTATGATTCACTTCTATTATTTTACCTCCAGGATGCCGTTCAATTACGATTGATTCTACTTCTTCTATTGATATTTTTGAATCCGAATTTTCACAGCCATTGGAGATGAAAAGTATAAAGACAAATAAAATACTAAAACCAATTTTCTTCATTTTATCCCCCTTTATCTAGACCAAAATTATTGAAACTTAGAAACCAAAAAGAAAAACATTCTAATCCTTCTACCATTTAAGCTTTTTCCATCCGTCAAAATAGGTTTTTACGATTTTCACGGTACGAAAGGACTCATTGTGATTAAATAAAAAACACGTATCTCTGTGTGAGTTACGTGTTTTCGCCGTCTTGTTATTTCGTTGAGTCACGAAGTTGAATTCGGTGTGGCAGTATGACTGTTCGATCTTCAACCGTTTCGTTTTTCATAAATTTCGTCAGCAGTCTCATTGCAACTGCACCAATGTCATACATCGGTTGTACGACAGTTGTTAACGTCGGTCTAACCATAGAGGCTAACCGTGTATTATCAAATCCGATAACTTCTATATCTTCAGGAATGCTTAGCCCTCGATCTTGTGCACCATGAATGACGCCGAGTGCCATTTCGTCAGTACCGACAAACACAGAAGTTGGCTGTTCTGTTAATGATAAGAACTTTTCTACTGCTTCAATCCCTGAATCATATGTGTAGTCACCAATGGAGACATAGTCTTCATTCATTTCCAAATTCGCTTCTTCTAAAGCTCGGCGATATCCAGAAAACTTATGGTGACCGTTAATTGGGTCTTCTAATGGACCTGATACCATGGCAACCCGTTCGTTACCTTGTTCTATTAACATGTGCACTGCATCAAAAACCGCTTCCTGATAGTTGATGTTAACAGTTGGAATCTCCTCATCAGGTGATATGGTAGCAGCAAGAACAATCGGTACAGGAGAGCGCTTAAATTCCTCGACATGCTCCTCAGTAATTGTGCCTCCCATAAAGACGATGCCATCCACTTGTTTACCCAAGAGTGTGTTCAGCAAATGGATCTCTTTGTCTTTATTTTGATCAGAGTTACAAAGAATGATGTTGTAGTTATACATTGTAGCAATGTCTTCAATTCCTCTAGCTAACTCTGCAAAGAACATACTAGAGATATCTGGGATAATGACACCTACTGTTGTCGTCTTCTTACTAGCCAAACCTCGAGCGACTGCATTTGGACGATATCCAAGCCTTTCGATCGCATCAAGCACTTTCTTCCGAGTTGCTGGTTTAACGTTTGGATTCCCGTTCACAACACGTGAAACGGTTGCCATCGATACTCCGGCTTCTCTAGCTACATCATAAATAGTTGAATTATTGTTCATAACGGCCTCCTATTCTGCACGTTGTTGTTCCAAACGATGATTTATGTTTATTTTATCCTAAAAGGGCTACTTTCTATGAATTAAATTAGCTCAGGATAAGTTTGTTTCAATGATGAGACAAATTCATTGTATTGATTGATGTCCATTTGTTGCGTTGCATCTGACAAGGCAACAGCTGGGTCAGGGTGCACTTCTGCCATGATGCCGTCTGCTCCAATTGCTAATGCAGCTTTGGCAATAGGGAGTAGAATATCTCGACGGCCCGTTGAATGGGTGACATCCACAAAGACGGGTAAGTGTGTTTCCTGCTTCAAAATGGGTACAGCTGAAATATCTAGCGTGTTCCTCGTTGCTCTCTCATACGTTCTTATGCCCCGCTCACAAAGAATAATATCACCATTTCCTTGTGACATAATGTATTCAGCAGCATTCATAAACTCAGAGAGTGTGGCAGCCAGACCACGTTTCAATAGTACAGGCTTGGATGTTCTTCCTGCCTCTTTAAGTAATTCAAAGTTATGCATATTACGTGCACCTATTTGAATGATATCTACATATTCAGTTGCTTCTTGTATGTCAGCTGGATTGACAATTTCGCTTATTACAGCTAAATCATAATTTCGTGCAACATCTCGCAAGATTTTCAGACCTTCCATCCCTAGTCCTTGGAAGTCATATGGAGAGGTCCGAGGTTTGAAGGCACCACCACGAAGGATTTTTCCGCCTTGCTCCTTTACAGCTTTTGCTACTGCATCCACCTGTTCATAGTACTCGACAGAGCATGGACCGGCAATTATCCTCTGTTTTCCATCTCCAATGGTTTCACCGAGTACATTAACGACAGAGTCCTCGGGTTTGTTTTTTCTAGAAACGAGTAAATCTCGTCTATGCTCATCCTCCTGTAACTCTAACCCTGCTTTAAAAATTTGCTTAAATAAATGTTGTAGTGTTGCAGTTTCAAGAGGTCCATGATTATGTTCTGCAATCAAATCCATCATATGTCGTTCTCGGACAGGTTCAAAACGATTAACGCCTTGCTTCTTCTTCACTTTACCAATTTGTTGAACAATCTCAGCACGTTGGTTAAGAGTTTTGACTAATTGTAAATTTATTTGATCAATCTGTTCACGTAAATGGTCGAGTTCTTGGTTACTCATTATTTCACTTCCTAGAATATAAGGATCCCTCATAAATTAAGTATGATTCATTTCTAGTTTAGTCGACAGAAAAAATGTCGTCTACTTCTGAGTCATCTAACATGTTCTTTTGTTAACTTCTCTAATTTATCATAAGTAATGTTCCAATGGGAATCGTGAGCAAGCACTTTTCCGTCTTTTATTAGAAAAAGCTGTGGAGATTCATGCTTTATACCAAACTCTTCAGCCAGTTGATTAGATAGTGGTCTAGCTTCTTGTACATTTAAATAATAAACTGGGATGTCAGAGTGATCATCCGAAAAGTTCTTCACTTCTTCATAAGCTGAACCACTAATTGGACATGTTGTACTATTTTTTAGAAAGTAAAAGGGTTCTGCTCTTTCAATTGCTTTAAATTCTTCCAGGCTACTCACTTTCTTCATGTATATCCACCTCTTTAATGTGTCTGGTTCTCCAAATCCCTTTAATCCCTTATAACATAAAGGAAAAGTGCCGGACAATCTCAAATAGGGTTAGCGTCCTAATGAGTATCCGTGCACTCTACAAATGATTATATCAACTTACTTAGATTTCGTCGTGTGCTTCTCTTCATAATTTGTTTCTAAATTGTTCAAATCTTTATTCGGCGTTTGCATTGCATCTTCAATTGCATCTGCTTTACCTTCATTATATTCTTCTTCAAGTAACTCGGCCTCTTTATCCTTGTTTCTCCAGTTCGCATAATCGTCTTTCACATTGCTTGAGAATTCTTTTACTTTATTAGCAGCTTGAGAAGTTTGTGTACTTACTGTTTGAGCAATATTGGATGACTTTTCTTTTGCCATTGATGCAACTTCAGTACTCTTCCCCTTTAATTGAACAGCTTGGTCATTCAAGTCTGTTCGGAGCTCTTTCCCTGATTTAGGAGCGAGCAACAATGCTGTAGTAGCACCTACAATTCCTCCGATTAAAGACCCGATCAAGAAATCCTTCGTATCAATACTTGAATTTTGATTGTTGTTTTTTTCATTTGACATACATGATTCCTCCTCTATTTTGGTTCGGTCGTTCGTTCAACTCTTCTGTTTCTAAGTTTAAATTTCTCGTAAATATCTAATGCTGCATTACTCCATTGTACAACTTGTGAAACGGTATCCGATTTATTCTCACCCTCGCGTGCGATACGAGTAGATACATTTTTCACAGAATGACTTACAGTAGAGAGACTATCTCCAATTTCACGTACTCCATGGAATACGGAGTTAAGAGACTCAGATTTGTGTTGGATATCTTCGGCCAATCGATTGGTCTTATGTAACAAATCCGTTGTTTCCCTCGATACCCCGTCTAGTTGATTTTCCAGTCCATCGAGTGTTTTTGCGACATTCGCCAAAGTCAGTTGGAGTGATTTCAAAGTCTTTGAGATAAATACGACCAATACTGCAAACGCTACTGCAATTAGAGCTACACTTAAATACAAGATTATTTCCATAACGTAAACCACCTCCTGTTTAGTATTCCATTTCCCATTCTGTCTATTCGTTAAACCAAGTATCTATTGTAATGAAATTCGATGCTAAGCACAAACAATCCTCCTACCTTTTTTCTAAAGTGAAAATAAAGTACAATAGTATGTAGGAAATATTTTAGAGAAGAGAGAGGAGATAGATTTATGAGAGACCCTAGAATTCAAACATTAGCAAACAATATCATTACATATTCAGTTGATTTACAACCCGGTGAGAAAGTTTTGATAGAAAATACAGGCTATCAGCAAGAGCTTGTAAACGCTTTAGTGGAAGAAGCATATAAGGTGGGGGGATTGCCATTCGTATCAATTAAAGACGAGTCCACCCAGAGAGCCTTACTCATGAATGCAAAGGAAGAACAGCTTGCATTACAAGGTAAGTTCGAGGAAACGATTATGAAAGAAATGGACGCTTATGTGGCGATCCGTTCAGGAAACAACATTTCTGAGATGTCAGATGTTCCTTCTGAACAGATCGCGATGTACCAAAAGAAAGTATACAAAGGTGTTCATCACGGCATCCGAATCCCTAAAACAAAGTGGTGTGTGCTCCGTTATCCTACACCAAACATGTCACAGCTTGCTGACATGAGCTCAACTGCATTCGAAAACTTGTATTTCAATGTATGTAATCTTGACTATAGCAAGATGGATGAAGCGATGAATCCATTGGCAAAATTAATGGATCAAACAGACCAAGTTCAAATTAAAGGACCTGGAACTGATTTAACCTTCTCGATTAAGGATATTCCATCAATTAAATGTGCAGGAAATAAAAATCTTCCAGATGGAGAAGTTTACACAGCACCTATTAGAGAATCTGTAAATGGAACGATTACTTACAACTCTCCATCACCTTATCAAGGATTTGTCTTCCATAACGTGAGCTTTACGTTTAAAGACGGAAAAATTATTGAAGCAAGTGCAAATGATACTGAACGACTCAATAAAGTGTTGGATACCGATGAGGGTGCACGCTTCATTGGAGAATTTGCAATTGGTGTAAATCCATTTATCCAAAATCCAATGCAAGATATCTTGTTCGACGAAAAAATTGATGGCAGCTTCCACTTCACACCTGGACAATGCTATGAAGAGGCTTCAAATGGTAATGACTCTAACATCCACTGGGACCTTGTTAATATTCAGCGCCCAGACTACGGTGGAGGAGAAATTTACTTCGATGGCGTATTAATTCGTAAAGACGGACGATTCGTCTTACCTGAATTAGAACCACTCAATCCTGAAAACCTGAAATAAAATCATACAGAATGAGAGTGATGCAAAATGAATTGCATCACTCTCTTTTTTGTTAATACCTCATACTAAAATTGTACATTAAAGACAAAACAGCTGGCTCGATGTCAATATAACATCTGAGCCAGCTGTTTGTTCATTTAAAATTACGAAGCCAATTCATTTTCGTAGGCTTTTTGATACTTTTGTATGTCACCTGCACCCATGAATAGGAGTACACTATTGGTATGTTTCGATAACAAATCAATCGTCTCTTCACTAATTTTGTGCGAGTTTTCTATGCGTTCTTGAAGGTTATCTATTGATAGGTTTCCAGCATTTTCACGAGCTGATCCGAAAATGTCGCAAAGATAAACCTGATCCGCACGACCGAGGCTATCCGCAAATTCATCCAAGAAGGTTTGAGTACGGGTGTACGTGTGTGGTTGGAATATTGCAACCACTTCCTTATCAGGATATTTTTGCTTTGCTGATTCAATCGTCGCCTTAATTTCAGTTGGATGATGAGCGTAATCATCGATCAACACTTGTTGTCCAACAAACTTTTCAGTGAAACGTCTTTTCACACCTTTAAACGTTTTCAGTTGCTCCTTCAAAATTGTCACATCGACTTCTTCATAATGACAAAGGGCAATGACGGATAAAGCGTTTAATACATGGTGTGTACCATAGCCTGGAATAGAAAACGTTTCATGGAATGAATTTCGGATGAACACATCGAATGTTGTTCCATTCTCATTCACTTTAATATTTCTAGCTTGAAAATCATTGTTCTCATTTAGTCCATAGAATAGAACAGGTACATTTGCTTGAATTTGTTGCAAGTAAGAATCATCGCCACACGCAATAATCCCTTTCTGAACCTGCATCGCCATAGATTGGAATGCGTCGAATACGTCATTTACATCCTTAAAGTAATCAGGATGATCAAAATCTATGTTCGTCATGATCGCATATGAAGGTTCATATGAAAGGAAATGCCTACGATATTCACATGCTTCAAAGACGAAGTACTCACTGTCTTCCACACCTTTACCAGAACCATCACCAATTAAAAATGATGTCGGATGAGCCGCTCCTAAAACATGAGCAAGTAATCCAGTAGTAGATGTTTTTCCGTGTGAACCTGTAACAGCCACACTTGTGAATTTCTTAATGAATTCACCTAAGAAATGATGATAACGATAAACAGGAAGTCCTAATTCATTCGCCTTTGCCACTTCTTCATGTTCGTCTGGAAAAGCATTACCCGCAATGACAACTTGATCAGGGTTAATGTTGTCTGCTTGAAAAGGTAATACTGAAATATTTCTTTCTTCTAAAGCTTGTTGGGTAAAGATATACTTTTCGATATCAGATCCCTGAATCGAAAATTTCATATCGTGTAGTATTTGTGCCAGGGGACTCATTCCCGTCCCTTTAATCCCAACAAAATGGTATGTTGTCATAAAAATGAACCTCCAACTGATCTGGACTCTTTGCTCATTTGATCTATTTGTATTATATGTTTTATTTCCTTAAAAAGGGCTAGTTCCCCATATAGGCGTAAAACTCATTTTACTATTATATCAGAAACCAATACTTCAAACCATTCGCACCTATTTACCAGTCAACTTTTTCCATTCTTTCGTTCGGGCGATACTTACGGCCTTTCTTCGCTTCCTCTTTTCCATTGAGGATCACATTGTCTCCCGTGAAACCAATATTTATCTTCAATAATGAACTTCCAACACCATAAATATCGACAGGAACGTTCTCTTTCTCAAACGAACGGATACGGTCTTCCGTAAATCCACCACTTACGACAATCTTTACGTGATTGTACCCTTCTTGATCGAGTGCATGCCTTAAAGCGAAGATTAACTCTTGGTTCACACCCCGTGGGTCGAATTTCCCTAGAACGTCTTGGTTTCTCCAAAAGTACTGATCTACCATCGTTCTAGAAGTATCCACTCTAACACCCTTCAACAAGTCGCCGAATTCCCTTGCTACTTTAAGGGCATCTGTTACTACATCATTGTTGTAATCTACTAAAGCCATCAATTCATCCTCTGGAAATTGTTCATGATAAGCCCTAGATGCAGCAACAACATCTCCTTCAAATAATTGGATAAGTGCATGAGGCATCGTCCCCATACCTCTTTTACCCCACCATTCATTCATTGCATGCGTGGCTTGAGCTGTAGAACCACCAATGTATGCAGAGTATCCATCGCCGGATTGTTGTGTGAAATGATCATCACGATCTCCCATGAATATGACAGGCTTTTGTACGCCTGAAGTACTTGCAGCTTTCACAACGTTATATACATTCGTTGCAACTGACGTTCTTCTGCCTAGTATTCCGTCAATAATTCCTTCTAAGAATCCGAAATTTTGATAGGGTCCTTCAATCGTCATAACCGTTTCATACGGTTCGACCTTATCCCCATCTTTTAATGAATGGATCGTCAGTTCTTCCGGGTTTTTGGCAAACGTTTGTATTAATGCAATCGCCTCATCGGTCCCACATAAGACAGCATGCTTCTTTTGGAAGAATTGCATCATCACCTGGTTATTTGGCTTGTGCGACTCTGCAATTGCACAAGTCTTTAGGAAGTAAACTGCAGAGAACCATCCCTCACTCACTCGTTCATCAAATTTAAAGGTGTGATTCGTAAGTCTTTTTATCTTTCCTTGCATTTTAAGTTCTATTTCTTTCATGTCCATAACATGCACCTAATTCCTTCACTCGAAATAACAAAACTATAGTTTTTATTAATGTTTGTTTTTAAAAGATTGTTGCTATTGAAACCATTTAAGCGGAAGAAATATTCGAGACTCCTGCGGGAACAGCGAGCCAAGCAAGACTCCGCCACGATTAGGGATCTTCGACTAACAGTAAGGACCTTCGACTAAGTGTAGCCACGTCCTGTGGTGAACGTCGAAACCAGTACTCCCTGTGAAAGTGAGTGAGGACGCTTGCGGTTCGCCCGCGGAAAGCGAGTATATTTCTGTAGCCACTAAAAAACAACAATCTTTATGAAAAAGAGCGTTATTGATAAGCTTTCGATCTAGATAGCTCATCAATGTACACGTATATCTATAAGATAACCATTACTTTATCATATAAAACGACTGAACATAATACAAGCGCTTCCTTTAACGCTTAATCTCCTCACCAGAGTGTTCAAAGTATTCGGCTTTCGTTATAAGTACATTCCTAGGTTTACTACCCATTGCTTCAGAAACAAAACCTTTCGCTTCCATCATATCAATGAGTCGAGCTGCACGATTATAGCCGATTCTGAATCTTCTTTGGAGAGATGAGGATGAAGCAGCACCTTGCTCCAAAACAAATTCACATGCTTCATCAAACAGTTCATCACTTTGATCAAGTTCAAGAGTAGATTGTATCAGCTCTTCTCTTTCAAAGAAATAGTCTGGATCTCTTTGTCTTTTCACATGATCTGTGATTCTTTCAATCTCATCATCAGAAACAAAATTCCCTTGAATCCGTACTGGCTTCGATACACCATTTCCTAAAAAGAGCATATCACCTTTACCAAGAAGTTTATCTGCACCATTCGTATCGATGATTGTTCTCGAATCAACTGAAGATGAAACAGCAAATGCAACCCTTGTTGGAATATTAGCTTTGATTAATCCTGTAATAACATCAACTGAAGGTCTTTGCGTTGCAAGTAATAAATGAATCCCACATGCCCTTGCTTTTTGAGCAATACGACAAATTGAATCTTCAACCTCTTGTGGGGATACCATCATTAAATCAGCAAGCTCATCAATGACGACAACGATATAAGGTAGCTTTTGATCTGGATCGCCCTTCTCTTTAACGAGTTTATTGAATCGCTCCATATCCCTTACACCAGATTTTGCAAACAATTCATACCTACGTTCCATTTCATCAACGGCCCACTTCAACCCTTGTGTAGCTTCCTTGGCATCAGTGATAACAGGTGTAACAAGATGTGGTAGTTGATTGTAAGGGGCCAACTCTACCATTTTCGGATCAATTAATAATAATCTTACGTCATCTGGATGTGACTTATATAAAATACTAATAAGTAGCGAGTTAATACAAACACTCTTACCAGACCCTGTTGCTCCTGCAATTAAGCCATGTGGCATTTTCTGAAGGTCTGTAACGACTGGCTGTCCAGAAATATCAAGTCCTAATGCAACGGATAAAGGTGATGAATTTTGATTAAAGTTCGGATGAGTAATAATTTCGCGTAATGGAACAGCCTTACTTACACTGTTCGGAACTTCAATACCAATCGCGTTCTTCCCTGGTATTGGTGCTTCAATTCTAATATCTTTAGCTGCCAAGCTAAGTTTAATATCATCAGATAGATTTGTAATCTTATTCACCTTAACACCTGGTGCTGGTTGTACTTCAATTCTCGTAACGGAAGGACCTTTTGTTGCGCCTAGCACTTTCGCCTTCACATTAAAATTATCAAGAGTGGATTGAAGCAAATCAATTTGATCATCAAGCCATGTGTCATCATCATTCGGCTCAAACAGTTCAGCATCTAAGAGTTGTGCAGAAGGGAATTCATAGTTCTCATGATGCACTTGAACTTGATTACTCTGCCTTATCGTTTCTTGTTGGCGCTCAACCTTTTGCTCAGGTTGGGACTGAGTATTCGATTGAGTCGGAGTATGATTCGCTGACTTCAGATTGGGCTTATTTGATTCTTTTGAATTACGGTCTCTTTGTAACATCATGACGTTGAAAGGAATCATGCTCTTCTTTTGCTCTGATCCGATCGGATTTCGTTTCTTCTTCTTCTCGGATGGCATCTCTTTCTGCTGTTGTTCTTCTTGTGTCTCTTGCTTAGGATGTGCTTCAGCTGTTGGTTGTTCTATTTGATCGTCTAGATCGGTATCTGTATCAGTTTCAGTATTCTCATTAGTGTAGGTACCTCCATCGTCTTCATCATGCTCGGTACCTGCTTTGATTACTGCGTCAGTATCTATTTCATCGTATGTAACTTGATCTTCTTCAGTATTTTCACCTTCGTTTGGTTCATCATCACTTACAGAACTGTTGTACGATTCTTCCTGATTCTCATCTTTCTCTAACTCGAAAATCGTTTTAATTTCTTGATCATCATCAGCTTCTATTTCATCATTCATATGAGTTTCAACTGCAAATTGAAGGTCTATTTCCTCTTCAGAAAATACTTGTTCGTCGTCTTCCATTTCAGATGGATATTCCATCTTTACATCTTCAATCATATTCTCGGATTCGAATTCCTCATACTCTTCATCGATTGCTTTTAATGTTTCATAACCCGGTTCATAGCTAGTGAACTCTTCTTGTCTACCATCCCCATACTGGGGTGGAAATACTTCAGGACGCTCACCGAAGCCATAAATCGGTGAGGGTATATCGGATGGTGTGAAGTTGACACCAGTAAATTTAGGACGTTCAGTTGCTTCCCTTGAAGTTCGAGTTGAGCTGACTGATTGGCTTCTTTTTATGTTCTCTTTTTCTGTTTCTTTTGGTTCAGTATCCCGATTACGATTACTTTCAGGTTGTTGGTTTTGACTTTGTCTGTAAGTTCTAGTTCTATTTTTCTCTTCATCTGGGATTAACGGAAATCGAAAATTCCCTTCTTTCGGATACTGATGCTTCATTTTAGGCTCAATCGTTCGTTTACTATCTTGCATTCTGCCTATTGTTTTAGTTTGATCTTGCTTTCGTTTACTCTTTTTTGATTGAGGTTCATTGTGTTGTGTTTCGTTCTTTTCATCTTCATCCTCAAGAATGAGGTCCATCATTTTTTTCAACCATTTAGACATATATGCATTCACCTTTTTTTAATAATTTTCTTCTTTCCTTTTTTAAAGGTACTTTAAGAATATCGGAAATACCTTTCATTTATAAGGGGCTAAAGAAAAGAACCAAACCTAATTCTTAATGAATTTCCTTCGAAAAGGTAAATACGTAGTAGAAAACAACCAAAGAAATTCTCTGGTTGTTTTCTACTACATCTACTTGTTCAAATTGAAGAAGTCAGCCCCTACCTCATACGTATCTTCAAGAACTAATATGCCCTTTTCCTTCGGTGCATCTGGTAAATCCAACTCTTTTGCTGAGCAAATCATACCAGATGATTTCACGCCTCGTAATTCTGCTTCTTTAATAAGCATCCCACTTGGCATTACAGCTCCAACTCTTGAAACAACAACCTTTTGGCCTTGATCAATATTAGGCGCACCGCAAACAATTTGTAAGTTCTCATCACCAATGTTCACCTTGCAAACACTAAGCTTATCGGCGTCTGGATGTTTTTCTTTCGATTCAACATATCCCACGATAAATTCTGGACGCGAATCATATTCAATTGTTTCATCAATGTTGTTCTTTTTTAGAAAGGCGTTGATTTCATTTACTATTGATTCGGAAAGCTCAATCTTTCCTTGACCAGAAATATCAAAGTACGTAGACGCGTTAAAGATGTTGAAACCTAGTGTACGACCATCACTTTTATCAACAAGCTTGACCACATCTCCGGTCTTTTCGTAATTCCGCTCAATCACATCTCCCGCATCTGTTGTTACGAGCAGGACATCTCCAATGCCTTTTTCATTATAGTGTAAGTTAATCATCTGTTATACCCCTTCCTAAAGGACACTTAATCTGCTTTAGTTGGTTTGTTTTTTGCTAAAATAAAAATGGGATCAAGCTCGTCATCCTCATACAGAAATGGTAACGCCGTAATCGGTACCCTACCATTTGAGAAGAAGTGCATCGCCATTTGTCCTAAAATATCATAGCCTTGTTCATTTCGAATATCTGCAAAAATCAACACATCTTGATGGGGTACTGCGACTGCTAAAGTACCTTCAACCTTACTTTTCATATCTTCTAATAACTGGATGTTAAGAATCCGACTCGCATCATAACCATCGTTACTATTAAGGAAGTAGAAACGATTGCCAGCCACTTCATCTTCTTTCATATTGCAATCTAAAGATCTCAGGTTAAATCGACCGATTTCTTTTAATTGCTTTAGGTCCCAGCCTTCAGCATCTAACATCTTCTGAGTTACTAAACGATAAGAGTTTCCAAGGTCCTGTGCATAAAAGACACTTGTTTCAGCTGTATGCTCTTCAAAAATTAGTTGATCACCGTTATGTTCGGTCGGGAAAGATGTTGAACGGATAACAGGATATATTCCTTTTTCGTTGTCTTTAAGAGGTTGCTGCTGATCCATTACTGAAAACACCTCATTAACATGATGGATGATTTCATCTAATGCCGCATCCTTACGTTCTTCATACTTTGCAGTTAATCCTGGTAGTGATAAAGTAATGCCTTTACCAGATTGATCATCTTCAATTCGAAGTGTTTTTTCTTCAGAATCAAATACAAACTTTCGATTATTCGCTTGGAGCTTATTTTCAAGTATACGTTTAAGTTCAATTGGTTCCATTTAACATCCTCCTTTCCATATTTGGAATTAAGAAACCGTATAGTAAGCTTCTTAACGTGTAAAAAGGCTGACTCAAAAGTACATCACTGATGAGTCAGCCCCTGGGTCATGCTATTCATAGGGCGAGACCCTAGAGAAAATTAGATCAACTCTTATTCGCCTTTTTTGTATTCTGCGATAACTTCTGTTCCTAGTCCGCCTCTTGCATTCCAAATTGCAGTAATCTGCATTTCCTTTGGATCAAGAAGTTGTACCAGATCATCAAGAATACGGTTGGTTGCATGCTCTTGATAAATACCTACGTTTCGATATGAAGTCAAGTAATATTTCAATGATTTCATCTCTACAAGATTCTCATTCGGAATATAGCTGATATGGAATTCAGCGAAATCCGGAAGTCCTGACCATGGACAAACGGATGTAAATTCAGTTGTTGGAATCTTAACGAGTGTATTTTTCCCTACATATTCGTATGGAATTGTTTCTAGTATATCAACAAGGATGACATCCTCATTTTCAATATCAAATCGAATACCTTCATATTTACTGTGGTTTACCTCAACTTTTGCCACGTTATTCACCCTTTCTAATGACAATAGAGACCTTATCTCAATGTTAAATTGTAACACCTGAAAGGGAAAAAGTCACTGTTTTACCTTACGGATTGCAGGAAGTTTACAATTTGTTCCTTTGATTTTCGCTCCTTATCTACATAGCGACCAACCTCTTTGCCATTCCGATATGCCAGAAAGCTCGGTATACCAAAGATATCAAGTTCCTGACATAATTCGATGTGCGCATCCCGATCCACGTAATAATAATCAAAGGCTGCGAATTCATCTTCAATTTCTCGCATAATTGGCTTTACTATCACACAGTCTGGACACCATACAGCTGAGAACATGATGATTGCATTCTCAGATTGAATCGCTTCGTTCCATTCCTCAGTTGAGGTAATTGTCTTCATTATTTGTACCTCCATATGTTAATAATCAATTTTCATATCTCCGGGTTGGATATACCCTTTCTTTCTTAACAATTCTGATAATACTAAAGAGATGAGAGCAGGTCCAATAAAGTGTAGTAAGGCGATGATCATAAATGTGTGTGTGTTGAATCCCATAGACTCGAAAGTCATGATTTGCCCCACGAAACCACTCGTTCCCATTCCTGCTCCTGCGGGGATATTAGATGTAACCCAAACGACGGTTCCAAAAGGAGCTAGTAACATCCCAGCCACAGTTGGTGGAATCAAAATAATCGGTTTCTTAACGATGTTTGCCACCTGAAGCATAGACGTTCCTAATCCTTGAGCGAACCAACCTCCCCATCCATTATCACGAAAGCTTGATGTTGCAAATCCAATCATTTGTGCAGCACAACCAATTGTCGCAGCACCCGCTGCCAAACCTTCCAACCCGAGCATGATCGCAATTGCAGCACTAGAAATCGGTGCAGTAAGTGCTAGCCCCATTAAAGCTGCTACAAGAATACCCATCACGAATGGTCGTTGTTCAGTTGCCCACATAATGAGCTCACCGAAATTAACCATAACGTCTGATATTTTAGGAGAAATGAATTTTGCCACAACGTATCCTGTCGTTACCGTTACAAAGGGTGTAACGATAATATCAACTTTCGTCTCTTTTGAAATCATTTTCCCTACCTCAACAGCAATAACTGAAGCAACGAAACTTCCGGCTGGTCCTCCACCAAGCGCACTTCCCGCTGCCCCCGCAATGACGGCAGAGAATAAAACAAGCGGTGGCGCATTTAACCCGTATGCGATTGCCACACCTATAGCTGGTCCCATTAAACTCATGGCAAGTGTCCCGATTTCAGTTAAAAACGCTAGACCTTCAACTCTTTCTCCAAGCGTTTTCAAGATGAGCCCAACAATTAATGATGAAAATAGTCCGAGTGCCATATAACTTAATGCAGTTACAAAATATGTATGTGCAGATAGCGAGACACCTTTTTTCGCTAGAAATGTTTTCAATTCAACTTCCCCCAAAATATACAATTCATTCAAGTCATAGTGACCAAAGTTCTATTTTTTTGAAAATAACTACTATAAAAGTATTAAGATTTTTCAAACAATCACGATAATAAGATTAGTAAGGAAAATGATAAAGCTATTCACTAATCTACCCCATTGAATACATAACCAACACGATTTCAATATTTTTATTATATACGTGTCGTTTTCAGATATAAAGGTAGAGTTAGAAATAGTCAAGGGAATTAAGGGGGAGAAGACATGGGACAGATGCCGAAGCTACCAAAGATACCAAAGTTATCAAAGGAATCATTTACATCTAAAGTACCTAACTTACCTAAGATGCCAGAGATGACAATTAACAACAAAGTACGACTTATGCTGACAATGGCAATCGTAGGAATCGTAATTTTATTTGCTTTTACGATGTTCTACATCTTTATGACTCAGAACATGGATCAAAAGAAAACAGATTTGCAAACACTATCGTCCGAAACTGCTGGTGTTGGTGCTAGTTTCTCTCAAATTCGTAAGCTAGAACAAGAATATTTGAGAACAAACAGAGAGATTATCATCACTGAAATTGAAACTCATATTAATGAACTTCATGAACAGGCGGATAATATACAAAAAGATCATAAAAACTTTGCAAAAGCGTATGAAGACATTATCAACCAAATTGTGAATTACCATGAGTCTTTTAACAACACCGCGAAGTTGACTGCAGATATAGACAGTATGCAAGGGATCCTTGATGAAAAGTCTGATGCCCTATTTAAGGTTCTTTCTTCCGAAAGTCAAAGTTTGCAATCAGAGTTTTACGAGTTAAGGGTGCTCGAGAAACAGTATTTCTTAGCAGGCACTACAACTGACCTTAACCGATACAATGATCAAAAAGAAAAAATAAGTAGTAATGTAAAGTCATCAGAAATGGATCAAGACAAAAAGTCGGCATTCAGTTCAGCATTTCTAGCGTATACAAGTGCAGTTGATACAGTCCAATCCTATCGTGGTCAAATTAACCAATCTGTCGTGAATTTCGAAGAAATCGGAATGAGCTTAGAGAAATCTATTACAAACCTTGAAAAATCAGTTCAAGCTGAATCGCAATCATTAAATAAGAGTCAGGACCGTTTATCAACGATTCTTCTTTGGACATTGATTGTGATGAGTATTGTGATCATAGGGGCGATGGTCGCTCTAGGATTCTGGCTAATGCGAACGATTAAATCATCGATCACGAGTCTTAAAGAAGGCGCTACAATTATTGGAGAAGGTAACCTAGGACATAGAGTGAGAGTAGAACAACAGGATGAAATGGGTGAACTTGCCATTACCTTCAACACCATGGCAGAAAAAATGCAAAAAGCGATGTCTGAGGTAAATGTTGCTTCAGATAAGCTTTCATCATCTTCCCAACACCTTGCTGCTATTTCTCAAGAAACCACTGCTCAAACCGAAGAAGTAAATGAAGCGATCCAACAAGTATCTAATGGCGCACAAGTTCAAGCAGATCATCTATTAGAAAGTACAGAATTAATTGATAGAGTAACATCATCAGTTGAAGATTCTGCTCAATTGAGTATGCAAATTAGTGAAGACTCACAATCTACAGAACTTGAAGGGAAAGAAGGCCTTCAAATTGTTGAGAATTTAGATAAGAGTTCAAATGAATTCCTATCTCTTGCAAACCACTTAATTAAACAAGTACAAGAAGCAAATCACAATTCACAACAAATCGGCTCTATCGTCGATACAATTAAGGACATTGCAAGTAGTACAGATTTACTTGCCTTAAATGCAGCGATTGAATCGGCTCGAGCTGGTGATGCAGGACGAGGGTTTGCAGTCGTAGCTCAAGAAGTCCGAAAGCTTGCTGAACGATCTAAATCTGAAGCGCAAAACATTTACAAGCTTATTGCTGTCATGTCTGAACAGATGGAACAGCTTTCAAATGAAGCAGAACAGTTCGATCATTACCGAACTGAACAACAAACTTCAGTTGATCGAACGAAGAATGCATTTACGAAAATTGTGGATAACGTTTCGGGAATTAATTCGCGAATCCAACAAATCCGTACTGCAATTAATCATGTACAAACATCAAACTCTGCTTTATCAGAAAAGCTACAAGAAGTAAGTGCGATTTCACAGGAATCTGTCGCAGCTTCTGAACAAGTGAGTGCATCTAGTATTCATCAAAAAGAAGCGATCAGTGAGGTCAATCATGCTGCTAATGAGCTACAACATATCGCTCTGATGCTACAAGAAGAAGTAGGTCAATTTAATTTGGTTAGTAGCTTTGTGGAAGAAGAATTAACAACAGAAGTTACTGAAGATCATGAGAGTGTAGACCATGACTCAGGTTATAAGAATGAAGCCGCTGCATCAAAAGAAATAGATGATGTAAACGGAGAGGACAAAAACTAAGTCATTGACTGATGAATAGAGCTTCAGACGTTACGGTAACGTTTGAAGCTCTTTTTTTACCAATTTCCTTTATGATCAGTATGTTTTTGATGTTCTTTAAAGGTTTTAGAGAAATGATGCTCTCCAGAACCGTCCCCTTTTACAACGAAGAAATAGTAGTTATGATTTTTCGCATTGTTACTCGCTAATAGAGATTGTTTACCTGGATTGCTGATCGGACCTGGTGGCAGCCCCTCATGAATGTATGTGTTGTATGGGCTCTTTGTTTCTAAATCTTTATACAACAAGCGCTCTCTCGGCTTATCAAGTACATATTGGACAGTCGCACAAGATTGGAGCCTCCACTCATCTTCCATCCGATTATGAAAAACGCCAGCAATTAATTCACGTTCTTTATCCACGACAGCCTCTTTTTCAACAATAGAAGCGAGTGTAACCCATTCATTGAGCGATATTTTATCTTCTGGTGCAATTTCCTCGCGTACTTGTTGGAATCTTGTAAGCATTTTTTCAATAATGGCTTTTTCCGAAGATTTTTTTGGAAATGAGTAGGTATCAGGAAACAAATATCCTTCTAATAAATACTTCATCCCCTTCTGTTTCTTTATTTCTTTAACGAGCGGATGTGAAATGCCCTCTCCAGTTTGTACCAATTTAACAAAGGCTGCGCGATTGATTAATTTATTCTTTTCTAATCGATCAGCTATTTGCTCTACAGTAAATCCCTCTGGAAACGTGACCTCAACGCCATCCTCCATAGGTGAGGTAGTGAGCTCCTCATAAACGCGTGGAATCGTCTCCGATCCTGGTATCTCATGCGTGCCTTGTTTGATTTGACTATCAAGTTTTCGAATTGAGCCGTATAACAGAAAGATTTGTTTGTTCTTAATGAGCTTTTTGTTATGTAAAACTTCTGCAACTTCACGTAACGATTGCCCTGGCTTGACGGTAATGCTTTGCGTTTCCCCTGTTGCAGGCGTTAACTCATAACCACCCCAAAATAATAAAAGAAGCAAGACAATTAGCGATATTCGGATGAGTACTCGTTTTGTCATTGAAAAAAACACCTAACTTTCATTTTCAGTTTTCATGATGCCCTTTTCGATGAGCAATCATTCAAGTGTTTGAACCCGAGTTTTCTGAAATTTCATGTTAGGATGTAAAGAGACTATCGTTTAGGAGTGATGACAATGAATTTAACTGTCTATTTAGCAGGACAAATCCATGATCCATGGAGAGATGAATTAATTGAAAAAGCTCATTCAAAAGATTTACCACTGACATTCGTGAGCCCTATGACGAACCATAGTCGGTCAGATGCCATTGGCGAAGAAATTTCAGGAGAACAGCCAACGAAAATAATGAAGGATGATAAAGCCTCTGAATTCAATAATTTAAGAACTGAAGTATTAATGGCAAAATCCGATGTAGTCATCGCTTATTTTGGAGAAAGCTATAAGCAGTGGAATACGGCAATGGATGCTTCAACCGCACTTGCGAAAAATAAACCACTGATTTTAATCAGAGATGAATCCCTCCACCATGCTTTGAAAGAGTTATCGAACAAAGCAACCGCAACCGTCGAAAACTTCGACCAAGCAATCAAAGCCCTCTCCTATGTGTTTGAAACAGAATAATAACAAAGAATACGCTGCACCTAATTGATTCGTACAATCAGTTAGGTGTTTTTTTATGTTGAATGGCCCTTTTGCGGGTACTGAAATCCGGGGTTCCTCTTTTTTAGGGTACGAGATAACCTCATCCATGGTTCTTTTGTACGACATTCAGTTCTTTATCATTACAATAAATACCATTCAAATAGTTAAATAGTCACCCGTTCAGGCCGATATAAATTATGAAAGAAGGGGGTGAAACTATGCAAGTCAACCAATCGTCTAGTACCTATTATCAATCCAATAATAATACGTACAACTATCAAAATGATCGTGCTGAGTCAAAAAATACCCAGTCAAACGGTTATGGGTATGAAGACTCGAATAGAACACGTCATGAAACAGAGGGTCAAAAGTATTCTAAACAATCCTTTACGGATATGAAAAACGTTTTGAACGCCTATTATTCTCACCAAAATGGGGGCAATGCCTCATTTGAGGATTTAAAATCCAATTTGCAAAATTTAGCGAGCAAACTAGTCAGCTATCGTGTGAATAAGTTTGAGCAATCATGGGAATCAAAATTGCACGCATTTCGAATGGATATTAGTAAAGAGGCTTATGATCGGTTCAATGCTAACAAGGCTACGTTACATTCAAGCGGGGTTAGTCAAGTAACACCAAATACTGATCCTTCTGCTCATACAGATGAAACGAGCACGCAAACCGATTCTGGAACTAATTCAGAATCACCTGGATCAACTTCTGAAGATAACGCAACAGAGACTACCAACAATGACACCAATCCTACTGGTACGACTACAGGTGAAGAAGGATCCACAGATACCAACCCAACTGATGAGCAAAACAATACAGGCGGAACAACTGGTTCAGAAACTACGAATGATGAAACAACTACTGAAGAGAATAATACGAGTGAAGAAAGTAGCGGCTCGACCGGAGGCGACACTTCAGGGGATTCGACAGGTGATTCTGAATCTGGAGATGACTCAAACAATGGAGGTGGCGGTGGTCTTTTCGATGGACTGCTCGGCAAATAATAATTAATCCTAATTAGGAGTGACCGATCACTTTGTACGATACATTGATCGAGTCACTCCTTTTTCTACTCTTTTATTTGTCGTAGTGATACTGTCCGACTAGGAGTTTAACCACATGTGCAAACATATCGCTTCGTGTAACGTAGCCGGCAGAAAACACACCAACTGCTCCTTCTTTCTTAGAAATGTCTTGTTGGTCTGTAAATGAGGCCATCACATCTCCTAATTCAGTCCCTGCACGAACAGATCGACTAACTTCATCGGGTAATAAAATTTTCGCACCGCTTGCATAATAGGTTTGCCCCTCTTTCGTTACAAGCGAACCCCAATTAGACAGAAAGAGGCCCTCTTCCGTTTCTTCAACGCCACCCTCAAGCCCAATACCGATGTCATAACCTAATGCAATACAACCCTTTGCTCGATTATATGCACCCTTTCTCGTCTCGTCATCTGAGAATGGTTGAGGAGATACATGGGATGGGACGTCAACGCCTTCCACTTCCCAGCCTATTGAATCGACTATAGTCTCTACAGACCGTATTTTCGCAGGATTTCGTGACCCGACTGCTACTTTCATACAATTCCTCCAATTGAAAGTGTCAGACACCAAAAAGAGACCGGGATGGTCTACAATTTAATTGGTGTCTGACACTTTTCGTTTTATTCGTAAATGATTTGGTCGACTGTCGATCGATCAGATTGCTTAACTAGTTTAAGTAATAATTCTTTAGCAGCTGCGTAATCGTCTATATGAATCATTGATGCAGATGTATGGATATATCGTGAGCAAATCCCTACAACTGCAGACGGTACACCTTCACCTGTTACGTGGACGCTCCCTGCATCTGTCCCACCTTTAGAGATGAAGTATTGGTAAGGGATATCATTTGATTCAGCCGTATCAAGAATAAACTCGCGCATTCCTTTATGCGTAATCATGGTCCGATCAAGAATTCGTAGTAGGGCACCTTGTCCTAGTTGACCGAAAGCTTCTTTGTCCCCGTTCGAATCATTTGCAGGGCTAGCATCTAATGCATAGAAAAGATCTGGTTGGATCATGTTTGCGGCTGTTTTTGCTCCTCTAAGGCCTGCTTCTTCTTGTACTGTCGCACCTGAGTACAGGTTATTCGGAAGCTCAGTACCCTTAAGTTCTTTCATTAATTCAATAGCTAGTCCTACCCCATATCGATTGTCCCATGCCTTCGCTAGTATCTTCTTCTCATTCGCCATTGGAGTGAATGGGCAGATTGGAACGACTTGTTGGCCAGGACGAATGCCAATCGCTTTCGCATCCTCACGATCATCCGCACCAATATCAATGTACATATGCTTCATCGGCATCGGTTTAGATCGCTGTGCCTCTTCTAATAAGTGGGGAGGCGTTGATCCAATTACTCCAATAACTGGTCCTTGATCTGTCATCACTTGAACACGTTGTGCAAGTAATACTTGACTCCACCAACCACCAAGGGTTTCGAATTTCAACATACCGTTTCTCGTAATTTGCGAAACCATAAACCCGACTTCGTCCATATGGCCAGCTACCATGATTTTAGGGTCGTTTTCTTTCCCCTTCTTCACTCCGAAAATACTGCCTAGTCGATCTTGAATCAATTCATCTGAAAAAGGTTCTAGTTCACTTCGAACAAATTTTCGGATATCATGCTCAAATCCCGGTGCACCTTGTAATTCTGTTAACGTCTTAAAAAGCTGTAACGTATCTTTGTTCATCATTTCACCCTTCTCATTACAATAGTTTTCCTACCACTATTGTAACGTAACTTCATTAGGGTCGCTAGAATCAGCCTCTTGTGGCATAAGGAATCGGGTCTTCAGCTCCAGCTTCTTCAAAGCCTTTCAAGCGTAAAAGGCAGCTATCACACTCGCCACAAGCGACTTGTTCTCCTAGGTAACAAGATGTCGTTAGGTCATACGGTACGTCCAAACGTAATCCCTCTTCAATCGTTTCCTTCTTCGTCATTTGAATAAGCGGTGCCTCAATCTCAAATTTCCCACCTGTAGCTCCAGCTTTTGTCGCAAGGTTAACCGTTTCGTTCATGCTTTCAATAAATTCAGGTCTACAATCAGGGTAACCGCTATAGTCAACGGCTGATACGCCGATATATATCGCTTCTGCTCCAATCACCTCTGCATAAGCACTTGCAAGTGATAGGAATATCATATTTCGGGCTGGTACGTATGTTGCAGGAATATCTTCATCTACTCCGCCTTGTCTAACGTCTATAGACTCATCAGTCAATGCGCTTCCACCGATCTGTTGCAGGAAGCTAACATCTACAACACGATGTTCTGGAGCATCGAAATATTTGGCAACCTTTTCAGCTTGTTCAACTTCACGATTGTGGCGTTGTCCATAATGAAACGTAATCGGATAAAGTGAATAGCCCTTTTCTTTTGCGATTCCCATACATGTAGTACTATCTAGTCCGCCGCTTAGAACGACAACAGCTTTCTTCATAACTTATACCCCTCTCTGATTTGGATCCCAGATCACTTTGTGCATTTGTAGGCTTAGTTTGACCTCTGGTAGTGGCTCAGCTAGCATTTTTGATACGAGCTTTTTCGGAGGCATCGTTTCCCATACTGGACTAAACAACACTTGACCTTCCTTGTGGTGTTCTTTTACAACTGAGGTTGCGATGTTAAAGTCTTCATCGCTTCCGATCACAAATTTAATCTCATCCTGTGATCGTAAAATTTCAAAATTCTCATGGATCATCCTATCCATCTCACCTGAATCTGGTAATTTGTAGTCCATAATGAATCTTGCTTTATTTTTTATAGCTTCATCTTCATTTCGTAACGCTTCAAATGGAATAAGATCGATTGCCCCATTCGTTTCAATATGCACATCTGTAATATGATCTAAGTCACACATTGCCTTTAGTAATGCAGCAGATTTCGTTCCATGAATCAAAGGCTCTCCACCTGTAAAGCAGATCCGACGACTTGGAAAGCTTTGAACCTTCTCCACAATCTCTTCAATCGTCGCTTTATATTCTTCCTTAGCTGGCGCATAGCTATAATCCGTATCACACCATGTACATCGTAAATTACAATGAAACACACGTACGAAAACTGTAGGAAAGCCTGCCATGCTACCTTCGCCTTCAACTGTTTCAAAAATCTCGACCATAGGAAGCTCCCATTTCATATATTCCGTTTGGTCAGGTAAAATCATTTGTTTACTCATTGTCCATCCACTCTCGTTTTAAAGTTGCGTAGCTTGTTGGCGTTTCATAAAGCTTTAATTCTTCTAAACGCGTTCCTAGCTTCTTATATTCATCTACCTTGAGGCGTCGTTCTAACTGTTCCCAGATCCAAACGATCATATTTTCTGCAGTCGTATTCATTTTCGGCAGAGCGTCATTTAAATACCGATGATCAAGTTTTGAATCAATTTCCTCTTTAAAAAGGGCTTTAATATCACCAAAATCCACTGTTATACCAATCTCATTGACGAAACCACTAACTGTAATAACTAATTTATAAGTATGTCCATGTAAACTTTTACACTTTCCTTCATAACAATGTAAATGATGGGCCGCATCAAACGTGAATTCCTTCGTAACAGCAACACGCTTATTATGATACTTCAATTCGTGACGTTGGATATCTTCGTCAATCTTTTCTACCTTTTTAGGAATTTGAAAATCCATCCTACGTACCCTCCTCTTCGTTAAATATTAAACCGTAAACTAACCTTGTATTTTTGATAAACATTCTTGCTCGCAAACACTTGCAAAAGTCTTGTAAATTTCTTAATGAAATTCACGACACTCCAGCCGGTAAAAGCGGGCTAGGTGAGACCCCACAACGACGACGTCGAAGCCACCACATCCTGTGCAAGTGAGGCTGGCAGATCGCCGAGAGAATTTCAAAGAAATTTAATTTATTCTCGAAAAAACAAAAAACTCCACCAAAAAAAGTGGAGTGTGAAAGTAAAATCTGAATTGTTCACGCTCCCTAGTTTTGTTTAATGAGGGGTGGGAATTACGAACCCTCCATAATTCAATATATTAATGACAAAACCCATTCTGTTATACTATAGAATAAAGGAAAACAATTCGGTTGGAAAGGGGCATGCCATTTTGAAAACTTCTACCATTGTAGGTGTAGGTTTAGGCTTTCTTGCAGGGGCATTCGTTTCAAAGCAAATACAAACGAGACCTATTACACCTGAAGCAGCACTCAGCAATATTAAACAGAAGGTGCAAGCAAAAGTCAGTGGATCTTGGATCTACACAAATAAAGAAAGCGTAAATGTAAATGACTTACACTATAATGTCTATAAAGGCGGATTTACACGTGAGACGCCTTCGGGTGATGAGCACTTTCTTTTCACTGTAGATGCTGACACTGGATCTGTTATTGAATTATCAAGTACAAACGTATAATTTTCAAGCACATGTTAAAGGGGCCGAACTCAAATCTTGAGTCAGCCCCTTTTCTTTAAGGCATACTATTAGTTAAATGTGTGCTTTTGGTTGTAAATGTTGTTACGAATTTGGAAGCTTGTCGAAGAATAAACTTGATTGCCCCATACAAACATGAAGTAAGCTGGGATCAATAAGATCAAGCCATGTAGAGACAAGATCCAACCAAGGTTCATCTTCTTACCAAGATGAGCAAAGCTATCTTTGTATTCAATCAGCTTGTCATTCTCAAGCTTACCAACTTCAGTTCCAGTAAGAACCTTCTTATTTGTTGCATCATAGTAAACTACTTCTCTATGAGAAAAAGTATAAATGTCGTCACGTACAGTTTGAAACTTCGCTAATGAAGCATAAACAGTAATCGGTCCAGACGCTTCTTTTCCATCTTCCGCTTGAGGAGTAGCTTCCACTTTAATTGTCTCTGAAAGGTCTACCGCATTTTTTGTCTTATGAAAATCATAAAATTCCTTTTCCAAATGCTTCTCAACAGCTTTTTCCATGCCTTTTGGTTCTTCAACATCTGTAGCTGCAAGCGCACCTGCTCCACCTGATAGTAGTAGCGTTAAAGCCATCAATGAGGCTGTAATTTGCTTCAACATATCAACATTCCCTCCTAACAATATAAGCCAATTAATATATTACACTATTATTGCTTTAAAAATCTATGTTAATTGTAACAGGTTTCTGTAAAAAATGTGATGTTTTTCAACATCCATTTTCTTACAAACCGACTAAATGTGACAATTTTTTGATCAAATGTTTCTTTTAACTACATCCACGATTTCACCGTCAGCATTAAACTGTATCGCACGATAAATGGCATCATGATAAAACGTGAACCATGCTCCCTCAGTCATTCCTTTTGGTATCCATTCTTGCTTTTGACCAATAGATGTCATCGGATAGTCATCGTACGCAAGCACCCAAAGTGGATTTTTGTGCGCATGAGTCGGCATTAGATCTGCCATATGGACAAGTCTCTCATCGCCTTGCTCGAAAACAATAATGGAATGTCCATCACTGTGACCACCTGTGTGAATCATATGTAGTCCAGGCAGCACCTCAATCCGATCTTGAAACGTTTGGATTTGTGACTCGATACCCTTCCAGTTCATTTCCCAATATGTATTTTTTGACCGAACGTTAGGATTTCTCATTTCGTTCCACTCAGTAATAGACGTATAGATCTTTGCATTTTTGAATACTGAATCATACGCATCACCATTAGGTCGCGTTAAACCACAAGCATGGTCGAAGTGAAGATGTGTCATCAATACCACATCGATATCATCTGGCGTAAGATTTAATTTCGCGAGTTCTTGTTCGATATTAGATTCTTCATTTACACCATAATTTCGCAATTGCTTGTCCGACAATTTACCATTGCCCATACCGGATTCAATGAGAATATTTTTACCCTCATATTGAAAAAAAATCGGATCTGTTCTTAACTCGATTTGGTTCTTTTCATTTACAGGATACTTCTTACTCCATAAGGGCTTAGGTACTACACCGAACATCGCTCCTCCGTCCATATGCGTGACCCCACCGTTCAACCAGTGCAGTTTAATTTCCCCGAATTGTAGCGTTTCCATGACCATTCACTCCTTTTCCATAACTAGCGTTTATTGTATCATATTGAAATTGTCCAAATCATTTACCCGTTTCGGTATACAGCCTCACAGCGATAGATTCTATTCCCTTTTTCTGAGAACTTTTCTTCATATTCAGTCATGATGTTTCCTTCGATCCCACTTTTATGAAGATCCAGACTTACATTATTCAAAACCATACCGTATTTTGAAAAGCTATGAAGTGAATATTCGAATAGACCTTGATTGTCTGTTTTCATATGGATTTCACCATTTGGTATGAGCACATTTTCGTAGGATTCCAAAAATGAATCATGACTTAACCGTCTTTTCTCATGTCGGTTTTTTGGCCAAGGATCCGAAAAATTCAAATAGACACGGTGGACTTCGTTTTCAGCAAAATATTGATTTAATTCCACTGCATTAACGTTGATCATACGAACATTTTTCTGTCCGGACTCTTTGATTTTATCAATAGCCGAGACGACGATACTTTTCTGACGTTCAATTCCAATGTAATTGACGTTCGGGTGTAATTTAGACATTTCAGTAATAAATTGTCCTTTGCCTGTGCCAACTTCTATATGGATGGGATTATTATTGTTAAACTGTTCTGCCCATTTTCCTTTCCACTCTTCTGGATTGATAACTACAATCCCAGGATGTTCTTCAATTTTATCTTGAGCCCAAGGTTTGTTTCTAAGACGCATATGATTAATCCTTTCTTTTTACAATTTCCTCGGATATTTTACCATGAAACAGGCGTAAAGATGAACAATAATAGAATTTATATAGCAATTATTCCATATCATCGAGTATATAGACGGATATTGGCGCATTTTTCTATATTAGAGACCTGAATGGTAGTGACATCAGCATAGAATGGCTAATCATGGATAATGGTGGATAACGTCATTAGGAGAGAAAACGCTTTCAAGTGTATGCTTTATAATATTGTTTGACAAAAACACATTAGGGGTGACTTTAACAAACTTATGATGAAAAAAGCGATTACGAAAACAGCGGAAGTTACAGCAGTAACAGTATTCAGCGGAATCTTTGCAGGCTATGCATTAGCAATATATCCATTTGAGCGACTTGTACACAAACAATCTACACGAGCTAAGAAAATGAAAATTAAATATGCATCACAGTACTAAGTGATTGAAATGGAGAGGGCTGTTTAGAAAGTCAGTTAAGACTGATTTTCTTACAGCCCTTTTATTTTTATAAATGTATGTTGATATCCTTGAGATTCCCTTTCTTACTGTTGGCCAAACACGAGCCAATTGCTTATCGCAGGTTTCACTAGTAAATGGTTACTGCGGGGTCTCGCTATTCAAGCAGGAGTGTCCGGTATTCCATTTGATATCAACCTTAATAAGCAGTGGAATATGTGATAAACACCTTTCTAACGGGTACAATGGGTATGAAAACACATTTTCGCTTTAACAAACCTAATGAAAAGGTGAGATGAAATTGGAAAACTTTTTTATCATGTGGGCTCCGCCACTTGTTCTATTGATTGCAATCATTGGTTTATTCGTTTGGGGCGCAAAAAAATAGTGTTTAAACTGTAGGCATTGACACATCCTAAAGACAAATGAACACGAGAAAGGGTGTATTTCAATGCCACTACAAGTGACAGATCAACTTTCTTTATTGATGGATATTTTGCGGAGCCACCAATTAGATCAATGTGGCTCTAATTCAGAATGTGCTCAAATTCAACGATTAACCAATTCATTACTTCAAAATCCACAAACCCCACTCGAACTCCGGGAAACGCTGACATCGATTCAGACTTACAGCCAAGGTGGCAATAGTGCTCCCTCTGTAGACCAACATGTAATGGGATACCAAAACGAGCTGAACCAATGGATGAATGTGCTCGAACACAACTAATTTCTTCACGAAACGCTTTTCATTTACGCTATTAGTTTTCACTATATTAAGTCACAATATGAAGCTAAATAAATGAAATATAAAAAAATGATGAAACCTTGTTTATGGCTTCATCATTTTCCTAATGTAAAATTTGTTTGTTTAATTGGCTCAAATAATTCATCCAGTAATTAGCTTGTTCCGGCTGATTTCTTTCGCAGTGCCAATAGATCGATTCGATTGTTTGAGCAACGATATACCAATACATTCTTGTTTTTAGTGATGTCGTCAAAGGAACACCGTATGAGCGTAACCAGCTGTCCCATTCATCGTCAGGAACGTACCAGTAAAGCAACATTGCAAGATCAAGTGCCGGATCTGCAATAACAGCTCCATCCCAATCAATTAAATAAAGACGTTGATCTTCAGTAATTAACCAATTATTATGATTCACATCTGCATGACATACGACGAATTGATCTGTACGTACAGCATCAATATGTGAAGATAAATAATCGAGATATGGCTTAATTTCATTTTGATATTTTGTATTTTGGAAAGATCGGTTCACAAGTTCGTTCAACACTGCATCGGGTGTCAACGGTTGAATGCCAATCCTTCTTAACATCGATAGTAGTTCTTGTGAACGATGAATTTTGGAAAGCAGTTGCGCAACAATTTGTTGATCCATCTCTGCAGCTTTTAATTCTCTGCCGTTCAACCAATGCTGAGCAGTTATGACATCCCCATTCTCTAATCGTTTCGTCCATAAAAGCTTTGGAACGATTCCTTCTGCCGATAATACAGCAAGGAATGGTGACGAATTCCTTTTTAAGAAGATTTTCTCTTCCCCATATTGTGCGATGTAGGCTTCCCCGGTTGCACCACCCGCAGGCTTCACCTGCCAGCCGCTTCCTAATATGTGTTTCAATGCTTTCACCTTCGATTTCATCATTCTATCTTTATTATCGGCTAAATCCGTTAATTTGAACGTACAATTCTATAGTTCTGTACAGATATAATATTTTAACACACAATTGTGAGTTCCAAAAGTCGCATTTGAGAAACAAGGCCTCTTAACGTTTAGATAACCTTTATTTGCTTTGGTAAAACTTTGATCGAAATCGGACTTGTGCCGATTACCTCTCCATCAGCATGCATCGTAACAGGTTTGTCAGGAATGACTTCGATGTCTCTCCCTTTTAACAATGTGACTTCTTTCATCTTTGTATGTAGTCCTAAAAATACCGTTCCAAACAGGAAAAATAGTTTTTTTCTAGATAAGTTATGTACGACACAAATATCGAATTGTCCATCATTTGGGCGGGCTTCAGGACATATTTTCATACCGCCACCGTAGTATTTTATGTTCGTAGTGGCAATGAGCCAAACATCGTCAAACACATAACGTTTGTTGTCTACTCTTATTTGAAGCGTAAATGGTTTGTATTTGAAACTAAGGTTCAATAAAGTGAAAATATAGGATAGTGAGCCTAATCCTACTTTATTCAATAGTCCTTTATATTTTGACTCGTTCGTCTGCTTAGCCACTTCACCGTCAAATCCAATTCCAATTGAACTTGAAAAGTAATTGGGCTTATGTTTACGAGCACTCAAACGAAATTCGCCCAAATCATACGACCGGCTTCTTTCGAATTTAGAAGACAAAATATAGTTTAATGCATGGAGAGGCGATCTTGATAGATTGAATCCTCTCGCAAAGTCATTACCAGAACCAGCTGAGATAAATCCTACAGGAATGTTCATATATTGACCCATTCCATTAATTACCTCATGAATCGTACCATCGCCACCTACTGAAACGATCCCCTTCATATTCTCATGATGCATGTGGCACATTTGTTGCGCAAGATCTTTCGCATGACCAGGTCTTTGTGTGAAAAAGCTTCGATACATGATGTCTCGTTTCATCAATTCCTTTTTTACTTTCTTCCAAACACGTTCACCTTTATCGTTACCTGCTTTTGGATTAATGATAAAAATTAAGAACTTTTCCATAGAAGCCTCTTTCTATATGATGGACTTGTTTTGAATCCCAATGCACGTCAGTGGTACATAGGAGTTTTGGCACCGACAAGTATTCATGACCTTTTATGTTTTTCTACAAAATACCTATAAATCCTCTATTCATTCGTAAGAATTTGTCAAATTTTCGATATTTATATGTCTTAATTACTAATGAAATAAGGTCTTTAGCACTAATGTCGATTAATCGACGTCTATTTGTTGCCATGGTTCTTGAGCCGATTCCCACTCTGGTCGAAGATATGAGGTCGTTACGCAATGATCTAACAACGTCTTCGCTGCTTTAAGTTGCTTATACTTTATTGGGCTCGGTTGCCTTTTTAACTGATCTGACCATTGTTCATAAACAGACTTATCAACCACCTGGATATAAGGTGGAATATTTGAGCGATTAATGTAGCTATTCTCAGCTAAGATTGTATACGTGAATTTCATTTCCGATGATGCTTGGTCAATAATTGATTCGATAAAATAATTCATTCGTTGTACAGCAGACACTGGACTGATGATCCGATTCTTCTCTCCCTTACGTTCAATTTCCCAAAATCGACCTTGCGTAGGATGAATCGTTTCTTGTTCATTTGCATTCATTTGAACGATGGCTTGGATTGAATCTGGACCTATTATAATCACATCCAACTGGGTTTCAGCTTTTTTCAAACGAACGATCGGTTTATAGAGCACTAAATAATTATCCGGTAGATCCATCAACATGTATCTAAGGAATGAATGATTTCGTACACGATTACTGATACGTGATTGTTCTCGGATAGTCGCACTCGCCCATTTTAATTGGAAGTTATACAATTCTTCTTTAAAGTTCTTTTTCAGAGCAGTAAGCGTAATCGGTGTATACGTTTTGTTGATGGGTTCGGTTGGTTCAGTTTCAGATGGTTCAGCTTTTCGCTGCCACCACTTTTTCGGTGGTTTAGTCTCTTCTAATATGTCATCGGTTAAATTAGAATTTTTTTCACTTTCCCAATTGATTTTCACCCTGTTCCAACGTTCCTTTTTCAAACGTATGTATTGACCTGTATATCTGAAAACATCTTGTTCATAACGAGATACACAATCCTCTATTTTCAAAAGCTGTGCCACTCAGAACACCTCACATCCATGAAGAAATTATCGGAATCAATATTGAAGCGAGTAAAGCCGAAATCGTCATTGCCACAGATCCTATTGCGGCTGCTTGATGGCCATATTCAAGGGATTTAGCTGTGCCAATTGCGTGTGAGGCTGCTCCTAACCCCAAGCCTCTTCCCATCTCACTTTCTATGTTAAACCATTTAAATAAATAAGGAGCCATGATGACACCACCCATACCTGCAACCATTACAAATACAACTGCAATTGACGGCATTCCTCCGGTCATTTTGGCGATTTCCATTGCGACAGGTGTCGTTACTGATTTAGGTAACAGTGAATAAATCACATTTTCTGGCGCGCCAACCCACTTTGCTAAGATCAGTCCAGACAGCACACCAATAGAAACGCCTGTAAAAGTCCCAACGAGTAGAGGCATCATATAACGTACGATCAACCCGCGATAGATGTATAACGGATAAGCCAGTGCAACGACTGCAGGTCCAAGTAATTTGTCTATCCATTCAGCACCTGACATATAGAAGCTATAAGAAAAGTCCATCAAGAAAAGGAAAACAATAATTAAAGTCGTTGCAGTAATGATCGGAATCGTGAAGGGATACTTCTTCCATTTATAGATTTGTATACCTAGCACATATAACCCAATTGTAAGTAAAACAAAAAATAGTTCAATCAAGCCCTCATTCATGCGAACCCTTCTTCAATTCTTTTGACATCAACCATTCTAGTATTTTGGCGGATATGACCATGACAAGAATCGTACTCGCTAACACCACAGGAATAAGGAGTAGCCCCTTTCCTTTAAAAACAAAACCAAATTCCATCACCCCTACCGTAACGGGAATGAAGAAAAGAGGTAAATGAGATAGTAAGAAATGACAACCCTCTTGCACCCATGCTAATGGCATCATTTTAGTGAGCAATAGAATAAATAAGAGTAGCATGCCAATCATACTACCAGGCATAGTTAAGTGGAACGACTCTTGAATCCATACACCTACAAGATAAATACCGTACAATAGAAAAACTTGCAAAGATCCGATTACAATTTTATACATGAGCTAAAAATCCTTCCCGAGCTTGAAGCGATGATAAGGGACGTATTTTTGTTCATTTTTCGGATATATTTCATACAAAATTACTTCATTTACGCTCCACTTGAGGCCTTGAAGGTGATTTGGCTCAGGCAAGGATTGTGTGATTGGCGTCTTTCCACCCCAACGCTTCCCTAGCGTAATATGCGGACAAAACGGCCTTGAATCCACTTCGAAACCCGCTTGGCTGCAGCTATTCTTAACTTTTTCGTGGAGTGATTGAAGCTCTGTTGATGACTTAAGCCCAACCCATGAAACGCGTGGTGTCTCAGGATTTCCAAACACGCCAGTAGAGTCTAGCTCTATTTCAAACGCGTTCATCGACTCCACATTAAGGTGATCAATAACTTTGTCAGCTGCTTGCTCAGAAGTTGCACCTAGAAATTGTAATGTAATATGATAATCACCTAAGCTTGTCCATTTTTTTAATGGAAGGATCTCTTTTACACTTTGCGCGTATGTATATATTTTCATTTGTATATGTTCAGGTATTGGAATTGCTAAGAAAGTATGTCGATCCATTCTATGACCTCCGAATCTATATACAACAGTTTATCAGAAATAGAGAATGACTTGTATGCAAACCCTAACGATATAAAGACCGTTTAATTAGAGCTGATTACTAGGATTTGATATACTATTATCAAAGTACCGAATATAAAGGACGTGTTTAGAAATGCGTGTAGTCAATAGTATAGCTGAATTAATTGGAGATACACCTTTTGTAAAATTAAACCGTCTCCCAGATCCGAATGGTGCAGACGTATATGTAAAATTAGAAGCATTCAACCCGAGTGGAAGCATAAAGGACCGTGCAGCATTCAACATGCTGAAGGAAGCTGAAGAAAAGGGCATTCTGAAAGCTGGCTCGACGATCATAGAGCCTACCTCAGGAAATACGGGAATCGGTTTAGCAATGAACGCAGCCGCTAAAGGCTACAAATCAATTATCGTCATGCCAGATACGATGACACAAGAAAGAATTAATCTCCTTAAGGCATATGGTGCAAAAGTTGTTTTAACACCTGGAGAAGATAAAATGCCTGGCGCGATCGAAAAGGCGAAGGAATTAGCAGAGCAAATTCCGAATAGCTTCATGCCAATGCAGTTCGAAAATCCAGCAAACCCTGATGCACATCGCCAAACAACTGCAATCGAAGTGTTAGATGCAGCAAAGCACATCGGGAAGAATTTCAAAACTTTCGTTGCTCCAGCCGGAACAGGTGGAACGATTACAGGTACTGGTGAAACCTTGAAAAAGCACATGCCTGAATTGCACATCAAGGTCGTTGAACCTGAAGGCTCTCCCGTTCTATCTGGTGGAAAGCCCGGAAAACACAAGCTTGTCGGTACGAGTCCGGGATTCATTCCAGATATTTTAAACCAAGAAGTCTATGATGAAATCATCCGGATTAAAGATGACGAAGCATATGAAACAACGCGTAAACTTGCGAGTGAGGAAGGGATTCTCGTTGGTCCTTCGTCTGGTGCTTCTGTCTACGCAGCGTTACAAGCTGCAAAGGAATTAACACCTGATGATGTTGTCATTGCCATGACTTGTGACTCTGGTGAGCGTTACCTTTCAAGTGATTTATTTGATTTTGATGAAGAATAGGATAATGTGCAAAACGACCTCTTACAATTAGCTGAGAGGTCGTTTTTTATGATTTATGAAGTTGCCGCAGGTGCGCCGGAAACAACCTTGAGGTTAATCAGTAATAAGACCAACCCAACTGCCGTTGTAATCCCAAAGAATAAGTACAACCCGAATAAGGAAAATGCATCATAAATAATGCCTCCGATAAATGTACAGAACCAACTTCCGAGTCCATTGCCCATTGAACTATATAAGGCTACAGCCGTTGCCTTCACATCATCTGGAGCAATTTTTCGAACGTATTGAAGAGCAGCAGGTATGAACAATCCAATTGAAAATCCTTGTGCAATTGTTGTTGCATATACAGCCACTAAGCTAGGTTCTGTAAAATAATAAAACCACCGAATAGAGGAAATCAATGTGGCAGCGATTAAGATTTTTTCGTACCCTGCCTTACGAATCCAACCACCGGAGAATTTCATGAACGGCGCTTCACTACCGGCCGCTAGTAAGAAGGCAAGTCCAACACCCGCAAGCGTACCTCCCAACTCCTGAATATATAGTCCAAAGTAGAAGTTATTCGAATGAATCGGACCAAAGACACAGAACGTTGTAAATAAAAAGAGGATGAACTTCGGCATTTTAATCAGTCGAACAAAACCAGACCGCAAGTCCACTTGTAAGGAATTGCTCTCTTTTGGCATCGATAGGACGAAGATTGTACAAATCAGTAATGCCGCTGTAAAGCTATAGAAAATGAGTGTTAAGCCTAATTTTTCAGCAAGGGACCCCATTAGGTAAACCGCCATCGCAAAACCAAGTGCACCCCATAAGCGGTAATTTCCGTAGTCTTTCTTATTCGCCATCACATAATTAAGTGTGATACTGTCCGATACCGGTACGACAGCACTTTGGAAGACTGCGAGCATAATTGAAATTAAGATAAAGCCCATATAAGAATCCATATAAACGAACGGAAGCGCAATGAATGCACTCATCGTTAATGTGAAAATCAGAACCGCCCTCGGCCGCCTCGTATAATCACAAATGATCCCCCAAATCGGCTGAGCGATGATCATGACAACTGGACTGACTGACATAATTGCCCCGATTTGTGTCCCTGATAAACCAACATCTTGCTTCAAATAAACACTTAATAATGGAAAAAGCGTACCGAAACCGAAGAAAATAAAGAAGTAGAATAAACTAATATTAACTGGAATCCGTTCAAATTTAAGTCTCATAAGCGATCTCCTGACTAAAACATAAATAATTACTCTGTAGATTGTAACGCAAGTCATGGAAAATGCAATTTTTTTATTGTGATGAAATGGGAGAAAATTTATCATTGAATAAAAGGAGGAATGTGTATTGATTTTGAAATACCGCAATGAATCGAATGAATTGAAAATAATGAGATCGTTACATGTACGGATGAATTTATTTGAACAAGATGAAATGTACTATCACAGCCTTGAAAAAGGATACGCAGGTGAAGTTGTGTTTGATGAAATAGTTCAGCCTCTTGAAGAAGGACGGATATTCATTAATGATTTGATACTTGAGCACAACAATACGATGTTTCAAACCGATTCCCTAATCATCACAACCCCAAAGATCCACCTCTTCGAAGTTAAAAATTTTGAAGGTGACTTTTATATCGAGAAAGACATATGGTATTCGATGTCATCTGAGAAACAAATTAAGAATCCCATCCATCAATTACACCGCAATGAAGTTTTACTCAGGGGCATACTAACGTCACTTGGCAATAAAACGCCGATTGAATGTCACTTGATTTTTGTTAATCCAGAATTCCAGTTGTATCAAGCCCCTCGTAACTTACCGATCATTTTCCCCTCTCAGATTAAAAAATTCATGAACAAATTGGAAAGAGAACAATCACACATTACGAACAAACACACTGCGTTAGCTAAAAAACTCCTCTCGCATCACATTGTGAACCCCCCACCATTTCGATTACCCGATTATAAATACGAACAACTTGAAAAAGGAATATTTTGTCTGAGATGTCACACCATGTACGATTATTTCAAAGGGACACACCTGCACTGCAAAGTCTGCGGGATTGTAGAACCCTATCAAACTGCAGTAATCAGAACAGTGGATGAATATCGGTTGCTCTTTCCCCTTGAAAAAGTAACGACGAATAGAATACAAGAATGGTGCAAGGTGGTTAAATCTAAAAAGGCAATGCGGAATATCTTGGTTAACAACTATACATTAGTAGGTCATGGCAAATCCTCATATTATCAGTAATAACGCGGTTATCTATCAAGATTGGTGCTCCGTAGAACGATTTCCTTGCTACCGAGCACTCATAGCACCTCTTTGAGTGCTCCGTAGAACGATTTCCTTGCTACCGAGCACTCATAGCACCTCTTTGAGTGCTCCGTAGAACGATCTTCTCGCTACCGAGCACTCATAGCACCTCTTTGAGTGCTCCGTAGAACGGTCTTCTCGCTACCGAGCACCCATAGCACCTCTTTGAGTGCTCCGTAGAACGATTTCCTTGCTACCGAGCACTCATAGCACCTCTTTGAGTGCTCCGTAGAACGGTCTTCTCGCTACCGAGCACCCATAGCACCTATTTAAGTGCTCCGTAGAGTGATTCCCCCCCTACCGAGCACCCTTAGAGCAGCACCGCTACCGCTTAAGCCTCCCCCCACCCAATTCGGTATAGATTTTTGGTACAAAAATCTTCCTTATGGAATTATAGTAGCCCATAATAAAACCACTCGAGTTTTCTCTCGAGTGGTTTCTTCTTCGTTCTATTTTGCTAGTTCATAGATTGCTTGTGCATATATGGCTGTTGCTTTTAGAAGATTTTCAATGTCTATATATTCGTCTTTTTGGTGGGCGAGTTCTGGGTCACCTGGGAATAACGCGCCGAACGCTACCCCTGCATCAAGTGATCGTGCATAAGTGCCTCCTCCAATAGAGATCAAATAGCCTTCATCCCCTGTTTGCTCCTCGTAAACGTTCAGCAAAGTTTTGATTAATGGATGATCTTTTGGCACATGATGCGGTTTCAAGTGTTCAATTTCACACAACTCGTAACCGTATTTCTCCCCGACATCCGTTAAAACCTTATGAGTTCGCTCAAAATCATGGGAAACAGGGTAACGGAGGTTCATCCCAATTCGACCGCCTTCATTGGCCGTGTAAACGAAGGTTCCCGCGTTCATTGTTAACTCACCGGTAATTTCATCCGAATCCCGAATCCCTAGCTTTGCCCCTTCTGTATCAGCAGTCAAGTAGTCATTCACCAATCGAATGAACGAATCTCCATTCGGATCAAACGAATGCCCAGAAAGAAAAGCTGCCAAGAATAATCCTGCATTTTTACCCGTATGAGGTTTACTGCCGTGTACGGAGAGCCCTTCCAACTTGAATGTTACTTGATCACCGGCTACATGTGCGTCTCCGTTCAATCCATTTTCCTGGATAAACGATCTGTAATCGTCAACCACATCTCCAGAAAGTCCTCCAACGACTGCTTCAGCATAATCCGGGACCATATTCAGTCTTCGTCCGGAATCGAATGAAATTAAGCGAACATCTCCGTCTACCGACTTTGTAAAATCTTTTTGCTTCCATTCGCAGTCATATAGCCCTTTTTCAGCATAAATGATTGGAAAAGCTGCATCTGGGGCAAATCCCATAGTTGGCATCTCTTCGTGCTTGAAATAATGCTTCACGCACTGCCAGTTGCTCTCTTCATCTGTACCGAAAATGATTCGAACCCGCTTGTTCAGTTTCAGTCCAAGCTCTTGGACGATTTTCATCGCATAATAAGCTGCCATCGTCGGGCCTTTATCATCGATCGCACCTCTTGCGTAAATTCTACCGTCCCGAATCTCAGCCGCAAATGGATCTGAACTCCATCCATCACCTGCAGGTACGACATCAATATGACAAAGGACGCCCACAAGCTCTTCCCCGCTGCCAAATTCTAAGTGCCCTGCATAGCCATCTACATTTTTACTCTGAAATCCATCAGACTCACCTTTTTCAAGTAAGTGAACGAGCGCTTGGTTGATTTTCTCTCCGAACGGCGCACCTTCTCTAGCCGTATCATGGTCTAACGTGCTTTCAATTTGTAGTAGGGCTTGCAGATCCTCTATGAGGGATGCCTTCCGTTTCTCTACTTCCTCTTTCCAATTAATCATCCGTTGATCCCTCCAGGTTGGTGTTAAGATTTACGTTTTATTTTATCAAACGTTTCTTTATCACAAATCACGAACAGACGTGAATCAGGATACAATGTCTCATTCAAGCGGCGATTGATATCCATTTTATCCCCATCTGAAATCAGTGTTGCCCCTTCTTGAAGCAAGTCTTCAAAGGCATCCTTGTACGTTCTCCACTCTTTCCGAGAAGGAATTTCGTATAGGTTATCTCCTATTCCGTGGCTCATCAATTGGCTGAAGATTTTCGAGATGCCATTTGAGATTGCAGAACGAACAGCTAACCTAGAAATCGTTTCGTTGGACAAAATAAATTCATCCACATCGACATGACGGAAGTTCTTTATATGTTCTTCGTTCAATATTTCTACTGTGCTATGAATCTCCGGTGATATCCGCTCAATCGTTGTGACAATCAACAATGTTTTTCCATCGGTCAATAATGGATCCTGTATTGAACCATCTGCAAATAACAATACAGCTGCCGCTTCCTGGAGATTCGCCTGCATTAGTACGTCCTGTTCTGCAGGATCTCCCTTCACATAGTGAACATGCTCATGTAAGAAAGGTGCTTTTTTCAACTGATCAATAATAACGATTTCACGAAAATTCTCAGTTTGTAATATTTCTTCAATTGCAAATTTCGCTTTCCTAGACCAACCAATAATCACAATATGTCCATTTCCTTTATATGCCAACAATCCTTCCTCCTTTCTTCGTCTAAATGCACCGAAACTGTCTACAACTTTACCTATCACAACCCCGATTAATCCAATGCCAATTATGTATAAAAACATTGCATAAATACGTCCACCTACTGATGTTGGAGAAATGTCGCCATACCCTACAGTCGTTACTGTCGTCATAACCCACCAAAGGGATTCGAAGAGACTGGTAAATGTTTCGGGTTCAATAATCACCATGATGAGTGAACTGAAAAAGACGAGTGTAAAAGTCATCGCCATTAATACCCAATTACTTAATTTTATTACTCTAACGCGTAGCCATTTAAAAAATTGCACATGATCCTCCTTTCTCCACTTTTTACCAAATAATTGGATTTGGGTTTTGAATTATTCACAGAATTATTATACAATATTTTTAACTAGGAGGTGGGGTTGTAGTTACGAAATCCACTCAAAATGGGGATTGGAGTGGAGGAGTACATCACGATACGGATGAACAGTACATCACATTGCTTTGTCATCAGTTTCCTCCCATTGTAAACGATTTATGCGATTGTACCAATTTATCAAATCATTCAATACTTGCTTAATATCTGCTTAACATGGAATTGGTATAGTAACCATGAAGTCGTTAAATAAGGTAAGGAGTGGTTGTTTGAGTCATTCGACTGAACGGATGTTGAACCGTGTAAAAGCTATTTATATGTATATTAATGAAAGCGGTCCGGTAACAACACAACAACTTGTCGACGAATTTGGTACGACAAAGAGAACGATTCAGCGAGATTTAAACGTATTAACGTACAACAACCTTGTAGCGAGCCCCACTAGAGGGGAATGGAACACGACATCAAAAAAAGTTAAAATAGCGCAGTAAATATGAAAGGAGCTGACCGTTTATAGGTCAGCTCCCTATTTGTATTATTTCGGATGCACGTCGTTAATGTCATCAACTAGATGATCTTTCATATGTTCAGGAACGATAATATCTTCCGTTTCCAATTTGATATTATCTTCAAGCCTCATGTAGCGATTCGTATTGGACATGAGCTTTGCCCAAAATCCATCGGATAAAGATAGCCCCACAGCTCTTGATTGCTCCCAGTCGATAATAACATCCTGTACCTTCCCGATTGTTTCTCCGCTTTCTGTTTTTACTTTTTTGTGAATAATTGAATCTGTCGTAATCGAATCAATTGGATCATGTGATTGCTTTTCTATGCCAGAAATCTTTACTTTGTCTTCACCAAGATTTTGTACAGCGTTAAAGGGAATATAAAATGTTTCTTTCGTGTAATTCTTAAAGTGCGCGTCCTCATTTGTTACTGGTGATGTATTCGTTGCATTAAGACCACCAACACTGTTCACGACATTATCCATTGACGTTTCAAGGCGGTTTTCTTGAGCGTTCTCTTCAGGTCTTTTATCTACATAAAGTAGATAGTCTAAATCAAATGTCTTTTTATTTAGAAGGATGTCTTCCACCATATGGTTAAATGATTCTGAGGATTCACTACTGACAATTTCTTTATTTAAGATGTCTTTACCGAATATCAACATATTAGATTCTCCTTTCGTGGATGTTTGATTATTACCCTACTCTACGAGAATTGAAACAATCAGAAGAGCGAGCAAACAAGAGTTATTCTTCATGAGAAGAAACTGCACCAATAGAGAGAAGTTCGTCTTCTGTTAAAGCTCTGTATTCCCCAAGGTTAAGTTCGGGATCAAGCTTTAACGCGCCCATTTCAATTCTTTTTAAATATGTAACCTTTTTTCCTACGGCTTCAAACATCCTCTTTACTTGATGAAATTTTCCCTCCGTAATCGTCAACTCAATTTCTGAAGTTGCTCCACTTTTTAAAATTTTCAAATCAGCTGGTTTCGTTTCATAACCATCCTCGAGCGTAACCCCTTTTCGGAAAGCAATTTGATCGTCCTGCGTGACTTCTCCATCAATTACTGCAAAATAAACTTTTTGAACATGCTTCTTAGGAGACAGCAGTTCATGAGCCAATCGACCATCATTTGTAATGAGTAGTAATCCTTCCGTATCCTTATCTAAGCGGCCAACAGGAAAGGGTTCAAACGCTGCATCTTCTAAATTAAGTAGATCGATAACCGTTTCATGACGACCATCCTCAGTTGCAGAAATGACACCGTCTGGTTTATTCAACATTAAATATATATATTTCACATATTCAACTACTTCTCCACCGACTGTAATGACGTCTTGCTCAACGTCTACATGGGTCTTTCCATTTTTCACGGATTGATCATTTACTTTGACGAGACCTTTTTTGAGCATTTTCTTTACATCATTCCGGCTTCCATAGTTCATATTTGCTAAAAATTTATCAATTCTCATAAAAGTTATCCTCCCAACAATTGTAAAATGGTAGCTTATTTTTAAATGAAGAGTGTATAATAAGAAAAATAGTGCAAAAGGAGGGGTACCATTGAAGCGAAAGATCGGATTACTTGCTACTGGAAGAAAAAAACTAGGACATCCCGCACCTGTACTTGAATTTTATACAAGCCCATTGTTTCAGAAATCTGTTCAGTATGCAAAAGAGCATTACGATGCGGTTTACTTCTATAATGCGAAAGACGGATTGTTACTACCCGATCAAACATTAGAACCTTATGATCTGTCTATCAAAACTTTCTCTATCATGGAGAAAAAAGTTTGGGCTCGCAAGGTCATTGAAAAGTTTCAACAATATGAATCACCTGAGAAGGTTGAAGTATATTTGCATGGTGGTAAAGTTTACAGAGATCACTTAGAACCTCAACTTGAGGAAAAAGGATTCGAATATCTTATACCGATGAAAGGACTCGGAATCGGACAACAACTCGCTTGGTTTGATGAGCAGTTGAAACAATCTAAATCCTAAAAGGTTTATACATCAAAAAAAGAAGGCCCGTAAAAGGCCTTTTAATTTGCTCGCGTTTTTCTCCGTTTAAAGAATCGGTCAATCCGATCACCGAATATGTGTTGTAGGAGCCCTGAGAAGTGACTCATATATAGATAGACCCCTGCTCCTGCAATGACACTTACTAGTAATACTGAAAACGAAGTGAAGGTTTTCGTATAGTCTTTCCCCACAAGCGATTCCATTCCCCATTTAGTAAGAAGTACCGTAAGCACCATCATTCCAATGAACATCCCAATTAATAACGTGCGTTTGAACACTGGTTTAAACGAATACTTCGCAGCCCGTTTAATAATGATTAAATTGATTACGATTGATAATGTGTATCCTAAGTTAGTCCCTATGATCGCTCCAGATATGCCGAAAGAAGCGATCAGTACATAGTTCAAACTAAGCTTTACAAAAACGCCTATCAATAAACTATAAACTGCAAATCGTTGTTTGTTGATCCCTTGAAGAATGGCTGCCGTCACTGTAAACAAAGCGAATAAAATAGCTGTCGGTGCATACCAAGATAAAACAAATCCACCGATTTCAATGTTGTTTGAAAACAAAGTTGAGTAAGCTGGAAAACCGAGAATCGCTAGCCCTACCCCTGCAGGAACAGTCAGGAATAAAATGATCTCGAATGTTTTAGTAATTTGGTTCTGCAGTGTGCTAAAGTCCTTTTGGGTATAAAGTGTCGTAATCAACGGTATTACTGCTAATGCTAGTCCTGTCGATAGTGAAACAGGGATCATGATGAGTTTCTGTGCATAAGTTTGCATGACTGCAAAATAAGCTTCTGCTTGACCTAGGTCATATCCTAGTCCACTTCTCAACGCATTGTTGATTGTGAACATATCAATATTTGAATAAATCGGTATAGCTAATCCAACTGCTACAAATGGGATTGCATATCCAATTAACTCTTTATACATCTTTACTAGTGGAATTTTATGATTCTCACTGTCCTTCATCATTTTATCAAGGTGAGGTTTACGCTTCTTCCAATACCAAATCAAAATGATTAATGATGCGAGTGCACCAATGAACGCTGCAAAAGTAGCGAATCCTACAGCGGTGCTTATTTGCCCATTAAAAATTTTCATAATTACGAAAGCACTTATTAAGATAAAACCGATTCTGACTATTTGTTCAACAATTTGAGAAAGTGCTGTCGGACCCATAGATTGGAAACCTTGAAAGTAGCCTCTGATCAAGCTCATGCTCGGTACGATCAACAAGGCAGTAGAAACAAGTCGTATGACCATCGTCACATCACCGATCGAATTACCTTTCGTTCCTTTGTCTTCTACTAGGTACTGAGCAATCCACTCTGCCGAGAAGAATAACAGCAAAAAGGCAAGTACTCCACTTAACGACATCAACAATAATCCTGATTTTAAAAGGCGTCTCCCGGTCACATAATCTCCTAAAGCATTATATTTAGACACGAATTTAGAAACGGCTAATGGTAAACCTAGCGTCGAAATACTAAGTAAAATGGTATAAGGCTGATATGCATAATTGTACAATGCACCTCCAGATACATCTGGAGACTCTACGAGTTTCTCAAAAGGTATAACAAAAATCAGACCTAAAAATTTAGAAATGAAAGTAGCCGCTGTCAAAAGCAGCGTGCCACGAATTAGCTTTGACATATATACGTCCAACTCCCAATGCCATAACATTTAATCTTATGTATTTTACCACAGTATGATAGCTTTCGCGAAAGCTTTTCCATTCTCTACGGTTGGGGGTTCAATTCAATTCCAGGTAACCATAAAATTGTAGTTGCATCATCTACTTGTTCCAAAGGTAGAGAAGTTAGGGCAATTGTGAAGACCCCACTACCTTCACTCTCCATTAATAGCTTGCCAGCATGATCTTCTGCAAATAGAATGGCTCGCTCTTCTCCACTATTTAACTTGATACAAAATATGTAGCCATTAGAAGATTCATCCCAAAGCCACGCATAGGAATACCCTTTGTTTTCAAGTTGAACCAGTTCGGTAAACTGTCGAATGGATAATAATAAAACGTTCGATTCTCCATACGTCGTCCATCCACCATCATCTGGTGTATGCGCTTCTGTTATTGAAGGTGTATAAGTGTTGTTCATATATTGATTACTCCTCTCATTTTCTTTTCGTACTAAACATGGTATCTTACTATGGAGTCAAGTAAAAGTAGGTGTAGGATATGAAATATGATGTAATTATTATCGGAGGCGGTCCATCTGGACTAATGGCAGCTGTCGCAAGTGCCTCAAATGGAGCCTCTGTTCTATTAGTAGATAAAGGAAATAAACTCGGTCGGAAGCTCGCGATATCAGGTGGAGGGCGTTGTAATGTTACTAATCGTCTACCCATTAATGAAATCATCAAGCACATCCCTGGTAATGGAAAGTTCTTATACAGTGCGTTTAACATTTTCAACAATGAAGATATTATCGCCTTTTTTGAAGGATTAGGTATTGAATTAAAGGAAGAAGACCACGGGCGGATGTTCCCTGTCAATAACAAAGCACAGTCTGTCGTAGACGCCATGCTGAATAAGATTCATGACCTAGGGGTGAAAATCCGTACAAATACACAAGTCGAAAAAGTAATTTATAAGAATCAAGAAGCTAAAGGTATTCTCCTCAGAGACGGAGAAAAAATAGAAAGCAATGCCGTAATCATTGCGGTTGGTGGAAAGTCCGTCCCTCATACAGGCTCTACTGGAGATGGATATGTGTGGGCTGAAGATGCAGGGCATACAATTACAAAACTATATCCAACAGAGGTGCCACTAACTTCAAATGAACGCTTTATTAAAGAAAAAGCGTTACAAGGGATCTCCTTACGTGATGTTGAATTAAGCGTGCTGAAGCCAAATGGAAAACCTATTATCACCCATCGTATGGACATGATTTTCACTCACCTTGGTATTTCGGGTCCTGCAGTATTAAGGTGTAGTCAATTTGTCGTTAAAGCACTCAACAAGAGTAAAGATGGCCATGTACCGATGCGGATTGATCTCATGCCTGACAAAAATAATGAAGAAGTCTTTCAAGACATAATGAAGATGTTGAAGGATGAACCAAAGAAAGCAATTAAGAATGCCTTGAAAGGGTGGATTCCTGAACGGTATCTCCACTTTCTATTGGACAAAGCCAATATCCCTCTCGAAACTGTATACGCACAAGTTTCACATGCCGCATTACGAGATTTCGCATCACTTGTGAAAGGATTTACGTTCAATGTGAACGGAACGTTACCAATTGAAAAAGCTTTCGTAACGGGCGGAGGCGTTTCAACAAAAGAAGTAGAGCCGAAAACGATGCGATCTAAGTTTGTTTCGAATTTATATTTTTGTGGAGAAATTCTAGACATTCACGGATATACAGGTGGCTATAACATTACGAGTGCATTCGTTACAGGGCATTTAGCCGGTACGAACGCAAGTGATCATCAAGCTTAGGAGGTAACGCGATCTATGGATGGTTACACGATAACGACTGACCTTAACAAAATGGACCTAGTCTTCGTCCACTCATTTTTAAAAGAAAAATCGTATTGGGCGAAGGGAATTGATTTTGAAACAGTAAAAGAATCAATGAATCATTCGTTGTGCTTTGGCATTTTCGTTGAGGATACTGAAGAACAAGTAGGTTTCGCTCGTGTTGTAACCGATTATGCAACCTTCGGATATATGGCCGATGTGTTTGTAGTTGAAGCATACCGAGGTCGAGGTTTATCTAAATGGCTTATATCAGAAATCATGGATCATCCAGATTTGCAGCGATTACGCAGGTTAATGCTCGTTACAAAAGACGCACAAGGCTTATACGAGCAATTCGGATTTGAAATCTACGATAATGATGACAACGGATTAATGAGCATTCGTCGCAAAGCAGAAGATCTCTATCGTTAAGACCCCTAAAGGATCAAACGAATATGACTTAAAAAAAGGACAGACCTACCGTGTTTTGTCCTTTTTCATTTTCGGTAAAGAATCATTGCCGAAAAACTATAAAGCGATTCGAAGTCTGCAGTCTCTTCGTCTGCAGCGATTGAAACCTGGTACTGTATGCTTATGAACTTAGATGGCAATAGCTCCGTGAAAAATTCATTAATGGATTCCTCTAGGTCCTCTTCATGTTCCGCTTCAAAGATTTTCACTTGTAACATAAAAAACCACCCCCTAGGAACTTCGCTCATTAGTAAGTTCACCTGGGAGTGTTTAATATCCTTTGACGAAAGCAAACTACTTTTGTCAGGATACGGTAACATAGTATATAAATTTCTTTGTTTTTTTCTTTAAAATTCGTGCTGCCATTGCCGCAGCAATCTTTGATTCTGCAACAACGACGATATCATGTTCACAAATCTCTTCTTCCTTCGTCGTTCTTGGTAAATAAGACAATGGAATATTTTTCGTTGTCTGGTTAAACGGATTTCGATGAGACAATTGATAATCTCGTATGTCGATCATACAAAACTCACCTAATGCTTCTTGCTCAAATGTTTTGAGCTTCATATAAGGAAGTATATAGGAGAAAAAAACGTATGCTGCTGCAAACAGCAAGCCAAGTTCCCATATCATTAATCAACTTCCCCTTTCTCTTTCGCAATTATTACTTCGTGTCGCCTTCCCACTCAAGCATGCCACCAGTCATGTTCTTCACCTTGTACCCTTGCTCTTGTAAGAAAAGACTCGCATTTTCACTTCGTCTCCCGGAACGGCAAACCATGATATGCTCTTCGTCCTTGTTAATCTCTTCCATGCGCTCCGAAATTTCTGAGAGGCGGATATGCTTTGCTTCAGGAATCTTTCCGGCTGCAACTTCTTCATCCTCACGAACATCTATGATCGAAACGTTTTTTCCTTCTTTCAACAGTTGGTCTACTTCTTCAGGCGTAATTGTGCGGACAGTATAATCCTCCATCCTCATCATTCCTTTCATCTATAATCAAGATCAGTTTATATTTTTTACTTCGCCATTCATTTTACGAACTTCACTTAAAAAAGTAAAGCGATTGATTTTATTGGAAGAGAAAATAAGAAAAGCGCAAGCGCCCATGTCAGTCACGATGGTCACTGTAAGTCCGACGAGGAGGCTCGAACCAAACAAAGTTCGGTTCTGCGTGGGATTATCCTAATTTGTGGCTCAATGTGTCGCCACCACAGGAAGGTTGAAGTGATCCAAGTGTCTGGTGGCGAAGCTAGACACCTCATCATAGCGACCACATTATTATACTTTCTTAATGTGAAAAGAAGTTGCTTTTCACAGCAACTCCTCTACTATATGCTATTTAATCAATGCTCGTCTCTTCCTGAACACTTTTCGGGCGAATACAGCATCAATTCCCCCACAATAGGGAATATGAACCATAACCTATCCTGTGTTTTGATGATACATCACAGTACAGAGGGGATTGACCTACTTTCGGTCAATCCCCTTGTCGTTCTTATATTTAGTTCGCAACGATATTGACTAATTTTCCTGGCACTGCAATGACCTTACGTACAGTCTTGCCGTCTATGTTTTCTTTTACTTTATCGTCAGATAGTGCGATTTCTTCTAACTGATCCTTATTCGCATCTGTCGGAACGAGTAATTTTGCTCTTACTTTACCGTTGATTTGAACGACGATTTCTACTTCATTCTCTGTCATTTTCGACTCATCGTATGATGGCCACTCTGAGTATGTGATTGATTCTTCGTGTCCTAACTTCTCCCAAAGCTCTTCTGTAATATGAGGAGCAACTGGAGATAGCAATTGAACGAAACCTTCCATCATCTCTTTTTGCAATACGTCTTGCTTGTAGGCCTCATTGATGAATACCATCAGTTGAGAAATACCGACATTGAAACGTAGCTCTTGGAAATCTTCCGTTACCTTTTTGACCGTTTGATGGTACACACGCTCAAATTGCTCTGGAGCTTGAACGTCTTGGATTTTTCCAGAAAGTGACCCATCCTCTTCAACGAATAGACGCCAAATTCGGTCTAAGAATCTTCGTGAACCATCTAAGCCGTTTTCCGACCAAGCGATACTTGCATCAAGTGGTCCCATGAACATTTCATAAAGGCGTAACGTATCTCCACCGTGTGATTTCACAATATCATCTGGATTCACGACGTTCCCTTTCGACTTACTCATCTTCTCGTTGTTTTCACCAAGAATCATCCCTTGGTTATACAAGCGTTGGAATGGCTCTTTCGTTGGGACAACACCTACATCATATAAAACTTTGTGCCAGAACCGAGCGTACAATAAGTGGAGTACCGCGTGCTCTGCCCCACCGATATAAAGATCGACTGGTAGCCAGTGCTTCAGTTTCTCTTCAGATGCTAACGCATCGTTGTTCGTTGGATCGATATAACGTAAGTAGTACCAGCAGCTTCCTGCCCATTGTGGCATCGTATTCGTTTCACGACGACCTTTTTTACCTGTTTCAGGATCGACAACGTTCACCCAATCTTCTATGTTCGCAAGTGGTGATTCACCTGTACCAGAAGGTTTGATGTTACTCGTTTTCGGAAGTGTTAATGGTAACTCTTCATCAGGGACAGCACTCATTGTGCCATCTTCCCAATGGATAATTGGAATTGGCTCGCCCCAATAACGCTGGCGACTAAACAACCAGTCACGAAGGCGGTAAGTCGTTTTCTTTTCACCTTTGTTGTTCTCTTCCAACCACGTAATCATCGTTGCGATCGCTTTTTCCTTGTTCATTCCATTCAAGAAATCAGAGTTAACGATTTCGCCATCTTCTGTATAAGCTTCTTTCGAAATGTCTCCACCTTTTACAACTTCAACGATTGGAAGTTCGAATTTCGTCGCAAACTCGTAGTCACGCTCGTCGTGTCCAGGAACAGCCATAATCGCGCCTGTACCGTAACTGACAAGCACATAGTCTGCAATCCAAACGGGAACTTCTTTTCCGTTAACCGGGTTAATCGCGTAAGCACCAGTGAAAACACCTGATTTTTCTTTTGAAAGTTCTGTACGCTCTAAGTCACTTTTCGTGCTAATTTCTTTTTGGTAAGCTTCAACTGCAGCTTTTTGCTCAGGTGACGTAATTTCTTCCACGTATGCATGTTCAGGAGCTAATACCATATATGTCGCACCGAACAATGTATCTGGTCGAGTTGTAAATACAGTAACCGACTTGTCAGTGTTAGTGATATCGAAAGTGATTTCCGCACCTTCAGAACGACCGATCCAATTGCGTTGCATTTCTTTTAAGCTTTCCGGCCAATCCAACTCTTCAAGGTCTTCTAAAAGGCGATCTGCGTATGCTGTAATTTTCAACATCCACTGTTTCATCGGTTTACGGATGACGGGATGCCCACCGCGTTCACTTTTACCATCGATTACTTCTTCATTCGCAAGGACCGTCCCTAATGCTGGACACCAGTTAACGGCAACCTCATCAATATAAGCTAAGCCTTTCTTATAAAGTTGTAGGAAAATCCACTGCGTCCATTTGTAATAGTTCGGATCCGTCGTGTTCACTTCGCGATCCCAGTCATAAGAGAAGCCAAGTTCTTTAATCTGTCGGCGAAATGTGTTGATGTTTTGTGCGGTAAAATCTGCTGGATCATTTCCAGTATCTAAAGCATATTGCTCAGCGGGAAGTCCAAATGCGTCCCAACCGATTGGATGAAGAACGTTAAATCCTTGCATACGTTTCATACGAGCAACGATGTCGGTTGCAGTGTAACCTTCTGGATGACCAACGTGAAGTCCCGCTCCAGATGGATACGGAAACATATCTAGTGCGTAAAACTTCTTTTTGTCCGGTTCAAATTCTGTTTTGAACGTTTTGTTTTCTTCCCAATGCGATTGCCACTTGCGCTCAATCTGTTGATGATCAAAAGCCATTTTTCAAGCCACTCCCATTCATTGTTAGGTTTTTAAGTATGATCTCTCTGATTAGATGTATCTAAAAGGTGATAAACACCCAGATGAACGATAATTATTGTCGTTTTAACAGCTAGCTTGGGGAACATTCCTTCCCGCTTGTGGAACTTTTCAGCTAACTTGTGGAACTTTCCCTCCAGCTTGTGGAAAACAGTACATTATTACTACCACTTTGTTAGCACATCCCTGTGCAAGTCTGAAAGAACAAGACAACGCAGAGATCAGAAGGTAATCTTTCACACACCTGGTGATTTAGGAACAAGAAGTTCAAGGCAACGATGTTACGAGGATCGGAGCGTAGTTAAATCCTACGTGAGAACCGGAGTAACGAGTTAACGCAGAAATTCGCCGTTAATAAATCGCCAGAAAATAGTAAAAACCTCCCGCCACTGATCAACATATCAGGGACGAGAGGTTGAATAAACAAAGCCTTCCCGCGGTACCACCCGCATTAGTGCAAAATCTCTTGCACTCACTCTAGCTCCTTATCGCGGAGGGACGATAAACGCTACATGAAACTCGTTCACGTTTATAGCTCGGAGGCGAGTTCAAATAGTGTTCGGGTTGGCTTTCAGCAGCCGCCAACTCTCTAAGACCGTTTACTATTTTACTAATCCTCTTCAATGCATTCATTTTTATGAATAATGTAATTTGTATTGTATGCACGTTCTCAGAAAATGTCAAGGTTTTTTCCAAAAATGGATCCTTATCATGATAGGCTTTTTGGACAATGATTATACCTTCCCGAAAAAGTCATTGGCGAGCTTTTTGTATGTGTGAAAGTACTCCGGGACTGCTACGTCCTCCAATCCGATCAAAGCATTTTCAGCAACACTTCTATAATACCAGCTTTGCTTTTCTTTGTTCCCTTTAAATTGTTCCCATATTTGATCGCCATCGGACTCATAGTATTCGATCAAGCTTTTCAAATTATCCAGTTTATCTGCGACAATGAGTGCCTTCACATCGAAAGTGGCATTCTTTATGTATTCAACCGTATTTTGCTTCCGTTCGTCCCATGACTTTGTTTTATCTTCTGTATTTCCTTTTACAATTCGTACAACTTCTAATCCAAATGCTTGTTCAATATCCTCATACTCAAGTGCTGTATCTTCAACGGTATCATGCAGGAAGCCAGCGATTACTATGTCTTCTGGTAATCCAGCTTCGTGTAAAATTTTTGCTACCGCAATCGGATGAACGACATAAGATTCCCCAGACAACTTACGAAATTGACCTTCATGAGCCTTTATCGCTATCTCCTCTGCAGCTTTCAACTTACTCATCAAATATCTCCTTTGTCGCCATTATTGCTTAGTCCTTTGAACAGAAGAATGGTAAGAATCAACCAAATACCTCCTGCTGTAAATCCTGCAAGTACATCACTTGGGAAGTGGACGCCTAAGTATACTCTGCTTAATCCGATCAATAAAATCAAGCCTCCGGTGACCCATAAAACATAGCCTGCCTCGCGTCCTTTTTTCCGTAAAACAACCCAAATTAAATAACCTAAAAACCCAAAGAACGCTGTCGAGTTCATTGAGTGTCCACTCGGAAAGCTTAACCCACCTACTTCAATTAATGGGTTTTCGTCTGGTCTTGTACGATTAAATCCTGCTTTCAACCATCGATTCATTGTCCTTACACCAATCAGATTAAACATTAATATCAATGCAAGCTTACTATTTTTATTTACTGAAAAATAGATAACTAAGAGGATCATTAAAGGAATGGAGATTTTTGCAGAGCCAATTTCCGTTATGAAAACAAATACAGTTGACAGCCAGTCTGAACGTATGTCCCATATAAGATGCATGATCACCAAATCAAATTGCGTCAACGTATTGTGAAAAACACCAAACAAGACAAATAGGATGACCAATGTCAATCCTATTAATAGTAAAGGATGCTTTCGTATCATTTTGCAACTCCTCCCATTTCTATTCTATTACACAAACCTGTTGAAATTATGCTTATTAAAGACAAATTCTTTCCGCATGATGATCCGGTTTGGCGCGATTACATTCCCATGCTAAAATATGCCTAGAAGTGCGTGTTCAAATTTTGAACATCCTCTAGCAAGAAAATAACCATGAAAAGAAAGGGAAGCTTATGTCTGTACCTTCTCACTTTGGAGATAAACGTTACTATACATGGAACAAGCATTTAAAAGAACACTTTGGCTCAAAAATCATTAAAGTACCGATCGATGGTGGTTTTGATTGTCCGAATCGAGATGGAACCGTTGCATCAGGTGGTTGTACGTTTTGTTCACAAAGTGGTTCGGGCGATTTTGCCGGAGACCGCAAAGATGACCTTGTGAAACAGTTCCATACGATTAAAGACCGCATGCATCGTAAATGGAAGTCGGGTAAGTATATCGGATACTTTCAGGCCTTTTCAAATACACATGCACCGGTAGAAGAACTTCGCGAGAAATTTGAAGTGATTTTAGAACAAGAAGGTGTTGTTGGACTTGCGATCGCGACAAGACCAGACTGCCTTCCAGATGATGTCGTCGAATATCTCTCAGAACTTAATGAGCGAACATACTTATGGATAGAGCTTGGCCTTCAAACCGTTCATGAAGAAACGGCTGATCTCATTAACCGTGCACATGACTACCAATGTTATGTCGATGGCGTCAATAAGCTTAGAAAACATGGCATCCGAGTGTGCGCACATATTATCAATGGTCTCCCACAAGAAACACCTGAAATGATGATGGAAACTGCACGAGAAGTAGCAAAGCTCGATGTGCAAGGGATCAAAATTCACCTTCTCCATTTGTTGAAAAAGACACCTATGGTGAAACAATACGAAAAGGGATTAGTGGAATTCTTGGATTTCGATACGTATATTCAGCTTGTCTGTGATCAGCTAGAAATAATCCCGCCTGACATGATGATTCACCGTTTAACAGGTGACGGTCCTGCTGATCTATTAATTGGTCCGATGTGGAGTTTGAACAAATGGAATGTTCTCAATTCCATTGAGGCAGAGCTAGAGCGACGAGACAGCTATCAAGGAAAGTATTATGAGCCTGTTGGGGTGACTACCAAATGAACTTAAGTCGAGTGCTCCCTTTTGCGAAAGAGTTACTTCAGAAGGTGGTTGAACCTGGTGGCATCGTCGTTGACGCAACGATGGGAAACGGGCATGACACAGTTTACCTCGCTGAACTAGTCGGTGAAACCGGTCAGGTATATGGATTCGATGTCCAAGAAAAAGCCGTTACGAATACGAAAGAACGGTTACAAGAAAGAGGATTAGAAAACAGAGCGCAAATCCTTCTAAAAGGTCATGAAAGTGTTAAAGAAGTAATTCCAAGTGATCAACATGGCCAAGTGCAAGCTGCCATTTTCAACTTAGGTTATTTGCCAGGCAGCGATAAACAGATTATTACTAAGCCTGATTCTACTTTAAAAGCCGTTCAATCTCTACTAGACATTTTGAGACCAGGTGGCTTGATTATCCTCGTAGTCTATTACGGACACGAAGGTGGATCAGAAGAAAAAGAACAACTCATGAGCTACTTGAAAGAACTAGATCAACCAACCGCTCACGTTATGCAATATCAGTTCATTAATCAGAAAAACAACCCACCCTTTTTAATTGCGGTTGAAAAAAGATGAATACTTTAAAATGCTACAAAAGCCGAACTTACTCGAATGAGGGTTCGGCTTTTGTTTTGTTTATTTTAAAATTAAATTCCGCAAGCGACAGATCCGTTCTTTTGTAAATACTTTTGATGATATTCTTCTGCTTCATAAAAGAATGTAGCTGGTTCGATTTCTGTAACGATTGGCAGCTTAAAGGTACCTTTCTCAGTCCATTCCTTTATTTTTCTTTCTGCAACGTTTTGTTGATTCACATCAGAATAAAAAATGACTGAACGATATTGGTGTCCTATATCTAACCCTTGTTTATTTCTTGAAGTAGGATCGTGTACACCAAAGAATATATCTACTAATTCAGAATATGTGATTACGTTGGGGTCATATTGAATCTTTATTGCTTCTGCATGACCAGTTGTTCCTGTTTTCACTTGCTCATACGTCGGATTTTCGACGAAACCACCTGTATAACCGACACGAGTTTCAGTAATGCCTTCCAATTTCTCAAAGAATGCTTCAACTCCCCAGAAGCACCCAGCACCAAAGATCGCTAATTCCATTTCTCATCTTTCCTTTCTGAATAACGAAACTTCTATCGAGAGTTTTTGATCTAATCTAACGAAAAAAAAACCCGTTTCTCATCTAGCAAGAAAAGGGGTTCGTAGTAGTCCGTACGATCCTCTCATCTTCTAGGATAAATCCATCCTACAGGAATTGGCACCGTTCTCGTCAATCAAATAATTGATTCGATGGTTGCCGGGCATCAAAGGGCCAGTCCCTCCGCCTCTCTAGATAAGAAGTTTCTATTATTAAATTAATTATCATCTTACAATGTTTTGGTAATGTTGTAAAGGATTAAATTTGTTTAGATTTCCACTATTATATGACTACCTTATTAAATATGTGTAATTACAAATTAAAAAAGTTACATAACTTTACTACCAAGTCATGTAACTCCTTACTCATCGTATCAAGATGTTTTCACTTTCCGGTAAACGAAGCTGTTCCAATAAAAGTAGTAAGCAGGCAAACCACCGGCTCGCATCAGCTTCTTAAAGACACTCTGTACTTCCGGCTGGTTTTTCACTTTTGTATCGGTAGAGTATATGCCAAGTAATCCACGTGTAATCAATGAGTGAAATCTAGAGTGTGGAAGGGCTCTTGCTGCTTCATCAGCCTTGTTAAAGAAATGCATTAATCTATCCATCATCTGTTCCTTGTTCTCATAATAGAAACAAAAATTCAGATCTCCGCCTTCCTGATCCTCTTCCTGATCAATTAAATAGTCCATCATAATGTGTAACCCTTGAATCCACGGGAAATATCCTTCTTTAATTTTATCGACAAGGTCCGGACTCAAGTCTTTGTTCGTCGCATAAGAAACTAGACAGAAAATCCCGATTGTCGACCCTGCGCATGCCGAAAATTCATACCAACTCATAGCTGGTAGGTCTCGTTCATTTTCGGTAAACCATTGTTGTAAACGAGGAACCCGCTCTTCATGAATGACATGCTTATGTATTTGCAGGTTACTATAATGCCGCTCTAGCTCAATTAGGGATTTTGCGATTTGTTCAAAACTCGGTAATTTTGCTAAAATCGTCTGGCACGTACTGACGAGGTCGTGTAAGTAGCCACCGTCATTTTGGTCTTCACGTAGCGCATAATAATTTTCTAGTTCAGTACCTGGCGATAAGGCATGTTCCATTGATTGATGTAATAGCGCAAAATCCTCAGGATCCAGTGATGTACTTCGGTCACAGAGGTTATCCAAATAATCGCTAATCGTTTGGTAGGCGATGATAAACCGGATGACTTCACTTCGCCACTTATCATCAGCACTCAATAAAGCATAAATCCCTCCACCCTCACAATGAAAGGTTTTTGTATCTATGCTCTCTAGCGCTTGTGTCCTAAGTTCGCTATTCGGAATTTGTTCCGCCCGTTGTTTCCATACCGCTAGTTCTTTATGAACCGAGGGGAGGACTTGTCTATATATTTTGTTCATTAATGACCATGGTTGTGACGGTACATTCATGCCATCACTCCTTATGACTTTTTTCTCTTACAATTAAATTTAATTCAACATACTGGTGTATATATTGGAAGACGAGACCACGTTCTGGATCATTCAATACTTCATGGTAAAGTGCAGGCCATTCTTTATAGGCTTTTTCCGCCATATTCAACTGGTTGAACCATTCCCTTACCTTTTCTTTATCGACAATCAAGTCATCTCCGCCTTGAACAACTAATAAAGGCAGATCCGGAAACCGATGAACAGAGGCAAATGCAGCTTTCATCGCATCCATTAGCTCCCTGTACCAACGGATGGATACTTTTTTGACAAGTAGGAAATCCTCAGAGTCTCGTTTCAAAACCTCTTCTGATCGCGTCCCTCTTGGGCGACCCTTACTCGATCTTAATCGTAAACTCGGATACACTTTATTTAAAACTTTCGATACAGCATCTATCGCTTTTGGAGGTTTCTCGACGATTCCAAGAGCAGGAGATGACAAAAGCACAGCGGCTAATGGGAGATTCTTCTCTGTAACCGTTCGAATTACAGCAAGCCCGCCCATACTATGCCCAAATAAATATATGGGTAGATCAAAATGCTTCGCTTCATCTACCCATGATTCTATCGTTTCGATGTATTCATCAAAGGAATGGATATGACCGCGGTTTCTACGCGTTAATCCTTGCCCAGGTAGGTCGCCCATAACTACATGATAGCCCTTTGACACCCATTTTGAACAGAGCCATTCATATCTGCCATGATGCTCACCTGCGCCATGCACCATTACGATGACTGCCTTTGCTTCAGGTGCTTCCCATATCCACATGATGCTCCCCCTTTTCTTCTCGCCAATAATTTGCTAAACTGCTTATGATTTATACAACTATATGTATTCCCATAGGAAAGAGGATGATACTTTTGATTTATCCTTATCAAGGTTCAGAACCTAAGATTGATTCAAGTGTTTACATTGCTGATGGTGTAATAATCTCAGGCGATGTGACGATTCAAGAGAAATCTTCCATCTGGTTTAATACGGTCATCCGTGGAGATGTAGCCCCTACTTATATTGGTAAGCGGGTAAACATTCAAGACCTCTCCATGCTGCACCAGAGCCCTAATACACCTCTTGTCATTGAAGACGATGTTACAGTCGGTCACCAAGTTACCTTACATAGCTGTACCATACGGAAAAATGCACTTATTGGAATGGGCTCACTCATATTAGACGGTGCTGAAATTGGTGAAGGTGCATTTATCGGAGCAGGTAGTCTCGTTCCACCTGGCAAAAAAATTCCCCCGAACACCTTAGCGTTTGGACGTCCCGCAAAGGTCGTTAGAAACATCAATGAAAATGATCTACAAGAGATGGAACGCGTCCGAACTGAATATGTTGAGCGCGGTCAATATTACAAAACGCTTAAGCGTTAAATTCAATAATATTTCCATCAGGATCTTGTACGAACACTTGATGCCAGCCGGTTTTACTGGCTGGTTTATCTAAATAGGTGCACCCAGCTTTTTCGAGGCGATCGATTAATTCCTGAACGGAATCCACTCGAATCGCAAAATGAGCACTTCTACTATTTAAAGTAGGCATTGCATCTTCATTGAGAGATGAATTTACAATTAAGTGTAGCTGAGTACCCCCAAGGTTGTACCAAATACCCTCAAAGTCAAAGTCAGGTCTTTCTTCACTAACTTCAAACCTCAACACCTTTTCATAAAAAGACCTAGCCCGCTTCAGCTTCTTCACTTCTAATGAAACATGATGGATCTGTTTATACATGACTCATCCCTCCTTATCTACTATTCTTTTATACCCACTTTCACCATTTTATCATCCTATCATTTTTTATGATAATAATTAAGGATAGAGAGAGCCCGTCTGTATATGAGGGATGGACTGATTTTTCCACTTATCGTGCAAAACTCGGAATTTATCGTGCAAAACTCCAATTTTATCGTGCAAAACTCCAATTTTATCGATCAAAACTCCAACTTTATCGATCAAAACTCTATTTTTATCGAACATCCCATCATTTTCTCGCTCTACACAAAAAAACAGCTGACTATACGAGCCAGCCTGTTATTTACATATCAAATGTTCGTTTCTCTAAATCTCTTGCCGTCTTACTCGTCTCGACGGTCTTTTCCTCCTTCATCGTTCCGAATAGGTAATCGCCAACTGGATTTGAGACGCCATACCAATAATTTTCATTTTTATAATGGTGGAGGATGTGAATCTTTTTCATCCAAACTCCGAATTTCGTTCTCGGTTTAATCGGTCTATGCGCAACGTAATGCTTCCATTCGTAAAAGAAAAGCATCACTTTCAAACCGCACATGAAAGCTAATGTGTAAAATAAATTTCCTGAAATGATATAAAAAAGTGCTGACCAAACGATCATGTTCGGGATACTGTACCACAAAGGAAGAAAGAGTAGATGTAAGTCATCTGGATCTGAATGATGATCATAATGTAGTCGTTTCAACATCTTGAGAAGGAATGGATTCTGAGGTGTTTTTAAATGGAAGAGAAATCGATGTGTCATATATTCACTTAAAGAAAACGCGATTAATCCAATTGCGAAAGATATGGCGATCCATCCTCCTTTACCAAATAGGATAATTACAGTCATGTTAGCAGCAATTAGACACGACAAAATGAAAATATCAGGAAAGAGGAAGAAATCTCGATACACTTTGCTCATGTGAACCTCCTATTTTTTAATGATTCCTTTGTTTCCACATCTCGATACTTTGATCCATCATCCGTTCAGCGAGTTGCTTAGCTTGATCTGGATTGTTTGCAACTGCTGCTCCAATTAAGTCTCGGTAATAGCTCATGGAAACTTCTCGGTACGGTTGCTCTTCAAAATATAATGTTGCCATTTTAATATATAACCTTTGGAAGCTGTTTAGGATCAATAAGTATATCGGATTGGAGGAGGCTGCGGCTAATCCTCGTTGGAGCTTCCAATCAAATTCAGCAAAAGCTGACGCTTCATCTGCTAACTGATCCATTTCCGTCAACAGAGAAACCACTTGCATCGAATTTGTTTCTACTGCCCCGTGCACATATGCTGGTAGTAATGCCCTTCTCAATTCTAAAAGATGAACAATAAAAGCATCTGGCATATCTGCCTCTTGCTCTAAATAATGGACAAGTGTCATTAAATTTCCTTGTCTCCAGTAATCATTGACGACCGCCCTTTGTCCTTTACGAATCGTTATCCAACCATCGCGTTCTAGTCGTTGTAGTACTTCTCGGATCACAGGTCTTCCAACTTCAAAATGAGCAGCTAATTCTCGTTCTGAAGGTACTAATGTATTGCAGGCATATCCTCCGTTCATCACTCTTTCGATGATAATTTTTTCAATTCGGTCAGTTGTTCTCATTGTTCACACCTACTTTATGGTAATACCACTTTTTATTCTGGTAATACCAGTCTATTCTATCTAACGTCACAAATGCAACAATTTTCTGATAATTAAATACTCAAACTTTTTCCAACAACAAAAAACCCTAAACGACCACAATCGTTTAGGGTTCATTTCACACATCATGTTACTATGCGTTGTTTTTCAAAATTTCTGCTTTATCTGTTCGCTCCCATGGGAGTTCAATGTCCGTACGTCCGAAGTGACCGTATGCTGCAGTTTGCTTATAAATTGGACGGCGAAGATCAAGCATATTAATAATACCAGCTGGACGAAGATCGAAATTCGCACGAACCAGCTCAACAAGCTTTTCTTCAGAAACTGTTCCCGTCTCAAATGTATCAATTGAGATCGATACAGGTTGCGCTACACCTATTGCATAAGCGAGTTGAACTTCACATTTGTCAGCAAGTCCAGCAGCAACAATGTTCTTCGCAACGTAACGTGCAGCATATGCAGCAGAGCGGTCTACTTTTGTAGGATCCTTACCAGAAAACGCTCCCCCACCATGACGTGCATATCCACCGTAAGTATCTACGATAATCTTACGTCCTGTTAAACCAGCGTCACCTTGTGGTCCACCGATTACAAAGCGACCAGTTGGGTTAATGAAATATTTTGTATCTTCATCAATCAATTCAGTAGGTACAACTGGATTGATGACATGCTCCTTCAAGTCACGCTTGATCTGCTCAAGTGTAACCTCTGGATGATGTTGTGTTGAGATGACAACCGTATCAACTCGAACAGGTTGATTGTTTTCGTCATATTCTACGGTTACTTGCGTTTTTCCATCTGGACGGAGGTAAGGGACGACTTCATTCTTTCTTACATCTGCCAAACGGCGGCTTAACTTATGAGAAAGTGAAATAGGCAATGGCATCAGTTCTGATGTTTCATTACAAGCGTAACCAAACATTAAACCTTGATCTCCTGCCCCAATTGCATCAATTTCCTCATCAGACATCGTGCCTTCTCTAGCTTCAAGAGCTTTGTCGACACCTTGAGCAATGTCTGCCGACTGCTCATCAATAGATGTAAGAACTGCACATGTCTCATAATCAAATCCATATTTTGCTCGTGTATAGCCAATACCTTTAACTGTTTCACGAACAATTTTAGGAATGTCTACATAAGTAGAAGTAGTAATTTCACCTGCAACAAGTACAAGACCAGTATTAACAGATGTTTCACACGCAACCCGAGCGTTCGGATCACTTGATAGAATTTCGTCTAGAATTGCATCTGAGATTTGATCACAAATTTTGTCTGGATGACCTTCTGTGACCGATTCAGAAGTAAAAAGACGTCTGCTAGTTGACATTACGGAACCTCCTCGGCGATAACCAATATCGCTGATAATTGATACGGTACTCATTCCGTACGAAAAAAGTGCCATCAATCAGATGAAAACTTAAAGCAAAATACTTTTTCATTTTCACCTCTGCACTTGTACCTAAGAAAGGATTCATATTATAGACGAAAAAAAACCTTTCCCTTGTAGAGGAAAGGTGGTTCGTTGTAAACCTTTCACCCTCTTATTTTTCAGGTTAGCACCTTCTCACCTATGGTGTCGGTTGCTGGGTTTCATTGGGCCTGTCCCTCCACCTACTCGGAATAAGAGTAGCCGTTCTCGCAATATAATATCGCAGTACGCGGGGGTTGTCAACGAAAGTACACTTATTAAATAGCTCTGTTAATGAATAAAGTTGTTTTTTTGTTTGGAAATTAAAGTTAAGCTTACATGTACTATGTGCAATAAATTGAAATGTAAACTACGAAATGAAGTTAAGGTCAACAACTGCGCCTATTTAATCGTAAACTAAGGTTTGATTCGTCACAAAAACGGAAATATAGTATACATTATTAAAATAAATATGTTATACTAATTCAGACGAATAGGATGTATAATGATTTAAACAATATTATGTTGTAAAGGATGGGTTTACATGAATACGGCACAATTTACTTCACTTACCGATGAACTTATAAGTAAATCTACAACTCAAAAGAATTTAGCAACTCCGACTTTAGTTGAAAAAGCAATCTCACGTGGCGAAGGTGTCCTTTCATCAACAGGTGCATTACAAGTTGAAACAGGAAAATACACAGGTCGTTCACCTAAAGATAAATATATCGTAATGGAACCTTCTGTGAAAGACAAGATTGACTGGGGATCGGTCAACCAGCCAATTGAAGAAGAGAAATTCAATAACTTATATAGAAAAGTACTTAAATACTTAGATGAAAAAGAAGAAACTTTCGTATTTGAAGGTTTCGCTGGTGCGGACAAAGCTTATCAATTACCACTTCAAGTCATTAATGAATATGCTTGGCACAATCTTTTTGCTCGTCAGCTTTTCATCCGCCCAAATGAAAGCGATTTAAATGGCTTTACACCGCAATTTCAAGTTATTTCTGCACCAGGATTTCTTGCAGATCCTGAAGTAGATGGAACGAATTCTGAAACGTTTATTATTATCTCATTTGAAAAACGGATCGTACTCATCGGTGGTACTGAATATGCTGGAGAAATTAAGAAATCCATCTTTTCTGTCATGAACTACATCCTGCCAGAACAAGATATCCTTTCTATGCACTGTTCAGCAAATGTAGGGCAAGAAGGCGATGTTGCTTTGTTTTTCGGACTAAGTGGTACTGGGAAGACGACACTATCCGCTGACCCTAATCGCCGACTTATTGGTGATGATGAACACGGTTGGGCAAATAACGGTGTCTTTAATATTGAAGGTGGATGCTACGCAAAATGTATCAACCTTTCTGCAGAAAAAGAACCACAAATCTGGAATGCTATTAAATTCGGAACTGTTCTTGAGAACGTCGTATCCGATAAAGAAACGCGCGAAGTTGATTATGACAACACGACATTGACTGAAAATACGCGTGCGGCATATCCGATTGATGCCATTCCGAATGTCATCACGCCAAGTGTTGCAGGAAACCCGAACACGATCATCTTCTTGACTGCTGATGCATTCGGCGTATTGCCTCCAATCAGTAAGCTAACTAAAGAACAAGCCATGTATCACTTCCTATCTGGCTACACAAGTAAACTTGCTGGAACAGAGCGTGGCGTAACATCACCACAAGCGACGTTCTCTACTTGCTTCGGTTCTCCATTTTTACCTTTGCATGCTGAACGTTACGCTAAAATGCTTGGTGAGAAAATAGAACAACACGATGTGGACGTTTATCTCGTAAACACTGGCTGGTCTGGTGGAGAGTATGGCGTAGGTAAGCGAATGAACCTTCCATATACACGTGCAATGGTTCAAGCTGCACTTGAAGGAGAATTACGCTCAACTGAGACAGTAAAGGATCCGATCTTCGGACTAAACATACCAACTCAGTGCCCAGGCGTACCTGGTGAAGTTTTACAACCTAAGAAAACTTGGGCAGACCAAGAGGCTTACGATGCAAAAGCGAAGGAACTTGCATTGAAGTTCAAAGAAAACTTCAACAAATTCGAAAATGTAAGCAGTGACATTAAAAACGCAGGACCAACTGTATAACATAAGCAAAAAGGGGTGACCATAATGGTCGCTCCTTTTTTAATTGTATTCCGTACATGAGGGGGCATGTGATTTGTCTAGCTCCTTCGACCTCTACTCCTTCTGATTTTTCATCCAATCGCAAAGATCGTGAGTGACTTGTCGCTTTTTCTCTGGATTGAAGTGATGATCGTCTTGTATGTACCACGTTTCGTATGATCGATCGTTCGACTTCAACTCCTCTTCAAGCAAATACGCATGCTTAATCGATACATTTTCATCGTAAACACCATGAATAATTAAGACTGGCGCCTTAAATTTCGACACTTCTGTTAGTGGTGTACGCCATTCATACCGTTCAGGATATTTATAGACAGATCCTCCAACGACACGCTTCATCATCTTACGTAAGCTATGTCGTTCTTCATACGTAAGCTTCATATCGGTTACCCCTCCCCATACGACAACAGATTGAATCATATGAGGAAATTGAGCTGCCGTAAACAAAGCCATCGGTCCTCCTCTTGAAAAGCCAAAGACATGTAGATCTCCCGAGTCCGTACAAGACAAACTCTCTAGTACTTGGAGGGCTGAAAAGGCATCATTACGATCTTCACCACAGAAGTCCTCAAACCCCTCTCCGCCTTCATTTCCTCGATAGTGCGGAGCAAAGACGACAAAACCTCTTGAAGCAAACTGGATCACTCTAGAAATTCTTACCTTCCCTACTTGTTTAATACCACCTCTCAAATACAACAGTCCTGGTAACTCATCTTCATGATCGGGAACTGCTAACAGTCCTTTTACGAGAAGACCATCACTTCGATAGGAAACCACAAACAGTTTTATGTGAGGATGTGGAGATGGAAAGCGTTGCATATGTTCAATTTGGTTGGATTCATACATAGTTACACCTCTCGTCAAAAATTAGGCGAACACACATTTTTGAGTCCGCTCATACACTATTTCGACTATAGTTTTGTGGAGGGAAATTTATGTTTAATAAGATAAGACGGCATATTGTAGGAGCTGTTACTATATTGCTAGCTGTGACGATCATCGCAGCAGGATGCTCCAATAATTCTTCCAATGATAAAGTAAGAGTTGCAGAGGTTACACGATCCATTTTCTATGCACCTCAATACGTTGCCATTGAAAAAGGTTTTTTTGAAGAAGAAGGGATTGAGATTGACCTTACGACAACTTGGGGCGGAGACAAAACCATGACCACCTTGTTATCAAATGGAGCTGATATTGCACTTGTCGGTTCTGAGACAACAATTTATGTATACGCTCAAGGAACGAACGATCCAGTCATCAACTTTGCTCAATTAACACAAACCGATGGCACCTTCCTTGTCGCACGAGAAAAGCCGGAGACTTTCGCATGGGACCAATTGAAAGGTAGCACTTTCCTAGGTCAGCGAAAAGGCGGAATGCCACAAATGGCAGGTGAATTCGGTCTAAGAAAACATGGTATTGATCCTCATAAAGATCTCAATCTTATTCAAAATATAGAGTTCGCTAATATCGCCAATTCATTCGCTTCAGGCACAGGAGACTATGTACAATTGTTTGAACCAACTGCAAGCTTGTTTGAACAAGAAGGAATCGGACACATCGTTGCTTCATTTGGTAAAGAATCAGGAAAAATTCCTTATACTACTTTCATGACAAAGCAAAGCTATCTGAACGAAAATGAAGATGTCATTGAACGATTCACACGTGGACTATACAAAGCTCAGCAATGGGTCGATAGCCACTCTGCAAAAGAAATAGCTGAAGTAATCGCTCCTTACTTTGATGATACGCCAATCGATTTAATTGAAACAGTAACTCAACGATACAAAGAACAGCACAGTTATGCAACGAATCCGATCCTGGATATAGAAGAATGGAATAACCTTCAAACCATTATGGATGAAGCAGGAGAACTGCCTAAACAAGTTGACCATGACATTCTAGTCAACACTGAAATCGCTGAAAAAGTTGCCCAGTAAGAGGAGGAGATCCAGTTGTCTTTCTTAACAATCGATCGACTCACTCATGCTTACTTCTCCCCAACATCTATCACAAACGCACTTGAAGATATTACACTTGAGGTTGAAGAGGGAGAGTTCGTTTCCCTCCTCGGACCAAGTGGCTGCGGGAAAACTACATTATTATCATTAATAGCAGGTTTACTAAAACCAACAGTAGGTTCTATTAAAGTGAATAATGAATATGTGCAAAACGCTCAACATCAAATAGGATATATGTTTCAGCAAGATTACCTTTTTCCTTGGCGTACGATTGAAGAAAACATTTTGCTTGGGTTGAAGATACAACATAAATTAGATGACATGAGCACGACATTCACGCTCGATTTACTTGATCAGTTAAACCTAAGTCATACGCGTTCTAAATATCCTCGTGAGCTTTCTGGGGGGATGAGACAGCGCATTGCTCTCGTGAGAACACTAGCGACACAACCTGTTCTTCTTTTGCTAGATGAACCTTTCTCAGCATTAGATTATCAGACGAAACTTAAGCTTGAAAATCTAGTATTCAAAACATTGAAAGAACATCACAAAACTGCGGTGCTCGTTACGCATGACATTGGGGAATCTATTGCAATGTCTGACCGTGTAGTCGTCCTATCTGCCAATCCAGGTAAAATAAAATCAATCCACACAGTCCCAGAACATTTACGAAAAATAGAACCCTTACACGTTCGAAATCATCCAGATTTCAAGCACATCTTCCAGACAATCTGGGAGGAGTTGAATGAACTTGATCACGAAAATTGAAGAGGCTTACGAGCGGTATATTTACAAGGAAAAGAAAACACGACGATCCGTTTTCTTTACACAGTTCTTCCTGTTTGTTCTCTTTATCACCATTTGGGAATTGGCTTCAATACAAGCTTGGATCAATCCATTGCTCTTTAGTTCCCCAAGTAAGATATTGACCCTTCTCATCAACAAATTAGAAGACGGTTCACTCCTTATTCACGTTGCAGTTACAACCGGGGAAACACTGGCAAGTTTTATAATTGCTACCCTATTAGGTACAGCAGTTGCCGCCATTCTATGGTGGGTTCCGTTTATCTCTAAAGTTTCTGATCCTTACCTTGTTGTATTAAATGCGATGCCTAAAGTGGCTTTAGGTCCAATTCTCATTGTTGCACTTGGACCGGGTTATGTATCAATCATCGCGATGGGCGTGTTAATTTCCTTTATTATTACTACCTTAGTTGTGTACGCTGCTTTTCATGAAACAGATCAGAATTATATTAAAGTAGTTGAAACATTTGGAGGTAATAAAAGCCAAGTGTTTAGAGAGGTTACATTCCCTGCAGCAATACCGACAATCATTTCAACACTGAAAGTGAATGTCGGTTTGTCTTGGGTAGGTGTGATTGTTGGGGAATTCCTAGTATCTAAAGAAGGTTTAGGGTACTTGATTATCTACGGGTTTCAAGTGTTCAATTTCACACTCGTCCTGCTGAGTCTGTTGGTCATTGCAGTCTTAGCAACCTTCATGTACACAGGAGTTGGGATGCTCGAAAGGAAATTACGGAAACGTTAAAACTGAGTAATTCCCTCTTTCAACATGTACGCTAAACTTCGTTCTAGTACTTGGTCTTTCATCATAAAACTGTATTTATGATCATTCTTAATCGAAGCAGGGAGATTCTTCTTAAGTAAAGGTCCATTAGTTTCAAAGTAATGGGCCTTTAAACTTATCTTTTCAATTGTTGCAAAATATACATTCTTGATGATTGTACCGCCCTTACCATTCACACGATACTGTCCTAGGTAATAAAGTTCGTCCACTGTTGCTCCTGTTTCTTCATAGACTTCCCTAACAGCAGCTATTTCAGCTGTCTCTCCTTCTTCTACTTTCCCTCCAGGAAATTCAATTCCTCTTCTCGGATGCTCAGTAAGCAACCATTGCCCTTTGAACCGACAAATAATCCATACGTGCTTAGGTGAGGAGGAATATGGATGATCAGTAAAAGATAACTCCACTTCATTATGATAATAATCTTCAAAAGTAAAACAACTCATTAGCAAAACTCCAATTTATCTCTGTCCTTTAGAAATACGCAAAAAAACCTTTAAGTCACCTGATATCCTGATGAACGGCAATCGTTGCAGTCTGACATTAACTCTAAAGCGAGTGACTAGGTTGTGGAGCTCTTATTTCTTAGCGATTAGGAAAAAGCTTCTGCCTCTATTTTACATGAACGATATAAAAAATACAGTTGAAAACCATTAGAGGGATTCCATTGAATAAAAAGGAACTAATGATAGCTTATAAAAAGCAAAGGAAGACTTTTCCCATTTAAGCAATAGTCCTACACATCAAGATATGTAGGAGCATAAGTTAAACAGAAAAAGTCAACTCACTCTTCCTATAGTGACATTTCAGGTTACTTCACTTCAGCAGATTGAATTTTCCATCGATCATTGTCCATAGTAAATGACACTTGAATGAAATAATTCCCATATAAATCAGATTGGTTTTCTTGATTTAATTGATAATTCTCTTCATCAAGTTTTACCAATTCAGAAGGTTCTCCCTTCATCACCCATGGAGGTAATTCTGTTGGAATGATGTACAAACCATCTTTCTTTTCTTCATAAAGTCCGTCAACATAATATTTGGAAAGATCTTCAGAAGCATATTGACTAAGGTGATTTATCAAACCATCTTTCGTATCAAATTGATTCACCTTATTATTTTCACCTGTTGGTTGAATCACTTCATTCATGAACGTATCAGTAAGTTTAATGAAATCGCCTTTATCTGGATGATGACTGTCGGTGTTTTTAGTCGTTGTAGTCGTTTTGACTTGTTTTTCTAACGATGTATGTAATGTACTCGCCACCGCAACATTCTCATTAACTTCAATAGGTTCCATTGAGAATGACTTTTTCGAGAGGTCTTCACTTGCATACTGTTTGGAAGTCGTCTGTTCACCATATGAAAAAAGTCCAAAGACAATAAGTATCCCTATTAAAAGTGGTAATAAACTCTTCTTCATGACCCAAACTCCCCTTTATCAAATAATTTTGATCGTCTATTATTATTCTGAACTAGTTTTAATATTGGTATACCTGTTTTGCTTCTCTATAAAACATTACTTCAATTGGACGTTTGCTAATACATTCAATATGCACAAACAATAACCTTCAAACATTATACCTATTTATTCCATTTATCAATGAAATAATTCGCCATTCTTTTTACTTGTTGATTGTATTTTGTAGAAGGAACATCATTTTTAGAAGATAATGTTATGATTTGCCGAAATCGATCCACAAATAAAGAAATCATCACCTCGATTTCAGGTAATGATTTCTTATCCACTATTTAATTCTCTTATGATATTCTCACAGTTTTCAGTAAAGCTCTCAAAACCGGAACGCTCGACTCGAAACACGGGTGATTCCATCTTTGCATGCCTATCTAAAATCTCAAATTGACGATATACCTGAATCAATTGGTCAGCCAATACGGTGTCCATTTTAGCGATCTCATACTTTACTTTATCCCATTCATCAAGTTGAAATAGATAGGTTTCCTTCCATACTCTTTCATCACCCTGTAACTCGATATTACCCAATTCTAAAAACTCCTGAAGGCTACCAGCATTTCTCGTATCTTTACGTAAGTATAGCTTGAAATTCTCCTGTATTTCTTGTGGTAATGCCGTTTTAGCTAGTTCTTTAGCTTTTACTTGATTGTCTCGCGATTCAAATCTGTGTCTAAGCTTCAGCCGAAAATAAACAGCTGCTAAAGTTGTCAAAATACTAACAACCATGGACACGATGAAAAATGTCCACTCCATAATCATAACCTCCAGCTTGTACTCCCTTACCCTATTATATGAAGTTTCACTTAAAGGAACTCTCATTCACACAGATTATGCAGCCTATTTTTCACAAACAAGCCCAATTATTTATTTATGGCGAGGTCCAACTCGATATTTTCCAACTTCATAAAGACCTGTGGCTGCGAGTCCTGCCATTGTACCAGCCCAAGTCCTTAAAGCCCAATCTAAATCGGTCAATGGGAATGCCATCAATCCAACTACTAATCCAATTATTAAACTTACAATATTGATAAACCGTTTTGGAATAAGAAATGTTCGTTTTGCCACTTCTGTCAATCCAGTCACAATAGGAGTCATAACCGATGCAAACATAATGACTTGTTCCATCATTTCAATCCCCCCTCAACAATACAAATTCCATATCTGTATACGTTTCGCCTCTATTATAACGTTAAATAGGTAGATGGATGGAGTTCATTACAAAACGGTTCATTTCTTCTTACTTTATGAATATGAAATAGCAAAAATGCTTTTATACTGAGTTGAAATTCTCTTTGCCATGAATACTTCTTGATCAGAATTGAAAGAATGAGATTAACAGAAGAAACTATTTACTTTAGGAGTGTAAATATGAACAAGGAGTATGACCATTACTTAATCCTTTTAGAAAATCAAAAATTAAATTGGTGGGGTTATGCGAGGAGAGTACCTACTGAATTCAGACCTCCTCATTACACAAATTATTGGTCCTATTTAAGAACGCGAAACACCGCATCTAAACGTTATATTAAAGAAGCAGAGTGGAGAATGGAAGCAAGAAGAAAAGGTTTACTCGATAATTAATTGAAGTCAATAAGAAAAAGCAGATCCTGAAATGTCGAATGAATACCACATTCCGGATCTGCTTTCATTTATACACCAACTTTATGTAAGCGAAGCAATAATGAATTCAAATTACGTACTCGTTGTTCTTCACTATTCTTTAAGCCAGTTTCAATATCTGTTAATTCACAACTCACAACTTCAGATGCATATCTTTGCTCTAAAACGACTTCCAGTAATAACTCTCTCTCTTCTTCTGTCAGTCTTTCTTTGGCTATAACCCCCATAACCATCCCCCTTTAAAAGTTCTTACTAATATTATAACTGTATAGAAATCAACTAGAAAGGGTTTTTGTGAAAATCTTCGGGCCTCTAAATATTGGTAACTGAAAGAACCATTGATATAACTAGATTCTCGCCTGATTTCCGAGAAAAAATTTTCTGAAATTTTAATCAGTCATCAATAAACATTATTTTCCAATAACAATTATTCGACAAATCACGACTTGATTTTTCATTTATTATGCACCTTATTTGACTTCCAGTGATACATTGCCTATTACTTCTTGCTTCTTATTTGTAAAAACGATTCATGAATTGACCGATCCTTAGTATCGTCCGAATCATGTAAAGGTTCATGGACGGGTGGATGCCATTTTCCAATTTTCTCTCCGTTTACTGAATATATCGATCCAGTTTCTGGTTTTTCTTGTAATAAAGCCAGTAACAACATTCCTACATCGTCAGGTGAACCCATTTGCCATTCCTTTGGAAGTGGTATTCCCTTCTCATCTGCTTTTTTTTGGAGCATATGAATAACTGGTCTTGTCATATCGGTTTCGGCCACTGGCGCAATGGCGTAAACAGATATTCCGAACCGGTTCAGTTCTTTAGACAACGTGTACGTCATACCGTTGATCCCAGATTTCGCTGCACTATAGTTTAACTGACCAGGCAGTCCTTCCATTCCCGATTTAGATGTCATATTGACAATTGTACCTTCTATTTCTAATTCTCTCATTGCTAGTACAGCATATTTTGTACAGGCAAATGTACCTCTGAGATGGGTTTCAATCACTTGATCCCACTCTTGCTCCTCCATTTTATAAGAAATTCTATCTTGAACGACCCCTGCATTATTGACGAGCACATCAATACGACCAAACGTTTTGATCGTTTCATCGATGATACGTTTGCATCCTTTTTCATTATCTACAGACTCACATACACCATATATTCGGTTATGAATCGTCTTTAATTCATCTACAGTTGCTGCAACCCGTTCCTTATTTCGACCATTGATGACCACCGACGCGCCTTCTTCAGCTAAGTATTTAGCCATACTGAGCCCTATTCCTTTCGTTGATCCTGTTATGACGACCACCTTATTATTCATTTCCTCACCTCTACTGCTCTGTTAATGTTATTTTCCCTTTCAATACAATCGAGCCATCTAAACTACATAAAGTAAGATGATGGTCCTGTTCTTCTGTTCTCACCATTTTCAACTCGTATTGCCTTTGCACATATACTGGTGTTTGAAAGCGTACTGTAAATGAATTGGTCCAGCATTTCTTTCCTGTTATTTCACTAGCATAACTACCGACTTTGGCCATGACTAACATGCCATGGACAGGACAGGTTTCAAAACCCATTTTCTTCGCTTCATCAGCAGAAGTATGAATAGGATTATCATCACCACTTACATTTACATAATCCAAAATGTCTTCCTCAGAAAATGTGAGCTGTTTCGTTACATGTTTCATCGGCCTTCACCTGTTTTTTCCTTAAACATCGCTTTCGTTGTACACGTAAAAAAAGGCTTCCAACTGTCTTCATCATAGCCATTTAATTCATGCTCCACCCAAATGACAGTACCTAGCTTTCCATCTTTCTCTTCAACCTTTACTAACTGAATATCTCCATAATAAGTCGTCTCAGTTAAAATCGGCTTGTCATACTGAAATGACTGTTCTCCGTGGACGAGCGGACCTACACCATCTAACCAAGGCATTTCAACTTCTTGCCAATATTTAATCGGAAATGTTGGAGGAACGATGAATTGCGTAGTATCGTTATCGATTTGTTGCAACGGCCATTCGCCGACAACTTTTGCGAATTGAAGGGCTTCTTCATTTTTGACATGGATGATAAACTTTTCCGTTTTACGTCCTACTTCTAGCTGTCTCAACAAGTCCATTTCATCACTCCTATAATTGTCGCTCCAAAAGTGTAGCTAACCCTAAACCGCCACCGATTCCTAGAGTAACGAGTCCCGTATTCGCTTGTGAATGTTTCATTTCGTGGAACAAACGTGTCATTAGAATAGCGCCTGATGCGCCGTATGGATGTCCAAGCGCAATAGCCCCGCCCCCTATATTCAGCTTTTCTTCAGGGATTGCTAACGATCGTATAGATGCAAGTACTTGTGACGCGAATGCTTCGTTGAATTCAACTAAATCAATGTCTTTAATACGCAACTGCTGTTTTTCCAAAAGTTTTCTCACTGCAGGGATCGGACCAATTCCTAAAAGATTTGGATCGACACCAGCCGAACAAGCATCAACGAAGCGGATCTGAGGTTTTAACCCGAACTCTAAACACTTTTTCCTTGAAGCAAGAAGAACAACAGATGCCCCGTCATTAATTGGACATGCATTACCTGCCGTAACCGTTCCTCCTTCTACAAACGCAGGGTTTAGACGGTTTAATTTTTCCAAGGAGGTATTTTCTCTTGGACACTCGTCTTGATCGATCCCCTGTATAGGAACGATTTCAGCATCAAAGCGGCCGCTTTTTTGAGATTCAATCGCTTTTTGATGACTTTTTAGCGCAAATCGATCTTGGTCTACTCTACTTATTTGATAAGCTTCAGCTACATTTTCAGCTGCTACGCCCATCTCTGGATCACCTATGTTATCAGGGGAAAAACGTGCTCGACTAAACAGCTTTGGACCAGATAAAGCATGCAAACTGCTAGGCTTCTCCATTTTCCATGGGGCAAGACTTGTACTTTCTACCCCACCAGCTATGATAAGATCTGCTCCACCTGATTGTATCGTCCTTGCACCAATATGAATGGCTTCTAGACCAGAACCGCACTGCCTGTCTACCGTTACACCTGGGACTTCAACCGGAAAACCTGCGATTAAACTAGATAGCCTCGCTAAGTTACCACCTGGACCTACAACGTTTCCGAGTATGACTTCATCCACTTGATCAGCTGGGATTTCTACTCCTTCTATCATCGACTTCATTAATTCTGCTGCTAATTGCTCTGGGGGAATATCTTTAAGTATGCCCCCGATTCTTCCAACCGGGGTTCGTTTAGCCTCTACAATAAACACATCATTCATCTTTCATTCCCCCACTCATATATTGATCAATCAATTTCTTGCGAGCAATTTTTTCGCTGACGGTATACGGAAAATCTTTCACTGTGATGTAAGCTTTTGGCCATTTGTATTTTGCGAGACTTTTCGCACATGAATGTTCTAAAGATCTTACGTCATCTTCATTGCCTTTCCTCCATTTGATAAAAGCAACAACTTTCTCTCCCCAATATGTATCAGGTAGGCCGACTACCGCACACTCTTCAACTGAACGAACGGACTGAATCGTACGTTCAACTTCCTCAGGATAAATATTGAGTCCACCACTAATGATCATTTGGTTTGCTCGTCCTACTAAATAGACGAAACCATCTTCGTCTATTCGAGCAAGGTCACCTACTGTCACCCAACCATCTTTAATGACTTTTTCAGTTTCATTAGGTAGATTCCAATACTCTTTAAACACCATATCGCTTTTCACATAAAGTTTACCGATTTCACCTGGTTCCACTTCTTGAAAGTGCTGATCACGGATCGTTAAGGATACGCCAGCAAAGGGACGCCCTACGGAATCTGCTTTTTCCACAGCATAGGAATGGTGCAGAATCGATACAAAGCTCAATTCCGAAGCACCGTAAAACTCGATGCAATTCGCATTAACAAACATCTTTTCCACCTTCGCACGTCTTGAGTGATTCCACTTAGCCCCTGAAGAAATAATGCAATCAACTGCCTCCCACTGCTTAGCCTTTTCATTTAATAATGATTCAAGCATGGTAGGAACGACATACAAGAAGGTTCTCGCGGTATTCTGGACATTCCGAGCGACTTTTGCTGCAGAAAATTGCTCAATTAATCGGATTGTAGCTCCGCTAGCTAAAGCATGTATTGCACCATACAAAAATAGAGAATGAGCCAAAGAACCAGTGATGATCACTTCATCATCAGGGCGAACTTGATATTCAGCATCGGTGTTTTTAAAACTTTCTGTCCACGACCGTTGTGTTCGAACAAACCCCTTAGGTTTACCTGATGTCCCCGACGTATATCCTAAATAAAAGATTGACGCTGGATGCGGCTGTGGGAGCTGTATCTGATCATTTAAATCTATATCATCGGAGGAAGTGATCTGCTCCCCCTCCCAAATATCTATTAAAGTCTCATGATCAAAATCTGTAATAAGTAAGTCAGTTTCACTATCTGACAGTATTTCTTTTACTGCTGCACTAGGCACCTTCGGATCTATCGGCACCGCTTTCCAACCTATGGAGGAAGCAGCTAGAAAATAAATAATGAAGTCAACACGATTCATTGAAAAATAAAGTGCAATCGTACCCTTTTCAATCGGTACTTTTTGATAGATATGCTGTGCAGCGAGCGCGACCTTACGATTCAGTTGTCCATAGGTCCATGTCTTGTCAGACGTTGTAATGGCGATAGAATCAGGATGATTGTTCGCCTGTTTTTTTATATGGTCAAAAATCATGAACGTTACCTACCTTTTTTATTAAAAAGAAAGAGGCTGTCAACGAAGACGAACCTCTTTCTTTAGGGTATCATATGCAACTTATGCAGCAAGATTTTTCTTATTAGTTGTCAAAACTGGATTTCGTTTCTTCATTTTTACAACGACGAATGCTGCAATAATTGCCTTAACCATATCCCCAGGAATATAAGCAATTGCTGATAATGCTGCTGCTGGAAGGGATAGATCTAGGACAAATGCAGTCACTGGAATTCCAGCTGCGTACACGACAATGATTCCACCCAATATATTAAATAAAAGTACTTTCCAAAACTTAAGGTTCGCCCATGACTTTTCAACGAGATAACCGATGACTAATGCTGCAATCGGCCAGCTCAGTATATAACCTGCACTAGGACCTACCAGCTCATCAATGCCTCCACGCATTCCAGAAAGAACAGGTGCACCAGAAATAATTAATCCGATAAATACGAGTAAACTCAATCCACCGAGACGCGCTCCAAGTAATCCTCCGGCTAGCATTACACCCAATGTTTGTGCTGTAATAGGTACAGGTGATCCTGGCACGGGAATGGGTGGTACTAGACCTAGTGCCGCAACCACTGCCGCAAACATTGCTGCATATACGAGCGTGTATGTTTTCTTCATTTTCCTTCACTTCCTATTCTAGTTGTATACATTGTACATCCAAGACTATTATGAAATATGGAGTGAATTGTGTCAACTTAAAATTAACTAAGGTTAACAGAAGATAGGTGATTATATATGACGATTACAAAGGAATTTTTGGAACAACCAACTTTGGAGCTTGCTCGACAATTAATCGGTAAGGAATTGGTACACGAGACGACGCAAGGCACCTTATCAGGAAAAATCGTTGAGGTTGAAGCGTATAAAGGGCCAGAGGATAAAGCCGCCCACTCATACGGAGGTAGGAGAACCTCTCGCACAGAAATAATGTACAGTGCGCCTGGGCATGTGTATATGTTTTTAATCTATGGAATGCATCATTGCTTTAATATCGTTTCAGGTCCCATTGGAAAGCCTGAGGCCATTTTAATCCGGGCATTAGAACCAATCCAAGGGATTGAACTTATGCTTAAGAATCGATTTGGCATAAAAGAATCCTATCTAAGAAGTCAGTATCGAAATCTCACAAATGGACCTGGCAAGCTATGTAAAGCAATGCAGTTGAATATGGATCTATATGGACAAACACTCATGGATAATCATAGTGTGTCTATCAGGCACTCCCAATCTGTAGATGACTCTGATATCATACGTAGCCCTCGTATTAATATAGACTACGCAGAAGAGCATGCCGCTTTACCATATCGTTTTCATTTGAGAGATCATCCGCATGTTTCGAAAGCTTAAGTTATGATGAATTCAGATCCGATTGTTTAGCAAAAAACGAGCTTGACCTTCCAATATCATCTAAGACGACTTGGATTCGGTCAAACTCGATTAATGAGATGGATTTAGTTGTTTTAACTCTAGTTCTTCTTCTGTTTGAAGAGATTTTTCTTTCTGACTAGTTGAAATCAACCCTAACAATTGTGCAACCTTTTTCTTTCGATTTGAATATCGGAAAAGTGTAATAATGTACCAAAAGGCTATAATTGTCGTTGTTTTCAACACGGTTTCAAAATTAAATGTTAAATTTTCAAAGTCAATAACATTTAGTATGTGAGCTGCTGCAACACCGAGTAGAAAGGCAGCTACCCATACACCAGGGCGCAAATCACGATAACCCCTATGTAAGGTGTGAATGAAGGAAGATAACAATCTTAATTCAGTCTGATTATATTGATGCAGACGATTTTTTGTGAACTTAAGGTCGGGAATAATGCCATTTGACCGCTTATTGTCCGTCAAATGTTTAAACATTAATTCAAAATCTATAAAACTACTAAGGCTATTCTCGATTTTTCGATGCATGTAGTTATGATACATATACCAAAGATAAATTTTTTCTGAAAGACGGATGATTGCATATAAGAGTATTGTAACAAGTGCGAATTGCACCCAAAAATTTTCTAAGAAGAAATCGAAAAAGGCCCAAATTGCCATAACAAGCACTTTCAGCTTAGTGCCGAACAATGTTGCGACAAGTAATATGAGATCAGTTACTTTTTCCACAAGTATAGCCTCCTGTTTGTCTGTTGGTTTCATCATATCATTTTTCACTCCACTACATGACAAACATTTACAAAATCCTCAATTTTTTCTCTTTATTCTCCCCTCACATCACCCCCTATCTCCGCACCATAGCAGCGAATCTTATAGGTAAAATCAAGTTCTATTTGGAGGTTGGACATATATGAAAATCGTGTTTTTTGAGAAGGGCGATCTAATGATTATCGTAGGTTCTTCAAAACTTAAAGGAGAACTCACCATAGAGCAAATCAAAACTGAAAGTGAAAAGAAAGCAAAAGAACTTTCTCAACTACTTGGACGAGAAATTGGCTTCATGCTAGATATGAACGGAAAATTAGAAAACGATATGGCAATGAAGTAGTAGGAACCTGAAAAAGCTGGCTCCCAAAATCCACACAAAATGGATATGGGTCCAGCTTTTTTATTTGGGTTATGTTGACTTATGGGTGCTCCGTAGACCAATTACCTCGCTACCGAGCACTCATTCAACCTCTTTGAGTGCTCCGTAAACCAATTACCCCGCTACCGAGCACCCATTCAACCTCTTTGAGTGCTCCGTAGACCGATTACCTCGCTACCGAGCACTCATTCAACCTCTTTGGGTGCTCCGTAGACCAATTACCTCGCTACCGAGAACCCATTCAACATCTTTGGGTGCTCCGTAGACCAATTACCTCGCTACCGAGCACTCATTCAACCTCTTTGGGTGCTCCGCAAACCAATTACCTCGCTACCGAGCACTCATTCAACCTCTTTGGGTGCTCCGTAGAAATCGGTACCGCCACGTCCTTTGGATACACGGCGTAAAACCCGCATAGTGAAATTCAACTAGCGGGTTGAACCGAGCTATTATAAAACTGAGGTTAGTTCAACAAAGCATTTTTCTTCATTTCGTTGATAACCCGGTCTGAAAGTAAATCATATCCAGCAGGGTTTGGGTGAATAATGTCTTTGAAGTAACGTTGCTTCTCTTTCTTCAAATACAAATCAATTGTGGAAACATAATACGTATTTGGGAACTCCGCCACCATACCTTCTGTAACCTGATTCCAATTGTTTAGTATTTTATGGAGCTGGTCATGATTAACAAGGTCCGTATATGGATCATACATTCCAATCAGAAGTAAAGGTGCAAATTGGTTATCCTTACGAATTTGACCGACTAATTCGCTCAGATTTTCTTGGAAAATTCCCCTCTTCTCTTCCATCTCGGTTGGATTGACAGCATTCATATCCCGTCTAGCTGCTTGAATAAAATCATTCGTCCCAATAAACAGAAAGATATAATTAGCTTGACTAATCTTTTGTTTCGTTTCTATGTTTTGGATATGAACCATAATTTGGTCCGTACGGTAACCTCTAATGCCATAACGATTCAATATGACCTGACTGCCAATTTCATTTGACATTCTTGTTTGGACTCTACCAATATACCCTATCCGCTCTGGGTCACCACTCCCATATGTGAGTGAATCTCCTATCGCGACAACTTGTACAGCATCAGCATCGTTTATTTCTGATTCTGCAAAATGATCGTCAAGTACATTTATGCCAAAGATCATTAAGATGATAAACAATATTCTCATTGTGTATGTTAATATTTTATGCAACACGCGTATTCCTCAATTTCATGTTTTGTCTACTCAGAGGTGATAATCCTCTTTCTTCCTATCGAACTCTTCCCATAAATGATAGACATCATAATCCGTCGTGTCAATTCGGATAAAACGTTGCAGCAAACTACAAACACCAATCGTCATAAATGCAAATGCCATAAAGGTTAACAAAAAATACGCCATTACACTCCACCCTCTCTGATCCATTACTTTCATTTTATTGATCAGATTCAGTTGATAGAACAGCATGACGTATGATTTGACGATTTATAAAGTTGCTAAACGGTTACTTTTCAAGATTTCATCCAACATATCCGCTTCCATAGGACGATAGAAATGATAGCCTTGTACCTCATTACAATTTTGGCTTTCTAAAAATGCCAATTGTTCCCCAGTTTCAACGCCTTCAGCAACAACACGCATTTTCATACTATGACCAAGGTTGATGACTGCTTTTGCGATCGCTTCCTCATCTGGACTTTTCCCAATACCTCTTACAAAGGATTGATCAATTTTTAATGAATGGACATGAAATTTCTTTAAATAACTTAAAGAAGAATAACCTGTTCCAAAATCATCAATTGCGATGCGAATCCCCATTTTCTCGAGATCTTCTAGGCTTTGCACAATGCTTTCCTCATATTTCATTAGTGTGCTTTCCGTAATTTCAATCTCTAACCAACTGCCATCAATCTCTACATCCTGTAGTACTTTTCGGATAGAATTAGCTAGATTCCTTTGCAGAAATTGTCTTGCCGAGAAATTCACTGCCATACGAATCGGTGGATATCCCTTTTCCTGCCACTGTTTATTCTGCTTGCAAGCATTCTCTAGTACCCAATTATCAATTTTTACAATTAGACCCGTTTCTTCTGCCAAAGGAATAAATTGACCAGGTGAGATAATCCCCCATTGTGGATGATTCCATCTCACAAGGGCTTCAACCCCTATAATCTCATTCGCCGCAACATCAATACGTGGTTGATAATGCAGGATAAGCTCTTTATTTTCAATTGCCTTATGCAAATCATTTTCAAGAACCAAGCGTTCATAATTGTTAATGTTCATAGAAGGTCTGTAAAACTCATAAGCATTTCTACCTTTTTCCTTTGCTCTGTACATTGCCATATCGGAGTGAGCAAGTAATGATTCAACATCCTCACCATCATCAGGATACAATGCGACACCGATACTAAAGGAAATATGAAACTCATGGCCATCTATTATGATCGGCTCATCGAAAGATCGTGAAATCTTTTTGGCAATCTTCGTTAAATCAGAAATATGAATAACCTTTGGCACCAATACAGTGAATTCATCACCGCTCATTCGATAAACATGACCATTTTCCTGGATGACGGACTTAAGCTTTGAAGCAACAACAGAGAGTACACTGTCCCCGAATGCATGCCCTAAGGAATCATTAATGACTTTAAACCTGTCCATATCCAAAAATAAGACGCCTGCAATTAAATTTCTATTCTTGCAACGCATAATCAGTTGATCAAGGTCTTCTTGAAACTTCCTACGATTAGGAAGGTCTGTGAGAGAATCATGATAGGCCATATGCTTTATCGTTTCTTCGGTTTTCTTTCTTTTTGTAATATCACGGGCAACGACAACTACTTGTTTTACCTCTTCATTTGCGTCTAATACCGGCATGGCACGTGCTTCAATGACAACGTATTCACCATCAGCATTTCGATATTTACACTCTACGTCCTGTCTTTCCTTAGTGCGCACCAGCGTCTCGAAAGTTTCCAATACATTTTCTCGATCATCGTTATGCAGGTAAGTGCTAAAAGTATTTTCTAACTCTGGAAGTCTTCCAAAAATCTTTTGATATGCGGGAGATACATAGTTTACAATGCCTTTTGAGTCAAAGATCACGATCAAATCTGACATGTTTTCAGTCATGATTTTTAATCTTGTCTCACTTTCCCTCAATGCTTGTTTTGTCTGCTTTTGCTCTATTGCGAGGACCGCAATATCTGTATACATTTTAATTAACCGCTGGTCGGTTTTACTCGGTAAACGCGTTTTCAAACTATAAATTGTAACAATACCGAGAAGTTCATTCTTGGATGAGAGAATTGGCATGACCCAATATGAACCTATTGAATACTCAAAGAAAAAGTTATGGAGATGTAAACTTAAAGGATCATCTTCTATATTTGATACGACAACAGGCTTTTTCAACGCTGCTGCTCTACCACATCCGCTCACATCCTCACCTACATTCATTGTAGAAAGTTGAGGTGAATGGTTTTCACAAATGGACGGAGCCGCCGCAAGTTGTAACTCATTATTCTCTTGTGAGTATAGATGAATCGTACAAAATGTATGCTCAATATGGTCCTCTAAAGTCTTAGCTGTTACTTCTAATATTTCGTCTAACATAATATCAGTTGCAATCAACTCAAAAATGCGCTTCTGTCCCTTAAGCTGAGCCTCTGTTTCCTTCTGCTCCTGAACCTCATGGCTGACACAAACGATTTCTATTTCTTCATTTCTAGTTACCACATTCATCCGCTGTGACACCCAAAAAGATTGTTTATTCTTATGTACTAGCCTTATTTCTATACTTTGATCTGTTCCAGATTCTAACTGGGATATGAATGCTTTAAACTTCGATTGATCTCGAACATCTATCAGTCTGGTAAAAGGTTTCCCTATGAGTTCTTCATTCGTAAATCCTAATCGTGATGACCCAGTCTTATTAAAAGATAATAACGTACCTGCTTTGTTCAAAGTAAAGTACATGGCTGGCGTATTCTCGTATAAATATCTGTATCTTTCTTTACTTGATTGTAATTCACTTTCAATTCTTTTTTTATTTGTAATATTTCGGACCGCCGCAAGGATATGGGTACACTCATCCTTTTCATTCAATATCGGTGTAAGAATAGTCTCTCCGACCATTGACGCGCCCTTCACTTCTGTTTCAATTTCATAATGATGTGGTTCTTTTGTAAAATAAGCTGTTTCATATGCTTGTTGAATCTCGTTGAAGACATTTTCAGTTAAAACCTCCCGCATATTCTTTCCGAAGGCTGAAGCTGTCACCCCAGAATTCTTTAACGCGGAATCATTTGCAGTTACATATCGAAATTCCGGTCCTTGATCCACTTCCATTAAAAAGACCATATCTTTAAATCCATTGAAAATTGAGCGTAGTTGCTCTTCTTGTAATCGATTAAACATGACCCAGGTCCCCTATAAACTGAGATTTTACTCTTTTTATTCATTTTGTCATATATTCTATATCGGTTTAAATTGAAAATTTTCGAGTACATTAGATGGTTTTATGTAGTTAATTTTACATATTTATCCTAGATTTGCAAAAAATAAATCAAGAACTTCGAAAAGGAGATGGATGAATTGAATCATTGGTTCATGTGGAGTATTGCATCGTTTCTGATTCTTTCAGGACTGGCAGCTTGTGCTTATGAAAACCAGAGGAGTGCTAATGAAAACGATACGGTTCCTGTTAATATCAGTGATGCTTCGAATCAGAACTATAAACAAGTGGATCTTTACAATAATAGCAAAGAGAAGATTGGCCAGGCTCGTCTTGCCGAGACACCAAAAGGGGTTATGATTCAGATGAAGGTTTCAAACCTTTCTCCAGGTGTTCACGGTTATCATATTCACGAAACAGGTTCGTGTGAAGCACCTGATTTCAAATCTGCAGGCGAACATTATAATCCGCTTACTAAAGAACATGGATTTAATAACCCAAAAGGCTATCATGCTGGGGATTTACCAAATTTGAAAGTAGATGAGGATGGCATGGTCTCCTTTACCACGTATACGAAACACGTCACATTGGAAAAAGGAAAATCAAACACGCTTCTTGACGAAGATGGCAGTGCGCTTGTCATACACGAGAAAGCAGATGACTACAAATCCAACCCATCTGGTGAATCAGGGAAACGTGTAGCATGTGGTGTAATTCGATAAAGATAAAAAAGGAGGATGGACGAAGGTCCATCCTTTCATTATTGAGAGGGAGTTGAGGTGATATTGTGCTTTTCTAGATAAAAACGTGTTTTTCTAGATAATCCCTCTGTGATTGCAGCTCAGCACCTCAAAATCGCTTAATTTCTTCTGAATATCGCTCTAATGTTGATAAATCGACTTCATATCCGATCCCTGGGGCATCTGAAAGGGCAATTTGTCCATTTTTCACTTCAATTTCAGGTTTAATGATATCCTGATGCCAGTATTTAGAGGAAGAAGCAATATCTCCAGGATAAACAAACCCGTCTAGTGATGCTAAAGCGATATTATGCGCTTTTCCAATACCTGTCTCAATCATGCCACCTGCCCAAACATCTATCCCATTCATTTTACAAAAATCATGTATACGAATTGCCTCCGTATGACCTCCAACACGACTATGTTTTATTGCAATGATTCTAGCACTATTTAAGGCGACTGCCGTTTGAGCGGTTCCGAATGAAGTGATACTTTCATCAAGACAAATTGGCGTTGTGAGAGCCTGCTGTAATTTGGAGTGTTCTACAAAATCTTCTGAACCTAGAGGCTGCTCAATCATCATTAGATTGAACGCATCCATCTCTTTCAATCGCTCCAAATCAGAAAGATGATAACTTGAATTTGCATCCACCATAAGCGGTGCATTCGGGAACCTTGAACGAACTGCTGACAACATGTCCAAATCTTGGTTAGGCTTTACTTTCAGCTTAATCCGCTTATATCCAGTTTCCAATGCCTCTTCAATTCTGTTAAGGAGCGCATCGATATTTGTTTGCATTCCGATTGCTGTGCCGACCTCAATCGATTTTCTCGAACTGCCAAGCACTTCAAATAACGACTTCTGCACGGACTTTGCATATCCGTCCCATACCGCAGTTTCAATACTGGATTTTGCCATATGATGTCCTTTAAACCGTTTCATCGCAGTATGAATTTCGCGAGGATGGTCAAAATCTCCATGCCCGAGCAACTCTGGAATTAAGTAGGTCTCTAATGCATATTGACACGTTTGAGTCGTTTCTTCCGTGTACCAAGGCATATCAAAAGCTGAACACTCCCCCCAGCCAATCCATCCATCTGAAAATTCTACCGCAACGATCAACAGCTTCCGCTCAGAAACTGTATGTATGGCTGTCACAAAAGGCTGCTTTAGAGGGAGCTTAATTTTATAAAGCGTAACGCCCCTCACGTTCATTCTGACTCCCCCTCATTAAGGTACTTGATTAATTCTCTTCGTAAAATCTTATTGGACGCGTTCCTCGGTAGTTCGTCTATGAACTGAAACACTTTCGGAACTTTATAGCGGGCAAGGTGTGTTTCGCAGTAATCGATGAGCGATTTTTTGGTTATGTCTGTATGGTCTCGAAGGACGATGAAAGCTGCAGGTACCTTCCCCCACCTTTCATCGGCTACACCCGTTACACCAACCTCTGCCACAGCATCATGACCTGACAAACAGGCTTCTATTTCAGCTGGATAAACATTCTCACCACCAGATACAAACATGTCTTTCCGACGATCTAGCACATAAAGAAATCCTTCCTCGTCAAAATACCCGATATCTCCAGTAGAAAGCCATCCATCAATGATTTTTTCATCGTTCACTTGATCTTTTTTATAATATCCTTTTGTAACATTGGGTCCTTTGACGAAAATTTCTCCAGCGTCATCATTAGTTCGATCTTCTGTTGGAACAACTTTAACTTGTGATGGAAAGAGCGGTTTCCCTGCTGACCCTAATTTACGAAAGCTGTCCTCAGGAGCCAACGTAACAATTTGAGAAGCAGACTCACTTAAACCATAAGTTTGGAATACGGGTATTCCTTCCGTTTCACATCTTTTCAAAAGTGGATAAGGTGCAGGCCCCCCACCTAAAAGCATGCATCTGAACGAGGACGGAAACGGTTCATATGTGTCAGCATCCAATACCTTTGACAACATTACGCTGACAACAGATGCGATCGTTACTTTATCTTCATGTACAGATCGCACAAATTTTTCAGATTCAAATCCTCTATGTAAAACCATCGTAATGCCATAAATAACGCTTCGTATCAAAATGGATAATCCGCTCACATGAAACAGTGGAACCGCGCATAACCAACGATCATCTTCTCTTAATCCTAAATTAAGTGCTGATCCTGTTGCACTCCACCAGTGGTTTCCATAAGTCAGCATAACGCCTTTCGGATGCCCTGTTGTCCCGGAAGTGTATATGATGGAATGAAGGTCATCAAGGTGGATGGAATCCTCAAGCTCGAGATCTTTTTGTTCTTCACGATGTAAATCGTCTATATTGATGATTTCACCGAATTTCAACTGGTTTGAGATATTTTCATGAGTTTCGTCCACAATTAACAAATGGACATCTGCATCTCTCAACTGAAAATCAATTTCCTTTGGTGTTAACCGTTTGTTGAGCGGAACCATCACTACGTTTAAATAGTGGAGAGCATGAATAAGCATAACCGTATTAGGGTGATTATCCATTAGAAACCCGATATGTTGCCCTTTCTGAAAACCTTGAGCCGCTAATGTCCGAGCTAAAATTCTAACGGCATCATTCAGTTGTTCGTAAGTCCAAGTTTGATTCTCAAAAATGAGCGCTGTCCTCTTCGGGGTCAGGTACGCTCTTTGCTGAAGCCAGTTATTCATTTCGATTCCAGTCATCTATACCACTCCACTAAATCACTTAGTCAGGATTTTACTGCATAATAAATTGAAGCAATCTGAAGGCTATGTATTGTTGGTGAGGTAATAGCCCTTATTCACCAGTTATCTTCCTGATTTGATCAAGATATGCGGCGAATAGCTCTTTTTCAAGGAAAAGAATTATCTCAGATTAGAGAAAAAAGGAGATTTATAAGTAAGTCTCTACTTATAAACCTCCTACATAACTTAAATTTTAAGGGAAACGAGGGAATTGCTTAAAGTCAGGCGTGCGCTTTTCTTTAAATGCGTCTCGACCTTCCTTCGCTTCATCTGTTGTGTAATAAAGTAGTGTCGCGTCTCCACCCATTTGTTGCAAGCCAGCAAGTCCATCTGTATCAGCATTAAGAGATGCCTTCAAGAAACGTAGGGCTGTAGGTGACTTTTCAAGCATTTCATTACACCATTGAACCGTTTCCTCTTCCAACTTCTCAAGAGGAACGACTGTATTGACAAGTCCCATATCCTTAGCTTCATCAGCGTTGTATTGACGGCAAAGGTACCAGATTTCACGAGCTTTCTTATGTCCTACGATACGTGCTAAATATCCTGCACCGTAACCAGCATCAAAGCTTCCAACTTTCGGTCCAGTTTGACCGAAGATCGCATTGTCTGCTGCAATCGTTAAGTCACAAACGACGTGAAGTACGTGTCCTCCACCGATTGCGTATCCTGAAACCATAGCCACAACAGGCTTCGGAATGACACGAATCAAGCGTTGAAGATCAAGTACGTTCAATCGTGGAATTTGATCGTCTCCCACATATCCACCATGTCCGCGTACTTTTTGGTCTCCACCAGCACAGAATGCATCGTCCCCAGCACCTGCTAATACAATCACGCCGATATTAGAGTCATCACGTGCGTATGCGAATGCATCAATTAGTTCATGAACTGTTTTAGGTCGAAAAGCATTCCTTACCTCTGGACGGTTAATCGTAACTTTCGCGATACCGTTATATGTTTCATACAAAATATCGTCGTAATTTCTTTCTGCAACCCATTCAAATGTAGCCATTTCAGTCATCCTTTCTTTTATGTAATACTTGTAAAACCGTATGGGCAAAAGCTTCTGGTTGTTCCAAATGTACAGTATGTCCTGCATTTTCAATCACAACCAGATTACCATAAGGAATTAATTTAAGCATCTCTTCAGCAATGCGGAGAAATTTTTGATCTCGTTCACCAACAATAAGGGTGGTAGGAATTTCAAACTGCTCAAGGTGAGCCCACCAAGAAGGTTGTACACCTGTCCCCATACCTCTCAAGCTGTTTGCCAAACCGACTTCTGAATTACGCAATCGCATTGTACGTAACCGATTTCGATCCTCTTCAGACAAAAGCTCTAGCTGTGTTTTAAACAATGGTATTGACTCCCAGAAGCGAACGAATGACTCAATTCCATCACGTAAAATACGATCGGCTAATTGATCATCTCTTCGCTTTCTTTCAAGGCGTTCCTCCTCAGTTTGTAAACCTGGTGAGCTACTTTCAAGAATCAACTTTTTCACCCGTTTTGGATAGCGCATCGCAAAAGATAATGCAACTCTACCACCTAGAGAATACCCCAAAACGTACGCGCTTTCAATCTTCAACTCAGAAAGAATATGATTGAGTGCTTCTGTCGCTTTATTCATTGCATATTCATCAACATCTTTCGGGTGGTCCGTTTTTCCGTGGCCCATAAGATCAACGAGTATGAGTTGATATCTGTCCTTCCACTTATCTACGAAAGGTAACCAATCTACACAAGAGCCGGTAAAACCATGAAGAAGGAGTAATGGTTCTCCCTCTCCCTCAATGCGGACATGATAATTCGTATCGTTCATATTAATCATCACTCAGTTTTCCTAGTTGACTCTCTATAGCTGTATTAATATTTCCCCAATATTGTTTATGAAGATGAACATTCTCTTCTCGATTGGTTTGCAGTTCGATAACCTTCAGCCCTTTTTCATCTATACATTTCGCAAAAACCTCTGCGAAACCTAGCCATGATTGAACCAAATGGTATTGACCATCATATAAATTCGTTGCTTTCTCAAATGAAATGTCAATCGGTGTACCGAAAAGTTGTTCAAAATGCTCTGGGTGTTTTGCTTGAGGTAAGAAAGAGAAAATCCCGCCCCCACTATTGTTTACAAGGACAATAGTAATATCAAGCTCATACATTTTTGCTGCTAACAATCCGTTCATATCGTGATAAAAGGAAAGATCTCCGATAACCAGGACCGTTTTGCGACCACTAGAAGCGACACCAAGAGCGGAGGAAATGACACCATCAATGCCATTTGCACCTCTATTTGCAATGAATTGTATACTTTTACTCGTTTTTCCGAAAAATGAATCCAAATCGCGAATCGGCATACTGTTTCCTACAAAAAGAGCTGTATCGTTCGGTATTAAATTTTCAATCTGAGAAAATATTTTTCCTTCAAATAAATCATCTATCTCAACAAATTTATCTTTTTCATATTGCGCAATTTCATTTGCCTTCATCCAATTATTTGTCCAAGATGTTTCGGACCCCAACTTGTGTGCGTTGACGGTAAGTCCTTCTGCAAATTTCTTTGTATCAGTAAAGATCATCCGCCCTTGTGAGTGAGTCGGATCACGCCAATCTTCTCCCTCATCAATAATCCAAAATTCGCAATCAGAATGCTTTTGAACATACTGGGTATATGCCTTAGAAACGGGCATTGCACCAAATCGAATGACTAGTTCCGGCTTCCAATCACGAATTACATCAGTCTTTAAAAGCGCATCGTAATGTTCTATAACTAAATCTTTGTTATGCTCGCCCTTTCTTAAGGGAGACAATGGATCTGCAAAGATCGGAAGTTGGTATTTCTCTGCTAAATCAATGATCGGTTCCACTCCATGATTGTAAGTACCTGGTCCGCACACGATCACACCTTTTTCAACAGTTTCAAGCTTGTCCTTTAATTCAGTTATGAGCTGCTCAGAAAGCTCCCTTTTTCCTGAAAAGAAAGAGCGGTACGCACCTTGATTGGTTTTCTTCCCATATGTAAAAGCATCAGGCGCGTTATAGTTTGGAATTAAAGGCTCTCTAAATGGAAAATTTAATTGGACTGGACCTTTTTTAGCATCCATAGATACTGCGTATGCTCGATTTGCATTAGATCTAACATATTGAAGAATACGGTCATCCATTTCTGGTAGTGCCATTTCATGAAACCATTTTACATATTTGCCGTACAATCCAATTTGATCAATGGCTTGTGGTGCCCCCACATCACGTAGTTCGTGTGGACGATCAGCAGTCAGCACGAGTAAAGGGACATGAGAGATAGCGGCCTCAATAATGGCGGGATAGTAGTTGGCGGCAGCTGTACCCGATGTACAAACCAGTGCTACAGGTTTTTCTTTCACTTTTGCAATTCCTAAGGCAAAAAAAGCTGCCGAGCGCTCATCTACGCTCAGCAAGCCTTTTATTTTCGGATGTTGTGTAAACATCAAAGCTAACGGTGTTGACCTTGAACCTGGGCTGATGACTACGTCTTCAACTCCTGATTCACTTAATTCATCTACGAAAGCTCCAACATAAGCTGTCAGTGGATCTAAAGTCATTCAAAGGATCCTCCTAATGCAGAAAGCATCGGTTTTAATTTTATCAGTGTTTCTTCGTACTCACTCTCTGGGTTGGAGTCTGCAACAATTCCGCATCCAGCAAAAAGAGAGACATGGTTCTCGTTAATCAACCCAGAACGGATCGCAACAGCGAATTCACCTTGATCCTTTAAGTCAACCCAGCCTATTGGGGAGGAGTACCAACCTCGATCAAGCTTTTCATTTTCTCTAATCATTTCAACGGATTCCGCTTGAGGGAAACCACCTAATGCAGGAGTAGGGTGTAGACGCTCCACTACATCCATCAATGGTATATTAGATGCTTGTTTGACGATCACAGGTGTAAATAAATGTTGGATGTCTCGTCCTTTGTACAAAGTAGGTCCATCCGGAATATGGACCGTTCCGGCAATCTCTTCAAGTGCATCTCTTATCATTTGAACGACAAAGGCATGTTCCTCAAGGTTTTTCTGATCATTTAGAAGCTGCTCTCCAAGCCGTTCATCTTCCGTATGAAAGTCGCCTCTTTTTATCGAACCTGCGAGACATGTTGAGAGTACCTCACTATTTTGTTTCTGTACAAGACGTTCGGGTGAAGCCCCCAGAAAACATTTATGACCTCTCTCAAATGCGAAAACAAAGCTATTCGGTTGCTGCTCAAGCAAGTTAGAAAGCGTTACAATTGCAGAGATATCATCGTCCGCTTGTGCAATCACTTCTCGTGCCAAAACCACTTTCTCAATTTTACCTTTATTAATCATTGCTGTTGTATCTGCAACTGATTCTTTCCACTGTTCTGGATCAATCTCTGTTAGGGTAAATGATTGATCGAGTCCACTTGGGATTGTGGATTTCTTGAGTATTTGTGCTCTCGCTTTCATCGCTTTCTCAAAAAGTGCATGTATATCTGAATCGGGTTTAACAAACATATTCGTCGTCAAAAATGCTTGATCATTGAAGAAAGAATACAGATGTACTGGCAATACGAAGCTTGCATCAGCATAATTGGTCCATAATGGTGTTTTGAATTTCTTTGTATCGAATGAGAATCCACCCATTATCATAGGTCCTGTCCCATATTTATAAGGTGTTGTGAAATCCTCTAATTGTGTTTGAATGAGTGAACCCCACTGCTCCCTTATCTCTGCAAAACGTTCATCACCATCAACATCAAATTTCCGTGCTTCTCCAATACCAACAAGTGTTAATTCACCTGATGCATCAGACCAAAAAGATCGCTGCCCTTTATATAAATGGTTACTGTTTGCAAAGACGATAAGTGGATCCACATTATCAACTTGCAGTCTGTGACTGACAAGTATTTCTTTTTGCATCAATTGTGCTTTATATTTGGCACTTTCTAAGCGCTCAATTAAATCATGTTGTGTAACTGCTGCCAAAGCATTCCCCTCCAAGATCCTGCGACGTCTATTCTCTATTTATGAGTTACTTCCATTAATGTTTTTTAATAAAGTTTCTAATCGATACTATTATAAAGGAAAAAAGGTTGTTTTTCCATTGTCCACCATTCACATCTATTTCCATCCAAGCAAGTTGACACCACTACACCCATTGAATACACTTAGAAGGGATAAAGTAAACTTAGGTGATGCCTACCTATTTTGATGGTAAAGCTTTCGTTGCACTTATACTTTATACCTGAACGTTCAACTAGGTCATTTGTATATATCCATGTTGAAAAGTTTCATACACTTAAGTGCAAAAATACGACAGAATGATGATAATCATACATTCGTGATAAAGGTGAACGATTATGGCACAAGACTTTTCTAATAGCACTTCTCAACTTAAAGTTCATTCGGACAAAGAGTCGAAAATGAAAATATGGTACCGTCAATTACGACCACACACATTGACAGCGTCTTTTGTTCCGGTTTTTATCGGTACTGTTCTTGCAATGTTTTATACCCCACTTAACTGGCTTTTGGTACTCGCCATGCTTATAGCATCAATGTTAATACAGGCTGCTACCAATTTGTTTAATGAGTATTATGATTTTAAAAGAGGATTAGACACATCTGAATCTATAGGAATTGGAGGCGGTATCGTCCGTGACGGTATTTCACCTCGAACCATTTTAGCTGTTGGAGTCGCCTTCTTTATAGCTGCCATATTGCTTGGTGCCTATATAAGTGCATCAACAACTTGGTGGATTGCCGTAATTGGTACACTTTGCATGGCAGCAGGATACTATTATACAGGTGGTCCTTATCCGATTGCTTACACTCCATTCGGAGAGATTGTAGCTGGTTTCTTTATGGGGTTTGTCATCATATTGATTTCCTTCTATATCCAAACCGGATTGATTACATTAAATAGTATGCTCATCTCTGTCCCAGTTTCTACGTTAATCGGCGCAATTTTGATGGCCAATAACATCAGAGATCTTGAAGGAGATCAAGAGCGAGGCAGAAGAACTTTAGCCATACTTCTAGGACATAAACGAGCTGTACAATTTCTTGGGGCAATGTTTGCCTTTTCCATTGCCTGGATCCTTTCGATGATTGTAGTCGGTAAAGCATCGATTTACCTCCTACTCATCTTGTTGAGTATTCCAAAAGCAATTCAAGCTGTAAAATTATTTCACGGAGAGCGGACACCTGAAAATATGATGCCAGCTATGAAAGCGACAGCTCAAATGCATACAGTGTTCGGATTCGCTTTAGGCGTAGGCCTCATAATTAGTTATCTTATCCAGTTTTAATTCGAATAAGGAGCTGTTCTCATATGGACTTCACGAATACTATGATTGGTGCATTAGGTATGGAAGTTATAGATGCAAACGAATCAGTAGTCAAAATGACAATGCCTGTAGATGAGCGGACCAAACAACCGATGGGTTACTTACATGGTGGAGCGTCCGTTGCACTCGCAGAGTCAGCAGCAAGCATCGGCACCGCTCTAAACGTAGATTTAGATACACACAATGTTTTTGGAATTGAGATCAATGCCAATCATCTAAAAAGTAAGCGAGACGGTGTCGTAACTGCAATCGCTCTTCCACTACATAAAGGGAGAACTACGATGGTATGGGAAATCAAGTTAACCGATGAAGAAGATGAATTAATTTGTATTTCACGCTGTACAACAGGAATGATTGAGAAAAAATTGAGTAAATCTAAATAACAAAAAGAAGCTGATTCATTACAATCAGCTTCTTTTTTTATAAATTAAACCTCTCTCCTCATCGCCTTAAGTACGTCCACTTTCGTTGCTCGACTTGCTGGTCGCAAACCAGAAATAATCGTGACAATCAAACAAATTGAAATGCTGATGAGAGTCAAGCTCAGTGGAATACTCGAGAACATGAAGTCTTCTGGTGGTTGCTCTCCAAATGCTCCACCTAGGATCATCGGTAGGAATAGATTAACGAGATAACTGATTCCATAAGCAACCAAAGTTCCAAAGAGCGCTCCTAACAAGCCAATATAACTGCTTTCAATCAAAAAGATCCGCTTGATTGTATTTGGATTTGCTCCGATTGCTTTCATAATTCCGATGTCTGGCGCACGTTCTGTAACCGCCATAGTCATCGTATTATAAATTCCGATTGAAGCGATGATAATGGCGATTGTTCCGATGAAGATCAAGCCACTTTTTGCAATCAAGAAAATCAAATTCATTTGTTCCATTTCGCTTACAACTGAGTATGAATAATACCCTTTGTCTTTTATCGAATCTGAAATATGCTTCACTGATTCAGCATGATTGGCATAGATCTTCACTTCATCATACGTTTCTTCAGTTGAAGCTTCTGATTCGGGGTTTTCGCTAGGTGGTGCGTTCGGATCTCCTATTTCACCATTTTTCATTCCCGTAAAAGCTTCAACCTTACTTAATACCGCTTGTGAAATATACACTTCTCGATTATGCATCCATTCACGTGTTGGTTTCTTACCAATTCCGACGATTTTAAGATCGAACTGTTTGGTCGTTTCTTTTTTCTCTTGTACCTTCTTTACATCCATACGAATGGTTTTATTCAGGACTTCCCCATTATAACTAAGCTCTTCCTTAACGACACCATCTTCCCCATAAGGTGGTTCCCCTTCACCGTTCCATGCAGCTAAACCTTTTGCGAAATCATATCCTACGACAACTTCATCCTCCGATTGAGGTAAACGTCCTTCAGATAGTTCAAACCCTGCTTTAACTTCGGAGGGATAGTGTACAACGATTGAACCACCAGTATGGCGATACTGATCAAGAAGAAAAACTGCGTCTTGTCGTAAGTAGTTTCTACGCGTAACTGCATCCACATTTTCAAGTGACTCGAAGTATTCAATGTCCTCGATCGTCAACTGGTTCTTTTCTTCTTTTCCGTGAACTTGAATTTCCGTCATCAATTGTCCGGATGTCATTTCCTCTACAAATGATTCTTGAATTCCAAATGCAACGGATGCCAATACGATGAGGAATGCACACCCCATGGCAGTAGCTAAAACGGTCATAAAGATCCGACTTTTGTTCTTCTTCATGTTTGTACGGACGAATTTAAACTGATCACGAAATTTCATGAAGCAAATGCCTCCTTGTTCAACTTTCCGTCCATAATTTCTATGACCCGATTGCCGATACGGGCGACTTTGTCATCATGGGTAATGATCAAGAAAGTAATACCCAATTCTCGGTTCAGTTCTTTGATAAAACTGAGTAATTCCTCTTCTGTTTCACTATCTAAACTTCCAGTCGGTTCATCTGCAAGGATAATTGGGGGGTTCAAGACAAGTGCTCGAGCAATACTTACTCGCTGTTGTTGCCCCCCAGAAAGTTCGCTCGGATAATGCTCCGTAAATTTTTCCAACCCTACTTTCTGAAAAATTGCTTCTGTCTGTTTTCTGCGCTCCACTACCTTTACACCTTTTAACGTGAGTGCAAGTTCTACATTTTCAAACGCAGTCATGCTTGGAATAAGTTGAAAGCTTTGAAAGATGAATCCTAAATTGTTTAAACGGAAATCCGCCCATTTGCTTTCGTTAAAGTCACTTACTTTGTTACTATCGATGAAAATTTCACCTTCTGCCGGACTCATATATCCACTGATCAAATTCAATAATGTAGATTTTCCAGATCCGCTCCTCCCAACGACTGTGACGACTTCTCCTTTATCAACTTTTAAATTTATATTTCGTAACACTGGTATTACCGATTCTTTTCCTTTTTTGCCGATTGTAAATTGATGGCTTAGATTTTTCACTTCAATCATTTAATTGACCTCCCTGTTCATACATACAACTTTAAAGACGTATCTAATTCAGAATAGTTCTGACAATCACAAAAAAAATTCATTCGATTGAATGAAAATCTTACAAAGTCTTTTTTGAGAAACCTTTATGTATAAATCCATTTATTAAATAAAAACTATAAAAATAAAGACAAAAGAAGGAGTTTGATTATGAACGTTGGTAGAGCAAAGCAAATATTAGATTCACCTGAGGAAATAGCTGTTCATTATAAAGGAGATCCTGTTTGGATTCAACGAGTTGATGAAGCTGGAAATACCGCGAGAATTTATCCTCAACGTGAACCCGAAAACGAAATGACGGTTAACGTCACTATGTTAGAAGAAGTATAGATAATATCAAACAAAGGGCGACTGATCAGCATCTAAATCGACACTCTTCAGTCACCCTTGTCTTACATAGTTAATTTATTTCGATTTGCATATATTGCTGCTTGCGTCCGATCGGATACTTGCAACTTACTTAATATATTACTTACGTGCGTCTTTACTGTTTTGATACCGATGAATAATTCTTCACCTATTTCTTGATTGGTTTTACCATCCCCGAGCAAAATAAGCACTTCTAATTCTCTTTTGGTAAGTTCTTGATGTGGTAAGGTTTCATTGCCTCGAAACCGGTTCATCATTTTCTGAGCTACCTTCGACTCGATAACTGATTGACCTACATAAGCTTTTTTTATGGTGTCAGAAATTTCGTCTGCTGATGCTGTTTTTAAAACATAGCTGAATGCTCCAGCTTCGATTGCAGGAAATACTTGCTCATCATCATAGAAGCTCGTTAAAATGATTATTTTACATTCTGGATGTGCCTTGATAATTTCCTTTGTTGCTTCAATCCCATTTCCGTTTTCCATTATTAAATCCATTAAAACAATATCTGGATAGAGCTCCTGCAACAGCTTCACTGCTTCATTTCCGCTTGATGCTTCACCAATAATTTCAAAGTCTGGATCTGTCATTAAATAAGAGCTTAATCCTCTTCTAACCATTTCATGGTCATCAACGAGAAATAACTTTATCTTTTCACTCACTCGATACTCTCCTTTCTTCAATAGGGACTCTTACGTCGATTGCTGTACCTTTCCCTTTAGCTGTTGTAATTGAAAATTTGCCCCCAATTTCGTCACACCTCTCTTGCATTGTTTTCAATCCATATGAAGTTTTTTTCTTATCTTTCAAATCAAATCCAGCCCCATTGTCCCTTATATGGATACGGATATGCTGATCTGTGTGATTGAGTACAATCGTCAAACGGCTTGCATTAGAATGGCGAAGTGCATTTGCGAGCCCTTCTTGTACTAATCTAAACAGATGGTCTTCAATGCCTTTTGATAAATCAGGAATGTCATGAATTTCAGATTCAATATGGATTCCTGATTTAAGCTTCAATTCTTCCACTAGACCTTCAATACCCTTTTGTAGATTTTCACCCGATAGATCTATGGGTCGTAAATGAAGCAATAACGCTCTCATCTCTCCTTGAGCCTTATTTGCCATTTCTACAACTTGCTCTAACTGTGCCTTTGCTCTTTGTGGGTGCGTATCAAATAACTTCATTGCAGCCGATGACATCATATTTAATGCAAATAACTGCTGACTGACCGCATCATGTAGGTCTCTAGCAAGACGTTGACGTTCTTCAATTGTTGCTGCAGTGTGTGCTCTTTCTGCATATTCAGCTTTTTCATTCGCTAACTTCTGCAAAGATTGCATTTGCTTTTTAACCTTAATGGTAAGCCCGTTCAAGTCTGAACATATTGCACCAATTTCATCTTGCTCCGAGTCTTGAATTCTATAATCAAAGTTACTAAAAGATAACTTCGCAATCGCTACCGATATTTCATTAAGTCTGTTAATTACATGTTGGCCTTTTCGATAACTGAAAGTGAACCCTAGCAATAGGGTTAATATAAAAACGGCAGCTGTTATCATAAAGCTCACTACAATCGGATCGGCATTCGGTTTAAAGTAGTAAAGGATTTGAAAGATGAAGAAAATCAGCACTGTCGTATAGACGGAGTTTAAGAGGTGTGAACGGTATAAAATCTTTCGGACACCGTTTGTATTCTCATTCATTCCATACACTCTCCTAAACTCTATCTATTTTTAAATCTAGAATTTTAAAATCAAACTGGAAATTAAGTTTTCGGGTAGCCTCATCGTATCGATCTGATGTATAGTTCGCATTTTTGACCAACCCTTCCTTCTTATAATTACCGATCTTAATATCGCCAATTTTAGAAGAAGTTGTAACTGTAAATTCAACATCCTCTGGAATAAGAATTTTAATGTCACCAACCCATCCGGATAACTTGATGGTTGTTTCTTTGTCTGGAATGAACGCCCGTGTATAATCAAAATCATAATCGGATACCCCATTCCATTCATCTAAATCCTGGACTTGCCAATTGTCCTCTTTCATCGACACATCTGATACTAATCCGCTTTTGTTATGTTTATTTCTGCTTATCGTTACCTTTGGACCGCGTCCCCACAAAATTTTAACCCCTATATAGACGAGGAACAGTGGCCACAGGTTTAAAATATGTCCAATCGTAAATGTTATGAACCCTAGACGGTCGGCAATTAATAGTCCGCCAATGACAGAGAAAGCAAGTCCAAAAAACCAATTTCCATGACGACTTTTCGAAAAGATTGCTTCAAACAACCATTTGATCCCTAGCAAAAATAAGACAAATGGGAACAAAAAGTTAAACGCTTCGTCTATTTCCATGGAAATAAGACCTAAATTGACAAGTAACAATACAGCTCCACCAAAAATAAAGAACAGAGCTACTACAAATTGACCACCTGACCATAGTTTCATATAGACACCCCTAATAATATTTCTTCAATTTCTCGTAATCATAATACTTCTTTTTACTTCTATGTACAGGATACCTTCTTTCATGATGAAAAAGAACGATCTCAGGTTTATAATTCCCTCCGTCTAGAGACTGATTTCTTTAAAAATTGAAATAAAGCTCTGTTAGAGAATACTGTTGAAAAGTTGGTTTAGAGAATTACAACAATACAGTTAACAAGCCACAAGCCTAAATAAAAAAAGATAACCAGGTAAACTGGTTATCTTCCATAAGAATTTTGTTCCTCTTCAATTTGTTCTACTGTGTCAGAAGGATCTTCACGTTTCACTTTGGTTTGATCCTTAGGATAATTCCTTTGTTGATCAAATTTCCGTTGTGCTTCAATTGTTCTTTTAGCATATGGTATTGCCTCTAATCGTTCTTTCGTAATTTCTTCACCTGTATCCACACAAATACCATAAGTGCCTTTTTCAATCCTTTTCAGTGCTTCGTCTATTTCATTTAACAGTTCTTCATCTGTATCTCTAAGGGTCATTTCTTTCTTCTGTTCATATTCAGCTGTTGCTGAATCTCCCATATGATTGGAATGACTTTTCAATTCTTCTATATCGAGGTTTAAGTCATGCTTGCGGTGTCTCTTATAGACGTTTTCTTTCATCGATAATAATTCATTCTTATAAAATTCAAGATCATTTGATTGCAGTGACATATGCTCGCCTCCTTACACCCAAACATACCCCTTGTTATTTCTTAGTAAACACATCACTTATAAGAGGAAAATAATCCAGACTATTAATGAAATACACGATAATGATAGCCATATCCACATCCATACCCATGATGCCTTATTGAAATCAGCATTCACATATAAGAAAATGCCTGGGAAGGCTATCCAGGTTATAAGTAGAATTATGGCTAAGATAAATTGGATGACGGATGTAAAATTAAATGTATCAAATGAGGCTAGAAGTAAGTATGAAGGCACAAACATAATAATCGGAGTAAAGAAGCTCCATATTAACGCCCGAACCCGATAAGCTCGGAAATAACGCTCGTTTTCTTCAATCATTTGAATAAACAAATTTAAATATTTATGTACGGGGATATTGATTCTTCTAGCTAATTCCATATTAGAACACTCCTTGAAATTCTTTATCCCTATAAATTTATACAAAATGGGGTATAATAGAGATACTATGAAAAAGTGGGTGGAAGCATATGGCATTTTTCTCAAAGAATCAGCAAGAGCCAATTCCTGAGGTTGAGACAAAGGTTTGGAGTTGCACAAGTCAGGATTGTTCTGGATGGATGAGAGACGGATTATCATTTGAAGCAAAACCAGCTTGTCCACTCTGTAAATGTGAGATGGAACTGGAAACACGAGTTTTACCTGAACTCTCATAAAAAGAATAAGCAGATTGCTTCGGAGTGTCCATTGGGCACTCCATTTTGTTTTATTATTATTTACTCCTTAAATTCAGAAAAATGACTAATCGATGTATATTTTATTAGAATGCGGTAAGAATGGTAGATACATAATGTTCTCATGAACAAATTCCAAGGAGGAATAAAAATGAATAAACGTGATTTAATCCAACACGTCGCAGAACAAACTGGCTTACCAAAAAAGCATTCAACTACAGCTGTCAACGCAGTGATCGATGCCATTACTAAAAAACTAACCGATGGTGAAAACGTACAATTAATTGGTTTTGGTAGTTTTGAAGTCCGCCAACGTCAAGCAAGAACCGGTAGAAATCCTCAAACAGGAGAAGTCATTCAAATTAAAGCAACTCGAACGCCTGCGTTTAAGCCTGGAAAGCAGCTTAAGGAAGCAGTTAGAGCTTAAACAGAAAACAGAAAAAGGTTGGCCTAAATCAAGGTCAGCCTTTTTTCACATACGTTAAGAAAGTTTTCAGAATCACGCAACTAAGGCTTGTCCTACATCAGGGCTTGGCTTAGTCAGGTTTTCTTTACCTGAGTACAGTACCTCCTGAAATTTTAACAGATTCTCCTATAATATTAGGTGCAGCATCTGTTATGAGATAGACGATCGTATTGGCAACCTCATCAGGCTCAACTAATTTTCTAGAGGGATACTCGTTCTTAATCATTTCTAGTTGTTCTTCAAATGAAATTCCATTTCTTTCTGCTCTCTTTTCGATGGCTCTAATTCCCATCTGTGTATTCACATATCCAGGGCAAACTGAATTTACTCTTACACCATGTTCGATCGCTTCTAGAGCGAATGAATGAGTAAAACCAATCAAAGCAAATTTAGAGCCGGCATAAGCAGTATTTCCATAAGTTCCTCTTAGACCAGATAAAGATGATACGTTTACAACAACACCTCTTTGGTGTTCTTTCATATGTTGGTACACTAGTTTCGTGAGCATGACTGCAGCTGTATAATTCAATTCCATAATATACTCTATTTCTTCTTTTGAAGTATTTTCTAAAATTCCTCCCCCAGCAATGCCGGCACAATTGACTAATCCATAAATCGGACCGAGTTGTGCTTCAGCGTGTTCGACTAATTCACGCTGATTTAGTTCACTAGTTAAGTCAGCAGTATGCAAATAAATATTCTCAGAAGGAGTGAACTCTAACAGTTCTTGTTTAAGCATATCCAGTTTTTTCGTATCTCTCGCAGTAAGTGTTACCTTGCCCCCCATCATCACTATTGCACGGGCAGTTTCACTTCCAATACCACCACTCGCCCCTGTAATAATAATATGACGGTTTTCAAGTGCATCAACTGAAAATACGCTCATCGTTCAGGCTCCTTTACATACAAAGACTCTGCCACTCATCCTTTTGAAAAATGGGACTAACTCAAGGTGGTTTTGTTTGAGTTAATCCCTATTTTCATAAAACGCAGCTGGTATTCATTTCACAATATCTTTTTACCCTAGTCTGCCATTTTGTAAACCAGAAAATTAATATTTTTTTAAAATCTACAAAGCACATCCAAGACTAGAGACTATGTTTAATTTGAGATGCTTCTAATAAAATCTCTGCTAAAATTTGTCCTGCTGATTGACCTTCTTTTATTAAGCGATTTCCTTGTCCTGCCCAAAGAGACATATATTCTGATTTCCCTTGTTGCTTAGCTGCTTTTCTAATTTCTTTAGTTACCAAGTTCTGTATTGGATAACGCAATGGACTAATAAAGTTAGAGTTAGAGTCAAATAAATCAATGAATGCGTTTCGAATTGCACGCGCAGGTCTTCCAGAAAATGCAGTTGTAATCACTGTACTCTCTTCATTTGATTCCAGTAAGGCTTTTTTGTATAGAGGATTTGCTCCACTTTCTATACTATTTAGAAATCGTGTGCCAAGTTGAATGCCTCCTGCACCTAATGCAAGAGCAGCAATTAAACCTCTTCCATCCATAATCCCTCCCGATGCAATGACTGGGATCTTAACACGGTCGACAATCTGAGGTACCAGTGCAAATGTACCGATTGATGCAGCACCTTGCTCAGCTTTAAATGTGCCTCGGTGTCCTCCCGCTTCACCCCCTTGCGCAATAATTGCATCGACTCCAGCTAATTCTGCCTGAATGGCTTCTTCAACTGTGGTCACCATCGTCATGACTTTCAATTTTTTTTGTTGAGCTGCGATAACTTGATTGTGTGTTGGAACGCCGAACGTTGTAGATATAACTGGCACCTCTTCATCAAGGAGAACGTTAAATTGTTCCTCATAATAATCTTCCACAACTGGCTCATCAGCGGTCATATGAATACCTAACTCATTGTAAACGTTTGAAAGCGCCTTTTTGACTTTCACCGTACGGCTATCCCCGTAAGCCTTCTCAACCCGAAATAGGTTCACTGCAAAAGGATGATCGGTTAAGTCACGAACTTCTCTAATCACTTTCCGAGTCTCATTAGGTGTCAAATATCCAGCTCCAATTGTGCCAAGACCACCTGCATTAGATACCGCAGCAACTAGTTGGGGTGTTGTAATTCCTCCAGCCATACCAGCTTGTATAATGGGATGTTTAATCTGTAAAAGTTCACATACTTGTGTGTACATATGATTCTACTCCCTTCATTCGATTCAAAAACAAGTTGTGTAAAGTATAGAACGAAATCGTTAAATGAACAAAAAAAGGTGCAAGCCGGTATGGCTTGCACTTCAATAAAGGTATGGGCGGTGTCAGAGTTTTAAGGGGATTGTCCTCTTCAGTATAGCACGCTAAAAAGCGTTTGGTTATTGGGAAAACTCCTGAAATTTAGTCCGACAGAATCGGCTTTTTCTTTGCACACTTTCCCAATATACATCGCGGCTTGAACCCCCATAAAACAGATATTAAACCACACAGGTTTAGGTGATTTGCCCTAGAGTATTACTTTGAACACCTTACAAAAAAATACGCAAGCCGGGGGAGGCTTGCGCTTCAAAAAGGTATGGGCGGTGTCAGAGTCTTAAGGGGATTGTCTTCTTCAGTATAGCATGCTAAAAAGCGTTTGGTTATTGGGAAAATCATCGATTTTGTCATGTATTATTATGTCGAAATTACAAAACATTTTCCCAACCTTATCCGACCTTTTCCCATTTCCTGCAACAAATCCTTACTTCCAATTGACATGTTATAATACAAATATAATTACATTTCTCACGAGAATTGAGTGATTCTATGGATCAACGCATTACAACTCAAAGAGTAATCTACTCATATACAGATGGTGAGTTAAAGAAAAAAGAAGATACGATTGTTACTGAGTTCCCGTTAACGATCGTACTGAATGGAAATGAATTTGCGACCATGGTTTGTACACCTACTTATCTTAAGGAAATGGTCATGGGATTCTTAGCCTCAGAAGGCGTGATCAGGTTCGTCAAAAGGGATATCCACTCTATAACGATAGATGAAAATAAAGGATTCGCGTACGTAGAGACAACAACTAAGATCACCCCTACCATTCAAGAACATACAAAACGATTCATAGGTTCATGTTGTGGGAAAAGCAGACAATCTTTCTATTTTCAAAATGATGTCAAAACGGCTAAATCATCCATGACGGTGCAAACCGTTTCCTTTTCTCAATGCATAGATTTGATGAAGCAACTGCAGTCCTCAAGTGGCACCTTCCAGGCAACTGGAGGCGTTCATAACGCGGCTATTTGCACCCCTAATAAAATGATCATCTCAAGAACAGATATTGGTCGACATAATGCATTAGATAAACTTTATGGACACTGCTTAATAAATGAGATTAAAGTTCAGGATAAGGTGCTTGTTTTCAGCGGGAGAATTTCTTCTGAAATTTTACTCAAAGCATCAAAAATTGGTGTAGGGATACTCCTATCTAAATCTGCACCGACTGAGCTCGCCTTGCAAGCAGCTGAGGAATTAAATATAACCACAGCAGGATTCATACGTGGTAACAGAGTTAATGTCTATACTCACCCTGAACGTATAACGTTGTAAAAAGTGATTTAACATCAAAAGGAGGTGGACCTCTTGAACGTATTAGACCAACTGCAACGACCTTTACGAGATTTAAGAATATCAGTTACAGATCGGTGTAATTTCAGATGTCATTACTGTATGCCACCAGAGGTTTTCGGACCTGATTATGAGTTTCTAAAGAAAAATATGTTGTTAAGCTTTGAAGAGATTACAAGATTAACAACGTTATTTCAGAAAAGATCAGGAATAAAGAAAGTTCGGATTACAGGTGGAGAACCTTTGATGAGAAGAGATCTTCCCATTTTGATTGCACAGCTTTCGTCTATTGAAGGAATAGAAGATATTGCGATGACAACGAACGGTTCCTTATTACCTAAATACGCTGATCAACTGAAGGAAGCTGGATTAGACCGGGTCACGATTAGCTTAGATACATTAGATGATGAACGATTTAAGAAAATCAATGGCCGAAATGTTTCTGTAGATACTGTTCTTAAAGGGATCGAAGCAGCAAAATCTGCAGGTTTGGGCATTAAGATGAACATGGTTGTTCAAAAAGGAATCAACGATCAAGACATAATTCCAATGGCTGAATACTTTAAAGATCAAGGACATATCTTAAGATTTATTGAATATATGGATGTTGGCAACTCAAATGGCTGGAAGATGGATGATGTATTCTCCAAACAAGAAATCATTAATCGAGTGAACGAGGTTATACCGATAGAGCCTGTGGAACCAAATTATGAAGGGGAAGTTGCCACTCGCTATCGTTATAAAGGCTCTGAGGGTGAAATTGGAATTATCTCTTCGGTTACTGATGCGTTTTGCTCTTCGTGTAATCGTGCTAGACTTTCTGCAGAGGGGAAGCTCTACACATGTCTTTTCTCTTCAAAAGGCCATGACCTCAGAGGACCTTTACGAAACGGGAAAAATGACGAAGAAATGATGCAACTCATACGTGATATATGGACAAAACGTTCAGATCGCTACTCTGAAGAACGCACTTCACAGACGAAACGGGATTCTAAAGTAGAGATGTCACACATCGGCGGGTAAGAGAACTAAATGCCTAGCAAAGACAATAATAAGACCAAGTAGAAGGAATAAACTCTACTTGGTCTTGTTTAATAACGGTCTATAAAAGCTATTGAGAAACATTTGCGGATGCTTTTGCACTTGCAGTTGAAGAAGCAAACCCAACATAGATCGATGCAAATGCAATAATGAAATGCAAAATATTATCAGCCATCAAGAAAATAATACCCGCAAATTCATGTGTAAACAATCCAAGAATAGCTACAAGTAAATAAACGATACCAAATATTTTTGCATATGCTGCACTCTTGGACTCACTACCACTCACCATCAATGCAATTGCTCCAGACAACAGATGCACAATGTTATGCATCGGTGTTAAGTGGAAAATACCTTCAAATGGAATAAAGAATCCAACTACTCCTAATACAAGAAAAATAATACCTAATACTTTAACAAACTTTTTAGCCATTTGATTCATCCTCTCCTAATCAAAGATATTAAGATAACGAATATAGATAGGGAATGGATCACTAAATTTCTAAAAAAATTAAAACAAATGAAATAAATGTAAGTATCGAGTGTTTATGTATTCAAAACAGTTCAAATGAGTTACCATAGTACTATAAAAGACATTTCAAAACCCAAAATACATAAATACATATAACTACTTAAAAATAAAGGTGTGAGTAATGTGCAACTAAAACAGACTCCTTCATATACAACCATTGATGAAGCTTCTAAAGATGTTTTAGAACTGATGAGTAAATTTGTCGATGTGAATACATTTTTTGTCGCAAAAAATGATAAACAGGATGTTGATATCATTCAATCATTCAACCGCAATGAAATTGTACTAGAATCAGGATTCGAAACTTTATATCGTGATTCTTACTGACAATTTATCGTTAAAGGCGGTCGTGAACCGCTTATTATAGAAGATTTAACCGCAAATGAAGAAACGAAAGATATGACGGTTACAAAGAACCTCGGTGGCGGATCGTTAATAGGAGTACCGATTTATTACGGGAATGGAGAGAACTTCGGTACACTATGCGGAATGGATTTACGCCCGCATCACTTTACCGAAGACCATATTGATCTTTTTAAAGCGATGGCGAATCTCCTCGGAAATGTGCTTGATCTAGAAAGTGCAAATAACAAAATTCAGACCCTTTCCGTTCCGTTTGTACCGATCTCTGATGAGGTTGCAATTTTACCGATTATTGGTGACGTTGATGAAGAACGAACTGACCGGATCATGGAAATTACCTTATCTGAAAGCGTCAATCACAACTTGGAATATCTGATCCTAGACTTATCAGGACTAATTAGTATTGATTCAAATAGTACGGTGAATTTATTGAAAATCGGAAACTCTCTTAGTCTGTTAGGTGTCAAATCCATTCTTACTGGTATAAGACCTGAACTTGCATTAAGAGCGATTAGAGAGAACAGTGATTTTGAAAATTTAACGGTAAAAGCCAATTTAAAACAAGCACTCAGTTCAATTGGATACAGTATTGTTAAAAGCTAGTAAAAATCAGGCTCAAAAAGGGCCTGATTTTTTGTGTATTATTTGATTTTAATCTTAAACGGTTCTGTTATCCGATTTGGATAATCAATTAATTTAAGTATGACTTCCTTTTGGTTGGTTGGATTTTGAATTGAATAATGGTGATACCGGACTAAGGAATCATCAGAGGACACCATCTCTTGCCCATTTACCTCCATGTTTACAGGAGTATGTCTAAATAGTTCATAATGTGCATGTTTGTCTATTTGCTCATATTTTACGGAAAAATCAAGTTGGACATTATCCTCTAGTTTTGTGACCCCGTCCAAAGTAATCCGGTTGTCTCTTGGGGCCTTTACAAGTTTTTCATTTCTTACATCTATGACGATTGTACGCTCACCTTTTGGGATTGCACGTACTGAGCTACCTGACAAATACAATTCTGCCGGCTTTCTGAAATAATTGCTTTGAAAATAGAGCACATAATCATTTTCTCCACCGGTTCTCGTGACACCGTTGTCTATGGGTAACCAATGTTCGCCCTTCTCATCTACTAACTTCAAATCATCAAAATGAAATAACTGTTTTGTATTCGATTGATCCAATTTTACGTAGAGTCCGATTCTTGTTGGATGGATCACCATTTTTTCAAATTGAACTTTTTGGCCTTCTATACTGATTTCCTTATGGATCGGAATCGTTTCTTTCGTATTTTTGAACCATTCTTTATCAATAGGGATTTTTAAATTCCAATCCACACCGAGTTGTGTACCAGTTGTTGATGTCGCAGAATCCGTCTCCTCCAAACGAGTGTTCAAGATAAGTGTATTTGGCACTACAGCATTTTCGGTGAGATTGATAACTATTTTACCTTCCATTTTCTCACCCTTAGCAAAATTAACATTTTCGCTAGGATCATTATAGCTATAACTGATGTCATGTAATTCTTCCCCATCTTCATTTAAGAGATCAGGTGAATGCAGTCGCAAAAAGGTGTACTGATTGGATGCTTCAATTGAGTAAAAGAGAATCATTCTTGACTCATCTACAATGATTCGATCTACTGAAACTTTAATCCCTTCATGCGTTTGACTAACATTCACTTCATGTATGAAATCATTCACAACTGCATCTTCTAACCCCTTGTCTCCTTCAATCATTTCTATTATGGACTCGATCCCAGGTATCGACTTTAAAGTGTTCGCAAAAGCAGGTGAAACCTTAATACTCGTTACCAACAAAAAGATTAAGGCAATGCTACTCATTGTGCTTACGATCGCTCGACTTCTTATTTTCTTATGGCGCTTCCCCTTTTGAATGCCACTTTTTATGTACTCGTCTATTCTTTCAGGTGTTTGAATATGTTTATTTTCCATCCGTAACACCTTCTTTCTCCATGTTATGTCTCATCTGTTTGAGTGCTTTGTACAACCACGTTTTTATTGTGCTTTCTGGTTTATCTAATATGTTAGAAACCTCTTTGATTGTATAGCCTTGATAGTATTTCAACAAAATGACTTGTTGTAGATCTCTTTTTAGTTGAAAGATATTTTCTTGTAAGTTGAGCCGATCATTCCAATCAATCGGTACTTCTTCCTCTTGGTCAAGTAACCAGTCTGAATGTACAAGTCGTTTTCTTTTACGAATTTCATTAAGACAATAGTTTGCTAAGATCCTAATTAACCATGGCTTTACTACTGACGTGTCCTTCAGCTTCTTGATGGATTTATATGCTCTATAAGTCGTTTCCTGAATCGCCTCTAATGCATCAATCTCGTTATGGAAATAACGAAAAGCAACCGCATACAAGTCATTTTTGTAATGCATGATCAATTGACCAAATGCCTCATCATCACCCTTTTGCGCCTTTCGTACAATCTCATCGTTCATACGCTTCCCCCTGTTTATTGCTCTCTTACAAATATGACACAACAACCACGCAAAAAGTTTTAAAAAACAAAAAAAGAGTGCTAAATAGATAGCACTCGCTTGTCAGCCTCTCTTAAATACCATCGGTTGTATGCCTTCGTTACTAGCCTTCGTCCCCATTTCAGCAAATTTCTCTAAGTCTTCATCCCATACTTTTGCAAATTTGTTTCCCGGAAGCCATCCCATCGGAAAGAAGGTGCGAGCATCTGGTCCATAGAAACATCCAACATCATAAATTGGCTTTGGCATACCTTCCCAAGCATAAGCTCCTACATATGTAAAAAGTAATTCACCAGGCTGAGGAAAGCATGTTTGATTTTCCGGTCTTACTTCATGTAATGCAGTTGAACCACATCGTTCTTGTGGAAATTGTACGGATATCTCTTTTCCTGTATACATCGCATGTTTTCCAGATGTCTCCAAAGGAACTTCGATGATGTTCCAGAAAGCCTCACAAGTTTGAGGTGCTTTCTCATCTAGTAGATTTGCCCTTACAACTACATTGTCTTTTGGAAACTCAATAATAAAAGTACGCAAATACATATCCTCCTTATACAACGCTCGGTTCTATTATTAACTCGTTCTTCTCAAATCGTCTGAAATGTAAGGGTGAAATATCGATTGTGCTTTCATGTCCAAGTATGAGTTCTGCCATGCCTTTTCCGATAGCGGGAGCCATCATGAAGCCATGTCCACTCATTCCAACAGCTTGAAAGTATCCTAGGAGTCCGTCCACATCCCCTAAAATAGCTTGGTGGTCTGGGGTAGCGTCATAACGGCCATCCACATGGCTTCTAAACTCCAAGTTTGCTAACTTCGGGAAAAGTTCTATCCCAACTTCGGCCGCTCTTAACAGATAAGAATAGGTGTCATAGGGATAGTGTTGATCAGAACCGAGATAGCTTAAACAAATGGTCCCATCAGTCAGTTGTTTGGCTGCAAACCCTCGTTCAAAGGATACGAGCAGTGGTTCAAGTACACGTTCCTCAAGTCTGTTCGTGTATAAGATTCTTCTCGTTTCTTCTACAATGGGAAGTTCAACTCCTACTAAACTTGCAATCTCCTTTGCTCCAAGTCCAGCTGCATTTACGAGTTGATCACAAACGATTCGTCCTCTCTTTTGAGTTTGTACACCTGTTATACGGTCTCCTTGATAATCGATACTTGTCACTTGATCGTTTATAAATCGAACACCTTGTCGCTTAGCAGCATGAGCGAAACTGTTCGTTACGTGATACGCATCGTCTACAAAACCATCTGTTGGACAAAATGATGCACCGAAAACTGATTCTGTATTTAATCCAGGTATGATACCCCTAGCCTCTTTAGCTGTTAACATTTGAGTTGGAATACCACAGTTTATTTGTAAATTTCGTTGAACTTCATACTTTTTTAAAGCCTCTTCACTGTGAAAAGTATATAAGTATCCTACTTCACGAAATTTGATCTCGTATTCTGGCTCAAGCATTTCATTAATGTTTTTAAAGAATCCAACTGAAGCTTTCGCCATATCACAATTGATTCTTGTTCCCCATTGCTGTCTAACGCCACCTGGGCATATGCCGGTAACACCAGAAGCAACTCCACCTTTGTCAATTACAATAACGTCTTGCAGTCCTCCCTTTGCTAGATGATAGGCAATTGAACAACCAATTATTCCAGCACCTATAATGATGACATCTGCTTTCATAAAGCTGTTTCCTGCTCGGAAAGTTGCAATCGTAATAAAACATTTTCAGAGGAAACAAACTCCCCCTTGTATATGGGTATTAGCATTTCCTGAAGCCACCGAAAACGTCCGACTGTTAGACCGTCAGCAATCGGATGTTCTTCAGAATAATTAACTGCAATTTTTGTTGGGTTCAATTCCGCAATCGTTCCCTTCAGTACCTCTTCCAAGTCCCCTTGATAGGTTCTTACATCATCAAATAAGTTACACTCCCGAATATCTTGAGCATCTATCGTACTACAAATTACTAGTTTTTCACCTTTTCTTGTGATAAGAAAGGCACCAGGACCAACCGTTTCAACCCCAGTAACATAGGTTAAGCTTGGATCACTTCCTTCACTGGTGAAAATTAGCCATAAATCAATATGTTCCTTCTTTAACAGTTCAACTGCTTTGCTTAGATTTTTCTTTTGAAGTTCATACATCATCTTTGATTCACCACCGGATAAGGAATTTTCACCAATTCAAGTTGCCGTTTACTTAACACGACAGGTTCGTTATTTGTTACAAGGACATTTTCCTCAATTAACATACAAGGTAATCCGTCATCCTGAATAACAGTCGGTTCAATGGCGTAAATTTCGCCTGGTTGTATGACACCTTCTACTTGAGGACGAGGCGGCATCTTTCTTGGACCAAGAATTGTCCCTCCATCGTGTGTGGCTCGTCCGACTTGATGACCGACGGAATGCCGAATGGTCGGGTACCCTTTTGATTCAATGACAGTCCTTCCAACAGCATCGACTTCATATCCTTTTTTTCCAGCGGTTAAAGTATTAATGGAAGCTGTGATTGCTTCTATGGCCGCATTGAAAGCTCTTTCAACATCTGGCGGTGGTGTCGTTTCATCTTCTTTCATAAAATAACAAGTCCGCGCAATATCTGAGACGTAACCCTCTTGAGACCGTAAACTAAAATCAATGATTACAATATCTCCTGGTTCAACGATATGATCTCCTGGCTTTCTATGGGCAAGACCGCATCGTACAATACAAACAAGTGGTAAATCATGGGGTGCTCCTAAGCCATTGGTCACACCTCTCTTTTCCATTCCTTCGACAAACAGTTGACCAATCTCTTTCTCAGACATACCCACGCTCATTTGTCTAAAGGCTTCATCAAATATATCAGTTGTATGTTTAATTGCTGTTTTCACAGCTTGAATTTCTGTAGATGATTTAACGCTACGTAATTGGTGAAGGATCGGTTCACTTGATACTTCAATTTCACTTAAACGAGTAGGATGAATCACTTTTTCCAGCCATTTATACAACCCTAATGACATCCCATCATAGAGATGATCGTACTTGGAAACATTAAGCGCCAATACCTTTGGATTCAATAAGTTGAAGACGTCGAGAAAAGCCTCCTCCAAATGGTTAGAATACGTAACAATCTTAGAGTATGGTAGACTCGTTTCCAAACTTCCGACGTCCTTTTCAGATATGAGTGCAATATGCTCCCCACTCTTATGTATGAATAAAGCGGTTGTATGAGTAGTTTCCATATCTAAAACGAATGGAAGACTAGGATCATAACCATCTCTCGTCAGAACAAGCCAAGTATCAATTTGATTACTGTCCATCAACTTAACTGCTGCTGCTAATTTTTCTTTGACAATCTTTGTTTGTATTGAATCGATATAAACCGCCCCCTTAAACTTAGATACTTATACCATTATATCTAATTTTCAGAAAACTTAATAATTGAAACACTTAACCGTCAAAAAAGAACGCCAACTTTGGCGTTCTCTTCCATCTATAATTGAATTAATTCAATGATCTCTCTATTGGGTCCTGCTATAAACACCGTTTTCCAGCCATTTTCAAACGTATAAGGTCCTTCTGAAATTTCTAAATCGTGATGCTCCCGCAAAAATTCGTCTAAATTTTTTATTTCAAAGGCGATATGCTTATTTGAAGTGAGCTTTAAGCTCTCTTCCACTAACGCGAGCTCTACTCGAAATGACTGCAATTTCAAAAACACGAGACGCTCTCCAAGTAGCTCCATTTCTGACTCAACATTAAACCCTAGCTTTTTATAAAATTGAATGGATTGTTCAAGCTGATTCGTTTCAATTCCGAAATGATGAACGTTCATGTTGATCCCTCGCTATAATCAGGTTTATATCCCCAAATTCATGCCAGAGATACTTTGTTCTAATCGCTTCTGAGTATGCTTGTCGGATCAATTCTGGAGATACAAAAGCGGATAACATATCTAGATGACTCGCTTTCGGTTCATGGAATCCTGTTAACAAACCATCTACTACCTTTAATGAGTAATTTTCATCAATATGAAGATTTGTCCAACCTCTTTTGGCTACTGAAATACCTTCAGAATCGACTGCTGATTCTAATGCTCGAACAACGGTCGTTCCGATGGCAATAATTTTTCCGCCAGCTTGCTTGGTTTGCCGTATTTTTTCAATTGTGTCTGAAGGAACCTCATATTCTTCCAAACTATCACTTGGACCAACCTGCCACTGATCACTTCCGTAGTAACTTAAACCAGTATGGAGCGTAATGTTTGCAAGCTGGACGCCAGCTTTTTTCAAGCGAATTAACAACTCCCAAGTAAATGCTCTCCCAGCTGATACCATCTCAACAGAACCAGGTACGGTTCCATATACCGTTTGATACTGCTCGAGTCCCCACTTTTCATCAATATACTCATATCGAATCGGCTCCCCTAACTTATAGAGCTCGTTGTATAATGCGTTACCTTTAAGTGAAAACCAGATGGTGGTGAGCGGTTGATCTTTCTTACTAGAACGTATGAAAGCCTTTAAATTGGGAGAGAAGATCATTTCATCTCCTTGTTGAACATTCACATCAATTAATAGAACTCTCCAAACGGAGTTACTTTTTCTTTGTCCGAGACGAACTTCAACATCCTCTGCAACCAGCTTCCCACACCTTTTCAACTTTACTTTAAAAGAAGCTGGCAACGTCCTACTCACATTCATGACGAGTAAATCACCAGGGTGCACATATTGCCCAAGTCGCGGGAATTGATCATGTGTAGTGTCTCCACTCTTTGAATCTAGTATCATCAATTTTACGTCGTCTCTCCGTAACCCTTTTGTTTCAGGTGGTCCTGTAGCATTTAAATCAATGGGTAAATCAAAATCGATTGGATGTTTAGCAGCTAATGCCATGCCCGTCACCTCTTCTCTAGGACAAAGCCTTGTGCTTCAATCCGTTGTCCATTTTCTTTTGTATCATCGGACGCTAAATATAAGAAGACATCCGTTAAATCTTCAGGCTCTGCTAATTCATAATCACAATCTGGAACAGCGAGCTCATGCATTTCAGTATTCATTTCTCCAGGATCAACCATATTCATTCGTACCCCTGTATCAGAAAGTTCATCTGCCCAAATACCTGTTACACCCTCAAGCGCAAATTTTGAAACCCCGTACGCTCCCCATCCAGCGTACCCAACATTCCCTGCCTCTGATGTCACATTGATAATCGAGCCTTTATCTCGTTGCAACATACCGGGTAATACTCGCTTCGTCATTTGGAATGGACCGCTAGCATTCACTCGTAATACGTCTGAAAAAGCTTCGCTCGGATAGTCTACCAAGTGTGGCATCGGGCTTGGCCCTAGTTTTGAAGCGTTATTGACTAACACATCAATTTTTCCAAAATAGGATTCTGCTAGAGAAACAAATCTTTCAATATCACTTTGATCAGATGCATCAGCAGTTACTGCAAGTACATCTGCTCCCAGAGCTTCCAGTTCTTTTGCAACCTCTTGTAGTTTCACTTCGCCTCGAGCACATATGGCAAGGTTAGCACCTTTTTTCGCAAAAGCTCGTGCCACCGATCTCCCTAATCCTTTTGATGCGCCTGTTATCATCACAACTTGCTTTTCGTTCATATGAAACAACTCCTTTAATTTTCTCTTTTGTATACTCTTATTTTATTTAAAACAGAGTCATTTCTCGTCAGAACGGAGGTTGAACTTTACATACGAAATAGGAAGTACAACCGCTCTAAGACCGTCCTAAGACTATAGGAGTAGTAGTTTATGTTAAATGAATGCTAGACAAAAAAATGAAGGAGGTCCGCTGTCGTCAGCGGCCTCCTTCATTCTTTTCCAATGCACCTGTTACATGATAGTCATTGAGATCCAGCTCAATAGCTTGGCCAAGTGCCAGTTTGGCTAACTGCTCACCTAAATATGGTCCACTCGTTAGCCCTGATGCTCCTAACCCATTTGCGATGAGTAACCCTTCTACTTCAGGGACTGTACCGATAATTGGCAAGAATCCTGGCGTGAAAGGTCTGAATCCGACTTTCGTTTCTAGCAATGTGCTTTCGGACAAACCAGGAGCAACTCCAATTGCTTTATGTAAGATTTCATGAATCCCACCAGCCGTCACCCGGTAATCAAAACCGACGTCATCATCATGGGTCGCACCGACGACAACTCTCCCCCCATCAAAACCGAGCAGATACTGGTTGTTCGGAGGCATGACGACCGGCCAATTACTCGTATCCTCATCAGGAATTTCTAGATGGATGATTTGAGCCCGTTGTGAAGAAAGATGATAGGTATACCCTAATGGCTCAAGGAGCTCTTTGGACCAGGCACCTGTCGTCAGCATGACTTGATCTGCATTGTAACGCTCACCGTTCATCTCAATACCTGTTATGCGTTGTCCTTCATACACTAGAACCGCGTCACCCTTACACACTTTCGCTCCATTTTTTTCAGCCGCATTCATAAGTGCATTTCGTAACGCACGACCGTTTACTCTCGCAGCTCCACTAATATGAACAGAAGAAAACGCCTCTGATAATGGAGGAAACAACGCTTTCGTCTCAGATGGAGATAAACGAGTAATTTCACCGATTTCTGGAGCATCCTCCCTACGTTTCAAGGCACGATCGATCATCTTTTCTAACTTCTTTTCATCTGTATGGAGGCTAATCGCACCTACTTTACGGTATCCTGTATTCACTTCCCCATCCTCTTCAAGCTGGTCGATGAGAGTAGGATAGTATTTAGCTCCACCTTTCACAAGACGGTACCAAGCTTTATTCCGCCGCTGAGAAATCCATGGACAGACAATACCAGCAGCAGCTTCTGTCGCTTGCCCTTGATCAAACCGATCAACAAGCATGACGTCTGCTCCTGCTTTCGCTAAATGATAAGCAGTGGAAGCACCAAGAATACCTGCACCAACTACGATATATTTCTTCACGTAAAACACCTTTTCCTAATTGATCTTATCTAATAAGCCATTCTACCTCACAGATCTCCCAAACACAATTTGTCACGGTACGAAAAAATCCGTCACTGCTTTATTAATACATCAGAGTTTTTAAATGAGAGTGCCATAATCCAATAAGATTTTGGCACTCTTTTTAATATGATCAACGGATTTATAGAACCAGCAATCACTGAGTTCAACTCGTTTCCTTCAACTGATAATATTGTTCTTGGTATATCTTTTTCTTTGACCAAAAGGTAGCGAGTATTGGTCCGGAGATGTTATGCCACACTGCTGCAATGACGTTTGGTAGCGCAGCTAATGGACCAAAGTGTGCAGCTGCAAGTGCTACACCTAGACCTGAGTTTTGCATACCTACTTCGATAGAAATCGCTCTCCGCTTACTTTCTTCTAAGTTCATGAGTAGTGCTACAAAATAGCCAAGACCTAAGCCAATCAAATTATGAAGCATGACGGCCGAGAAAATAAGTACACCTGAGGTTGTGATGCTTTCGACGTTAGCTGAAACAACAGCGGCTACAATCACCATAATCGCAACGACAGAAATTAACGGTACGACCGAAGTACTTCTTTCAACAGTAGTTGGGAAGATCTTTCTAATGAACACACCGAGCATAATCGGTATGATAATAATTTGAATAATTGAGATGAACATTGCCACTGGGTCAATTGGAAGCCATTGCCCAGCAAGTCCCAATAAAATGAGCGGCGTTAAAATAGGCGCAAGCATCGTTGAGAGTGAAGTCATTGCAACAGATAATGCGAGATTCCCTTTTGCTAGATAGACCATCACATTCGAGGCTGTTCCTCCTGGTACAGATCCAAGTAAAACCAATCCGGCTGCTAATTCTGTGGGTAAGCCTAGCAAATAAGCTATGCTTAAAGCCACTAAAGGCATGATGACGTATTGAGTCGTTACACCTATGATGACAGGCACTGGCTTCTTCGCAATGAGTTTGAAATCCACTGGTGTCAACGTAAGTCCCATCCCAAACATGACAACACCTAGTAATATCGCAATATAGCTACCTAGACCTATGAAAGGATCTGGTATGAAAAAAGCAACCGCTGCAACACCTATCACCCAAACTGCAAAATATTTTCCAGCTATTATACTGATATTTTCAAGTAATTTCATTGTCCCCTCCTTTTTGAATGGATTAATTTATGCGGGTTCATGATTTCATTAGGGTCAAGGGCAAGCTTAATCTTTTCCATGACCTGAAGTGCCTTACCATGTTCTCTTTGCTGATATTTCATCTTTCCTACACCTACACCATGCTCACCAGTACATGTCCCTCCACGCTCCAATGCATATTCAACAATGGCTTGATTCAGTTGTTCAGATTTCTCGACCTCGATTGGGTCATTCAAATCAATCATGACAATCGCATGATAGTTTCCATCTCCTACGTGACCGAGCAGTCCTCCATACAATCCTAATGAATCGATTGTTTGTCTCGCATGCTTGATTGCCCCAGCTAATTCTGTAATCGGAACACAAACGTCTGTGACCATCTGTTTTTTAGTTTTGTGACTATGAATAAAGGCATACGCCAAATGATGACGAGAGTCCCATAGCTTATTTCTTGCCGCATTGTCTTCTTCAAATTGAATCTCTTGGCAACCGTGGTCAGCTACAATTTCTTTTGTGAAGGCAACATCATGATTCAAACCTGCTTCGTTACCATGAAACTCTAGGAATAAAGTCGGTTGTTCGAGATAGTCTGTTTCACTATAAGTATTCGTTTGTTTAATCGACAGCTCATCAACAAGCTCCACTCTCGCAATCGGAATACCTGCCTGCAAAATAGACACGACCGCTTCAACAGCGTCCTCCACTGTGGGGAAGGAGGCTCTACCGGCTACGATATGTTCAGGGATACCATATACTCTTAATGTTAGTTCCGTAATACATCCGAGTGTCCCTTCAGAACCGACGAATAAGCTGTTTAAGTTGTATCCAGAGGAAGATTTTTGCGCTAAGTTTCCGGTATGTATGCATTCACCATCTGGTAAAATGATTTCCAAATCCCTGACTTGATCACGCATGACACCATATCTGACAGAGGTTGTCCCACTTGCATTGGTAGCCGCCATTCCACCAAGTGTAGCGTCTGCACCTGGATCAACTGAAAAGAAGAGCCCATACTTCTTTAACTCTTTGTTTAATTGTAAGCGAGTAACACCTGGCTGGACTTTTACTAGGAAATCCCTTTCTCTCACTTCAATAATTTTGTTCATTAATGTAAAGTCGATTGTAATGCCTTTGTCATATGGAATGACATGACCTTCTAAACTAGACCCCACGCCGAACGGGATGATCGGTATTTGATGCGCGTTTGCAATTTTTACAATGGAAATGACTTGCTCATTCGATTCAGGATAGACGACCATGTCAGGTGTTTGTGGTGAATGATAGGATTCGTCCTTACTGTGCTGCTGCAGAATGGTTTCGTTCATTGTTACCTGCTCGTCTTTCAAAAAGCTTTTCAATTCTTCGTACACCATATGAATGGTCTTTTCCATTTCCAAGTCCCCCTAGTCAGTGAAAGTTCACAAATTTACAAGTTGAACCGAATTATACATAATTATCAGAATTTTTTAAACCATTTTACAGCACAAATTCACTACTATTCTCGATTAAAACTTATATTTTTTAGAGATCACCGTGCATGAGAACCCCTTTCTTCGGTACAATAGGGAATAGGTTTTACTTTTACAGAAAGGAGCGCGGAGATGAGTGACTATAACCAAACATCTAAAAGAAAAACGGAACATATCGAGATTGTAATGAATGAACAGGTAAATGCTCTTTATAAAACAACTGGCTTCGAAAACTATCAATTTAAACATCTAGCGCTTCCTGAGATTGATTTTTCAAGTATTGATTTGTCTACAGCTATTTTTGACAAAAAGGTTGATACACCTTTCTTAATCAGTTCGATGACGGGTGGAACAGAGGATGCTTGGCAAATAAACCAAAAGCTCGCTACAGTTGCTCAGGCAAGAGGATGGGCGATGTCTACTGGATCCGTCCGTTCTGCTATTGAGAATCCTCAAACCGCTTATACCTTTAACATCAGAAAATATGCACCAGACATTCCAATCATTGCGAATTTAGGTGCTGTCCAGTTTAACTATGGATATGGTGTAGACGAGTGTAAGAAAGCCGTTGAGATTACAGAAGCTGATGCACTTGTTATGCACTTGAACACCCTTCAAGAAGTTTTCCAGCCAGAAGGTGATACGAACTTCAATGGGTTGCTCTCCAAAATATCAAAGGTTTGTAGCGAGCTAAATGTCCCAGTAGGAATTAAAGAAGTGGGATGGGGTATCGATGGCGATTTAGCAAATCAATTATACGAAAAAGGAGTTTCATTTATAGATGTGGCTGGTGCCGGCGGGACATCTTGGAGTGAGGTGGAAAAGCACCGGAACATAACAAATTCTATCAAACAACGAGCTGCTGATACTTTTCGTGAATGGGGAATCCCTACATCCAGGTGCATTCAAGAAATCCATTCAGTTGCCCCAAAATGCATTTTAATTGGAAGCGGCGGAATGAGAAACGGACTTGATGCTGCAAAAGCCTTCGCGCTAGGTGCTGATCTCGTTGGGTTCGGGGGATCGATTCTTTCCTCAGCGGTGGAATCCGAAGAACATTTATCCGAACGCCTCGAACAGATTGAGTTAGAATGTAAAATTGCGATGTTCGGGATAGGCGTAAAAACCATCCAAGAACTGCAAAATACGGATCGATTAGAGTATGATAAGCGCTAAACAACCGAGCGCAAATGACAATAATGGGTTTATTTGTTAAGTGCAAAACACAAAAATACGGACTAAATCACATAGTATTTAAAGGCTTAGAAGAAAATCTATTCTAAGCCCATTTCTTTTCAATAAATAATTACATTAAATGCTCCTTAAAATTATTTAAAATGAAAGCAGTGTGTCTTTGTTTTTAATTATTATGTCCGCAAAATCTTTTCCATCGCTTTTCCTTTTGCTAACTCATCGACTAGTTTATCCAAATAGCGAATTTCCCGCATCGTTGGTTCTTCAATATTTTCCACTCGAACGCCGCAGACTACACCTTTGATCAATGCCCGTGAAGGATTTAATTGAGGAGATTGCGCAAAGAATGTCTCAAAGTCTGTCTGTTTTTCCAGTTGTACTTCTAACTCTTCCTGGTTATATCCTGTCAACCAAAGGATAATTTCATCGACTTCTGATTTTGTACGCCCTTTCTTCTCAGCTTTTGAAATATAATGAGGATAAACTTTTGCGAAACTCATTGAATAAATCTTATGTTTGGTCATAATATTTCCTCCCTTAATTCTCCACTATTCCGTCTTTTCCTTAAAACCAATTATTTCAAAACATTAGAATTAACTCAATTATTAATTCAATGGTAAAAAGACATTTCCTTTATCGGAAATGCCCCCTTTCATTAAGCTATTAAAACTTTGTCTCTTAGATACCTCAGTCTTCTAAAATTTCGTGATTATTTTATTTGCAAACTGGTAATGAAAACATGAAAGTGTGGCAATTCTTTTCTGACTTAACGCTAATCTTACCTTTATGGTGTTCAATGATTTCTTTTGATATAGCGAGTCCAAGTCCTGTTCCCCCTGAATTATCTCTTCCACGTGAAGAGTCTACACGATATAATCTCTCAAAGATTTTTTCTTTTGCTTCTATTGGTATTACTTGCCCGGGACCAGTGATAGACAGCATATACCTTCCTTTTATTATTTCACCCTTTATCCTTATTGGTCCTGTTCCCTCATAGTACCTAATAGCATTGTCAAGCAAGTTATTAATAACTTGTAGGATACCCTCATTATAAACATTAACTATTCCTATTTCGGCTTGGATTTCTACTTTAATTCCTGCATTTAATAATGACCAACGAAACATCCTAACAGATTCTTCTACTAGAAATTGCATATCCATAGGTTCTTTCTCATGGTATGTTTGTTTAGTCAAATAATCCCATTCCCTTAATTGTTCAAGCTGTTCAACCATATGAATAAGTCGTTCTGATTCATTATGAAGAGATTCATACATTTTTTGATCCGCTTCAATCACACCATCTTTCAAAGCACCCAGGTAGCCCTTTAGATTGGATAATGGTGTACGAAAATCATGAGATAAATCTAAAATCAATTCTTTCCTATGTTGTTGTGTATCTTTTAACTGTTTTACCAGATCATTAAAATGACCGATCAATTGTCCCGTCTCATCCTTAGAGTTCACTTGAATTGGTCTTGGATATTGGCCTTCTTTCATTCTTTTAGTAGATTCAATCAATTCTTTTAATGGACGTATTGTTTTTTTTACTAAGTAATAATGAATGAGGCTGCCAATAATGATTGCGGCGATACTAAATATCCATAAATATTGAAAAAGGGTTGAATTAAACAGGTTTTGTTTCTGCTCATTCCACGAACCTAATCCATCAGCCAAAAAACAAGCAGTATTATAAATCGCCCAACTACTTAATACAATAAAAGTGCCAACAACAATTATATTAATAAAGGTCAAGCGCCATAATAATCGGTTTGGAAGCATTGACTTTGTAAGTTTATTCCACAACAAATTTATACCCCATTCCTCGAACTGTTTGAATACGTTCAGGAATACCAGGATTAGATTCAATTTTTGCTCGTAATTTCTTAATATGGGCATCAATCGTTCGATCCATAACCGTTTTATCTACATAAGGATATAATTGTAAAATCAGATTTTCTCTTGATATAACCACATTTGGATTTTCCATAAAATGATATAAAAGATTGAATTCATGTTTTGTTAAAGTTAAATTTTTGTCGTAGAGTAAGACTTCACCTTTTCGAGGTTTGATACATAACCCGTTGTAAGTGATTTTTTGACAAAATTGCCCTGTACGTCGTAAAACGGCCTCAACGTGAGCGATAAGTTCTTCTGGATTAAACGGCTTTGTTAAATAATCGTCTGCCCCTATCTTTAACCCATTGATTTTATCATCTGTTCGGGCTTTTGCTGATAGCATAATGATAGAAACCTCATTACGTTCTTGTTCCCGAACCCACTTACAGAATTCCTCTCCAGATAATTTAGGAAGCATTAAATCAAGAACGACCAGACAGGGATGATGTTCTAAAAAAACAGCTTTCGCTATTTCCCCATCAGCAGCTTCTACCACCTCATAACCGGCACCTTTTAAATAGATAGTGATAAGTTTGCGAATCATTTGATCATCTTCTACCACTAGTATTATCTGCTTCACCTAATTCACCTCTTGACTATTGTACTATATGCAATGATTATTTCATCTTTTCATATTCCTGTACCATGAGATCATAATTCAAAGCACCCATTGCTACGAACTGTATACGACCATTTGAATCAATCATATATGAAGTTGGATATGCCCTTACTTGATAGGTGTCAGAAACATTAGAACTCTCGTCGATAACTACTGGAAATGTCATTCCGAACTCTTTTATAAACTCTTTGACTTTATCAATACTTTCCTCTGTTTCTGTGAGATTTACTGCTAATATTTCTACATCTTTGTTCTCATAAAGTTTTTGAAAATCAGGAATCTCTGCCCTACATGGAGGACACCAAGTGGCCCAAAAATTTACTATTACTCGTTTCCCTCTATAATCTGATAATTGTACTGTTTCTCCATCTATTGTCTGCAATTCAAAGTCAGGAGCAATTTGGCCCTCACTTAGCCCAACACTATTAGATTCATTTACTTCCCCATCATTACCATATTCAGTTGACGATTGTGAATTTAGTGTAGTACTGCTACTTTTGTCTTCGTTAGTGTCATCAGTTGAAATGGTAAAATCATAAATAGCCCAACCGAGCATACCTACCGCAGCGATAATAAGAATTGTTTTTTTCATTATTTATTGCCCTCCTTATCCTAATTCTGATAACCATGTATCTTGTACTATATCAAGCAGAAATCCCGTTATTCGAGGCATTAAGCCAAAAAACAAGACTAGTCCCATAATAATCATAATTACAGCACCGATTTTCATAATTACCCTACTATGACGAACGATCCACTTAGTAGAACCAAGAAAGAAAATTAAGACAAGATATGGTAATGAAAATCCAATTACATACATGATGGTATAAAAAATCCCATGCCCCGGATTACTCGCAGCCAATAATAGAATTGATCCAAAAATAGGACCAATACAAGGAGTCCAACCAGCAGCAAAACCAAGTCCTACAAAAAATGTCCCAAGGTATCCTGCAGGTTTCTTAGAATAACGAAAACGCTTTTCTTTCATTAATGCAGGTATTGTAATCCATCCTGCAACAAACATACCCATAATGATAATAAAAACTCCTGCAATACGCTGAATAAATAAACCAGAATCACCTAACAGTAGGTTTTGAGCCCATTTCCCCAAGAATGATGCACTCGCACCTAAACTAATAAAGACAAGTGATACTGCTAATAAGAAAAATAGGGAATGACTCAATAACTGACTACGAATTTTTGCATTCTTTTTACCTTGCAACTCCTTAACACTAATTCCAGTTATATATGACATATACACAGGGAAAATTGGTAACACACAGGGAGACAAAAAAGATAAAGCTCCAGCTCCGATTGCAAGGAACAATCCTACAATTAGTGCTGTATCTGATTCAATTCCAACCATCACTACCCCTCTTTCTATTATTTATTATGGTTATTGAAATACTAATTAAAAAGAACAAACAGACAAACCACGGAACCATTATATAATCAAATACAGTTACAAACGGCTGAGTAAAAGTTAGTAGTATCATTCCTCCAGACCATACCGTTACAATCATGACTATCAGAGCAGGCGCTTTGATCCGTCCATGACTACTAATGAATAAGACTAGGAGAATACAAGATAAAACCAAGTATCCAAAAGCATAAGAATTATTATTCCAAACAAGCTGAATAAATTCATACACAAATGATGCAACTAAAAAAACCAGCAATAAAGATTCAATAAAGAGGGGCACATCATTATGTCGCGAATTAGTATTTGAAATATTGACAAAAATGCTCATTAACACAGCTATATAAAGTGCATGTGAGCTACTCGGATAAGCCAATATCGCCAACGGATCCTCGATAAAAACAAAAAAGTTCACAATAATTTTTCCAATCCAAATAAAAATAATCAAGTTTATAAGTTGTGAAACTATCCCTTCTACATGCTCTTTTCTTTTTTGCTTTGATTGATCACTGATAATATAAAAGGTAGTAAGTCCAATAACTATACTGATACCAATGAAGCCACTTGGTATTAATTTGCTGGCACTCACCATTTGACATTTCCTCCATTTCACTCTCTTAAGGCATGATCTTACAAGGCTAATATGAAAATTTGATGAAAATAATAAGCAATAGATTAATCGAGTAATTTTTTCAAACAAATTCTTATGCTTAAGGAATTTATTGCTTCTTCATTTGTTGAGCTAACATATCCAGGGAGTTGTACTCCTAGCAGAGGGAGGTTTAATGAGAAGGCGACTATTAACTTGCTTACCAACCAGTAGTCAGCAAAAGCTTCGTAACCTTTCAACAATAGTAATGAAAATAGAGCGTAATCTTTTATAGTTTTATAGATTAACGCTCGCCGATTGTTTAATAACATTAAAGATTCATTCTACACATCAACAGGATTATAAAGATGTGGTGTATTCCAGAAAGCATCAACCTCTAAGGGATACATTTCTTTAATGGATGATAGTGTTTCACCTTCCCATTCTCCCTTATTGATTTCCTTAAGATAAGAGGAATATCTCTCACGCCCTGTATCAATTCAGTAGTCCACTTAATCCTATTACTGGTACTTGAAATGATTGCTGTTAATTCTACTTGCATTTCTTTCTCGAATTTCGGTAAGTTCCAAATCCAACCATCCTTCTATAACTTGAGTTCTCCTAACTAAAAAAAGAGCGATTACAATATAGTAATCGCTCCTCTTTTCCTAAACAATCAGTAAAATTCAATAACCTCAAATGGCGCTATTGTTCAGGAATAAAAATAATATATTTCTTTCTCTAACTATTTAACAGGATCATCATTAAAAAGGAATCTCAATTGAAGTTACTTACTTCTGCTTAATACAGCAAGTTCAATTCAAAAAAAGATACTCATTCACTCTTTTCCATGACTGCAAAGTAATTTTCTTCACTATCTGAAAAGTTAAATACTCTACCGGAAGGCATATTAACAATCTCTCCGACTTTGACATTTTTATTTGATAAATCCTTATATAATTTATCGAAATTGTCTGTAAAAAACATTAAAGAAGGGGTGCCAAGGTTTAATCCAGGCGACATTTTTGCAACAAACTCCTTATTATGAATAATGATACTCGTTTCAGCATCCTTTGTTGGGGAGATTTCAATCCACCTCATTCCTTGATCATTGTTTTCTTCAGACATTACACTAAATCCTACTTTTTCTGTCCAAAAACTCACTGCCTCATCTTGATTATTTACATACAACATTATTTGACCGACTTTATTAATCAATAATTTCCCTCCTAAATGTTTTGGTGTTCTTAGTTAATTCTACATTCCTATCAGTTAACCTTTTTAACCTAAACTTCTCCAAACTCTATACTAATTCCATTAATTATTGCTTATATTAAAGTGGTAACTAAATATAGGAACCTGTTATTCCAAATTTCTCCCCACTACCTAAATAGAGCGCTTACCTTTATTAAAGCAAGCCCTCACTTTACTTAAATAAAAAAGTTGGTCTCTATTAAACTTCCTTCTTATATTTTGTATGGATTAGAGGAAATCAATAGTCTTCTTAGAACTAATAGATAATAAATAGAAAAGGAGAGGATAAGAAGTGAGTCAACAAATAATACCAGCTATAATTGCTTTTGTATTAGTCTCGGTTTTATCCCCGCTATTCATTGCTTTATTAAGAAAATTAAAGCTCCTTCAGCCGATAAGGAAAGAACTTCCTTCTAATCATCAATTAAAGAAAGGTACTCCGTTAATGTTTGGGATCATTCTTTTTGTAGGGATTATCGTATCCATACTCTTTTCACCTACTCCATTAATGTTATTTTTGGCCGTTACGTACATTCTATTTAGTTTTATTGGTTTTTTGGATGACTTTTGGAAAGCTTCACGCCAAGATCCTTTAGGGGTATCGGGTAAGACCAAGCTTGTTTTGCAATTTATTTTTACAAGTGCTTTGCTTTTCTACGTGATAAACATATTTGGTGTAGACACCGAGATTAGTATTCATAAAAAATTCTCCTTTGACCTTCCAATGGTGGTATATATCATTGTGATCACCTTATTTGTTGTTGGTTCTGCAAATGCCATTAACTTTACTGATGGCTTGGATGGTCTTTTAGGAGTTGTTTCAATCCCTACATATTTTTTCTTTTTTGTGATATCAGACAATTCAGAGGTGCAGCTTTTTTGTTTAATTATGATTGGATCCTTATTGGGTTTCCTCATTTATAATTTATATCCTGCCAAGGCTTTTATGGGGGATACGGGATCATTAGCGATAGGAGGATCACTTTCATTCCTTGCCATTCTTGAGAAAGTGGAGATTCTAATTCCCGTTTTATTCTTTATCTATTTTGCTGAAAAGCTTTCGGTTATCTTACAAGTTACTTCATTTAAACTTACACGTAAACGGATCTTCAGAATGACACCAATCCACTTTCACTATGGCTTAAAATATGGGTGGTCTGAAAATACAATTGTCACCGGTTTCGGGTTTGTTTCTTGGTTTTGTACTCTTATCTGTTTAGCTTATTGGAAATTTATTCTCCATCCATAAATTAAGTAAAGGCGAAATCCTTCTTAGATTAACGCACCCTTATCTTGAATAAAGACTATATATCCTTTTCTAAACAGTAGTGTGGTTTTCCATCAAAAACTACTTCCTTAAACTTATTAAAACCTAGTTTAGTCCAAAATAATAAGCCATTCTCATTCTCCTTATGTACTGCCAAACGTAATTTCTTCTTATCTTCTTGTCTAATCAGATCTTCTAAATATCTAAAGGCTTCAAGAGAGTTTCTCGAACCTTGATACTGCTTATGAATTACAAACAAACTTATCCAAGGAGTATGATCGGAGGGATTTTCTATGCAGTAATCCACTAAACCAATGTACTTTCCGGACTTCTTAATTAATGTTCGAGTGGTATTTAGTTTCTTAGATTCTTCAAACTCAGACTTTATGTCTTCAAAACTAATAGTTCGTTTATTCTTAGACAAAAGGTTGTAAGACGAATTTGAATTCATAATTTCTAACTCTATCTTCCACTTATTTATTTCATTCTTTTCAAAAATCATCACTATAGCACCTTTCAACTTACAATGTTATATAGCTCTACTGACAAAACCTAGATTAAAACAATACTTTTTCTTAAACGAGCGCACCCGATCAAACGCCTAATCCACTCCCAAGACGAATGCAAAAAACCCACCTCCGTGGGATACATTTTCCTTTTTATCATCCATCCACCCAACTCGAATAATAATATACTCCTTGTTTTTTAGGTGAAGTAAATTGACCATCTTTTAGGGGTATTTCCTTTTTGTTTTTCCACAATTTGTACTAGATGGCGTTCATTCGGCTCGGGCTTATAATCCATATTTAATGAAATTGTTTCACCAGATTTAACGCTAATAGGTGTCTTGCCTTTTAATAATTCAACTGGACCAAGTGCGTTTTGCTTTGATATATACTTGTTTGCACCTCTGAAGTAAACTCGTTAAATGATTTAAGCTCGGTATTTTCATTTCAAAGTTTTAATTTCATACCTTCATGTGAAGCGGTGAATCCAAGTTGTTCATAGAAACGAAGCGCATCCTCTCGTTTCTTGTCGGTTGTCAATTGAACGAGGTGACATCCTCGATCCTTTGCTCTTTGGATCCCCCATTCGATTAACTTCGTTCCAATACCTTGACCACGGGTTGTGGATGAGGTTCGGACACCTTCAATGGTCGCTCTCCAACCCCCTTGGTATGTAAGATAAGGTGTAAAGGTGAGTTGTATCACACCAACAACTTCTCCCCTTACACAAGCTACAACTAATTCATTATTGGGATCAGTATGAATCGCTTGAAACGCTTCTCTATAACAATCAGGTAGTGGAGTTTCGTATCGCTCTCTTTGCTGACCTAAAACATCATCCGCAAGCATTCGGATGACCGTATCCAAGTCTTGTTCACTTGCTTTTCTAAAAGTTAAACGATCCATTAATCTTCAGCTCCAATTGCACATCTAAATTGTAGAATGGTGAATTGATCAGCTTCTAATCAATTGCTTATCCAATTCTCTCACTCGATCATATGACTGCAAAAGACTTTCTGGTACCACTGTTCTCCCAAGTTCCCAAGAGTTCGTGTCAATTTTAGAACGAAGCTCTTCTTTTTCTTTATCGTCACCATACATAAGGATCCTTAAATCTCGAAAGTGTTTTCTAGAATCTAAGTAATATCCGACCATATGGTAGACAAGGATTTTTACAAAGTTCTCCTCTGTCTCTTTTACTTTTATTTTACTTTTATAACCATTTACTTTAAGGTAATTAAATTTGATCGTGTTTGTTGATACGTTATAGCTCATCGGCACAGTTAACGTATTATCAAATTCAATATTGATATCTATTTTAAGTTCAAGTAACGTCTCATTTATGATCTTTTCAATATTCCAAATATAGAGCATATCATGCCTCACACCTTTTCCTATTAGATAAAATTGTTCAAATCGTACGCTTTCTATGTATATTGACATATGAAATATAGTAAAGATTGTTTAAACATTCAAGTCTACATACTAAATGTCCTCTTTTTCTACTAGAAATAAGTACAACTCAACCGTTTTTTATCAAAAAAAGAGGCTCATCCTATTTCGGATAAGCACCATCATAAGCTTTACTCGTATATATACTGGGGTAACTTTTAGCTTTAACCAGCTTTAATGTCGCTACAATTAAAAAACTAACAATGACTAATAACAGCCATGAGCTCACTTTTCCTAAATGTACTAGACTCCATGCTTCTCGTTGATTTGGATATTCCCAAGCGCTAAAAAATGTTGCTATATTTTCTGCAATCCAAATAAAAAATCCAATGAGTACAAAGGAAAGTGCTAGCGGCATTCTGTATCGAGTTCCACCAACCTCATATATGACCCATGATTTCCAAAAGACGATCATAACAAGCGCCGATAGCCACCACCTAACGTCAATCCAATAATGATGGGTAAAGAAATTCAAGTAAATTGCAGCTGCAAGAGGAACGACTTGCAAAAGTGATGGCCAATTCACTAGTTCAACCTTAAGTCTTCTCCACGCCTGACAAAGATAACTCGCTACACTTGCATACATGAATCCGCTATATAAAGGTACCCCAAAAATTTTACTGTATCCTTCTTCCGGATAAGACCAGGAACCCATATGTACCTTGTAAAGTTCTAGAGCAAGCCCAATCATGTGAAACAATGAGATGACCTTTAATTCATCACGTGTTTCAAGCCCAGAACGCAGCATTAACCATTGCATCAATAAGCAGATGATCAGTAACCAATCATACCGCGGTAGATAGGGTAGTGTTGTGATTTGCGTCAATGCCAAGGAGGCAAAGATCACGACAGGAAACAGACACGAAAGCGCCTGCTCCCTGCCAAATCGAATGAGTTGTGTTAGCGCCCTCATATGCTCTGCCTCCTACAATCTTTTATTCTCAACTGTCACTCTCACTTTTATATTCTAAAAGATCACCTGGCTGACACTCTAATGCTTTGCAAATTGCCTCTAAGGTTGAAAATCGAACAGCTTTTGCCTTCCCATTTTTCAAAATTGAAAGGTTAGCCATCGTTATTCCAACCCTTTCCGAAAGTTCTGTCACACTCATTTTTCTTTTAGCGAGCATTACATCAATGTTAATTACTATAGCCATGTGATTCACCTCAGACCGTTAAATCATTTTCAGATTTAATATCTATAGCACTTTTTAAAAGCTTTTGAAGAACACCTGCAAAGACGGCAATTACCATTGAAGCAAAAATGATAATCAGCCCAATCATTATGACACCCGGCGCGTCGTCTATCTCTCCTACTAAATAGAAGAATGGCATAACTATCAAATACACGACACTAATTGAGACTGCACAAAATTTTATATTCCTTAGTGCTCTTACCGAGGATTCCGAAAATGCATGGTCCTTATCGATTAATTTCAAGAGTCTTAAAGCCTGGTACAAAGCAATAAAAAATGGAATTGCTGCTACGTACATACCCATTAACACAGGATAGATATAGGAAGCAATCACTGATTCAACTTCTGAAGCTTGCTTTGCAAACCAAGGCAGTGCAAATATGCACAACAGAAGTACCCCAATTCCAATAAGAAAGACAACGACTCTTAAAAAATTAGTTGATCCTCGATTCATGAAAAGCACCTCACTTAAATAATCTTAATTAGAAGTTACCATATTATTTATTGATAAACAATAAATAATTATCATTTTGTAGTATATAGTTATTGTTATTAAACAAATTAAAAAGCATTCCTCATTTTTGAAAATGCTTTCTGATATTCTATGTTGAACTCACTATCGATCATTTTGATAATATGAATCCGTCTTTGAAAGTAATGATGATCATACTCGTTCCGTTCTTTTCGAGAGTAATTGCAGAACCTATCTGGTCTACTTCTTTCCAACCTCTTAGCTTTAATTGCATCAAATATAACTGATTAAACCCTTTATATTTGTAAGATACATGACCTGCTTTATGTTTTTCTATTTGTGCTGTTAATGGTACTGGGAATTTTTCAATCGGTGAAGACTTATGAAAGCCTATCGTAAAGCTAATGACAAGTATACTCATAACAGATATGAGTACCCAAGTGAATCTACTTTTGTTCATTTTATGCTCCCCTTTACAGGTTGTAATTTTTCCTTATTTTACCACCAAACTCAACCTAGTGGGGATATAAAAAAGCGTCTCATAAGTAGGTGCCAGTGACTGATTTCTCCAAAAAAACAAGACCAAGTAAAACGAAAAAAAACGGCTACTTGATCTTGTAATTATTTTTTGAGACTTCTTAAATTGTATTACCCTTTTCTAATTCCAATCTTTCGGCCTGCTTGTTTTGGGGTTTCTTTCTCATGATCATTCGCATAAATATCTGCTAGAACCGATGATACTTGTTCAGGAAAGGGGGCAGGACGACCATCAGTCGTTCCGATTCCCATAAGCATTTGTTCACTCGTAGCAATAAGTTCATCTAGATCATTCAACATATTGAAAAAGATGTGAATCCTTTTCTTATCAAGGTCTAAGATCTGACATGTTATTGTCAATTGTTGTCCTTCATGAGCCTCTTTCAAATAGCAAATATGAGATTCGAGCGTGAAGATTGTATACGCAAGCGTTTGACGCCCTTCATAATCCAAGCCAATTTGATCCATGAATTCGTCAACCGCAAGACTGAACACACGTGAATATTCAGCATCATTCATATGCCCATTATAATCCACCCAATCAGGACTTACACACCTTTGAAGTTTGAATTCGCTCATAAGCTCCCCTCCTAAACTTTCGACTGTTGGTCTTTCGTCGCTTCTGGCCAGTAGTCCTTCACGAGATCGAGTAATTTAACGAGAAACTCATTACGATTCTGATCGAGATCTGACAAACTACACTCTCCGGACTGTTCTTCACAACCTGCAACCACACGGTCATGGAGTTCATCTGTCAGTTCAGGCGCTTCAAGCTTCGTCCATGGTTTTTTCAATGCTGGACCGAATTGTTTAAGCATATGGCGCATACCGCCTTCTCCACCAGCAAGATGGAACGTTAGAAATGGACCATATTGTGCATAGCGTAAGCCCGCACCATAAATAAAAGCTTGGTCAACTTCTTCTGTTGTGGCAATACCTTCGTTAACAATATGCAGGGACTCACGCCAAATCGCTTCAATAAGGCGATCGGCGATATGCCCTTCGATTTCATTTCTAACGAGAAGTGCCTTCATGTTCATCCCCTCAAAAAAGGCGGTTGCTCTATCAGTAAAAGCTTTCGAAGTTGCTTGTCCAGGTACAACTTCTACTAACGGTAAAATATATACGGGATGGAATGGATGAGCGACAACAAAACGCTCTGGATATTCAAGTCCTCGTTGCAAGTAAGACGGCTTGATCCCAGATGTACTAGAAGCGATTATCGCATCCTTTTTCGCGTATCGATCGATCTCAGCCAATACGGATTCCTTCAAATCTTCTATTTCTGGTACATTTTCTTGAATAAAATCAGCATCCGCTACAGCTTTTGCTACATCTTGTTCAAAATGGAGACGATCTTTCGATGCTCCGTCAGCAAGACCGAGTTCATCCACATACGGCCAAGCTTGTTCAACCGCTTTTCTCATACGTTCTTCTGCACCGTCAGCCGGATCTGTCGCTACTACGTCATAACCGTGTGCCAGATAACGAGTGATCCAACCATTTCCTATTACACCTGTTCCAACTACTGCAATTGTTTGGATGTCTGCTGGCATTACTGATCCCCTCCGTATGGATTTCTAAGTTGATAGTGTGCTCTTGCTTCTGCTGGCGTCATAGGCTCTAGACCGTGCCCATGTAGCATTGTGACTGCTTTATCTACGAGCTGCTCATTCTTTGCAGGGACACCTTTTGATAGATAAATGTTGTCTTCAAGTCCAACTCGAACATTCCCTCCTAGCAGTGCAGATTGTCCTGCAATAGGCATTTGCATTCTTCCAATTCCAAAAGCTGACCAATGCGCATTTTCTGGCAGCCTATTCTTCATATATAGAATGGTTTCTGCATCTGCTTCAGCACCCCAAGGAATACCTAGGCAAAACTGGAACATTGGATCCCCATCGATTAATCCCTCTTGAATCAATTGTTTCGCAAATCTTATATGTCCTGTGTCGAAGCATTCTAGTTCGGGTTTCACACCACTATCTTGAATCCGTTTTGCTTGGTCCCGTAACCAGTCAGTCGGGCTCATATAAATCATGTTGCCGAAGTTGGTGCTTCCACAATCAAGTGTGCACATTTCTGGAAGTAGTTCCCCAACAGGCTCATGGCGTTCAGCAGGTGTTTGCATATCCGTACCATCGCCTCCAGCAGCAGGTGTTGCAAGACTTGGGATAAAATCGCCTCCTCCACCAGACGTGATGTTAATGATGACGTCTGTTTCAGATTCACGAATGCGGTCAACGATTTCTCGATAATGGTTTAGATCATGACTAATTCCACCCGTTTCAGGATTACGCGCGTGGACATGAGCAACTGTCGCTCCAGCTTTAGCTGATTCTATTGCTGAGTTCGCAATCTCCTTAGGTGTTACTGGTACGTTAGGGTTTTTCTCAGTCGTTTCACCCGCTCCAGTTACCGCGGCTGTTAGTAATACTTTACCTTTCATTTCAATTCCTCCTTACTAAAAATAAACACTATCCGATCGGTTATGATTGAAATCAATTGAAACTATACCATCCAGACTGTTTATAATCAACCTCGAATATAATACTTTAACTTCTAATTAAGTTGTGAAATTGAATACTAAAGGGGCTAATGGTAAAATAGAACGTAATTAAAACTAGACTGTGAGGTATATATTCATGCCAAGAGAATCGAAACGGCATAAAATCGTAGAAGCCGCGGCATTAATTGTGCATAATCGTGGCATTGACGCACTAACACTTGATGCTGTGGCTGAAGAAGCGAAAGTGAGTAAAGGTGGTCTCTTGTATCACTTTAGAAGTAAAGAAGCGCTCGTTGAAGGGTTAGTTCTACATATGAACAACGTTTATCGGACGAACGTTGAGGATGCAGTTTATGATGACATTAATCGTAACGGAAAATGGACAAGAGCCATTATTAAAGCAACATATGATCAAAGTCTTAAGAATACAGAAACAAGTGCAGGAATGTTAGCAGCCCAAGGGATTAACCCCGACCTGCTTAAACCTCTTCAACAGACGTATGCCAATTGGCAAGAAAACATTTCAACTGACGGAATTGATCCCGTTCAAGCGACCATACTTAGATTAGCAGCTGATGGATTATGGTTTTCTGAGATTTTCGGATTAGCACCACTAGATGAGAAGCTAAGGAAACAAGTGTTAGACCGCTTGATGCAGCAGACATATGATAAAGAAAACGAATAATAAAAGTGAGATTTGAGTATTGAAATATCAGGACTATTTTACTGAAATGTCGAGATTATTCCGGGAAATGTCGAGATTATCTCCCGAATTGGCGAGAATGTCTGCTAAGAGTCAAGACCTATCCGATTTCTGGATTAATTATTAACGATTTTAGTTATAAGAGTGCTGCAAATGGTTAAATCTCAAAGAAAAAGAGACCCGAAAATGATTTCGAGTCTCTTTTCTTATCAACTTCGTCAATTTATTCTTTCAATGCCTTATAGTTCTGGTAATCATGAATCGCTTGACCTCCATACCCAGATTCTGTTGAGTACAATTGATCGATCGATTGTAATTGTTCTTCCATATAAGCTTCACCCTCTTCAAAGAATGAAACCTTCTCATAAGGTTCTAAATGCTGAGTCTCTACCCCAATAACTACCTTCAAATTATGTTTACTAGCATATTTTATTTCATGATCACTATGAAAACTAATCGAATCCCGTCCACCTGCTGTGTCTCGATAAGCCATAATCACGACGTTACCTACTGTATCCATAACATGATCGGATAATGGTTTTGTTACATCTCGATACATCGTTTCATATTTCTCTTTATCAAACCAAAAAGGAATCGCTGCCATGAATTCGAACGCATCTGATGATCCATATGTATCTGCCATATTTGCTAGATTTTCTAAGCCTAGTAAGTATTCTTGAATTAATTGTTCTCGTTCTTCTGTTTTCCACTCTGCTAATAAATAGGGTTCGATATCGAATTGCATACCGTCAAACCGTTCGTCCTGCTGAGAATTATTATTATACATAAATACTGAATGCATTCTTTCAGTCGGCTTCATGTGATTCATTTGCAAAGCCCATTTCGCTGAGCCGTCTAGAGCGTATACGGAAATGTTATTTAAATGCGCCAATTTAATAAAAGCTCTATATGATTCATAGTTCTCTTCTAAATATCTTCCCGTATTTAAATAAATAATGTTAATATTCTTCTCTTTTGAGAAAGTAATCAAATTTTCACGGCCATCTTCTGTAAAGATTTCATCACTGGAATGCCATACCCACACTGCTTTATCACTGATCATTTTCGCAGGTAAACTTCCTGGTAAAGCAATAAATAACATCGTTACAAGAAGGATCGGTGTAATCCAATGTATTAAAGTTTTTCTTTTATTCATACTTCCTCTCATTTCATAATTGATTTGTAATATATTACAGTAATGGAAGACTAGTCCTTAATAGTTTACTATGAAAAGTATTTTAGCGTAATACCTTTTGACAAAGATTCTGGAAAAACCCTACTCGATACCTATGTCTCAAACGTCCTAAAGTAGTTTTGAGGCAAAAGTATGGGATGCAATAATTAAAGGCGCAGTCCCACCTTCGGGACTGCGCCTTCATCTACTTAAAGTGATTACTTCCCATTTTTCATAATCGACTTAATTTGCTGTCTGGAATCAATTCCTTTTACAAAACGATATATTGGAAGCTCTTCCCCAATTTCTGATTGAATGAAATTGAATGTTACATAGCTATCATCTGACTCTGGCTCTAATGCAACAGATGCTAGATTCGCGTTATGCTGTGCGGTCATGACAACATATGTACCTTTTTCGAATGGCACATTTTTGTCGGTTACTTCCGTCTTCACGTCAGTTAACGGATGACTTTCATACGTTCCTCCGTCCTCTTTCTCTGTGACCGTATAGGATTCAACAGGTAGCCGAATATCTCGAGGTAACCTGAATATCTCCAACCCACTGTTTTTCAATTTATGAACAACCTGCTTTTGATCCGGTTTAATTAAATAAGCAGTCGGTCGATCTCGTGTTAACGTTGGCTCTGCTTTACTCGAACTAAAATATTTTACTGGAATATCCTTTGTACGTCCTTCTTGCACATCAACGACTTCTAAAGTCTGATTAGACAATCCCACTCTCGTATCTTCAATAACAATTTGATCTTGATCGTTTGCACGTAAGCCTTTTCGAACTAGCTTTGCACGTTCAGTCCATACAAGCTTCTTAATTTCCTTCGCTTTGTCAGCAGTTGTCTGAATTAACTCTTTATGTGTTTCTACTTGAGCTGCCACTCGGCGTTTGTAGTTCTCTCGACCAATCCCGATTCCCCGAGACTCAACCAAGAATGAAAATGAGGGTGTTAACCCGTATCCATTTCGACCAATTCTTGATGCTGTTCCGCCTTCTTTTATGACGACATGTTCCTCTTCTCGACCGGTTACATAATAGTGGCTATTTGAAAATCCTGCCTCAGACAGTTGATTTTGTGCATTTTCTACGAACAATTCATTGGATTTATTTCGAATCTTCTCTGGTATGTTCAAATTCTTCCCGGATAGAATCAAAAGATCATGATATTTTAAGTATCCTTCTTCACCCAAATCACTAAATACCTCATTACCAACGCTGTATTCGTGTGCATCAATCGTTACTTCAGGATCATACTGATTATATAATGTATGGATCGCTTGAATTTCAGGTAAATCGTACTTGATATGATCACGGTTACCATCTAAACCGTTCGCCATCCTTCGTTCAAAGGCATAGGCACCATCAGGATTAACTCTAGGAATAATAATCACATTCACCTTATCTAGAACCTTGTCACCAAATGGTTCTGTCAACATTTTCGCCATCACAAGTGCACTCTCACCACCGGCAGGTTCATTGCCGTGAATTTGCCCTTGTAACCATACAGTCGGCTTACGATGTTGTTTGCGATCCTTTTTAAAATAAAACAACGCTGGAATGTTCCGGCCTTCTATAGATTGCCCGATGTTTTTAACTTTTAATCTATCACTCTCATCATCCAGCTTCTGAATAAAAGATTCCATTTCTTCTTGTGTAGTAAAAGATTTGTCTTCTTTTAAAAATGCTGGTGTTTCAAAGTTAACATTTGGTTCTGGATATAGGTCCATGACTTGATCTGGTTGTGCATACTCTTTACCAAAATAGGGCATTTCTTCTGCAGAACCGGAATCACCTAGGAATGGTGTTACAATTAATAAAGCAACTAGAATTAGAATCAACTTTTTGTTTTGCATGACTTTACTCCTTTCTATTATTCATGAAATCTACCGCATTATATCACTTTAATCAGAAATTTCAGTATATTTAGGTGAGATTTCAAAATAATTGATACAATTGTTCGATACATTAGGAATGTCGTCATGTGTAGAAGTAAGGAATAATTTACCGGTTTAATAGTCTACTAGAATTTGTAATACTTTTAGTATGAAAACACTTACAAAACTACTCACACTACTGTTGTCTGTCACTTTAGTCACGGGTATTTCTAATGAAGCATTCGCCGCTTCAACACATACTGTAAAATCTGGTGACACGATGTGGAAAATCGCTACGTATTATCAAATAGGAACATCAGAAATTATTAACGTGAATCCACAAGTAGAAGACCCAGATCGCATTTATCCAGGGCAAAGGTTGAACATCCCAGACAATAGCGGAGTCAGGTCCATCGAATATCAAGTCGTGCAACTTGTAAACGATGAACGAGCCAAGTATGGGCTCCAGCCGCTACAGGAAAATTGGGAGCTTTCAAGAGTTGCCCGGTATAAATCCAAGGATATGATTGAAAACAATTACTTCAGTCATACTTCACCAACTTACGGTAGTCCTTTTAAAATGATCGAGGATTTTGGTATTACTTATCGTTCAGCAGGTGAAAACATTGCAGCTGGTCAACAAACTGCTGAAGAAGTGGTTAACGCTTGGATGAATAGTGAAGGTCACCGGAAAAATATTCTTTCAAGTAATTACACTGAGATCGGCGTTGGATATGCAAAAGGAGGGAACTACGGACACTACTGGACGCAAATGTTTATTAGTCAATAATTGAATGAGGAGGCTGGCTCGTAGGATTATTAGTTGTCCTACGAGCTAGCTTTTTTTGTGCAGAATTTCGAGAATAATCACTGGAATGTCGAGATTTTATGTTGAAATGTCTTAATAATCCTGGGAAATGTCTTAATAAACTTGGGAAATGTCGAAATTATTTGCTCAATTGTCGAGATTCGCACTATGAAGACTAACAACTTCAGCGATTTGTTAAAACACCTGACAATAACGTGCAGAAAATAAAAAAGAGTGTTCCAAAAGCTCTATTTGGCTATTGGGCACCCTTTTTCATAATCAATCTATTCTTTTTTCCTTAATTGAATTGGCGAAATCGACTCTTCAGGATGTGTGGTCATTTCTTCATCTAGAAGCTGTAGTTGCAACCTTAAATCTTCTTCCTCAAATGGGAAGTCGTTTATTTCCTCAAGTTGTTCTAGAAATTTTTTATGGAGCTTTTTGTAACCTGTGCATTTTTTCTTAACGGCTTGTTCCATTACCGCTGATAAGGTAGCCAAGCTTCTAGCTAGTCTCTCATTCTCACCTTTTTGTAGCAGTTCTCGACTAATATGATGGCATTGTATGTAATCCTTCTCGATGTTAAATAGGTGCATATATGTATCTATTCTCTCTTGTTGATAATTCATGTGCTCCGCCTCCAATGAGTGAGTAAAATCCTTATAATCTAATTACCCTGTTAACGATTATAAAAAACGTTAGCATACAATAATATAAAATGAAAGCTGACCAATTTGGTCAGCTCTCCTATAAAAGATGTTACTGTTCATGTGTGGCTTTGTTGTAATGTGCTCGTTCTTCGTCCCACACTTCAGTGTTGTGCAATCCAACTTTTCTTGGGTCAAATACTGGGTTTTTCCCTTCACGTTTTTGCTCAATGTAATCTTTCAATGTAGCGAACGCAATTTTTCCGAGCATCGTAATAGCAATCAAGTTGACGAGAGCCATTAAGGCCATAAACAAGTCAGCTAGACTCCATACAATTGCAATCTTCGCTATTGATCCAAACAACACCATACCTACTACTGCTAAACGGTAAACAAACAACCAGCTTTTCTTACCAGCGCCCATAAATTCGATGTTTGATTCACCATAATAGTAGTTACCTACAACCGAACTAAATGCAAATAAGAAAATGAAAATTGCAATTAGAATACCTGCCCACTCACCTAAGTGAGATGTTAAGGCTTGTTGTGTCAATTGGATACCATCATCAGATCCTGTGTAAACGCCGGAAAGAATGATCATAAATGCAGTCGCAGAACAAATCAGAATTGTATCTGTAAATACACTCAACGTTTGAATGAGACCTTGTTTCGCTGGGTGTGAAACACTCGCTGTTGCAGCGGCGTTTGGCGCACTACCCATACCAGCTTCATTGGAGAACAATCCACGTTTGATTCCATTCATTAAAGCGGCACCCATACCGCCACCTACTGCTTCTTCCAAACCAAATGCACTGTTAACAATCAACGCAATAACGGATGGAATTTCAGTAACGTTCGTGACAATGACATAAAGTGCAATTAACAAGTAAAGAATCGCCATAAATGGGACAATTAATTCCGCTACTCTTGCAATACGTTTGATTCCACCAAATATAATAATCGCTACAATTGTAGTAAGTACAACCCCAAAAATAACACGATCTAATCCAAATGAATTTTCAAATGCAAGTGAAATCGTATTCGCTTGTACAGAGTTGAATACAAGTCCAAAGGTGAATGTAATAAGGATTGAGAATAGAATCCCAAGCCATCTTTTATTCAAGCCTTTTTCCATGTAATAGGCTGGTCCACCTCTGAAGCCGAAATCATCTTTAACTTTATAGATCTGAGCAAGTGTACTCTCTACAAATGCTGTGGCTGCACCAATAAGCGCAATGATCCACATCCAGAAGACTGCTCCAGGTCCACCTAAAGAAATAGCAAGGGCTACCCCAGCTAAGTTACCGGTACCAACACGTGAGGCAGTACTGATGCTGAACGCCTGAAATGATGATACACCACGTTTCTTCTTATCTTTAGAAACAGTTGCTCCTTCTCCAAGAAGCATAACCATCTCTCTTATCATTCTAAACTGAACGAATTTTGTACGAATAGAGAAATAGACACCTAAGATTAATAAAAGGGCAATTAAGACATAAGTCCATAAAATGTCATTTCCCCATCCTACGATGGTTTCTAACCAAGACACAATCATTCACCTCAAATTACAGATTTTTTGCATACTGTCCTTTATTGTATTACAACATTAAACCACTGTCATTGGATATACTTGGAATGATGCTGATTATGTATGCTTAGTACTCAAGTTCCACTTTATCTTTTGTGATAAACTTCCATTTTTTACAGTGTGATCATTTTTACTCAAAGTTTCATTAAAATGTAAAATTTCTACATATTTGTAGCCTGTCTAGTAACAGGTAATACAAACACTTTTAGGCAACCAATCAATCCTGCAACTAGAAAGATCGTTTCGTATTTTACATGGGATAATATCACTCCGAATAATGCTGGACCAATAATGGCTCCAATATTTAAAAGGATGATACTAATACTGAACCCTATCGCAGGGATATTAGGAAAGACTTGTGCGCTCCAAATAGGCAAAAACGCTGCATATAGCATGAATGAACTTCCGAATAAGAATCCTGAAACACACACGAGTAACCAATTTTGTGAGATAAACAAAATTGAAATACTGAATGAATAAAGAAGTATTGTAATGATGAAACAGACCTTAAATCCTAGTTTATTAATAAAATCACCGGCCCATAAGCCAACCAATCCTCCAATTCCTGTGACAAGGAAGAAAATAGCATTTGCATGACTAATAAAGAGATTTTCTTGAACAAAATCTGCCGAGTAAGTCCAATAGGTCGCTTCAGTAATCCCGAATAATATTGACGATATATAAAGTGGCTTGGATCTTTTTGTTAAAAGAGGCCTTACATTCACCTTCAGAACTTCCTTTTGAAAGCTTTCATCCTGTTTGGGGAAAGGGATAGATTTAAAAGCCCAAATAAAGATGATAAAACCAATGATTCCACCGCTGACCCAAATCAGCCTCCAATCTCCATTTACCAATAAATATAAAGAAGATATCATAATTAACCCAAGAGTGGATCCGGTACTAATAATGGCCAAAGCTCTATTCTGAATCCCATTTCTCACATTCTGGTTCACACTCTCTGAAAATGAAGACCATGTTAAACCTGGGCTTAACCCGGCAATCGTACACCCTAAGGCAAAAATAAGACTGTTATTAGTAAGTCCAGATAATAACAACCCTGCTGATGCAGCAAAAATACCTCCTAAAATAACGGGGCGCGCTCCCAATCGTGATACTACCAATATCACAGTAAGTGCTCCAATTAAAAATGAAAGGAACGTTAAACTAGAAATAACCCCTAATATGGAGGCTGATAAATTGAAATCCTCTTTGAACTTTGGCAACAATAAGCCATAACCATATCTGAACCATCCGAAAATGATCGATAATGCTAGTAGACCAATAATGGATATTGTCGGTATTTCTACCTTTTTTATCACAAAGACATCTCCTTCGCTTTAAAAAATATTTTAACTAGCTCTACCCATTGTAAAATCCAATAAAACTTATGAGGACTCTATTAATCCTGATTGATTGATCATCTTGTATTTGTTATATTCTCTTGAATAATTTTCAAATTTGAGTATAATATGATTTAATTGTTTTCTAGGGTTCCGCAAGACTTTAATTGGACTGGTCCGAGAGAAAACTCACAGCATGAACCGCTGTGCCACGGAAGGATAAAAGCCTGGGAGATACTGTACTACAGTTATCTTTCAGGCTTTTTGCTTTTAAAGATTATATTGTGAGGGGTTTCGATCATGAATACGAATTGGATTAAAGTATTTATTGCAGCATTGTTTGAAGTATTTTGGGTTATTGGATTAAAGCACGCAAATGACTTTTGGACGTGGGGCGGAACAGTTATTGCGATCATCATTAGCTTCTATTTAATGATTATGGCAGGAAAGAATCTTCCTGTAGGTACTGTTTATGCCGTTTTTGTTGGGTTAGGTACAGCTGGAACCGTCTCTTCTGAAATCTTACTCTTTGGAGAACCTTTTCAAGCGGAAAAGGTATTACTCATTTTGTTGTTAATCTCAGGAGTAATCGGATTGAAGATAGTTACAAATGATTATGCGAAAGAAAGTGAGGGAGCATAATGGCTTGGATTTCTTTGGTCTTAGCAGGCCTTTGTGAAATGTTCGGGGTCACTATGATAAATAAATTACATAAGGACCGCAATTGGCAATCTTTACTTTTATTAATTCTCGGATTTGGTGCTAGTTTTTTATTTCTAGCCTATGCAATGAAATCACTACCTATGGGCACTTCCTATGCAATTTGGACAGGAATTGGTGCATCTGGCGGAGCAATTCTAGGCATGCTTTTGTATGATGAATCAAGGGATCCGAAAAGATTGTTATTTATAGCCTTGATTCTTTGTGCTGCAATCGGACTAAAGCTTATCTCGTAAACAAAAAAAGCTCACCACGTGTGGTAAGCTAAATTTAAAGTTAGTATGGGTTCTGCTCCTCATAATCTTCAGCATCCGCTTTCGTTTCATGGACCGTGCCAAATGGATGCTCAGGCGGAGCGTAAATGGCGTATACTTTCATCGGCCTTCTCCCCGTATTGATTACATTATGCCATTTTCCAGCTGGAATCATAATCGCATAGTCATCATAGACTCTTTGTTGGAAGCTTAAGTTATCTTTGCTTTCCCCCATCTGTACTACACCTTGACCTTCTTCAATACGTATGAATTGATCTGTTGTAGGATGAACTTCTAAACCGATATCATCACCTACATCAATACTCATAAGGGTTACTTGTAAGTTTTCACCCGTCCATAAAGCCGTTCTGTAATTCCTGTTTTGCTTAGTCGCTTGATCAATGTTAACGACAAATGGGTTTGATCCATAATCTTTTAGTTTCATTTGACCATAATGAGGCGTCCATTGATGTTTCCAATGTCGATTTTGCCATTGATGAGGATGCCAATGCACGGGTTGTTGCCATTGGTTATATTGGTATGGTTTACGGTACACATTCATTCTCCCCTCTCGAATGATTCATTCACCTCATATACTATGCAGTTGCCTAAAATCTTGAGAGTAAAATGTTTATAATGGGCAAAAAAAAAGCCCGTAATTATTTACGAGCCTCCTTATCTTCTTATAAAGAGTTTATCCTTTTTTTGATTTTTTCAAGAATGCTTGAATTCGGTGAATATGCTCATCTGACTTTCGCATACGACATTGGGCATCACATTCTAAGTCTAATACTTTTGTTAATTCGAGCACTTCTGTTGCATTCAAAATTAATTTTGATTCGATTTGAGCTTCAAACGACATTTGTAAAGTACTTGAAACAAGCTCTGTTGCTTGATCGTATGGATGGTCATCGACCAAAAAGTCTATGATTCCTAAATCATATGCTTCTTTGGCATGAAACGTTTTACCTTTCCATATCGCATGTTTTGTATTTTGATAGCCAATCCGATTTTTCAGAAGGAAATGGCATCCCCCATCTGCTACTAGGCCTATATGTATGAAATTCAGCCCAAATTTTGCATCGTTCGAGGCAACGATATAATCTGAGGCAAGCGCTAGGCTAAATCCTAGACCAGCAGCTGGTCCATGAACTGCAGAAATGACGATTTTCGGTAATGTGTAAACCTTTAGAATCATCTCTTTCACTTTTCCCATAATTTCTTGAAAGAGGACATCTGAAATGCTACTACTCATCGCTTGAATATCACCACCGGATGAGAAAGCCGTTCCAACGCCTGATAAAATGATAACTTTTTGTTTCATATGAATGACTTCTTCAAGCCTCTCAACAAAACAATCAATCATTTCTACATTCAAGGCGTTCAATCTGTCAGGTCGATTAAATTCAAGATGAATAACTTCGTCTTTTACTTCCATTTTAATAAGTTCTATTGTCCTATTCATATTCTCCTCCACTCATAATCGCTCAATTATAGCTGCTGTTGCCATCCCATGACCAATACAAATCGTGAGTAGACCGTATCGCCCATTCGTGCGTTCTAATTCATGAAGTAAAGTCGTCATTAATTTTGCACCTGTTGCGCCTAAAGGATGTCCTAGCGCAATGGCACCTCCGTTTACATTGACTAGATCAAGTGAATACCCTAGTTCTTTATGCCAGGCTAGTACCACTGGTGCGAACGCTTCATTAATCTCAACCAAATCCATGTCTTGAATGGATAATCCGGCTTTGTCCAATACCTTTCTTGTTGCAGGTATAACGCCATCAAGCATCATCGTTGGATCCGATGCAACAACAACCCTTTGGACAATTCGTGCACGTGGCTTCATCCCTAGAGATTCCGCTTTACCACGTGACATCAATAATATCGCTGCAGCTCCGTCACTCATTTGACTCGCATTTCCTGCGGTTACAACTCCATCTGGCTTAAATACTGGCTTTAAATTACTTAAAGCCTCAAGTGATGTATTCCTTCTAGGTCCCTCATCAGTCGTTACGTTTATATCATTACCATCTATATCTACACCCGACATTGCAACGATTTCTTGATTGAATTTCCCCTCGTCCTGTGCCTTTATTGCTCTTTGGTGACTGTTGAAGGCATATTCGTCCAACTGCTTCCTGCTTAGTCCATAATGATCAGCTATAAGTTCAGCCGAGACGCCTTGATGAACAAAGCTATATTTTTCTTTCAAGGAGTTGGGTATCGTTCGTTCATTTCCATCACTTAATAAAGGGACCATTGTCATATTCTCTACGCCAGCAGCAATTGTGATATCCATATCACCTGCTAAAATTTCTTGGGCAGCAAAATGGAGGGCTTGTTGACCTGAACCACACATCCGGTTAATTTGCACGGAAGGTACCTCAACTGGAAATCCTGAATCTAACGCAGCTAGTCTGCCAATATTAAATCCTTGTTCGGAGTGAGGTGTCACACACCCCATTACGATATCCTCAATTAATGATTTATCGATGTTTGCCCTCTTCGTCACTTCATCTAACACTCTACCAGCTAAGTGAACAGGGTGTGTATTTCGAAAAACGCCTTTTCTTTTACCAATCGCTGTCCTTACCGCTTCTACTATGACTACTTCACGGTTCATGTCAGTCTCCTCTCGGTCCAACGGATTCATTCATAAGAATAGAATCCACGACCTGTCTTTACTCCGAAATGCCCTGCCTCAACAAGCTTACGTAAAATTTGAGGTGGACGAAAACGATCCCCATAGGCTTCAACTAAGCCCTCACTTGCATATAGCATCGTATCAAGTCCTACGTAATCGGCAAGCTGTAGGGGTCCCATCGGATAATTTAAACCTAGACGGATTGCCTTATCAACATCTTCTAGAGAGGCAACGCCCTCTTCATAAATGCGCATACACTCGAGCATATGAGCGGACAGTGCACGGGTAGTGACAAAACCTTGTGTATCTTTGACCAAAACCGTCTCTTTACCAACTTCTTCTGAGATGGACTCAATCATTTTTACTGTCTCATTTGACGTATCGATGCCCTTTACGATTTCAATAAGCTTCATAACCGGGGCTGGGTTGAACCAATGCATGCCAATCACTTGATCTGCTCGGTTCGTTACAGCTGCAATTGATGTCACGCTTAATTCAGATGTATTTGTTGCGAGAATAGCATGAGTTGGTGCATATCTATCCAATTGTTCAAAGATCGTTCTTTTTAACTGTAAATTTTCGGGAACAGCTTCGATTATTAAATCACTTTCCTTACACGCTTGCTCAATTTCTAAGGTAGTCGTTATTTTACTTAATGTATTTGTTACCCTTTCTTGATTAATATGACCTGCCTTTTCGAGTCTTCCTAAACTCTTTTCAATTTTGTTGCGAGCCTTTAATAAAGCCTCTTCTGTAATATCTTGAAGAATCACATATTTACCACTCATCGCCATAGTTTGAGCAATACCATTCCCCATCAAGCCTGCCCCGATGACTCCGATTTTTTTCATATTAAATAGTCTCCTTTAAAATATGTAGACAATCAAAAAGCAAAAGGGTGTTCTGCTAAAGACATAACACCCTCCTACAATTTTATAAGCCTAATTCCTTTGCAATAATTGACTTCATGATTTCATTCGTGCCTGCATAAATCGATGCTACAGGAATATCACGATATCGTCTTGCAATCTCATATTCTTCCATATACCCATATCCACCATGGAGCTGCATACATTCAGTAGCGATTTTCCTAGCCATTTCTGTTGTCCAGTACTTTGCCATCGAAACTTGTTTGACTATATGCTTGTGCTCCATGTGTTCCATAATTAAATCATCTAAAAATGTTCTACCAAGCTCTACTTCTGTCGCCATTTCGGCTATACGAAATTGTACAGTTTGGAAATCACTTATTTTCTTTCCAAATGCGTTTCGATTTTTTACGTATTCAATAGTCTGATTCAACATCTCTTCAGCCGCAGTTATCGCTTCAATTGCAACTATTAATCTTTCCTGTTGAAGTTGTTGCATTAAATAGTAGAAACCTTTTCCTTCTTCACCAAGTAAATTGGATGCTGGTACTCTAGCATCTTCAAATATAAGTTCTGCAGTATCCTGGCTATGGAGCCCGATCTTGTTTAGTTTCTTCCCTCTTGTAAATCCAGACGTATCTCGTTCGACTACGATCAAGCTTATTCCTTTGTGTGCTGGAATGGCTTTCGGATCTGTCTTACAAACGACGACGATTATGTCTGCATGGATGCCATTTGTGATAAACGTTTTTTCACCATTTAATATATAGTCATTACCATCTCGTACCGCTGTCATCTTAATACCTGCAAGATCAGATCCTGCGCTAGGCTCTGTCATCGCAATGGCAGTGATCGAATCACCAGAAATACAACCAGGTAACCATCGATTCTTCTGCTCCTCATTGCCATATTCAGCAAGGTAGGGTGTGACAATATCATTATGCAAACCGACTCCAACTAAACTAGAACCAACACGTTCAAGTTCTTCTAGCAGTACGACGGAATATCCAAAGTCTGCATTTAGTCCACCGAATTGTTCATCCACCCAAGGGCATAAGAAGCCACTATTCCCCATCTTAGTCCAGAACGAACGAGGGATGATTCTGTCCTCTTCCCATTGATCATAAAAAGGATACGCTTCTTTTTTCAGAAATTTGCGTAACGCGCTTCGAAAAATGTGGTGCTCCTCTTGCAAGTATCTAGCTGACATCCACAATCCCTCTTCTCCTACGTTTATGGCGTTTGGATTTCCCGGTCACGTTTAAACTGTTTTTTCAATAAGAATTTTTGGATCTTACCACTCGCATTTCGTGGCAACTCCGTCTCGAAAATATATTTTCTTGGTCTCTTGTAATCTGCTAATGCTGTACTTGATTTACAGAATTCTTCTAACATATCTTCTGTCAGCTTTTCATCCTTCTTTACGATGATGGCTGTAACCATTTCGCCCCACTTCTCATCAGGTGTGCCTAAGACTGCCACATCAAGAACACCTTCGTGTTCATATAGAAGGTCTTCCACTTCCCTCGGATACACATTTTCTCCCCCGGATATGATCATGTCATCCACACGATCCGCTACATACAGATAACCATCCTTATCCATATAGCCTAGATCCCCTGTATGATACCAATCCTTATACATCGCTACCTTGGATGCATCTTCACGATTGTAATACCCGACCATCATACTCGGCCCTTGAACGATGATTTCACCAATTTCTCCTGGAGGTAAGACATCCTCTGGTTCTGAAGGTCCATGTTCATTTGGTCTAACAACGCGTACTTCATGGTTCAAGAACGGTTTTCCGGCTGATCCTGCTTTCGTCAATTGTTCATCCTCAGATAGGAACGTAATGGCAGGTCCCATTTCCGTCATACCATATGCTTGTATGAGATTGACTCCTAATTTCTCTTTACATGCTCGTACTAATGCTGGCGCCATTGGTGCTGCACCATACAGTCCATACTTCAAACTACTAATGTCATACGAGGCATGATCCTGCTGTAGCATCATATTCCACATCGTAGGTGCACCGAAGAATACTGAAACGTTCTCTCTGTCAATGACCTCTAAAACTTGCTTCGGATCGAAATGATGGATAATGACATTCGTCGCACCAACATGTACACGTGGAAGGAAACAACAATGTAATTCAGCACAATGGAACATAGGGGCTCCAACCAAGCCAATATCATTCTCTGAAATATTGATCATAGCAATACAAGCAAGGCTTTGTTCTACCATATCCCGGTGTCTATGCAATACACCTTTTGGTCTACCTGTCGTTCCACTCGTGTACATAATCGCGTATAAATCATTCTCATCCACTTCAATATTGGGCTCATTTATCGAAGTATCTTTCATTCGTTCGTGGTAATTGACTGCATAATTAGGACAATTTTTACTTATACACCAGAAAGACGTATCTTCTGCTTTCGCTTGTATAGCAGCCACATGTGGCTCAAGCATTTCTTCAAACAAAAAGATACTCGGTCTCGCATCTTCTAAAATATAAGCGACTTCTTGTGCTTTTAATCTGAAATTAATTGGGTTAATGACTGCCCCGATCTTGGCACATGCGAAATATGTCGTTGCGAATTCCATATTGTTGAATAAGTATGTTGAAACGCGGTCCCCTTTACGCACACCGGATTCAACAAACGCATTTGCTAGTTGATTAACCTTCTCGTTCCATTCTTGATAAGACCAACGTTGATTCGTACTTGCATCTACTAGTGCCTCTTTTGTCGGAAACTTTTGTACCGTTTGATTAAATAATTTACCAATCGTCACATACATACTTGTTCCTCCTTATTATGAATAAATATGGTTAACATTGAACATTTATCCTCGAGCACTGATGCAGAATGTACTCCTCCTTGTATCATTTTCTATATAGGTAATTCTTGATGTATAGGGTTAAATCCTACTGATTTTTGAATTTTCGTTCAATTTAAGTGAAAATGATGTAAAATCTGAATAAATTTAATATGTTTAGGATTAATTGTCGAAAAAAAGGGGTAATAAACTAGTAAGCAATCACGAAGTAACTAATAAGATCTGCACTCTACTCAAACTTTTGATCAAAGCAAAAATGACCATACACATATAAAATGGATAGGAGGAATTCGCGATGAGTAGCCTAAAGCTACCTATTTTCTACAACGGCGATTGGGTGACTGGAAAAACAATTAATGATGAGATTATCCAAGGATTTATTCATTCGATTCATCCTGCAAATGGGACTGTCAAAATTCGTATTACGAAATCGGATAACAAGAAAATTGTCGGTAAGACAATCGAAACGTTCATCCATCGGATTAGTCCACTGACAGAATCGATTGATGACCAGGAAGTTTTCCTCGAAAATCTCATTGACGTTGCCTTACTGACGAAAGACAAAGATTGGTTCTTAGAAGTCTGGGATCGTTTAGCAGAACTTCGAAAGCAAAAAGAAACAACAATGCCATGCTAAACAGAAAATAGACAGACCTTAATGACATAACGGGTTCACTTGTGAGATGAAAATGAAAAAACGCAGACCAAATTACAAGGGAAATCACAAAGTGTTTGCGTTATAACTCACATCTAAAAGGCTTAGAGATCTCCCCCTCTAAGCCTTTTTCTTTGTTTATTAATTATTATATTAAGCAAGCGCTCCTCGATTACTGAGTAAATTATTATCAAGATGTTATCATAAAAATTAAGTATCTAATGGAACACTAGTTGTTGAACAGACGCATTACGAAACCATCTTCTTCAACATCAGGGATAAAAAAGGTGACTCCATAACTTGAAGCTACAGCCATAATCATTGTCCAAAGAATTAAACTAGTCATCATCCAGCTGGTTACTACCTTCCTATTAGAACCGAAGCTCATACCCATAAACGCTGAAATATGAGAGCCGACAAAAAAAGGGCCAATAATTGTTAATCCAGGTAAACCATACTTATCAAAAAGCGCTCTGGCACGTTTACCTTTTTTCGACTCTTCCATTCCTTCGGCGTTAGCTTCTGTCGTAATATATTCCTCTTGCTTAACATGTTGCATGCGATTTTGTTTATGTTTTCGCTTTCTCATCCATTCCTTTACATGATCTACAAAAATAATTAACAGAACCACTGTCAGTGCATTTCCTAAAAAGGCAAGTATCGCTGTCATTAATGGAGACATGCCCCCGATGACAGCTAATGGAATCACAATAACAAGTTCAAATAACGGAATCGCTGCCAAGATAAACACAAACAGATAAGATAAAAACATAGTCCCAATTCCCCTCTTTATTCATATAGTTTTTTAATTTCTGACCAGAAAATAAAATACTGCCCTATCCCGAGTACAGTCAAAATTATGACAGGAAACAACTCGATCCCTTTAAACAGAGCAACAAAAACTATGGCTGTCGGAATAGCAAAATAATAATATATATACACTTTTCGACAAGCCCGATACGTAATGTATTGATGCCCTTCATCTTCTTCTTTTAGCTCATAGGGAATAAAGGTGAAAATACGAATCTTGCGGTCGGGAAATTTTCGGTTGTAATAGACCATCATCCCAAAATAAATTGTGACAAAGATAACGTAAAAAATGGAAAAAATCACAAAAAAGTCATCCCGCTGCTCCAATACTATGCTCTTAGAATATATCACCGCAATACCCATCAGGAATATACTCATTGTAAATGGTGAACGTAAAAACCGTTCAATCATTATTCATCCTCCCCCTCTATCCAAAACACTTCCTCTAGATCGACACGTAGCGCTTTAGCAATTTTCAACGCTAATAGAACGGAAGGGGCATAGTCACCTTTTTCAATCATGCCAATGGTTTGGCGTGAGGCTTTAACTAATTCACCTAAATCAGATTGAGTATAACTATGTCTTGCTCTTAATTCCTTAACTCGATTAATCAGCATATGATAAACAACCCCCATTACCGTTTATTCCCATCTAATTGTAAGGTTTTCTTAACATTAAGTCAATATAATTTGTCATTTTGTTAAGTATTTATACCATAACTTCTTTGGTATTTTGAAACAAGAAATGTATTATTGGGAAACATTAGTAAGCTATGAGGAATTAGAAAGCCGAATTGAAGAATATATCCACTGGTACAACCATGAACGTTCAAAAGAAAAATTGGATGGACTGAGTCCAGTCAAATACCGAACTCAATCCATCCAATCAGTTGCATAATAAAACTCTAATTTTTAAGGGTAACCCCATTTCAATGGGAAATACAGTGCGTTTTACTTTGATATTTATTTGTTTACACCCCTGAAGTAAACCCATAATTATTGACAAGGCTGTCTATTTGAGACTATGTTTTCCACTTTTTTGCCTCATGGACCCTCCGTGAGCATGTGATTTCCACTAGTTTCGCTATCTCACGAGCGCTTCACTTTGATTTTTGACTTTCAGATGACCTTGTAGCTGGATTCATGAATACATCAAAAAACTGTACAGGTAATACATCTTTATCTACTTTTTCATGATTCCAAATCAACTTAGAAAACTGTCGGGCAATCAATATTTTCCGCTCTCCACCTAATTTAGCCTCTAATAGAGCTGAAACACATAAATAGATATCTGCCATAAGGTTTGCAATCGGCTTCGCGTAATACGTCTGCATTTCTGGACTATACTTCTTCAAGAGATGGATGTATTCATCAAGTTTTTCTAACCCATTCATAACAGGTTGTACGTAAGGTTCAACATGATTTGGAAGAGTTCCTATCAATTCATCCATATGGGACCTGAAGATGAGCTCTCCATTGTATTTGTTTAACAAGCGCAGCACTTCTAGCCCTAGAATATTCGCAGTACCTTCCCAAACAGTGAGGACTTGCGCATCCCTTAGTAGACGAGGTGTGACAAAGTCCTCAATGTATCCGTTCCCTCCATGCATTTCAATTGCTTCATGGGAAAATTGTACAGCTTCTTCTGCCGTCCTCATTTTTACTAATGCAATTAAGAGACGATGGAGAATTTTCTCTTCATCTGTTACCTTTGCGCCATTCTTTCCCATAACTTGATCAAATAGGGCAATTAAACGAAATAGACCACCAAGTTGTACTTCTTGTCTAACTGTCATGTTTACAAGTGTTTCTTTAATCATCGGATAATTAGCTAACTTCTTTCCAAATGCATCGCGTTGAAAAGCATATTTCTTCGACTCATGTGTCGCCCTTCTCATGATTCCGACAGAAGCAACTGCATTACAGACACGAGAAAGGTTTAATGCTTCCATCATGTAATGAAAACCTTGATCTGCCTTTCCGATCAAGTACGCTTTCGCTCCTTCAAACTCAACCTCTGCAGAAGGAACTGCCCTAACCCCAAGCTTATCCTTCAACCGTCTTATTTTAATATGATTAAGTACACCGTCTTCCTGTTTCCAAGGGACCAAGAACAAACTCAAACCCTTCGTTCCAGATGGGGCTCCTTCTATTCGGGCAAGGACAGTCGCAACTCCACAGGCACCAGCATTACTGGCAAAATATTTTTCACCTGTCAAACGATAGTGATCGCCTTCTTTAACTGCAATCGTTTCATTCGCTCCTACATCTGATCCACCTTGACGTTCTGTTAAAAATGTCGCCCCTTCATAAAGTTCAGTTTCTCCTGTTGAAAGCACGTGAGGTAGAAACTTCTTCTTCAATTCTTCATCCGCATAGTGGTCGATCAAGTAGGAAGTTGCCATCGTCAATGTCACTGGACAGTAGAACCCAGCCTCAGTTTGCGAGAGCAGATACCCTTGTGCGTAAGAATAAATATAGTTCCCTTTCTGATTCAGTTCGGGAATTTCTTTATGGATATAACCAACGATTCCTTTGTTATAAACTTGTTCAACCGTCTTTTTATACCCTTCATTCAACCAAATGTGTGAAATATCATTCCCGTGACGATCGAATTTAATCAGTTTAGGTTGTCCTTCACGGTCTGTGTGGACCGCACGTTCATCAATTTCAGAACCGCAATGTCCACCAAACTGTTCTAGCTCTTTATATGCCCAGTCTTTCAATGTATCGTCCAAATAATAATCTAAAACAAAACGAAAATTCGGATCTTCAAGAAAAAAATTCAAACGAACACCCCCATGCTTATATTTATTTCAGATCATTACTTAGCTACTTCACTCATCAATGCGAGGGTATTGTCATCTAAGTCTTTGAAGAATGCCATCCAAACTTCGTGACTCCCCATGTCAGCAATCATATGTGGTTGATCAACGAAAGAAACGCCGTTACTTTTGAATTGTTTATAAGCTTGCATGATATCTTCTGTGTTGAAGTATATAACAGATCCAGGGTGGTCAAACTGATCGTTCTCTGGTAGTGACAACATCAATTTCACACCATCACAATTGAAAAATGCCATGTTTTCCATTGCAAACAATAGCTTCATTCCAAGCGTATCCTTGTAAAAAGCAACTGCCTTGTCCATATCTCTTACATTCAGGTTAATTTGTCCAATTTGACTTAATGTGACGTGACTCGTTTTCTCCATTATTTCACCCTCATTTTCTAATTGTTAAATACATTATAACTGAATATTCTATCTTTTTAACAGTTTTTTACAACGCAAAAAGAGCCAGCCATTTTGGCTAGCTCTTCCTCATTTGAATTACTGATTAGTTTCCATACCAGTATTCATTTTGTTCAATTTGATTGTCATGATCTTGATCCCAGTAATCTACGCTATAAGAGTAGTCATAATTCATGATGCATCGAATTCCACTACCTTGTGGATCATGTCCAAGACCAAAGTTATGTGAGAATTCGTGTTGTGCAGCATGCCAAGTGTTTGTTGTACCTTGATCCAAGTTTACACTAAAAGCACTTCCGCTTGGAGCTGATGAATAAACGTAAGCAATTCCTCCAGCATCGAAATTAGCATCTCTTGTAAATCCGACTACAAAGTCATAAGAATAGCCAGACCAATCATTACTGAGGTCAGATAAGATAGCTGAAGCATTGCTACCTTGAGAAGACCAGTTTCCTAATGCTTTTACTTGGAAATCAATGTTGTGATCACGATAGAACGCATTGTCAGCACTTTCAACAGCATTTTGGATACGTGTTTGCCAATCGCTATATTGTGCTCTATATTCTTCATCAGCAACTGCCAATACCGTCACGACTCTAGTTGCAGCTGCCGCTTGCATCATCGTGTCTTTTGAACGAGTATTGCTTTTGAATGACCGCTTTCCAACTTCTTTTCCTTTTTCGTCCAAGATTGTTGCATTTGAATCTGATTCTACCTTCGCAGGCTTCATGCTTCTGTCATTCATGTTCTCTTTTGCTTTAGGTAGGACTTCGATCTTTGGCTGGCTTACATCTTTACCTGCATCTTTTGCTTCAGTAATTCCTGGAACAAGTGCAACAGACAGTGCGAGTGACATAGATAGAAATGATTTTGCTAACTTCAAAAAAAAACCTCCCCAAAATTTTTACAATATGCGCGCGCTATAATATAGGAATTAGCTCAATCTATGTCAGATTCCTTCATTTTGATGTTGGGAAAAAGCTGTTATAAAAGCACTTAGAAAAGGGCTCTTAAAAGATGATATTTCCCATTATTGCTAATGTAATAGTTTTATCATTAAGATAAGCTCCACTTTTTTACTAGGCATTAACTTAGTAATAGTAAATAGTACATACATAAGAATTCATTTCTATTAATAGAATCCATATCTAGGTATGAAGGAGGCTAATAATTGATTGTTTTGCATTGTTGACAATCCGAAGGTCTCATATGTTACTTTTTTACCTTCTGAAAATAGTGAATATATACCTATTAAATTAGAAAAGTTTAGTTATTAAATGAAATCTCATGTTCATTCATGGTATTTTAGGCTTATTATCCACCCATATGAAAGCGCTTTCTGTTTTCGCGCTTATCAAAAAAATACACCCCGAATTTTACATTCGACATGATTCGTGTAAAATAATAAATCGTTAGAAAAATGTATTTTTTGAAAGGAGAGATTTGGTGGATAAGAAAAACGGGATTATAGATTGGCCAACATTTATTGGCGCATTCGTCTTATTACTATCAGTTACCGTTCCATTAATTTTGTTCCCAAAACAGGGTGAAGCGGTTCTAAGTATGATGAACACCTTCGTCACTGGCAATTTCGGTGTACTTTACCTTGTATTTGGTTTAGGTACACTCATTTTTCTCATATATGTTGCATTTAGTAAATATGGAAAAATTCAAATGGGAAAAGATATCAAGCCTGAATTCTCAAATTTTTCATGGGCAGCGATGCTTTTCTGTGCAGGAATTGGATCTAGTGTTTTATATTGGGGGACGATTGAGTGGGCATACTATTACACTTCTCCACCATTAGGAGTAGAGCCGAATTCCACTGAAGCGATTCAATGGGCATCTTCTTATGGAATCTTTCATTGGGGTCCGGTTGCGTGGGCAATTTACTGCCTACCTGCCTTACCAATAGCCTATTTCTATTATGTACGTAAAAAGCCAGTTTTGAAAATCAGTGAAGCTTGCCGACCATTAATTGGTAAACGCGCTGATGGTCCTTTAGGGAAAGTCATTGATATTCTATTTATCTTTGGTTTATTAGGAGGAGCAGGAACGACGCTTGCCCTCGGTACACCACTCATTGCAGCAGGATTGAACAACATGTTTGGTTGGGAAGAAACGCTTTCTTTGAAAACGTATATCCTAGTCATTTGTACAGTTATCTTTGCAATTAGTGCCTATTCTGGTCTTAAGAAAGGAATACGAGTACTGAGTGACGTGAACCTATGGTTGACATTCCTATTACTTGGATTCGTATTAATCGTTGGTCCGACTGTATTCTTAACAGAAACGACGATTAATAGTATTGGTTTAATAGCAGATAACTTTTTCCATATGGCTACATGGACAGAGCCATTCAATAATATGGGACCGTTTGAGAAAACCAGCTTCCCAGAATATTGGACAGTCTTTTATTGGGCTTGGTGGCTTGTATATGCTCCGTTCATCGGGTTGTTCATCGCAAAAATTTCTCGTGGCCGTACGGTAAAACAAATGATTTTAGGTACAATTTTGTATGGTACACTCGGTTGTGTATTGTACTTTGGACTACTAGGAAACTACGGACTATATTTAGAGCTAAGTGGACAATTCTCTGTTGTTGATGTCTTGAACAACGAAGGTGCACCAGCAGCAATCATGGGAACATTAGAGCAGCTTCCATTGGATTGGATTGTCATTCCGGTCTTTATCGTTCTAGCCATTATTTTCTTAGCAACGACATTTGATTCTGGTTCTTACATTCTAGCAGCTGTCGTTCAAAATTATGTAGAGGATGAGCCAGTGAAATGGAACCGTTTATTCTGGGCATTCGCACTATCCTTCCTACCACTCATTTTGATGTATATCGGAGGACTTTCGAGTCTTCAGACAGCAAGTATTATTGGAGGATTTCCACTCTTGATCATCATGACGATGCTTGCGATCTCCTTCATTAAAGCTGCAGACCACGATATGCTCATGGCGAAAAAGAAGAAAGAACAAAAGAAAGCTAGCTAACTACAAGCTGCCCCATAGTCGGGCAGCTTTTTTACATAGTTCCCGCGTTCATCCTCCTATTAAACATCCATTTTCAAGAAAATGAACCCTTTCTAATGCTATACTTTTATTAATTGGAGGGATTATATGTCAGATATACATATGCAAGGTGAAAAAGTTATTTTAAGAGATTTAAGGTTGGAGGATCTTGATGACCTTTTTTATTGGGAATATGAAGCGACTGATCGTGAACATTTAAGATGGAACGGACCATATTATAAGCGACCAATAATGACGAGAGAAGAATACAAACAGCTTTTCAAATCCAAATTTGATACGATATTGGCTGGTGAAACGAGACAGATTCTTGTTATTGAAGTACATGGGCGATTGATTGGAACCGTCAACTGGTACTGGGAAGATGAAGTGACGAACTGGTTAAGCAACGGCATTGTCATTTTCGATTCAAGATATTGGTCCGGTGGTTATGGAACTGAAGCATTTACATTATGGACAGATTATATTTTTAAAAATATTGATGTTATAAGAGTTGGGATTTCTACTTGGTCAGGAAACGAAAGAATGATGAAGCTTGCCACAAAGGTTGGCATGATTGAAGAAGCTCGCATTCGAAAAGCACGTATAGTTGAAGGAGAATATTATGATGCAATAAAAATGGGCGTCTTAAGAGAAGAGTGGGAAGAAAGATATACAAATTAATTAGATCGTATTCTTTCTGTCTATCTTCAGAAAAAGGATAGCGAATAGGACGAGTATAAATATCAATAATAATAGAGGTATACCTATATGTATCGCAAAATAACCTTGTAACTTGATGGATTCAGATGTTTTCTCTAAATAAACACTATAGTCAAACAAATCGTTTAAATGCTTTCCAGAACTTACTATAATTAAAACGATCAAACTAGAAATACATATCATCATTCCATATAAAAACTTCATACTCAAATGCCTCCCTTCTAGTAATTTTACGTCATTCGTTTCATAAGGTTTCAATTTTCTATGTTTAAAATGAATTTGAATCGGAAACAGAATGAGTAGATTCAATTTATTTAAAACAAGGAGGCAATATTCAATGAGATTCTCCGAAAAACTTAAGGAATTAAAAAGCAAAAAAGCTGAAGGTTCACAAAAAATTTTATCACTATACTTAAATACAGACCGAAGTAGCCCTGATCAACAAGGTGGCGAATGGAAAATCAAATTAAAGAATGGGCTCAATAAATTTGAAGAATATATTGAAGAAATGGGTGACCATGATGAGCTGAAGGGTTACCGTGACTTGAAAGACAAAGTTTACAACAAAATTACTGGTAGAGAGCGCGAATTGAAACGCAGTGTAGTCTTGTTCGCTACCCCTGATGAAAGTGTTTGGATCATGGAAGACTTACAAGTACCGATTGAAACGTCCTTCCATTGGGAAAATACCCCTGTACTTGATCAATTAGAAGAACTGCAATCTCATTATCCATATAGTGGGATCATCGTCATTCAGAAAGAAGACGCTACTGTACTTGAAACAGAAATGGGTGTCCTCGTTGATGAATACCACTATTCCTTCGATCCAGACATAGACGATTGGAGAGAACATCAAGGACCAATGGCTGCATCAATAACAGGTTCAGATACCAATAAGAAGGATGAATTTCAAGAAAGATTTGAAGCCAATCAGCAAAGATGGCTGAAGAATTTAGGTTCAAAAATTACGAAAAAGGCAAAGAAGAACAATTGGAATGAAACCTACCTAATGGGAGAAAAAGGATATCTGAATGAATTTGATAAACACTTCCCAATTAAGGAAACGAAAAAGACTGGGAAAAACCCAAGTAAAATAGAAGCTTCTAAAATTATTGACCAAGTTTTAGCAGGTTAAAGCTTTATAATTGACCTCCCCAGTTAATATAGAGCTGAATATAATAAAAGCCGATTCAAACGGATCGGCTTTTCCTATGGATTTGGATAGATACTCTGTTTCTGAATTAATCATGAATCCAGACATTCGTTCCAAGCGGGACGAGGGCGGCTAACTCATTTACATCTTTATTGTACATTCGAATACAACCTTTAGATACATTCTTACCGATAGAAGATGGATTGTTGGTCCCATGGATTCCATAATGTGGTCTAGATAATCCCATCCACATCGTTCCGAATGGACCTCCTGGATTTGGTTGTTTATTAATAATTGAGTATTCACCCGTCGGAGTTGGTGTAAGCATCTTTCCTATAGCAATTGGATAACTCTTTAAAAGTTTAGTATGATCGAACAACTTTAATCGGTGTTTTTGAAGTGCTACATCAATCCAGAGAACCATCTCGCCCATCCCTCCTGCTATTCTTATCTATATGAAGTGAACGAAGGATTATTTCCAGAGCTCTCCGAAAGTTCGTTAATAGCTTTTCTTGACTGATATGACATACGTGCACATTTGGAAGAGTGGAAGCAAAAAGATGACGAGTAAATGATGGTTTTTGGTGGAATCATGGGACAGTTTTTTCGTTTTGGAGTTGATTAGATGTAAGTATCGAGCAAAGCTTGGGTTTTATCGTGCAAAATCGAGAATTTATCGTGCAAACATACAAGTTTATCGTGCCATACTCATATTTTATCGATCATCCGACTTTTCAAAAAGAAAAAGCATATGCCTCTGCACATGCTTTCTCAACCCTTTTATAGTTCTGTTCGAATATCCCAAAGCTCTGGGAAGAAACGGTGGTCCAAGACTCGCTTTAAATATGAAACGCCTGATGATCCGCCTGTTCCCATCTTATGTCCGATAATCCGTTCAACTGTCTTCATGTGACGGAATCGCCATTGCTGAAGCCAGTCTTCAATGTCGACTAATTTTTCAGCTAATTGATACAGGTTCCAATAATCATCCACATTGCGGTATACCTCTACCCATGCTTCTTTAACCGTTGAATCACCCTCATATGTTTCAGAGAAATCGCGATTTAACAGCGCTGGATTAATCTTAAATCCGGCATTGGACAACTCTTGAATGGCCACATCATAAATACTAGGTGCTTCAAAAGCCTCTTTCAACTTTTCATGCAGCTCTGGATCTTTTTTATAAATTTCAAGCACATGCGGTGTCTTATAGCCTAATGCAAATTCTATCATTCTGTATTGATACGACTGGAACCCTGAAGCTTGTCCAAGACTATCACGAAATTCAAGGTATTCAGACGGTGTTAATGTAGAAAGTACATCCCAAGCTTGGATGATTTGTGATTGAACCTTCGAGACACGAGCGAGCATTTTAAAAGCTGGTTGTAACTCACTTTTCTTAATGGAGTCGATTGCAGCATTCAACTCATGTAAGATCATCTTCATCCAAAGCTCACTCACTTGATGGATGACGATAAAGAGCATCTCATCGTGGTGTCCAGATAATCTCGTTTGACTAGATAGAAGTTGATCGAGTTGAAGGTATTCTCCGTATGTCATGTTCTTCGTAAAATCTGTATGGATCCCTTTTTCCGATACATATTTCTCTTTGCCTTCTTCGTTATTGTTTCCCATCATCCCACTCCCTTTCTATTGTTAAGCGACCACTCCGCGTTTATTTTCAAACTGCTTATATTGTTCATCATCCATGATCTTTTTCAGAATTTGAATCGCATTCCATACATCTTCAAACGAATTGTATAATGCCGTTGGCGTCAATCGAATGCCATTTGGATTCCTAAAATCAGGAATGACTTTATTCATCTTTAATGCTTTACATATACGAGCCGCTTCTGGATGTTCTAAATATACATGACCACCTCGACGATGATCTTCTATCGGATTTCCGATATTAAAACCATAGTCTTTCAAATCGTGCTCAACGAGGTCCATCATATATTGTGTGAGCTGAAGTGACTTTTTGCGAATTCGCTCAATACCTGCTTCTGCAAAGATTTCTAAAGAACCTTTCAATGGAGCCAGGCTTAGCATGTGAGGCGTCCCGATTTGGTATGCGCCTGCAGTATCAGCCGGTGTGAGCTGATGGTCCATATCAAATTGTTTACTTTTGTCTGAACTGAACCAACCTGCAAGTCCAGGTGCTTTTCCAAGATGCTTCTCATTTACGTAAATACCTGCAACTGAACCAGGTCCTGCATTTACATATTTATAATTGCACCAAAAAGCAAAGTCCGCTCCCCATTCACTCAAAGAATGCGGCAATGCTCCAATAGAATGACATAGATCGAAGCCAATCGTAATTCCCCTGTTATGAGCTTCTTCAGTCAACCTTTCCATATCTAACACTTGACCACTTCTATACATAACACTCGGTAGCATAATCAGTGCAATCTCTTCACTCATTGAATCGATAATATCCTGTTCATCTACTATTCTTCCATCTCGGCTTTTCACTTGTACGAGATGTTCATCTGGGTCATAGCCTTTCAATTTCAATTGACTTTGCAGTGCGAAAATGTCTGATGGAAACGTTAGTTCATCCGCTAAGATTTTCGTCTTCTTCCCTTCTGGATGGTAGAAAGTCGAAACAAGCTGGTGTAAATTAACCGTCGTTGATCCGGTTGCGATGACTTCTTCAGCTTTAGCACCAACAAGCGGTGCTAGCATACCACCAAGTTGTTCAGATAAGTAAAACCAAGGTGTGTCTCCTTCCGTCCAACCATCAATACCTAGTTCTTTCCAAGACTCTAACAGATCCGTAAGCGCACCTTCTGCACGTTTAGATAACAAGCCAAGTGAATTCCCAATTAAATAGATTGAATCTTCCTTTACATGGAATTCGTTCTTAAAGGAAGCTAATTCATCTTGTTGATCGAGTTTTAACGCATACGCTTTGGAATGATCAAAAGACTGAGTACCCATTGGATTAAATCCCCCTCCGATTATGTATTAATTAAACTATACAGTTGAAGCTGACATAGTGTCAATGACATCATGTCATTGACAAGTTACCCATCCCCTATATAAAATAAAACCACCTCTGTAAAAGGATTGAATACATATGACAAATCATATTAATACGTTATCACAAAGACAGTTAAAGTCCGTCCAAACACGGAATAAACTGCTTGGGGCAGCAAGAAAAGTATTTATAGACCAGGGCTTCCAAAAAACAACCATAACGCAAATCATTAAAGACGCTGAGCTTGGATATGGTACCGCTTATGTGCACTTTAAAAATAAAGACGACATATTGATTGCACTTATTGAAGATGTGATGAATCAATTTTATAAAATTGCTGATCTACCTTTCAGACCAACAACGAAAGACGAAGCTGAAAGAACGATTCGAAAGCAAGTAGGATCTTTTCTTGAACTGGCAAAACAAGAACAAAGAATTCTAGCTGTTGTAGAAGAAGCAATCGGCCAATCTCCTATCGTTCAAGCAAAATGGAATGATATTAGGGAAAGGTTCGTGGAAGGAATTGCAAAGGATATTACTTATTCTCAAGAAAATAACCTAGCTTATCCAGATGTTGATCCACTTCTGGCAGGTAAAGGTTGGTTCTATTCTAATGAAATGTTTTTATGGGAAATTACTAAAAGAGATGGGAAGATGAATCTAGAGGACATCGTGCACAATCTGACAACGATGTATGTAAGAGGGCTTTACAAATAGATTCCATTCAAGCTAACCAAAATTGAATTGGTTAGTTTTTTTATTGAATCATCTATTTTCTTGCATACCTCAACTATAACTAGGGTAGATAATAAAGAAGTTCATACTTCTATTTCAACAAGGCAGGTGTCCAAAATCTAATGGCGTTACCAAGATCAATGAAAAAATATTTAAAGATGTCAAAAAGACAGAGATGGGAAGAAATTCGCGCAACTCTTTGGTTTACTCCAAGCTATTACATTCTCCTCTCCATCATATTAGCAACGATTACTTTATTATTAGATATTCAATTAGAGCTCGCCGACTATGTGGATGGAAAATTCATTTCAGAGGTAGATTTAACAAGAGTCCTCGTCAGTACACTGATTGGCGGTATACTGACATTAAGCGCATTTACGTTCAACTCATTACTTGTCGTGTTAACTACATTTAGTGGACAATTCTCTCCAAGAATGATGCTGAACTTCATATCTGATAAGAAAACACAGCATGTCCTCGGTATTTTCAACGGAAGTTTTATTTACGTATTAACCGTGTTTCTTTTCGTCAGTAAGTCCAACACAAATCAATATGTTGCAATTCCTATTACAACGGTGTTTCTAGCCTTTTTCGCAGCGATCACATTCATTTACTTTATCAATCATTCTACTACGTGGATGCAAGTCCATAATATAACCGATAACATGAAAGAAGTATCTAAACGGATCATTAATTTCTCGATATTAAAAGAAATTGAACCCTATCGAACAAAAGATGATACGAAACTTGACGACAAAGAATATACGAAAGATGGACATATGATCAACGCAAAAGAATCTGGCTATATCCAAGTTGTTGATTACATAAGTCTGATCAAGAGCGCAACAAGAGATCAATTGGTCGTCCGATTTGAATATGGCGTTGGAGAATATGTCTTAGAGGGTTCTCCAATTCTAACCTATTGGAAAGAATCAGAGAATGCGATTAATGAACTTGAATACTTAAAATGCATAGCACTCGGTCACAAACAAACTGAGATTCAAGATTTAGAATTTGGTGTAAATAAGTTGGCGGAAATAGCCATTAAAGCACTCGGTAACAATGACCCGAAGACTGCAATAAACACGATCCATCAAATGTCTGATTTGTTAACCATCATTGCGCGCTATACACACTTTTCTCCACTGTTAGTGGATGAAGAGAAGAATATTAGGGTGATTTTGAAGGAAGAAGATTTCGAGTATTATTTATATCGTGGATTTGCACATATCCGTCATTACACCGATCAAAATTGGGTGATCATTACAGAGATTTTATCTTCATTAGGATCGATGGCAAAGGCGATGGATAAGATGTTCTATGATGATCTGTGGAATTTTGCTGTTCAAACAGTCAACGGAATTGAAAAGCGTGAAATCTATCATTTAGACAGAAAATATTTGTTACAAGAATTAGCCTCCCTCGCAACAACAACGAAAAGGGAAAACGAATATCGAGAAATTGAAAATGAATTTCAAAGAGAAGCGTAAGGGAAACAAACTTTTAAGGTCCGCCATATCACCATCGAACGATTACCGCGGATAGAAACACCCCACCCTTTTGCTGTCCGCCATATCACGATAGAGCGATTACCGCGGATGGTAAACAATAAAAAATTCGAGTATGAGCCTATTCCGGTCTCATACTCGAATTCATTTTTGCATCCTATTCTTTCATTACTTGATTTTATTCAATGCATCCGTCAGCGTATTGATGATGTAATCTAAGTCACTATCCTCAAGGTTCAATGGCGGTGAGACCGTCAACACATTGTTGTAGCCATCCACTGTGACACCATTTTTTCCGATGATCAGTTTATTCTTTTTACATGTAGCAATGACTTCATTCAATTTACTGACTTCGAGTGGTTCTTTTGTTGATTTATCTTTTACTAACTCGATACCAACGAGCAACCCTTTTCCTCGAACATCTCCTACATATGGGTGATTCTGAAGACGAGTGGATAATTCACTCTTCAAACGGTCTCCCTTTTCCATCGATCGATCAAACAACTTTTCATTTTCCATAATCTCAATGTTCTTTAACGCTAGAGCACACGCTGCTGGATTCCCACCGAACGTATTGATGTGTCTGAAATAATCGTATTCCTCAGAACCTTTAAATTGCTCATAAATTTCCTTCTTCACCGCCGTCGCCGACAATGGTAAATAGGCAGATGTAATTCCTTTTGCCATTGTGATAATATCGGGCTGGACATCATAGTTCATAAACCCGAAAGGCTTACCAGTACGTCCAAATCAACAAATAACTTCGTCGACAATCATGAGTGCGCCATGCTTTTCACAAATCTCTTTTACAGCTTTCATATATCCATCAGGTGGTACAAGGATTCCCCCACCCGTGATAATAGGCTCCATAATCATAGCTGCAACAGTTTCACTGAGTTCCCACGTCATTGTCCGATCCACTTCTTGAACACAAGCCATTTCAGATGCATTATCCAAGTCCCCATCTGGCATACGATACAGATCTGGGGGAGAGACGTGAAGAAATCCTGGTGCTAATGGTTCATACTTATACTTTCGCTGCGCTTGACCCGTTGCAGCCAGTGAGCCCATGGTATTCCCATGATAAGCACGATATCTCGAAACTACCTTATATCGACTATGTTCACCACGTTGCTGATGATATTGGCGGGCAATTTTAAATGCCGTTTCATTCGCTTCCGAACCACTGTTAGAGAAGAAAATAACGTAATCGCCACCAAGCATTTTATTTAATTTCTCAGCGAGCTTTACTGCTGGTGCATGGCTATGGGTTAGAGGGAAGTAAGCCATTTCTTTTAATTGTTCATAAGCCGCGTCAGCTAGCTCTGTTCTTCCATATCCTACATTTACACACCACAATCCTGCCATAGCATCTAAGTAACGATCACCATTAATATCTGTCACCCAAGCTCCTTTTGAACTTGAAACGACCATCGTCGCATTAGGATTATAAGGTTTCATAGAATGCCAAACATACTGCTCATCTTTCTTTAGAACGTCTTGAGATTGATCGACCTGATGGACCATCATACACCCTCCTTTATCATCTTAGTAACGAGATGTAATCATTTTCTTTCGGGTATAAAAGTTAATGCCATCTTTACCATTTACGTGAAGGTCACCGTAGAAGGAATCTTTCCATCCGGAGAACGGGAAGAATGCCATAGTTGCGGGTACTCCGATATTAATACCGAGCATTCCTGCATCTGCTTCTTCTCGGAACTTGCGGACGGAAGCTGCGTCTTGAGAATAAAGTGTTGCGCCATTTCCGAATCGTGATTTGCGGATGTATTCAAGACCACCATCTAAATCGTCTGCACGTAGCAAACTTAATACAGGAGCAAAGATTTCTTCCTTTGCAATTGTCATTTCAGGCGTAACATGATCAAAAATCGTTGGTCCTAGGAAGTTGCCTTCTTTCATTACGCTCATTTCTCTTCGTCCATCGCGGATCAAGTCTGCTCCTTCTTCAATGCCTTTTTCGATATAACCGAGCACTTTTTGACGATGCGATTCTCGTATAACAGGTGTTAATAAGACTTCTTCATCCAAACCATTTCCAATGGTCAGTTCATCTGCCTTTTTGCGGAGCTCTTCTACAAACTTGTCATTATCTCCCACAACTACAACAGCACTACAAGCCATACATCTCTGCCCTGCACTACCAAATGTAGAACTGATTATATTTTGGACTGCCTTTTCCATATCTGCGTCTGGCATGACGATGTGATGATTTTTCGCGCCTGAGAGAGCTTGAACTCTCTTTCCATTTGTCGCAGCCTGTTCATACACATATTTAGCTACTGGCTGAGATCCAACAAAAGAAATCGCTTTAATATCCGGATGCTCGAGTAATCCATTAACAACATCATGCGCACCATGTACGATATTGAAAACGCCATCGGGAATACCTGCTTCTGTAAGTAATTCACCAATGCGATTGGCTAGGATTGGCGTCCGTTCGGAAGGCTTCAATACAAACGTATTGCCACAAACAATCGCAAGCGGGAACATCCATAATGGAACCATCATCGGGAAGTTAAATGGCGTTATACCTCCAACAACACCTAAAGGATAACGGAACATTTCAGAATCAATATCCTCTGCAATGTTAGATAATGTCTCTCCCATCAAATGAGTAGGTGCACCTGCCGCAAACTCTACACATTCGATACCACGCTGGATTTCTCCATATGCTTCTTTAAATGCCTTGCCATTTTCTTGTACGATTAATTTGGCAAGCTCCTCGTGATGTTCATTTAGTAAATAATGAAATTTGTACATCACTCGTGCACGCTTCGGAACAGGTACGTTTTTCCATGTTTGAAAGGCTTCATTCGCTACTTTTACAGCATCGTCGAGATCTTTCTTATTTGAGATTGGTACACGGGCTAATCGTTCACCAGTCGCAGGATTTGGGACCTCCATCATTTCAGATCCTGAAGATGCTACCCATTTTCCGTTAATATAGTTCTTTAAGTCCTTCATATCGCTTTTGGTTACTGTCATAGTGCTCGTGCCTCCTTAGTAATCTATCGACTTTCTACCATTATCTAAAATTTAACATTCTGATACATTAGACATTGTGTAAAAGAGTTGAGTCTGTCTGCATCACATTCTGCCTAGCTTGTTAACTCATCATTTCATCTTCGGCTTTTAAAGCTTGCCCATGGTTTCCTCCATTTAAGTGTTCATGTGCAAACAGCATCAATTCAATGGCTAACCTCTTTTCAGCATTAGACATAAAGTCTTCTCCTAATAGTTTTTCAAGTTTCTCAATCCGGTAATATAATGTCTGCCGTACGACATAAAGCTGTTTTGCCGTTTCTTTTTTGGAGCCATTACATGAAAGATACGTTCTTAATGTTTGGAGCAGCTTTCCATTATACTTCTCGTCATAATCAATGACAGGTTGCAAATACTCTGTAATCATCTCTTGAAATTCATTCTGCGTCTTAAAAAGACTGATGACTCGATACATATGTAAATCCTCATAATACGTGCACAATCGTTCGGATTGTTTTTTCTTCTGAAGCTTCAACGCTTCAGAAGCGGTTTGATAACTCAATCCAATTTTACTTAAAGCTTCTGTATATTGACCGACTGCGATGCGATCAATTTGGCTGGCATGCTTCTTAAGGAACTCTGTATTTAATACTTTTTCCATTCCTGTACTTAATCGGTGTTTCCACGCACCGTCCCCACGAAGGTTCAATAAAATGTATACGGTATACCCGTGACGTTCTGTCGTGATGAGATGAAATCCTTGTTGTTCAAAAATGGATCGGATGAATAAATTTAAATACGTACGATCCGAACTACTAATCTCTAAAGGCAGTTTACAAATCGCAACTGTTCCACCATATACCCTCATCTTTCCTTCATAGTAGGCTAAATTTACAAGGGCTTCTTGTTCTCCGTACTCACCATCTACCCATCTTGTGATCCATTCGTGCTTTTCTGTCCTTCTCTTTTCTTCAACATAAAGCTCTCTTAAAAATAGTTGTGCAAGTGCTGTCGTCGTTCTGTCCAGAATTAACAAATCGAACTCATTGATTTCTCTTTCAGTAGAAAGAATAAACAATTCACCAAAGTGTTTTTCCATCACGATAACGGGACGCTTTGCAACAAAGGGTGAATCATTAGGAAAAAGTTTGTAAGGATCACTACGTTTCGTATCACTATTCATCTCAGGAACGAAGAGATCCTTTTCGTCATTCGTTTTCATAATAATTTGTAACCCAGTGTAATCATGCATCAGCTTCAACATTTCATTGCTGTTTTCAATGGTTAGTAACTTTTGATTTAACTTTAAAGAATATTGTTCCAAGTCCTGAATCGTTTGATAATGTTGATTTATGAGCACGGCATGTATATCCTGAGTAATGTTTACGAACTGTACTTCTTGCATAAACAAGATGATTGGAAAACGGTTGTGATTAGCTAGTTGGATCACGCTGTCGGGAATGTTCGATGTGTACGTCCCAATTTCAATACACAAACCAGCCGCTCCACAATCAATCAATTGTTGCAAAAAATCTTCTAGAAGTTTATGATTCTCTTTCCAAACAACACCAGTAGAAAGAATGAGTTCATTTCCATTCAATAGTTTCTTTATATTAGGAACCTCAACGACATGAACCCACTTTACCTGTCGGGTTAGTCCTTCTAGTCCTGCGATCACCTTCGTCTTCTCGAAATGGTCTCGATTTAATATATCCTTAACTGATAAACTCGATTGGTGCTGCACAATTGGACACTCCGATCTTTATGCCAAGATTTGAAAGAGACCGATTCATATCGATCAGTTCGTTTAAGAGCTATTCAATGGCAAATACTTTTCCAATTTATTCAGCATACTTTGGAAGGAATCCTGCTCGTGAAAGTCATCCGAGTGCCAATTTCTGAAAATCCATGTCGCTAATTCTTGAGGTGTATTGAAAAATTCACCACTTGAATCTGCTTTTCTTAACATATATCGGCCATTATCTTCATCAACAACGACTTCACAAGGAAAAACACTTTCTTTGCACTTCAAGGAAAACTCCATTGAAGCTCCTCCCTTTCGTTTTCAATCTTTTGGCTGAGTTCTTAAGTTGGGCAAAGTCTTTCTACTAAACATTATGATGAATGTTTATGGAAAAGTAGGTTAGAGAAATATTTTCTGCCGTCCGCAGTTTTAATATGAAGGATGTCTGTGTCACCTTTATCTCGTTCAAATGTCACAAAAGCACCACTTAAGTTCTCATTCACATGTTTGATGGTGTATCCTTTTTCAATTAACAGATCAATTTGTTCTCGTTCCAAAACATACTCGGCATACTCTGTCATGTGCACCCCTCCTAAGTCATTTGTAACTTTCGCCCGAGCCATTCAATATTGACCCGAGCAAAAAGCTACCGCTGCTACTTATTTAGCATCTCTTAATGGCGTAACTTCTTTTTCATCTTCTAAATTCCAATTACGTCCAACTGTAATACCAAGAAAGCGCTCATCATCCGGATTTTCGATTTCCGCTTGCTTGTATTTATTGAAATACCAATATTTACAAAGCACATAATAAGATGCTCCACCTAATACAAAACCAATTAAGAATGAATAATTCGGGAAGAAGTAAGAGACGGAAGCCCCGATAATCCATGAAATGAACCCAGCTACGTTTACTCCACCTGCATATCGGAATTGACCCTGAGACTTGTATAGATCATAAACGTTCACTCTTCGTTTCCTTAGAAGGTAATAATCCGCAAATAGAATTCCTACTATAGCAGATAGTATGCCCCCTACTATCAGAAGAACAGGTATGATGATCCCGAACAAACTCCACGGTTGAACGATCGTCCCAACTACTCCAGCGGCAAATACGCCTGCCCAGAATGGGAATTTCGGTCCACCAACGTTAGAGAAGATTGTTGCGGCAGGTACTATGTTTGCCGAAATATTCGTCGACCACTGCGCAAGTACGATCATGAGTAATAATACGCCCAATACGACACCAGTCGCTGTCTCTTGGAGTGCAATGACTGGATCATAATTTTGTACAGCGATATACGCAACTGCACCAATGATGATCATAAATGTCTGCGTTAACGGTAAAGCTACTAAACTTCCAATGAGTGCACCTTTATTGCGCTTGAACCAGTTACGTTCGTAGCTAGGTGCTTTAATAAAACGAGAAATGGACGGGATATCTGCGGATAGTGTCGCCCAAAATCCCATATTGCTAAAGATGACAACTAAGAATGCCGTGAATGCTTCAGCACCTGTTACAGGGTTTTCAGTCCATGTCCAAACATTTCGTCCTTCTGACGCCGCTGTTCCGGATAACTCTAAGAACATCCAAATTGAAATTAGTATAATCGTTGGAGCCGCCATGTCCGCAAATCGTTCAACAGCTTTGATGCCAAGTGCTGTATTCAATAATTGTAGGACAGCGAATATAAAGAAACAGACGAGCCAACTATCAAATCCAAACAACATTCCTAAAATACCATTCATTGCTGTTGCCCCGAAATAAGTGTTAATTCCAAACCACATCGAGGCTGCAACTCCACGGACAATGGATGGAATATGCGTCCCCATTGTGCCAAAAGGTGCTCTCATATATACAGGAAACGATAATCCATGCTCAATACCGATATCAGAAATAAGTGAAATGAACAACCCAATCGCAACCGATCCAATGATCGTACCTAAGATCACGTATGGTAGAGGTAGCGAAATGACGCCCGATCCACCAATTGCAAATGTTGCAAGTACGACAACCATACCAACCCACATGAAGGAGAATCCCAGTGTTGTAATCTTCCTCCCATCCTGCCCAATCGGCAATAGATCAGGAGATTTCAAATAACTTTCCTTCTTTTCCATTACAATCACTCCTTATACCCTTTCTCAAAAGCAACTGGTGCATACGGACTCGAGTGTGGATTTAAACTGCTATCACACCCTGATTTCACAACCTCCTTTCTTTTTGCACAAATTAAATGGTTAACTTTTCGTCGACTGAATCCAATAGCTGATTGTATCGTGCACGCTTCAAATAGTTTCCTGTACCAGGTTTACCTACAAATTTCTTATCACGAATAACAAATTCTCCTCTAGATAGAACGGATACAGGTTCACCCGTCACTTTCATGCCTTCAAATGCGTTATAATCAACCGCCATATGATGAGATTTCACCGATATTGTTCGTTCTACATTTGGATCAAATATCACGATATCTGCATCTGCACCAACTGTAATCGTCCCTTTTTTAGGAAATAGCCCAAAAAGCTTAGCGATTCGAGTAGAGGTAATATCAACGAATTGATTTAACGAAATACGTCCCTTTTTAACACCTTCAGAGAATAATATAGAAACTCGATCTTCAATCATCGGACCACCATTCGGAATTTTTGAGAAATCACCTTTCCCAAGATCTTTTTGACCTTTAAAATCAAATGAACATTGATCTGATCCGAGCGTTTGCAACTGTCCATTCTTGAGTGCATTCCAAAGGACATCCTGATTCCATTTTTCTCGAAGAGGTGGAGACCAAACATATTTGGCACCTTCAAAATCAGGTTTTTCTAAGTAACTTTGATCTAACATTAAGTATTGAGGACACGTTTCACCCCAAACCTCGTAACCTTTATTTCTAGCTTCAGCAATTTTGTATACTGCTTCCGCACAGGATACATGAACGACATATAACTGAGAGTTCGAGAGTCCTGTTAATTGCGCCGCTCTACCTGTTGCTTCACCTTCGACTTCAGGCGGACGAGTAAGAGCATGGTAGATTGGATCCGTTTGCCCTTTTTCGAGCGCTTCTTTTACAAGGTAATCAATTACATCTCCATTTTCAGCATGTACCATGACTAATCCACCTTGTTCCTTTGCCATGACGAGCGTTCGGAATAATGTTTCATCATCAGCTTGGAACACGTTTTTATACGCCATAAACACTTTAAAAGAAGTGATTCCTTCCTTATCCATAATCGTCGGTAATTGGTTCAGTACGTCCTCATTCAACTCCGAAATCATTAGGTGGAAGCTGTAATCTATAACCGCTTTGTCCTTTGATTTCTTATGCCAAACATCAATTGCATTTTGGAGTGGCTCCCCTTTATTGGTTAGACAGAAATCGATGACAGTTGTCGTTCCACCAAATGCTGCAGCAATCGTACCTGTCTCAAAATCATCTTTCGATACGGTACCACCAAATGGCATCTCCAAATGCGTATGTGGGTCAATTCCTCCAGGGAATACATAACAACCTTTGGCATCGATCTTTTCAGCACCTTGTGCATCTAAATTTTCACCAATTGCAATGATTCGTTCATTTTCAATGAGAATATCCGCACTATACGTATCCGCAGCTGTTACAATTGTTCCGTTCTGAATGATTTTCTTCAAGAATAGATCTCCCTTCTAAAATATTTGATTATTTTACAATATTGGTCTTTTCTTGCACGCCATTTAGTACAGCTTGTCGGTCATTCCATGTCATTGGAGGATGTTCGCTATCTACCTCCACCATATCGATTGCGCCGTCAACAGGGCATACGATAGAACAAAGGTTACATCCTACACAGTCCTCTTCTCGTACTTCTAAGTAAGAATTTCCGTGACCGTCTTTCAACATATCAATACATTGATGCGATGTATCTTCGCATGCAATATGACACTTATTGCAATTGATACAAACATCATTGTTTATTCGCGCAACAATCTTGTAATTAAGGTCAAGGTTCCCCCAATCCGAATATTTAGGTACGGACTGACCTACGATATCCCGAACGGATTGAATGCCTTTTTCATCTAAGTAATTATTCATGCCATCAATCATATCTTCTACAATCCGAAATCCATGGTGCATCGCGGCTGTACAAACTTGAACATTTGAAGCGCCCATCAGCATGAATTCAACTGCATTTTGCCAATTGGAAACCCCGCCCATTCCAGAAATGGGAACATTGATTTTCGGACTACGCGCACATTCTCCAACCATGTTTAAGGCAATTGGCTTTACAGCAGGACCACAGTAACCACCGTGTGCACCTTTTCCGCCTACGTGAGGAATCGTGTTCCAAGAATCAAGATCAACACCAGCAAGACTATTGATTGTATTAATCATACTGACAGCATCTGCTCCACCACGAACGGCTGCTTCGGCTGTAGCCGTGATGTCTGTGATGTTCGGAGTTAGTTTTACGATAACAGGTGTTTGCGCAGCTTCTTTCGCCCAGTACGTTTGCTTTTCTACTAGCTCTGGCACCTGTCCTGAAGCAGATCCCATACCACGTTCAGCCATCCCATGTGGACATCCGAAGTTCAACTCCAAGCCATCAACGCCAACTTCTTCCACTTTCTTTACAATTTCATGCCACTTCTCTTGATTCGGTTCAACCATTAGTGAAGCAACAATGGCATGGTTAGGGAACTTTTTCTTCGTTTCATAGATTTCCTTTAAGTTCACTTCAAGCGGTCGATCTGTAATGAGCTCGATATTATTGAATCCGGCGACTCTTTGTCCATTGAAGCTGACCGCCGCAAAACGGGAAGATACGTTTAAAATCGGATCTCCAAGCGTCTTCCAGACTGCTCCTCCCCAACCAGCTTCAAAAGCTCTCTGAACTTGATACCCTGAATTGGTTGGTGGTGCTGATGCAAGCCAAAATGGATTCGGTGATTCAATTCCAGCTAAACTCGTTCTTAAATCTGCCATTTTATGAACGCCCCTTTCTGCTATATCCAGTCATACGGTCATGGATTCTTCTTTTAATTGTTCATGGATGGCATAAGCGGCTTTCTTCCCTTGTTGTGCAGCCGTTACAACCATCGCTTCTCCTTTTCCTTTTCCGAAGACAATATCCCCACAAGCAAACACCTTTGGATTGGATGTCTGATAATCATTAGACACTTGAACGACGCCACCTTCGTGATCGAGATCAAACTGTTCAATTAAACTCACGTGACGAGTTTGTCCTATTGCTTTGATTACTGCATCAACTGGGATTTTATAATTTGAGCCTTCAACAGGCTTCGGTCGCCTTCTTCCATCTACCCCAGGTTCTCCGAGCTCCATTTCCATGCATTCAATTGCATTCACTGCACCGTTTTCGTCCCCGTGGATCTTGACAGGCTGCGTAAGCCATTTGAACTCTACCCCGTCCTGTTTGGCAAATTCATATTCAAAATCATAAGCTGACATTTCTTCTTGCGTACGACGATATAGAATTTTGACATTTTCAGCTCCTAAACGGACAGAACATGTTGCTCCATCAATTGCTGTATTCCCCGCGCCTATGACAGCTACTTTCTTGCCGAGGAACTTGTTGCTTAGTGGCTTTGTTTTCGTATCTTTCACAAATTCGATTGCGTCATAAACGCCATCTAACTCTTCTCCCTCGACACCAAGATTAGGAACGTTAGCCATACCTGCAGCTAGTACAACACGATCGTAAGAGGCCAACAACTCATCAGCCGTTATATCCTTCCCTACTGCTGTATTGGTACGTACTTTCACATCTAGACTCTTAACTTGATCGACTTCCCAATAAGAGATTTCTTGAGGTAATCGGAATGAAACGATTCCATAAGTATTTAATCCCCCAGCTTTAGACGATGCTTCAAAAATCGTCACATCATAGCCAAGTCGGGCAAGCTCACGTGCGGTTGATAGCCCTGCAGGTCCACCGCCAATTACCGCAACGGTCTTCCCATTGCTCTCGCCTTTCTCAAAAAGGACTTGATCATTTCTAATCGCCCAGTCTGTTGCATGCCTTTGAAGATTACCAATCATGATTGGTTTGGTGGAATGGTTCAGAACACAAGCACCTTCACAAAGCTCTTCAGTTGGACATACCCGCGCGCAGCTTGCACCTACAGGGTTTGAGTCCATAATTGTCGTTGCGGATCCTTTCAAGTTTCCTGAAGATATCTTTTTTATAAAAGATGGAATGTCAATGCCGGTAGGACAAGCTGTAATGCACGGGGCATCATAGCAATAGAGGCATCGATTTGCTTCTTCAACCGCTTCACGATCTGTAAGTGCTGGTTCTACTTCATTAAAATTACTTCTAAGGTCTGTTAATGAAATGTGATATTTATTCTTTTTTGCCAATTCAAAAGCCCCCTTCAGGCGTTGATTAGTCAAAATGTAAGAAAAAGTTCTAATTTGGACAGGACGAGCACTAGTCGTGCATACACTTAACACGTATTAAATAGAAAAAGAGCTGACTAACCCCTGCACTTCAATGTCTCCTATGACCTTTTGCATTGTGCGTTTGTCATGGTGTGACAAGGAAGGGCTGGTTCATTTACAAGTCAGCTCATCTCTTTGTCTACGGAAGTAGTGCGGTCATTTCACCATACGTTTCTGGACGACGGTCACGGTAGAATTGCCATAAGTCTCGTACTTCACGAATCATTTTCTTATTCATTTCTCCAATAATGACTTCATCTTCATCTCGGCTTCCCATCGCAACAAAGCTGCCACGAGGATCGACGAGATACGATTGACCATAAAATTCACCCATATTCCAAGGTCCCTCTGTGCCTACACGATTAATTGCACCAAGATAATATCCGTTTGCAACAGCATGCGCAGGTTGCTCAAGCTTCCATAAGTATTCGGATAAGCCTGCTACCGTTGCAGATGGATTGAAGACAACCTCTGCTCCTTTTAGCCCTAAAAGTCTAGCACCTTCTGGGAAGTGACGATCGTAACAAATATAGACTCCTACTTTTGCATAAGCGGTTTCAAAAACAGGGTAGCCCATGTTTCCTGGCTTGAAATAGTACTTTTCCCAGAATCCACAACCCTCGTCACCAACTTTGACATGAGGAATATGTTGCTTTCGGTATTTACCTAAGTAAGAACCATCTGCATCAATAACTGCAGCTGTATTATAGTAGGTAGCAATTCCTTCACGTTCATAAATAGGAAGAACGATTACAACTTCTAATTCTCGAGCAAGTGCTTGGAATTTCGTTGTTGTCGGTCCATTTGGAATCTCTTCAGCTGAGTCGTACCATTTAGAATTTTGTTCTGCACAGAAATAAGGTCCATAGAAAATTTCTTGAAGGCAAATGATTTGCGCTCCCTTTTTTGCAGCATCTCTTACTAGCTTAATGTGCTTCTCAATCGATTTTTCTTTATGGACCGCCACTGGTTCATTCCCGTCCACATCATGTTTCGCTTGAATCAACCCAATTTTCACTAAATCTGGCATTTTATATTCCTCCTTTTGGCTTTTCAATTATTTATGTAGTGCTTCTTTAAACACATTTTACTGAATTATTTGAATCTTAAGTTTATTTTACGGTGTCGAATGGCGGTTTACATTTGACATAATGTAAAATATTATTTGTTGATTATTGTTCATTTTGTAAAAGGGGATTGATTAATTAGCATCATAATAGGTTACAAAATCGTTTTTCGAAGTGGAATCGGAAGTGAGAAATTGAATGGTTGGGATAGGTGGCGCGCGATCAATTGAAAGCTTTCATGCCTCCTTTTTTTACAAAGTGGATGAAACACTATACGTACAAAAGATATCATATGTAAAATGAAAAAATTGTAGAAACATTACGGAAAGAATCTGTTTTTTTGTCGGATATATTGTTTTTTACGTTCTATCACTATGGAATTTTACTTTGTGTTAAAGTAAGAAGAAATTGCAAAGGTATCATATGGGGTAGGAGATGCGATTATGAACTGGATTATTCTCATTACAGTATTCTTAGGCGGGGTTGCTGTAGCCGTTCAAGCAAGTATAAATGGAGGACTCGGAAGGCACATCGGCGTCATTGAAGGTGCGTTCCTTTCATTTTTAATAGGAACGATTACATTGTTCGTCATCATGCTTTTTTTTGGTAAGGGAAATGTTTTTCTAGCGACCGAAGTGCCCCGTTGGGAACTAGTCGGTGGCATACTAGGTGCGTTCTATGTGTACACGATGGTGCTCTCCGTTCCACGAATTGGTGTCGCAGCAGCATTAGTGGCAGTCATTGCGGCGCAAATCATTACGAGTTCACTCATTGACCATTTCGGATGGCTTGGTATGAAGCAGATTCCAATTGATGGTCAAAGGATCCTCGGGTTCGTCTTTCTCCTCGCAGCCCTTTATCTAATCACCAAAAAATAAAGATGTTTTTTATGTTCCCCCCCTTTTTCTTTCTCCCATTACTTTTCAATAATTTCCTTCCTACGTATATGTGTAACAATTTTTGGAAACCTAACCTTTAAAGCAAGATTTTAAAGGAGTTTTTCCAGATGAAGTTAAAGAGACATCGGCGAAAACAACCACAAAACAAATCTAATCAGACTCCTGAAGAACAAAGTACAAATCTGTCCAATGATTTGGAGAAAAATAAATCATCAATAAAAGAGGTTTTCACAGATTGTCAGGATATCGTTTATCACACATACCATTTTAGCAAGGAATATCGTGAGCAAGCGCTCGTTGTATTTTGTGAAACGATCATCCAAAATGAGAAAGCAAATTTACTTAAGGAAGTTATGCAAGACCTTGTTACTTATGAAGTTGGTCCTGCTACTGAAGTTGATCTTTTTGACGTGAAACGGTTTTTCATCAAACATGGTGTAACATCGAGGGCTGTTGAACTAGTAGAAACTGAAGAACAAGTTCGGGATAAAATTCTAGAAGGTCATATCGTCATCCTTTTTCAGCACTGGAATAAAGCGTTAACATATGATGCGTTTTCCGTTGAGAAAAGATCCGTTGGCGAACCTCAAAATGAAGTGTCTGTAATTGGGCCACGCGAAGGCACCATCGAAAACCTCACAAAGAATATCGGACTGATCCGATCAAGATTAAAGTCCGAAAAGTTGAAGTTCAAAATTAAAAATGTCGGTAACAACACAAAGTCTAAAGTGGCATATGCCTATTTGGAAGGTACTGTGCCAGAGGATACATTAAAAATGTTCAAGGAACGTTTTGATGGCATTCAAGAAGAAGAAATTCTTGAGACTTCCTACTTTGCTGAGTTGTTTGAGGAATCTACGTATTCACCTTTTCCGCAATATCGAACAACTGAACGACCTGATGTGGCCGTATCAGGACTTCTCGGTGGAAAGATTATTGTACTTGTCGATGGCACACCGACCATATTAGTTTGTCCGGGTTTGTTTACAGAGTTCTTCCAATCTCCTTCGGACTATTATCAAAGAACGATGTTTTCGTCCTTCATTAGGATATTAAGAATTATCGGATTCATAATCAGCTTAACGTTACCCAGCATATATATTGCCTTGTCTACCTTTCATTCTGAGTTAATACCAACCGTTCTCCTCATGGCGATTCTCGACACCCGGGAGGGCATGCCTTTTCCTGCTTTAATTGAAGCGTTAATCATGATCTTTTTCTTTGAAATGCTTCAGGAAGCGAGCTTACGTTTACCAAGACCTATTGGTTCTGCCGTAAGTATCGTCGGAGCGTTAGTAATTGGAGAAGCCGCAATTAATGCAGGAATTGCTTCTCCGATGATGGTTGTAGTCGTTGCCTTAACTGGTATTGCCTCCTTCTCTATCCCGCAATACGATTTTGGGACTGCTTCTAGAATATTAAGGTTACCTTTAATGTTTGCAGCGGCAGTATTAGGCGGCTTTGGACTCATGATTGGTTTTCTGCTGATCTATCTTCATTTAGCTAGCTTACGATCACTCGGACAACCCTATTTTGCTCCATTAGGGCCCATCCGACCAGGTGCATTTTATGAATTTATTTTCCGTTCCCCTTTGGTGACTCAATTACGACGACATCAAAAAGACAATTTGAGTCCCAATAAAAGCTCAAAATAGGAGTTGATTCTCGTGTCCAGGAAGTCTCAATTCTCAATATGTCTACTTCTCAGCTCTTCGCTTTTATTAAGTGGTTGCTGGGATCATAATGAGTTACCGATTTATGCGTATGTACAGGCAATCGCGCTAGACATTTCTGAAGATAACGAGAACATGCTTGAGCTTACGACACAATTTATTAAACCTGCACCAAAGATCGGTAGTGCTGGTGGATCAGGTGATCAGGCTTTCGTTAATATCGGCACAGAAGGTGATACCGTATTTGAAGCTGTCCGAGATATCACCAATCACCTTGGAAGAAAAGCCCAGTGGAGTCACACTAGGATTATATTAATAAGTGAGAAGTTAGCTGAGTCTCGTAATATTGGAGAAATGCTTGAGTTTTTTTACCGAGATCATGAGCCAAGAATGTTGATTAACGTAGGCGTGACAGAAGGAAACGCGAAAGACTATTTAAAAGCAAAACCGTTTATTGAAAACACAATTAGTCAACAATTGAAAGAAGTGGGTAAAGCCGCTCACCAATACAGCTCCAAAACAATGGAGGTTAACCTTCTATCTCTTGGCAGACAGTTAAATAGTGAATCTCAGACATCGAAGATTCCTTATTACAAAAATGCCAAATCTGGAGAAGCAATCGTTTCGGGTTTGGTCACCGTCAACAAAGGTAAGGTATCAGGACATATCACCCCCCTACAATCAGAAGCACTTCTTATGTTGTTAAATGAGTTCGGTTCAGGAATTGTAGAAATACCTTGTAGTGACAATCCAAATCTTAAAGAAGCTGTGGAAGTGAGTAGCGCAAAGACCGATCTTAAAACAAAATTGGAAAATAACGATGTAAAGGTTCACGTTAATGTTAATCTCGTGGGTAGTACTGGAGAGCTTAAATGTACTTCAGTTATCAAGAGCGAAAGAGTTGCTACCTACAACAAAAAGGTTGAAAAAGTGGTTTTAAAAAATATTAAAAGTACAATTAGTCAATTACAAGAGGACAAAATTGATTTACTGGGGCTTGGCAATGAAATTTATCGGCGTCATCCCAAACAGTGGCCTAAAATGAAAAAACAGTGGCCTGAAATTTTCAGTAATGCGAAATTTGAAGTACATGTGAAAATGAATATTAAAAATACAGGCGCTGATATTGGAAAACCATTTTTCAAGAAATAGAGGGATTTAGAATGACAGATAAGATCATTATGATCGTCCTCGTATACTTATTGCTACTGTTCACAAGAATGTTGGATCATACCAAAAATGACCCAAAGGAATCGAGAATTTATTATGGAATTGTACTTTTTTCAGGTTACTTGAGTTATTTGTTCATCACAGGAACAGACGGTTTCAATATAAACGATTTGTTAGACTGGCCCTTCGAAATGCCAGCCCGAGCTGTACTGAATTTCTTCACCTCTTAAAAATAAGGGTGGTTTCATATGAATAAGGTTGAATCAATCGGAAATTGGCAGATGATTATTTTATTTCAAGCTTTTATTACAGGGTCCTCTATTCTCAATATACAAGGACCTATGATTGGTACTGCCCAAAATGGGGCTTGGATTTCTATTCTCCTGATCAATGCTGTTGCTTTTATCATATTAGGCCTAGTACTTTATTTATATGAAAAATACCCAAACCGATCCTTTATTCAATACTCAAATGACTTAATTGGCAAGCCTTTGACCTTGATTTTTGGAATCCCGCTCGCCCTATTGCTTTTTCACTTTACTGCTAATATGACATATGGAATGGGGCAATTTTTCACAACTTCTATGATGAGATCAACACCTCTCTATGTCTTTCACTTTCTCATTTTAATGGTGGCTGGCTTAACGGTTCGGGCTGGAATTGAAGTGATGGCTCGGATGTTTAACGGTCTCCTTTATTTCGTAATCTTCATTATTCTATTGATTTTTCTCTTGAATATCACCCACTACCATCCAGAGTTTCTATTACCTGTCCTCCCTACCGGCTGGAAACCTGTGTTGCATGGTGCTTATATTGGTTTCGGTTTTCCCTATATGGACATTATGTATTTTGCAATGATTCTTCCATTTATGAAGAAAGAAAAAGATAAACCCTTTAAGAGATGGATGTATGTTGGACTACTATTCAACGGTTTAGTGCTCGCATTTACGATCATCGCTTCAATCATGATTTTAGGTCCAATCGCTTTGAATGAAAAATTTCCAATCTATCAAGCCGCACGAATCATTGAGATTGGGGAAATTATCCAGCGGGTGGAGTCTATCTTCGGAATGGCTCTAATTATTGGATCTTATATGAAAATTACGATGATGTTGTTTATCATTAACGAAGTCGTCACTCAACTTTTCAAATTATCCGATAAACGTGCATTCGTCTTTCCGAATACACTTCTTGTCTATTTATTTTCATTAACGATGTACAATAACGAGGTTGAACTAGGTGAAAGTGGTGCAATTATGGAAACGATTCTTGCGTTTTTCTTAGCATTCGTCCCCCTCTTAATTGTTACATTAAGAAGTCTTTTCAAGAAAAAACCTTCATAAATTCGTAATCTGTAAATTATGAATTGTTTGATATAATTATATGTATTATCAATGAGGAGTGTGGTAGTATGGCCAACCTATACCCTTACATATTTAGTGAGGATGCAAGAAACCAAGCTGACTTCTATGCGAATGCCTTAAATGGAGAAGTTGTAAGTGTACAAACATTCGAACAAGCACCCAATGTTGACGACGCAATTAAAGATAAGGTCATGCATTTAACTTTAAGTGCAGCTGATCAAATCTTCTTTATGGCAGATTCCGTAAATGAATCTGTTAAACAAGGAACACAAATTAACCTCGTTTTAGAATACAAGACTGAGGATGAAGCACGATCGGTTTTTGAGAATCTGTCCGAAGGTGGTAGCGTATTAATGCCTTTTGACAAAATGTTCTGGGGTGCCATGTTTGGAAGAGTCGAAGACAAATACGGCTTAATATGGCAAATTACGACTGAACACGAATAATTTTATGAGAAAAAGGACCCTTTGCGTGCTCTATGGGTCCTTTTTTGTTTATGGTTTGGCATATTAGCTTGGCATGAAGGCCGAAACGAGGATTATCTAGAAAAATCGAGAATTATCTAAAAAACCGTGCACGCAACGAAATTCTACTCACTCACATCATCCCGGTAGCTCGCAATCACCCTCTGATCCACACTCCTTACGTGTAAATCTCTCTGCGGAAACGGAATTTCGATGTTGTTTTCATTCAACAAATGATAAATACGGAAATTTAAATTACTTTTGATCTGAATGACAAACTCCGGATTGGAAATCCATACGAATAACTCAAAATCCAATGACGAATCTCCAAAACCTGTGAAGTTCACGTAGGATGGCGGATTATTCAACACAACATCAGATGCTTCATACTCCTCGTGTGCGGCTTGATGCAAGACTTCCCTCACTTGTTCAACGTCAGACCCATACGCGACACCAATAGGAATGACCAACCTTAAACGGGGATCCCCATAAGAACGATTGACCACTTCCTCTTCAAGAAAGTAGGAATTAGGCATGATGATCCGCTCATTATCTAACGTCTTAATAATCGTCGCTCGCATATTAATCTTTTCAATATCCCCGATTACATCGTTAATGATGACGCGATCTCCAACTTTTATCGGACGCTCGAACAGAATAATAAGACCTGAAATGAAGTTCGATGCAATGTTCTGCATCCCGAAACCAATCCCTACTCCTAAAACACCAGCAAACACTGTCAGAGCGCTCATATCGATTCCGACTGTCGTAAAACTAATCAAAATCGCAAATACCATAATGACATAATGGAAAATACGGTTGAATGTAAAACGTAATCCTCGATCCAGCTGATAGCGATCATATACATTCGGAAGCAGAAACTGCGTCATCACTTTAGATGTACGGTTCGCAAACGAGATGATCAACACCGCTAATAATATTAAGAAGAACGATACGTCTACCTTTCCAATTGAGAAAATACTTCCAAACATCCAGCTTGCTTCTGAAAAATAAACGAGTAAAAATACGATAATTCCATATGTGGTAATCCAATTTGTAATAGACTTAAGAGCAGGACCTAAGCGATTTTGAAACCGCTCACTCTTCCCCTCCATTTTATGTAGTAGAATAAATGCAACTGTTCGAATGAAGAACATCAGTAATACAAAACCAAAGAAGATCACAGAATCCACCCAGTTAAACTGGGCTACAAATCCATCCCAATCTTCAATAATATTCACTCCATAATCCAGCATTCCATCACCTCACCTACATTTAAATTGTCAGATTATTAACAGTCTAACATAATTGGGTGACAGACACTGTTTTGAGCCCATTTCACATAAGTTTTATTAAAATGATGGACTTCTACAACTTTTTGCTATTTTGTAAGGTATTACATATGAGAAGAAAAAAAGGGGCGATCCCATTTGGATAAAAAAACGATCAAAAAGATAAAAAAAGGTGATAAGAAGGCTTTTAGAGCTTTATACGATGCGTACTATCCTTCTGCGATGAGGGCTTCTATATCCATGTTGAAAAGCGAATCTGATGCATCGGATGCCGTTCAAGAAACGTTCATCCGTGTGTTTAAAGGAATGCATACGTATGACGACTCCAAACCTTTCAAGCCTTGGTTTTTTCGTATACTGACAAACGAAGTTAGACGATTGATTCAAAAAAGAAAGCAAGAGCAAGATATTGATCAAGTTGCTCGAAATGAGCTTGAACAAACTCATAATCCACCATCCACTGACCAAGAGATCCTTTATGAAGCGATGGAGCAGTTAAAGGAATCACATCGTGAAGCGTTGGTTTTGAAATATGTGGAAGGGTTTTCTGAAAAAGAAATGTCATCCATCCTTGATATAAGTATCAGTGCGGTTAAATCAAGACTTTTTCAAGCTCGAAAACTGCTCAAAGAAGAATTGAGAGGTGATCTATATGGACAACAACAAATTTGATGAATATATGAAACAAACCCTTAAGGAAGATCATAAAGTGGACGATTTGCAGAAAGAAAATATGTGGCATGCTATTGAAAAAGAAATAGAGATGACACCACAGAAATTAACAAAAACAAAATGGAAACCACTCATGATAACCGTCGCAGCATCAATCCTTCTCATAATGGGTTTTCTAAATACCCCTCCAGGTCATGCGCTTGTTGACAATGTAAAGCAAATGTTCGCACCAGAGAAACAAGTGAAAATACCAATGGAAGGATCTGAAGAAGAAGAAACTGCTACGTTAAACGACCAATCCGAAAAAGGGTATGTCATTTATGTAGATGAAGAGCATTATAAAATGGAAGAAAAAAAAGGTTACGATATCATCACACCAAAAGAACCGCTACCAGAACACTTTCCAGAAGTATTTATGAAAATTATTCATGTAGAAAATCAAAATGTAGAAGAAACAATTAGCAAGTTAGAAGCAGAGCACGGCATCACGTTTGAACAAACTGACTATCCAATCGCATCGCAAACAGCTCGTACACTAGAAGGTCATGAATGGAATAGTGAGCTCAACAAATACTTTGTCATAGCAGACGAAAGTGGTGGCTCCTACATCTTCCATCAACGATACTTTCTAGAAGCTGCAGAAGGTCACGGTGTACGCCTGAGTGAAATGCTGAAAGACTTCCATATTGTTGCGGAATAATGACTCACTAACTAGCTTGTGAATACGAGCTAGTTTTTTTATTTTACTTGAAGCATCCTCACCGCCTAATCTACTTTCCCCATAATAATTAGTTGTGATGCATAGTAAATCTATACCGCATTATCTTTCACGGCCTACTACCAATGTTGTAACATGCCTAGTTCATAATATGTGAATTCTATCAATCTACTAGAAAGTATTATTTTATTAGAATATTATGAGTATTAGGAAAAATGAATGGTTCTTCATTCATTTTAAGGGGGCGTCTACTACTTTTTTGGAGGTAATGAGATGCAATTATTTAAATTGATTTCAACTGAATTTTCAAAGCTTGCTGCGAATAAAGGAATACTCTTTTCCGTGATTGCAGCACTACTCGTTCCGGTTTTATATGGTGGGATCCTTCTATCTGCTACATGGGGCCCTTATGACAACTTATCAAATTTACCGGTCGCTGTCGTTAATGAAGACCAAGGCGCGGTATCGGAAAATGAATCGATCAATGTGGGTAGTGAATTGGTCATGAATTTGAAGGAAGGTAAGAATTTGGGATGGAAGTTCGTCAACTCGGCAGATGCCATGAGAGGGCTAGAACAAAATGAGTATTACATGGCAATCATCATTCCAAAAGACTTTTCTCAACGTGTAACAACAGTTATGGAGCCTGATCCTCAAAAGCTTGAACTAGAGTACATACAAAATGAGGGTCTTAACTTTCTCGCTTCTAAAGTAACAGAAACCGCATCTCAAAGAATTCGCGAACAACTCGCAAATACAATCACCGAAAATTATACGTCCAAGGTATTCTCAAGTCTAGGGGATGTTTCAGAAGGATTTGAAAAAGCGGCCGACGGATCAGCACGTTTATCTGACGGTACCGGCCAACTGAATGAAGGAACAGAAAAGCTCTTAAATTCTGTTACAACCAAGCAATCTGATATTACAAGGCTAGCGGATGGATCACAACAGTTGAAAGATGGCACCTCCCTTTTACTAGAAAAATTGCAAGGAAAATCTAGTGATATCTCTAAGCTTGCAGACGGATCAGAAAGACTGCACGATGGAACCGTCACACTAAAAGATGGAACAGGAAAGTTATTAAATGGATTACAAAAAGCTGAAACAGGTAGTGAGGAACTAAAGAATGGTGTTGCGACGAACCTTGCACCTGGAGCACGAAAGGTTGCCGACGGAACGATTCGATTAAAAGGTGGATCTGCTGAACTTGCGGCTGGTGCAGAAAAGTTAGTTGCTGGTTTAGAAGAGTTTGGAGCAAAAAACCCTTCTACTCAAGTCCCACCATATGACGAATCTTATCAAAAAATTATAGATGGAGCGAAAAAAATCTCCAATGGATTGAACAGCTTATCATCAAAATCAGTCAAACTAAGTGATGGCGCGGTTACCGTTGCAGATGGCATCGACAATAAGGTAGTACCAGGCACCGCTAAACTTCATGATGGCCTCAATCAACTTGTAGAGGGGCAACAAAAAATCGATAACGGTGCTGCTAAATTAGAGGACGGCGCACAAAAGGTAGCAGACGGAAATGGAAAGGTAGAAACAGGTTGGAATGAGCTCATTACTGGAGTCTCAAAACTGGATACGGGTGCAGGAAAAATTGCAGATGGAAATGAAGCTGTAGATGAAGGTTGGAAAAAGCTATCTACCGGTGCTGAAAAATTAAATAATGGCGCAGGGAAAGTAAACGATGGAAGTGAAAAGTTAGCCTCTGGATTAAAAGAAGGTGCTGAAAAAACGAGCGGAATTGAAACAGGCGACGACAATGCTGGGATGTTCTCTTCTCCTGTAAAGCTGAAGAGTAAATCCGTAAACGAATATGAGCATTATAGAGACTCAACCGCACCATACGTACTAACCCTAGGGCTGTTTGTAGGCATTCTAATCATGTCCTTGTTCATCAAATTCAAACGTCCTGCACATACTTCAAGTATCGATTGGTTTATTACGAAATTCTTAAAGCTATCGTCCTTAGCAGTCGTTCAAGCGATTTTACTTATGTTGGTCGTTTTATTCGTACTCGGGGTTAACGTGACGAATCCAATTGGACTGGTGTTCTTTGCAATCGTAGTGAGCATTGTATTTTCAGCAATTGTCCTTTTCCTTGCATCACTCGGCGGAAACATCGGGCGATTCCTAGCGATCGGCTTTGTGATTTTACAACTATCGATAACAGGCGCAAACCTACCAATCGAAATGTTACCTAATTTCCATAGGTCCCTGAGCGAGTTTTTACCATTCACCTATTCCATTGCTGGATTCAAGTCCGTAATCACATTAAATGACTTAGGTGGAATGATCACGAACATGTCAATTCTACTCACATACTTAATCATCTTTGCCGGACTATCCTACGTCGTGTTTCTATTCAAAAAACAAAAAGCCCACAAAAGCAAGGATGCCGATGTAGTGTCCATGTAATAATTATCTGGACATCCCCATTCAAATGGTGGATGTCCTTTTTGTTTATTTCCATAACAAAATCTCACTAGCCACTTTTTCAGGTCGATCCCAGTGAATGTTGTGTTTCGTATTTTTTACACCAACGACTTTAATATTTTCAATACTCTTTTGGATACGTTCAATTCCACTCGTTCTCGATTGATCAAATGTAGGCACAGTCGCATGAAATAATAAGACAGGACACTTTATACATTCGAATGTAGTGGAGCACGGCTCTAGAAAGAACGCTTTAATCGTAGCTAAAAGACTGTTACGATCAGCCTTCAATATGTAACGATTCTCAATCTTTTTGAAGTTAGAAGAAATGGTTTCTTCGAGCACTCTATCCCATTCCTTTGTTGTGTATGTGCGGTAAAGTTGAATCACTTCATCCCACGATTCGTAACGGCTCGAATCTATAAAATCCTGCCACCCTTCTAGTGCCGTTTTTTCTGTCATTCCTCCAACATGTTCAGGAAATACATAACCCCCGTCTATTAAGATAACCCCAATGATTGTATGCTGAAATTTCTTGGTGATGTGTAAAGCAAGGTCTGCTCCCCATGAATGACCTAATATGTAAAAGGGCTTGTCTGTTAGATTGTGAATGACAGAAAATAATTTATCAGATAATGAAGAGAATCTATAATCCTCTGCCGTTAGCAAAGGGGCAGTTCCGCCATGACCTGGACTGTCTATTAAAATAAGATGAAAATCATTAATGAGATGATCGATCAGTCCTAAGAAACTATTCGAATCTCCAGTCATACCGTGAAGACAAACGAGTGAAGGAAGGCTGCTATCACCAAATTCAAACCCGTGGAAACGACATTGTTCTATGGTTATATTAAACTCCCTCATATGTCCCCCTTTCATTTATAGTAAGAATTGATATAGCTTCGGTATTCATCTGTTAAGCCTTCTGGGAGATGGTCTAAGTGAAAATATTTTATTTCTAATGATTCACTTTTATCGATGCTCATCTCACCTCTAACATCACTCGTTTTATATACTGCTGTTACAGAGTACAATTCATCACCATTTGATACTTTAAAGTAATAATCTGCTCCCGAAAAAACACCTAATAGATCCAGATGGCCAATCTCAAGTCCCGTTTCTTCTTTTACTTCTCTTCTAGCAGTGTCTTCTAAGCTCTCTCCTAACTCCATTAAGCCACCAAGTATCATTTAGGATTAATACAACTGAGCCAGTTAATATTAATGGCCTAGTCCCAACTAATTGTCTTAAGTCTTTTACATAATTCATTCTAAAACCTCACAATCATCTATGTAAAAAGGTTACTCATACTTGATTCGCGATATCAAGGATACTTTTTGTAACGGAAGGTATGTCATCTGTGGTTTTTATGACAAACAAATGGTTCGCTTCTCCTTCAATTGGTGAAGTAATCTCTTTTTTACTCGTTTCTTTCTGTTGTTTGATCAGTACTTCCTCAAATGTTGAAGCACTCCTAAAGATTGCTGTACTTCTTTCACTGTTTGCAATTCTCTCTTGAAGGACATGATCTGGAATATCGAAATCAACGAGTATGCTAGTAAATCCGTTCTTATGAAAATGGTCCAGCAAATTCAGACGCGTTGTGCGACCACGATTAGAGTTACAAAGAATAAGATGAACATTCGTTTGATCAACTGCATAATCAATAATGGTTTGAGTGAGCGCATACTTAATTGTATTTGGACCTTGCTTGGGTAGTAAGTGTTTGTAAAAAGTATTGATGAATTCCGCATGATTATCTTGATCAACCACTAGTGCGTTCTGTAATTGTTGTTCTAACGCTTTCGCAAATGTCGATTTCCCGCTATGGGTTTTACCAACTGTTATGATCACTAAACGCCTCATAAATGTAACTCCTTTAGTTGAACTTAAAATTTACTCATCTCTACTTTCGACTATTTTCCTTATCATTCCTTCTCTTCAGACAAACGTAAAAAAGCCGCCTCCCGAAGGAAACGACTTTTGAGGCTGTTGGGACGGTTCTTTGTTACAAGTACAGAAGAACTATCCACTCGGTAACCAAAAAGACCATCCTTAAATTTTTTGAGGATGGCCTTCAAATGATTACATTATTTTAATTTAGGATTTTCACTTTTCGCTTCTCTTACTTTTGGTTTACGATAACCACCAGCGATATCTGCTTGTTTAAATTCCTTCGCATAATGGACTTCTTGAGCGTCAGATAATTCTTCCCCTTTTATTGGTTGATACTGAGTGTTTTTTGCCATTGTGCTCATCCTTTCTTCTGGAATCTGGTTATATTCATTTTCTACCCTTAAGAAAAATGTGATAAACATAAGTAAATGTATCATTTAAAAAGACCCCTACCTAAAATGCAGTCAATTTCATAAAGATTGCTTCCCTATATTTTCTCTTCAGACAAACGCAAAAAGCCGCCTCCGGAAGAAAGCGACTTTTATATAAGGTGGTCATTTAAGGTTTATACTTGGTGGAGCATAGCGGGATCGAACCGCTGACCTCTTGGCTGCCAGCCAAGCGCTCTCCCAGCTGAGCTAATGCCCCATTTTGGGATTTTTGCAACAAGATGAGTATAGCACACCTTTTTTGAAATGAGCAATATCTTCCATTAGAGAAGCTGTATTTTTTCTTTATTGAGCTTTGTGTTCATCAAAATCGTTAATTCATCTGCTCTTTTTACATGATAGGATGAGCCATTCAATAATGCTTCATCTACATAGGCGGGGTGACACATGACTTCTACTGATGTCCCGCCCTTTACTCTATTTTGTAACTCATCAAAATATCCTTCATGGACACCATCCTTATAAAAGTCTGCTAAGAAAATATCCGTCAATAGCCGCAAGTCTGTCTTCTTGTCTCCAAATACATTCCTCACAGGTAATCCATATTTTTCAGATAACCGTTTTACAACTGATAATAACTTGCTCTGTCCGTGAATATGGTGGTGGCTATCCATGTGTGTTGGGACTAATCCCGTTTGCAAAAACGCCTCAATTTGAGCGGACCACTCCATTTCAACGTCCTCAACTCTTACCTCTTCAATTCTTTCAAATTTCCTCGTCATTCGAAATGTTCCATCATCACTCGTTAAGGAAGGTACCTTTGGAGCGAGCGCTTTTCCACATGTCAACGTCAAATGAACCCCGACCTTTAGATCCGGATTTTCTTTGGCCAATTCAATTGCTTGATCGGTGCCTTGCATGTTCATGAGCATCGTTGTGGAATTAACAATCCCATGCTTATGTGCATCCATTATTCCGTAGTTCACACCTCTAGAGTAGCCGAAATCATCAGCATTCACGAGTAACTGTATCAATGAAATCGCACCATCCATTCTTAGTGTCTTATCTTTATTATACGCCGAATGGATCGGTTATCCTTTATCGTCTCCGATTGTCGCCACCTGAATTGAGCATTAGTATAAACTGCACAAGGAAGTAAGAGAGAAAACCATACACAATTAATGCAAAGATACTCGTTAATTCTAGTTCATATTGTCCTTGTATCATTGGAGATGGGAAAATATTTCTGAATGGTGATAGCAAGGGCATCGTCAAATTATAAATCCATTGGACAAATGGCGTATACGGATTTGCCCCGAAAAGCTTCAATACGATTCTGAGTAAAATAAGTGCTTCAATGATTCCCATGAATAGATTCACTAAATACACTAGAAAAGGTCTTTTCCTCATGATTCACACCTCCTTTATTGCGTTTCTAACGGACAGGTTATGGTTATACTTTTTGTAATGACATTTTTTGAAACCTAGGTGACTTTATGAAGACGATCACAGCGCATTATCTTCGACTACCCGCTATATTAAGATTAATTATCATAGTGTTAACGGTACTTTTTCTATTTGGGACAATGATGCATTATATTGAGCCTGGTAACTATCGTACAGTTTTTGACGGTATTTATTGGGCTGTCGTCACTGCTGCAACTGTCGGTTATGGCGACCTTGTTCCGAAAACATTGATCGGAAAAGTAATGACTATATTATTGATATTTTCTGGTACGACGTTTATCACTTATTTTTTCTCACAAATGGCTACTTATACGGTGAAGCGTCAAAATGCACTCATGAAGGGTGATATGGATTACCAGAAAAGTGGTCATATTGTCGTCGTTGGCTGGAATGAACGGACGAAAACATTGATAGAAAAAATTAACGAAGATACACCTGATCAACATGTAGTATTAATCGATCGAACGATTAACAAGAATCCTTTTCAGAATAGTAATGTGCACTATATTCACGGAAAGTCCTATGAGGATCAAACGCTTGAAAAGGCAAATGTGCAATTTGCGAAAATAGTCTTCATTACTGCAAACAATCAAGTAAGTGAAGAACAATCAGATATGGATTCAATCCTTACATTAATAGCAGTGATCGGCATGAGTCCCGTCGCGAAAACGATTGTTGAGATTTTAACATCCGCTCAAGTCGAGAATGCGAAGCGGGCAGGTGCCACAGAAATCATTCACACTTCAACCATTGTGAGTTCTGCACTCTTTAAGAGGATGGATTAATCGAGAAGCTGTTCCTCTAAGTGACGAACCATTTTTTCACCGATTCCCACCCATTTCTCATCTATTGATCCATCTGGATCTTGAGGTTCGGAAAATTGATTTATTGATGCGGATGCATTTCCTACCGATACATTGTCATCCAAACCGCGTTGGTACACATGATGAAGCAAGTACGGTGTACCCATTTGAACGATGCAATCATTTTTATCTAGCATGCCTTTCACAGAACTAAACGGAATGCGGAGGTACATGTAGCCCTCTTCGTCATCCAGTTTGTAGTCAAACGCACCATGGTCGTATTCCCAGCCACCGCCAATATCATAGCCTAATGGTTTTAGCGTGTATTCCAGTTCATTCAGTTCATATTGCTCGCCTTCTAGCTTGGAGCGAATTTCCTTCATACGTCGTTTCTCCCTTCATATAAATCATTACTTTTATCGTGTCCATTCCATTTTCATTTCATGAATCAATGTTGGATTTGTCCGATAAATTTGCTTGTTGCACGATAAACCCTAATGTTCACACGATAAAACCTGAGTTTTGCACGATAAAACTTGAGTTTTGCACGATAAATCATTGATCTTGATCGATAAAACATTAAAAAAACCGAACTGATGGTTCAGTTCGGCTCTTCATTATTCATGGTTTATTTAAGTCGTCGTTCTAATTCTTGTTTTAAGTCTTCAAATCCTGGTTTACCTAGTAGTGCGAACATATTCTTCTTATAAGCTTCTACTCCAGGCTGGTTGAATGGGTTTACGCCGAGCAAATATCCACCGATTGCACACGCTTTTTCAAAGAAATACACGAGGTAACCGAAATGATATGCATTCAATTCAGGAATGTTCACCACAAGATTCGGCACGCCGCCATCTGTATGGGCGAGTAATGTTCCTTCATATGCTTTCTCGTTAACGAAGTCCATCGTTTTCCCGGATAAAAAGTTTAAGTTATCGAGGTTCCCTTCGTCTTCTTCAATCGTCATTTCCTTACGCGGCTTTTCAACGTTCAAAATCGTTTCGAACAAGTCGCGACGTCCTTCTTGTACGTATTGTCCAAGTGAATGAAGATCCGTTGAAAAATCTGCTGCTGCAGGGAAAATCCCTTTATTGTCTTTTCCATCACTTTCACCGTAAAGCTGCTTCCACCATTCTGCTACGTAATGTAGTGCGGGCTCGTAGTTGACCATAAGCTCAACTGTTTTGCCTTTGTTATAGAGCACATTACGAACAGCTGCATATTGGTATGCTTCGTTATCAGCTAAGCTCGGATTGCTATATGCGGTTCGTGCATCTGCTGCCCCTTTCATCATTTCCTCGATATTGATACCAGTTGCTGCAATCGGTAGCAAGCCGACAGCCGTCAGAACAGAATAGCGACCACCGACATCGTCAGGTATGACGAACGTTTCATAGCCTTCTTTATCGGCTAGCGTTTTTAACGCACCTTTTTCACGGTCTGTTGTTGCGTAGATCCGTTTGCGTGCCTCATCTTTACCATATTTCTCTTCCAAAAATGTTCTAAAAATACGGAATGCAATGGCTGGCTCTGTTGTTGTCCCTGACTTTGAGATCACATTAATGGATACGTCCTTATCCTTCAATACGTCAAAAAGATCTTGCGTGTACGTTGAACTGATCTGATGTCCGACGAATATGACTTGAGGTGTATCGCGTTTTTCTTTCCCTAGCATGTTGTAGAAGGAGTGATGGAGCATTTCGATGGCAGCTCGAGCACCTAGGTACGAACCCCCAATACCGATGACGAGCAATACCTCTGTATCCTTCTTGATTTTCTCCGCTGCTTTTTGAATCCGATTAAATTCTTCGCGATCGTAGTTTTCTGGAAGGTCGACCCATCCTAGAAAGTCATTACCGGCTCCTGTTTTGTTATGTAGTGCCTCATGTGCTGTTTTCACTTGGTCTGCGTACTGATCAATTTCATGCTGACCGAGAAATGCCAAGGCTTTTGTATAATCAAATTGAATTGTAGACATATTACCCCTCCAACTTCTTTCATTATTCATAATCACTTTATCCGAATAAAAAATCAAACGCAAGTTGTACAGCTATGATTGATGCTTCAACTTAGGCAGAAACATAAAGATAAACAGTAAGAGCATGCTTGTACTTAAGATCCCTGTCCATGCAAAATGATCCCACAGTGTTCCAACCGCAGAACTACCAATCGTAACACCTAAATAATAATTGATTAGATAGAAGCTAGATGCGCCGCTTTTGTGATGTGTAGCCGTTCGATTAACGAGTGCTGCAGCCATTGAGTGTGATATGAAGAAACCTGTACATAAGACTGTCAGACCGAAAATAATCACAGAACTATTATGGATTGCAGTTAACCAAGTACCGATTGCGAGGAGCATCAGTCCGCTCAGCATTACATTGAACAGTCCGAACCGATTAGAGAAACGACTCGCTAGTGGTGGCGCTAACACACCGAGCACATATGCAAAATACGTATAAGAAATCCATTTAAGCGACCAATTGAACGGCTCTCCTTTTAGATAGAAAGGTAAGTACGTCCACACAGCGGTGAACATGATTTGTAATAGGAGGCCCATTACAAACAGAGGAATGAGTTTTCGGTCCGTTAAATGAATAAGCATGCCTTTTAGGTCGGATTTTAGAGATGAGCGCGATTCTGCTGAAGGACGTTCTGATGGCAGTAGCACAATAAATAAAAGGAGTGCGACGACGCCAAATCCACTTAAACTAAGTAACGAAGTCTCCCAACCCCACTTATCTGCACTATACCCTCCCCAAACACGACCAGACATACCACCGAGTGCATTACTCGCGATGTATAGCGTCATTGCAATACCAATATACCTTCGATCGATTTCATTGCCGAGATAGCCCATGGCTGATGCTGGTACACCTGCTAAGAAAAAACCTTGCAACAGTCTAAGTCCGACTATGAAAGAAAAGTTTGTTGAAAATGCCATTGCTGCTAATGTCAAAATCGTCACCGTAAGGGAAACAATCATAATGTTCTTTTTACCATATCGATCAGCAAGAAATCCTAGGATAAATAGACCAAACATCATCGTAAAAACTGAAGCTGACATTAGAAAGCTCGATAAGGTTGTGCTAACATCGTACGTCTCAACAAAAACCGGTAGCAACGGTTGAAAAATATACAGCGTAGAAAATGTGAGCAGCGACGAAATCGTCAGGCTGATGATGGCTTGCCAAAACTGATGTTGTTGTTTCGTATAAGGAATGTGTGCGTCCATAACCTTCAACCCTTATCTTTTTATAATGAAAGAAGAGGGTGATAGCACCCTCTTCGCATTTACTTTATTTATTAAATGCATCAGGAAATGTCGTCAAATCGATTCCCCAAACGATTGGTAAGTAAAAATAAATCGCAATCGTTACAATGACAATTGAGGCGATATTCAGCCAAAATCCTGCGCGCATCATATCTGGTATTCTCAAGTATCCTGAACCGAATACGACTGCGTTCGGAGGTGTTGCAACTGGCAGCATAAATGCACAGCTAGCTGCTAGTCCTGCTCCAATCATCAATGCATAAGGGTGAACAGAAATCGCAGATGCGAGCGATGCCATAATTGGAAACATCATTGTTGCAGTTGCTGTATTGGACGTAATTTCCGTTAAGAAAATAACGAGCGCAACTACGATCGCTAAGATTAAGAACAAATTAATGCCTTCTAGAATGGTAAGCTGACTACCGATCCATTTGGCAAGTCCTGATTGTTTAAAGCCTGCGGCAATCGCTAGTCCTGCACCGAACAGAAGTAGAATGCCCCACGGTAATCCTTTTGCTGTATTCCAGTCTAGTAAGAAGTCCCCTTTTTTACTCACAGACGGGATGAGGAACAGTAAGATTGCTGCTGTCATTGCGATAATCGTATCGTTGATATTTGGAATCCAATTTGCAAGTAAGAATGAGCGTGAAATCCAAGCGAAAGCTGTTAATGTAAAAACAGTGAGAATGATTTTTTCTTCCGTTCCCATCTTTCCGAGCGATTTCTTCTCATTTCTTATCACTTCCTTCCCACCAGGAAGTTCACGAATTTTCATAGGGAACGCAAACTTAACAAGATAATACCAAGTACCAAATAGCATGACAATCACGATCGGCACACCAAACATCATCCATCTCGCAAATGAGATTTCAATTCCATATGTTTGTTCAACAACAGCCGCAAAGATTGTGTTCGGAGGTGTGCCGATTAAGGTTGCTAACCCACCGATTGAGGCACCATAAGCAATTCCGAGCATGATCGCTTTTCCGAAATTGAACTTTTTAACGTCAACTTCTTCTTTACCGTCTTTATTCAGTTGTTCAGAAACTTGATAAATCACGGCCATACCAATCGGAACCATCATCATGGATGTGGCTGTGTTCGAAATCCACATGGAGAGAAACCCAGTGGAAACCATGAATCCTAAAATAATTCGTTCTGTACTCGTACCGATTGCTGAAATAATCGCTAACGCAATCCGCTTGTGTAGGTTCCATTTTTGCATGGCGAGCGCTATCAAAAAGCCGCCCATGAATAAGAAGATCGTATTATCGCCATAAGACGATGCGGTTGTATCTCCATCTAAACCGCCAGTGATCGGAAATAAAATTAAAGGCAGTAAAGAAGTAGCTGGAATTGGAATGGCTTCTGTAATCCACCACGTTGCAATCCAGATCGTACTTGCAAGAATCGCTAAGCCTTGTTGAGATAAACCTTCAGGATTGAAAAATAAGAGCGTTGCTGCAAAAAGAATTGGACCAAGTACAAGGCCGATTCCTTTCTGCTTCCCATACGAAGGTCCTGGATCCGTGTTGTTTGGCGCATTCTGCTTCGTTTTCTCTGTTTCGTCGGTAGAGCCTGATTGTGATGAGGATAGCATCATTAAGTCCTTTGCTTGATGATGCCACTTCCACAAAGCTGTCCACATTGACTGTATGAATGTATGTTGCATCTTCTTCCCTCCGTTTCAATAGGTTCGTTCGTTTTTAACTTTCCTGTTATAACGCCTTAGTAAACGCTTTCGTAAAATGTGAGGCATCGCTGGGAGTATGAAAGAAAAGAAAGCCACTGTCGGTAGCGAGGTTCACTTCTTCGGTGTTGTATCCTCTACAAAAATAAAAACTGCACTCCGCCAGTTGGCGTTGTGCAGTATCCTTTTGTAAATTTTATAGAGACATTTGCAAGATTTTCGCTACATCTTCGTTTTGTTGTGTTTGGAAGTTACCAAATGGTCCTCTTTTCATTGCGCGATCTGCCATTAAATCGAGCTTAGAATCGTCGATGTCATAATCAGCTAGACGTGTTGGTGCTCCAAGTGACGTCCAAAATTCAGAGATCTTATCGATAGCGGTAAGCGCTAGATCGCGATCAGACTTCCCTGTTGGATCAACACCAAACACGCGAACTGCCAGTTGCTTTAACTTCGTTTCAGTTGCATCAATATTGTGTTTCATCCAATTCGGGAATAAGATAGCGAGCCCACCAGCATGCGGGATATCATGTACGGCAGATACCGCGTGCTCGATGTTGTGCGTCGCCCAGTCTCCCCGTGCACCCATTTGAAGGATACCATTTAATGCCATCGTTCCACTGTAAAGAATGGTTTCACGATGCTCGTAGCTTTCAAGGTTTTCTAATAACTTAGGTGCAGTATCCATAACAGTTAACAAAATCGCTTCGGCCATACGTTCTTGTAGCTTCGTATTGGTAGCCGCATGGAAATAAGATTCAAGTACATGAGACATCATGTCTACGATTCCATAAACCGTTTGATCTCTCGGTACAGTCATTGTGTTAACTGGATCTAATATTGAGAATTTAGGGAAGTTTAGCGGACTACCCCAGCCATATTTCTCATTCGTCTCCCAGTTTGTAATAACCGATCCAGAGTTCATCTCTGAGCCAGTAGCCGCTAATGTGAGAATTGTACCAAATGGTAACGTGTCCTTCACGTCAGCTTTTTTCGTTATGAGGTCCCAAACATCCCCTTCGTATTTTGCGCCGGCTGCGATGGCTTTTGTACAATCAATTACACTTCCTCCGCCGACAGCTAGTAAGAAGTCAACGTTATTTTCTCGGACTAACTCAACGCCTTTGCGCACTGTTGTCAGTCTAGGATTAGGTTCAACACCTGCTAATTCAGAGACATTCGCTTCTATTGCAGATAACTTCTCCATAACTTGATCATACAGTCCGTTTTTCTTAATGCTTCCGCCACCATAAACAACGAGTACATTCTTGCCGTATTGAGGAATTTCCTTTTCAAGTGCTTCTATTTGTCCTTTACCGAAAATCAATTTCGTTGGATTTCTAAATTCAAAATTATCCATAAGTTCCTCCTTATTGAATCATTCATACGTTATTATCTCGAAATATCCCATTCTGAGTAAAGTAATCTGTTTATGTATTAGAAATTGAAAGTATTGAGTCTTAGTTGCACTTATACTGTTATCTTAAACTTTTCAACTACGTCGTTATTCCATCAATTAGAAAAGTTATCGGCAAAACATGTATAAAGCAAACTTGGCGAAGACAAGCCTTAGCGCTGGGTGAGCCTTAGTTGCACTTATACTGATTCCCTAAACTTTTCATCATCGTCGTTATTCCATCAATTAGAAAAGTTATCAAAGATCATGTATAAAAATATATCAATTATTCCAAAATAAAGAAGAAGTAAAATCTTCCACTTCAATTAAAGGAGGGAACATCATGAGTGCTATTCAACGTACAGCTTTAGTGTTAGTGATTATCGGTGCCATTAACTGGGGTCTTATCGGCTTTTTTCAATTCGATCTAGTAGCAGCAATCTTTGGTGGTCAAAATGCTGCATTAGCACGAATCGTATACGGATTAGTTGGGCTAAGTGGTTTATACTGTCTAACACTAGTGTTCAGACCGTCTGAAGAGTTCAATACAGAAGACCGTAGTGAATTAACTTAACTTACTTATTTGACTCATAAACAAAAAAACAGCCGACAGAATTTCTGTCGGCTGTTTTCTGTTTCAATTATTATTTCTTAAGACGCTTGTTTAATTGAGCTTGGCGATCGTTCGATTCTTTCAACCAGCCCTTCAACTTGTCTTCAAGTGTGTTGAATCCTTGTGTGCTCTCGTTTTGCACTGGGCGCTTACGACGAGGACGTTGTGGCTGCGGCTTAGGCTCAGGTGCAGCTTGTGTTTTGCGGATAGAAAGGGAAATCTTACCACTGTTTTCTTCAACGTTCATTACTTTAACTTCAACTTTATCTCCAACAGAAAGGTGATCATTTATATCTTTCACGTAATCGTGAGAAACCTCGGAAATATGAACTAGACCTTGATGTTGGTCATCCAGGGCAACAAACGCACCGAACGGTTTGATTCCCGTGACTTTCCCCTCAACTGTACTTCCAACTTCGTATTTCATACAAGTAACAACTCCTACATATTTTTTAACTTTAACAGTATAACATAGAAAGTTTTTTTATACAAAAGCCTATCCATCAGATAAATGAAGAAAAACCACCGTCATGACAGTGGTTTTTCAAGAGCTTCATTTCTACAATATCAAGTACCTTAACTCGTTGCAATTTTGTAGGGCTCAATTGCTTCTTCATATTGTCGGAGATTTTGAAACTCATGAAAGTGATAAAGATTCTCTATATAAATTTGATGCCATATCATAAATGTAATAACTGTCCATATTTTGCGACTGTAATCTAGTTTACCTGCTCGATGAACTTCTAACATTCCTAAAATCATATTTTTATCCAAATATTGCTCTGTAGGACTTTTGGTAATGAGATCTTTCGCCCATTCGTACAATTCATTCTTTAACCAGTGTCTGATTGGAACTGGAAAACCGAGTTTCCTACGGTAAAGAACAGAGTCTGGAACGATCCCCTTCATTGCTTCACGTAACGCATACTTCGTCGTGCCGTTTGTTACCGAATCAGACGACGAAATTTGAGAGGCAACTTTAAACACTTCTTTATCTAAGAACGGAACCCTAAGTTCTAGAGAGTTTGCCATCGTCATTCGATCAGCTTTTACAAGGATATCTCCTCTTAACCACGTATGCATATCCACATACTGCATTTTATGAATATCCTCGTATGAACGAGCATAGTCGTACAATGGCTGGGTTACCCTTTGATAATGCCAATCTTGATTATATTTGTTAAGCAGCTGTTCTTTTTCTTTCTCAGTAAACATTTTAGCATTACCGATGTAACGCTCTTCCATCGTCATGCTACCACGCTCAAGAAAGCTTTTCCCTTTTGTACCTTCAGGAAGTATATTTGACAGCTTTCTTAGCCATGTACGAATGCCTTGAGGGAGAGATTGATAACCTCTTAAAGAATTCGGTTCGTTGTAGATTGTGTATCCCCCGAACAACTCATCTGCTCCTTCACCTGAGAGGACAACCTTCACATGCTTTCTAGCTTCACGTGCAACAAAATAAAGAGGGATCGCAGCTGGGTCTGCTACGGGATCATCCATGTACCATATAATTTTTGGTAACTCGTTAACAAATTCTTCAGGTTGAACAATATAATGAATATTCTCGACATTTAAGGATGCAGCTGTAGAGACAGCAACATCAATTTCACTATAGCCTTCCCGTTCAAATCCAACTGTAAAGGTTTTGATATTAGGATTTACTTCTCTTGCGAGGGCTACAATCGCACTTGAGTCGATTCCACCTGATAAGAAACTCCCTACTGGAACATCGCTACGCATATGTACTCTTACGGAGTCCCTCATGACTTGTTGGATATCTTCTATTATACGATTGAGTGGTGCCGCCTTTGAACGAAATGTAGGCAACCAATAAGATTTGATGGACATAGGCTCATCAGGTTTTTTCGTAAAATAATGTCCTGGAGATAATTTTTTAATACCTACGGACATGGTAGAAGGTTCTGGGACGAATTGATAAGTAAGGTAGTGATGTAGAGATTCTGGGTCTACATCATTCTCTTTTCTTAAAGTAAGAATCGATTTCTTTTCTGATGCACAGTAAAGTAAGCCTTCTTCTTCAAGGTAGAAAAAAGGCTTAATTCCAAAGGGGTCACGTGCACCGGTAAGTGTATGCGTTTCTTTATCCCATATGAGGAAACCAAACATCCCTCGTAAATCTTTAAAAGATTCGACACCTTTTCGGACAAAGTTTGCTAAAATGACTTCTGTATCAGAATTCGTTTTAAACACATATCCTTCTTCTAAGAGTTCATTCCGTAACTCGACATAGTTATATATTTCACCATTAAAGATGATCCAATAACGGTCATCTTCATAAGACAGTGGTTGATGTCCGCTTTCTAGGTCAATAATACTTAATCGGCGGAAGCCAAATCGAACATATTCATCATAGAAATGACCTTCATCATCTGGTCCTCTATGGTTAATGATATCTGTCATCTGTTGTAGTTGATTGATTTCAACTTCATCAGGTAAAAGACTTATATCTGAGACATAACCGACAAATCCACACATCTGAACTGCCTCCTTCTACCGAAGTTTTTCTTCATCCTGAAATACCTACGACTATTATAGCCCTTAAACATATTATAACGCCCTACATAAGGATTAGACGAGTGACTTTTGACATTGTTTCAAATAAACTGCATTTTTATCATGCCAAATATTCCCTTGGTTTATTAGTTACGCAAAACTGACAAGTTGAACAGAATCTAGGAATATGTAAAAAAGAAAGGGCAGAAACAATGTTCTGCCCTTGGATGACTACACTAAATTTTCTGGTTTGAGTAATACATCTGCTTCTTCTTCAGACAAAATCCCTCGATCAAGAATGATTTCTCGCACGGTCTTACCGGTCTTAAAACTTTCTTTAGCGACATCTGCTGCCTTTTCATATCCGATTTTGGGATTCAATGCAGTCGCTAGTGCAAGACTCTTTTCCATTAATTCACTCATTCTACCTTCATTCGGTTCAATCCCATTAATACACCTTTTTGTGAATGTCTCCATACCTGTTGACAAGATTGTGATGGATTGAAGGACATTATATCCGATAATCGGCATCATAGGATTTATTTCTAATTGGCTACCAATACCTGCTGTAGATACTGCGGTATCGTTCCCGATGACTTGTGAACAAATCATATACAGATTTTCTGGAATGACTGGATTCACTTTACCTGGCATGATAGAAGAACCTGGTTGAACTGCTGGTAATGTCAATTCCGCTATACCGGTTCTAGGTCCTGAACTCAGCAACCTGAAATCACTAGACACTTTAATTAGATGGATCGCCACTTCTTTCAAAGCGTGACTTACCCGAATTGCTGCTCCTGTATTTTGCATGAAGCTAAATCGACTTTTCGGTTGCTGAAATGCTAATCCCGTTGTTTCAGCAACAGCTTGAATGGCACGATCGCTATACTCCGGATGCGAGTTAATACCAGTTCCTACGGCATTTCCTCCTAATCCAATTTCATAAAGAAATGGTTCGGCCATCTTCACCGCGTCATACGCGTTACGTAAACTTTGTGCATAACCCTCAAAGGATTGGCCTAAGCGCATTGGGACTGCATCTTGTAAATGTGTTCTACCTGATTTGATATACGGCTGAAATTCATCAGCTTTCTTTTCGAGCGCCTCAATCGTTCGTTCAATGGACGGATAGAATTGCCGGTTTAATTGTTCTGCCACTGCTATGTTGATCGCAACATGAATCGTGTCATTTGTGGATTGTGCCATATTCACATCATCATTCGGATGAACCTTCGTCCAATCACCACGTTCTCCACCTAATAGTTCGCTCGCTCTGGAAGCAATGACTTCATTTGCATTCATGTTCTGCGAGGTTCCTGCTCCTGCTTGATAGGCATCCACGACAAATTGGTCATCCAACTTCCCATTCATCACTTCTTCAGCTGCTTCGATGATTGCATTTGCTTTCTTTTCTTCAAGCTCACCTGTATCTCTGTTCGCGACAGCTGCTGACCTTTTGATGATGGCTTGGGCTCTTATAAATGCTTTTGGCAATCTTTGTCCACTAATCGGAAAATTTTCAACCGCTCTTTGGGTTTGTGCACCATAATAAGCATCACGAGGAACTTTCACTTCGCCTAAAGTATCTTTTGCTATACGATAATTTTCCATCTCTATATTCCTCCGATCCCAACAATTTCTCTACTACGTTATGTTCCACTAATTACATAATTAAAAACCCTTATTTTTTCCAAAATAAGGGCTACTATCTCCATCTCATGTTCGGATAATACGGAAAACACCTGTGCTCAGGAGGAGGAAATGGATACACCTTCGCTTGAGGTTTATTAATTTTCCTATATTCCGTTCGATATCCTGCTCTTGCTCTCTCCATGAATGTTTTCTCAGAGATCGGTCTAGGCGCAGACCATTCAAGCGATTGTGGGTTCATCCATGAATCATGTGTAATCAGTTCTTTTTTATAGTAATACCGGTTACCACTCGGGTATTCTTCACAAATATATAAAACCGTTTGACGAGAGTGCATAATTTACCTCCAGTTTGATACGAATTATGTAACAGTTTACCCATTTATTGTCATTTTATTTCCACACGTTCGTCCTATAAGGCATTTGCCCGCTTGTACGAATTATATTTTGACTTAAAGAAAAGAGCTTGAATAGATGCCAAGCCCTTTCTTTTTTGTCAAAGTTTCTAACGGAAACCGCCGTACCCTGACCACCACCAGAATCCAGCGATGATTAACAATATGACAACGATGACGACTACAGCCCATACCCAGGCATAACCGTAACCAAATCCTCCGTAAATAGGATACGGTGGATAACCGCCACCTGGATATCCTCCATAAGGTGAAGCATTATATGGACTTTGTGCACCTGCAACGAGTGATGGTGACTGTGCACCAGCAACTTGACCTACAGGCATACAATACAGCAAATTCGCTTGTGGAGCTTGCTGTGTCTGAGCACCAGCCACTTGAGCAGGCGCTTGTTGGGCAGGTGGACAAGGTGGGTATGGTTTTGGATAGCAACCTGGACGGTCGGTATCGGAATAGTCAGCATTCGCTTCGAAATCATACTCTTCGTTATCGTAGTATTGAGGCATTCCCCTAAACCTCCTTATCATTCTTCATAATAAAATATGTACCTACCTTAAAAAACGGAAGAGGCTTTTAGCGGAAAAGCGCCCTTTTTTGTCAGGAATTAACTACATGACCGTTCAACAGTTGGAAATCCTAATGATGAAGGCTATGTATCCAAGCCTATTCATTAAAAATTGGGCATTTCAAGTTGAAGGAGGTTAGAATCGATGGTAGCCATGACTATGGTTCCAGAAGTGAATACATCCAAGGAGTTATTGCTACAAAACACTAAGCTTTACTACGAGCACCACCCACATTCAGATACAGAAGCTCCGACGATCATTATGATTCATGGATTTCTAAGCTCTTGTTTCAGTTTCAGGAAACTCATACCTGAGTTGAAGAAACAATTCCACATTTACGCAATAGACTTACCAGGATTCGGTCGTAGCGAAAAATCACGGACCTTCTTTTACTCCCTTAAAAATTATGGTCAATTAGTCGTTGATTTTATTGATCATTTACAGCTTAAAAATCCTTATATCATCGGTCACTCTATGGGAGGGCAAGTTGCAATGCACGCCTCTCGAATTGCACCTGAAAAAATCAAAAAATTAATTCTGATTGGCTGTTCTGGATATTTGAAAAGACCGAGTCCTTTTGTGGTTCGATGTTCCTATCTTCCTTTTTTCGTATATGTCATTAAACATTGGGTAAGCAGAAAAGGTGTGAAGGACAATTTAATGACAGTCGTTCACAATCCCGCTTTAATTAATGAAGAGTTAATAAATGGATATGCTCAGCCCTTCTCAGATGCGGAGACGTTTCATGCTCTAATTAGAGTTTTGCGACACCGAGAAGGGGATATGTCACCTGAAGAATTAAAAGAGGTTAAAGTTCCTGTACTATTGCTATGGGGCAGATATGACCGAATCATTCCACTTCCTGTCGGACAAAGACTAGTGAATGATTTACCTGATGCAAAGCTTAAAGTATATGATAATGCTGGTCATTTATTGCCTGAAGAAATACCGATGGAAATAAGTGAAGAAATCTGTTCGTTCCTTAATTTCATTTAAAACAGTGTTTGTCCACCTGTGGAAAGGTAACAAACACTTTTTTACATAAAAGACAGCTGTTCAAATTCATTTTGAATTTCGCACATACTCTTCACTTAGGCCTGATACTGGGACTTTGGGTGCTCCGCAGCTGGGAAAAGGATCTACCGAGCACTCATTCGGGGGCTTTGGGTGCTCCGTAGCTGAGAAAATGGTCTACCGAGCACTCATTCGGGGGCTTTGAGTGCTCCGTAGCTGGGAAAATGGTCTACCGAGCACTCATACTGGTACTTTGAGTGCTCCGCAGCTGGGAAAACGATCTACCGAGCATTCATACAGGTGCTTTGGGTGCTCCACAGCTAGGAAAACGGTCCACCGAGCACTCATTCGGGCGCGTTGAGTGCTCCGTAGCTGAGAAAATGGTCTACCGAGCACTCATTCGGGTGCTTTGAGTGCTCCGTAGCTTGGAAAACGATCTACCGAGCACTCATTCGGGGGCTTTGAGTGCTCCGCAGCTGGGAAAACGGTCTACCGAGCACTCATACTGCCCCCCTAATAGGTGCTTTAAGTCTTTGAAGTAAATAAAGACACCTAGTGTGATTATTCTCCTAATCCGTATTGAATCATAAAGATACCCTTTATTTCATGGTTTCGACAAGTAGTTCTAACGTATGACTTATTTCAACAAAATTAGTTGTGGATATTGCGAAAAAAAGGACTAAAATAAGAGTAAGGGGGATTTATTATGAAAAAAGTCTCAATTATCTCTTTCTTTGTCGTGATTACCAGTCTTATTTTTGTGCTTTTTATAAATGATCAAATGTTACCTAATAGTGAATTTACTAACGAAACCCAGCCTAGTCCAAAGGCTGAAAACAATCAAACAGAGAAAACAGAACCACCACCCATTAAAGAGCCTAAAGAAGTGACTACTTACGCATCATTAATGGCAGTTGGCGATATTTTAATTCATGCTCGCGTTTATAATGTCGCTGCAATTGGTTCTCAGCAGTATGATTTTAAACCAATGCTTGAAAATGTAAAACCTTTTCTAGAAAAGGGTGACATCACGATTGCGAATCAAGAAACGATGATTGGCGGGAGTGCTTTAGGTGTTTCTACATACCCAAGATTCAATAGTCCTTATGAGGTAGGAAATGCGCTTAAGGATGCAGGTGTTGATCTCGTTACAATTGCCAACAACCATACACTTGATCGAGGAGAAAAAGCGATTATGAATGCACTTGATCACTGGGACTCAATCGGCATGGCATATACAGGGTCATACCGTTCTGAGGAGGATCGTTCAGATTTAAGGTTGCTAGAGAAAAACGGCATTGAGTTCTCATTCTTAAGCTACACGTATGGGACGAATGGCATCCCCGTTCCTGAATCCAAGCCTTATCTCGTCAATCTAATTGATGCCGATCAGATCAAAACGGAAGTCGAGAAAGCAAAAAAGCTTTCTGATGTCGTTGTTCTAAGCCTACATTTCGGTAATGAATATGAACGATTACCAAATGAACAACAAAAGTTTCTGGCTAATGAAGCAGCGTCGGCAGGTGCAGACATCATTATCGGCCACCATCCACACGTCTTACAACCACCTGAATGGATTACATGGCCTGATGGAAAGAAAACATTCGTCATTTATTCGCTCGGAAACTTCTTGTCCGGACAAAGAGGCAATTACAAGGATATCGGCGGTATTGTAAAAATAGGCGTACAGAAAGTTGTAAAAGGTGAGCAAGAGACGATAACTGTTCAAGATCCTGCCTTTTTACCAACTTGGGTCGATCGTAGTTACCTCATACACCCAATGTACCAATTGAAAGATAAACAAAACCATTACAATGAAATTAAACAACATATGTCACAGTGGATGCCAGAGATTGAATTCATTGAATCACCATAAGAATTGACTGAACAAACAGCAAAAAGGAGATGCCAAATGTAATGGCGTCTCCTTTTTATCAGTCTTATTCAGGTCTTTTGCCTGTTTCAACGTATTCTTTAAGAAACTTTCCGAGTAGTTCTTGCCACCCTTGATCGTGGCCAGCTCGCCACTCGGGGTCAATTAAACCGTATGCATGGTGGGATAGCTTCAATACAGTATCATCACCTTTTTCTTCTAGTTGATAAGTGTAAGCACTATTTACTGCTCCCCTCATACCAAGCAGTCCGTTCATACGAATTTCCTCAGGTGCCTTCACATAAGAAACGACTCCCCAAAGCGCACCTTCTCCATTTCCCCAAGTTTCAATAAACCGTCCGCCTACCTTAGGTTCGAAACTTAGAGTTGATTTCTTGTCACCACTTAAACGATAAGCCCACCATTGATCGATATCACTGGTTAGTGCTTCATATACTTTTTCACGTGGCGCGTGAATGGTAATTTCTTGTTCAATTTGAAAAGAATCTTGCTTCAATCCGTTTTCCATTTGATCCTTCCTCCCAATTGATTGTTCGACTTTTTCTTTTAACGTTAAGAGAGAGTTTGCGTCTTGGTCCTCGTACTTATTCACCCAACGGTTGTAGATCTCCCTTAAGGGTACAGCGTTCAAGTAATTCAAACGAACTCTGCCTTCTCTTCGAATCGTTATTAAATTGGCACTCTCGAGCATACCAAGGTGCTTCATAACCGCGTATCTTGTGACCTCAGGAAATTTCTCATTTAAATCACCTGTGGACTTTGGCCCGTGAATTAAGGTATCCAATATTTGTCTTCTAATCGGATGACTTAAAGCTTTGAAGGTGGTTGAAAGTTCATCGACCATTTCTGCGATCATCAACACCTCCCTTTCATGATTTAATGTGACTAAATAGTAACATTTCAGAGCGTTTAACGTCAAATATTACGTAAAAAGAAAAACCACACGAATTCATCATGTGGTTAACTGCTCCCTTAAGTCTTCAATTTCCTGTAAAAAGACTTTTCGATCTCCGTCCTTTTGGATAGTTTCAGAAGCTTCTACTGCTTTTTCTAAGTGAGATTGGAATTGAGCTCTTTGATTGGTAAGCGAATAAGCGCGCGCGAGGGATTCATAAGCAAAGGCTAGGTCAAAGTCACCAATGTCATTTTCTCGACAGTAATCCATCGATTTTTGCGCATGATACAAAGCGCGTTCAGGACTATTCAAAATGGCATATACTCTGGAGATTTGCCATTCTCCCCTTGCGAAGTTGAGTTCATTTCCTACAATCCCCCAATGATACCTTGATGCATGTGCAGAATGAAGCATGTCCAGCTCCTCTTTTGAAGTACGGTCTGTTTTTTCCATTAGATCCCACACTTTATTGAAGAGATCCACTGCTATCTTGCGATGAACCTTCTTTAATTCTTGCTCCACCATCTAATTCCTCCATTTCACTTTACGTATAGTCACTACATCATTCGCGATATAAATGGATGTTTCCTTGTTTTAAGCGAATTGTTTGTAAAAAAATAGCCCCTTCAAATTGAAGAGACCATCATCATTTAAAAAATGACTGTTGTGATCCACCCGAACAGAATGAGTGGAATGTTGTAGTGTAAGAATGTTGGTACACATGTATCCCAAATGTGATTATGTTGTCCATCGGCATTCAGCCCTGCAGTAGGTCCCAGCGTACTGTCAGACGCCGGTGATCCTGCGTCTCCTAAAGCGCCAGCAGTTCCAACGAGCGCGACGATTGCTAGCGGACTGAATCCAAGCTCTTGTGCTAGCGGGACAAAAATCGTTGCAATAATTGGGATTGTCGCAAAGGACGAACCAATCCCCATTGTTACGAGTAAACCGACAAGTAACATAGATAATGCAGCGAGAACTTGGTTGCCAGCGAATAGATCGGCAGTTTGATTCACTAGGCTTTCAATATCACCCGTTTTTCGCATAACTTCTGCAAACCCAGCTGCTGTAATCATGACAAAGCCGATGAACGCCATCATCTTCATTCCATCCGTAAAGATGACATCTGATTCTTTAATTGAGAATGCTCCTGAGAAAAAGAGGACGATGATACCCGTTAACGCGCCCAAGATCATTGACTCAGTCAGAACTTGAACGACAACAGTTGCTATAATTGCAACAACTGCAAATCCAATTGTACGTTTTGTATAAGTGGATGTAATGCCTTCACTCTCACTTGCGATGTCTTTGTTTTCATATGTTCGAGGTTTACGATAAGAAATGAATAAGGCAATTAACAACCCAATCACCATACCGATTACGGGTAGAGCCATCGCTTTTGGAATCATAGACATTTCAATCGACAAACCGCTTTTCTCCATTTCCTTTTGGAGTATTTGGTGAAAAATTAACCCAAATCCAACAGGAAGTAAAATGTATGGAGCTGTCAGTCCGAATGTGATCGATGACGCTAATGCTCTTCGATCCATCTTCAGCTCATTGAAAATGAGTAACAATGGTGGAATTAATATCGGAATAAATGCGATATGGATCGGAATTAAATTTTGCGAAAAAATTGAGATTGTTATGATTACGAATAAAAGTAGCGCTTTTGATAAGGCTTTTCTTTTCGAATCGCCTTTTTGTTTCGTAATTTTCAATGCACCTGAAACGAGAAGCTCTGGTAGCCCTGTCTTCGATAAGCCTAATGCAAATGCACCAAGCAACGCGTAACTTAGCGCGATTGTAGCATTGTTTCCTAATCCTTCAGTAAAAACAGTAATGGTCTCATTTAATCCTAAGCCGCCCACTAATCCCCCTGTCAGCGCACCTATTGCAAGTGCTAGGACAACCTGGACGCGCAATAAGCTCAACACGAGCATAATAAGCACGGCAATAACAACAGCATTCATGAAAATGACCTCCGAATCCTTTATCTTGTTAAATCACTAATATACTAAAACACGGAAATCAATTTAACATGCTTTCAGGAATGTGTCAATTCTGTTTAATGAGGTTTCCATTGATTGCTAATGATAGGTGTTTTCAATCCTCCCATAAGCTTAATACCACTGGTCATTGTGTCTAGCATTTAAATGTAAACAAAAAACCCCTCCGATCAATCGAAGGGGTTTCATAAACGCTATTTATTTCGTTTCAAATTTCTCTACGAGCTTGACGATTGAACGTGTAAGGACTCCTGTAGCGCCTTTCGGTCCTAAGTCACTCGCTTTATTGCTATAAGCTGTACCTGCAATATCTAAGTGAAGCCATGGCGTATCGCCAACAAATTCTGAGAGGAAGACGCCTCCTTGAATTGGATGTGCATTACGACCCGCTGAATTAACGAAGTCCGCTACGTTACTCGTTCGTAAAATTTTCTTATAAGGTCCGAACATTGGTAAGCGCCAAACATATTCCCCAGCTTCTTCAGCTGATTGCTCAAACATGTCGAAGAATGCTTCATCATTACTCATAACACCTGAAGCAATATCTCCAAATGCAACGACTACACCGCCTGTTAGTGTAGCTAGATCCACTAAATGGGATGCACCTTGCTCTTTTGCGTAAGTGATGGCATCTGCTAAAATCAAGCGCCCTTCAGCATCAGTATTCGTTATTTCTATTGTTTTCCCGCTCATTGAAGTGAGTACGTCACCTGGCTTCATGGCAGAACCGTTGATTAAGTTCTCACTTGAAGGAATAACGAACATGATGTTCACGTCTGGCTTTAGTCTGCCAATAGACTCCATCGCACCAAGGACAGCTGCACTACCACCCATGTCAGACTTCATTTCATGCATATTAAGTGCAGGTTTCAATGAATATCCACCCGCGTCGAATGTAAGACCTTTACCTACGAAGGTAAGAACGTTATCCCAGTCTGCCTTCGCTTTGTATTTAACGACGATTAATTTCGCATCTTGTTCTGATCCAGCACTAACACCTAACAATGCACCCATGCCAAGTTCTTTCATGTCCGATTCTTCTAATACGTCATATTCGAAACCATACTTTTTGGCGATACCGACTGCTTGCTCGGCTAGATCTGTCGGTGTCAACATATTCCCAGGTGTGTTAACGAGGTCTCGTGCAACATTTGTTCCAGCTGCGTATGCTTCACCCTTTTTCAATGCTTCGTTTACTATTGAACTTTCTTGTTCTGAATAAATGTTGATGCTCTTCAGTACGTAGCGCTTATCATTTTTCTTTTCCTTGTAATCTTCGAATTGATAAGTTGCTAAAATAAACGCTTCAGAAAGTGCGTGAACCGTTTGTTGTAACCCTACTTCTTCTGTTAGGAATGAATCTAATGCAATAACAACATCTGCTTGGTTATGTTGCTTTAATTCTTTTGCCGTTTTTCCGAGCGCATCTCTCACATTACGAAAAGTCGTATTCTTTCGTTGTCCTAAGCCAACGAAATAAATATTCTTAACCCCAAGTGCTCCTAATGTGTGTATACGGCTTACCTTCTTATGCTTGGCTGATAGGTCATCCGTTTTGAAAAGTTCAGTAATATGACCGTTTAATGCACGATCAATTTCCTCTACTATACCTACTGGCTTCTTATCATCAGCATATATACCAACGACTAGCGTATGTATATCTTGTTTTAAGTTCAAACTTTTTTTTACGGTAAACATCGAACTCCCCCTAGATTTTTCTTTTATTATATCGAAATATTTCGATTATCTAAACTTCTTCGCTCAAATACAGATAAATATGTGGTAAGGCAGGTAATGTTTCAACTTGTGAAAATGGAACTTGATCCAATTCAGCTGGTATAATAGACAAGCATTCACCCACATAAGAGGTCAATTCTTTTTTATTTAATCCCCAAAAATACTTTGGATACGGTTGAAAACATTCAAGTGAACGCTTGAACATGAGTCTTGCACCTTTTACATTACCATATTCATAGTGATAAATCGCGACTGACATCTGTAGCAGTCCTTTTAAGAAAAGATTTTGCTTATCCGTCATCCAAATTTCTTCTAATAAATCATGACAAGTATAGTAATCACCTTCATTGAAATGTATGAAGAACTCATAATATTCCATAGGATATTCAGACTTCATCAAAATCTCCTCCTACTCTTATCATATCATTTGCATATGTCATTCTAAATCCGGGTAATGATTAGTGAAGCGATATGGTAAACTAATATAAATGTTTTAAGGAAAGGAAGTTGCTTTCTTGGATGCACTATTAACGAATTTTCCATTATGGGTCTCAATCTTTGCAATCTTATTTGCTCAAGCGATCAAAATACCGATTATGTATATTTCATCGAGAAAGCTTGAGTGGAGTTTGTTCTTCAGTACAGGAGGTATGCCAAGTTCTCATTCAAGTGGGGTTACCTCACTAACGACTTCTATTGGTTTAATTGAGGGCGTTGGTTCACCATTATTTGCGATTACAGCAGTTTTCAGTATTATTGTTATGTATGATGCCAAAGGAGTCCGTTGGCAAGCCGGCGAACAAGCGGTTGTGTTGAACCAATTGGTTCGGGATTTTCAACATTTAACAACTGAAATTAAAAATTGGCCCAAAAAAAATGAGGAAGAAAAAAGAAGAGAGTTAAAAGAACTATTAGGGCATCGACCAAGTGAAGTGTTCTTCGGTGCGATACTTGGAATCGGTCTTAGCTTCGCGCTTTTTTATGTTTTTGTTCAGTAGGAGGAGATTGCTATTCGAATTATCTCAATATGCCCAAGTAATACAGAGCTAGTTGAATACCTAGGTTTGACACATTGTCTTGTTGGGGTCGATGACTTTTCAGACTGGCCAAAGGAAATTGAAAGTCTTCCAAAGCTTGGTCCAGACCTTGATATCGATATGGATCGATTAGAATCGTTACAACCAGACTTGGTCCTCGCTTCACTCAGTGTACCTGGGATGGAAAAGAATATAGAACGGTTAGAAGAACGGGGTATTCCTTATCATATTTTCAACCCAAATTCTCTCAAGGAAATCGGCGACGATTTATTGACACTTGGTGAACTTACAAATCAAACAGAACGAGCGGAAAGGCTTGTTACCCACTACCGAAGTGTAATTGAACAATATCGCACCATTTCCAACACGGTGGTTGAAAAGCCGTCCCTATATTGGGAATGGTGGCCTAAGCCTGTTTTCACACCAGGTGGCGTTAACTGGTTAACCGAAATTAGTGAACTTGCAGGTGCGAGGAACGCATTTGCTGATGAAAATGTTGCAAGTGTTCAGTCAGATTGGGAAACCGTTTGTAAAAGAGAACCAGATCACATTTGCCTCGTATGGGTAGGTGTTCAGACGAAAAAGGTTAACCCTAAAATCCTTCAAAAGCGCCCGAATTGGGATCGAATGAAGGCGATGCAATTAAACCAGGTTCACGTTTTAGATGAGCCCTACTTTTGTAGACCTTCACCAAGACTGATCGTCGGTCTTCAGAAAATTGCTGCCATCATTCATCCAGACAAGTATCCAGCCTATAATGAGCAAGAAGACGACCCATTATTACAAAAGGACCGGCTATAAGCCAGTCCTTTTTTTCGTTATGCAATTAAGTACCTTCTGGTTTGAACATTTGATCTCGAAACACTTGCATAGACTCTTGTTCATTCAGTACTTTGAGATCGTTCTCAGAGAGTTTTCCATTCCCTTTTGATATGATATATACTTCTAACTTCTTCTTGCCCCATTTTTCATAAACATCTTCTACTGTTTCATAGTAGAGATCGATTTTCTTCTTCTTAATAGCCGATCCTGTATCAGCCACAACACCGAATCCATAACCAGGAATCCAAAGAACACTACCGATCGGAAATACCTTCGGATCCGCTGCAATCGTAGAGTATAGGTCCCGCTTGACCTTGACACCTGACTTTGTAATTCCGTAAGCTGGGTGACTCTTTGTTTTACCCGTTGACTCAACACCAGCCGTGTATCCTGTAGCTATAACTTCCACCTTCTTATATTGACTCTTATCTATGGTGTCTGCGAGTGTTTTTTCTTTTGCCATAACATTGGATGACAACTCTAATGGTCTGTTTTTTACACTTAAGAGCTGTTTAAACATCAAACTGCTTTTCTTCTTCACTTGGTCGAAAGCCCTCGTATCAATCGTAATTTCCTTCGAATTTGCAAACCCGACGATTCCAGATGCCTCGACTCCTGATAGTTTCCCAACTGTTGTGAAGAGGGCTAGAACAAACAAGCAAGTCATAACAGAGCGCTTCAAGATCGTTCTGATTAACTGCATTTTTTCACTCCTCTCACGCCTAATCCTTTCCAAAACCACTGGAAAGTATTCCTTCAATCCTTTCGAATTCGAAAAATACCGATATTTTGAATTTTCTTCCAATAGACAAATACTTTAAAAAGCTCTTATGTATGAGCAAGTCCAAAATAGTGTCACACATCACTGAGATTCAAGGATAATAATCTTTTTCCAAAAGTATCTGTCATTAAAAGAGTCAACAGTTATGGTATGTACCACGTTTAATATAAAAGTAAACATAAAAAAGGTTGTCGAGTAATCTCGACAACCTTTGCGGTTATTGATTTAATGCGGTTTTCAGTTAGAACATCTGGTATCCTCGGACTCTTAGCATCTTAATCGTGATACCAGAAAGTATAGCTCCGAGTAATCCAAAAATAAGAACTAAAATATCGGAAAAGTGCAATCGAATCATATTATTTAATAAATCTTGGAAGGTTGCTCCTGGTGCTGTGAAATAATCAAGAAAATCAACTTTATCTATGATCATGACGACAACAACTGGATAAATAACAGCCATAACCCAAGTCATTCTTAACAACATATTGAGTAGAAAGCCGATTCCAAAGAACAAAACCATGAACAAAAGCATGGAGATGATTAGCGTAGGAATGGTTAACGGCATAGTGGTCACCCCTTTATATCCATTGACTAGTTTACTGCATTTATGATGACTGAGTCAATGCTATTGGAGGAGGATCCACCAGTTCAATTATTGATGTTCAAAAACCTGTCATAACTTTAGCTGTGTTTTCTGCCACTTCCACCACAATGATCACAAGTTTCAGAACCGCCTAAAAGTAGTTGAAAATATCCTACTCCTTTACAATACTGACACTTTACTGTTTGAGGATTGCGATGCTTTTGTTCATTTTTCATGTTAAGACCACCTCTTTGGTTTATTGTTTTAATTTTCTGATAATATACCAACGATTATGTTTTTTGAAAAATCTGAAATTAGGTCATATAGCTCCATGTAAACGTATACACGAGCTGTTTTCTTTTAAAATAGAGGTTTTTTGAACGTTTTTAAGGTAACTTGAATATTTTATAATTTGTGTATCCAAATTGGGTTCCTGGGTTCAAATCGTGTGTCGAAAAGCCACTGTTGTGGGAGTCTTGACCAAGAAAAAAGTGAATCATGAGTGAAGATGCCGGGTCTGTTAATAATTTTGTCTTAGAAAAAAATCCAACCTCAGAAATTTCGCTCTCTTGTGCCATTAATTCGCCACCAATTGCATCCATTGTGAAGATTACCATATTATCACTGATCTCTTCTTCTATAACCCCAGAGCGGATCCCTATGACACCTGTAATTTCTGCGATAATCCCTGTTTCTTCAAATACTTCTCTTTTCACGGCTTGATCAATCGTTTCACCTTCATCCACAAATCCTGCAGGAAAGGACCACTTTCCTTTTAAACCACCGTATTTCTTTTTTACGACCAGCCACTCCCCATTATGTTCAATGACACCTGCAACAGATAGCCAAACCTTCTCTCTCTTTCTTCCCATGACGATTCCTCCAATAACATGCTTATGTAAAAACAAGACAAACTAAGGTGATTACGCTTTATTCTCAGCTTATTTTCCAGTTTTGCTGATTATGGTGATTACACCTTATTCCCAACTTATTTCAACGCTTTGCTGATTATATGTGGTGATTACACCTTATTCCCAACTTATTTCAAGGCTTTGCTGATTATATGTGGTGATTACGCTCGTTCTGAAATAAAAAAAGAGCGAAGTCATGTTAAGACTTCACTCTTCATTGTATCAAATGTAATTAGAATAATTTAAGCTTACCTTTTTTGACAACGAGTGGAATACCACCTAGTAAATATAGGTAACGGTTATCGATGATCTTCTTCATAGCAGATGCAGTTGCGCCATAAAGCTTCTTGTTACCGACTTTACCGATTGCTTCACCTTTACCAAGAGAAGCGACAGTTCCTTTAATTTCAGGTACGAATGCTTCCAATTTCCCGTTATTAATTAACGTTTTCAAGTTACGAGCAACTGTGAACGATTGCTGAATCGCAATTTGAGCTGTTGGTGGGTATGGACGGTTGATTTCCTCATTAATAATCAATGCACAGTCACCTACGATAAAGACATGGTCTTTACCAGGGGCACGAAGGTCACTTTCAACCTTGATTCTTCCACGCATTGTTTCAAATCCAGAGTTTTCAACTATTGAGTTCCCACGGATCCCAGTGGTCCAAACAATTGTGTCAGCTTTGATTTCTTCTTCTTCAAGAATGACACTATCTTCTGTAACTTCTTTAATTGGCGTGCCTAGCATAAACTCGACACCTTTACGCTCCAGAAGGTTAACAGCATATTCAACAAGTTCTTCATCAAATCCTGGAAGAACAGTTGGTGCAGCTTCAGCACAGATGAGACGTACTTTTTCACGTGGTACATCAAAATCTGCACAAAGTTCAGGAATACGATCTGCCATTTCACCTATGAACTCAATACCAGTAAATCCAGCTCCAGCAACAACAATATTCAACATACCCTCTGAAGGGTTGTCCTCATTATTATAGCTAGCGAATTGGTACTCGATGTGTTCTTTAATTTTACGTACAGTATCTACACTGCGAATGTTGAATGCATAGTCTTTAACACCCGGAATCCCAAATGTTTCAGACTCAAATCCAAGTCCAATGACTAAGTAATCGTATGTTAATTCACCATTTTCAAGCTTAACTGTCTTGTTTGCATCATCAATAGATACAACTGTGTCTTGTACAAAATTAATGCGATTCGTATCAATAACATCCTTAATCGACATGCGAGTACGATCATGGTGTAACGTACCAGCAGCTGGTTCGTGTAACCAAGTTGTTTGATAGTGATAGTTATGTTTGTTGACAAGCGTAATTTCCGCTTCGTTCATCCCAAGTTCTTTTGTGAGACGAGTTGCGGTCATAATGCCGCCATAACCAGCACCGAGAATGGCGATTTTTGGTCTACTCATTTCTCATACACCCTTTTCTTTGTATTTATACTTTTGTCGGACAAATTGCACCATATAAAATGAATCATATAAGTTTGTTACGTATTTCACGTACTAAGTCGTAATTTGTCATAAATTATCCGTAATTGTCCCATTGTCAATATTAGTGCTTTTCCTTTTATTTTTCAACCCATTAAAGGAACTTTTTTGGGTAGGATACTATTACACAGTTTTTCCCTTTTCTTAACGCTTTATTAAGCTTATAATAATTACAACAACAGATAATCGGGGGTGTAGAATGATATGACCGAACAAGACAATGTCTATGACGTAACAATCATAGGTGGAGGACCGACAGGACTGTTCACTGCATTTTACGGGGGCATGCGACAGCTCAAGGTAAAAATTATCGAAAGTATGCCTCAACTAGGTGGACAACTTGCCGCACTTTATCCTGAAAAGTACATATATGATGTAGCAGGATTTCCGAAAGTACTTGCTCAAGATCTCGTGAACAATTTGAAAGAGCAAGCTTTTCAGTTCAACCCATCAGTAGCATTAGAACAATCTGTCCAAGAGGTTGAACAAATGGAAGACAAAACGTTCAAACTGACCACGGACAAGGAAACGCACTATTCGAAAACAGTAATTATTACTGCTGGAGTAGGAGCTTTCCAACCTAGACGATTAGAGCACGAAAATGCCAAAGAATACGAAGGTAAAAATCTACATTATTTCGTAGATGATCTCAATGCATTTGCAGGTCAAAAAGTCGTCGTATGTGGTGGTGGAGATTCTGCCGTGGACTGGGCGAATATGCTAGAACCGCTTGCAAAGGAAGTGACTTTGACACATCGTCGCGATAAATTCCGAGCGCACGAGCATAGCGTAGAACAGCTCATGAACTCAAAAGTGCAGATTAAAACACCATTCCAAGTAAAAGATATCATTGGTGATGACAAAGGCGTCAAGAAAGTCATATTGAAGGAATCGAAAGGCGAAAATGAGGAAACGATTGAATGTGATTCCTTAATCGTCAACTATGGTTTCATTTCATCACTAGGACCGATTAAGGAATGGGGTCTCGATATTCAGAAGAACTCCATTGTCGTAAATTCTCGCATGGAAACAAATATCCCAGGCATTTATGCAGCTGGAGACGTTTGTACGTATGATGGAAAGGTCAAATTGATTGCAACTGGATTTGGAGAAGCACCAACAGCAATCAACAACGCGAAAGCATATATTGATCCGAAAGCAAAAGTACAACCGATGCATAGTACAAGCTTATTCTAAAATGATCAAAAGGTTCCGACGTAAAGTCGGAGCTTTTTTATGCTTACTATTGAAAAAATATTGATTTCTACAAAAATCAATTGAAAAAGCCTTTATTCCTTCTAGGAGTAAAGGCTTCACTTCTTCTTACAGGTTGTAATACAACAAAAAGGCGAGTAATCCGAGAAAGGGAATGCCTAAGATAATTCCGTAAACGAGATAATTCGCATTCATGAGTTTTCGATCACGGGCAGACTTATCGTCCATGAAACACTCATCTCCTTTTTGTTGTTAGTATGACCAGTTTCACTGAAATTAAAAAAGAGTTGAACCCCTAATTTGGGTCAACTCCCTCTAACTGTTTTAGCACTCTTCCGGCGTACCAGCGTTTGTCGCTGTTTTGAAAGATGAGCCACAACCACATGATGCAATTGCGTTCGGATTGTCGATTGTAAATCCTCCGCCCATCATGTTTTGTTTATAGTCAATCGTTACACCTTGCAGTATTTTTGCACTATCAGGGTCTACGATGACGCCAATACCGTGTTGGTCAAATGATGTATCATTATCTTTTTTTTCGCTATCAAAGCCCATGCCATATGAAAGACCACTGCAGCCTCCACCTTGTACTCCGACACGAAGGTAAAGATTTTCTTCTTCCTCAGCAGCCATCATTTCTTTAATCTGACTAGCAGCAGATTCTGTGATTGTAACCAATGGAATCACTCCTTTCATACCTCTATTTACATTATACAGGCGCATCGAACTTGAATTCAACCTCAGCGTTTTAAGAAGGCGTATATTTAGACCTCTTGCTTTAATCGCAGTAAGTCATTATGACACCGATCGATTTCTTGACTATAATATAAAACCTTTGGATGGTTAAGTCCTAGTACCCGGGCTGTTCTAACCATTTCAGATCTTAGACACTCAATTTGTTCATTATACTTTTGGAAAAGGGTTTTTTTAGATGTTTTGATCACGTGGGTCACCACTCCTATAATTACACCCCATTAACATCAGAGAAGTGCACTTTTTCATAATATCGTAATGTTTTACTAATTTTTGAAGTCTTTACCATTATAATAGTAAATACCTTCACAAATGGTGACGGCTGGCCCAGTCATCATGACTTCTCCCTCCATCGACCAAGTGATGTACAAATCACCACCAGATAGGTGAACGACAACTTCTTCATTACGTTTCGCTTTCCCATTTTGAACCGCTGCTACGACTGCGGCACATGCGCCTGTTCCACATGCTTGTGTGATGCCTGAACCTCGCTCCCATACACGAAAGTGCATTTCGTTTTCATTCACCACTTCGACAAACTCGACATTGACACCTTCTGGAAAAATTTCGGATTTTTCTAATGTGGGACCAACCGTTAATAAAGGGGCTTTTTCAATGTCATCAACAAAAAATATCGCGTGAGGATTTCCCATGGATACGCCAGTCAATTTTAGCTGGTGACCTTCGACCTCTAATAATTCATCTAAAACAAAATCATTATCAGAGCCTGATCCGATCATCGGAAGGTCAGAACGCTTCAACCGTGGTTCTCCCATGTTAATAGTTACTTGAGTAACCTGGCCCGCCTCTGGGTGAACTTGAGCTTGTACGACTCCTCCAAGGGTTTCAATTGAAAAAATCTCCTTAGCTACGATTTCATGCTCATACACATACTTCGCAACACATCTAAGTCCATTCCCGCAATTCTTCGCTTCTGATCCATCATTGTTAAAAATTCGCATCATCACGTCAGCATTGTCAGACTTACCGATTAAGATCAGGCCGTCAGAACCAATTCCGGTATGAGGATTCGATACTTCCTTTGCAATAGCGGGAAGTTCTCTCTCAGGCAAGTTCTCCTTAAATGTATCCACATAAATGTAGTTGTTCCCTAGTCCGTGCATTTTAGTGAAATTAAATTGATTCATATTGGTCCTCCAATTAGCGCAATTGCTCATTCGTCCATAAGTAATCTTCATCCGCCTTAAGTATCGTCATTTTCGAGTGACAACAAGGCATGATGAGATATGTACGAAATCCTTCCTTCGCATGTTCTAAATCTTGTTCTTTCAAATTTGTTAAGACATTACCTTTGCTACAATATGGACATTCATGAAAGTAAATATCCTTCATCATCCGATCATATGGCCATGTATTCCGTAAAGACGACATTCATGTTCCTCCTGCAACTTTTCTTTATCTGTTTAGTATAATCAGCTTTACGAAATCTGACAATCGATAGAACAACATGTAATAAAAACGTCACTTAATTCTCAACACAAACACAAAAAAACTCCCCGTCTTTGAACGGAGAGTTTTTCACATGAAATAATATTAGATAAGCATCCCTGCGATTGCTGCACTTAATAGGTTTGCAAGTGAACCAGCGATAATCGCTTTCACACCTAGCTTTGCAATGTCAGAACGACGACTCGGTGCAATTCCACCAAGCCCACCAAGTAAAATGGCAAGTGATGATAAGTTTGCAAATCCACAAAGTGCGAAGCTGACTACTGCAACTGTCTTATCTTTTAATTCTGGAATTTCCGGCGCAAATGAAGAATACGCAACAAATTCGTTTAGTACGAGCTTTTGCCCGATAAAGTTACCTGCACGTACTGCTTCATCCCAAGGTACACCAATAATGAACGCAAATGGTGCGAATACATATCCAAGGATTAATTCAAGAGAGAGTTCTTCAAATCCGAACCAGCCGCCAGTCCAACCGAGTAGACTGTTAACCATTGCAATCAACGCGATGAATGCAAGTAGCATTGCTCCTACGTTCAATGCAAGCTTCAAACCGTCTGAAGCACCGCGAGCAGCTGCATCGATTACGTTTACTGTATCTTTATCTTTTTCCATCTTAATTTCGTCTGTTGTTTCAGATACTTCTGTTTCAGGCAAAATAATTTTCGCCATAACTAAACCTGCTGGTGCAGCCATGAAACTTGCCGCTAATAGATATTCTAATGGAACACCTAGTAAGCTATAACCAATCAATACTGAACCGGCAACTGAAGCTAGTCCACCGACCATTACTGCGAAAAGCTCTGATTGAGTCATTTTAGCAAGGTAAGGACGAACAACTAGAGGTGCTTCTGTTTGACCAACGAAAATATTCGCTGTAGCTGAAAGTGATTCCGCTTTACTCGTTCCAAGAAGTTTAGAAATCACTCCACCGATTAAACGGATCACCCATTGCATGATTCCTAAGTAATAAAGAACTGCGATTAAAGAAGAGAAGAAGATGATAATCGTCAATACTTGGAATGCAAAGATAAACCCTATACCGCTATCTTCTGCAACAAGACCACCAAATAGGAATTGAATTCCTTCGTTCGCATTGTTTACAATGTTCTGTACGACCATTGAAGCTTTTTGTAATGCCGCTTTACCAGCACTCCACTTAAGTACGATCAATGCGAATCCGATTTGGATAGCAAGACCACCTAAAACTGTTCTCAAGTTAATACGCTTTTTGTTGTTTGACACCAAAAATGCAATCAGCAAGATCGAAAGTATACCACCGATCCCCCAGATATATTGTTGCATAAATGTTCACTCCCCTAGTATATTGTCAAAAACCGTAAACGCTTTCTTTTTGCGTCGAGGTATGTTGTCTGACATCTAACATTCAACATAAATAATGTAACAGAATTCGACAAAAAAACAAGTGATTTTTTCATTTTCAGAATTGTTTCAATTAGTCCAAAATCTTCCTCCACAACAGTAATCGTAAAAGATTTACGGTTAGATTCCCCTTCTTTCCTATAGATATCCATACAAATTCGTTCTATAGAAAGAGTTCGTATGCCTGACAACGATCTTTACCATAACAACTAACTGTTTTCCCTATTTTCGGAGAGGATAGGGTGCACGACTCCCCCACCATCGAGCACTCATTCTACCTCTTTAGGTGCTCCGTAGATTATTCTTGTGGGAATGGGTGCTTGGGTTGAATTCTAGATAAATTGGCTTTTTTCTAGATAATTTTGCAGAATTCTAGATAATTTCGTTTTTTTCTAGATAAAATCGTGTATTTCTAGATAATGTTTCATTTTTCTAGATAAATGCAAAATAGTAGTCATTTTAGTAGTAATTCTATTGCTTGAAGAGTTTATTAGATGAAAAAAATCACGCTTCAATACGGAAAAAACACCGCGATTGCGGTGTTCTCATTTGGAAAAGATCGATTTCTTCGCATTTTTTTGATTTGAATCACCTTATTTGCAACGATTTCAACAATCTCCCCGCTACTGAGCAACCGTACTACCTCTTTAGGTGCTCCATTGTCCAACTCCCACGCTACCGAGCACTTATAGCACCCCAATCTATTTTCCAACGACAAAAAATCCTTACCACTATTTGGTAAGGATTCACCAATCGTTTATATGCACCCGATTAAAACATCGGATTCTCTTCTAAATATTCATAAATGTTGTCGACGAGTTCACTCGGTGTTTCACCAGGAACATACTCACCATTAACGAGTGCATAAGGTGAGCGGAAGCATTGACCACAATTTCCAAGACATCCGTATTCTATTACATCTAAATTCGGATCCCGTTCTAGAACTTCACGTGCTCTTTGAGATCCACTTGCCAAATTACTAACGCAAAACTCGATGATTGGCTTCATCTTCAACCACCTTCTTTCCATACTTATCCTACAATCTACATATAATACAAGTCAACTTACATGTTTTCATGTTGATTTAGAATGATTGTTGTAGAATTGTCACATATTCGATATACTAAAAATGACCACGGTCATAAAGGAGATGCGGCATTTTGAACCGCAACAATAAACGTATAAATACGCAAGAAACTATCGTAAAAGCAGCACTTGAACTTTTTTATGAAAAAGGGTATGCCAATACGAGTATTAAAGAAATTACTGATAAAGCGAAAATTGCAAAAGGGACATTTTTTAATTATTTCCCTACAAAAGAAGATCTCATGCAACATTACGCCAGTGAAAGGTTACATACGTTGAGTATTTTTCTCGAAAAAGGGTATATACTTTCCCAACCTTTCCAAAAGCAGATGGAAGTGTTGGTTGGTCACCTGTTAACGTATTACGATCTTGATTCTGAGTTCACGAAGGATCTTTGGGCGACCGTATTTCGAGACAACAGTCCATTAATTGAGTGTTGGATGCTGATTTTAAATAGAGCAAGCCTACGTGGCGAAATAAGTGCATCAATTGATTTAGTATCGTGTGCACATGTTTGTAATAGCCACTTCCATTATGTCTTATCCACTTCTTCTAAGGACGACACCAAGAAATCTCTTATTCAACGTGTTATGACATTAATGGATTTAAGCATAGAAGGATTTCATGAGAAAAGGGGAAATGATGGAATGAAGAAGCTTGTCATATTAGGTGCAGGATACGGTGGAATGAAGATTGTACAAGGGTTACTTGATTCTTCGGATCTTCCAAAAGACATTCAAATAACGCTCGTAGATCGATTGCCATACCACTGTTTAAAAACGGAGTATTACGCACTTGCTGCTGGAACGGTTTCAGACCACCACATTCGTGTCGCCTTCCCAGAAGATTCACGCGTAATCGTCAAGTATGGTGAAGTAAGTGAAATTGACTTGAAAAACAAGTCCATTCATTTTGAAAAAGAAGACATAATTGAATACGATGATCTGATTATCGGACTCGGTTGTGAAGATAAGTATCACGGTGTTCCTGGTGCACCTGAAAATACATTGAGTATACAAACCATTGATAAATCACGAGAAACTTATCAGCATTTAAACAATTTACCTCCCAAAGCTGTAGTCGGCGTTGTAGGTGGCGGATTAAGTGGTGTTGAGCTCGCAAGTGAGCTGCACGAAAGTAGACCAGACCTACAAATTAAACTATTCGACCGTGGAGAGACAATTCTTTCAACATTCCCAAAACGGTTAAGTAATTATGTGCAGAAATGGTTCGTCGATCATGGCGTTGAAGTTGTAAACGAGTCCAATATTACAAAAGTGGATCCTAAAATCTTATATAACAAAGGTGAACCTGTCCCATGTGACGCAATCGTATGGACAGCAGGTATTCAACCAAACAGAATCGTTCGAAACTTAGATGTGGAAAAAGACAACTCTGGGCGCATCGTGCTTTCTCCTCATCACCACTTGCCTGATGATCCTCATGTATTTGTTGTAGGGGATTGTGCTAGTCTTCCTCATGCACCAAGTGCACAGCTTGCTGAAGGCCAAGGTGATCAAATCGTTGAAGTCTTACTCAAGCTTTGGAAAGACGAACCGGTTGGAGACTTACCAAAGATCAAACTTAAAGGTGTTCTTGGTTCCCTTGGAAAGAAACACGGATTCGGTATGATGAAAGGTACAGCCTTAACCGGTCGCGTACCACGACTTTTAAAATCCGGAATCCTATGGATGTATAAATACCATTCAAACTAAACAACTTTTAGTAAGAGAGAGTTCGCCTAATGTCGGCTACTCTCTTTTTTTAGCCTTTTCAACTATCTACCACAAGAGCAACAATATTCGAGAACAATAAGTCCTTTCATTTTCCCATCTCATTTTAATGATTATTATTTAGATTCCCTAATTGAGAATGAGTGTATATCCTTATTTTCTATGGTCGCGCTTGTTAAAAAGGCTCTTTCGTAGGATTTGGTAATATGCTACGATATAGACAAAGAAATATCAGCGTTTAACGATAGCAATTTTTAATAAAAATGATTATAATAAAGATAGAAAGGGGTAGATATAAATGCGTGAACAAGTCGAAGAGGTTTTAGATAAGTTACGCCCGTTCCTACTTCGTGATGGTGGAGACGTTGAACTTGTAGATATCGAAGACGGAATCGTTAAAGTTCGATTAATGGGAGCATGCGGAAGCTGCCCTAGTTCCACAATTACGCTTAAAGCAGGAATTGAACGTGCGCTACTTGAAGAAGTTCCTGGCGTAACAGAATTAGAACAAGTATTCTAAATCGAAAATATAAATGAATAAGTTAAAAAGAGCAGACCATTGGTCCGCTCTTTTTTTATATACTTGAAACTTTCCGGCTAAATCCTAATTGTTGATCCTTCTATTTCCTGTTCACTGCCGCTTCAGGCTCATCGCCATTTAAAACATTCCGTATGTTACGTGCAGTTAAACGACACATTTCCATTCTCGTTTCTACGCTTGAGCTACCGATATGGGGCAGGCAAACGACATTCGGAAACTGCAGTAAGGGGTGATCTTCTGGAATTGGTTCTTTTTCATATACATCCAGTCCCGCTCCTGCAATTTGATTATTTTCAATTGCTTGTACTAAATCCATTTCTACGACAGATCCACCACGACCTGCATTGACGAAAATCGCTGTTTTCTTCATTTTTCGAAATACGTCTTTATTGAACATTCCTTTTGTTTCGTCTGTTAACGGCGTCAAGTTAACAACAAAATCAGATGTTTCAATTAATTCATCAAACGATACATAGCTTGCTCCTAGTTCTTGTTCCGCCTTTTCACTTCGGGTACGGTTGTGGTATTGAATGTTCATATCAAAGCCAGTTGCACGCTTAGCGACCGTCTCACCAATCCTACCCATTCCTACAATTCCAATAGTCTTATGATGAACATCTTGTCCAGCCATCAATAAAGGGCTCCAATTCACCCATTTACCTTCTTCAATGTAACGTTCCGCTTCCGTTATTCGTCTTGCTGCAGCCATCAATAACGCAAAGGTCAAATCAGCCGTTGTATCCGTTAGTACGTCTGGTGTGTTACATATGGTAACTCCACGTTCAGTAGCAGCTTCAACATTGATGTTATCGTATCCAACTGCTAGATTACCAACAACCTTTAAGTGTGGAGCTCGGTCTAATAGTTCCTGATCGATCTGATCCGTGAGCATTGTAAATAAACCTGTGGCATAAGAGGCTTCCTCTAATAAAACCTCTCTTGGTACAGGTTGATCTTCATGATCCCACATTTTCACATCTGCAACTTCTCTAATTGCCTTTATGGTTTCTGCTGGTACTTTTCGGGTTATAAATACATAAGGGTTGTCCAACTGTGCCACTCTCCTTTTTAATAAGCTCTGATATAAAATACTGTTGATTAATGCCAGCAACATTCCAAATATGGAACTTCTCACCACATAATACGATCTATGTACAGCAGGGGCGACCAGAATTGTCTATTTAGACAACGATTTCCAGGTCTACCCTACTCTGTTTATGACTTGGTCAGCCATCCTACTGGTTCTATATTCACAACGTTTCTTGGCAGTGAACTAATATTGAAGAAGTTTTTCATAAAGGATTCATGATTCTCCTCAACAGAAAGTACATACTTCAAATTGCTCAGTAGAGTGCTTTGCTCACTTGAGCGTGAAGTGTTGTAATGCGTTTCCACTACATCAAAGTACGTAGCTGGATAGAGTAAACGTCCATAAAGTAATCGCCAACCACCACGAGTGATCGGTTTTTCTTGTGTATAGTCATTCAAAAACGTTGAAATATCTTCTGCTTTCGCTTTCTCTGTGACAAGATAGCGTATATATTCAGCCACATCTCGAATCGGATGGTCGATGACTAAATTTAGAGGCAGCTTCAAAAATAAATTGTGTTCCTTTTTCACAGGAACCCATGAGCCTGCATGAAATCGTTCATGTGTAATTGTATAGCTACCCTCTTCTTTTCCATTTCGATCAAATTCGTAATCGACGATATATTGAATGGCATTTTCCGTCAGACCTTCATAATAAGGGAAACTATCATAGAAAAGATAATCAAATTCACCACTTGGGCCTTGTTCACTAATCCGATTATACGTTTCCTTTAAGGTATCCAGCCGCGATGTCCATAGCGGTACCCACTCGTTATACCTAAACAAATCCTCTGTCATGTATGGAATTTGTTCACCCGCCTTATGAAATTGACCTAGTTGCTTTCCAATGGAACCACGTTCTCCTCGTTCAAACTGAGGCAATTCAAACAACAGTACATCTTGCCCTTCAATCCTTGATACCCATTTTCCCCTTTGATTTGCAGCCCAAAGTGGAAGATCTTTAACGCCCTTTTCCATCAAGTATCTTATGATCGTCTGCATATCATGTATTCTTTGTTGATTTCCATCTATGATCGGAACAAGGACATAGTTTCGTCCTTGAGCACGGAAACCTTCGTATCCCCCAATACGCACTTGCTGTTCAACATAAAGATTAAAATGATGATAGATTTCACGTTCTAACAATGGTATCACTCCCTCCCATTCAACATTAGTTTATGAAGAAAATGGGTGGAGTGTTTATGAATTACTTACAATTTTTGATTTTGTTCATAACATAACCTAAACACCATATACTAAGAAAAGCGCACAGACCCATTTCGTAACCCGCTTACTCTCAGGATAATTTTAAAGATTGGGGACTCAACCATGACAGAACAAAACACACCAGAGCCACAAAGTGAAGTTGAACAAAAGGCTCGAAAATTACTATACGACCGTGGCGTAACTGAGGATGACATAGCTGAGCTAGTCTATTACTTACAAAATCAATATCATGATGACCTTGACCTTGAAAACTGTAAGTATAATGTCAATCGGGTCTTAGCAAAACGAGAGGTCCAGAACGCCATACTTACTGGCATTCAACTTGATATACTAGCTGAACAAAATAAACTCGAAGAACCGTTACTCAGTATCTTGAAAAAAGACGAAGGCCTTTACGGTGTAGATGAAGTTATTGCTTTATCAATCGTCAACATTTATGGATCAATCGGATTCACCAATTATGGATTCATTGATAAACAAAAGCCTGGTATTTTAAAAATGTTAAATGACAAGTCCACAGGTCAATGTCATACATTTCTTGATGACATCGTCGGTGCGGTTGCCGCTGCTGCCTCAAGCCGCTTAGCTCACCGTGCCTCGAATGCAGAGTAGGGTCGAATTCGACTCTGCTTTTTTTATGCGTTAGGCTCAATTATAAAGAATGTTGTTTTTTGATCAACTTCAGGCGGACGTTTCCGCGGGCAACGCTTCAGCCTGTTGCTTTTCCCGCTGGAGTCGCCGCCTTATGCTTCTATTTTCTTCTAACAGAGCTATACGTTAAAAAATATTTTACCCGACGTAGTTGAAAATTTGTAAGTAAGTATGTGTACAGCTAGCGCTTATCCTGTGCTAAGGCTTGTCTGAGCCAAGTTTTCTTTATTCATTCAATTCCCATAAATCTAAAGAATCAATCGTGTAAGTTGGTTGCTTGTCAGTAGGAATTTGATCTAAACTTGTTGTAACCCCCGTATAAACGAGTAAAGTATCAAGACCAGCATTCATTCCCGCAAGGATGTCAGTATCATAATTGTCACCAATCATTAATACATCCTCTTTTGGAAGGTTTAATTGTTGCATCGCTAGCTCCATGATGATGGCCTCTGGTTTACCAATAAAAATCGGATCTACCCCAGTTGATACAGACACGACAGACGTTAAAGCACCATTGCCAGGAACAAATCCACGATCAGTCGGAAATGCGACATCCTTATTTGTTGATAACAAGGTGGCTCCTTTACGGACTGCTAAGCACGCTGTTTCTAACTTTTGATAGGTTAGTCCACGATCAATTCCCATGACTACATAATCTACGTTCTCATCATCTACAATATCAAAACCACACTGTTCAATTGCATGTTGAAGCCCTCTTTCTCCAATCATGAATACACGAGCAGTCTTGTTATCCCGTTTAATATATTCGGCTGTAGCCATGGACGACGTGAAGACGTGTTCAGGAGTTGCAGGCACTCCAAATTTTTGCAATCGTTCTGTAACTTGATCTCTCGTATTTGCAGAATTATTCGTTACGAATAAATAAGGAATGTCCCTCTTCTTTAACTCGTTAACGAAATCTACAGCTTCTTGAATTTTCTCTTTTCCTCTATACATTGTTCCATCTAAATCAATCAAATAACCTTTATATTTCATAACGATGATTTCCTCCTATTGCTTCATCCTGTAACAACTATAAGGAAACCACGATAAGAAATGCAACTTTTATAAGCTTGAAATAGCTGCAGACTAAAACTAGAAATTGAGATTGGAGACTTAAAGGCTCTGCGTGGGTGTAATAAAATCAATCAAAAAAGCTACCTTGTGAGGCAGCTTTAACATTGATTTATTTACTTATCTTCAGGTAGAAAAGCGGAAACGGGTCCCAGCTCTTCCGTCAAATAACTACGGATTTGGTCTGGAAAGTGTTTAAGCGAATGGATATTGACTTGTAAAACTTCCGCTAATCTCGCATGATCAATACTTGTATAGTCTTGTACAAGCTGTTTTCTCAAAGCGATAATGGTCTTCAAGCGACTCGCGTCATCCTTCGTGACGACCTTTTCATCATCTAAAATTTCAATGATATCTTCGTAACTTCCAGGATCCCGCATAATAAAACCATCAATCATCTTATTTCCAACATCAAGTACGGATTCAATGATGGTATGTGCGATACGCTCTAAGGCAAATTGGTCTTTACGGTTATCTTCAAACGTATGAGTTTCAAATGTTTCAATACCGCGATTAATAAATGTTAATAATTCCTCTATCTTCTTACGATCGACAAAATACACAATTCTTCACCCAACTTTAATTTTATAGAGAAGGCGTCGGAATCAGTCTAGGACGAGCATAAAAAAAGCCTTGCACCATATGTACACCATTTCGTTTCATGACAGATGCTTCTTCAGCTGTTTCAATTCCTTCTGCAACAACAAGAGCATTCGCTTCTTTCGCAATATGGAGGAGCCCTTGTAGCATTGATTCCTTCAGCTTATTCCCATTAATATTTTCAATTAATGAGCGATCTACTTTAATAATATCAGGACGAAGGAAAGAAATCGAGTTTAGACTCGCATAACCAGCACCTGTATCATCTAAAGCAATCCGAATGTTCTGTTGTCGTAGACCTTCTACAGTTTTACTAATGTGAGGATACCGGTCAATCGATTCCCTTTCAGTAATTTCAAATACAATTTTAGAAGGATCAATGTGAGGGTGTTGTAACAAAATCGAACGAATATCTTCAGTAAAATGTTGGTGTGCGATCGTCATAGGCGTTACATTGATAAAGATCGTCTCTTGGCCATGCATTTGGTGCAGGGCTTTCTTCACAACAAGAAGTTCAAGTGGATATAGCATATTCGTCTGTCTTGCCATCGTGAAGAGTTGTAGCGGATTTTCATAAACTGTATCCTTTGGACCTCTTGTCAACACTTCCCATGCCGTTACATCTAACTGCTCAATGTCTATAATCGGCTGTGAATAAAGTTGTATATTTTCGTGTTCTATTATCTCCTTAATCTCATGGACCATCAGGTTATACTTCCCGCCTAAACCTTTTTTGGCCATTACTAGCGCTTTCTGGTAGGCAGTGAGAAAAGACTGGAATGGATGATTTGATTGAGCCTCCATCACCATATACCCCGTTAAAAAGCTATCGGTATCCTCTTCGTTATAAGCAAAGAAATGGGTATTGATATTTTTCTTGATTTCCTCTATGTACGACTCAATTTGGCTAATTGCATTATGCTCTTGATCAAATGATAAACAAAGAACGATGTCATCGCCCCAATATTGTTGTAGAAATAAAATTTGTTCATCATCAACAATTTCACAAACGGACTGCTTAAATTGCTTTCGTACGTCTTTTTCAAATTGCTCAACGTACATGCTTCCGAACTGCTCAATTTGATGTTTGTATGTTTGAACGTCAAAAACGACAACAGCCGTTGTGCGTTTTCGTTGATATGCACTTTTTAAAATTGGAGTAACTGGATTTCTCAACCAAAAATGCGGCGGAAAAAACCTGAGGCTTTGATTTGTCGAAAATAGGTGCTTACAAAACAGAAGCCAGTCACTTAGCTGATTATTCACTCATTCATCACCTCATATGATGCACCTTTGTCATACAATTGTACCATAAGTATTAGAAAATTCTAACTTTCGATGAAATATTTTTCTATTCGACAAATCCTTGTTATCATAATAGAAGCATTATGTCATACGAATATTTATTTTAGCTGATATAAGATACAATATATTCGGTTTTTTGATTTGATAAGGAGGAGAAGAATGGATCGTGAATTAGCTTTAGAAATTGTTAGGGTGACAGAATCTGCTGCACTTGCCTCTGCTCAGTGGATGGGACGTGGATTAAAAAACGAAGCTGACCATGCCGCTACAACCGCAATGAGAGCAATGTTTGATTCCGTTAATATGAAAGGTACAGTCGTCATCGGTGAAGGCGAACTTGATGAAGCACCTATGCTTTACATCGGTGAAGAGCTAGGAACAGGTAATGGACCAGATGTAGATATCGCTGTCGATCCATTAGAAGGCACAAATATCGTCGCAAAAGGACATCCAAATGCGATGGCGGTCATTGCAATTGCAGATCGCGGCAGTTTATTACATGCACCTGACATGTATATGGAAAAGCTCGTGGTCGGTAAAGCTGCCGCTGGTAAGGTAAGCTTGTTGGATCCCATAGAAAAAATAATGGATATTGTCGCAGAGGCGAATAATAAGCGTATGCAAGATTTGACTGTTATTATTCAAGAGCGCCCTAGACATGAAGAACTTGTTCAACGTGTACGTGAGAAAGGTGCACGTGTTAAATTGTTTGGAGATGGCGATGTTGGGGCCGCAATCGCTGCAGCAACTCCACATACAGGTATCGACTTATTTGTTGGAACAGGCGGCGCGCCAGAAGGCGTCATTTCGGCTGCTGCAATCAAATGCCTCGATGGTGACATGCAAGCGAGACTCGTACCAGACAATGAAGCCGAACGTAATCGTTGTGTAAGTATGGGACTCGAAGATCCGATGCAACTTTTACACTTAGACGATCTCGTTCGAGGTGATGATGCGATCTTTGCAGCAACAGGTGTTAGTTCTGGTGAGCTGCTAGAAGGTGTACGGTTCCTTTCTGGTGATCAAGTCGAGACCGATTCACTCGTAATGAGAGCGAAGACGAAAACGATTCGATCCATTAAAGCACAACATCATTTAGATCATAAACCAAATTTAGTAATGGAATAGGAGTGTCAATTATGTCTGAGCGTTTTTATTTATATGATGATTCTGAAGAAACGAAAACTCGCTTTGTCAGCTTTATGGGAGAAAACCAACGATTTGACTTAGCCATTACGAAAACGGATCGTCACTACGGTAAGCCTCTAGTGTTGGACATTCAAGGCGGACGTTTCGCGATCATTGGACGAGATGATATAGACGAACCTGGGTACATTGAACACGTCTTCAGTTTGAACGAAGAAGATGCACAAGAATTGCGTGAATTCTTAGCTGAAGAAGTACTGTCTTAAGGATGGATTGAGGGGTTCACATCGTTTTTCTAGATAATTTGCTGTTTTTCTAGATAAATTTATTTTTTTCTAGATAAAACCTCATTTTTCTAGATAATTTCCGATTTTTCTAGATAATTCCTTGTTTTTCTAGATAAATGCCTAATTGAAGAGAAAACCTCTAAACTTTTGAGATGATCTTAAGGTTTTGCAGTGATTCATCACGATTTTGATGACTTCTACATGTTTATCTCAAGTTTTTGGAAAGGTTTTGCTACTTTAAGCACCACTCGATCGGGGTATGCTAAAAATGGATAGGAACATCACCTATTCAAATGCCGACAAGGAGTGGTGTCCTTTGGCAAGAGGTTCTAAAGCAGGGTATCAGAAGGAAGTCGACGTACAGTACACGGACTTTTCAAATGTCGAAACGATGCATAGGTATGTTTTACCAGAGGATTTACCTGAAGGACCCTACGGTTCTCCAGTAAATCAGGCTCTCGGTAAATCAACACCTTTTGATGAGGACCAGCGCTATTATAGTGCATTCAACTATGAGAATAAGAACCTCCATCAAGACATCCCTAGACAATTTCCTGGTGCTCATCCAACTCATGATGATCCAGATCGAGACACAGAAACCCCATACGGGTGACCGGTTAAGGCTAATCCGGGCCCACTACGAAAAAAGGGACTGACTTCAATGTCAGCTCCCTTTTTCTGATTTATGTTTTTCTTTTTGTTTTCTTGGCTTGTTTTCCGAGTTTTTGTTCTGAGACTTGCTTTTCACTTTTTTTACAATGAAATAGGCACATCCGAAATTACAGAACTCGAGAAGATACTCAGGCACTGTGCTATACTTCGTTTCATAGTTCGCTTTATCATGTTGATCTTCAAAAAAGCCACGAAGACGCAGCTGATTGTATCCCCAGTCACCGACAATGTAATCGTATTTATGTAAAATTTCACTGTAACGAGATGTAAATTCTTCCTCATTCCAACCATCCCGATAATCTTCAATGACTTCATAATGGTTCCCATTTACGCAAACCAATCTCATCACTCCATTTCACATTTTCTATTTTATCATGTTTTCCGTGCAAATGGCTACGTTCTCTCTGTATAACGATAAATGTTCCAGCAAAATCTATATACAGGAGGTGAATGTAAATGAAAAAATTCATAATTGCTGGATTAACTTGTTCCCTGCTTATACTACCCGCTTGCGGAATGGATAAAGGAGATTATGACGGTGCGAATGGTAATGGGTTAAACCGTACGATGGATGCGCGTGATCGTGCTGGTACTCCTGGAAAAACACCTGAAGATGCAATCAATGACTTTGGCTATACACGCATACAAAGTCCTTCTGATGAGAGAGGTCCAATGTCCAAAATACCACAGCTGGATCGGAAGCAACTATCTAATATCATCTCAAGGATGGTTATGCAGTTCAGAGATGTTAAAGATTCAGCAACACTCGTCACAAGTGATAAAGTACTTATTGTGTATGAAGCAAAGACTGATGACCGGAACAAAACTGCAGATATGGTCAAAAAGACAGCATTATCAGTCGTACCCCGTTGGTTCAAAGTCTATGTCTCAGATGATACCACCCTTTTCGAAGATATAGAACGATACAAAAATTTAGATGAAACCACCGCGCATGTAAAAAATAGTGTCGACGGTCTTGTAAAAGAGATGAAAAAATCGCCACAAGGAGAAAGAATGAGCGGATATGAAGGCGAAGAAGGAAAAATGGACACAGATATGGGGATACGAAATCAATCAGGAAAAATGAAATGAGAAAAGCGCAAGCACGTGAAATAGTTGTTGACTAAAATTTAATTCTTTTATGGAACAAGAAAAGGCTGACCCAGCATACGATGAACATCATCGGTATGTGGTCAGCCCTTTTCACTTAAATTATTGTGCGCCTTGTTGACGTTGTTTTGAAGCTGCATTAACCTGCTCATCAGCATGGTAAGAAGAACGTACCATAGGACCTGACTCACAGTGGCTGAAGCCTTTAGTCATTGCAATTTCTTTTAACTCAGCAAACTCATCTGGGTGGTAGTACTTTTGTACTTTCAAGTGTTTCTTAGACGGTTGTAGATACTGTCCAATTGTCATGATATCTACATCATTTGCACGAAGATCATCCATCGTTTGAATGATTTCTTCTTTCGTTTCGCCAAGTCCAACCATGAGACTTGACTTAGTTGGAATATCTGGCTGCATTTCTTTAGCTCTGCGAAGGAATTCTAAAGAACGCTCATATTTTGCACGGGCACGAACGCGTGGAGTCAGACGTTCAACGGTCTCGATATTATGATTAAGAATATCTGGACGAGCATCCATTAACGTCTTCAAGTTATCATAGTTCCCCATCATGTCTGAAGGCAGAACTTCAACTGTACAGAAAGGATTCGCACGACGAACCGCTCGGACTGTTTCTGCATAAACGCCAGATCCACCGTCTTTCAAGTCGTCACGTGCTACAGCTGTAATAACCGCATGCTTAAGTCCCATTAATTTCACAGACTCCGCTACACGTTCAGGTTCTTGAAGATCTAATTCATTTGGCAATCCTGTTTTAACTGCGCAAAAACGACAAGCACGTGTACAAACATCACCAAGAATCATAAATGTTGCTGTCTTACGCTCCGCCCAGCACTCGTGTATATTCGGACAACGCGCTTCCTCACAAACCGTATGTAGGTTATTCTCACGCATCATCTTCTTAAGGCCTGTATAATTTTCGTTCGTATTTAATTTGATTTTAAGCCACTCGGGCTTACGAATATGTTCTTCTTTTTTCGCCATCTAACTCACTCCATCGTAGGATTAGATTTAAGATTCCGGCTTTGAGCTTGCTTACTCTGATCCGATCATCCAATACTTTATTACTGTATCATATTGTTCGACGAAGTTCCATAACCGACGCCGCTCAACTACTTTTCCAACATTTGAGAATCATCATTTGCGTTATTCAATACAAACTAACATTATGGAAAAGATACAGGAAAGGAATGAGTTCCCTGTATGAAAAAAATTGTACTGTTCATTATCTTCATATTCAGCTTAAGTGTATATTCGAATGATACGCATGCAAAAACAGAATATCAAAAGGAAGATGTACAACGATATGGCTTGTATCACAAGATGGAAGCTTTAACATCTGTCCCTTGGTACTACCTTGCCGCAATCGATCAATATGAACGATCTCTTCGTAATGCGCAAAATGACCTTCCAGAAGAAAAAGGTTTAATCGGGATTTATTATTCGCCCGAACAGTGGGCTGGTCCATTAAATCCAAATGTAGACGATCAAAATGCCACAACGATTTCCCTTTTTGGTGGCATCGGGTTAGATGGTAACAATGATGGTAAGGCAGATCGGGACAATGATGAGGACCTTTTGTTTACATTCTCAAACTATTTACAGTCGTACGGTTTTGATGATGAAAACATACGTATAGGGTTATGGGATTATTATCAACGGGATAAAACAGTTGATATTATTACCGGTATTGCAAAAGTATATAAAGAATTTCAAACCATTAGTTTACATGATAAAGCCTTTCCCGTTCCTATTCGCTCCAATTATAGCTACCGGAACACTTGGGGAGATCGAAGAGGTTTTGGTGGTTTACGTATTCATGAAGGAACTGATATTTTTGCCAATTACGGGGTTCCCGTTCGTGCTACAACATACGGCATCGTTGAAATGAAAGGTTGGAATCGCTTTGGTGGTTGGCGAATCGGCATTCGAGATTTGAACAATGTGTACCATTATTACGCTCATTTAAACGGTTTTGAAAAAGGGATAGACAAAGGGTCTGTCGTTAAACCGGGGCAAACAGTCGGTTATGTAGGAAGTTCAGGGTATGGACCTCCCGGAACACAAGGAAAGTTCCCACCTCATCTTCATTACGGAATGTACCGAGATAATGGATACAACGAATGGTCATTTGATCCCTACCCTTATTTAAAAGCATGGGAAAGACAAGACCGGAGGAAATAGCGAGCCAATAGAATTCAGGAATATCAAGTAACTTTTTTATGAATAAAAATAAGGATGAGTCGGCTTGTGACCAACTCATCCTTTAAATTATTCTTTATTTTGTTTAGCTACCTTAATGGCATTTCCAATACTTAAAGCTAGACCGCCCCAAATGATGACGGCGCCTACAACAAACATCGCAATTGCAGATCCTGTCATATTAGCTTACCTCCTTATTTTCGCCATCAATGTCTTTGCTCCAGCGACGTGATGCGAATAAGAATCCAGCAACAAGTGTTAGACCAAGTGCTACCCAACCGTATGTGATTAGGAAGGATACTTCGTATCCCTCGTATGGCTCAACAATATCCGTATACACATTCTTGATCATCATGAAACCAAGAAGTAGTGGTGTAATAACCGTTAGACAAATGACCCACCAGCTACCAAGACGTATGTCAGAAAATTCATTCGCATACCCTTGTAGCGACTTGACCTTTCTAAACACCCATGCAATTAAGATGACTTCGACGAGTCCTGATAATCCTACACCCATAGATAATACGAAGTGATCGACTACGTCCAAGATATATAGTCCACCTTTTGTAGCATAAAGGACGGAAATCAATGCTGAAAGTCCTCCACCGATTGCTACTGCTTTCGTACGAGAAATATTGAACTTGTCTTGGAAACCTGCAATGTACGTTTCACTAATTGAAACTAACGAAGATAGACCCGCCAGAACAAGTGATGTAAAGAATAAGAATCCGAATAACTCTCTAAAGGCTGGCATTTCATTAATAATAGCCGGGAATACCGCAAATGCAAGACCTATACCTGCTGTTGCGACTTCACTAATATCAACACCAGATGCTTTTGCCATAAATCCAAGAGCACTAAATACCCCAATACCTGCTAACAACTCAAAGCTCGAGTTACTGAATCCAGTGATGAATGCGTTGTTCGTAATATCCGATTTCTTTGGAAGATAACTTGAATACGTAATCATAATTGCAAATGCAATGGATAAACTGAAGAAAATTTGCCCGTATGCATCAATCCAGACTTTCGAATCACCAATTCGGCTCCAATCTGGTTTGAATAGTGCCTCTAATCCGATGTTAGCTCCGTCTAAAGTTAGTGCGCGGATGACGATGATCATAAATAGTACGAGTAGTGCCGGGATGAAAATTTTATTGGCAACTTCAATCCCTTTCTTAACACCTTTAAATAAAATACCTAGGGTAATAACCCATACGATTAATAATGGAATGAATACATTTGGAACGATTCCACCTAGTGTTCCAATTTCAGTATCAGCAGCTCCTAAATAGTCACCCATCAAGAATCCGCCTGTATCGTCTCCCCAAGAGAGTTTAAATGAGAAGAAGGCATATGCTAAGGCCCAACCGATAATGACTGCGTAATACGTTGAAATAACGAAAGATATAAGGACTTGCCACCAACCTAGCCATTCCGCTTTTTTGTTGATGCGTGCAAATGTCAATGGTGATGAACCACGATACTTATGACCCATTGTAAATTCTAAAATTAATATAGGAATACCTGCTGTGAGCAATGCGATTAAATATGGTAGGAAAAACGCACCACCGCCATCAGCATAAGCAATATACGGGAAACGCCATATGTTTCCGAGGCCTATTGCAGAACCAACCGCTGCAAGGATAAAGCCTGCTCTTGTCCCCCATTGTGCTCTGTTGTTATCCATGAAAGCTCCCCCATTCTCTGTACAATTTGAAACGAAAGTCTCCTTTTGTAAAAACCTTTCGTTTTTTCTGACTATTTCGTCTATAAGTATAGCGATTTGCCAAAAGCATGTCAAAGAATTTTCAAAAAAATTAGTGATATCTATCTATATTTGTTGTCGTAAAGATTAGTATGAAAATACTACATTTTTTGACATTTACATTATACGAACATAACATTTTGTCTTTGAATAGCGAATTATTAGAATGCTCGGTGATTCCCAAGAATATATTTCCAGTTTTGCACATCAAAAAACCTAAGTGATGAATTGAATCACCACTTAGGCTTTTACAGTGAATTAATTTACTTTTACAGATTTCCAATTTCGTAATACCAATACAACGACAACCATTAGTGCAATAGAAGTCAATAGTGATAGGAGTATACTTTGCGTAAATCCAAGAATGAGGAATCCAACCGAACTGATCACGGCTGCCAATACCGCATAAGGCAATTGTGTCATGACGTGGTCAATATGATTACTCCCCGCTCCTGTTGACGACAGGATTGTTGTATCTGAAATCGGTGAGCAGTGGTCTCCAAATACAGATCCAGCAAGGACAGCTGCAAGGACTGGTAAGAGATAGTTAATATCTGTGGCTGCTGCAATTTCCCCTGCAATCGGTAGCATAACACCAAATGTACCCCATGACGTACCTGTTGCAAATGCCATCACACCAGCAATTAAGAATAAGATAACAGGTAAGAATGCAAGGTTAATGTTGCCATCAACAATACCCGCAAGATATTTACCGGTGCCAATCTCATCAATAATAGCTACGATTACCCAAGCAAAGATCAAAATATAAATTGCTGGAAGCATGGATTGAATCCCTTTCCATACACCAAGTCCGAAATGCTTTCCTGGCAGTCTTTTACCTAAGAATAAGACAATCGTTACCGCTAATCCAAACAATCCTCCATAAACGAGAGATTTTGCAACGTCAGTGTTTTCAAACATTTTAAGTAATGTTACTTCACCATCGGTTGCCTGTGCACCGGTATAGAGCATAGCCGCGACCGTACCAATAATCAATGCAATAATCGGCAAAATGAGGTCTCTTACCTTCCCTCGATCACTTTCAGGAAGGTCGCTTTGCTCTCCTGGAACAGCCTTTTTATCAGGATCAAGAACTTGTCCTTCATTGATTGCCCGCTCTTCATGGGTTTTCATAGAAAATAGATTAATATTGAAAAGTGCTGTTGCAAATACGAGCAGTAATGCTGATAATGCATAGATATTCATCGGAATCATCGTGATGAAGGCTTCTAGTGCACCATAATCCGTAACACTATGTGTAGCCAGAATAGAGCCAATTAGTCCAATGATATAAGCTCCCCAGCTTGATACAGGTGAAATTACACAAACTGGCGCTGCAGTAGAATCAATAAAGTAAGCTAGCTTGGCGCGTGAAATACGATGACGATCTGTAAGTGGACGACTTACGTTACCGACAGCTAAAGAATTGAAATAATCATCAATAAAAATGATAATTCCGAGCACGATTGTGAGCATTTGCGCTCCAACTCGCGTTTTTACTTTTTTTATCGCCCATTCACCGAATGCTCGACTTCCACCTGCAATGGCGATCAGAGAGGTCATCATTCCGAGAAGTAATAAGAACAAAAGGATAAAGACATTCCATGTGTTGACTTCCCATGACCCTGCATCATTTTCGGTGATGAAGAGCCCACGGATGATTTCAAAGATCTTCATACCACTTGCGGCAATGTCAAAGTTTTGCAACATAAGAGCACCAACAATGATGCCTGTCCCAAGTGATAGGAGTACGCGTCGCGTAAACGCGACCATCAGCAATGCCAATAATGGCGGTATTAAAGAATATATTGTATTTTCCATTGGTACAGTGTTCCTCCTTATAATGTTTAGATCATTAATCGATGAAACAACCGGTTATCATTATTAAGTAAGCTTTGTAAATTTCGTTAATACTCTAAGGAAGTATTAACCTCGAAATATTAATAATCCTACTTTTAGGTAAATAAAAAAAAGGTAACGATAGATAGAAAATAACCTATCGTTACCTTTTGTAACGGTTATCCCCCATCGATCACGTAGTTCTCCACTATTCAATATTCCCCGAATAGTGACAGTGCTACACCTGTTCGGTGCAACCCCAACCATATTCGAATGGACATTCAAATATGGTTTCGGCAATGAACCCTTTCGCTTGTGATCATTGATGTCATACTCCCACAAAGCTACTCTTGTTCTATGCTCCACTACCTCATCCGATGATAAGGTTTATAATATTGTTTTCGCGCCACGTTATATTATAATAAAAGTTTTATAAAAATACAAGGTATATGGATTTTACCACATTACTGTGATCCATTCTCTTTGTCATCCTCAGATTTATTGCTTTCCGTAATAGGTATAGTTGGTTGTACGCCTCCTCCTGGACCATAGTAATCTGGTACTTTTCCTGGCATGAATACAGATACGAGCATAATGTTCGTCTCTATTTCCTTTTCATCTGTTTGGAACGGAACGACTACTTGAACTTTAACGACAACATTAATCCAACCTCGAAGCTTTGTATTATTAATACCAGACACTTCAGTTGTTTCAATCCAATCTGATTGAACACTTCCGATTACACGAAGCTTAACCGGTATACTTGGACCTAAGTTAGCAAGTAAAGAGTTGTTTGTCGCTCGCCCTAATGGTATTTCCGTAATATATCCAGCTTGCTCTTCATTTTCCCGCGTCACTTCTACGTCTGCGAAATTGTAGAAATCAGGTTTTTTCCCTTGTTCAATTTGCTCGAGGAGAGACTGTACATTTGCTGTTGCAAGTGACTGTACTTCATTAATTACTTTAGGATTCGTACTTACACTTACGACATTTCCATCCTTATCTTCTTTATACACAAGCAATTCACCAATTTTACCAGAGTCAACGATTCTACTCTTTACCGCACTACGAATTGCAAGTTGAGCAATATCCTCTGTCTCTGTTTCAGCGATTTTCATTAGTGCAGGTTGTATACCTTGATCGACTAACCAAAGTGCCTGGGCAGTCAACAAAATAAATATAATGAATGAAATTATAAAAACGTATTGAAAAGGTAGCGGACCTTTCATTCGGGCACGCCTCCGTATTCGCCACATAAGAAAACCCCCTATCTATTGCTATATGTATGCAATGAATGGGGGTTGTATCGCTATTATTTTGTGTGTATGCATCCTCATTGAGCCATTTTTACCAAAGCTTCTCGTCCAGTCGTTCCAACCGTGATGCCCATGGCTTCAGCTTCCAATGTTACGGATTCTAAAGGTGCATCGAGCAGTTGGTCAAGTGTCCGTACACCTACTGCACGCCCAGCAATGATTTTTCGCTCTGCAAGTTTTTCATTTAACAAAGCGACATCCAATGCTCCACACATAATATATCCTTTGTCATTACTGATTGACATGAAATTGGTTTTCGGTAATGCAACGGTTACACCTGTAAATAAATGCCCATTGATCTCAATAGGGGTGACCGAAATCATCTTCCTCACGCTCCTTTTCTTTACTATGAATATGTCATAGCTGTACAAAGCGTGTTGGCGGTTTACCTATCTTTCTAGGGTTTTTAATTTCCAAGCAAGCACGTCCCTGAGCATCTCCGGCAGGTAATATTTTTTTTCTTCCGAATAGGCTACGGATGGGAGTAGTCTACCAAATGTGAACATGTCTACGGTCCCTACTGAATACACCCTATCTTGCTCGATTGGCTCACCATTGATTAGTATTCTTCTAACGTGGTACTCCCCATCATCCATCAATCGACCTTCCGTTTCTACACCATCAAAAATCATTCGTCCGATGACTTCCCCGCGAAAACCAAGTCCTTTGATCCGAAGGTTAGCAAGTTCATTTGTCAGCGCATGGTGAATCATTTCCTTTAAATATTCACCTTTTAAAAGGAGCTTACACGGGTTGATGGGATGGGGACAGACTTTGTGTAAGTCTCCCTTCGTGACGGGTCCTTCTTTCAATGGCTCGAGAAGGAGCCCGGCATTAATCATACCAATTTCACTGTCACACCATTCTCGGATCGCCTCAGCCAAAAGAGTTGTAAATGGTGACTTGCTAAACCATTCAAGTTCAAGGGGCTGGTTCAGTACAGTAACTACTTCTTGTAAATTTTCATGTGCTTTTTCCGTCAATTGCTTAAGAAGCATTTCACTCTCTTCATCTGGTTGTTGGTTGCGCACATCCATCACTTCTGCTTTTACATGGGTGATTTTACGATGATCAGCGTTCCAGTCAATCTCCATATGCCCAACGTGAAAACCAAACTTTCCTGCTTGACCAATGGTAACTTCATTGGAATGAATGCCATCTGGTAAGACGTGATGTGTATGCGATCCAAGGATGATATCAATCCCGGTAGATTCAGTTGCTAATTGCTTATCCGCTTCTAATCCTAGATGAGACAGTAGAATAAGAATATCAACCTGATCTCGTATTTCGTTTGCAAACTCGACTATGGATTCATAAGGGTCCAACACATCCCAGTTCAACAGTTCATAATACGCTCTAAAGGGTGCCGTTGCCGCAATAACTCCTATTTTCATGCCATTCGGGAGCTCATGGATATCATACGGCTTCGCCCAGTGCGGCCGATTGCCCTCATCATCTTTCAAGTTGCCAAGGATCACTTGGAAATTCGCATCTTGATAAAGTGTATCGAGCTGTTCCTTTGAAAATGTAATCCCTTCGTTATTTCCAATGGTTGCATTAAGAAAGCCCGCCTCATTCATCAGTTCAACATTCCCACGACCTTCTGTCCCTTCCGTTAACGGATGAACTCTGTCCGCATGATCTCCTATGTCAAAACGAACGACACATTCTTTGGCCTCATCGTGCTTTTGTTGTTGTTGCTTAAGGAAACCCATTATTTTAGGCCATTGATCTAAATGGCTATGTAAATCATTTGTATGATACAGATGCAGTTTTACGTTGCTCAATGTATCATCTCCTTTAAAGTTAAAATAAGTCCAGCTGTCTTGGTGCAAGTCCACCATATTCAATCCCGAGGAGATCAATCACTTCTTTCGCGTTATCTGCAGCATCCCCACCTGAGTTGTTATTGAATAATACCGTCAAATCATGACCAGGGGTATGCAGTTCGACTAGCCGTTCTTTCCATTCTATGAGCTCTTCCTTATTATAACGATAAAGATATCGGACATCCCGCCAATTTGGGTTGCCTTTCTTTTGCCAGCCGTGTTCGTTTCGGCCATGAAAGCGAATGAGCGTTTGTTGAGGATGTGTTTTCTCAAGGACTCTAGGTACTGAGCCTGAACCGGCTTGAGGCTCATCGCAAATACTGTGAATCCACTCTTCCTCTCTCATAAAATCAAGCGTTCGCTCAATGTAAGAAGGGTGGAACCAAGATTGGTGCCTGAACTCCAAAGCTACGGGTATGTCCCCCATTTTTTCTTTCGCTAACCTAAGCTGCTCCACATTGTCACGATTACAATCAAACCATGGTGGATATTGAAACAGCACCATTTTCAGTTTGTTTGCCTCTTGGAGTGGTTGGATCGATTCTTTAAATAGGTTGAACATTTCATCTGCGGTCGAAAATGGGATTTCTCCCCTCGTATGCCCTGTCATCCCTTGATAAGCCTTAACCACGAATGAGAAACGATCTGGCGTGTCCCTCACCCACTTTTGGTAGTTCTTAATCGGTTGAATGGCATAAAAGGATGAATCGACTTCAACAGTTGGAAAAAAGCTACTGTACGTTTTCAGTTTGTCAGTCGGTCTAATATCTGGGGCATAAAGAGAATCATGGTCCCCCCAGCCCGTAACTCCAATCTCAATCATACATTCGTATCCTCTCACAACTTTTATTAGGTACTTATATTTTGATTTGTTCTCGATAAAAGTGCAAGTATTTGAACACTCTTTTTAATCACCACTTATCTTGTGAAATTGTGAAAGATAAGTGATGAATAGGGGCTAATTCCCACTTATTTTCGATAAATAGGTTATATATGTTGGGAATCGAGAGCTATTTCATATGTATGTGAATTCATATCAAAAAAACTCTTCTATTTTAGAAGAGCTTTTCCGATCATTATAAGTCCCAGGCTGCCATGCTTAGAGAGACCAAGATGACGATTCCTGTAGCAAGAATAAAGTATTTAATACGTGTCATAAAAATTCTAACCCTTCGTCTTAGTGTTGAATTTGGTCCTTAGAAGACTATTCGGCAATGAACAATTCCTTTCTGGGGTCATAACCAGCAGGCAAAGGGTTAGCACTATTATTACATCTACATCATTGCGTTTTTTTCCGCCCGCGAATAAACGGTACTACAAATGACAATATACTAACAATCAATAGCGAAACGGATATCGGATCATTAATGAATACCATCAAGCTCCCTCCTGAAGCTGTTAGGGCTTGTCGGAATGCTTGCTCCATCATCCCACCTAAGATAAAGGCTAGTATAAATGGCGCAGCTGGGAATGATAACAATCTCATTAAGTATCCTACTACCCCGAATAAGAGTAGTAAATACAAATCAAAAGTACTGAAGCTAATCGAGTAAACGCCAATTAAACTAAATACGATTACAAGTGAAATCAGCAACGGGCGTGAGATATTCAGTATTTTTGCAATGTAAGGAATCAGCGGTAAGTTAAGAATTAATAAAAACACGTTACCAATATACATACTTGCGATGATCCCCCAAAAAACATCGGGATGATCTTGTACGAGTAACGGACCTGGTTGGATGCCGAGGACCAAAAACGCTCCTAACATAACCGCTGTCGTACCAGACCCAGGTATACCTAAGCTCAATAATGGAACAAAAGCACCGCTCGTTGCCGCATTGTTGGCTGTTTCGGGAGCTGCTAATCCTTTCACAGATCCTTTTCCGAATTCTTCAGGCTTTTTAGCTATTCTTTTTTCCGTAATATACCCGATAAAAGAAGCGATTGTCGCGCCTGCCCCAGGCAACACACCTAACAAAAAGCCAAGGAAGGATTGTCTCGTCATCGGTCCACGCATTTCTTTGAAGTCTTGCTTACTAATTTTTAGGTTACCGATGTTAGCTTGATTGCTTAACGATTGATCCTTTCGTTTTAAAACTAAAAAACATACTTCAGCAATCGCAAATAAACCGAGTGCTATGACAAGGAAATCGATCCCTTCCATTAAATTCGGATTTCCGAATGTAAATCGGTTTGTTCCGGTTTGGCCATCTATCCCTATTGTCGCAACGATAAACCCTAATGTAGCTGAGATCAAAGCTTTGATTGTTGAGCCATCTGATAGGCTTGAAATCGCTGTTAATCCAAGAAGCATTAAGGCGAAGTACTGGGGAGGTCCGAAGGATACAGCCACCTGTGCTAATGCCGGAGCAAAGAGCATAAGCAAAACAACTGATACCGTTCCACCTGTAAATGAGGAGATTGCTGCAATCGCTAACGCTTTACCGGCCTCCCCTCGCTGTGCCATCGGGTAACCGTCGAATGAGGTAGCGACAGTTCCTGAAATACCAGGCGCATTTAATAATATAGAAGATGTCGACCCACCAAAGACAGCTCCATAATAAACGCCAGCCATCATAACGAGAGCAGTTGATGGGTTCATCCCATATGTAACAGGAATCATAATCGCAATCGCACTAATCGGACCTAGACCAGGCATCATTCCGATTAATGTCCCGGTCACTACTCCGATTAGAACAAACAACAATCCTTCTAAACTGAAGGCAATTTGAAACCCTTGCATTAGTCCATCTAATGCACCCATAATTCACCAACACCTTTTAAAATGGTAATAATCCTTGTGGTAAACGTATTTGAAGTAAATAGTTAAATAGATAATATAAAACAGATGGAAAAATAATTGAAACCAATGCATTACTCAACCATTTCTTGTAGCCAAGAAACCACGAACAGAAAAATACAAATAATGCTGTAGTCAGAAGAAATCCAAGTCCTTCAAATAAAAAGATATAAAGAAAAATCATACCTCCAACTGAAACGAGGACCAAGATTTCTTTTTTTGGTACTACCCGCTTCTTCCTTTCCTCATCTGATTCCGAGGATTTATCAAAAAATAATAGAACGGCAAGTCCAATTAATAGGATCCCGAGCGCTTTAGGGACTAAATCCGAATCAACTGGTACATATGGATACTCTTTCAACTGAAAGCTTAAATATAAGTAGCCAGTGCTGAACAATATGAGAAAAACGCTGATTTTTTGATTCATTGTTTTAAGCAATTCCATCACCTACTCTTATGATTTGGAGAAGGGACTGCTCTTTTAAAGACAGCCCCTCTCTCAAAAGTTATTTCTTTCCTAGCCCCAGTTCATCTAATAAACTACCAAGTTCTTCGGTTTGTTTTTTAAGGAAAGTTTGATATTCTTCGCTGTTCATGTACATTTCGTCCCAACCGTACTTTTTACGAATATCGGCAAAAGCTTCAGAATCGCTAACCGCTTTAAATTTCTCTTCATAGTATTTGACTGCAGCTGGGTCCATGTCTTTCGGACCGAAAAATCCTCTCCAGTTAACGAACGTTGCATCGATACCTTGTTCTTTAGCTGTTTTGTATTTTGATAGGACTTCACCCTCAAGTCGTTCCTCAGATGTAATACCTAGCACTTTAATTTTCCCTGCTCTCACTTGTTCGACTGTTTCTGCAACACCGGTAGAAAAGACATCCGCGCTTCCGTTGAGGATTTGCGTAAGTGCACCGCCGTCCTGTGAAGATACATATTTGATTTTCTTAATATCGACGCCTGCCTCTTTTGCAAGTTTTACGAATTGCATATGGTCCATTGAACCAGGTGATGAGGTTCCGACAACCGTCACACTGGAAGGGTCCTTTTTCATATCATCAAATAGTTCATTCAGGTTGTCCCATTTCGCATCCTCTGCTACTGCAAATGCACCATAGTCTGCGATCATATTAGATAGTGGTGTGAAATCTTCATAAGATAGATCTGATTGACCATTCAACGGTACAAATACTAATGGTGGCGAAGAAACGAAAATGTTATGTGGATTGTTCGTACTATTTATATAGGACCAACCTACAGCTCCACCGCCGCCTGGCTTATTGACAACCCCCATATCTTTTTCAACGACTCCCTCATCTTCCATCACTTTAGCAACGCTTCTTGCTGTTGTGTCCCAACCGCCACCAGCGCCACTTGGTGCTACGATTTCAATGTTTTTATTCGGCTTCCATTCTCCATCATCCGTGTTTTCAGAATTTGCTCCTTCATTTCCACAAGCTGTTGCAAATACGAGTAAAGATAAGATTGCAATCATCCAAATGTTCTTCATTTTCCCTCTCCCTTTCACAATTTATTTTTAATGTATAACTATCGTAAAAGGAATCGCTTAAAATGTAACCGTTTTCAAAATAATCAGTATTAAAAAAATAAACGTAATTAACCAAATAAAATTTATGTTGAAAAGCACTCATTCATCGCATAAAAAAATGGGACTGTCTGATAAATCCCTAAAATTAAACAAGAGCAAGAAGGCTCGCGGTTCTGTCTAACTACATCGCCTAAGTGCTCGAGGTCGCTTCAATTCCTCTTACAACACCAACACCGTGTTGATTCGAGGAACCTCCAGCGCTCTTACTACCAGCATAAGTGCAACTAAGGCAGAAGCTTCCACTAGAGGATATGCATTGCCAAGTTTTCTTTATCGCACCTGAACAAGGCGATTCCGCTTTTCGATACCCGCGGAAAGGGAGTGGATTTCTAAGAAATCAATATCTATATTTAACAAGGGGCTGCCAGAAGGTCAGTGTTCACTGACTTTCTGGCAGCCCCTCGCTATTTTCGTTCCATTATATGTATTTCATGATCACAATGCTATTTCTCCATAAAGTATTTGCGTTCAGGTCTTCCTACTTTGCCGTAACGCATCTCAGCTGTTCCTTCATTAACAGATATCAAATATTCTAAATACCGTCTTGCTGTCGTTTTTGAGGAACCCAAAATCTCACTTACTTGTTCAGCAGTGATGCCTTGTTGTGAATCGCCTAAAATGTTCTTTACCTTATCTAATGTAATTGGATCAATCCCTTTAGGGACATTACTTGTCATTGTATTTTTCGATTGGTCTCTCCTTACTAATTGATCTACCATTGCCTGGTCGAGAGCTTGAGACGTTTGCATGATTTTACGTTTTTGTTTGTAATCATGAATCGTTTCGTTAAATCGATCTATAGAAATCGGCTTAATAATATAGTCATGCACTCCATATTTCAATGCTTCATCAATTATAGCCTTTTCGTTTGCTGCAGTAATCATAATAATATCTAGCTGATTAAACACTTCCCTAATATCCCTTAGTATCTCAGACCCCAGTCGATCTGGCATGTATACATCTAAGAGTAATAAATCAGGCTTCTTTTCATAAAGCAATTCCATCGTCTCTTTGGCATTTAATGCTTTACCAACTACTTTTACACCTTCTATAGTAGAAAGAAATCTTTCATGGAGATGAGCCACTCTAAAGTCATCTTCAGCAATTACAATGGAAATCATGGTTATCCTCCTTCTGCTTAGGAATGAAAACAGAAAATACAGTTCCTGTTCCCGCCGTTCCACTTACTTCTAGCGTCCCATCGAGCTCTTGGACAATTTCACGTACATTGGAAAGACCATAACCCCGTTGTTCACCCTGCTTTGTTGAAAATCCTCTCATAAATAAATAAGGCATGATCCCCTCTCTTATTCCTGGACCATAATCAGTGACTTCGAATACGATTTCATTTCCAAGATCCGTAGCGAAAAACAAAACCTGTTTAGGTTCTTCATTTATGACCGCTTCAAAGGCATTATCAATTAGGTTTCCTAAAATCGTTACAAGCTTGGATCGGTTAATATGTGGAGGAATCACTTCTAGAGAAGATTCCTCATCAACTCTAAATTCAATTTTCTGCTCAGATGCCTTGCTAATCTTTCCTAATAAAATCGCTTGAACGGTGTCATCCTTTATTTGATCAAAAATAATCCGATTTTGATATTCAGATGTTTGAAATTCATTCTGGATAATCTGAACTGCTTCTTCTACATTTCCTAATTGAAGCATTCCTAGTAAAACATACATTTTGTTTGTGTATTCATGCGTTTGTGCACGTAGATCCTCCGAGTAACGCTTCACTTCGGATAAAGCATTTACCATTTCCCTTACTTCCGTTTTATCCCGGAAGCTTGCAACGACACCCACCACTCGGTTATCATCTAAAATCGGCTTTCGATTCACAATAACAACCCGGTCCTTCAGCGTCATTTCCTGGTCACTTTCAGCCTGTCCTGTATCTAAAACACGAAGCATATGGGTATTTGGAAAGACTTCTTCTATTGGTTTATTTTTCGTATCAAAATCAATGTTTAACAGCATCTTCGCAGACTGATTCATTACCGCAACATTTCCTTGATCATCAATTGAAATAATTCCTTCCTTTACGGAAGAGAGGATGGCTTCGCGATCACGGAACAATGTTGCAATTTGAAAGGGTTCGAGACCCATGGTGTCCTTTCGGATGCTTCTAGCAAGCATATAACTCCCAAATGCGCCAAGTAAAAGTACGATGAGAGAAATTCCAGCAATATCTATTAATTTTGTAACAATAGCAGAATTAATTTCTTCAATTAAGAATCCAACAGATACAATCCCAATAATTTCTCCATTATCATTTAAAATCGGTGCTTTACCTCTTAAGGAAGGTCCGAGAGTACCTTCTGCTTTTGATATGTAATATTCGCCATTCAGTAATGCTCGCGCATTGTCACCACCGACCATCTGTTTTCCGATTTTCCAAGGATCCGGATGGGCATACCGAATGCTATTCTTATTCCCCACAACGACGAACTCTGCGTCAACCTCCTGTTGTATGCTTAAAGCTATAGGCTGGATGATTTCAGATGGGGTGGGTTGGTCAAATGCTTCTTTAATAGTCGGCATAAAGGACAGGGTAGTTGCAGCCTGAAGGGCTAGTTGACCCATTTTTTCTTCCGTCTCTTGCTTTTCCCAGTACGCAAATACGCCTGCTAAAAGAATAATGACACAAACGATAATTGAGATGACTAAGCCAAGAATTTTAGATTGTAAGGATATTCGAATACGTGAGGACATACGAAAAGCTCCCTTTGTATACGCTTTATTTGTAATAGCATAACATAAATATTTTCACCATTAGACTGATTAATTGTAAGTTGAAAATTTACGCACAAATATACCGTGGCATAGTTTCACCATATACCACGGTGTAAATTAATTTATTTAATCGTTAATAACACATATTACCAATTATTCTGAATCTCCAAACTTTACACAATCATTTTCATAAAAAAATACATATCCAATTTTGAATATGTCCCCGCTAATTAAATAGCAACGATGTAACCTATTAGGATGACTACAATCACCTAAAAAAGAGCTCTCAGATTGAGAGCTCTTCACACAATAAACCATTTTATTCGGGAGCTTATTTGAACATGGAAAGGTCAACAGACTCAGCCATTTTCTTATATCCCGCATCATTTGGATGGAGATGATCCCCAGCATCATAATCTGGATGGAAGCTTTCTGGATCATCAGGATCCCTCAGTGACTTATCAAAATCAATCGTGCCATCGAACGCTCCACTTGTTCTGATCCACTCGTTTACTTCCTTACGCGTTTTTTCCTTTTCCCGAGTGTACATTCCAGATCCTTTAAACGGCGTCAATGTCCCACCATAGATTTTCAGACCTTGTTTATGAGAGATAGCGATAATTTCCTTCATTTTCTCAATGATTTTATCCGCATCATATTCTGGATAATGTCTAATATCGTTTAGTCCTTGATGGAGGATTACTGCTTTGACTCCTGATTGGAGAAAAACATCTTGTTCCATTCTCGCTAAAGCATTCTCCCCCTTTTCAGGGCTACTATTAATCAAAAGATTGGCAGAAAGTCCTGCATTTAACACAGACATATTAGCTTTTGAATCCTTATTGAACCTTTCTGCTAAATAATCTGGCCAGCGATGATCTTCATTTGTCTTCGAATGATTCCCGTTAGCAATAGAACTTCCCAATACAACTACGGCCCCCTCCACATCAGAATCGGGTATGACGTCCACACCATCTAGCCAAAACCATGCCTCTTCTTTTGTCTTATAAGCTGAATCATCAGATGTAGATACATGATTTCCAGAATCCGAAATATATGTTGTCTGCATCGAATGCGGATGCCACGAAGTAGGTCCAGTTTCATCCTTAATATAAAGGCTTATAGCTAACTTTTTATTATTTGGAACTTCAAAGTATACAGGATCACTAAAAACTCTTTTTCCTTGGGGGATGGTTACTTTCTTTGAACCTCCAAATGTAACTTTACGATCAGTATTTGGAACTGTTTCTGCGCCTTGTTTTGATTCCGCAACATTCACTTCTTCGAAAGATATTGGTTCGGAACCGAATGTATTGGAAAGACGAATCCTCATCTTATTTCCTTTTAGATGGGGCTTAACAATCATTCGGATTGTTTGATTTTCAAATTTCCCTTTAGATACTTCTTCTTCACTTTGAGCCTGCATACTAGTAGACCAACTGCCTATCCAATTTTCTTCAGCAGTCGTTTTTTTGTTTATAGTTTCAAGATCTCCGAAAGCAGCTATACATACAGAAATCAAAATGATAATACCACTTGAGAGAACAAAATATTGAAAACGTAGCATGAGTGTCTAACCTTTCATGTTATATCTGTTTCTATTTCTATCAACATCTATTCGACATTTGCGAGTGCTATCTTGGGGTAAACCTGGGAATGTATAGGATATGTAGATTGTACCATTCGTATAACACAACAAAGTATTTTATTATTGGTACAAAAAACCCTTGGCATAATCACTGTTATGCCAAGGGTTTCTTCTTGTAATTTTATCCGATTGAACCTTCCATTTCGAACTTGATCAGGCGGTTCATTTCAACTGCGTATTCCATTGGTAGTTCTTTCGTAAATGGCTCGATGAAGCCCATTACGATCATTTCAGTTGCTTCTTCTTCAGAGATTCCACGGCTCATGAGGTAGAAGAGTTGTTCTTCTGATACCTTGGAAACTTTCGCCTCGTGCTCGAGGGAAATGTTTTCGTTCATGATTTCGTTGTAAGGAATCGTGTCTGAAGTTGACTCGTTATCCATGATGAGTGTGTCACACTCTACATTTGAACGAGCACCTGAAGCTTTACGTCCGAAGTGTACGATACCACGGTATGTTACTTTACCGCCACCTTTAGAGATGGACTTCGAAACGATTGTAGATGACGTATTAGGTGCTAAGTGAATCATTTTCGCACCAGCATCTTGGTGCTGTCCTTTACCAGCAAGTGCAATCGAAAGTGTCATACCCCGAGCGCCTTCACCTTTCAAGATGACAGCTGGATACTTCATCGTAAGCTTAGAACCGATGTTACCATCAATCCATTCCATTGTTGCATTCTCTTCAGCTACAGCACGCTTCGTAACTAAGTTAAATACGTTGTTTGCCCAGTTTTGAATCGTTGTATAACGGCAGTATGCGTTCTTCTTAACGATAATCTCAACGACTGCACTGTGAAGTGAGTTCGTTGTGTAAACTGGTGCTGTACAACCTTCAACGTAGTGTACAGAAGAATCTTCGTCTGCGATGATCAACGTACGCTCAAATTGACCCATATTTTCAGAGTTAATTCGGAAATACGCTTGTAAAGGCGTTTCACACTTGATTCCTTTTGGAATGTAAATGAATGAGCCACCAGACCAAACAGCAGAGTTTAGTGCTGCGAACTTGTTATCTGTTGGAGGAATCGTCTTACCAAAGTGTTCTCTGAAAAGATCTTCATTTTCTTTAAGAGCAGTATCTGTATCTTTGAAGACAATACCCATGTTTTCAAGATCTTCTTGCATATTGTGATAGACAACTTCAGATTCATACTGAGCTGATACACCTGCAAGATATTTCTGTTCCGCTTCAGGAATTCCTAGCTTATCAAACGTACGCTTGATTTCTTCAGGAACTTCATCCCAAGAGCGCTCAGATTTTTCAGATGGTTTTACGTAATACGTAATGTCATCGAAATTCAATTCTTTCAAGTTTCCGCCCCACTGAGGCATAGGCATGTTGTAGAAAAGGTCAAGTGATTTCAAACGGAAGTCAAGCATCCACTTCGGTTCATCTTTCATACGTGAAATTTCTTCAACGATATCTTTTGTTAATCCGCGCTTCGATCTAAAGATTGAGACGTCTTTATCTTTAAAACCATATTTATATTCGCCGATCTCTGGCATTTTCTTAGCCATCGTTCAATCCCTCCTTAAAGGATACATACATCCAGAGCGAGTTGTGTATTGTGTCTATACTTCCATTGTAAGGGGCATAGAGATAAATAACAACCAGCCTTACTACTTACTCTTCATCTTCTTTCTGTTGAACACTCTTTTCTAGTGCTTTCCATGCGAGTGTTGCACATTTGATACGTGCTGGGAATTTCGATACGCCTTGAAGTGCTTCAAGATCTCCTAGATCCAAATCACCCTCATCGTAATCATTTCCTAGCATCATTTCAGAAAAGATATTAGAAATCTGAAGAGCCTCATCTACAGGAAGACCTTTGATGGTTTCAGTCATCATAGAAGCTGAAGCGAGACTGATTGAACAGCCTTCACCTTCAAACTTCGCATCCTTGATTTTCTCATCTTCTACTTGCATAGATACTTGGATACGGTCTCCACATGTCGGGTTATTTAAGTTGAATGTCAGTGCACCATCTTCCAGTTCTCCTCGATTTCGAGGATTTTTGTAATGGTCCATGATGACTTGACGGTATAACTGATCTAAATTAGAAGACATGACCAAAATACTCCTTTGTTGTCTTTAGTCCATCGACGAGAGCATCTACATCTTCTTTCGTATTGTATAGATAAAAGCTAGCTCTAGCCGTTGCTGTTACATCTAACCACTTCATCAATGGCTGGGCACAATGATGTCCTGCCCGTACAGCGATTCCTTCAGCATCTAGTACTGTTGCAACGTCATGCGGATGAACATCATCAATATTGAATGTAACGAGCCCTGCACGATTTTTCGGTCCGTATATCTTTAAGCCTTCAACATCTGACATACGCTCCATTGCATAAGTAACGAGCTCATGCTCTATCTTCTCAATTTCGTTACGACCAACCTGTTCTAAGAAATCGATGGCTGCACCCATACCAATTGCACCTGCAATGATCGGGGTTCCACCTTCAAACTTCCAAGGTAGGTCCTTCCAAGTCGAGTCATATAGTCCAACGAAATCAATCATTTCGCCGCCAAATTCGACGGGCTCCATTTTTTCGAGAAGCTTCTTCTTACCATAAAGTGCACCGATACCAGTTGGTCCGCACATTTTATGAGCAGAAAAGATATAGAAATCACAATCAAGATCACGAACATCTACAGTCATATGTGGCGCAGCCTGTGCTCCATCTACAACCATAACAGCACCATTACGGTGAGCAATTTCTGTGATTTCTTTAATCGGATTAATCGTTCCTAGAACATTTGACACATGCATGATCGATACAATTTTAGTATGTTCTGTAATCGTATTTTCAACATCTTTTAAATCAAGTGTTCCATCCTCTTGAAGAGGAATGTATTTAAGCGTCGCTCCCTTTTCTTTGGCAAGCTGTTGCCAGGGGATGATGTTACTATGGTGCTCCATCGGTGTGATGACAATTTCGTCACCTTCACCGACATTTGCACGTCCATAACTTCCTGCGACTGTATTGATCCCTGTAGTCGTTCCTCTTACGAAAATCACTTCTTCTGTAGAGGAAGCGTTGATGAAACGACGAACCTTTTCACGAGCACCTTCATAGCTGTCAGTCGCACGTGTTCCTAACGTATGCACACCTCGGTGAACGTTAGAGTTGTCATTTTTATAGTAGTGCTCGAGGGTTTCAATGACCGAAATCGGCTTTTGAGATGTTGCTGCACTGTCTAAGTAGACGAGTGGTTTCCCATTCACTTCTTGATGCAGGATAGGGAATTGATTACGAATATCGTTTGCAATCATTAATTGACTTTCCCTTCGATTACTTCCGTCAACATCTTTCTAACACCCTCGATTGGTAATTCATTTACAACTGGTGCAAGGAATCCATGAATGACAAGACGCTCTGCCTCATGCTTGGAAATCCCTCTACTCATCAAATAGAACATTTGAAGCGGGTCCATACGACCAACTGATGCCGCGTGACCTGCTGTAACATCGTCTTCATCAATCAGAAGAATTGGATTCGCATCGCCACGTGCTTTTTCACTAAGCATAAGAACACGTTCTGTTTGCTCACTGTTTGCTTTTGTCGCACCATGTTCAATTTTTGCAATCCCGTTGAAGATTGCGCTCGAGTTATCCTTCATAACAGCATGTGCAAGTAATTGTGCATCCGATTGTTTACCCCATTGGTTGACTCGGATGACAAAGTTTTGCTTCTGATCACCACGACCAATGGATACCGTCTTCGTATCTGCATACGAACCATCACCAACAAGGTTTGTCGTGTTGTCGGAAATTGTGTTGCCGTCGTTCATCTGACCGAGCGACCATTCAATTTTTCCATCACGTTCAACATGTCCTCGACGGTTTACGTAAGTCGTAACACCTTTAGCGAAGTTATCTACCGCACCGAATTGTACACGTGCATTCGGGCCAGCATAAACTTCTGCAACGATGTTCGCTACGGATTGTTGATCATCACTATGAGATAGATAGTTCTCTACATAAGTGACAGAGCTGTTATCTTCAGCAACGACTAGTACGTGATTGAAAAGTGCAGCTTCCGCATCTTCTTGTACGAATACAGATTGTAACGGAACTTCGATTTCAACGTTTTTCGGTACGTATACGAATACTCCACCGTTTAGAAGTGCAGCATGAAGAGCTGTTAAACGATGCTCATCAACACTCACAGCTTGGTTCATGAAATATTTTTCAACTAACTCACTATGCTCTTGAACAGCAGTAGCGATATCAGTAAAAATGACACCTTTGTCTTGAAGCTCTTGAGATACTTGGCGGAACGCCGGCGTTGAGTTCCGCTGTATAATAAAGTTTTCAGTACGATCTTCTTTACCGATAAGGTTCAAAATGTATTCTGGTAAATCGTCCGCAGAATTCACTTCTGAAGCTTTAACGATATGTTGGAATTGTGTGAAATTCCATTTATCAATCTTTGTTTTCTCCGGCTTCGGCATCGGTAGGCTTTCAGCCAGTTCCAACCCGCGAAGACGAAGGTCCGTTAGCCATTTGGGTTCGTTTCTTTGATTGGAAAAATCACTTACATATGATTGATCGAAGGCAATCTTCGTTTCGTTCGTTTCCACTGACATATAAATCCTCCTTCAAAGCCTATGCTTGTTCTGTTTGAACAACTTCGTCTTTAATTCCTAGTTCATCTTTAATCCAGTCATATCCTTCTTCCTCAAGTCGTTGAGCAAGTTCAGGTCCACCAGATTTCACAATACGTCCTTGCATCATTACATGGACTTTATCAGGTGTGATGTAGTTAAGTAGACGTTGATAGTGAGTAATGATTAAGCAACCGAAATCTGGGTTACGCATATCATTAACGCCTTTAGATACAACTTTCAATGCGTCGATGTCTAGTCCAGAGTCAATCTCATCAAGAATTGCGATCTTAGGTTCAAGCATCAACAGTTGAAGAATTTCATTACGCTTCTTCTCACCGCCAGAGAATCCTTCATTCAGGTAACGTTGAGAGAATGATTCGTCCATATCAAGAAGCTCCATTTTGCTGTCCATCTTACGGATGAACTTCATTAATGAAATTTCTTTTCCTTCTTCACGACGAGCGTTAATAGAAGAACGTAGGAAGTCAGCGTTTGTTACACCGCTAATCTCACTTGGATATTGCATAGCTAGGAATAGACCAGCTTTTGCACGCTCATCTACTTCCATTTCAAGAAGGTCTTCCCCGTCAAAAGTTACGGTACCTTCTGTGATTTCATATTTAGGGTGGCCCATCAATGCAGAAGCAAGTGTGGATTTACCCGTTCCGTTCGGCCCCATTACTGCATGGATCTCTCCACCGTTTATTTCAAGGTCAAGACCTTTAATGATTTGTTTTCCTTCAATGGAAACATGTAGGTTTTCAATCTTAATGTTTGGTGCAGTCATGACTATAACCCTCCAATTTCGTATTTCAAATTAATTACTCCATTTAACATTGTAACGAAAAACAAGCGAAAAATGAAATAATCACGATTTATTTCTTTATTATCATTCTAATTTTAAATCAAATTAAAATAATTCTCAACAGGAGTCTTAAAAAATGCGATATTTCCGTTTTCTAATTGAGAATGAATGCTACTTATTGAAAGCGGAAGATCTCTTTTATACGCTGTATATACTCCATCATCACATACCAAATGTTATTATTCTCTATCCATTCGTTATTATTGATTCATCTTGGTCTAGAAAATTTAGGTTGGGTTGGTCAATGGAACCATTCATCTAAATGAAAAGGACCTTATCTTTGTGTGATAAGGTCCAAAATATTTAATGTTCTATTGTGTTCAGTTCTTTGTAGTTACGACTTAGTGACTTTACCCGTAAATTCATTTAGAATTTGTTGACTTCTCTTATACTCACGCTCTCGTCTACGCTCGATTTCCATACGCGTTTCTAGACTTTGTTCATATTGAGCATACCCTATTCCATGTGATTGGTGCATGGCCTTTTCCATTTCACCTGTATGGTGTTGGTGTGTGTCAATTTGATGGATAATAAATCAATCCTTTCGGGTTTTCAATCTTTATTTTCACTACATGTAATACCCTATCAGTTAATCGATTAAACCCCAACTCCCAAATTTCTTGATAATATCCTCTGTGCAAGGCTTACAGACGGTGGGTTCACTTTAATAGGTGTGTTGATACATATCCCTCGAATACATCCCTTTTTCACATAATTCTGATTAATGTTTCATTTGACTTAAGTCAGAAATAGCCTCTTGAACAAGTGTCACAGACTGACTCATGGCCGCTCCTCCTCCAAAGGCAGCACAAACACCAACAGATTCTAGTATCTCTTCTTCAGTACAACCTTGGTCTAGACACCCTTTAGTATGATATATGATGCAATACTCATCTTGAGAATAGATACTAATGCCTAATGCAATCAGTTGTTTTTCTTTTTTCGATAATTTCCCAGCTTTAAAGCATGATTCAGTAAACGCATTATACTTGCGTGCTACATCAGGCATTTTTTCAGTAAAAATCCCTAATCCGTGCTTATAGTCCATTAACGCTTCTTCTGTCGGAGAACCTGGCTGTTCATTCATCTCATTTTGTTTCATTTCATTCACTCCTTACAACATAAAATTCTTCCTACTTAGTATGATGATTCTCAAGAATAGTATCCGTTATGGAAAATGTGAATTTTCACCAAAATATTGTGAAAAAAAAGTTGAGTTCTCGCTCTATCCGTCGTATCCTCATTTCGCCTCTACCGCGGACAGTAAACGCCTCTTTCTATCCGCCATATCCTCATTTCGCCACTACCGTGGACAGTAAACGCCTCTTTCTATCCGCCATATCCTCATTTCTGCTCCACCGCGGACAGTAAACGCCTCTTTCTATCCGCCATATCCTCATTTCTGTTCCACCGCGGACAGTAAACACCTCTTTCTATCCGCCGTATCCTCATTTCAGCTCCACCGCGGACAGTAAGCACCTGATCGCCGGCACCACATAGACTAATCCTCTACAAAAACAAAAAAAGACCAGGTATCGCAATATTTGCTCTACCCAGTCTTGTCTTCCATTAAGGATGTTGTTATTCACTTACTGGAACAACGGCACCTTTGTATTCTTTTTTGATAAAGTCTTGCATTTCTTTAGAACGAAGTACTTCAACTAACTTTTTGATTCTTTCATCATCTTCATTTCCTTTATTCACAGCAATAATGTTTACATAAGGAGAATCTGTGCCTTCTAATGCAATTGCGTCTTTCTTCGGATCAAGTCCAGCATCAATCGCGTAGTTCGTGTTAATCAGAACTGCGTCCCCTTCACCATTATTGTAGATTTTAGGAAGTAGGCCTGCATCAACCTTTGGTTCGAAATTAAGGTTTTTTGGATTTTCATCGATATCCTTAACAGTCGCTTCCGATTTCTTAACGCCTTCTTTTAAAGTAATCAAGCCTTCGCTCTCAAACATACTTAGAATTCGGCCGTGATCGGCAACTGCATTACTCATAATGATTTCTGCGCCCTTAGGTAGCTCTTCGAGGCTTTTGTATTCTTTAGAATAAACACCCATAGGCTCTATGTGAATACCACCTGCGTTAACGAAGTCGTACTTTTCATTTTCTTTCATTTGTTGCTCCATGTAAGGAACATGTTGAAAGTAGTTCGCATCCAGCTCTTTATTGGCAAGCGCTTTGTTCGGAACAACATAATCTTGGAACGTTTCAATCTCAAGTTGAACACCTTTTTCTTCTAACAACGGCTGTGCTTCTTCAAGAATTTCAGCATGAGGAACATTGGAAGCTCCTACAACTAGCTCTTCTTTGTCTCCACTTTTTCCACCACAAGCAGCTAATACAGAAATCACTAATACGGTACCCAAAATCGAAATAAATTTTTTCATTTTTGTTTTCCCTCCAGTTTATCTTTTATCCGTTCTTTGTGTTAAGAAGTCACCCGTCCATTGGATGATAAACACGATGATTAATATAATGACGGTTGCAACAAGTGTGACATCGTTTTGAGATCTCTGGAATCCGTCTAAGAACGCTAAAGTACCTAGTCCACCTGATCCTACAACCCCAGCCATTGCTGTGTAAGATATTAATGCAATTGCAGTGACCGTGATACCAGAAATCAGTGCAGGTAGTGATTCAGGCAATAGTACTTTGTAAATGATTTGCATATCTGTTGCACCCATTGATTTAGCTGCTTCAATTACTCCTTTATCTATTTCACGTAAGGCGATTTCAACCATTCGTGCATAGAAAGGAGCAGCACCGATAATCAATGCAGGGAGTGCAGCATTCGCACCTAACATAGATCCAACCATCCATGTTGTAAACGGTACGAGTAAAATAATCAATATAATAAATGGAATTGACCTGAAAATATTGACGAATGTAGCTACGACCGATTGTACTGGCTTGTTTTGCCATAGATTATTCTTGTCAGTAAGGAATAAGAGTAATCCCAATATGATACCTAATACAAATGTCGCACTGACAGAAATGACAGTCATATATATGGTTTCAAGAGTAGCTTCCCACATATCTTCCCAATCAACATTAGGAAATAAATTAGTCATGGACGATCACCTCCACTTCCACTTCTTGCTGTCGGACATGGCTAACCGCTTTTTCAATCTCATTGGCTTCACCCTCGACTTGGATGAACAAAGTGCCATATGCCCCGTCTCTCGTCTGAGAAATCTTCCCCTGTAAAATATTTACGTTCACCTGGAATTTCCGGATCAAATCACTAATGAGCGGCCGTTCAGCAGTACCACCAACAAAAGTAAGCTTCACTACCTTATGTTGATCCCCTTTTTCTATCAGGTGTTGAATCGTTTCCTCTGTTTCTTCTGGTTCTGTTACTTGCTTCACAAAATTCTGCGTGATTTCTTTTTCAGGAGATTTAAATACTTCTAATACTGGACCTTGTTCAACGACTTTTCCATCTTCCATGACCGCTACCCGATTGCAAATTTTCCTAATTACATGCATTTCGTGTGTGATCAGAACAATAGTCAAACCTAATTTTTGATTAATATCAACGAGAAGATTTAAGATCGAATCTGTCGTTTTCGGATCTAATGCAGAAGTAGCTTCATCACATAAAAGAACATCCGGATTATTTGCAAGCGATCTTGCAATGCCAACACGTTGCTTTTGACCGCCACTTAATTGCGAAGGATATGACTCGCCACGACCTGTTAGTCCGACAAGTTCAATCAATTCATTTACACGCTTGTCCCGTTCTTCTTTACCAACGCCAGCGATTTCTAAAGGAAATGCGATATTTTCTTTGACTGTTCTACTCCATAATAGGTTGAAGTGTTGAAAAATCATTCCGATTCGTTGCCGAGCTGTGCGAAGATCCTTGCTGTTTAGATTCGTTAAGGCTTGTCCATTTATATCGACTGAGCCGTCAGTCGGTCTTTCTAGCATGTTCAACATCCGAATGAGTGTACTCTTCCCTGCGCCACTATATCCAATGACACCGAAGATCTCGCCTTTCTCAATTTCAAGGTCAACGTGATTGACTGCATTAACCGGACCGTCTTTCGTGTAAAAGACTTTCTTTATATTTTTTAAAGTGATCAAGTCACTCAACTCCTCCCTGTCCTATTTAAGTATTTTAAAATCCAACGAAAAAAAACCTCTCGGCTCTGTAAATGAGCAGAAAGGTTTGGGTTAAACTCTCTATCTCATCGTCCAAAGCATTACACTTTGCAGGATTTGGCACCTTCTCAAATCAAACTGATTTGATGGTTGCCGGGCTTCACAGGGCCAGTCCCTCCGCCACTCTTGATAAGATTTTATTTAAATGATTTTAAACTTTATCACTTTAGCTTATTTAAGCATGAGAGCATTGTAGCATGCGTTATTTTTACATGTCAATCATTTTCTCTGCGAATATTAAATGAAATATGATACCCTTCATACTATAATTCAAATAAAGGAGGACACTTGTTCAAATGTCTGAGAAAGTAAATTTTTCATTGAGGAATATTGCTAATCATCAACTTGTTTCTTTATCTGACTTTACCGGAAAGCCTGTTATCCTACAGTTCTGGGTTTCTTGGTGTCCGGATTGCATGAGGGAAGTTCCTTTATTAAATCAGTTTTATGAATCGATGAGAAGTGAACAAATAGTGGTCATTTCAATAAATGTATCAGGAAGAGAAGGCTCAAGTGAACAAAGGGACGAATTTATTAGCAGAAATCATATATCTATCCCTGTTTTAAAAGACAAAGGAACTGAAGTGTATGATCAATTTGGATGTAAAGGCGTACCTACGACGGTTTTATTGAGTGCGGATCATACAGTACAAGAGGTTTACGGAGATAAAGATACTTTTCCAAATATGCTACATGGCATTTCTGGATTGTTGACCAGATAAAAAGAAGATCGACTCTAACTTTAGGACGACTCGATACGAAGCATTTACGGTTACTTTGTTTTGCTTGATTAAGGTTGATAGCTTCTCATTACCTTGAATGAGTTGTAATAACGTATCCGAACTACCAATAATTTCGATGACATTCTCACTCTGAATGTCATCCATAATCACTTGACATGATCGTTTTTTCATATGAATGGATACCTGTTCTTTATTAGAGGACAAGGTTATGACAAAGTCTTGCAACTTGAAAAAGGGTGATAAATACGACTGTCTTTCTAATCGTTTCGTAAACACCTCTATAACCTGTTTCATACCCCATCTCCTCTCCGTTATGTAGATATTCTTCGATAGGTGAATTGAAATGTCCTTGTATAAACGTTCGACAGTTTCTTTATCAATATTCGTGAAAAATAGCTAAGGCTCACTTCTAAAATAATGTTGCATGGATAATGTATATAAAAAAAACCACAGTCCATGCTGACTGTGGTTGACTGTTAAATTTGTGTACGACAAATGATCATGAACGAATGCCATGATTTTAAAAACCGGTTGAAAAAAGGTTCTGGAACGTGCCCGTCTGTACAAATTGTACCTTTAATAGGTCGCGATCTTGATTATGATCCGAAGAAGGAAGCTGTTTCTTCCACTCTCCTAAATGAATTTTAATTTTAACCTGACGATTATGGTTCTTGTGGTCCTTCTTGTGTTTGTCCTTCTTTGAGAAAGACTTTTTATGTGAGTGCTTTTTACTTATATCTTTGCCCTCATTCTCTTCCTCTTTGTTTTTTCGCTCTTCATCATCTTCTTCACTTTCGGCATCCTGATCGTTTTCAGACTCTTTCGCATCCTTATTTTCCTCATTACCTGTAATGGTCTGCTGCTTAGAATCCTCTGTTTTAGCTGGAACTGAAGGTGCAGTTACTTTATCTTCTTTTAAGTCCTTAATTGCTGTATCTAGTTCTGCTTGATCTGGTTCATTTAAAACGTTTTCAACAGATTTAGTTTGTGTATTTTTCTGCGAATCTTGCTTTTTATGAAGCGGTTTAGTTTCTTTACTATCAAAATTCGTATGTTTAACTTGATCCGACTGAGGTGTCGATCCTTCAGGTAAAACGGCTTCAACAACGTCTGTATTATTTTTATCGACATTTAATTTTCGTAGTTCTGAGAAAGACAGAGTTCTAACATGCTCTACCTTAAGGGATTGGTCTTGTTGTAGGGCATCTTGATAAACCATGAATTTCCCCATGGATAAACCAAGCTTATTAGCTTCCTTCCGCTGTTCTGGAGTGGTTTCCATTATGGAAAGAACAATACTCGTATTCTTAACTTGTTTATTAGATTTAAGCTGATTGATTGCATCTTTAATTCGCTTCTGAACATCAGAAGATTCAAGGGATTGGTCGTATGATGAAGTAATTAATAGATCATTATACGTGTCGAAATAACCAAACTCTTTCAACTTCTTAAATAAAGATTGAGAGAAGTGCTTAAGCGACTTATTCTCTAATCCTTCGGTGTTATCAAGCAAACTTTTTGCATCCTCATTTAATGCTCGGACCTTGAGGACGTTTAAATCCTTATCAACAGCTACTTCAATACTAGGATTAATATCGAAACTGACATAAGCTGCTGCAGATGCTTTTTGATGTCCGAATGGAAAACCTCCTGCCACTAGAACAAATACGATAATTGCAACTAAAGATAGTGAGAATGAAGGTAATAACATACGGTCAGTACGATAGGTTGGATGAACATTTTCATTTGGACATATATATTCTTGTCCAATTTCTGGTTGTTCACCCTTCTTCAATCGTACGTTCTCAAAGCTGCCATCTTTCGTTAAGATCACTGCTTTACGCTTTGAAACTTTCATGATAAGGCCGCGTTTCACTCACTGGTCCCTCCCTTCAAACTGATATCAAGAGGGCTCAATGTAAGATCTAAGCGATGTATACCCTCCAATATAAATCAATGCAATTGCTATTATATATTTTCGATTACGTTCAATCGTTTTACGACTGCAAGAAACCATATTTAATAAATCTTTTATCGGCAATTGCTTTTTCTCTGCAAGATAAGCAGCTAATTTCTCATCTTCTGCTAGTAATTGAGCGATTTTCTTTGCATTTTCTCTTGCATCAATATGTTTAGGACAGTTTTTACTCAAAACCTTAAAGGTTATGCCATAGTCTTTGAGCAATTCTTGAAATTCTTCAATTTCATAGACACGGTTTTCGACTTGAAGTTGTTGATCATAATGGTGAATTGCTGCCTTTTGCTCTGCGTAGCTGTCCTCTAATCGACCTTCTTCATCGGTCTCTTCAGGCTCTAAAAAGACATACCTGTTCTGACGTGCTTCCTTACGGATAAAATCAATGACACGTCTTCGGATGACCATATCAGCAAAGGTCAGGAATCGACTTCCTTGTCCCTCCTGATACTGGTTAATGGCCTCGTTAAATGCGGTTAGTCCGATACTATATTCATCTCTTGATTGATCGATATATTGGTTACAAACTTTTGATGTTACTTTCTTAATGAATGGCTGATAATCCTCTAGTAATTGATTTCTGAGGACTTCGTCTCCTTTAGTAACCTTTTTAACTTTATCTTCTATCGTAACGTTTTTCTTAACAGTTTTATTGAAGTTTGGTTTGACTAATAAGTTCATATTCATTGATGTCATGTTTGTATCCACCTCGCTACGGACATTTATTAAACTCTATTTATGAGTCCAAATGCTTTTTTATAGTGATATAAAACGTTTAATCGAATTAGGAATATAAAAAATCCATAATTCATTTATATCATTTATTTAGCCCGATGGAGGATACAATTTGATAACAATGTTACAGCCGCTTTAACAATTGTAACATACTTTTATTTAGACTGATTTGCATGAATTTTGTAAATACAGACCTTATACTTTTTAGAAATCGTTATATTACTTATACGAAAACGCTTTCTTGTGAAAACAAAAAAAACAACCGACTATACAATAATTTGTATTTATAGGCTGTTTTTTGACATATATGAGGAAAATTTATCCACTGTTTTTTTGAGTATTTATGTTGAATTTCCACAGTTTATTATAAATATTGTCGACAGATTGGAAGGAGTATACCTTTTCTGTCACCTTTCCATCCTTCAGAAAGGCAAGACATGGAACGCTCGTCAGTTCCCATTCTCTAGCAATTGCAGGCATATGATTCAAATTACATGCCATAATTGTCGGCAATTTATCATTAGGTAGCGTTACAATAGCTATCTCTAGCATCTGTTTTGCTAATTTACACGTACCGCATAATGGTGTGTAGAAGTATACAACTGTATTTTGTCGAGTGAATCGTTGTCTGATCACCTTTTCATAGTTCACTTCTTCAATCATAGATGGCTTACTTCCTCCTAAGCACTAGCAGGGCATTAATTCACTTTGAACCGTAAGAGTCGATCATCGTTTTTCTTCGGTTTTCCTCTGCCATCAGTATTATTGGTAACGGTATATAGGTATTCGTCTACTATTTTAACATCCCGCATCCTACCATATCCATCTTTCCATACCGAATGTGTCCCCTTTTTGAGGTCGAACACTCTAATTTGCTCCCCAGCCAATGCTGCAACATAAATTTTGGACCCTGATATGTCTAATCCAGACGGTGCCCAGGTTTCATTACCTGAGTGAAATACAGGACGAATCATTCCTTCTTGTTCTTCATCACCTTGGATATTTGGCCAGCCATAATTTCCTCCAGGAACGATCTTATTAATTTCATCATGACCTCTTGATCCATGTTCTGAGCTATACATCGTACCATCTGAATCCCAACCTAACCCTTGAGGATTACGATGTCCAATTGAATAGATAGGTGATTCAGCAATCGGGTTATCAGCTGGAATCTTACCATCTAATTGAATTCTTAATATTTTCCCTGCAAGACTTTTCGAATCCTGAGATAACGCTTTGTTCCCAGCATCACCTGTTGTAATATACAAGAATCCATCAGGGCCTAATGCGATTCTTCCTCCATTATGGATTGGACCACCAGGTATATTTTCAAGTAACACTGAAGTTTCGAGCCAAACACTCTCTTCCTTTTGTACTCTTACAACTCGATTAAGTAATTTACCGTCCTTTTGATATGTATGATACACAATGGCTTCTAAAGGTTCGCTTTGCTGTTCAAGAATGAGGAATCCTAGCAATCCACCTTCCGTTCTTGCAACAACCTTTTCCGACAAATTAATCTTCTGTTTTTGTTTAGAATCCCCTTTAATGCTATAAACTTCTCCCGTTCTCCCGGAAAGGTAGAAAACAGTATCATTAATCACATTGATTTGCCATGGAACTTTAAGCTTTGTGGCGAGGATTTCAGCATCTTGTCTGTTTTCCTCATAAGCAGGTTTAGAGGTACCTTTGTATTCACTTGTATCATGATTGTCCTCCTGGTTGGAGGAACATCCCATTAAGCCCAAAGCCATCAATACAAACAGAAAAATTCTCATGAAGCACCTCCGTTTAATAAATACCTTTGATCAATACGAAAATTTGCGTTCATCAAGATTTTTGCAAGATACATTAAAGGTGTTTCAGCAACTTCTTTATAAATGCTTTGTGTATAAAGGTGATTTGCATTAGGGAGTTCTCGCTTTAAAATTTTCCTGAGCTTATGTCCCGCATCATCTTCATCAACGAGAATATAAATGTCTCGATCTTCAATTAACTCTATGAGCTCTTCTAATTTTGTAAAGCTGAGTGTTCCATGTGTGCAAATGATTTCGACAGGCTCCTGGATTAACTTTTTCACTTTATCTCGATCTGTTTTGCCTTCAACGATCAACACTTTCGTCTCAAGTTCCATATTTGTACCCACCAAGTCGTTTTTGTTTTGTCGTCAGTTTTTATGGATGCAAAAAAACAGCGATCGCTTGGACCGCTGTTTAACACCAACCGAATTCACAGTCATCGACGAGTTGTTGTTGTTTTTGATCAGAGGCGTTTGATTCTTGTCGGTAAAACTTGTCCTCTTCGAATTCAAATCCTTCACCCATCTCGTACAAATTCCCTTGGTTGGTAAATTTAATTTTGCCTATTTGAGCTTTGTTCAAATACAGAGACATAGAACCTTGATCCATCTTCCCATAGACCTTTTCCGTAATATCGGTACGACGAACGTCCTGGCCCATACTGTTACACCTCTTTCACTAGTATAATGTTCATTATTACCAGCAATGATGTAAATGAATCCTCTTTATGTTCTGCTTTTGATGCTTATATTATTCTTCGCTAACCATCTTCTGATATCCTTCTGATGTCATCAATTTTTCAAGTTCAGATTCATCAGAAAGTTCTACAACGATCATCCAAGCTTTTTCATATGGAGATTCGTTAACGAATTCTGGGCTATCTTCTAATTCTTCATTAATTTCTACGACTTTACCACTAACTGGCGCGTACAATTCAGACACTGTCTTAACAGATTCAACGCTACCGAATGGTTCGTCAATTTCGATTTCGTCCCCTACTTCAGGTAATTCAACGAATACGATATCGCCAAGCTCATCTTGGGCGAAAGCAGTAATCCCGATGTGTGCTTTGTTACCTTCAACTTTTACCCATTCGTGTTCTTCTGAATAACGCAGTTCCTTTGGAAATTCCATTACTATCCCTCCATTAGTTTCATTCTTCATTTAAATAAGTGTGTCTAAAGTAATACTATTATAAAACAGTGCGCTTTCGCAATCTGTTCTATTTCCAAGTTTGATTGAACGTTTCTTCTTTAAACCCAACAGTGACATGCTTACCGTCCGTTACAATCGGGCGTTTAATCAGCATGCCTTCGGAAGCTAGCAACTCTAGAAGCTCGTCCTCTGAGGCTGTCTTCATACGTTCCTTCATTTCAAGCTCACGATACATTTTTCCACTCGTATTAAAGAATTTCTTAAGTTCTAATCCACTCTTTTCGTGTAAAGAAGCAAGTTCTTCTTTGGAAGGCGTACTTTCTACAATATGTACAGCTTCAAAGTTTTTTCCTTGATCGTTTAACCATTTCTTCGTTTTCTTACACGTTGAGCAATTTGGATATTCATATACGGTTAGCAACTGCGACACCCCTTACACATATCATCTGTATTTTCTATAAGAGCTTAAATCCATTCTATCATAAGTGATTGCAGGAAAAAGGGATTTAGCTCAACTGATTTTGTTTTTGTTGGACATGTGTTCTATTCGATCTGTCTTTATCATTAATTAGTAAAAGACAAGCTTCGTAAAGGAGAATGCCCATGCTCGCAACCGTATCTGGTTATATCCTTTTAGGACTTTCCATTGCTGCTCCAATTGGACCGATTAATATCGAAATCATTAAACGTGGACTTGTATATGGATTTTGGGCAGCACTACTCGTGGGTGCTGGAGGCATTTCTTCAGATCTTGCGCTCATGGCACTTATGTTTTTTGGGCTTTCTCAAGTGATGACGTTAGTTTGGGTGAAAATCTCACTCACTATGCTAGGCTGCTTCATCCTCATCCACTCAGGCGTAAACAATTTACGTGTAACACAAGATATGAATAGAGCTGAAGAAGGTGGAGATCGACACGGGCGCGTTAAAATTCGATCTTATTTATCTGGGGTGACGATTGCAGCATCAAACCCAATGAACCTACTCTTCTGGCTTGGTATATACGGTTCCGTTTTGAGTGGCGTGCTACAACAAAGTAACCACCTTCAGTCCTTTTTCATCAGCAGTCTCGTATTTATTGGGATTGCACTTTGGAATTTAAACCTCGCATTCACCGTACACTTTGGTCGTTTGTTAATGAATGCATCTATTATGAAGGGCGTCAATATTATTGCGAGCTTTGTATTGATCGGATTCGGAGTTAAATTCGGATGGATGGGAGTAAAGGAGTTGGTTGAGGTAGTTGGGAGGAATTGATAAAGATAGAAATCACTTTTTTTCGCGACCGATGAACCATCCTTTCCACTACCACTAAAAAAGGCCCTCATCACGAGGACCCTTCTAGAGAGTGTTTGTTTTCAAAAGGAAATAGAGCGTTTTAATTTTTGAAATTCACTTGATTAAACGACGTACTTTTCTTCTTCTAACAGTTCCGCTGCAATTTCTCGCTTCTTATTTATCACGTTCATCGGTGTATAACGAGTCAATTTCTTTAGTGCGGATAGCATCATTCGTAGCTGATCGCCGTCTTCAATTGCAACAATCGATTCCTTCGCGTGTGCTTCAATACGTTCAAAGGCTTCTTGGCAATAAACCTCTGTTAGCAAAATCTTTTGCTTCGCTTTTTCAGCACCTACTTTTTGGATCGCTTTTTCCGTTCTCAACACGACAGATTCTATTGCATATGCCTCACTTACGATATCTGCAACGTTTGAAAGCACTTCTTGTTCGTGCTCAAGTTTCTCCCCATACTTCTGAACACCGAGACCAGCAATCATCAAGAAAATTTTCTTCGCATTTTTTACGAATTGTTTTTCCTGTGCAAGTGGCGCGTTATCCAGTTCTTCAGGCATAAGCATCATCAGTTCTTTTTGTAGCTCTGTTGCTTTTTGAAGGAGTGGAAGCTCTCCTTTCATTGCTTTACGAAGCAGTGTTCCAGGTACTAATAGACGGTTAATCTCATTTGTACCTTCGAAAATACGATTGATTCGAGAGTCACGATACATATTTTCAACTTCATATTCAGACATGAAACCATAACCACCATGGATTTGTACAGCTTCATCAACAACATAGTCAAGCACTTCTGAAGCGAAAACTTTGTTCAATGAACATTCTATCGCGTATTCTGAAATTCCCTTTGCTAAGAGTGAACCATCCTTTTGTTCCTCTGGCGAAAGAACACCGAGACGTTCCTCATACATGCCGACTGTACGATAAACGGAGCTTTCTGCTGCATAAGCTTTAGCCGCCATTGTAGCTAGTTTTTCCTGAATAAGAGTAAAGCGGGAAATCGGTTGTTTGAACTGTTGACGTTCATTTGCATATTTAATCGATACTTCGAGTGCACGTTTAGCTGCCCCTACACAACCAACCGCAAGCTTGTAACGACCAATATTCAAAATGTTGAACGCAATGACATGACCACGTCCTGCCTCACCTAATAAATTATCTTTCGGCACATAAGCATCCTCAAGAATCAAAGTACGTGTAGAAGACCCTTTAATACCCATTTTCTTTTCTTCTGGACCTGTTGATACGCCTTCAAAGTCACGTTCAACGATAAATGCTGAGAATTTGTCACCATCGATTTTCGCATAGACAACGAACACATCAGCAAAAGCCGAGTTTGTGATCCATTGCTTTTCACCATTTAAAATGTAATGTGTGCCCGCATCGTTCAGCTTTGCTACTGTTTTCGCACCTAATGCGTCAGACCCTGACCCTGGCTCAGTCAATGCGTAAGCCGCAATCCTATTTCCTGAAGATAGATCAGGCAAATACTTTTGCTTTTGCTCTTCGTTACCAAATAATACGATCGGTAGTGATCCGATCCCAACGTGTGCGCCGTAACTTAAAGAGAAAGAGCGCGCACGGGAAAACTTTTCTGTAATTAGTGAAGAACTGATCTTATCAACCGCGATTCCACCGTATTCTTCAGGTACATCTGCACCTAATAATCCCAGGTCTCCCGCTTTAGAAAGTAGATTTCTCGAAATATCGAATTGATGCTCTTCGATTTTTTCTAGTTGAGGAACGACTTCCTTAACAACGAAATCCTCCGTTGTTTTCCCCATCATAATCTGTTCATCTGAAAAGTCTTCTGGCGTGAATACACTATTCGCATCCACTTCTTCTATTAGAAAACTACCACCTTGAGCCGCTTTTTCTACACTTTTAGACATCTTACTACCTCCCTTTACTGAATAAGTTCAAATACGCCTGCTGCTCCCATACCACCACCGATGCACATGGTTACAACTCCAAACTGTTCATTTCTTCGATTCATTTCATGCATAAGCGTTAGCGTCAGCTTTGCACCACTACATCCTAATGGATGACCGAGTGCAATCGCTCCACCATTTACATTAACTTTGTCTTGATCTAAACCTAACTGGCGCATAACCTGAATGGATTGCGAAGCGAAGGCTTCATTCAGTTCAAACAATCCGATATCTGATTGCTCCAATCCTGCAAGCTTCAATGCTTTTGGTATCGCTTCAACAGGTCCAACTCCCATGATTTCAGGCGCTACACCTGATACTGCAAAGGATCTAAATTTGAGAATCGGCTTCAACCCTTCCGCTTCCGCTTTTTCACGACTCATTACGAGTACAGACGCTGCTCCGTCACTCATTTGAGAAGAGTTTCCTGCCGTAACGCTCCCTTTAGGAGAAAAAGCAGGTCTTAGCTTACCAAGAACTTCTAGCGTTGTATCTGCTCGAACACCTTCGTCTTTTGAAAAAGTAATCATTTTCTCTTGAAGCTTATTGTTTTCATCTACCCAGCGTTTCGCGACTTCAACTGGGACTACTTCATCATCAAACTTACCCTCAGCAATCGCCTTAGCAGCCCTTTGATGACTTTGGAGTGCAAATTCGTCTTGATCTTGACGTGAAACCTCAAATCGGTTTGCTACTTCTTCCGCTGTATATCCCATTCCCATATAATACTCAGGTCTTGAGTCAAGCAGTTTCACATTCGGCTTTACGACGTGACCTGGAACAGGGACTAAGCTCATTGACTCAGCCCCACCTGCAATGATCGCATCTGCGTGACCAATCATAATCCGTTCAGCACCGTAAGCGATACTTTGTAATCCGGAAGAGCAATAACGGTTGATCGTAATGGCGGGTACATTGTCAGGAAGTCCCGAGAGTCCTCCAATAAGACGTGCCATATTCATACCTTGCTCTGCTTCAGGAATTGAACAGCCCATGATCAAATCATCAATTGGGCCATCATATCCTCCAGCTCTTTTTAATGTTTCTTTTACAGTAAGCGCTCCTAAATCATCGGGTCGCACATTGGCGAGTGTCCCTTTCTTCGCTTTACCGACAGGTGTTCTTGCACCTGCAACAATAACTGCTTCTTGCATCTTCACCCCTCCTTAGTTGCGTAATGGCTTTCCTTTGACGAGCATATGCTGCATCCGTTGTTGGGTAAGTGGCTCACCTGCAAGGCTTAAGAACGCTTCACGCTCAAGGTCTAACAAGTATTGCTCATCTACGAGTGTTCCTTCTGCTACTTTCCCACCTGCAATGACATACGCTAGTTTCTTAGCAATTTTCAAATCATGATCGGAAATCATATTGCCGAATTTCATTGTTTGTGCCCCTAGATACATCGTTGCAAATCCAGCCTCACCCGCTACCGGGATTTTTTTACGTTGAGGTGGTCGATATCCGCGATTGTAAAGTGAAAGCACCTGTTGCTTCGCGTCGTATATCAGATGATCACTATTCGCGCTAATTCCATCTTGTGCTCTTAGGAAACCAGCCTCTTTCGCTTCATGAGCTGAAGTTGAAACCTTCGCCATTGCGATCGATTCGAATGTTTGTATCGCGAGCTTTTGTAAGTCAGGCTTCACATCTTTCGGCACTTGTTCCAATAGGCGTGTGTAAAGTTCTTTGTTACCACCGCCTCCAGGAATGATTCCTACACCCACTTCAACGAGACCCATGTATGTTTCAAATGACGCCTGAAGTCCCGCAGCTGGTAACGAGATTTCTGTACCTCCACCAAGTGTCATGTTGAATGGTGCGACAACGACTGGTTTCTGGCTGTAACGCACCATCGCCATCGTTTGTTGGAACTGTCTCACCATGAAGTCAAGTTCAAAGAAATTATCATCTTGTGCTTCCATCATGATCAGCATCAGGTTAGCTCCGACACAGAAGTTCTTACCTTGGTTACCGATGACAAGTCCTTTATAATTTTTCTCTACTTCTTCAATTGCGTAATGGATCATTTGAATAATATCTGGTCCAATCGCATTACTTTGGGAGTGGAATTCAAGTAGTGCTACTCCGTCACCAATGTCTATTAAACTAGCGCCCGTGTTTTTCTTAATAACACGTTCTTCATTTTTCAATCGGTGTAAATGAATGACTTTCTCGTTTTCCTTCGCTTCTGTAAATCCTTCTTTTGTGTAAAATTCAATATTTGTTCCTGATTCCTTGTAAAACGATTTTTCTCCTGAAGCAAGCATATCCGTAATCCATTGCGGGATGGTTTCGCCTTCTTCTTTCATTTTTGCTACGGATTTTTCGACCCCAATTGCATCCCATGTTTCAAATGGACCGAGTTCCCAGCCAAAGCCCCATTTCATTGCGTCATCAATTGCTTTTATATCATCCGCAATTTCATATGCTTTCTCAGCTGAATAAAGCAGGACTGGTTTCATGATCGACCAAACGAGTTGCCCCGCTCGATCATTAGCGTATATAAGCGCTTTCAATTTTTCCGGCATTGTGTTCGCTTGTTTACTCATTTCCATCGAAGCTGTTTTCAGCTTTTTCCTTGGTCCATATTCGAGCGTATCTGGATCAAGTTCAAGAATTTCACTTTTACCATTACTCTTCTGTTTCAGATAGAAGCCTTGACCGTTCTTACTTCCGATCCAGCCTTTGTCATTCATCGTCTTCATAAATGCTGGAACATCGAATACCTCTTTTTCCTCACCATCCACTTGATCGTATACGTTTCTTGCAACGTGGATGAATGTATCGAGACCAACGACATCCAGTGTTCTGAAGGTTGCACTTTTCGGTCGCCCGATTGCAGGACCTGTTACAGAATCAACTTCACCAACTGAATATCCGTTTTTCAACATTTGCTGGACCGTTACGAGTAATCCGTATGTCCCTATACGGTTAGCGATGAAATTCGGTGTATCCTTCGCTTCAACGACCCCTTTACCGAGTACATCTTCACCGAAGCGATTAATAAATTGAAGAACTTCCGGCTTCGTATCACTCGTCGGAATGACTTCAAGTAATTTTAAATAACGTGGCGGATTGAAAAAGTGTGTCCCTAAGAAATGCGATTTGAAATCCTCACTTCTTCCTTCTGCCATTGCATGAATTGAAATTCCAGAAGTATTTGAACTGACTATCGAACCCGGCTTTCGGTATTGTTCAACTTGAGCAAATACTTTCTTTTTTATATCCAAGTTCTCAACGACTACTTCAATGATCCAGTCCACTTCTCCAAGCTTCTCCAAATCATCTTCTAAATTCCCGGTTTCGATCATCTCTAAGTGATCTTTGGAACTTAAAGGTGCTGGTTTTTGCTTTAACAATTTCTGTTTAGCAGTATCAGCTAACCTGTTTCTCACCACTTGATCTTCAAGGGTTAGTCCTTTTGCTTTTTCCTGATCGGATAGTTCCCTTGGGACAATATCCAATAAGACACTCGGAATTCCTACATTAGCTAAATGTGCCGCAATCCCAGATCCCATAACGCCAGATCCTAGAACTGCTACCTTACGAATCTGATATGACATGATGAACCTCCTTCGTATGAATGAACACTCATTCATTTTTTCTGCAAAAAATAGAACTTACTACAATTTGTTTTGTTCAAATAGTCGCATGTGAAAAAAGTCGACTAGAACGTCCTCTATCTCTACTATAAAAAATTCGAACCAATTTCGCAATATAAATTTCAGAAAATTATCATGATTTCGTCTACTTATTTTCAGATACCTTGCTGTCACTACGTTTTTGCGATGAAATTTCCAAAATTTCTTTTATTTGTTCCAAGTGTCTCCGCTCATGGTATCCAATGAAATCCAACCATTGAATCAATTGCATATGTCCAAAGTACGGATGTTTGAAGGCTCGCTTCTTCAGTATTTCTCGATCTTCCACCTGCTCTAACACTTGTAAAAGATTCTGGCGAGATTGGTCTAGCGCTCCTTTTGCATCTATTAAGGTTTGGAATGCTCCAGTCGGCTGCACATAATCTGGTGCCTCAACTGCAGGATATCGTTTAGCAGAACGATGGACTGGATGTTCATGTGTTTCGCGATCCACTCCATCTCGCAGTAAATTTTCGAATTGATTTTTGATCACTTTTTCAATTAAAACGAGATGTTCTAATACTTCTAGTACTGTCCACGAATCATCTGAAATTCGCGCATGCCAATACGCTTCGGGAATTTCATTAATTTTTGTTAAGAGTTCCTGTCGCCCTAATTCAAGTACTGACAAACTCAATTCCTCCCTTGGTGAGATATCTCAAATGCCTAACTCACTCTCACTATTCGACAGTACCCGTTCCAATCTCCTTTAAAATATTCAGAATATCTTATGCACAAATTGATGAAGTGATGATAGACAGGAATGTATTGAGTGCTCCATTTTCTGTTTTCCTCTCTACCGAGCACTTATTAACCCTGTATGAGTGCTCCGTATTCTGTTTTCCTCGCTACCGAGCACCCATTGCTCCTGTATGGGTGCTCCATATTCTGTTTTCCTCGCTACCGAGCACCCATTGCTCCTGTATGGGTGCTCCATATTCTGTTTTCTTCGCTGCCGAGCACTCATTGCTCCTGTATGGGTGCTCCGTATTCTGTTTTCCTCGCTACCGAGCACCCATTGCTCCTGTATGAGTGCTCCATATTCTGCTTTCCTCTCTACCGAGCACTCATTGCAACGCATTGGAGGATTTTCACCTTCTCGAGTTGTTGGAGTGGCTTCCCCCTTTCCATCCGCCATTTCTGCTTTTCTCCATTTCCGCGGTACGAATCCGCCTCTTCCCATCCGCCATTTCAGCTTTTCTCAATTTTCGCGGTTCGTATCCGCCTCTTTCGATCCGTCACATTCGAATTTTGACGTTTTTACGGATAAAGAATTAAATCTTGAACTTCTTCTAAATGAAAAAAAAGAGCCCCGACACAGTTTGGTAGTCGGCGCTCTCCATATTTATTTCCCTAAAATCCCTTTCAACACAAATGCTACGTTTGCCGGGCGTTCTGCCAAACGGCGCATGAAGTATCCGTACCAATCTTTCCCGTAAGGTACATAGACACGCATTGTGTATCCTTCATCTCGTAGTTCGCGTTGGCGATCAATTCGAATTCCATAAAGCATTTGAAACTCAAATTGGTCGCGAGAGATATTGTGTTTTTCAACTAGTTCCTTCGTATACTCAATCATTTTATCGTCATGAGTAGCAATTGCTGTATAATTACCATTTAACAGATGCATTTTAATGATTTTCTTGAAATTCTCATCCACGTCTTTTTTCTCTGGAAAAGCGACAGAAGGAGATTCTTTATATGCACCTTTTACTAATCGTAAATTAGGATTATATGAGTCTAGTTCCTGAATATCCTCTACCGTTCGATATAGGTAAGACTGAAGTACGGTTCCAATATTCTCATATTGCGACTTCAATTCTTTGAAAATATCGAGTGTCGCCTGACAACGGGATTCATCCTCCATATCGATTGTAACGAATACATCATATTCGTCGGCAACCTCTAGGATCCTCTTCATATTACGTAATACCATTTCCCGACTAATATCTAGTCCCATAGATGTTAACTTCAGCGACAGCTGTGAAGTTAAGTTTTGGTTTGAGATAGCCTTAATCGCCTCGATACAGTGATTAGTCATCTCATTCGCTTCTTCTTCATTGTCTACGAATTCACCGAGATGATCGATCGTAACCGGAAGATTTTCAGCATTTAATTTTTTTATTGCTTCTAACGAACTTTCTAGTGAGGCACCAGCTACAAATCTGCCTGCACCAAATCGGAGACCATACTTTTTCGCCATTTTTGTAGCGACCTTATTTTGGCCCATAAACAGAAAGAAATTTTTAAGAATCTGTTCCATAACGAATCCCCCTATACTGAAAACGGATACAATAAATTGTTACACTATATATGAACTTTTTTGAACTTAGTTAAACTTCCTAACTAAACTTCTTAGAGTATTCTACCATTTTTTTCGACAACTTTTTTACTTTTTTAAAAAATATTTTTTTCCACTTTTTCCTTAGTATATGAGTTGTGTTCAAGTTGTGTAAGGTGTAAAATTACACAAAATATCATTGTGAGGTAACTAGCTATGAATATTGACCAATTGATCGACATTGTCTCTTCAAAAATGAAATTAATACGTATTGAACGCGGGTATACACAAGATCGGATGGCTGCAACACTTGGACTATCAAAAAAAACGCTCGTCCAAATTGAGAAACAGCGTTCAAAAGCGAATTGGACGACCGTTGCTGCAGTTGCTGCTTTGTTTAGAGAGAGTGAAATTTTACGCTCAGCACTAGGTGGCGATCCTGTCGAAATCGTCGAGATCCTTGCACATCATGGCATTGAACGACCTAGAGAACATACTCTCGGTGGTAGAGTTTGGTGGAAAGATATTGATAACGCAAACGGTTATCGATTACAGCAGAACCTCATTAGTCAGCACTTCCGTATTCTTGATGATGAGAATCATCGTTGGTACAGTTCTTTTGATGAAAAAGAAGCCCACGAACGATTAGCAGAGCTCGCTACTCAATAACGAGAGAAATACATCGAATAACATTGATTGGATGTGGCAACATAACCCCGACACCGATTAAAACTGTGAAGGAGGAATGAGCGAATGCCACAACAACAAACACCTGAAGGTCAACAAGGATTCATGCCGGAACCACCAAGGTTAATGACATCAAAGGATCAACTCTACATAACAGACATGATGAGTTGGAACTTGTTGGCGTCTAAGAAATGCAACTTCTATGCAAAACAATGTCAAGATCCAGAAGTGAAAGCAGCCATTGAAAAAGCAGCATCGATGCACACAAGACACTATGATCAATTACTTCAACATCTTCAAAGCCACCTAGGTGATCAACCTCAAAATCAAAACATGACTCAGTGAAGGAGGACTACTGTTGAACATCCAAAATCCGCAAAACAATATACCTCAAACGCCAGATATGAATGACCGTGACTTCATCAACGATATTTTAACAACAGAAAAACATATGACAGATGCATACTCTACAGCCTTAAATGAAGCAAGCCACCAGGATTTGTACCAAGACCTTTCAGCAATTGCTAAAGAAACTCAGGACTGTCAGCGTGACCTCTTTAACGTCATGTTCCAAAAAGGTTGGTATTCGTTTGATCAGGCCCAACCTCAAGCACTTCAACAAGCCTATCAAAAGTTCTCGGGTTATAAACAACAGCTTCCTAATGGAGGAAACGTTCAATAAGTAACCCTAACGTCTCAAATCAGTTTATACATTTATTACAGTACCTACAAAAACAAAATCGGGCAGACTTAGCAGAATCGCTTGAGTCGCCCAATTTTTGCGTTAATTCTGTTCTTTTCTATATTGTTCATTCAACTCTCGGACTTCTTGAATCAATTCCTTCATGCCTTCTTTCGCATCTGGATATTTTTCATTCCAGTGTTTAACGAGCGGGGGCATGGATTTTGACATATGCGTATATACAGCCCACATCATTACTTTTTCCTTGAGATCTTCATCTGTTTCTCCAGTTAGTAATTCTGTATATTTGGTCATCAGTCCATCGAACTGTTCTTTAAGCTTTTCGTCCATATACGACACCAACTTTCATCGTTTCATTACAGTCTATCATAGCTCAATTACCTCGTAAAAAAAGCTCACACATCAAACCATTTATTTCTCATCGCTAAAATTGCAGCTTGCGTTCGATCTTGTAATCCTAGCTTTCCGAGGATATTGCTGACATGAGTTTTGACCGTTTTTTCCGTGATGAATAACTCTGATGAGATTTCTTTATTGTTTCTACCGAGCGTGATTTGTTTGAGAACATCCTTCTCTCTAGCTGTCAGTTGGTTAAAACTTTGCTCAGCTTCATTCGTTTTGGATCCTGTGTTCACATGATTTAACAACTGAGAAGTGGCAGATGGGTGTAAGTGTGTTTCTCCAGCCTGTACTGCTTTAATCGATTTCACGAGTTCATCTGGTTCGATATCTTTCATCTGATAGCCGTCAGCTCCAGCTTGGAGAGCGGGCACGACATGATCCTGATCGGAGAAACTCGTCAGCACGATAATTTTCACCGTATCATGATTTTCTTTAATCTGTTTCGTCGCTTCAATTCCGTCCATGACAGGCATGGTTAAATCCATTAAAATGACATCGGGTTGTAGCTGTCCGACGAGTTCAACTGCTTCTTTCCCGTTAGAGGCTTCACCGACCAGTTCAATGTCAGGCTGCGTGCCAAGAAAGAACCTTAACCCTTTTAAAACCATGAGATGATCATCTACTAGTAAGACTTTAATCCCCATAATGACGGCCACCTTCCTTATTATTCGTGAATTTCACTTCAATCGTTGTGCCTTGATCGGGTTGGCTGATCACGTTCATTTCCCCACCCATGATTTCAGTGCGTTCCATCATACTTGCAAGACCGAATGACCAGGTGTGTTGTGAACCTGTAGATGTTCGGAAACCACATCCATCATCTTCAATTCGTAGGATATGTTCATTCTTCTTTCGTTTCAAAATGATTCGTACTTCGTCTGTACGGGCATGCTTATGAACATTGTTCAACGCTTCTTGACCCACCCGCCACATCGTTTCTTCCACAAGTCTAGGTATGTTTCCGACTCCTTCAAGACGTTCTTGAACGGTTAAACCTAGCGATTCGCCATATTTTTTCAAGGATACGACAACACCTTCTTCTAATCCGGCTGGTTTCAACTGCCAAATCATCGTGCGCATTTCACCTACAACTTCTTGGGATAGCGATTGCATTTCATTCAGAGATTCTAAAATGGTCTCCTGATTAGGTAGCTTCTTCACATATTCCTTGAGACCACGAGCGGTTAGACTAAGTGAAAATAATTTTTGGTTCACGGAATCGTGTAGGTCTCTTGCCAGTCGATTTCTCTCTTCAATGAGTGCAAGCTCCCTAGATCGTTCAAACAAGCGCGCTTTTTCTAGCACGAGTGAGACGTGATCTCCAAGTGCTTTCAGGACATCTTGCTCCAAAGCATGATCATTTGTTTGATGACCAACTAAACAGCCGATCCACTCTTCCCCAATGAGAAGTGGGACGACAAATGCGTTTTCTAAATTCATTTCATAGAGAGACAACTCTTCCTTCAAATCCAATTGGTTAAGACTTTTCTGAAGATCATCTCCTTTAAGAATCTGAAAACGTTTATGTAATTTCTTAGATTCACCTTGTCGATAAATCGATCGCAACGCAAGCGCGTGCTCCTCTTTAATAAAAAATGCGAGAGCTTTTAGTTGAAAAAGTCTACCAATTACGTCAACTGTATTTTGTGGAAGATGATGAATATCGTTCATTTTCCAAATCGTCCGGCTCACTTCATCAAGCTTCGTATACTGTTCTGCTCTATTTTGCTGCGCTTCAAATAATTTTGTACGTTTGATCGCCGTCCCAATTTGAAAGGACACAGATTGTAATAAATCCAGTTCATCTTCTGTAAATTCATTTTTTCCGGGCTCTGCAACGTTCAAAAGCCCGAATTTTTCTCCACCAGCAATGAGTGGGACTGTAGCATGATGGGTAATGCCTTTCGTGTCTCCCCACTCGTAATCAATCGCATCTTCAATTCGTTTGCAGTTAATAATGTTAACAGCCTTTTGCAAGCGCCCATCCCAAATTTTATCGAGACACCAGCAACTGCCTTGGCACATCGGTTTTTTGTCACCCCACGAAAGCGCTGGAGGTAGATTCACATCTGCAACAAATGCATAAATCGGTTCCTCATCGGTCAAAAAGATCCAACCAGTCGATAGCCCTGTAACTTCTAGCAACTTTTCCATTACCGATTGCAGCATACCGCGTAAATCGTTTGATTGATTGAGCGTTTCTGCAATCACTTTCAATGTATGTACGCTCGACAAAGTCCTCACTCCTTCCTAGCTAAAATAGTAAAAATCCGCCAAATTTATGATGTAAATAAAGAATATCATAAAAATGACGGATGGAATGCTATTATTGGGTTTGTTCGCTCTGTATTCCTATACGTGTCTCTGTCATCTCCACTAATAGGTGGGTCAGGTCTTCAAGCCGCTCAACAGCTTCTCGATCATTTAATTGGTATGCTTCATCATAACAATAGGGGTCAGATACAAACTGATCAGGAAGGACTAGGGCATATAATCCTCTCAAAACGGTTCTCATGTTATTCAGCGCATTAATACCGCCCTTACTACCTCCTGACGCTGCAGCAATCGCAACAGGCTTATGCTTGAAATGAGAGCCACCTAGAAAATCTAGTGCATTTTTCAACGCTCCGCTCATTCCATTATGATATTCAGGGGAAGCGATAAAGAATGCGTCTGCCGCTTCTGCCTCACGTTTTAGCTTCTGTAGTGTTATATTATTTTCGTCCGTTCCCTCACCAGGGAATAAAGGTAACTTTTCTATACCTAAGTCAATCGTGCTAATTGTAACGTTCTTTTCCTGTAACAATTCTTTTACAAGATTCGTAATTCCACGCGTTCTGGATTTCTCCATTGGACTTCCGTTCAATACTAGAATTTTCATGATCTAATCACGCCTTTATTACAAGTTATACTGCTAGTATATTCAAACGAACGATCAAGCACATCCGATATAGGATTGAACTTTTCTACGACTATAGTTGTAGACGTTACATAATTCCTGCCATCAAAGCAAAATAGGCGAGCCCTGAAGAAATTAGTCCTGCAATAACGCTCACCATGGTTGGCATTTTCTTAGCAATACTGATGAAGGTCACACCAGCGATAGCGATTGATCCAACGCCCCACGCAAGAGTTGCTTTCGTCCATTGAAATGTTAGAACGGTATTCGGATCAATCGAGCCTTTATACAAGGCTTTAAATAAAGGCGATGGATCTTCTTGTAAAATTGTTCTCCAAACCTCATGGGGCGGTACTTGTTGCGATAGAAATGCGGTTACACCGAACACGAACAAGATCAACACTGTTTCTCCTTGTAGTGATCGTTTTACGTGTTGGGTCCCTTTTTTTATAATCGATTTTTTCAAATAGACGCCATGTACGATTGCAAACAAGAATAACGGGATTAACAACAAGTGTTTAATCAGAAGGGCTTGTCCGTAATTCAACACCCATGAATCGATATATTGTGGTGCAACGATTTCATTGATGACGAGCCCCCCTCCAGTGAGGATGAGAACTGCACCTATTGAAAAAGGTGTATACCAATTTAGAAATGGAATCCATTCTGATTCTTCTTTAGCTCCCCATGCCACATACAGCAGAACACCGATCCATCCTGTAATGGCAACTACATGCAGGAAATGTGCAACATATCCAATAAACGGATAAAGCGATGCTGAGTGACTGGCAAATGAATAAGAGCCTATTAAAACAATCGTCAGAAATACACCGATTCTTGCGTAAAACGTCGTTCTTGTAAGGTCGTTTTTATAAACGAGTAAAAATAAAACAGTAGAAATTAAGACACTTGATAACCACGCTTTGCCAACATTAAATTCAAATAATACGGCAGTAAACGTAGCCCAATAGCCAACGCTCTCCGATAAAAACTGTATAATCTGGAGGAGTGAAATGAACATGACAATTGGGATGATACCTATTAACCAAAGTAAAAGTTCCTTTGAAATGTGTACGCGAGGTTTCTTGTGCTCAGGAATCGACGCTAGTAGTAGTCCACCAACTAACAATGAGAAAACAATGTAAAGGATACCTTTAAAGAAGATGATCATACATTCCCCTTCTTTCTAAACATCCAGAAGAGTAAACCTACTCCAGCTACAACCAATACTCCCGAAAAACCTAAGACAAGAGGTGAGAGTCCATCTTCCACTTTTCTCTCACTCGTTGCATTTGAAGTTTGTTCCTTTTCATTTGTTGCCTCGTCTGATTGATCAGATGTTTCTTTTTGTTCAGAAGTATCCTTTGAATCATCCACGTCAGCTGTCTCTACTTTAAATTGATAGCTTCCTTCTACGGGATGACTGTCTCCAGAAATAATTTCATACGTAACGGTATATGTTCCAGTTGATAAAGGCTCATTTAATTGGCCTAACATGACAGTTTCGTCAATATCAATTCTAGTTACACCCATTTGATTTCCGTTTTGATCTTCCACAGTAAACTTACTACCGCTTTCAATCTTTGAACTAAATTGGAAGGTAACGACATCTATACCGTATTTCACAACTTCTCCTTCACTCGGAGTGGTACCTTCTAAACTTGCATGTGCAAAGGATTGTGTTGGATGAATAATCAAGGTAAGTAGGATCGTAAATCCAAGGAGTAATATTTTTTGCATAAGCGGATAAATTCCTTTCTACAAAACTTTCGAATCCATCTTACCACCTAGCGTCACTCAATTCTACTTCGTTCACACATTGTTCTAAATAAAGCGAAATCAGCACCCTGCCTAGTCACCGTAAGTCCGATCTGAGGACTTATGTGACCCAAGTAGCTTGGGTGCTGATTCAAGAAATTACTTTTATGTGGTCAAAAAACTTTACTTGCTTTCTAAATTAAGACATAAATGATCGAACTGCCATTTGGAATCGTTCCTTTTCTTCAAGGAACGGATAATGATTACTAAATTGAAATCTAATAAAAGTGGATTGTTCCATCAACTGATGCATTTCTTCTGAGTATCGAATAGGGCATTGCACGTCATTTTCTCCACAAATTATTAGAGTAGGCGTTTGTACACTTGGTAAGTCCTTTCGAAAATCAAAGCTTGAAAACTCGTGCTCACTAAAAAAGCTGAGTCTCTCAGGGGCGATTTTTTTAAATAGATCCGCTGAAAAGTAGCTTTCATACTTTTCAGGATCACTTAATGAAAGCTTTGTCCGTTCTCTCGCGATTAGCTTTCTTTCGTCTGGGTGGAGCGATTTAGACTTCAATTGGATGATTAAATCCTGCATATATTCAAAATCGGGATGATCAGGATGATAGATGCTCTCTTCTGTGTCAGCATAATTTCCGCTGGCAGCACTACCAACAACAATTAAATAGTTTAACGAGTTAGGATGGTCTATAGCGTACCTTAATCCTAGCATTCCGCCAGTCGAATGGCCTGCAAAACTCCACTGCTCATAACCTAGAGAGACTCGTATCGCTTCTAAATCCTTAACGGTTTCTTCCATAGAAAGTTCTTTGTCTAATTTGTATCCTTCAGATCGACCTGTCCCTCTCAAGTTAATCAGTATTGTTTTATATTTATGTGTAAATGTGTTGGCGAAATGGTCTCCTGTTTCATTGAATTCAGAGTAATGATGTGCAACACACACGGGTTTCCCTTCTCCTCTAATGAAGATTTCAAATTTTCCTCGATTCGTCTCTACAATCTTACCTTTCCATTTCGTCAATTTCTCACTCCTTTCCGGCTCACCAATAAGTCCCTATGAAAGAATTTCCCTTTTTTTGTGATCCCAAACCCCCAGATAGACGTATACTTAATGAGTTCTCTTTGAAACAAGCAAAAATTAGTATATGCTTAAACAAAATCACTGTTAAAAGGAGAATGGAATGAGCGAACAAGATATCGAGCTCTATGACAGGGTGCAAAAGCAAGATAAAGAAGCACTAGGGCTATTATACGAACGCTACGAAAAGTTACTATTTTCATTTGCATATCGAATCACGAAAAGAAGAGAGCTCTCAGAGGAAATTGTCCAAGAAGTTTTCATTAAGATTTGGACGAAGCCAGGTATTTATGATCGATCTAAGGGTAAATTCTCCTCTTGGCTTTTAACCGTTACACGAAATACAGGAATAGATCAGCTTCGAAAGAAAAATGAAAACACATATGAAATTGAAGACCGAGACGCACTACAAAGAGACGAATCCTCGATCGAAGAACAAGTTGAATGGAAAGAAGATGGAAGGCAACTGAGAAAAGCGATGACTTATTTAGCTGATGAGCAACAAGAAATTGTTGAACTATTCTACTTCAAAGGATTGTCGCAACAGAAAATTTCAGAGAAAATTAAAATACCACTCGGAACCGTTAAAGGCCGGTTACGATTAGCCCTTAAACATTTACGTAAAAATCTTGAAACTGCTGAACAAGGGAGGGATCTATAATGAAAAATCAAGAACAATGTGAAATGCTCCTGGATTATTTCAATGATTGTCTAACTGAGACCGAAAGAAAAGCATTTGAGGCACATCTTACAGAATGTGCTGAATGTAGCGAAGAATTGAAAGAATTACAGGAGTTAACCGCAGACCTCCCGTATGCCGCTGAACCTGTAGAACCTAATGAAGGAATGAAAGATCGTATTCTTTCATCTGTTTTTGAACAACCGATTGAATCTGAAACACCAATCCAAGCTTCCGATTCAAATGAAGGTCAGACGAAAGTAACTCCTATACAACAACCGCAAGATAGTCAGACGAATCGAAAAAGAAAGATGAAATGGATTCAGCCATTGCTTGCTGCATCGCTTCTCTTTTCACTAACCGCCAATGTGTACTTCTATATGAACGATAACGATCGACAAATTGTATCGCCAAACGAAGACGGTGTAAATGAAATCGTAAAAAATGTAGAATTAGCTGCAACTGAAGGAAACGAGGCAAGAGCACAAGCTGCCATGATCCAAAAAGAAGATGGCATGTCCCTCGTTATGCAAGCCGATAACCTCCAAACATTATCCGGCAGTGAAGCTTATCAAGTTTGGTTAATAGATACGAATGGGGAAAAATTTAGAGCCGGCACATTCCTACCGAACAAGAACGGACAAGGTGGCGTTGTGTATCCAGTCGATGTCAAAGGCGAACATCAGTGGGATCAAATCGCAGTAACATTAGAACCAACTCCTGACAGCTCACAACCTAAAGGAAAAATCATTCTCGCATCAAAATTATAAAATTAGAAAGAGCGCTCTCAAGCGCTCTTTTCATTTTTGAAAAAGCGGTTTTCATCCGTTTTCTAGATAATTTCACATTTTTCTAGATAATTTCGTGTTTTTCTAAATAATCTTCTATTTTTCTAGATAACGACCTCAAATCACGGATTCAACTCCATTTTTGGAAGTGATCGAGCCTCTTTTTGCCTCATCTCCTTCATTTTTTATAAAAAACACGCAATGTAAACCCTTGATACAGAAGCTTTCTGCAAAAAAGAACAAAAAACTTTCAAATCAGTGTGATCCATTTCCTGATCTCTCCCGTTAGCCTTACAAATAAGAAAAAAGGGAGAGGTTCACAAATGAATTTCAAAAAAGGACTCGTAGCAATTCCATTAAGTACATCTTTACTACTCGGGGGCGTCGCAACAACAGCGTTCGCTGATGACCATGCAAAACCAACCGTAACGACACCAGCTTCAGAATTACGCACATCACTCGATCACCTCCTCGGTGAGCACGCATACTTAGCCGTCGAAACGATGAGAAAAGGTGCAGAGGGCTCGAAAGATTTTGAACAATCAGCTGGCGCATTAATGGCTAATGCAGACGATTTAAGTGCAGCAATCGCTTCTGTATATGGTGAAGATGCTGGTAAACAATTCGACGAGATGTGGAAAGGCCACATCGGATTCTTCGTAGACTATGTAAAAGCGACTGGCGCTAACGATGAAGAAGCTAAGAAAAAGGCATTGGATAACTTAGCAAATTACCGAGCAGAATTTTCTAACTTCCTAGAAACTGCTACAGAGGAACGTTTAGAAGCAGGCGCATTGGCTGACGGACTTCAAATGCACGTTAACCAATTAATCGGAGCATTCGATGCTTATGTTGCCGGAAACTATGATAAAGCATATGAGTATGAGCGTGAAGCGATCAACCATATGTACGGTGTGAGTAAGGGACTTTCCAGCGCAATTGTACAACAGTTCCCTGACAAGTTTGAGAACTCGAAAGCCGTAACACCTGCAAATGATCTTCGTTCCAACATGAACCACCTTCTTACCGAGCATGCAGGTCTAGCGATGATGGCCATGCAAAATGGAATCGACGGTTCTGAAGACTTTGAAGCTTCAGCTAAAGCACTCTCAAACAACACGGAAGACCTAACTGCAGCGATCTCTTCAGTATACGGTGAAGAAGCTGGAGCACAGTTCAAGGAAATGTGGTCAGGACATATCGGAAACTTCGTTGAATATGTAAAAGCAACTGGCGCTGACGACGCTGAAAAGAAAAAAGCAGCACTTGATGCATTAGCAAACTATAGAGCAGATTTCTCGAACTTCTTAGAAACAGCAACAGATGGTCGTTTAAAAGCTGATGCACTATCTGAAGGTTTACAAATGCACGTTAATCAATTGACAGGTACATTTGATAGCTATGTAGAAGAAGACTATGATGCAGCATATACACAACTACGTGAGGCATATGCACACATGCTGAACCCAGCAAAAGGTCTATCAAGCGCATTCGTAGATCAGTTCCCTGACAAATTCGCTGGTGAAATGCCTTCTGACATGCCTAAAACAGGCATGGGTGGAACTGCAGACCAAGGCATCTCGATTGAATCAATCCTACTTGCTGGATTTGCAGCTTCAATTGCGATTGCAATGCTAGCAGTAAGAAGATTCAGCGGACAAAAGTCATAAATACAGATCAATAAAAAATAGAAAGAAATAGAGAGAAGGTCCCTCCTTCTCTCTTTCTTTTTAAAAAAGGGTGAGCGATATGAAGAAAACCTTGCAGTGGCTAAGTCTATTATTACTAGCATTCGCTTTAGCTGGATGTATGAATCCAACTGCCGACAGCAAAGAAAATCAAATGCAAGTTAATACATCAACACAAGAACAATCAACTACAAACGAAGAAAAGGACCAATCTAATTCAACAGCTAGTGGACAATCTACTGAAAATGTTGACATCATTAAAGATGAGCGCAAAGGGATTGTACCGGTCTCAATCGAAATTCCATCCATTAATGTAAAAACAAAGGTTGAACATGTAGGAACGTTAGATGATGGCCGTATGGATGTACCGAAAGATGCCGATAACGTAGGTTGGTACAAACCAGGAACATTACCAGGTGCGCAAGGGAACTCAGTAATTGCTGGACATGTGGATGACCTGACGAGTCCTGCAGTCTTCTATGACCTTCATAAATTGAAGGACGGAGATAAAATTATCGTAAAAGGCAAATCCGGGGAAACACTTACTTTTAAAGTAAACCAATCAAAAGTCTATCCTCGGCAAGACTCGCCGATAGAAAATATTTTCGGATACACGTACAGAAGTGCGCTTAATTTAATTACGTGCACGGGTGACTATGATCCAAAAACAACCGAACGAGCAGAACGCCTTGTCGTAACAGCAGAGCTTGTTCAAGGGTAGGAAAACTGGGTTTGATCTATACCAATAGCTGCGTTTAGATAGACAGGCATATTGGTTTCAGGTCACCTTTATCGATGTTTATTAATAAAGGCGCACCCTCTAATAAAATAGAGAGTACGCCTCTTAAACGTATGTTTTTCTCTTCAAACATCACATATCCAACAAACAACCTTTTAGTATGAAAGAATCATCAGTCATCTGCATAGACCTTATAAAGGGCTGTTTTCTTTCTGGTTGCCTCGGCTTTTTAAAATAGACATCGCATACATGCATGTCAGTAACCAAACTGCTCCTGCAGAAAATCCGGCAATCACATCACTTGGATAGTGTACATGTAAATAGACTCTCGAAAATCCAATTAAGAATATAAGAAGACTGGTTAACAAGATCACAGGCCAATAAGATCGGCCTTGATTTTGTAAGTATTGAACGATGAGAAAGCCCATAATTCCATATGCTGCAATAGAAACCATCGCATGACCACTAGGAAAACTATAACCGCCGACTTCAATTAAGTGTTCTATATCTGGGCGGGCACGCTGGAACATGAATTTCAATGCCCCATTTAATCCCCATGCACCTAAGATCGTAATGAGTAAGATCAGTGACTCCAATTTCAATTTCTTTTTTAATAAGACCGCCAAATAAATGATAACAACGACCACATATGTACTCGTATCCCCTATACTCGTTACGAAAATCATAAAATCTGTTAACCAAGGGGTTTGCATATCGAATACGATGCTCGATAGAAACGTATCAAATGCACTCAATTCACGGTCTATTAAACTGTCAGCTAAATATCCAAATACACCGATTAACATTAAAGTTGCTATTATGCCAATCACAAGTTTATAACTGAGCTTTTGCAATACCTTTTCATTAATCTGCGTTCCCAACTTTCCCATTTACGAACGACTCCCTTCAACGATTACCAATTGTGCATACAGCTGATTTTCATTTATTGTGTTATTTATTCATCTACCCTAAAGAATACCCTATTATCATACATGTGAAATCATAAATAGGATGATTTTCACTTTTAATCTCCAGTATTTTTATTTTTGATCAGGAAGGATTTGCCTTCCCTTTATTGAAATTACAATATCACAGAAAAGATATGGGGTGGTCTATTGATGGGGTTTGGGCAAAAGCAGAGAAAGCGCATCATTAATAAACCTACGAGAGAATTAGAGTACAAGCTTGTGTTTATTGGCAGTTTGATTGGTTTTTTCCTTTCATGCCTTTACTTCGTCTACTTTGAGCATATGTACATGTCCATTCATGATATGACCTTGTCCATTATTAGTAGCATCTCAGGTGCCGCAGCATCTCTCGTTGCTTATTTATGCCTCAGAATGGTGGATTATCAAACACGTAAGTTTGCAATCTGTATTGCCATTTGTTCGATTTGGGGGCTAATCAGTGTGAGCTTCTTTTACTCCATACCTGCGCTTCTCCTACTCTCTTCTACCTTCCTCTGCTTTTGGCGAAGAGATAGGGAAATCCGTATCGTCAAGTAGACTTAATGAACAAAGAGATTGAACTTAAGGCATATGCTTAATCCAATCTCTTCGTCATAATCTACATTTATTTAGACATATGAGCGTGTCCTCGCGTCGTCACTTGCACGTCCTCTGTTTCTTCATCGTCTTCTTGGTTAGATGTTTTCAAGCGAACTTCTTTTAAGAAAAGGACTAGAATTACCGCAACGACCATCATAATGGCTCCAAACAAGAACGCACCATTTAATGCATCACTTAAAGTCGATCTCATCATCGCAACGATTTGTTCAAACATCCCTAATTGCTCTTGAGGAACATTTCCTTTTAGGGCTTCTAGTTGATCCGGATCCATTAACAGCTTAGGATCAGCCAGTTTGTCCAGCTCTCCGCTTGAATTTGAGTTAGATAAAGCAGCTGAATGTTTCATGTTCGATGTCATAATAATATTCATAATCGCACCCATAATCGAGACGCCAATTGTTCCTCCTAGCTGACGGAACAACTGTACAGATGATGTTGCTACACCAAGATGCTTATAAGCAACAGCATTTTGGATGGTTATCGTGAAAATAGGGAAGCTACATCCTAGTCCGATACCGATAATGATTAGTCTCAGAACAGCATCTGTATTCGTACTGTCTCCACTCAGCGTAGTTAAAGAGAAAATCCCTATACCCATTATCGTTAATCCGAGTATGGCAAGTTTTTTATACTTACCTGTTTTCGTAATCAACTGTCCTACAATTGTACTTGAAGCAACCATACTAAGCATCATTGACATCATAATAAAGCCTGTTTTTGTAGCTGAAGTTCCAATTACACCTTGAATGAAGAAAGGCATATACATAATCGCACCGAACATTGCCATACCGATTAATAACCCAATAATGTTTGAAATGGTAAACACACTATTTTTGAATAAACCTAGGGGCAATACGGGGTTTGCGACCTTCTGTTCAGCAACAAGAAATGCACCGAGAGAAATGAAGGTAAGGGTGAAAAGTCCGATGATTTGGAAAGACCCCCACTCATAAAGGTTTCCTGCCCAAGAAAATGCGAGTAACATCGGAATAATTGTTCCTGCAAGGAAGATTGAACCTAAATAATCGACTCTACCTCTTGATTGACGAGGAACACTTGGAAACAATCGCATAATTAATACAAAGGCAACAAATCCAATCGGTAGGAAAATCCAGAAGATCCATTTCCACGCGTAATGGTCAACGATAAAACCGCCTAAAGTTGGTCCAAACACACTTGCAAGTCCGAATACTGCTCCCATTAAACCTTGCCATCTGCCACGCTCTCGAGGTGAAAATAAATCACCGATTGAGGCAAATGCAGTCGAGAAGATCATCCCTCCTGCCAGACCTTGCAATCCTCTATACAGAATGAGCATATAAATTGAGGTTGCGGTCCCGCATAAGAATGTGGCAACAATAAACATCCCTAGTCCGATTAGAATAAAGGGCTTACGTCCATACATGTCGGATAGTTTTCCAACTAATATTGCGGTAACACTCGATGCAAGCATATAAATTGTAAAAATCCAACTGAAATACTCCATACCGCCAAGGTCTGATACAATCTTTGGCATTGCGGTCCCAACAATTGTCTGATTTAGTGCTGCAAACAACATCGATGCTAAGACAGCAACCATAATTGTAATTTTCTTTTTGAGAGGTAAATGTTCCATTTTGGTTCTCCTATCCTTCATCAAATGAATAGTTCACTTAGTGAACTATTTAATCAAAAAAATTATTTGTTCATTTTCGAAAATAATGTAAGCAATGTTTTCATATCTTCGTCCTTTAAGTTCTTAAATTTACGTTCCATGTATTGATGTTTACGTTCTTCTAGCATCATTACCTGGTCGCGACCTTTATCTGTAATACACAGATAAATCACTCTACGATCATTATCTGCGCGTTTTCGAATCACAAATTCACGCTGAACTAGACGATCTGTGACTGCTGTAATATGACTGGTTGCAACATTAAACTCTTGTGATAACATCGAAGTCATCACTTGATCCTTTTCCATAATATATTTTAGATACGTAAATTCCATGGATGTACACTCATCTTCAAATAGATGATTCAATTCTTTCCGGAACATACGAAAGGTCGTACGAAAGCTTTTCTCTAATTCCCATATCAATCGTTGCCGATTATCCATAACCCACACCTATCATCCTCTTTATACTTCAACCATTATAACAAATCTTAACCGTTCAACGTACCAATATGCTCTTTTCAGACACAGTCATTCATGGTAAAATATTCCTGTTGAGAACCTTCATTCAAAAGAATAAACCTGACGGACTTCACACCTACAAATAACATTCAGGACATCATTTCATCATCAAATTATCAATTTGGTACGATTTATACTATAATAAATAGTGGAGTTCTGATTGAAAGGAAGAGTCAGATGAATATTGGCTTTTACTTATTACCTAAAAGTGAAGTAAAATTCTTGAATCCTGAATCAACCATACGTCAAGCACTTGAAAAAATGTCATTCCACAAATACACTTCAGTACCACTCGTTGATGAAGACGGAAAATATACAGGCACCTTAACCGAAGGTGACTTATTGTGGAAGTTGAAAGAAGACTTAGATTCAGATCAAGACTATGAAGAAGTCATTCAAAGTATCAAGTTGAAGGATGTTCCTAGAAGAGTAAAGAATATTCCTATTTCTATTAATGCAAATATGGTAGATCTAATTACACTCGCAACTGACCAAAACTTTATCCCGATTACTGATGATGAAGGACACTTTATTGGTATTATTCGCCGACGAGATATTATTAAATATTGTGCAAGTGTCATTTGGGAAAAGAAACCGACAACCTAATGATTTTTTCAAGGAAACCGTAAAAATCAAGGAGTCCCCTGTCACATAACCTTTGTGAGAGGGGACTACTCTTTATATGAAAACCATTTTCTTCATGCTTCTATTTAGAACTAACTCGCAAAGTTTGTAATAAAGATCGAAGAGACCTTTTTCAAATCTACATAATCGTTCTCGATTTTCAAAAGTGGTCTGTGAGGAGATTCATACGGGACAAATGCAATGACCCCTTTTTCTCCACTATTTAGTACAACACTTCTGCCGACATATTGTTTCATGAGGTATCGCACAAACTCGTTTACAATCTTTTCGTTTAATCTTCCTTTATTGGCATCTATTACGAGTTGATCGATTGCAATGAATGATGACTTACCTTTTTGGTAACTACGCTCTGTGCAAATCGCATCATAAATATCCGCTATGGATAAGATTTGAACTAAAAAAGGGAGTTCTTCTTTCTTCCTTGAATCCGGATAGCCCGTTCCATCAAGTCGCTCGTGATGAGTTAATGCCCCTAAAGAAACCATGACATTTAAACTTGGTAACTTACTGAGGATTTCAAAGCCATACCTAGTATGTAATTTCACTTCCTCGTATTCAGCATCCGTAAGTTTACTAGGCTTCTTCAATATGTCATCCGGAACATGCATTTTACCGATGTCGTGTAAAATGCCCATTTTTCCAAGAAGTAAGATATCTTTCTCCGGTAAATTCAGAATTTTACCAATTAACCCCGAAATCAGACCAACATTTAAGCTATGTCGATACGTAACTTCATCACGGTCCCTTACTTCATAAATCAAAGATACAGCTTGATCCTCATCTTCCAATACCTCTTCAAGAACGTTAGAGAACTGGGTAAATACTTTATCTACACTGGCTTCTAAATTAGAGAGCACTTGATCAAAGAATTCTCTAATGCTGTGAACTGCTTGATCATAGGATTGCTGTATGCGAGGATATCCATTTGTTTCTATCTCGGTATCCATTTTAGGTGCATTCACTTGTAATACGACTTGTTCTTCTTCTCCTTCAAAAAACCAATCATGATTTTTCAACATGTCAATGTGAGCACGATTCACCTTTGTTCCTTTACGCAACAGTAGTATTCCTTTTTTGGAATGGACATTTTTCTCCAAACATACGCCTTCATTCAACTCGCGCTGATTCATCAGACACTCCCCTATGCCTCAATCATTTACCTTATAAAAAAACTCGAATTTTGTCATCTAATCTTATTATACATGCAAAATTATCCAACTGCTATTAAAATTTGAAGGGCAATTATTCACAATCGTTTCTTCGAGGTTAAATTAGGGTACTTTAACAATATTGTATATGAATGTGGAGGACGTATGAATGAAACGTACTAGACAATTTTTATTCAGTATTTCACTGATCATTAGTTTTGTAATCATCTTATCAACAAAGCAAAACCTCGAAGTCAAAGCCATTGCAGTGGCAGTCTATTTATCAATCATTTTATCCGTTTGCTATGTATTGATGCTTGAAAATCGATCTCCTTATAAAACTTTACTATGGATTTATGTCATATTATTTATTCCTGTTATCGGATACATCACCTTCATATACTCAGGACAGTTAGAAGTCAAAGGACATTTGTTCAAACAAAAGCGACAATCTAATTTCGAACAATCTTTAGAAGTTCAGCATGAGTATAAACCATCGCATAAATGGACGCACTTAAGTGAATCGGAAAGGGATTTTTCTAAATTAATCACTTCATTAAGTGGACAAAATATTAGTTTCTATTCTAATACCGAAGTGCTTCGAAATGGGGATATGAAATTCCCTAGATTACTCGAAGAAATCAACCGTGCTACTGACTTCATCCATATGCAATATTACATCTTCCGCTCTGATGAAACAGGTAGAGAACTCATAAATGCTTTAATATCAAAAGCACGAGAAGGTGTGGAGGTCCGTTTTATTTTCGATGGTATAGGTAGCTTAAGTTTAGAGGATCAAGATATTTCAGCTATGAAGGAAGCTGGCGTAGAGGTCCACAGTTTCTTACCCATCCAAAAAGGATTCTTTAACCAAAAATTTAATTTCAGGAATCACCGGAAAATTGTTGTAATTGATGGGAATATCGGTTTTGTAGGTGGTTTAAATGTAGGTAAAGAATACCTAGGTAAAGATGAAAAGTTCGGATATTGGCGAGATACTCATTTAATCTTACGTGGTGAAGCTTTGAGGGATCTACACCGTGTTTTCCTCCTTGACTGGAGCTATGTTCATGACGAGGAATTATTTACAGATCGTTATTTAGACGTACAGCCACATGATGAAGGTGGTGGGATACAGGTGGTGCCGAGTGGTCCTGATACTTCTCAAGGAATTATGAGCTATTTATATTTTTCTATGATCACGAATGCGAAGAAGTCTGTCTGGATTACTACACCGTATTTCATTCCGAGTAAGGAGATTCGAACTGCCTTACTGATTGCAGCTGTTAAAGGGATTGATGTTCGCCTTATGGTACCCGAAAAGTCCGACGGATTTTTAACTGAATATGCAACACGGTCCTACTTCAGTGAACTATTGAAATATGGCGTAAAAATTTATTTATATCGAAAAGGGTTCCACCACCAAAAGACAATCATTGTTGATGGGTCGTATGCTACGTTAGGTACAGCCAATGTGGACCTTCGCAGCTTTCATTTAAATTTTGAAGTCAATGTATTCATGTTTAGAACACCATCTGTTGATACGTTAATATCTCAATATGAAGAGGATTTAAACAACAGTGTAGAAGTCGACATAAATACTTATAAAGATAGAGGCCTTCTAATCAGAACAAATGAATCATTTGCACGATTATTTTCTCCCGTTCTTTAGAGCGGGAGTTTTTCAATCCCATGAAAGAATCCACTTATTACGTACATACTACAATTATAACTTCATGTAGAGGATGTGTTGTACATGTTTGGGTGGATTTTTCCTGTCGGATTTTGGTTTGCAGGAACACTAATTGCCGCAAGTCCTGGCATATTATTCAGGATGCTTGAAAAGGAAAAAGAACATTTGAGAAAAGAAGCCGCTGACACAAATTTTCGTGATCATATGGCTTCAATATTCTTTCGAGTCGAGGAAAACTTACTTAGTTCGATACCGTGGTGGGCTTTCACCTTAATTTGTTCCCTTTTAGCGATATTCTTTTTTACGTTTGGCTTTATTGCACTAAGCTTTGTATTAGCAGGCTAAAGTGTAGATTTCGCAACATTCACATACCAACGACTCGTTAAGCTTTCTCGTTCCAAGTAAAGTACTGCCTTTTCCTTCGTAAGCCCTTGACGAGTACGTACAGTCAATTCAACCGGATATTCAACAACCATCAAGCTTGTCGGTTGTTGTTTGAAACGTGGCACATCTGGATTGATAAAAAAGATCTTTCTAAGCGTACGAACATTCTTGGCGGGTCGTATTGTCTTTCTAACGATCGCATTGTCTTCTTGATTTATTCCATTTATGAAGGCGAACGCAATCTGTTCACTTGTCGCTTTATTAAGGTATTGATCTAATTTCCCAGCTGCTTTTAGAATCATTAATTGGTGTGATGGATCCTCTTTACTCGAGCTATGCGTAGTACTGTTTGGTAGGTGTATACAGAAATGTCCCGGAAAGTTGTTCGCTAATGCGCCTGCTCCATGTGGCATACCGTGCATAGAAGCTGGAATAAGATGCGATCCGCTTCGGATAAAAATCGCTCTTCGCTTCCAGCTCCATTTTCCATCATAAATAGCTTTCATAATAGCTGTATCAATAGTTGTGAGTGGTTGGACATCCGCATGCTTGGATCCTGCACGTCGTTGAACTTTAAAATATAGCCCTGTCTCATAATCAACCACTTCAAAAACACTATCTTTTGGAACAATCTCACTTGTTTCATCCCATGACTTCCATTCAATACGCTCAGGAATTTGGGTACCATCATCGAAAATTGAGGGAAGATATTCAACATTTATACTGTTTGCATATAAGCTACTCGGAAAAATAAACAAGAGCACTACACAAGAAATTAACAATCGTTTCATATTCATTCTCCGTTCGGTGAAATTCTTCTCCTCTATTGTGAGACAATTACCACCTAATCTATAACAGGTAAAATTTTGATGCGATCTATATATACACCTGCGCGCTATTGTAATTCATGCCATCCGATGAAGCCATAAAAAAACTGTCGAAGCCGAAGCTAGGACAGGTTGTCATATAACTATGATTGATCATCGCTAATTCTAATCCTTGGATCAATTAATCCGTAGGCGATATCTATTAGCAGGATCATAACAACGAACAAGAAGGAATAGAACAGGGTAGTACCCATAATAACAGGATAATCGTTTGTTGAAATAGAGCGCACAAATTGTTCCCCAAGCCCTGGTACTGAGAAGATCCGTTCAATTACGAGCGTACCTGTCATAATGCCAACGAGCATAGGTCCAAGTACTGTAACTAATGGAATCAGGGCATTTCTAACGGCGTGAACAACAACAACCTTAAGCGAACTGACCCCTTTTGCTCGAGCCGTAACAATATAATCCTGACCAAATACTTCTAATAGCTCCGTTCTCATAAACCTTGCTGCCACGGCCATCGGGAATATTGCTAATGCAATCGTAGGCAAAACTGTATATTCTGGACCTTCCCAAAAGGCAACGGGAAGCCATTGTAATTTTACCCCGATATAGTATTGTAATAATCCAGCAAATACAAAGCTCGGAATTGAGATCCCAATAACTGATATTAAGGTCGAAGAATAATCCCACATCGTATTATGACGAATCGCAGAAATAATACCTAAAATCATTCCAAAAAGACTTCCGAGAATCATTGATTGCAACCCTAGATAAGCAGATGGCCCTACTCGTTCCATAATCATTCCAGTAACACTACGACCATCAAATTGAAAGGATACCCCAAGATCGCCTTGGACTAAGTTCGAAATATACGTGACATACTGAACTGGAACAGGATCATTTAAATTATATTTCTCTAAAATGATCGCTTCCTGATCAGGGGTAAGCTTCTCCGATAAAGCTAATGGTGATCCAGGCATTAACTTCATTAAGAAAAATGTCGCAGATGCAATCACGAAAACAGTGATAATTAGGTACATTAACCTCTTTAAGATATATAATTTCATAAAAACAACCCCTCCTTTGTCTGACTTTTTTGATAGTTTAAAGTATAATGATAATTACGAATGGAAAAAAGTGATATTTTTGAAAGGAGTTGTTCCCCTTTTTTGGGTAAATGATGAGATATGGTACCTATTATCTACAATTATGTGATCTCTTCTCCACAGAAGATTTGATCGAAGTCCCATTGACGCGCTTAGCAGAAGAATGGAAAATCACGACCCGATATGCAAAAAAGATCATTCAAGAGTTACATAAACAACAAATTATCGAATGGACTCCAGGTAGAGGGCGAGGAAACCTATCAAAGCTACGGCTCTTATACGATAAGCATGAAGTAGTAATCGGATTGGCAAAGGAACATGTACGGAAACGAAAAATACAAGAGGCATTCTCTGTCATTCAAACACACGCCCCTGAAGTAAAAGAAAACTTTGTAGATTGGCTATCGGATCCATCACTATAAAAAGGTTGCCCCTTAATTCGCTTGGGACAACCTTTTTTTATATTTTTGTTCAATTCTAAAAGATGGTTACTATTAAATGGTCACTTCATGAATGAATTTCAACAATTTATTACCAGAGCAGCTCTTAATTGATTCATTACTTATTTCAACAGTTTTTTCATTATTGAAAGTCCATATTTATGAGACGGATACCTAAATTTAATATCAAACCGATTCGTTTGTTGAACGACACTCTTTTCATGTGAAAATGCATCAAAGCTCGCTTTTCCATGATAGCTTCCTGTGCCACTTTGTCCAACACCACCGAATGGTAAATACGGAGTAGCGATATGAATCAACGTGTCGTTAATACAACCACCGCCAAACGATAAGGATTCAATAATCTTTTCTTGATTTTGGTCTGTTTCTGTAAACATGTAAAGCGCAAGCGGTTTCGGGTGTGCTCGAACATTCTCGATCACTTCATCTAAATGATTAAATTCTAGAATAGGTAAGATAGGACCAAATATTTCATCTTGCATCACTGGAGCATCCCAATCGATTGAATCAATTAGTGTTGGTTCAATAGCCAACAAATTTCGATCGACCTTTCCACCTTTAATGACTCTTCCATCTACTAAATAGCGAGAGAGTCGATTAAAATGATTTTCATTAACGATTCTTGTCATTTCCTTATTGTTAAGTGGATTCTTGCCATATAATTCTTCAATCGCGTCTTCCATTAAACGAGTTAATTCATCCTTTACTTCCTTCTGAACGTAAAGGTAATCCGGGGCTATACATGTCTGCCCAGCATTCGTAAATTTCCCCCAAATGATCCTTTTAGCTGCCAACATAAGGTCTGCACTTTCATCTACGATCGCAGGACTTTTCCCACCTAACTCCAAAGTAACTGGAATCAGTTTCTTCGATGCGGCTTCCATTACGATTTTCCCAACATTCACACTACCTGTAAAAAAGATCTTATCAAAATCCTGTTCCAATAGCTTTTGACTGACCTCAACGCCACCTTCAACTACCGCAATGTAACGCTCTTCATAAAGCTCCTGAAACATATCATATATAACTTTAGATACAGTAGGGGTTAGCTCGGAAGGTTTGACAACTGCACAGTTTCCTGCTGCAATCGCCCCAATTAAGGGTGAAATTTGCAATGAGAACGGATAATTCCATGGTGCGATAATGAGCGAAACCCCGTATGGTTCTGGGTATATATAGCTCTTCGTTCCAATGTGAGTTAATGGGGTACTGACGCGTTCAGGCTTCATCCATTTCGTAATTTTATTGATTGCAAAATTAATTTCTTTATACAACATACCAATTTCAGTGGAATAGGCTTCAAACTCCGATTTATTCAAATCTTTCTTTAGAGCACCTACGATCTCTGGTTCATATCGTTGAATCGCTTTCCTTAGTTCATTTAGCTGATTGATTCGGAATTTAGTCGACTTTGTTTCACCAGAAAAGAAATATTGTTTTTGGTTCTTTATAATTGTTTCAATATTTTTCATAAACCTAAAGAACTCCTTCCGTCAATCCGTTCAAACTCATAAACATAATGTAACTCACTTTTCCTAACAGGTCAATTGATACAGATCTGACCCTCTACCACCGCAAGACAAGGAACACTTCGGCAGCGTTACATCGCACGAAGAAAATGCGAATTTCATTTTCGAGGAGTCTCGTCCCCTCATCTTCAATCAACATTAAACCTTAAGATGTCCTTTCATTACAGATGCATTGTATTCTAAAAAAAAAAGACTGACCCGAACATCGATTTTCATCAATGTCTCAAGCCAATCCTATTGCTTTTAGAAATCTTACTTTTCAGTTTTGGCGTATTCTTTTTCCTCTTCGTTTGTAGGAATGCCATCTCTTTTCCGTGTGATTTCTCTCGTTAGTTCATCCACACTTGAACGAACATTACCTTTTCCAGAGAAGTTTTCGATTAGCTCCTTCACATCTAATCCTGATGAAGCTTTAAGTGATTCTTGAAGTGTAGACATCAAGTTAGTTGCATAGCCGGTTACTTTATTGGCACCACCACCTGAACCACTTCCTGTATCAACAACAGTAATTTTATCAATGTTTGAGAGTGGACTCGCTACTTCCTTCGCGTAAGATGGAAGCATGTTCACGATCATATCAAGTATCGCCGCTTGACCGTACTGTTCAAATGCCTCAGCAATCTTTTGCTTCGCTTCTGCTTCAGCAAGTCCTTTTAGACGTATAACCTCTGCAGCCGTTTCTCCTTGTGCCCGTTCCGCATCCGCTTTCGCTATACCATCAATTCGAATTTTCTCTGCTTCTGCTCTTGCCATTGATTCGACACGGTATTGTTCTGCATCTGCTACAGCAATCTGCCTACGCTTATCCGCTTCTGCAGATTGTTCAACCGCATAACGATCCGCATCTGCCTTTTTCTTAACCTCTGAGTCGTATTGTTTTTCTCTACGTGCAATTTCTTTTTCCTCAAGTTCAATTTGCTTTTGACGCTCGATGATTTTAATTTGCATTTGATGTTCGGTAACTTCTTGCATCGCATGCGCTTCTTCCAAGTGATAAGCTTGATCGGCACGTGCTTTCGCTTTATCTTGTTCCTGACGAAATTCCGCTTTTTTCAATTCATTGATTTTTTCAGCTTCTGCAATTTCAGTAGCTCGTTCTAGCTCAGACTTCTTCGCATCTTTATCCGCTTCAGCCCGTTTTATACGTGTTTCTTTATCAGCGTCTGCAGTCGCAATGTCGGCATCTCTTTTCACTTGAGCAATTCTTGGCTTACCAAGAGATTCAAGGTAACCGTTCTTATCACGGACATCTTTAATTGTGAATGAGACGATATAAAGACCCATTTTCGCTAAGTCTTGAGTTGCGACGCGTTGTACTTCTTGTGAGAACTTCTCACGATTCTTATAAATTTCTTCCACCGTCATCGACCCTAAAATCGAGCGAAGGTGCCCTTCAAGCACTTCGCGGGCTTCGTTTTCTCTGTCTGCTTTTGTTTTTCCTAAAAATTGTTCAGCTGCGGTTGCAATCTCACCGATCGACCCACCAATCTTAATAATCGCCGTCCCATCTGCCATTACCGGAACACCTTGCTCTGTATACACTTCCGGCGTTTGGACGTCAATTTTACTAGATAGAAGACTTAACGATTCTGCTTGCTGGAAGACAGGGAGTACGAAAGTCCCTCCACCACGAACAATTTTAATTCTATTCCCTGACTCATCAATATTGACATTCTTGGACCCTAGATAACTACCAGTAACTATGAGTGCTTCGTCTGGTCCCGCTGTGCGATATTTAGAAACAAATACACCAATAAGTGCTAATAAAAGTACTGCAACAACTCCACCTACAATAAGTATTGTGCTCATATGAACCTCCTAAATTTTCTAATTAGATGTTTAAAGATGCATTTTCATACGGCGTTACGTGCAACACACCGTCTTGTATTTCTATGACCAGTATTTCTGTGCCTTCTGGGATGGGTTGGTGATCAAGACTGATCGCCGATTTTGCGATATTCCCACTGTTTCCTGAAATTAAGACCTCACCAAACCCATCTGCAGGGATAGAGATAATCACTTTACCAACTCGACCTTGAAGATCTTCAATTGAGTACGTATTTGAGGATTCTGCAGACGATAAGGGTATTAGTACAAATACATTTAGCAATGTAACAAGGAGTAACGCTGAAACAATAGCCGTGATTAAAATGAATACACTATTCAAACCCGTGATTTTCTCTAAAATATATCCTGTTCCACTTAACAAAGTGACAAAGGATAACACGAGCGTTGGATTAAAATATGTTTCCGAAAGCCCTTCGAAAACACCTTCCAGTATGTCACTCAACAAGATGTATAGGAATGTTAAGCTACCTCCGATAATCAGTGTGTAGAGATAGATGGCTTCCATTGTATAACCAAGCAGCTCCATAAGATCCCCTACTCATTAGTCGCTTTTGTTTGTTGAGCGATTTTTTCTTTCAACCGTTCTAATTCTTCGTCCATCTTTGTTTTCGTAGACATTTGCGTTAATTCATCATCAAGCGTCCTACTTGAAGCATTCAAGTCTTCACTTGTTTCCGCTTCTGCTTCATAGCGAAGCACCTTCTCTTCCATTCGCTTGAAACCTTGCTTTGATCCTTCACTGTTATGTGAGGACATGGAACGGTTAATATTCGTTCTCGCCTTCGCTGATTGTGCACGTGATTTTAGTGAGGCTTTCTTCAATTCCATATCTCTGTATTCTGATTTCATTTCTGTGAGTTTCAGCTTAAGGTCAGTCGCTGTTTTCGAAGCATCCAAGTAAAGAGATTGAAGCTGTTCCGCTTCCTCTTGGATTTTTATCTTATCTTCCAATGCTCGTTTAGCGAGATCCTCATTTTGATCTTGAAGCGCTTGCACAGCTTGTTCTTCTCGTTTCATGACCATCGATTCCGCTTCTTCCCACTTCATTTTCAAGAGCTTTTCTTCTGCCATCATTTTTGCGGTAGCTTTCTCGGCCTCTTGAATATCTGAGCCCATTTCACGTAAATATTGTTCTACCATTTTGATTGGATCTTCTGCCTTATCAATTAGACTGTTTACTTCCGAATTGACAACTGTCTTAACCCTTTTGAAAAGTTCAAACATGAACAATCCCCTCCATCACTTAATCGTTAGTTTCTGATTCATCATTCATTAGTTATTACGTTCAATAAATGTAAAAAGTTTCATATTTTTCTAAAAAAAGATATAAAAAGAGCCGATTATTGAATCAGCCCTTACAAAATATGACGTTATTAAGTGGTTGTCCCTACCTCTAGTATTTTCATATCCACTTCAACTTCTACAGGGATTTCTGGATACATCTTCTCCCAATCTTTTTCATTAAAACCTCTTACTCGTTGGCGGAGGCATGCGCCTAATCCGAGTGGATCGATATTATGCTCCTGAAAGCTTTTGATTAATTTCTTCGCCTCTCTTTCATTATATTTTTTGACAGTCTGCTCTATCTTTTGGATCATTGGCGGATCAAGTTGGTATTTGATCGTCGGAGCGTCATTGATCATTCCTGTCATCATTACTTTTATTAAGAATTTGGGATTATCTTTATCCCCCTGCATAATTATTTTGACTTTTGAACCAATACTTTCAATTACAATATAGTCTCCATCAAATTTGATTTCCTGAGTAGCTTCTTGAAAGTTCTCTTTCAGTAATGTGAAAACAAAGCTTTTTTCAAATGGAATTTTATATACATATGTACCATCCTTGAAGAAAGCAATCCCGTCTAGTTCTAGCTCTTCATTATCATTCAGTTTTAAAAAAGGAGTGTATCCGTCGATACCTTCTCCGTAATAAGCATATAAAAAATCATGTAAACTTGTTCGAGGTAAATTCGACTTCGCATTATGGTCAATCATATTTGTAATGAATTTACTAGTCGTTTGACTTTTTCCAATTCCAGCTTGAAGTATTTCTTCAGTCTTACCCTCAGTTATAGCTAAAAATATGTTTCTTCCTATCCTAGGATCCCTTGACATACTTTCAAGTGTGGAGCCGACACCTTTGGATGCTAATTCAGAACTATAAAGGACAACCTTAAGTGTCCCGATTGTTATGGGTTTAGACGTTTTCGCACTAAGCTCCGTATGAATTTGTTTGGTAGAATGAGCAACCGTTGTCAATGTCTCTTCGTTCATTTGTTCACTTTTCTCCAGGTGAGAAAAATAAGGAACAACTGCCGTTCCCCTGATCAGATCCTCACCCTCGTAATCATAACCGACCACTTGGATCAAGGAGACATCCTCAATGCTTTTTCTAGGAACACACCCTGAGAGTAATAGTAAGCACATACCTACATAAACCATTCTGATTAATCCTTTGGTCATTTTCTATTCCTCGCTTTATTAACAACCCTCTGTATGAGAAAGAGAATTGGAATATAGACTGATGTAAAATAAAACCCTGTATCTCCAACGATCCCATTTAACCATTCAACTGAAGTACGATCTTTCATTAGACCACATGCAACGACGATCATAACCATATACGCAATCAAAATGCGATTCTGACGTAAATTCAATGTCAGTTTCAAGGTACGGCTAGAAGCCCATAAGCTTAGACAAATGTTTGGTAAGATTACAAAAACATATAATGCTATCCCGAAGTATTCAAAACGAGCAATGAATGGGAACTCTACAATCTTCCATAAAGATATCGTTGACCATATGAGATGTTTCAATTGCCCTTCACTGTAATAAATGAACGATGTAATGACAGTGCCTAAATAAACAAGAATCGTAAACATGAGTCCATAGTGGGCCCACCTTTGGGATTCTTCGGGCTTTTTAAAAAAAGGATAGTAAATTAGGAGTACCTCAAATCCTAAATAAGTTAATGACATTGTCCTTGTTGCTTTTAAAATATCTGGTATCGAAGCTTGGATGACAGGATAAAGATTCTGCACATGAGAATATTGAAGTGGATAAAATTTCAATAAAAGCAATGGCAAGCCTATAATCATGCTGATAAAGCAGATCCCTGTAACGGTACGAAACCCTCCACATATGAAATAATAAGCAATCAATATGAATAAAGTGCTGAATATCCATACATTGAGCTGTTGGAAAACCCATAATTGTATCAGTTCAATAAATGTCCTTAAAACAGTGATACATAGAATTAATAGATAGATGCTAAATATAAAACTCAGCATATTACCAACGACTTTACCAAATAAGGAATGATGTATACTTACTAAGTCCCCTCCACCATCCTTTAATAATTTGTACATGATCCAAACCAATCCGTGAACCCAAAGCCCTCCAAGCAATACAGATATCCATGCATCATATCCAGCATCCAAAACGATATAGCGTTCAAATCCTAGAACACCTACGCCAACAATCATCGAAGATATTAGGAAGAATGCCATTTGTGGCGGTACCATAGAAGATGTTGGCACGGAATGTTGATGTGGCAATTTATTCATCTATATCCCTCTTCTCATTGGTACGCTTAGCATTAAATCGGACAGGATCTTCAGGTCGAGTCTGCAATGGTCTGATTGTTTGCTTGTTAAAGGGGAAACGGAAAAAAGCGTCTTTCAAGCCGCTGATCCTCAATGGATATATAGGGGCAAAGAAAGGTCTTCCCAATGATTGTAGTCGTATAATGTGGCACAAAAATATACTCATGACCATAGCAACACCAATTAACCCCCACCACTGAGCACCGATTAAAAATGGAAATCGAATCAAGCGGATAGCGTTTGCAATCTGATAAACAGGGGTCGTAAAAGATGCTAAAGCAGATAAAGCCACAATAATTAATAACACGTTACTTGTGAGTCCAGCTTCAACCGCTGCAGTTCCAATAACAATACCTCCAACGATACCGATTGTCTGTCCTACTTTAATAGGTAGTCTTGCACCAGCTTCTCTTAGTAATTCAATAGCCAGCTCTAAAATAATCACCTCTAATATAGGGGGAAAGGGTATATCGGCTCTTGATGTGATAATCGTCGCCATCAAGTCTTCAGGAATCATTTCATGATGATACGTTAAAATAGCTACATAAAGTGGTGTTGCTATAACTGAAAAGAGGACAGCAAAAAGACGTATGATTCTTAACGCCGAAGCCAGCACCCAGTTCAAATAGTAATCATCCGAAGCAGAGAAGAATTCTATTAATGTATTAGGTCCCGATAATGCATGGGGGGAACCGTCTACAAGAATGATAATTTTCCCTTCTGCAAGGGCCCCCGCTACACGGTCGGGTCGCTCAGTATCTAATAATTGCGGAAATGGTGAATGAGAATTATCAGAGATCATTTGTGAAATATAGGAACTATCAATAATCTCATCAAATTCAATTTGCTCTAGTCGCTGTTTAACAGTATTAATGTTCTCTTTGTTAGCTATGCCTTCAATATAAATAGTAGATACTCTCGTTTTCGTCAGTTTTCCGATAACGATTTCCTCTACTGTTAACTCTGGCAAAGGGAGGCGTTTTCTTATAAGATTAATATTCGTATCTAAGGATTCCACGAATGCTTCCTTAGGACCCACTACACTGAATTCAACCTCTGGAATACTTACTTTACGTGTTTCTGCGGACACAGCAGGTATGAGCAATACTCTCTCATCACTTTCCTCAAGTTGTATCATGATGAATCCACTTAATATATTTTGCAGAATCAAATCTGCGTCTTCAGTAATGACTTGATTTTGTACAGATACCTGATTCTTTATTTCTTCTAAAGATGTCATCTGTTGATCTTTGATGTCTTCAAGTATCGTTTCTGATAGAATCTTAGGCTCGACAATTGTTTTGATATAGCTGATGGTACAATTTGTTACTCCAGTAAGCTCGTACTGTACGAAATCCTTAGAATTCTTAAATGGAGAAAGGAGTTCTTGTAACGACTCACTTTCTTTTGGTTCGGTAGTTTGCTTGGACTTCCGATAACTTTTCCTCCACTTCGACCTCATCGCTTAAACCTCTCATTAATCCGAATAGATTTTATAGTTCCATCATTCACATCTGAAATGTAATGTATACAAGATGTTTAGATGACATCTGTTCAGGAGAAAATATGCCTACACGAGGAGGGATATTTTTGATATGGATTATGATTAGTCCATTCTTTTTACTTCTGTTATTTTTCGTCTTCATCTATTTCCTTTTGGATTTTTTTGCAATGTTCACCCTATCCATTTTTCTGATTTGGATCATCTTATTACCTTATGCTTTACTAGTCGTTGATGAACTGCATAGAATAAAAGCCGAAAGGAAAGCAGATCAAAGGTAAATGATTGCATACAAAAAGGTACCTTAAGAGGTACCTGATTGATAGATGGGCAATGTGATCGTGAAAGTAGTTCCCTTTCCTTCTATACTTTTAACATCTACCGTGCCATGATGATTTTGGATAATTTTATAACTAATCATTAATCCAAGACCTGTTCCTTTATCCTTTGTTGTATAGAACGGTTCTCCAATTTTTTCAAGTATATTGGGAGGAATTCCGCATCCTTCATCTTTTATTTCTACTATGATCGAGTCTTCCTGAGAATTAATATTGATATAGATATTTTGTTCGTCCTCCATCGACTCTATCCCATTTTTGATCAAATTGATGAATACTTGTTTCAATTGATTCTTCTCGCATATGATATGGGGAAGGTTTTCTTCCATTTGTAAATGGATTTGTATATTTTTCACACCAGCTTGTGTTTCCATATGAAGAACGGCTTGTTCTAAAATATTTTCTATAGAAGCTTCTTTCATTTCAATTGCTTGGGGTTTTGATAAGATCATAAATTCTGCAATAATCGCATCTATACGTTGAAATTCACACATGATTACATCGTAGTAGTCAAAGTGTACGAGATCTTCTTTTAATAGTTGTATAAAACCTTTTAATGAGGTCATTGGGTTTCTTATTTCATGACCGATTCCTGCTGCAAGTTCTCCGACGACGTGTAACGTTTCTGACTTCCTTATCGACTCTTCCATTTTCTTTCTTCCGGTAATATCTCGTAAAATAGTGAGATGGACATTCGGTAAAATATTCGCCTTTGTCACATGTTCCACGTACCTGACCGATCCATCTTTATTCGTAACTCTTGATTCGCCCGTTATTTTGCCAAGTTCAAGCAACTTCTTTAAAGAATCTGGAATTCGTTCTCTTATTTCTGGGTCTAATATTTTAAAGTGTTCTGCGCGTTTGATCTCATCAATTGAGAAGCCAAGTAGATGACTAGCAGCTGGATTCGCATCAATTGGAACACCTGTGTGGTCAAAAAGTAGAATCGCATCAAGAGCTTCTTCAAAAATGGCCTGGAATTTCCTTTCGGTTGATACGATTTCATCTTCCATTTGCTTTTTCTCAGAAATGTCCGTTGCCGTTCCGACGACTTCAATGGTTAGTCCATTAAGCTTTCTTGGTAATAAAACAACTGAATATATGGCACTTTCATATGTGACTTCTAATGTTACTTTTTCGCCATCATAAGCTTGTTTGTATTTAAGATTAAGATAAGCAGCAATTTCTTTATCAAAAAGGTCCTCAGGAGTTTTGCCAACAATTTCGTCTACCAAGATATTATTATGCTTAGCTGTTCTACCACTGAGAAATGTGTATTCAAACCTCTCATCCGCTCTCCGAATGAATTTGAACAAAACACAATCAACGTGGTGCAATACTTCTTCTACATGTGACAATTCTTCTAGAAGCTTCTGTTTCTCTGTTTTCAAAAGCTTCAACTCCGATTCTAGTTCGGACACCCTTTTTTCTGTTAGCTCCACGACATCCCCACCAATCATCTAGTATTCACTGAATACAATCAACTTTATTGAGACAGGGCAACATATCCTTACTATAATAGTTCTTTAAGCAACCATCGTTTCCTTTAAGTAACCATCGAAAACTATGAGAATAGGTGATAAAACCCTATAATAGATGAAACCAACGACAATACCTTGTATACTAGGATTCATATAAAATAAGTGTCCGTCACTGGGTAATGAATAAAGGATGATATGGATGAAACGTATTTTGTTAACAGGTGGTGGGTCTACAGGTCACGTTGCGGTGAACCTTGCCCTCATTCCACATTTGAAACGTAATAATTGGGAGATTCATTATATTGGATCTCATAACGGCATAGAGCGCGAGTTAATTGAACCACTTGAAGATGTTCAATACTATCCGATTTCTACTGGAAAGCTCCGTCGTTATTTTGATGTGAACAATTTTAAAGATCCGTTTAAAGTGATTAAGGGGATCGGTCAAGCATATCGTATTTTACGTAAAGTGAAGCCTGACATCGTCTTTTCTAAAGGTGGATTTGTCTCCGTACCCGTTATGCTCGCATCTAAATTGAATCGCACACCTTCAATCACACACGAATCAGATATGAGTCCAGGTCTAGCTAACAAAATTTCGATGCCTTTCGCGTCGAAAATCTGTGTGACGTTCCCCGAAACGCTAAAGCACTTACCTGAAGATAAAGGGGTATTGTTAGGGTCCATTGTACGTGAAGAATTACATGAAGGAACAAGAAGAAAAGGACTCCACTTTTGTGACTTTACTGAGACCAAGCCTGTTATTCTGGTTATGGGTGGTAGCCAAGGTGCAAAGCACGTCAACGAAACCATTCGGAAACTTGCGCCGAAATTGACACAGAAGTATCAAATTGTACATTTATGCGGTAAAGGTAAAGTGGATGATAGTATGAATATTCGTGGATACAGACAGTTTGAATATGTTAAGGAAGAGCTGCCTGATATTTTGGCGATGACTGATCTTGTTGTAACACGGGCTGGCTCAAACTCGATTTATGAGTTCCTAGACTTAGAAATTCCAATGATCCTGATTCCTCTCCCACTCAGCCAAAGTCGTGGAGATCAAATCCAAAATGCTGAGTCCTTTGAAAAGCAAGGATTTGCAGAAGTCATTCAAGAGGATGATCTAACTGAGGAAGGTTTGGAAGACTTAATTGAAAAAACGTATGAAAATCGATCCAAATATCGCAAAAACATGCAGCGAAGTGAACAAAGTAACCCGCTAGAGAAGCTTTATGGCCTTTTGGAAGAATATAGCCGGAGATAAAGCGGTTGAGAGTATAGGTATCTAGAAAAATTGAATTTTATCTAAAAAAAAGCGAAATTATCTAGAAAAGTGGATTTAAAAAGGGCTCACCCAATCAACAAAGGGTGAGCCGTTGTTTATCCACGAACTGCGAGACGATCTGTGACTTCATACTTTATTATTTCAATAACATTAGCTGCTACATAATGCTCATTTCCTATATGTAATAAGTGGGGTGGATGCTGTGACCGTGGTGGTACGTGAATAGCAGCACCGCGTTTTCTTGCATTTGGATCAGTCTTAGGGATAGAAGCAAGTAAAGATTGTGTATAGGGGTGTACAGGATTATTATATATTTCATCTTTTGGAGCGATTTCTAACAAATGTCCATGTCTCAAAACACCAACCCTGTCACTCATATGATGAACAACATTCAAGTCATGAGAAATGAAAATCATCGTAAGGTTATACTCTCTTTGTAATTCCTTTAATAGATTCAATATTTGAGCTTGAACCGACACGTCTAGTGCAGATACTGGCTCATCTGCAATAACCAATTTCGGTTTCATCACCAATGCCCTTGCAATTGCAACCCTTTGACGTTGCCCACCAGAAAATTCGTGAATGGTCTTATCATAACAATCCTTTGATAATCCCACTTTCTGAATCATCTCTAATACAAGCTGCTTTCGTTCCTTTTTCGCTCCAAGCTTCTGGATGGTAAGTGGTTCTTCTATTATCTCACCTATTTTCAAACGTGGACTCAATGACTCATAAGGATTCTGAAAAATCATTTGAAACTCTTTTTTGATCGATCGCAACTGCTCCGCATTCATACTTTTCAAACTCATATCATTGAAGTAAATCTCTCCAAAATCCGTATTATATAAACACATTAAAGACCGTCCAAGTGTCGTCTTTCCAGAGCCAGACTCTCCAACAATACCAAGTGTCTCTCCGCGGTAAACGTTAAAAGATACCCCTTCTAAAGCTTTCTCAACCTCTTTACCTCTTTGAAAATATTTTGATAGATTCTTCACTTCGATTAACGACTCCATACTACCAACTCCAGTCGGATAAATTCAAATTGCCCCTTAATTTGTGAAGAAACGCACAAAGTGTCCAGGATCCACTTCAATTAGTCTACTTTCTCTCTGATCATACTCTACATGTGAAATAAAACGGTTTGGAGCAAACTGCCTGCCTCCATAATATTGGTTTTCCATTTCACTATCTCTGATTGTTGTCAGGAATGCTTTTGGTTCTTTGATTTTCGGAATACTGTTCATCAATCCTTTTGTATACGAATGTATCGGATTGTTAAAGAGTGTGAAAACATCTGCGGATTCCACAATCTCTCCGTTATACATGACTATAACTCGATCTGCATTTTCCGCAACTATTCCAAAATCATGTGTGATCAATAAGATGGAAGTGTTTGTCTGTTCCTTATACTCATTTAATAAGTCTAGGATTTGTTTCTGTATAGTTACATCAAGGGCAGTAGTAGGTTCGTCTGCAATAATCAGTGCTGGCTTACATGATATCGCCATTGCAATCAACGCTCTTTGTTTCATACCGCCTGATAATTTGCCAGGATATTGATGATATACATCTAGTGGGTTTAAGAAACCTACTATTGATAACAGCCTTAATACTTCTTGGGTCAATTGTCTCTTTTCTACTATTGAATGGAAACGCAATATATCTGCAATTTGTTTCCCTATTTTTATAGTCGGATTTAATGACACCATAGCGTCTTGGAAAATCATCGATATTTGTTTACCTCTAATGTTCTGGATTTCTTTTTTAGACAAATCATGAAGGTTCTGATCATTGAATAAAACTTTACCGCTATCCACCCTACCGTTCTCTGGTAATAAGTCCATAATTGCTAGTGAGGTCACACTCTTTCCTGATCCAGACTCTCCAATCAATGCAACCGTTTCACCTTTATTCACTGTAAAATGAATGTCATTGATCGCCTTCGTCGCCTTTTTACCTTTAGAATAAAATGAAACACCTAAATGACTTACGTTCAACAAGGTCATCGCCTGCCCCCTCCTCTTATCAAAGGCTTGATATGATTCTGAATCCCATTTATGACTAAGTTCAATGCAAAGATCGTCAATGAGAAGAAAGCTAATGGAATAAGTAACACATGTGGCTTCAACATAATCTCATTGAAGTTATGTCCGATTAAACCTGCCCATTCTCCAGTCTGGGATGTAAATACCTCATGTTCATTAAAGATGTCACCAACTGTAAACGTACTTCTCCCTCCTAAGAAAATGAGCAAAACGCCAAGATGAGCTAGAAGAATCAAAACTTGGATAATCTGTTGGGTGATGACTAATAGGACACGGGTCGCCATTTCTGGAATGATGTGTTTGAAATAAACGTATATCGGCTTAGCTCCAAGTGAGTGTGTACTCACTATGTATTCTTTTTCCGAAATTTTCATCATGTCGTTTGAAAATGTAGAAATGAGCTGAGGCACACCAATTAGCACTAAAATAATGCATTGAATTGTCAGGATCTCTGCAATACTTTTACCCTCTTGGACTTGATGGACCGTAAGAGGAGCTAGAAGTAAAAATGCAAGTATTGAACTCGGAATGAAAATGGTTGATTCTATGATATCTTTAAAGAAAGCACTTAATTTTTTGTAAAAGCGGTGGTATACCATACTTAACATCAAAGCAAGAAATACACGAATCAAGGCTATTCCAAATGCAATTACTAAGGTGTATTTTGCCCCTTTAATAATCATATGGAATAGGCTCCGGCCAAACTTGTCTGTTCCAAAAGGAGGTACTTCAGAAGGTGTAAATGGTGCTACCCCTACTAAACTACCATTTTTATAAAGATATTTGACTTGTTCTGGCATCTTGAATAATTGATCAAAACCAAAGCTGAGACCTAGTAGCGACAGAATGATTAAAGTACCAATCATGAATTGGGGCTGTTTAAGTATATTCCAAGTCATGCAGCATCCACCTCCTGATCACCAATCGATTTACTGATAAAGGATTGAGTCGCTTCAAAAAGAAAAAGAAATGGGATTGTGATCAATACTGTACTGATTAAGAATACAAATGTGTTCGGACTTAGCATTATTCTCATGAGTCCGTGGATGTTGAATACATATTCTAATATAAATAAATTGGATAACATGAATACAAATATCGTTTTGAAGTATAGGAACAAATTGAATAATACATTTCTGAAGACATGGCGGATTAATATAAAGTATTCTCCTAGTCCCATTGACCTGGCTACAGCTACATAAGGTTTATTACGTTCTTCATTCAATAGAAGGAATGTCATTTTAAAGAGCTGGATAGTAGGAAGTGCAGATAGAGCAAGTATTGGAATCAGATATATCTTATCGTCATAAACGACGGTAACGTTACTGATCAGCCAACCTGTCTTCTGGAATATGTAAACGATTAATAACTGTAGGGAAATGACGATGAAGAGATCTGGCAAAGATTCAAAAAGGGTAAGCAGGCCATAAACAAAACGTTTAAAGTAATATGGAAGTAAAGATGTGATAAATGTGAAAAGAACTGCAAGGAACAAACCTACTAGTATTGCACCGAAAAAAATGGTCATTGAGTAAAAGTACTTATCAAAAATATCCGGGAAGATATTATAGGACTTCCCATTTAAAGAATAGGTCCTTAAGTTTATTGTTTGGTCAAACCCATACAATAAACTAGGCAAGAAACTAATGACAACAACTCCAAAAACGATTGATTTCAACTTTCTGAAATAATTCCCTATAGACACATTAATATCCCCCTGTTATGTAGTTAATCGTTTAACAGATTTTCCATAAATGAGTTCAGGCTTTATCCGAATTTCAGCTACTGTATTCTGTTCAATAATCCCCATTAATGACTTTGCTGCCTGTATTGCTATGGTATAATCATCATTTTTGATCGTAGTTAACGGTGGATTGTAATACTGACTGACAAATAGACCATCAAATCCGACTACTGATATATCACCTGGAATATGGTAACCTTCTTCAGATAGTTTAGAGATAGCTCCCATAGCCATGAGGTCATTTGCAATGAAAACAGCTGTAAGATCAGGAGATTGTTTAAGTAAAGTGATAATAGCTTCTCCTCCGCCTTTACCGGTGAAATCGCTATATACGACATCCTCGTCTTTCAAGATCAACTTTGCATTTTCAATTGCCTTTTTATAACCACTCATTCTTTCCTCACAAATTTGCACATTACTAGGACCATTTATAAAACCTATTCTCGTATGTCCAAAATCGATTATGTGTTGAGTAGCTATATATGCCCCATACACTTCATCAGTATGAATGCTTGAGCACATCTCTGAATTCACTGATACTTCTAAAACTACGCAAGGTGTTGTGATGGTCCTTATGTCATTAAAAATATTATGATGCTTCATAAATCCAGGCAATACAATACAACCTCTGAGATTTCTTTTCTGCACTAGCTCCATTAATTCACCCTGGCGATACCGATAAGGATCAAAAGCATAAATCATCGTTTCCATACCATGAGTCCTTAAGATTCTATTCATATATGGAAGCATGGCAAAAAAAGCAGGCTGAGCTTCAGCATCACTTTCTGGAATAATAATGCAAACAAGGTTACCTTTCTTATAAACCAGTTCCCTTGCTGCTAGGTTGGGGACATAACCGAGCTCTACAGCAGCCTCCATTACACTTTTTCTCGTTTCTGGCTTAACACCATATTTGTTGTTTAATGCCCTAGAGACCGTACTAGGATTTAGCTTACAGAGTTCTGCGATATTTTTTATGGAGGGCTTCATTCGTTTCCACACCTTTACATGCTTTTCGCAAACGTTTGCGAATATTCTGAAATAATCGTAACACTATCATCCACTTTTTGTAAATCTTTTTAACAAAAAAAGCGACAATTATGCCGCTTTCTTTTGTTTTTGATTTTGGATATACCATACCAATAGGAAATAGAGTATCGCTTCATTTCTCCCTATTCTTTAGCAGACAAAACGGTATTTGCACTTTATGGGATCTCTATGTTCACTTTACGGTTTAGTGTTTTTACGTACATGAGCTTATCAACAGAGATTTGCAGATGTTCGGATTGATCGATGAACGCTTTCGGGATACTCATATTGAATTGGTTTTCTGGACCTGTTCCAACACCCATATGATCCTTCAGAATTTCACCTTTTTCATTACTGATTTCAGTGATATGACTTCTAAGCTTGTCGTAAGGGTCTTGGTTCTGTTTCATTCTCAAGTCTTCACTTTTTAGATAGGGTCTTGCACTAATCAGATGTTCATCTTCGTTGTTCGAATCATATTGAATACTGATGTAAAAACGATCTTTCTTTAAGATGATTTTGTCCAAGTAAATGTCCGTATTTTTGATCTTTGCAATTCGTTTGTTCACTCTCTTTTCAAAGGGTTCTGTGTCCTCCGTGTACTCTTTTGTATCTATTGTGAAAGTGAATTGTTCATCACCAATCAGCTCCACGCTGTCGACGTTAACTACAATTTCATTTGGCTCTGAATTCGCTGGTGAAGACTTCATTTGAAAAATGTTTGCATCAGTAAATTCAATTTCTGAAAGCGAGAGATTCTCGCCCCCAATTTGCACGGTTCCATGTATCGTTTTTAATTGATCTTTCAGCCCAGAAAAAGCCCAATGAGTCATGATTTTTGACGTACCCAAAACCATTTTCTTAAGCTGCACATTACCATTATTAACTTTGAAATCTTCATTTACTTGTACAATTCTAGTGCGCTCATCAGTCTTTTTGTATAGCACATCTAATTTTATCGGGTTTTTTATTCGGAGAATCTTTGAACCTCTCACGATCTCGACTTCTTTCAGTACCATCTCTCGTACTCGTTCTAGTGTAACCCCCTCTTTCATAATCGGCTCAGCAACAACTCGATTGTAGAACCATCCATTATGCATCATGCCATCGTCAACATGATCGGCGTAACTTGTAAATCCCGCTTTTTCATTCAATGATTCAGGTACATCTAACCTGAACTCCATTTTTGGCAGTTGTTGATCCATCTTTCCTTTAACCCCAAAAAAGATATAAACGTGCTCTGAGTTATACCACACTTTACTTATTTTAAGCTCAGAATCAGAATTAGGAATGTCAACCTTCTCATCAAAATCTCTCGTCAACCCTAGTTCTTCCGCTCGTTTTAAGCCCGGTGTTGTTTCATACCAATGCTCTCTAACCTCATTCCAACTACCCGCAACTGCAGGTTTATCATCTGTAGCTTTTATGTAAAGAACAACGATAAATGCGATTATGATGACAGAAATGAGCATCACTTTCCGATAATTTTTGTTCATTTGCAACCCCCTCACCGCCATACATTTTAACACAATATGGTAATCAATGATTTATCGATACCATTAAAAAAGAGCTGCCCCAATGACAGATGATATCTTTTGGGTCAGCTCTTCTCGTTCTTTCTTTTAGCAGCAGTCTTCTTGACCGAGGAAAACGAGTCCTGCGCCTTCGTCGGTTTGTTGGAAGTCTACTATAAGATCCTGTGTATGTGTAACGATACGTTCATCAAATGATACACGGATGCCGTTCAATTCTTCTACTTTGTCCGTTTCTTGTGGCTCATCCAGAGCCATTCCCAATTTGGGACCACCTCAGCCCATACCTGCAAAATAAATACGGATTCCTTTTGCATCGTGCTGATGAAGGATCCCTTCAATCGCTTGTTTCGCTTTATCTGTAATTTGCAATGATCTTCCCCCTCACTCTATCTTTGGTAGACTCTCTCAGTGTAGTGTATTCGCGAGCAATCCTCAACGATAATCGACCTATTTCTTAGGAGATGTTAATTCTATATTAATCGCTTGAGGCTTTGGAGGTGCACAACATAGGGACATATCCCGAGCATCTCCAGCAGACTCAAATTCTGAATCCTCTTTCGTGTAGAAAATTTCCCACGCATTCCCGTCAGGATCATACACCCACACTTTATCTTGCACAGCGTAACAACAAGTCGTATCCATCTCATCTATTAATAATAATCCCGATTCACGAAGGCGCTCACCCATTTTCAGGACATCTTCAGTATTGTCCACTTGGAATCCTAAGTGATTCAACACACCGTCTTTGTTGAAATCACGTTCGTTCAGTGAGAAATGTAGAGCTGGTGAATCGAGCTCGAATTTAGCATAATTCTCCTTCACCTTAGTCGGACCTTCACCGAAGAAACTTTTATAAAATGCCAACGACTTCTCCAAATCACTGCAGTTTACAGCAACATGCATTCGGTTAATCATGAAATCCTCTCCTTTTCTCGTTTACTTGCCTTCTTTTGCAAACTTTTGAATTCGTTCTTCGATTTCATTACGAACGCGCTGGAAGAATGCCCATTTTTCCTCTTCTGTTCCTTCCGCTTTCGCAGGATCATCAAAACCCCAGTGGTCATTTTTTACATGGGAAGGTGTTGTCGGACATTTGTCAGCTGCATCTCCACAAAGTGTAACGACAAGATCCGCTTTATTCAAAATTTCACGATCAATGATATCTGAAGTTTGGTCTGTAATATCAATTTCAACTTCGTTCATTGCTTTTACCGCATTCGGGTTCAGTCCATGTGCTTCGATTCCTGCAGAATAGACGTCATAACGATCTCCTAAGTATTTCTTTCCAAATCCTTCTGCCATCTGACTGCGGCAAGAATTCCCTGTGCACAAAAAGTAAATAATCGGTTTAGACATTGTAAAAACTCCTTCAAGTTATATTTTTATGAAATAATCGAAAGCCAAATATATAGGCCGGTTAATGTGATAAATAGTGTTGGAACGGTCAGGATAATTCCGATTTTAAAATAGTATCCCCATGATATTTTAACACCTTTTAACGATAGAACGTGAAGCCAAAGTAACGTTGCAAGGGACCCAATCGGTGTAATTTTCGGACCTAAGTCTGATCCAATCACATTCGCATAAATCAATGCTTCACGGATTGTACCGCTCGTCGCCGTATCTTGAATCGCTAGTGCATCAATCATAACGGTCGGCATATTGTTCATAATCGACGACAAGATTGCCGCAATGAAGCCCATTGAAATCGTCGCCACGAATAAACCTTGATCAGCTGCTGCTTCAATTACGACAGCCAATACATCCGTTAACCCTTCATTTCGCAAACCATAAACGACAACGTACATTCCGATGGAGAAGAACACGATTGCCCAAGGTGCACCCTTTATCACCTTCTTTGTTTCAACTGCTGAGCTTTTACGAGCCATGAATAAGAAGAAAATCGCGACAATACCGGCAATAATCGAAACCGGAATACCGAAAAATTCACTCGCAAAATATCCGCTCAACAATACCGTAAGTACAAGCCAAGATAATCGGAACATCTTATCATCTCGAATAGCTTCAACCGGCTTCTTTAACTGATCTACTTCGTAGTCTTTCGGTATATCTTTTCGGAAAAATAACCACAAGACCGCAATACTCGCAACAATTGAGAACAAGTTCGGAACAACCATCCGTGATGCATACTCAACAAATCCAATATCAAACACATCTGCGGAAACGATGTTCACAAGATTACTGACAACGAGCGGTAAGGATGTTGTATCCGCGATAAATCCACTCGCCATAATGAACGGGAATATCATGCGCTCTTTAAAGTTGAGTGCCCGTACCATCGCAAGGACGATCGGTGTCAAAATCAACGCAGCACCGTCATTCGCGAAAAATGCCGCGACAATTGCACCTAAGATCGTTACGTAAATGAACATCTTCACGCCGTTACCTTTTGCAATCCGTGCCATATGTAAAGCAGACCACTCAAAGAACCCAATCTCGTCTAATATAAGTGAAATGATGATGATTGCGATGAAAGCAAGTGTCGCGTTCCAAACGATATCCGTGACAGCAACGACATCACCTAAATTAACGACACCTACAAGTAATGCTACAATTGCGCCCCCACAAGCTGACCATCCAATTCCTAAACCTTTAGGTTGCCAGATGACAAGGACTAATGTAATGACAAATATAATGACTGATAAAAATACTGATAACAAAACGTTAACCTCCAGTAGTTCAACCCCTAGCTATTACGTACAGCTTATACTCAATCCAGCTTTCTCGAGATCCTCTAGCTGTTTTTCAGAGTCAGGAACATAGTTCAATATATCTTTTACCAACGGATACCCTTCATATTCTTGATTAATGGAATAATAAATCCATTGACCCTTTCGAGTTTCCTTAACGAGTCTTGCATCTCTTAGTTTGCGCAAGTGCTGACTAATCGAAGGCTGGCTCATCTGGATGATTTCAACAAACTCACAGACACAACACTCTCTCACATTTAATAATCCCATAATCGTTAGCCTCGTTTTATCTCCAAGAAGCTTCACAGTTTGGGACACTTCTGTCATATTTAAAGCCGTTTCTTTCATCAACTCACCCCCTTATCGATTATCATTATATAAGCATATACTTATATACACAAGTGAAAAGTATTGAAAGGACCCGAAATATGATACATTAAACATAAATCTGTAAAGAGGTGTGTAAGTTTTGAACCTGCTAATGGTTGTAATCGGAGGTTTTTTTGGATCTATTTTCAGATTTCTACTCGGAGAATGGATCCCAACTTCATCAGGATTTCCAATAGGTACATTAACTGTGAACCTCTTAGGCTGCTTGTTTCTCGGTTGGTTTACTGCCTTTTTGTTGCAGAAATTTTTACATACCCAGTTGATCCTGCTTATTGGAACTGGCTTTACAGGCTCTTTCACAACCTTTTCAACCTTTTCAGTAGAAACGGTTCACCTCATGCAAAACGGACTTTTCCTAATTGCAGGTTCTTATGTGGTAATCAGCGTCTTAGTCGGCATTGCTCTAGCGTTCTTCGGTTATAAAATCGGATTAAAGCCTAAAGTAGGTGATCTCCAATGATGATCTTGATTGGATTAGGAGGCTCACTAGGGGCAGCAGCGCGGTATTTAATCGGACAATTTTTACATAATAAAAGCCCTAACAGCTGGATGAATGGGACTTGGGTCGTCAATATTGCAGGCTCCTTTCTGTTAGGAATACTTGCAAGCTTATACACAACTGATTCACTCACAGAATGGATCTGGTTGTTTTTCGGAATTGGCTTTTGCGGAGCTTTTACGACGTTTTCAACCTTTAGTGTGGAAGCGCTCAAAATGCTCCAAAGCGAAAAGTACACACAAGCTATCCTTTATATCGTCACTTCAGTTTTCCTTGGAGCAATCGCAGCATTCACCGGATTTATAGTTGAAATATAAAATGACGTCAGTTCTTCTCTGACGTCATTTGTTCGATCTCAGCGTCCTAAATGGGAGGACGATTTTTTTATAGTACAATTTCACAAGTTCAATGATGGTTCTCGGAACCTTCTTCATGAAATATTTTCTCTCATAAAAACGCTCATGGGCAAACTTTAAGTCATCCCATTGTGTGCAAGCTTTAACTTGCTTAAACCTGACAACATCGATGACTTTGATCGTTCCTTCATGCGTGAGAATCAAATTTTGAAGGTGAATATCTGACGGATTCAATCCTTTCGATCGAGCATAAGCCAACGCCTTATCCACTTCATCTATCATCTCTTTCGTGATGCGAATCCCTTTGTGCAAGCAGTCATAGAACGTATGACCTTCAATATACTCCATTACAATATAGTTATGGCCGACTTCATATACCTCTGGATAGTACGGTGAGCCTTCTAACTTCGTATATATATCCGCTTCTTGCTTAGCAAGATGCTCAAACTCTGTAAAGAAGATTTTAATCGCATAACCTGTCTGTTCATCTTTAAAAACGAATGCACTTCGTCCCTTGCCAATCAAAGTATACGATTCGGGCTTCTGAATTAACTGGTTAGACTGGATCGATACTTGATCTGTTAATTGTTGCGTTGTGGGATGCATAGCCATTCCCCTCTATCGTTTTATTTGTAAGCTCTAAAGCTATTGATTAAGACTTTGGTTTCATCTTAATTAAAACGATTCGCCAAAAGAAACGAAATTGTTTGGGTTGCGTCATCTACATGCCAACAAATGGCACGTAAAGTGTGACAGTTATTTGACGATCATGACTGGGCATTGGACACGCTTTGCAACCTTATGGCTTACGCTACCTAATACCATTTCTTGAAATGTATTCAATCCTCGACTACCAATTACAACGAGATCATAGGGGTTTTCATTCGCGTATTGAACAATTGTAGGCCCAGGTTCTCCTCTTAAAACTTTAATGTCATAAGTGATCCCCTGCTCTTGTAAAATTGCCTCTGTATGATGAAGGCGTTGTTTACGTTTCTCCTCTATTCCCTCTTTACTGCCTTGAGAAAGGACGTCCGATTTTGATGTGGCCCCATCAATAACATATAATACTGTCACCTTAGCGGATTCATTACCATTAACGATCATACTTACTTTTTCGGCAGCTCTTATTGCATGATCTGATCCATCTGATGCTAGAAGTATTTGTGTAAACATTGTCATCCTCCTCACAGCTACAAACACAGCTTATCTATTTTAATTTTCTCACTTTTTTAATAAATTTACAATTGCCTAACGATATCCCATATTTCTCCTAAAAGTAAATTCATCAAGTTGCACCCTCTGAGTGAGTATTTCGTCGATAATGGAAGAAATCAAAGAAAGTTTACGCTTTCTTAGGACTATCTTTCCTACGCAAACGATGTTATAATCCGATATGTTCACAACGGCCCCGACTTTCATGAGAGTTGAAAGTCTGTTTTTTTGAAATGCGAATGTAAGCCGCCACGTAACGGATTACAGAAGCGCTTGTTTTAAATAAATAAAAAAGAAAGAGAGAGGTGCAATACACTTTTGAACGTACAAAAATTACAACAAGAATGGTTTGGCAACATTAGAGGAGATATCTTAGCAGGTATCGTCGTTGCTCTAGCCTTAATTCCTGAAGCCATTGCCTTTTCAATCATTGCTGGGGTCGATCCGATGGTCGGTCTATATGCATCGTTTTGTATCGCGGTTGTGATTGCCTTTGTCGGTGGACGTCCAGGTATGATTTCTGCTGCAACCGGAGCGATGGCCCTATTAATGACAACACTTGTCGCTGATCACGGTCTTCAATATCTATTAGCCGCTACAGTCTTGACGGGTGTCATTCAATTATTAATGGGTGTCTTAAAGCTGGGTAAAGTAATGAAATTCATCCCTAAGTCCGTCATGGTCGGATTCGTTAACGCACTAGCTATTTTGATCTTTATGGCTCAACTACCACATTTCATAGGTGAAACTTGGATTATGTATGCGATGGTAGCCGGAGCATTAGCAATCATATATATTTTACCGAGGTTTACAAAAGCCGTTCCTTCTCCATTAATTGCAATCATCGTAATGACGATCATTGCGGTTACGTCAGGAGTAGGTGTAAGAACTGTTGGGGATATGGGAGAGTTAACACAAGCATTACCATTGTTCTTAATTCCAGAAATTCCATTGAACTTCGAGACATTGCAAATCATTTTCCCATACTCTTTTGCATTAGCGATTGTCGGTTTGCTTGAATCACTTCTCACTGCTCAAATCGTAGATGATATGACAGATACGGAAAGTGATAAGAACCGTGAAGCGAAAGGTCAAGGTGCTGCAAACATCGTTGCTGGATTTTTCGGAGGAATGGCTGGTTGTGCAATGATTGGACAATCTGTTATCAACGTAAAATCTGGTGGCCGTGGTCGACTATCGACCTTAGTCGCCGGTGTTGTTTTGATGCTACTCATTCTCGTATTCAACAACGTCCTTGTTCAAATTCCAATGGCAGCACTTGTCGGCGTAATGATTATGGTATCGATCGGAACATTCGATTGGTCTTCATTAACGAAACTCCATGTCATGCCTAAGACTGACGCAGCTGTAATGATCGTGACCGTTGTGACTGTAGTATTTACACACGATCTATCCAAAGGCGTTATTGCCGGTGTCATTCTAAGTGCAATCTTCTTTGCTGCAAAAATTTCGAAGGTTCATGTAGATACGATGATTGAGGATAAAACGAACGCAAAAACGTATCAAGTACGCGGACAGCTATTCTTCGCATCCGTTACAGAATTCGTTTCAAAGTTTGATTTTAAAGACAACGTAGATACAGTGATCATCGACTTCACTCATGCACATTGCTGGGACGATTCAGCTGTCGGTGCAGTCGATAAAATCGTACTGAAATACAAGCAAAACGGAACACCCGTTAAAATCATCGGCTTGAACCCTGACAGCCATAAGCTGATCAACCGACTCGCCGTATACGACAAAGCCAATGTAAACATTGTGAACCATTAATATATGGAGAAAAGTGCTGGACCAAACCTGGTTCAGCATTTTTTTATATAAAATACTAAGGGACATGTTCATTATAGGTAAACGATTACTAGAATCCGGTTAGCTTTATGACCTGTACTTTGGCCAGAGTGAACTAAGAATGTAAGAGCGGTTTTTGCCGGTCCCCATGTGTTTTAGGTTTAGTGAAGATAAGAATCGGTATGATGTTGTCCTAGAGGGGATTTGAAGAAAAGATCTAAGCTGTTGATTGGAAATGCTCTTACCACATAAAAGGAAGTAGTCTCGAAGTGCATCGAGATGTGCCTGTGGAGAAATGGTTTTACATTGAGGACAAATCCATTTTGAACGAGCTCTTTGCATAGGGATTGCTAAGCATTTAGGGCATTGAACTCCTGAAGTCAGTTTTTCTTTTGGGATGTTTAGTTTGGATAGAATGTCGGGGTGGTATGGAGTGTGGAACTGAATGATTTTTCTCTTGAGATTGATTAGCTCTTTTGCAGAGAACCATTCCTGTTTGTATGTTGCGTGGAGGTCATTAATTGTATCGAGGATTTTTGTATTGCGAATAACCTTTTTACGGAGTAGTTCTTCATTATTATTCGGTATGATCTTGGCTTTGTTATTTGCTACAACAACAAATGAATTGATCGGAATTTGATCTGAAAACCCTTTACTTCTCAGCCACTGGATCAGTTGAAAATGTTGATGCTCAACCTGCTGAATCGGGTCTTTATGAATCACTTCTTTATCAGCAATTTGTTGTATGAGCTGATTTTGATCGGTATCAAATAGGAGCGATCCCGCCAAATTCTTCACTTCCATAAGGATGAAAAAAGTTGGATGGACTAAAAGCGTATCCATTTGAAAGAAATACTTACCACTACTCAATCGTGTCCCATCAAAGATCAAATATTTATTGTCTCCAAGGAAGCTTAAATAGTAGTCTAAACTCCTCTCTCCCCACTCACCAGACCTGCTAGTTTCAAGCCACCCTTCAGCAATTGGCCTTGCAGGATGATCAGGCGTAATTCTTCTCATAAGCGCTTCCAGACTTTCAAGATATACATTTTTAAAGTAGATTTTTTGTGTCAAAAAATCGTTCCTTTCTATTTTGTTTGATTATTCTTTCTGTATTTAACTGTAAATACCTGCTGAAAGACTCAACCTCTTCGCATTCGTTCCACTTCTCACTCCTTGTGTTCCACTTCTCACTCCTTGCGTTCCACTTCTCACTCCTTGCGTTCCACTTCTCACTCCTTGCGTTCCACTTCTCACTTCTTGCGTTCCACTTCTCACTTCTTGCGTTCCACTTCTCACTTCTTGCGTTCCACTTCTCACTTCTTGCGTTCCACTTCACACTCCTTGCGTTCCACTTCTCACTCCTTGCGTTCCACTTCTAAAATATAAAAAGGTACATCCATGGGGATGCACCTTTTTATTCATAGCCACCATCTATGCTGAGGTATGAGCTCTATATTCAGTTGAGGATATTGTTCTTGAAACCATTTACTCATTTGCGTTTTCATAACGAGATATTCTGATGCAGAGTGGGAAACACCCATTAAGGACATATTTGTGTCTGGTACATATTGCATCATTTCTTTGTATTTCTTCCGTCCATATTCATTGTCGATATGGCAGTGGATTTCCCCTGTTATGTAGGCTTGAGCTCCACGTACTTCTGCATCTTTCATATCTTCAACTGAATCCCCACAGCCAGCAACAATTGCAACTGTTTTTATCTCTTTCTGTTGAACCCCTTCAAAATCGATGTAAGGGATGTCGAAGGTTTCTTTTAGATGATCGGCGAGATTTTCTGTGTTGGTGGTTGGTATTTCACAAATCAACCCGACGTGTCCAGTATTATTGTATGGTAGGAAACGTTCAATCACTGTTGCATTAAGTGCTTCTGCGATTGCCATATTTGTACCGATTTCTTTATGATAATCCATTGGCACGTGGCATGTATGAATGGAAAGCCTCTTTTCTTTGATTTCCTGTAGATAGTGCTCTTTGATTGGGACAAATCCACGACCAGATTCACCTCTTGGGTCACCACACTCCATCAAAAGAGGATGATGCATGAATAGGAGATCTCCTTCATTCGCGTTATCAATGAAAGATTCTAGAACTTGATCCGTCGGAAAGACAGCCATATAAACGGTCCTAACCTCATCATTACCACGAATCATTAACCCGTTGAAGCGAGACGTGAAATCCTTCTCGAAAGTAGACTTCCAATCAAACTCAATTGGATCATACACCCTCGGTATGAACCTGCCAAAAGCTGGATCCTGCTCGAGCTCGCTAATTTTAAATAAATCGTTCAAATCCTTCTCGATCTTTCTAAGTTGAACCATATGTAACCCTCCACTCTCTATATGGATACAACTAACAATAGATGAAAAAGTATGAATATTCAACAGGTTACTGAGGTAAGTGTCTGACACCAATTTTTATCCCTACTCTCCCATGGCTTTTTAGACAGTACTGACATTTCCCTAAAAGAAGAGACTGGAAGCATTGTGCTCCAGTCTCTTCACTATTGTTACTTTTCGATGAACATTTGAGTCCAGTAGGTGCCTTGGCTTCCACCTGTTGAATATCCAATTCCGATGTGCGTAAGCTCACCGTTCATGATATTTCGTCTGTGCCCTGGACTGTTCATCCAGTCTTGTACAACCTTTTCAGCAGATTGCTGTCCGGCTGCAATATTTTCAGCTGCTGATTGATAAGACACGCCGAATTCCTGCATCATTTGGAATGGTGAACCATAGTTTGGCGAGTTATGTGAAAAATAGCCATTCTCCAACATATCATCGGATTTCGCTTGGGCGACTTCTGCAAGCTTCGTATTCGCCTTTAATTTAGGAAGCCCATTCTTTGCTCTTTCCTTATTGGTCAAATCTATAACTTCAAGCTCAATTTGATTCATCGACTTACCATCTGCGCTAGGTTGATTCGGCTGTGTTTCGTTTTGTTGAGGCGCAGCTTGTTGATTATTGCCACGATCTGCAGGCATACCTCCACCGTATTGTTGACGGAACTGCTGACCGTTTTCCCCATTAAACGGTACTTCTAGACGATATTGATACTGGCCTCCGCCCCAAATTGGTCGATAACGTGTGTCATTGTTCGTCCGAATTTGAGTACCATTTTTACCATATCGATCGTCATTCACCGTTTTAAGTTGCATACCTTCTTCTGATTTATTTTCCGGAGTATTACACCCTGCCAATAAACCCACTGACATAAGTGCAGTAAGACTTAAAGTTACAACCTGTTTTTTCATGCAAAGATCTCCTTTATCGAAGGTTTTATGCCTTCTTAATGTTTACATGAAACACAAAAAGCAACCCGTGAAACACTTGGTTGTAACGGAAGAAAACGGAAACGGATATTCACTTTTTAAAAAGTGAATTTAAATCGTAAACACGATTTCTTGTTGTTCCGGTGGGTTTAAGATTTAAGGTTTCGATCATTCTGTGGGCAGTACGAGAAGTTTTTAGATGGAGGAAATTTTTGAATTCTGTGTTAGTGATGAAAGGATTGATGAGAACAGAATAATCTTGGAGTGCTTTTAAATGAGCATCATCTGAGAACAAGTCACAATTGGAGCAAATCCACTTCCCATATATTCTTGTCATAGGTATTGATGAACAATACGGGCAACATACACCTGTCATAATATCTTCTTTTTTAATTTTATAGATGTTTATTAAATCAGGATTGGTTGGTGTGTTTTCTTTGTTTAATTGCCTTTTCAGTCTTTTTAAATCTTTTTTTGATAGCACATCCTGCTTATAGGAACAAGTTTGCTCATTTATCACTTTTAAAATTTTAGTATTTCTAAAGACCATTCCAATTATAGATGGTGATCCTTTTGATGTAATTTTCGTCCTATCATTAGCGATAACAACAATTGATTTGACTGGAATTTGACTAAATTTATGCTGCACAAGCCATTTCCTAAATTGAAAAGCCTGGTGCTCAGCCTGTTCAATTGGATCCTTGAAAATTTCTTCTCTATCTTCAATCTGACGAATAAGTTGAGCGTTTTCTGGATCAAATATGAGTGTTCCAGAAATGTTTTTCACTTCTAAAATCAAAATGAATTTAGCATGTATGACGAAGAAGTCGATTTGAAAGTAATTGGATTGGTAAGGTAGGCGAATATTATGGATGATGAGGTACTCTTTTGGATCGAGGAAGCTGAAGTAATACTCAAGGGATTTTTCACCTTGAAAGCCAGCGTTTTTTTTAGCATATCTGTTTACTACTTTGGTCCAAGATGGATGGTTTGGTGGAATTCTCCTTAATAATGCTTCTAAATTTTCAATTTCTTGAGGCTTCAAACAATATTTTAGGGACAAATACGCATTCCTCCTTAAACATAATGATATATTTATTCTTCATAAGAGATCTAAAGCCTTCTTAACCTCATACATTGAAATCTTAATCAATAATCTCGACATTTCACGAGATTATCTCGACATTTGATTAGATCATCTTGACATTTCCCGGATTAATCTCGACATTTCCCAGATTAATCTCGACATTTCTCAGATTAATCTCGACATTTCCCAGCATAATCTCGACATTTTAGTAAAATAGACCCACTACCCACACCACCTCCTCACAACGAAAAAATCCGCGTTTCCGCGGATTCTCCTTATTAGATTCGTATTGTCTTTCTAGGGATGTCTCGATTGAGGTTTCTTTCGATCATATCAAACGTTGCGTAATCCTTCGGTGCGATAAATGTGAGCGCCACTCCGCTTTCCCCTGCTCGACCGGTTCGTCCGATTCGGTGAGTGTAGCTATCGGGATCCAAAGGAACATCGTAGTTGAAGATGTGTGTAACACCTTCGACATCCAATCCTCGCGCTGCCACGTCTGTCGCAACGAGTAAGTGAATGTGACCGTCCCTGAACCTTGCCATTACATCCTCACGTTTCGCTTGTGATAAACCTCCATGCAATTCATCAGTCAAAAAACCCTTCTCCTGCATCGCCAAATTCAACTTGCTCACACGACGTTTTGTTCTACAGAAAATGATCCCAAGGAAAGGTTCCTCGTCTTTGACTGTCTTCAAAAGGGTGTTTTGCTTTTTCCGATCAGTTGTCTCAATGACATATTCCTCTATTTCGCGGACTACGATGTCTTCGGCTTGCACCATGATTTGATGCGCATCCTTTAAATAGCGGTTAGTAAGTGAAAGGATTTCATCTGGCATTGTAGCTGAAAAGAGTGCAGTTTGTCTCGATTTTGGCGTCGCTTCTATAATGGCCTCCGCTTCATCCAAAAATCCAATTTGTAGCATTTGATCGGCTTCATCCAATACGAGCATCGATACTTGAGATAAATCAATCGTCTCTCTTCTCATATGATCCAAAATCCTGCCCGGTGTTCCGACAACGATATCGACGACTCGATCTAACTCTTTTAGCTGAAGGTTGATATCTTGTCCGCCATACACAGCTAATACATTGATCCCTTTTCCTTCAACGAGCTTCTTCAATTCCATTGTAATTTGCAATGCGAGCTCTCTCGTTGGCGTGATGATTAATGATTGAACGGAACCAGCATCCGTGTTAAGCCTTTCAAGCATCGGTAGCAAAAAGGCAATCGTTTTTCCCGACCCAGTTTTCGCTCTTCCGATAATATCCCGGCCTTCCATCAACAAAGGGATGGCTTGTGCTTGGATCTTCGTTGGATTCTTAATGCCTTGATCTGCTAATTTTTCACTATATGTAGATGTAATGCCTAGTTCTCTAAATGTTGTCATTCCTTCACCGCTTTACTCAAGTATATACCCTAAGCGTACTCCAATTTTGGATAAAAGTAAAAAGCCCCTTCAAATGAAGGGACTTTTACAAGTTTAAGCTTTTACCCAGTTAGGGACCATTTCAACGTCTGCTGCAACCATTGTCGTGTAGATTGGGCAACGGCTGTCAACGATTTCTTGTAGCTCATCAATGCGCTCTTGAGGCTCACTCGTTTCCACTGTAGCGTTCACAGTGATCTTTTGGAAGTAAGGTCGGACGCTCTTATCGCCCATCATACCTTTCGGGTCAATATCACCATTGATTTCGAACTTAATGCCTTTCAAGTCGAAGTCGATTTCTTTCGCTACGAAGTTTGCAATTGCATTTTCGCAACCTGCTAATGAAATGAGAAGGGTTGCAAGTGGGTTTGCACCTTCGTCTGTTCCACCCATGTTTGCAGGTTCGTCGATCACAACCGAGTGCTCGTGAGACTTACCTTCTGTGTTCATACCTTTTGATACTGCTGTAATTTGTTCTAACATTTGTGCATTCCCCTTTCAAATCTAAATATATTGTGCTCTGATGTTCTCAGCTATATTTCGCAAAATCGAGAGATCCTGAAAGTTTTTCATTAACAGGATGCCGCCTTCCAGCTGGGCAACAATCGCTTGTGCTTGCATGAGGGCTTTCTCTCCACCGACGATATCTTCTAAAACATTCTCCAAACTTCTGATCCACTTCTCAAACAAAGCATTAATCTTTGTGCGGAAAATTTCATCATGCTCGCTCATTTCAAGTGCGAGATTTCCGAAAGGACATCCGTGGAATTCACCAATACTTTCATGATAAGAAACCGCCCAATCAAGCATCTCATTCAGCTTGTCAGTTGATGGTTTGTCTGACTGAAGGATAGCCTCAATGAGATTTTGTTCCCACGTTTGAACATATTGGTCTACAACAGAAATGCCCAAGTCTTTTTTCGATGAAAAGTAATGATAAAATTGACCTTTTCCAATGTCAGCAGCCTTGAGAATGTCACTAAGCTTTGTGCTTTCGTAACCTTTTGCATGAATGAGTTCAGCCGTCGCTGAAATAATGTGTTCTTTTTTTGACGTCATCTTTAATCAACTCCATAAACCAACCGGTTGGTACAAAATAAATTTATCACAGTACTTTCATAAGTTGCAAAGGAAGAAACTCATGTAGTAAGCTAGCTTACATTTTTGGAGAGACTCCTCCATAAATAGAAGACTGCGTATGCTTCCCAGCCCTTCCATTTTGAGAAAAGTTTTGTCATTTCCTCATACGTTGGCTTTGTATCAAGACCTAGAAGCTGCTTTAATGCATTTTGTAATCCTGCATCCCCAATTGGAAATGCGGAAGGATCTCGCAAACAACGCATAAGAACGTAATGTGCTGACCATGGTCCAATTCCCCGTATGGATACCAATTCTTTTTCAGCAGATTCGAAATCTGTCTCTAACAACGCTTGTTTGGACAAATTCCCTTCTTTCATAAGCGTAGCGATTTGTATCAAATACTCTGCTTTTCTACCTGTTAGTTGAATCTGTTTCAAGTCTTCTACAGTCAGTTTTGAAATTTCCTCTGGCTTCGGAAATACCCAATATCGTTCTCCACGCCAACTCAAATCATCCCCATATGTCTCGACAAGTCGCTTTTTTACGGTATAAGCAAAAGTTAAATTCACCTGCTGACCGATTACTGCCCAGCATATGGCCTCGAACAAATCTGGAACGCCAATTACGCGTAAACCAAAGAAATCGCTCACTAATGGTGAAAGTAAAGCATCCGTTTTTGCCATTTCATAAAATGGGGTCAAATCCTGACTCAGATCAAGCCAGTCCTCAATAAATAGCTGTACCTGTTTAAAGGAGGAGGGAACTTGATTAAGAAAAGTGACTTGGAGTTTGCCATCCATCTTCTCACTAATTTCTATTAGGACTTTTTCTCCTTCTAGCTCCAAAAGTTTATAAATCTTATCGTTTTTCACTTTATGTAGACATTCTAGTGGAGAGCGAGATAGGTAAATGAGGGTTTCCTTAAAGCTATATATTTCTGGTGTATCGATGTCAAAACTGGAAACGAGCGTGCCCTTTTGCTGTGTAGTCATCGTATCCCTCCAATTGCAATAGTTGTTCCTTCACTTTTAGCCCACCGCGAAATCCAGTCAACGCATTACTTTTTCCAATGACTCGGTGACATGGGACGATTATCGGAATCGGATTTGCTCCATTTGCAGTACCGACCGCTCGAACAGCTTTCGGATTATCCAGCTTTTGTGCGATATCCGAATAGCTACATGTTTCGCCAAAAGGGATTTCAGTTAGTGCTTTCCACACTGACACTTGGAAAGGTGTTCCGATCATATCGAGTGGCTCGGAAAATGTTGTACGCTTTCCATCAAAATACTCCGTTAGTTCAAGAGCACTTGCACGAAGTCGGTCATGATCCTCTACCAATTCTGCGTTTGGCATTTGCTTTTCCACCCAGCTGTTTAATGTATCGAAGCTTTCCGTTGGCCATGTAATTCGGCAAATTCCTCTTTCAGTTTTTGCGATGTATAGTTCACGATCCTTGAAAATCGGATGCTCAAATGTTGCCCAGTATACCTTCGTAATTGTTTTATCCATTATCGTTCACCCTCCAATTCCCGTTGTTCTATATTCGTTCGGTGTGTGTCCTGTTATTTTCTTAAATGAAGCTGAAAAATGAGAGGCATTCTTGAAGCCGACCTCTTTCGCAATCCGATTGATTGTCATCTCACTCGTCTCAAGATATTCTTTTGCTTTTGTAATCCGCATTTGGTGTAAATGTTTGTTCGGCGTTAAGCCCGTTGTCCGCTTAACGATCCGCTGCAAATGATACGGGCTCATCATAAGCTTATTGGCAATGACATCAAGGGTAAGTGGTTCTTTGTACTGTTCTCGAATCAGCTTCAAAACCGCTTCTGACAATTCAGCATCTGGACCATGTTGACTCGGTGTTTCTGGCTTACACCTTTTACAAGGACGGAATCCAGCATTTAACGCTTCCTTTACTGAAGAAAAGATTTTCACATTTTCCGGCTTCGCGAGGCGAGATCGACATGAGGGTCTACATACAATTCCTGTTGTTCGGATGCCAACATAATATTGACCATCAAAACGTGTATCCCGCTTCTTCATCGTTTCGTATACAGCTTGAAAAATGTCATCCCCCATCGACCTACACACCCTTTCGTTTTCACTCATTATAAACGAATATCCCTCGTTTGTTGAACACATCCGAATAGGACAGCAATTTTTCGATAATATGAGGATTTATATTTCCAATGTTTTCATAAAACAAGATACGAATTGACAGCGCTTTCAGCTGTGTGTTTTAATGTTGTATAAGTTGATACGTGATTATGCTGGAGAATTGGAGACACGCATAAGGGACTCTTTTTGAGAACTTATGTGCTGTCTCTTTTTTACATTAATAACAAGAAAAGAGGAGATGTCCGTGAAGAAGCTTTTCGCAATGTTTATAATGATAAGCCTAATCGGTACTGGGAGCGGTACTGTCATGGCCGAGGGAGGTTCATCTGGCGGATTTTTAAAAGAAGAAGGAACACCTCCACCTGGTGCAAACGATCCAGATTGTCGCCCTAGTGAAGCACATCCCGAACCTGTCGTTCTTGTACCGGGCACATTCGAAACGATGGAAAGAAACTTCATTAATCTCTCTCCAATGTTGAAAGAGAAAGGTTATTGTGTGTTTTCTTTGAACTATGGTGAGCAGAATGGATTACCAGCGTCCGGACCGATTGAGGACTCTGCAGAAGAACTTAAAGTCTTCGTTAACAATGTCTTAGAGCTAACTGGTGCTGAAAAGGTTTCTATTGTTGGTCACAGTCAGGGCGGAATGATGCCAAGGTACTACATGAAAAATTTAGGTGGAAGCGAGCAGGTTGAAGACTTAATTGGTCTCGTGCCTTCGAATCATGGAACGACTGGAGTGGCAGGTTTCTCTGATTTGACGACAACCGGAGCAGACGTTACTTCATGTACAGCCTGCCATCAACAATCGAGTGATTCTGAGTTTATTACAGATTTGAACAAGGGTGCCGAAACTTTAGGAAGTACATCCTATACTGTCATCACGACACGTAATGATGAAGTCGTCGTTCCGTATACTTCCGCTTTCTTAAGTGGTCCGGATGAAACCGTAGAGAACATTACAATCCAAGATTATTATCCATATGACCAAATCGAACATCAAAATATTGCACAAGACCCGCTCGCGTTCAATTTTGTTTTTGACGCTCTTGAGCATGAGGGTCCGGCAGATCCTGATCGAGCTGTAGCTTTATTTAAATAAATAACTTGGTTTCAGAAAAAAAGCTGACTCTGTTTGGACTTTTTCCGTCCTTAGAGTCAGCTTTTTCTTATTTAACATTGATTACTGTCTTGTACTTTATCGTAACCCGCGTCCTTTGCATCTTTTTCGTTTAAAAAGAATACGCGGTATTCAATTGGTACGCTTTCCCACTTGGATGGTTCTACATACATCTTGGTAGCATGATGACCGACAAATTTATTTGGACCTCCCCGCTTGTTGAAGCGGAATTCGTATGGGAGCTCATCAATAGGACGCTCTGGATTCCATATACCTTTGCAAAACTCTTTCGCCCGTACAACAGCTTCACCATACTCATTAAAGTTGACCAAATTGGGGTAGATGAAATACGGAACAGCCATACCTAATTCAATCATTTCCAGATTTATGTTCTGCTCATTTTTGACAACAACTGCGAGAAGTCGACCGTATTGATCGAACGGTTCATCGCCAACGTGAATATCCACCCGCTCACCTAAAGGTAAAAGGTACTCAAGCTGTCTCGTTGCTTCCTCAGCATGGTAGCCTTGTGATTGACCTTGATAATTGGTTTCTGGGGTATCGATTGAAACGAATCTTACTTTTGTCGTTCCTAGAACTGGTGTTTCTAAATGGATTGTATCTCCATCGACAACTTTTTTTACAGAAGAGATGAACTGCTTTTCTTGAGGTGGTGTTGCTTTATGAGAATGAGATGGTTCAACGTTCGCTTCTGACGTCACATGCATTTCCTGTTGGTGAGTCGAGTCGAGCATACCTGTGATATTGAACCATTTACCACGTTCAAGATGATTCAATTTCTGTTGTGATTTTACGAGAATTCCGTTCATATTTTCATCTATGAATGGATAATTATAACCGTCTTCTAAGGGCTCTTCTGCTTCTCCAGCAAGAAATCCACTTACAGTTACTTCGCTTCCCTTTAGGTCAGACCTATCTTGCATAGCCAGTTCCGCAATACGTACTTCAAGGTCGCTTTTCATATCATTCACCCTCTTTCAGTTGTTACTTACAGTGTAATACAAGATAGGCGAATGAACTTTTAAATTACAGTAAATTACAAAAAATGAGTCTTAAAGCTCAATTATTATGCAGTAATGTTCAATAATGCTGCATATGCATTAATTCGGCCATTTTGATAAAGCGTTCCTGCGCCAGTAATTGGTACAGTTGTTGATTCAATTGCAGCTCGGACTTGAGCTCTATCAGGTTCAAGGGAAGCCATTAGTGCGGCTAGGCCACTGACAAAGGGCGCAGCTTGAGAAGTACCAGATAAATTCCCATAATCCGTTTGTCCTGTACTATTTGCTGTAATCGGCAAAGTTGATAGTATATCGACACCGGGTGCTGCTACACTAACCCAACTCGCTCCATAATTAGAAAAGGACGCTTTCGTATCGTCATTATTTAGTGCCGCTACTCCTATTACTTCTGAATAAGCAGCAGGATAATGAAGATTATTCGAGTTATCATTCCCGGCTGCCGCAACTAAGATTACACCGTTGTTAGCTGCATACTGGACGGCATTTTGAACAGTTGAACTTGAAGTTGGACCGCTAAAGCTCATATTAATAACTTTAGCCCCATTAGCTGTTGCATTAATAATACCATTTGCAATATCACTGAAAAATCCAATTCCAGTATCATCTAGCACTTTAATGTTCATGATTTTCGGGTTAATAGCAAGACCTGCGACACCAAGATTATTTCTTGTTACAGCAGCCGCGATTCCCGCTACATGAGTACCATGCCCATTCAGATCTTGTGTCGTTGATGAAGTTGAGAAATTTACATTTATAACGATTTTTTCATTTAAGTCTGGATGACCTGCATTAACTCCAGTATCCAATACCGCTATTTTTAGAAGAGAAGAACCTCGTGTAACGTTCCATGCTCTCGTAGAATTGATTTTCAATAGACCCCATTGTTGATTAAACAAAGGATCATTCGGAATCAACTGGGTAGACATTGTCCCATCAACTTCTACAAAATCTACTTCATTAACTTTTTCCAAACGACGTACGATTCCTCTAATTGAGTTGGGATTTACTTTTAATACATAGACATTGATTTGGGGTATTTCAGTGAGACGGTCGAAGTTTATTGATGAGAGAATATTGTTTACTTCTTCTCTAGAAGTATTAGACTTGAAACAAACATTAATTCGGTCTGAGGTTTGATTCATAATGATTCAATTTGACTCCTATCAATTTGGATTCTTCACCATTTGCATAATAGAGTTAAGGAAAAACTCAGCTAAGAGTAAGAATTGACCTATATTCCTCTACTAGATGAGGACCTTAATCACTAGTACATAGAATGAAATGACTATTGGTCTTTAATCTTCAATAATGCAGCATAAGTGTTGATTCTACCATTTTGATAAAGGGTTCCTACACCAGTAATCGGTACAGTCGTCGTTTCTATAGCATTCCTTACTTTGTTGGCATTAGGTTCTAAAGAAGCCATTAATGCTGCTAGTCCACTGACGAAAGGTGCAGCTTGAGATGTTCCTGATAGGTATCCATAATTCGTAGCACCCATCATGTTTGTAGAGGTTGGTAATGTTGACAGGATATCGATTCCCGGAGCTGCCACATCCACCCATGCAGCACCGAAATTGGAAAATGACGCCTTCGTATCATCACGTTTCACTGCAGCCACACTAATCACTTCAGGATAAGCAGCTGGGTAAAACAGATCATCAGCGTTGTCATTGCCTGCTGCCGCAACTTGGATAACACCATTACTAGATGCATATTGGACAGCACTTTGAACACTTGAGCTGAATGAAGGGCCACCTAAGCTCATATTAATCACTTTTGCTCCATTATCTGTCGCATTAACGATACCTTTAGCGACGTCGCTGAAAGAGCCACTACCACTATCGTCTAGTACTTTTATATTCAATATTTTGGGGTTGATGGCTAGACCTGCAACACCTATTTCATTCCTTGTTGTTGCAGCAGCAATACCAGCGACATGTGTCCCGTGACCATTGATATCTTGAGATGTCGATGAGGTCGAGAAGTTAACATTCAGGACAACTTTATCTATCAAATCTGGATGACCTGCATTAACCCCAGTATCTAAAATCGCTATTTTTAGAAGCGAAGAACCACGTGTAACATTCCACGCTCTTGTAGAATTGATTTTCAATAGACCCCATTGCTGACTGAAAAGAGGATCATTCGGAGTCAACTGAGTGTTCATTAAGCCATTGAATTCAGCGTAATCTACTTCTGGAAAATTAGAGAGAATGCGAAGTGTAGTGTTCATTCTACTAGGATCCACTTGGATGACATACACATAAATCTGTGGAATTTGATCAATTACAGTTCCACCAACAAGTTGGATGATTTGCAATGCTCGACTACTAGGAACACTAGGAAAGAAACGCACTACTATTTGATTGGGGAGAAAACTCATAATAATTTTATTTACCTCCTAACACTATTAGATTCTCTATCATTTTACGCAGCTTAAGCCATAGTGGACACGGCTAGTTGATAGATTCCGCTGAAAATAGGTATTTTTTTACATAAAAAAAGAACACCCCATTGGGTGCTCTCTTTCCGTTTATTTTGCTTCTTCAATTTCATCAAGGTGCATAAGTTTTTGTAGTGGTTTTGATAGTGCAAGTAGAATCAATCCTAATACAAGAGCAGCTAGTCCAAGATACACAAATATTTCGAGATAACCGAATTCTTGTGTTAACGATGCGACATGTCCTGCAACGTAGTTGGCAGCCGCATTACTTAAGAACCAAACCCCCATCAGTAATGAAGCAATTTTGACTGGTGCCATTTTACTAACGAGTGATAGTCCGATTGGCGATAACGATAGTTCACCGAGTGTATGAAGCAAGTAAGTGACGACCATGAACACCATTGAAACTTTGACAGTGTTAGATGCGTCGCTACCTGTTGCAAGAACAGCCGGAACTAATACCATAAATCCTAATCCTAATAAAATAAGTCCAAATGACATTTTTGTTGGTATTGAAAAATCACCGCGCTTTGTTTTTGATAGTTTCAGCCAAAGCATAGAAACAACCGGCGCTAAAATCAATATAAACAAAGGATTCAATGACTGGAAGAAGGATACCGGTACTTCATACCCAAATACGGTACGGTCGATGAAATCTCTCGTATAAAGGGTGAAAGATGCTCCTGCTTGTTCAAATCCAGCCCAGAATGCTACAGTGAAACATGCCAGAATCAGGATGACTGTCGTACGTCTTTTTTCCTGTCTTGTGAGTGGCTTAGGTTTTTCATTAACTTCAAGAGAAGGTTTTGCTTTATCATTTGCAGGCATCTTTCCGATATCGCCTAAATATTTTTTCGATAATAGATTAAAGGTCAATTGTCCAATAATCATTCCGATAGATGATGCTAGGAAAGCATACTTGAATCCAAATACTTCGATTCCAGTTGGAGTTGTTGATGCAAACCAGTTTGCGTAGATCAGACCCGCAACGATTGGGGAAATCAATGCCCCTAAGTTAATGCCCATATAGAAAATCGTGAATCCAGAATCTTTTCTAGGGTCATTTTTCGAATACAGTTCTCCAACTAGTGTCGAGATATTCGGTTTGAAAAATCCATTACCCATGATTAATAATAACAATCCGAGATATAGTCCCCACTCTGCTTGAACGGCAAAGAGTGTGAAATCTCCAACAGCCATCGTAATTCCGCCGATGGTAATCGCTGTTCGTAGACCCATCAGTTTGTCAGTCAAAAAACCACCGATTAAAGGCGTGAAATAGACTAGGCCCGTATAAATACCGTAAAGCATGAGTGCTGATGATTCACTGAATCCAAGTCCTCCACTGATTAATTCAGCTGTAAGATATAGAACGAGAATAGAGCGCATGCCGTAGTAGCTATAACGTTCCCACATTTCGGTGATGAATAGTAGGAATAATCCTTTCGGATGCTTCTGCTTCTTTTTTGCAAGCATATCCTGGTTTTCGTTAATCGTACCTTCCATGATGTTTCCTCCCATGATGTTTTCTAAGTAGTGTGAATTTTGGATGATTCCAGACCATTCGTCTATGATACCATCTAAATGGGAGTATCCATTAATATTGAGAAAAGGAAGAATTGAGAGAAAAATTAGTAAACAATGAAAAAGCTAGCTCAGGGAGGAGCTAGCTGTGAAATTATGCACTTTCAATTAAATTTTGCTTTTCATTTTTTATCATTTGTAGTCGATTTTGTGTCTGATCAGCTTGTGTTTGTAGCTTGGATAAAAGGCGATCGATGTTATTTTTTTGTGTTCTCGTTTTATCCAATGAGTCGTTGATTCTGCCTTGGACCATCCAATCGGAAATCAATCCATCGAAGAAAAAATCAGCAAATTTTAATAGAGATGATACGTCAACATTTAAATCCGCCTCTTCATTTACATCAATCAACTCTTTTTGAAACGTCCGCATTTTGGTTTGTGCATGGTGGATGTGTCCTGTCGCATCATCTATATGATTATGTTTGACCGCGCTTGAAATCATTCCGCCTCCAAGCATGTCGAGCGTGCCCCAGTTGTTGGCTTTTTCGAGCGAATGAAGCGCCTGATCTAGTGCATGTATGACTGCATTGCCCGCATGAATGGCTTCCGACAGTTCATTAAGAAAAGCACTTAAATCTCCCTCTTGCTCACTTAATCGATAAATTTCCGAAGATACAGGTGATCCACTCTCTTTTATGTACTTTTCTTTCGCTGAAAGTAATTGTTCATATTTTCTTTCTGCATCTTTAACCTGTATGAGTTTCTTCTGCAAATCATTAATCGATTGATTTACTTCTTCACGTGATTTCTTCGCTTCATCCAATTTGAGCTGAACCGCAGCTACATCTTGCTTTTCTTCATCTAAACGACCTTCCTTTGTACCGAGTATTGTGAGCAACAAACTCGTTACACTGATTCCTTCAATTTTATCGACATCCGCTTTTTCAGCTGTCAGTTGATCATTAAGGTTGAACACACGCTCATGCATTTCTTGATATTCACGCTTATATTCTTTAAGTTGGACTTCCCATTTATGCTTCTTTCGGATGTCCCCTTTAATCTGAATGATTTGATTGTTTAAATCAGCAATCATTACGCACTCTCCTTCTTCCCTTTTTATGATTTACGAGGACCAAAGGAAAAGGTTTCAAAAGAGATTCCTTATTATGTCTGAATGGAAGAGGCACTTTCTATCAGCGATATGTGCGAATTCCAATTTTCGCGGACAGTAAGAGGGGCTTTCTATCCGCGATATCTGCGAATTCCAATTTTGACGGACAGTAAGAGGCACTTTCTATCCGTGATATCTGTGAATTCCAATTTTGACGGACAGTAAGAGGGGCTTTCTATCCGCGATATGTGCGAATTCCAATTTTGACGGACAGAAAAGGGCTCTTTTCGGTCAAATCTTAATAAAAAAATAAAACCGCATTTCAATTTTCGAAATGCGGTGGCGAACTTAAAAGTCATATTCTTCTACAATTTTTTTCGTTATTAACAGATATCCTTTTTTATTCGGATGAAGTGCATCGCTGAAATATTCTGTGGATTTCACTTCAAAAAGATCATTCGTAGAAATGAATTTTACATGTGAATACTGACTGACAACTTGTTGACTTGTGTCATTCCAGTCTTGAATGACTTGTCCAACCTCTTCAGAAGAGGGTTTAGGGTTATATAGACCTAAAAACAGAACAGGTGCGTCTGGATTTTTCTTACGAATGATGTTAAAGATTTCAGATAAATTTCGTTCATAATCTACTTTTGACCGTTTCACCTTTTCATCGTGAATTTTATCTAAGGTCATCCCGTTACTTTTGACTAAATCGTTCATACCTATAAAAACCGTAATGTAGTCTGCTTTTTCAAGGTCCTCAAGTACACCTGGCTTACCGAGCTGATGAAGTAGTCCATCTGATTGCTGACCAGGTATGCCGTAATTATCGACAGTGATGTTACCCTTATGATTCTCTGTAAGTAATTTTTGTAGATCCCCTACATACCCTGCACCAGATTCATCCCCAACTCCATAGGTCAAAGAATCCCCTAACGCCATAAAAACTTCGCTATCCTTCTTTGCTTCATCCTTACTCTGATCAAAGGCAATCAATCCAAAAATGCCCGATACAAGTAATACACTAACGAATATATAAACAAGTGGTTTTCTCATAAGCGCCTCCTAAGGAAATAACCTTCCCTGTAGGGTATATGATTAAACCATTTCAGTTTACGTTTCTAAAAATAGACATAAAAAAAACCACCATAGTTATGTATGGTGGAGACGGTGGGACATGTTGTTCCATGCTTTCGTCATGGCACTGACTATATCTTGAACCTGATTGTTGCTCAGGTTCCCCGGCGTATTATACGAAATATATTTTGTACTTGTTTTCAAGTAGAATTTCGTATCCTAGTACTACCTTTAAGGTAGCCTATGAGTCGATACACGGCTGTTGGATTGCTCCACATACCGCTCGGCATTGCCTTACCGCTTTAAAGTAAGCTAATCATAGCCCCTCAAGCGACTTAGGTTTCACCGATTAAGCCAGGTTATCACTTTTGTGTTACCACAAAAGGCGACTATTTACTAATCGAACCCACGTCCAGAGATATCGGCACTTAAGCTTCTACGAGCATAGTCGATATATTGGCATTTCGCCAGCACGTCAGCCTATCGACAGGCATCGGTGTGACTAGTCTGATTATTCTCTTCCTTCATCCTCAGACGGTGGAATCCGGCGTAGCCCACTTCAGTTGAGTCCCTTACCCTAGCACATGGGCGATGCAGGGAGGAACCGCTCTAAGCTACTATTATGCAGCTAGTGCGAAGTTGTTGTTTTCTTTGCCAGTTATAGGCGTTGGCGTTTTAACGAGGCCGACCCCCTCGGCTCGCAACTTAAGCTCGACCTATCCCTGTCGAATCCGTAACGTCCCCATATAAAATGAGTGTTGCGGTAGTTGCTTAAAAATCATTGTTTTATAACTGGCGACAAAGTCTATTATAACATGAATAAATCACTTTGTTAATCGATTTACAGTTACTTACATTTTTTGGCGTTCGCGGAAGGCTTTCTCAATTTCCCGGTTTGCGGTCTTTCGCTTCAAGTCTTCACGCTTGTCGTATTTCTTCTTACCTCTTGCGACTCCGATCAGAACTTTAGCGACCCCGTTTTTAATATACAGCTTCAACGGTATTATGGAATAGCCTGTTTCTTTAGAAGCACCAATCAATTTACTGATTTCCTTCTTGTGTAACAACAGTTTTCTAGTACGAAGCGGATCATGGTTGTAACGGTTTCCTTGTTCATAATGGCTGATGTGCATATTATGAAGGAAAACCTCACCGTTTTGAACACGACAAAAGGAATCTTTCAATTGAACACGTCTTGCACGAATGGCTTTAATCTCTGTGCCTTGTAACACCATACCTGCTTCGAACGTTTCTTCAATTGCATAATCATGACGAGCTTTTTTGTTTTGTGCGATTGCATTCCCTTCATTACGTGCCATAGCTTCGTTTCCCCCTTCAACTGCATGATACATTTTATCAACAAAGGTCAAATAAAGTCAAGAAATCCGCGCTGTGAAAGAAAAGCGCAAGCGCCCTGACTTGCACAGGATGTGTTGACTTCGACGTTCACCACAGGACGTGGTGGATTTTAGTCGAAGTTCCTTACTAACGTAGGTCATTGGAAGTCCGATGAGGAGGCTGTCGCTGCCGCAAGAGGGCTGAAATGATCCAAGTGACTGGGCGCTGAAGCTAGACATCTCACCGATGCACTCCGTAAAAAGAGAGAACCTCATCCAGCATCTGAATGAGGTCATTCCATCATTTACGCTTCTTCTTTTTCCCTTTTTTCTTCTGTATGTCTTTGTAGAATGGCTTATCGCCTTTGCCTTTCTTTTTTCGAGATGAATAATTCCCGTTCCGATTATTGTCTCTCTTCTTTTCTTTCGTCGGGCTCTTACCACCACTAGAAATCACACGTGGTCGTTCCTTTCGTCTTCTCTGAGCTGGTGCTTTCATACCGACAATTTCAAAGTCAATCGCACGTTCCTCAACATTAACAGCGAGCACACGAATCTTAATTTCATCACCGATTCGGAATACATTCCCAGTTCGTTCACCGATCATCGCGTATTGCTGTTCGTTGAAATGATAGTAATCATCGGTTAAATAACTGACGTGGACAAGTCCTTCGATCGTATTCGGAAGTTCAATGAATAATCCGAAGTTGGTTACACCACTGATGACACCTTCATACTCCTCGCCGACTTTATCTTCCATGTATTCTGCTTTTTTCAGATCGTCTGTTTCACGTTCTGCATCAACAGCTCGTCGTTCACGCTCAGAAGCATGTTGTGCGATTTCAGGCAAACGTTCACCCCAATGATTCTTTGTCTTTTCGTCTGCTTTTCCTTCAATCAAATACGTTCGAATGAGGCGATGGACGATTAAGTCAGGGTAACGACGGATCGGTGAAGTAAAGTGTGTATAGAACTCCGTCGATAATCCATAATGTCCATGGTTTTCAGGTTCATATCGAGCTTGCTTCATTGATCGAAGCATGACCTTACTAATGACTGCTTCTTCAGGCTCACCTTGTACCTCTTCTAATACTTGTTGAAGAGCACGTGGATGGATGGAATTCGCAGATCCGCGAACTACGTAACCAAAGTTTGTGATGAACTCAAGGAAATTCGTGAGCTTTTCTTCGTCTGGATCTTCGTGAATTCGGTACATGAACGGTACTTTCATCCAGTGGAAGTGCTCGGCAACGGTTTCGTTCGCTGCAAGCATGAATTCTTCAATCAATTTTTCGGCAACAGATCGATCTCGTAAAACAACGTCCACTGGCTTAGATTCTTCGTCAACGAGCACACGCGCTTCACTGAAATCGAAGTCAATCGCACCACGTTCAAAACGCTTTTTACGGAGAATTTCTGCAAGCTCACCCATTTGATCGAAAAATGGTACGAGGTCCTTGTACTTCTCCAGTACTTCATCGTCTTCTCGCAATAAAATTTTACGAACATCTGTATACGTCATTCGCTCATTTGTACGGATTACACTTTGGAAAATATCGTGATTGACGACATCACCGTTCGCGTTGATTTCCATTTCACACGAAAGTGTCAGTCGATCGACCTTCGGATTTAAACTACAGATTCCATTTGATAAACGGTGTGGAATCATCGGAATCACCCGGTCTACTAAGTACACAGATGTTCCGCGCTCTAGCGCTTCCTCATCAATTGGTGAGCCTTCTGTGACGTAATGACTGACGTCAGCGATATGGACACCGAGCTTGTAATTGCCGTTGTCGAGCTTGACGACATTTACCGCATCATCCAAATCTTTTGCATCTGCCCCGTCAATTGTGACGATCGTTTCTTCTCGTAAGTCACGGCGGTCTCCAAGGTCTGCCGGATCAATTTCATCTGGAACTGAGTTTGCATGTTCTAAGGCCTCAGCTGGAAAGTCTCTCGGTAGTCCATGCTTATAAATAATCGACAGGATATCAACGCCTGGGTCGTTCTTGTGCCCAAGAATTTCAATGACTTCTCCAGTTGCACTTGATCGGTCCTCTGGATATCCTGTAATTTTTACAAGAACCTTATGGCCGTCAATTGCATTATTGATCGATTCTTTCGGAATGAAAATATCATTTGGGATTCGCTTATCATCCGCTTCGACAAATCCAAATGTCTTACTATCTATAAACGTTCCAACAACCTGTGTCACACCACGCTCAATGATTCGGATGACAGTTCCTTCTGGCTTTGCATCTCCAGGTCTGCTTGAAATGCGGACGAGTACGGTATCGCTGCTCATTGCACCGTTCAATTCAGAAGGTGGAATGAAAACATCCTTCTGCCCTTTTTGTTCAGGAAGTAAGAAGGCAAAGCCCTTCGCATGTCCCTGTAGCTTTCCTTTTATCAGATTCATTCGTTCTGGTACGCCGTATCGATTGCTGCGGGTACGGACAACCTCGCCGTTTTCTTCCATCGTGTTCAATGTAATAACAAGTTCTTTAAAATCATCCGCACCTTCAAGACCCAGTTGTTCCTCTAGCTCTTGTACGGTTAATGGTTTATAAGCTTCTTCTCTCATAAATGCTAAAATTCTATCTTGATCCATAGTTCAATCCCTCCTTCAACGTAATCATGTTGAATAATAAAATGTAGTTACTTTGTCCAATCGAGTGTATTGAGAAATGCTAAAACATCCTCATGTAATTGTTCTTTCTCTTTATCTAATGTGATGACGTGACCAGATTCTTCGTACCACTTTAAATCCTTCTGGTCAGATTCAATCGACTCATAAATAATATTTGCACTTTCCGTGTTAATCATTTCATCATTTCTCGCTTGAATAACAAACGTAGGCGTGTAAATCATATCTATGTTTGAACGAACATCCGAGATAAGATCCTGTAGCGCCTTCAATGTTTTCATCGGCGTCTTTTGGAAGGCTTCCATCTCTTCTTCAATCTGCTCTTCAGACTTTTGTTCGTATTTTTTGAATTCCCTAGCGTAATCAAGTACACCTTCATACATAACTTCTTCGCTTTTTATGTGCATAGGAGCACACATCGGTACGATCCCTTTTACCGGCTCTGTATAACCGAGTTTTAATGAAAAGACCCCACCTAGTGATAACCCAGCAACTGCAATCTCTTCGTATCCTTTTTCCTTCAGTTCATTATAAGCGTCCATAACGTCTTTCCACCAATCATCTGGTCCCGTATGAACGAGCTCTTCTGGAGGAACACCGTGCCCTTTATAATGAGGCGCGAGGCAAGAATACCCTTGCTTTTGTAAGAACCTTCCTAGCATACGTACGTCAGCCGAATTTCCTGTAAAACCGTGTAGTAACAGAACTGCACGATCCCCACCTTCAAAGAAAAACGGTTTTGGTGTTACGATTTTCATGATGTTTCCTCTCCTTCAATTGCTTCTGTATCTGTTAGAAAATGAAAGACGTGATGTATGACGTCTTCTTGTTCAATATCCTGGCAAATAATATGTTTTGATTGAGGAAGAAAAACGAGTTGTTTCTTCTTACTCTGAATAGAATCATATATATATTGAGCACTTTTCTTAGGTACAACCCCATCGCACTCTCCTTGTAAGATGAGCGTGGGCGTTTCGATTTTTTTGATATAGGGACGAAGATTGTGAATGAGTTTTCTAAATTGGAACGTCATCGACATCGGGGTCATTTTAAACTTCCGGAGATAGCGTTGAAATAACTCATTATCTTTAATTTTACCTTTTGATAAATCAATAACCATCGCTTTAATATCTTGTAAAAGCTGACATGGACTGACATAATAGGCAGCTGCACTCATAAGAACGAGTTTATCTACTTTATGTGATGCCGACAAATAACCAGCAATCATCCCACCCATGGAAAAACCGATGATGTAGATTGTGTCACACTGCCTTTCTAAAGCCCTAAGTTCCATTTCTGCCGTCTGGATCCATTTATCGAAGGAAACATATTTCATCCGTCCACCTGTATCGTGTCCCGGAAAAGTGGGAGATTCGACGATCCAATCTGTATTTTCTCTTAAATATCGTACAATCGGCTCTACCTCATAAGGACCCCCGGTAAAACCGTGTAGACATAAACAACCAATCATGGGTCGAACTCCTTTATTCTTTCTTATAGTTTGCCCCTTGTCCGAATTGTTAAAACGTATGTACAGTAGAAAGCGAAATTTGCGACACTCCTCGAAAATGAAATTCGCATTTTCTTCGTGCGATGTAACGCTTCCGAAGCGTTCCTTATCCTGCGGGAAAAGCAAGCCAGGCGAGACCCCACAGTGAACTTTGTGTCGTAAACATCATCTTGTGCAAGTGAGCGAGGAGGCTTGCGGATCGCCCGCGGAAAGGGAGTGAATTTCGCATTTTTAAGCAATGTCTTATTTTTTTGAAAAACAAGAAAACAGCAAGCATGATACTTGCTGTTCTTTCGTCGTTATTAATAAATATAACCTAATACAATTGTTAGTATGAAAAATAAAATGGCAAGAATAATGGTAGCTTTTTGAAACACTGCATCAATTCCACGAGCTTTTTGTTTTCCGAATAATTGCTCTGCTCCACCTGTAATTGCACCAGATAACCCAGCACTTTTACCAGACTGAAGGACTACAATAGTAATTAATGCAATTGCATCAATGATCAATAAGACCAACAAGAATGTTTCCACTTAATCCACCTCCAACGACACAATCCAGTATTATAAATGTACCACAACAATGCGGAAATTTTCAACATAATTTGCAAGTGTCAGACACCTTTTTCCATCCCATGTGGCGCAAGGGGTTACGCTGGGTATCGTTTCGTTTCATCAATCCTACACCTTCAACTGATCTAGAAAGTGTTAGACTCACTCATTTTATATAAAAGCTTGCACCATCAATGATTTCAATGTTGTTGTATGTTTTCAAGTCTTGCATCAATTTAAATAATGCTTCGTCTTTTTTCTTCGCTTCAATCATACAATCAATTTGTTCAACACTGCCTTTGATTTTATTAAGAAAATCCATAAACATATCTGGATCTACAAAGTCAGAGTGCGCACGGAATTGTTTTTCACTTTTAGGGCTTGAGATATGCATTTTTACTGCAAATGGTGAGTGGGACCATGTCTTTGTGACTCGTTCCCAGTGCTCTTCCCAATGCTTGTTTTCATGATGAGCTAGATGATGATGGTAATCGAACACAAGCGGAATATCTAATTTCTCACATAAATACAAGGTGTCTTCCAAGTGAAAAGACTTATCATCATTTTCAAGTATAAGTAGTCTTTGAACACTTCGAGGAACGATCATCCAGTTCTCAACAAACCGCTCTAGGGCTAGCTGACGATCCCCGTACATACCCCCAACATGTAAAACACAACGGTGCAGTGGATCGAGGTTCATTCCATCGAGCAGTTGCTTATGTAGGAGAAGTGTTTTGATCGACATCTTCAGTACATCTTTTTTGGGAGAATTGATCAATACAAAGTGATCCGGGTGAAAATCTACTCTCATATCTTTCTCTTTTACAAATTGGCCGATTTCTGCTAATTCTTCCTCAATTGCATTCAAGTAGTCCCAATCTGATAAAGCTTCATGGGTAGCAAGCGGTACTAACCTGGATGTCATCCGGTAAAATTTTATATCATGTGCTGCATTATGCCGTAAAATCCTAAGTGTATTGGAAAGATTGGATTTTGTAATCCGCTCAAGCTTCAGCATCGCAGCTTCTTTATTTTCGGTATTTGAAAAAGTTTTGTATGTCATTGTTTGTGACGGGGAAGAATTTTGCAGACTTAATGCCATTGCAACAAAACCTAATCGGACAAGTGTCATATCATTTTCTCCTTCGGATGGCAGTTATCCCTTAGTATGACCTAAATTCGTTGGTAAATGATGAACAACATAATTTTACCCATCAAAATCCATATTAGTGATATGGAGGTGAACTGCAATGACAAAGAAAGATCCAAATATCGAAAAGAATCAGGAACTACAAACCGCGACGAATATGAATCCTGGATTTACCGTTCAAAGCGACGCCTTCCAGCCGCTCGATATTCTCATTGCACAAGCTGATAGTGGGATTGAACCACAGCGAAGCGACGTACATGCCGACAACGAAGACATGTAGCTGACCCACTTCCTAATGGGGCTGACTTTTCTAAAGTCAGCCTCTTTTATTGGAGATGATCGATAAATCATGAGTTTTGCACGATAAATCTGCATGTTTGATCGATAAAATGCGAGTTTTGCACGATAAATTCCCGAGTTTGCACGATAAATTCCAACTTTTGCACGATAAAGTGGTTTATGTACCTTTAGACAAAAGCATTAAAAACCCCGATTGGCGGCTGTCCAATCGGGGTTTTTCTATTGCTTATTTGTTAATGTTGTAAAATGCATCTTCCCCAGCATAGTGTCCTGCGTAGTCGAGCTCGTCCTCGATACGTAGAAGCTGGTTGTATTTTGCTACCCGGTCCGTTCGGGATGGTGCACCAGTCTTAATTTGACCCGCGTTTGTCGCAACTGCGATGTCAGCGATTGTGCTATCTTCTGTTTCACCAGAACGGTGAGAGATGACTGCAGTGTATCCTGCGCGCTTCGCCATTTCAATTGCATCAAATGTTTCAGTCAATGTACCGATCTGGTTCACTTTAATTAGGATTGAGTTACCGACTTTGCGCTCGATACCTTCAGAAAGTTTCGCAGTGTTCGTTACGAACAGGTCGTCTCCAACAAGCTGGACTTTGTCACCGATTGCTGCCGTAAGCTTTTCCCAACCGTCCCAGTCGTTTTCGTCTAGGCCATCTTCAATTGAAACGATTGGATATTTAGATGACAACTCTTCATACCAAGCAACCATTTCTTCAGATGTCTTCGTAACGCCTTCACCTGAAAGATGATACTTGCCATCTTTATAAAGCTCAGAAGATGCAACATCTAATGCCAACTTCACTTCTTCGCCTGGCTTGTAGCCTGCTTTTTCAATGGCTTCGATAATTGTTGAGATTGCTTCTTCGTTAGATCCTAGGTTCGGAGCAAATCCACCTTCATCTCCAACAGCTGTGTTCAAGCCTTTGTCTTTTAATACTTTTTTCAATGTGTGGAAAATTTCAGCCCCAACACGAAGTGCTTCACGGAATGTTTCTGCTCCGACAGGCATAACCATGAATTCTTGGATATCTACGTTGTTATCTGCGTGCTCTCCGCCGTTTAAGATGTTCATCATTGGTGTTGGAAGTGATTTTGCATTGAAACCACCAAGATAGTTGTAAAGTGGTACACCAAGGTGGTCTGCAGCTGCGTGTGCCACTGCCATGGATACACCAAGGATTGCGTTAGCGCCTAACTTTCCTTTGTTCTCAGTACCGTCGAGCTCTAACAACTGCTTGTCGATTGCAACTTGGTCAAGTGCATCGAAATATACAAGTTCAGGTGCAATGAGTTCATTTACGTTATTTACAGCATTTAATACACCTTTGCCTAGATAACGATCTTTGTCACCGTCACGAAGTTCTACAGCTTCGTACTCTCCAGTTGAAGCGCCACTTGGTACGAGTGCACGACCACGAGCGCCTGATTCTAACCAAACCTCAACTTCTACAGTCGGGTTACCACGAGAATCTAATACTTCACGAGCAAAAATATTAATAATACTTGATGGCATAACATTCATCTCCTTGTTTTAAAAGCTAATTTTATATAGTCATTTATTTACTACGAAATTCAACTCGCTTTCCGCGGGTATGGAAATGCGGAATCGCCTTGTTCAGGTGCGATAAAGAAAACTTGGCAATGCATATCCTCTAGTGGAAGCTTCTGCCTTAGTTGCACTTATGCTGGTAGTAAGAGCGCTGGAGGTTCCTCAAACCAACACGGTTATGGTGTTGTAAGAGGAATTGAAGCGACCTCGAGCACTTAGGCGATGTAGCTAGACAAAACCGCCGCGAGCCTTTTAGATCACTTCGTTCTTTAAGAAGTCTCGCTTGGTCCGCTTTTCCCGCAGGAGTCTCATGAATTTCGCTTCTAATAAAATCTCAAAGCAACTACTTTAATAAAGTTTTACCTGTCATCTCTTTCGGCTGCTTACCGCCTAAAAGATCTAGAATCGTCGGTGATAGATCTGCAAGAATTCCGTCTTCTCGTAGTTCTCCACCTTTTTTCGTTACGATAACGGGTACAGGGTTCGTTGTATGGGCTGTCATCGGTTTTCCTTCTGTCGTCATGACTTCATCAGAGTTACCATGGTCTGCTGTGATAATCGCTGCTCCATCCTTTTCTAAGATGAGATCAACAATTTTACCAAGACATTCATCGACCGTTTCTATCGCTTTAATCGTTGGTTCAAGCATACCTGAATGACCAACCATGTCCGGATTTGCGAAGTTCAAAATGATGACATCATGCTTGTCCGCATTCAACTCATCAAGCAACGCGTCCGTTACTTCATAAGCACTCATCTCAGGCTGTAAGTCATAGGTTGCGACTTTTGGAGAATCAATCAATATCCGTTCCTCACCAGGAAACTCTTTTTCACGACCTCCACTGAAAAAGAACGTCACATGTGGGTATTTCTCGGTTTCAGCTATTCTAAGCTGTTTATAATCTTGTTGAGCTAGTGCTTCACCTAGCGTGTTATCTAGGTTCGTCGGTTTGAATGCGACTTCTCCATCAATCGATTCACTGAACTGGGTCAAACATACATAGTGTAAGTTTTTCGGACGACCTTCTCCTCGATCAAACCCTCTGAAATCGTCATTCGTGAATACTTGAGAAATCTGGATAGCTCTGTCAGGTCGGAAGTTAAAGAAGATGATCGCATCATCGTCCTCAATCGTCGCAACCGGTGAACCGTCATCCTTCGTAATGACTGATGGTAGTACGAATTCATCATGGATATCATTTTGGTAAGAATCTTCTACTACTTCGATCGGATCGTTGTAGGATGGGCCTTCGCCGTATGTCATTGCACGATACGAACGCTCCACTCTGTCCCACCGCTTATCACGGTCCATCGAATAGTACCGACCTGATATTGTCGCAAATTCCCCAACACCAAATTCGGCCATTTTTTCTTGTAAAGCTGAGATATATTGTTTGGCTGATTGTGGTCCAACATCACGGCCGTCTAAGAAACCATGGATATAAACTCTCTCGACGTCTTGTTCGGATGCAAGCTTCAACAATGCATAAAGATGATCAATATGACTGTGAATACCACCATCAGATAGCAAACCAAATATATGGAGCGCTGAATCCTTTTTCTTTACGTGGTCCATCGCATCTAAGAAGGTTTGATTTTCATAAAATTCGCCTTCTTTAATAGATAGGTTTACTCGGGTCAAACTTTGATAGACGACACGGCCTGCACCGATATTCAGGTGACCGACCTCCGAGTTCCCCATTTGACCTTCAGGAAGGCCAACCGCTTCTCCACTCGCTTGGAGTTGAGCGTGAGGAAACGCATTCCAGTAGCGATCAAAATTCGGCTTGTTAGCCTGGGCGACCGCATTCCCTTTTGTTTCATCCCGTAATGCAAACCCATCTAAAATGATGAGCGCGACTGGTTTTTTAGCCATTATGAACAACCTCCAACAATTGTAGGAAAGATTGTGGCTTTAAGCTTGCTCCACCGACTAGTGCTCCATCAATATCAGATTGGCTCATTAATTCTCCAATCGTTTCAGGCTTCACACTTCCACCATATTGGATTCGGACGTTGTCTGCAACTTCCTTCGAATACTTTTCTTCTACAACATTACGAATATATGCACAAACTTCATTTGCATCTTCAGAAGTAGCTGATTTTCCAGTTCCGATTGCCCAAATTGGTTCGTAAGCAATCACAACTTCGCGAACTTGATCTTCAGACAAGCCACTTAGTGCAAGCTCAACTTGTTTTTTGACATGAGGTTTGGTTTCTTCACTTTCGCGTTGCTCCAGTGACTCGCCTACGCATACGATAGGCACTAAATTGTACTTAAAGGCTGCATGTACTTTCTTATTAACGGATTCATTCGTTTCACCAAACATTTCTCTGCGCTCAGAATGACCTAGTATCACATATTCAACGTTCATGTCGTTAAGAGCAAGAGGACTAATTTCACCTGTAAAAGCTCCTGATTCCTCATGATGCATGTTTTGAGCACCAATATGAAGTTTGGAATCTGTCGTTTCGTTCACAAGCGCATTTAGAAATAATGCAGGCGCACAAATAACTGAATCGATTTTTTCTTGATCTGGGATCAATTGACTGATCTCCTTAACAAAGCTTTTCGACTCCTCTAATGTCTTATGCATCTTCCAGTTTCCTGCGATAATCGGTTTACGCATCTTTAAGGACCACCTTTCTTCAACTATTAAATATTCTTTAAAGACAAATTAGAATCAAGAAGTTCTAGGCACGCAGGTTTTGAGGACCGGATAGTTCAGGATATGAAACCGGCTAAAAACGCCACGTCCTGTGACAACGCCGGCCCTAGTACATCCTGTACGTCGGAGGACCGGTAAAACCAAGTAACAACGAAATTCGCAGATTATTATTTGTCGTTTAGTGCTGCCACTCCAGGTAGTACTTTCCCTTCCATAAACTCAAGAGAAGCACCGCCACCTGTAGAGATGTGGCTCATCTGATCAGCTAGTCCGAATTTCTCAACTGCTGCTGCAGAATCTCCACCACCAATTACACTGTACGTATCTTTTGCGTCAGCAAGTGCATTTGCTACACCTTTCGTACCATTTGCAAATGCCGGAATTTCGAATACACCCATCGGTCCATTCCATATTACAAGCTTCGAACCTTCAATCACTGTTCTGTACTCATCTCGGGTTTCTGGACCTATATCAAGCGCTTCCCAATCAGATGGGATTTCATCAATAGAGACGACTTTCGTATTCGCATCTCCGGAGAAGTCATCCGCAACAATTGCATCCTTAGGTAGGTAGAACTTCACGCCTTTTTGTTCTGCTTTTTCCATAAATGTTTTCGCGAGATCTATTTTGTCTTCTTCTAATAGTGACTTTCCGATATCATGCCCTAAAGCTTTCACAAATGTGTAAGCTAAACCGCCACCGATGATCAAGTTATCGACTTTATCTAATAGATTGTCAATGACACCGATTTTGTCTTTTACTTTTGCGCCACCAATAATTGCAGTAAATGGGCGTTCTGGCTCAGCTAATGCTTTTCCAAGAACCTCAAGCTCTTTCTCCATTAAAAATCCAGCCACGCCAGGTAGATGATGCGCGATACCTTCTGTTGAAGCATGTGCACGGTGTGCTGCTCCAAACGCATCGTTCACATAAAAGTCTGCGAGGTTAGCGAATGCTTTTGCAAGTTCCGCGTCATTCTTCTCTTCTCCCGCTTCGAAACGGACATTTTCGATTAATAGAACGCCGCCAAGATCAAGGGTAGAGATTGCTTTCTCAACTTCCTCACCATAAACTTCATCTGTTTTCGTAACAGTGCGGTTCAGTAGATCACTTAATCGTTTCGCAACTGGATCGAGTCGTAATTCCTCGACTACTTCACCCTTCGGACGTCCTAAGTGACTCGCAAGAATAACCTTTGCACCTTGTTCTACGAGGTGTTGAATCGTTGGTAGAGCAGCTCGAATCCTCGTGTCATCTGTCACTTCACCATTTTTCATCGGTACATTGAAGTCTACACGACAGAACACTTTTTTCCCATTCACATCAATATCTCGGATCGATTGTTTTTGCATTCGGAAAGCCTCCTTAAATAACTGAATTCATTCAAATGTTCGATAAAATTAAAGTTTTGTCCGATAAAAAGCCATCTTTGCACGATAAAATCGGGGTTTTGCACGATAAATGTGTAAGTTTGCACGATAAATCATCCAACGAACATTCATCGCCCTGTTTAATCAGAGCAATTACTTAAAATCGGCTAAGTACACGTGAAAAGAGGAGTAAAAATTACCCCTCCCCCACATTCTATATAAACTTATGATTCAGGTACAGTTTTTCGATAGAAAAACAACCTTATCTTTTTAGTGACGAATTAGAAACGAGAAGTTCAAGGCACGATGGTTTTGAGGACCGGAGTGTATGCTTTTAATACATGAGGACCGGTAAAACCGAGTAACGATGAAATTCGACGTTAATAATTCTGTCACTTTTACAATCCTTTAGATGCGATGAAAGCAACCAAATCAACAACACGGTGAGAATATCCGCTTTCGTTGTCGTACCATGAAATTGCTTTGACCATGTTTCCTTCCATAACCATTGTAGATTGTGCATCTACTGTGGAAGAATCAGGGTTTCCGTTGTAGTCAGTTGATACAAGTGGCTCTTCACTATATCCAAGCACACCTTTCAAGTTTGTTTCAGAAGCTTCTTTAAATGCTGCGTTCACTTCTTCAACCGTTACATCTGTATCGAGCTCTGCTACAAGGTCAACTAGAGATACGTTCGGTGTTGGAACACGCATTGCCATTCCGTTCAACTTGCCTTCAAGCTCAGGAAGGACAAGGGATACCGCTTTTGCAGCACCAGTTGTTGTCGGGATGATGTTCTCTCCAGCTGCACGTGCTCGACGGTAGTCTTTATGCGGAAGGTCAAGGATTTGTTGGTCATTCGTGTATGAGTGAACTGTTGTCATCATTCCACGCTTCAATCCGAATTTGTCATGCAAAACTTTTGCAAGTGGTGCAAGACAGTTTGTCGTACAAGATGCATTTGAGATTACATTGTGGCTAGCTGCATCGTATTTTTCTTCGTTTACACCAAGAACAACTGTGATGTCTTCATCCTTCGCTGGAGCAGAAATGACAACTTTCTTCGCACCTGCTTCAATGTGTTTTGCTGCATCGTCGCGTTGTGTGAAGCGACCAGTTGATTCAACTACGATTTCAACACCAAGATCTCCCCATCCTAGTTGGGCTGGGTCACGTTCAGAAAGTACTTTAATTTCTTTACCATCAACTACAAGGTTTTCACCGTTTACTTCTACTTTCGCATCAAGCTTACCGTGAACTGTGTCATATTGAAGTAGGTGTGCAAGCATGTTTGCATCCGTCAAGTCGTTTACTGCAACCACTTCAACGTCCTTATTGTTTAAAGCTGAACGAAATACATTACGTCCGATACGTCCAAATCCGTTAATTCCGATTTTTGTAGCCATATTAATAACTCCTCCTTGGAATATATACCTTAAGTATTTTTGAATCTATTTTAAGAGGTAACGATCACCGGATAGCAATCGTTCCTATAATAACTCGTTTGCTGCGCCCTCATCCGTAATTAAGATCTGGCGAGGTCCACGTTTCATATATGCTGCGATTGCATTTGCTTTACTGCTTCCGCCTGCTACGGCAAAAATCGTTTTGTCGTCTGTCAGGTCATCAAGCTGTAAGCCTACTGTTTTCAGCTTGTGTACAATGGTTCCATCTTGGTCGAAATAATAGCCAAATGCCTCAGCAACAGCATTTTGTTTCTCAATTTCTTGAAAAACGATCGATGATGAATTTCTTCGTTCTGCCATCGTTGTAGCTTCACCTATACCGTGAATGACGATTCCTGCTGAACGAATTTGTTCAAGAACATCTTTTACACCTGGCTCTTCAATTAGGGACTGATAAGATTCTTTGCTTAATTGATCGGGGACATGCAATAAGCGATACTCTCCATTCGCTTTCTGAGCCATTGTTGAACAAATTGTATTTGCTTGATTCTCGACATGCTCACCTAGTCCGCCTCGAGCTGGGACAATTAAAGGTCTTTTTCTATTCGGTAATGGCTTCATCATTTCAGCCACTGCCGCTAGTGTCGTTCCACCTGTAACTGCGATCGTTCTCTCAGATTTCAACAATGGTAAAAGCCGATTGACCGCTGCTTTTCCCATTTCTGTTTTCACCCATTGATCTCGATCACTATCACCAGGAACGATAATCACTTCTGCCAACTTTAATTTTTCCCGTAATCGCTCTTCTAAAACATGAAGACCCGAAACTTCTTTCATTACATTTTCAAGTTCTAAGAGAATATCATTACCTTCATCAGTTAAAGTCATACCTGATGTTGAAATATTCAATAGCCCTTGTTTGTTTAAGAATTCTACTTCGGCTCTAAGCACCCGTTCCGTTTGTTGAAGGTTCGTCGCTAGACTGCGCCTTCCAATCGGTTGTAGGAATCTCACATTTTGAAGGATTCGATAACGGTTTTGCATGACATCCACTAAATCTGGCAATAATTTTCTTTGTAACTCAATGATCGGTTCCATCGCAACTCCCCTTTTTGAGAGTGTAGGACTAATTTTGTCCCGGTTAGTCATATTATGTCCCAATCTGTGTAAAAAAATATAACGACCTTTCAAGTAGTATAATAGCAAGTCTTCTGTAGATGTTCAACTCATAACACTAAAAAAATGTAAGTAAGCGTTTTCTAAGTGAAATTCGATCTAATTTACCATATTGTATGTCTTTACCTTCCACTTGGACAACAGGAATCATTAGTCCATAAGCTTCGAGCCATTCATCCTTTTCATAAATATCTCTTTCTTCAATATGAAAACCAAGCTCCTCTTGAAGATCCTCAAGGATAATGAGCGCATAATCACATAATGGACACTGTTTTTTCGTATAAAAATGGACAGTTAGCATCTAATCGAACTCCTTTTATGTAAATGAAAAGATGGAACATGGTTATCTGTCCCATCTTTATTATACGACAAGTGATTTTCTTTTCGAAGAGGAAGGAATTCGTAGTTCCTCTCGGTATTTTGCGACCGTTCTCCTCGATATTGCAATTCCATCACTCTTTAAATTGTCTGCAATTTTTTGGTCAGAGAGTGGTTTTTGCTTTCTCTCTTCTTCAATCATTCGCTTAATTTTTATCTTGACCTGAGCGGAGGATGTATCTTCTGAATGATGTCCATTGTCGATCTTCGAGGTGAACAATGATTTTAGTGTAATCGTTCCTCTCGGTGTTTGAATTGTTTTATTTTTCACAGCTCGACTGATCGTCGATTCGTGCACCTCAATCGCTTCTGCTACTTCTTTCAAGGTCATCGGCTTCAAAGCTTCATAACCTTGCTCGAAGAAATCATGTTGCTTATCAACTAAATAATCACCGAGACGCTCAAGCGTTTGGCGTCTCTGTTCTAGGCTTCGTTTTAACCACTCATATTTTTGTAGTTGTCGCTCTAAATAAGCTTTAGCATCTGAATGACGTTCTAACATTCGGAAGTAACGATCATTCAAAGTGACTTCAGGCACTAACTCTTCATTCATCCGTAATTTATATTCCCCAGCATTATTCTTTTCTATGAAAAATTCAGGCTGGACCCATTCACTCCGGCTATGGTTGTACTCCGAACACGGCCTAGGATTCAAAGAACGAATTGTATCTTCAGCCTGCTTCAATTCTTCTAAGGATATTTGTAGTTTTTTCGATAATTCATTATATTTTCGATCGGCTAGCTCTTGGAGATGATCTTCCAGGATTGCCTGAACGTGTATCGAGTTTTCATTAAGAGCGTTGTACTGTATTTTAAGACATTCAGCAAGAGATCTTGCACCTACTCCAATCGGCTCAAGCTGCTGCACATTTTCTAGTGCTTTTATGACGAGACTTTCAGAAACTCCAAGTTCAATTTGCAGTTGATCCAAACTACAATCTAAATAGCCGTTCTCATCTAAACAGTAAATCAAATATTCGGAAACGGCTTTTTCTTGATCGCAAATGTCCAGCCAAGCTAATTGTTCAATAAGATGGTCTTGCAGTGATGGTTCTTCAGCTTTCACATAATTGATCGGATGAGTGTCATCTTCACCGTAGTACCATGTGTCTGAACCTTCAGCACGGTCACTCATTTTGGTAGTAGGTAATGGCTTCTCAATCAACTCTATGATCGGATTTTCCGTAGCTTGCTGTTGTAAAAAGTTAGATAGCTCAAGTGTTGGGTATTGTAAAATCGTGATCGCTTGTCGCAACTCATTTGTCATGACAAGTTTCAACGATTGTGTTTGAAATAAACCAAGTTCCATAACAATACCTCCCTACTCCCATCATATCAAATATGAATGCGCTTTATCACTATGTAATATTTACATATGAAAAATAAAACGAATCAAAATAGTAAGAAAAAGAGTGCCCAGTTCGGACACTCTTTGTTCGCTCCATTTATTCTTCTACCGTTATGGTACCTTTCATTCCAGCTTCTTTATGTCCGGCAACGCTACAATAAAATTCAAAAGTTCCAGTTTCTTTAGGAATAAACTTAATGCTGACAGTCTGACCAGGTTCTGCATTCATATGAAGTGTCTTCATATCCATTTGATCTCCGTGTGCGTAAGCTTTTTTCGTGCCTAGCAATCGATCCAGCATAGAAGTTTTATCCGGGTGGTCTGGCATGTCACTCATAAATGTCATCTCAACATCTAGTTCTTTTTCCACAAAATCGTGAAACACTTGTCCCTCATTTTTCAATACAAACTCATATTCTTGACCTTTTTTCAAAGTAATTGTTGACGGTTCAAACTTCATTTCAGTCGCAACGATTTCGATCGTGTTTTTATCCATCGTTGCATCTTGATCGTTCGACTTGCTATCTGACTGATCATCTCCATCACTTTGCTGTTCTTCTGTCGATTCTGGTTCCTCGTTATTCTTCGTCTCTGGGCTGTCTTCTGATCCACAAGCTACAAGAATTGCTAATAAGAGAAGTGACAGGAAATACAGTGGTGTCCTTTTATTAAACATAAAAATAGTCCCCTCCATTTTTGTCGATTAATGTTATATTAAAGGTATATTACATATCTTTAATTAGCAAACGATTCCATATTGAAATCGGATCACAAAAATATTGTAATTTATTGAAGCAGTACCAATGATCAATTGCTTTCAAAAGTAAGCAATATCACTATCTGATCTGTACTCAGGGGATACTACAAAGGTAAATTATTAATGAAAAATTTTCTCCCAAGTTCATACAAATCTTTACAAGATATGATATAATTTAGTGCTAGTATGTCATTTTATCGTTTATGGTGGTGAAAGAGTAATGCCTTCACGTATAGATCGGAAAAAGCAAAAGAAAAAAGGCGGTTTTCTAAAGAAAACTCTCTTATTTTTAGTGATTTTATTTATAGCTGTTGCTGGATACGCGGCCATTCAATATTACTTAGGATTACAACAAGCAGATCCTTCAAAGGAAATGGACAACAACTATGAATTCAACGCCCCTGAAGTTAAAGGAAAGTATAATGTATTGTTGTTAGGTGTCGATGCTCGAGAAGAAGATGAAAGCTCGAGAACAGATACAATTATGATTGCTCAATACGATACAGACGAGAATAAAGCTAAGCTTGTCTCTATTATGCGTGATTCATATGTCGAGATTCCAGGTTATAAAAACAATAAAATCAATGCTGCCTTCTTCCACGGAGGACCTGAATTATTGCGACAAACAATCAAAGAAAATTTTGATATCGATATTCATTATTATGCGCTGGTCGACTTTAAAGGATTTGAACAAATTGTTGATACCATTGCACCAGACGGGATCGAAATGGATGTTGAAAAAAGAATGTCAACAAACATCGGTGTCACTCTACAACCTGGAGTACAGAGGTTAAACGGAAAAGAATTATTGGGTTATGCACGTTTTCGACATGACGCAAGAGGTGACTATGCACGTGTTGAACGCCAGCAGAAAGTGGTTTCAAAAGTGAAGGATGAATTCACTAGTCTTTATGGTATAAGCAAATTACCTAAAGTGATTGGCACCATCCAACCTTATATTGATACGAATATGAAATCATTTACTGCAATTGGATTAGCAAAAGATGTGATTCTTAACAAAGGTGATATTGAAACGATGAAAATCCCTGTTGAAGGTGGATTCGAAGAGACTTCAAATTCTGCTGGCTCAATTTTGCAGCTTGATTTTGAGAAAAACTCACAAGCCCTTAAAGACTTTCTCGGTTTTGATGTAGACACAACTACAATCACAGAAAACAACAACACAGATGAAGAAGAAACAGAAGAATCCTAAATAAATGAAACAAAATCTTTCGGTCGTACCCTGAAAAAGAGGAAACGCTGATTTCGGTACTAGCAAGAGGCTCAGAGTGAACAACTCTGGGCCATTTTTCTGTCCGCCATATCCAAATCGAGCTGCTACCGCGGATAGTAACACCCCTTTTCTGTCCGCCATTTCCAGATCGAGCTGCTACCGCGGACAGTAACACCCCTTTTCTGTCCGCCATTTCCATATTGAGCTGCTACCGCGGACAGTAACACCCCTTTTCTGTCCGCCATTTCCAGATCGAGCTGCTACCACGGATAGTAACACCCCTTTTCTGTCCGCCATTTCCAGATTGAGCTGCTACCGCGGACAGAAAGCCACATATTTCTAGAGATAGGACGTTTAAATCGGCTCGGAACGGGAAAAATGGTATGATGTATACATAGCTATCTTACATAAAGCTTTAGGTCCTTGAACATTCGAGCATTAAAAAAAACGTCGAACGATTTTCAGTGTTGTAGGAGCCGAAAGGTTTGACCTATATTGACCTTTTGAGTAAGATGAAATTAAACCATAAACATACTTATGGAAAGAGGAGGATTTCTGAAATGAACTTAATCCCAACAGTTATTGAACAAACGAACCGCGGAGAACGTGCTTATGACATCTATTCCCGCCTTCTAAAAGACCGTATCATCATGCTCGGAAGCGCGATTGATGATAACGTAGCAAATTCAATTGTTGCACAGTTATTATTCTTAGCTGCAGAGGATCCTGAAAAGGATATTTCTCTTTACATTAACAGCCCGGGTGGATCGATTACTGCAGGTATGGCGATTTTTGATACGATGCAATTCATCAAACCGAAAGTCAGCACAATCTGTATCGGTATGGCAGCATCAATGGGTGCCTTCTTACTTACAGCAGGTGAGCCTGGTAAACGTTACGCTCTTCCAAACAGTGAAGTCATGATTCACCAACCACTTGGTGGAACACAAGGGCAAGCTGCTGACATTGAAATTCACGCGCGTCGTATTATTGAAATGCGAGAAAAGATCAACCAAATCATCGCAGATCGATCTGGACAGCCAGTTGAAGTTGTTGAACGCGACACAGACCGTGATAACTTCATGAGCGCAGAACGTGCAAAAGAATATGGCTTAATTGACGATGTTCTACAACAGCCAGTAACAAAATAACGCAACTCCAAAAGGATCGACCGATTAAAGGTCGATCCTTTTTTTATCAAAACGAAGCGGCTTTAATCTCTGCTGAACAACATAAACTGTTGTAAGGAGGGGTTATGAGTGAAGCGAATCTTAGTGATGGTATTGGTCGTGATGCTTGGTTTGGGCGCGTATCAAATGTATTCTAATCAAGATATTGAGACACCCGTTACTGAAGATCAGCAAAATGGAGACGATCAAAAGAAAGATCCAACTCCAGAAGCACCAGCAGAAAACGATGCTTTTAAAATTGAAAGTCCTCGACCAAACGAAATGGTTAGTAGAGAATTTCTCTTCAAAGGGAAAGCACGCGTTTTTGAAGCAAGTTTTCAGTATGAATTGAAGGATGGAGAGAACGTTATTGAATCTGATTTCCTTATGGCATCTGAAGGTGCACCAGCTTGGGGAGATTTTGAAAAAACCATCTCGGTTCCTGAAAGTGTGTCTGACCAATTAGTGCTTAAAGTGTTCGTTGAAAGTGCAAAAGACGGATCGGAAATTAATATTATAGAGATACCCCTTAAAGTTGAGTAGACGAGAAAGAACCAGAGTGACGACGTGCCCACTCTGGTTCTTTCTCGATTTGTGGTGTTAAGCTGATTTACGGACTTTGATCAAATGTAGTCCGTTATCAATCCACTTTTTCAATTTCGGCTGGTGTTTCATTTGTTCCAAGTCACTCATCAATTTATGCTTCGTCGTTGGCAATAAAGGTTTTTGTGTTAGAATCTCAACGATTTCCAGGCGTAGTAGCCAATCCTCCGGAAAGCTTTCTAATTCTTGCACGACATGATTAATCGTTGCGATGATTTCCTGAGGTGTCTGCTCTTCCTCTCGTATTTTACGAATTTTTCCGTATAACTGCTCTAATGGTGTAAGTTCTCTTTCCTCAACATGAGCAACCTCTTCGTTCACATCTCCACCAAAGAAATGCTCACTATCAGCAGCGCCAGCAAATACTGACGTAATCTCTGTTCCAACAGCCATATCGAACACGCCCTCCCCGCTTTCGAATAAAACGGATCCATTATGAGAGACTTGCGCGTTCTTAATGCCTATCAGTATGACTTTATCATTTTTTCGAACAACATGATCGAGGATGCCTTCCACCATCACACCTGATTGAAATTCTAACGTGAATGCTTCATCCACTTGGATGCCTTGCTCAGAAAACTCAGCTTCCGTCCAATCTTCAAGTGCTTTTTCAGAGGTAACTACGTCTCCAATTGGCGAGCTGAATCCTTCTGTGTGAACATTTTTACCATGCCCATCAATGACCTCATCATCAACTGACAATGCTGTCGGACCTGAAGTTTTCATAAAGATTGCTTCCCCATCATCGTCCTTGATTAACTCTGATACTGTCCCTGTTACTTGGAGTCCTGAACTGAAAACAGATGTCGAAGTGTTTGCAGATCGAACTGCTTTCTCCAAGCTCTCCGTTCCACCGACCTTGAATGCCATCGTTTCTGAAAATTGTTCAACAGCATCTAATAGTTGATCAAAGTTTTTACAAACAAATAATTGAGGCTGTTGCGTCGTAATATCAAACCCAGTATTGATGACGGTGTCCAACTCAAACGGAAGCTTTGTAACCTCTTCTGAAAGGCTCGACACACTTTCCCCAATTGAAGATAGTAGACCTGCTCCGTATAAAACAGGTTTCTCGACACTTCCGATCATGCCGAATTCCACTGTCCACCAGTATAACCTAGAGATTTGTTCCGCCTCTGATATTTCAGTAACCGCTTCTTGTTTCTCTTTAAAATTTGCACGCGCCGCTTCGATATCTTGCTCTGGAACAGATCCATCTTCAAGAAGCGCAGATAGCGTACGGATTGCATCAAAAAGTTCGTGCTCTTCTTTAGTAGCAAGTGCCTTTGAGCCAATTTCTCCAAATTTCTTGACGAATTCTGCGTATGTCGAATCACATAAAATCGGCGCATGACCAGCAGCTTCATGAATGATATCAGGTGCAGGTGTGTAATCAATGTTCTCCAGCTTTCGGATATCTGTCGCAATCGGTAAGTAACCATGCGCTTGGAAATCGAAAAACATGACTGCAGGGATGAAACCATCTATTGTAACGGCTCCCCATCCAAAAGGCTTGAGACTTTCATTCATGTCGTCCACTTTCGGTATGGAATCGATTTTGATTCCTGATGAAACGAGACCATCCGTATAAGCTTCATGAGCTACATCTTTTAAGAAGTTATGGTTTTGTCTCATCACGTAACGCCAAACAGAATGGTCGATCGGTGAATACTGTTCATGATGCTGCTCTACAACATATTTCCTTAAATGTGCCGGTAATGGTCTTTGTTTCATGATTCATTCTCCTTTTTATATAGTAAAATCTTAAAAGATAGGCTTTGTTAGCTTTCATTGTTGATGTTTAAAGAAATAGAAGCATAAGGCGGCGACTCCTGCGGGAAAAGCAACAGACTGAAGACCCCGCAGAGCGAGGGAACTAAGGAACTTCAACTAATTACCACCACGTCCTGTGGTGAACGTTGAAGTCACCACATCCTGTGGAAGTGAGGAGACTGAAGCGTTGCCCGCGGAAAGCGTCCACCTGAAGCTGTTCAAAATCAACAACAGTCTTTAACAGAGCTAATAAAATAAAAAACCTTCCATCCAACTAGGGACGAAAAGTTTCCGCGGTACCACCCTGATTGATGAACAATATTTTGTTCATCCACTCAAATGAGAAAGTCTATAAAATACTGCAATGTAATTCGCAATGACGACTGCCTGAACTTTCACCTACCGTCCAGTCTCTATTTGCTGCTCATCGTAGTGCTACTGCTTTTGCAAAGACTTTTATATTTATTTTTTTATTTATACTTAAACGCTTAGACGCTTTTAAGTGTTAAAGTTAATATACACACTAATTTTCAAAACGTCAACCCATTTATTAAAAAATAATAAAAGGGCTATATCTCAAATACTGTTCAGAACACACTTGAGATATAGCCTTCTTTATTCTTTTAACTGCCATTATGAGTCGAAAGTTGAATGCTGTTTCCTGACGGATCCTTTGTCAACACTCGATCATTCGAAATAACCACATCATAACCTAATTCATTCAACTGACTAATTACGTGATCCCTTTCTTGTTCGGTGGCATATGTAATGGAATATGATTTCATTCTCATACTGCTTTCGTCTGGTGGGGCAATACCTTTTCCATTCCATGTGTTCAAACCAATGTGGTGGTGATATCCTCCAGTAGAAACGAACAAAGCTTGTTGTCTTATCGGAATCGTAATGTCAAACCCTAGCCCATTAACGTAAAAGTCCTTGGCTGCTTCTAAGTCGTGTACATGTAAATGGATGTGTCCCAAAACTGTTTCTGAAGGCAGGCCATCCCATTGACCATCTGCCTCTTCTAGTACCCCTTCTATGTCAATTGGATCACTTGCAAGTGGCAATTCTCCATTCTGCCAAGTCCATTGTTCAGATGGTAAATCTCGATACACTTCTATGCCATGACCATCTGGGTCAGCCAAATAGAGCGCTTCACTAAACAAATGATCTGAACCACCTTGAATAGGATGGTTGACAGTTTTCACATGATTAATAAAGTTCCCTAGATCTTTTCGAGTTGGTAATAAGATAGCAAAATGGAACAATCCTGTGCGGTTACGTTGTTTAGGTTGAGCGGTATCCACTTCCTCCAAGGTTACAAGCGGATGTTTTCCATCTGCCGTTAATACGACGATATTTCCGTTCTTCTCCAATTCTTTAAAGCCTAAAATATTTTTATAAAATGAGAGTGAATGCTTTAAATTAGAAACAATTAGATGAATTCGATCTACATATGGATTCGACAATCGATGATAGGTCATCATGTACCTCCCCTGAGCACTTACTTTTTTATAGTTATAACTTTACTATATCATATTTCACTAAACTTACAATAAGTAAGTGTTTTAAAATAAAAAAATCACCAGCCTGACTGATGATTTGTTCATTCGTATGTAATTCGAAACTTCTTCTGATCTTTAACGTCATAGTTGAACTTGAAGCCATATTCAAAGAATTCTTGAGGGAGCTTTTTCTTTCGAATTATTTTTCCATAAAGAGTTACTTCTTTATCCGATATCACAACATCAATCTTATAGATGGCAAGGTAGTGGACTTTGAATTCTGCTTTACTCACAAAACGGAGTCCCCCTGCACTCATATCGAGTACAACAATTTCCTCAGGATCAGTCGATCGGACATCATCATAAGGCGTCAAGAGTTTAATCGATGTTTGAATGGGCTTTGCAAATGCGACTCGATCAAAATCTCTCCTGTTAGAAGCTTGGTACACTGTAAAATCACCTCAATCGTTTGCTTTTACATATTGTACCACCCGAAATTAAAAGGCGTATCCTACTAAATCGTCATCTTTGGCCTTTGTAAAAAGAAGTAAAAAGTACCATCCATCATTCGGACAGTACTTATGTATTATTCTGCTCTTGCAACGAAGCTTTCTAGTGCTTGAAGCGCTTCTTCTTCATCTTTACCATCTGTCATAATCGTAACGGTTGCCCCAGAGGCAATCGCAAGACTCATAATTCCCATTATACTTTTTGCGTTTACCTTCTTACCATCTTTCTCTAAGAAAACGTCCGAATTGAACCGATTCGCTTCTTGAACAAATAATGCTGCAGGTCTAGCTTGCAATCCGGATTTCAGTTCAACTTTCAATTCCTTTTCCAACAATGGATCATTCCTCCTTGTGCTTTTCTATATTCAATATATATTTCGTAGACTGCTTATTCATGTAAAGATATTATTGCTGGTAAATGTAAGCGTTCTCTTCTGCTAGGAAAGAAATACGCCTGTGGTTATGATTGACCCAGGCGTATTTTATTCGCTAATTCATCAAGCTTCCGTAGTCGGTGATTGATTCCAGATTTACTGATCGGTCCCGTCGAAACAAGATCACCAAGTTCCTGCAAGGTAACATCTTGATACTTCACCCGCAGCTCAGCAATTTCCCTTAGTTTATCAGGTAACGTTTCTAGTCCCATCTCTCTATCAATCAGCTTAATGTTTTCAACTTGTCTCATAGATGCGCCAACCGTTTTATTTAAATTGGCGGTCTCACAGTTCACAAGTCGATTAACCGAATTTCTCATATCCTTCATAATACGCACATCTTCGAATTGTAAAAGGGCATTATGCGCACCAATTAAAGTTAAAAATTCTGAGATCTTTTCTCCTTCTTTCATGTAGATGACGAATCCTTTCTTTCGTTCTAACATTTTAGCATTTAGCCCGAAAGAATTAATTAATGAAAGAAGTGATTGTGAATGTTCTTCATACATCGAAAAGATTTCTAGATGATAGGCGGACTCAGGATGATTCAATGAACCACCAGCTAAGAATGCACCTCTCAGGTAGGATCGTTTACAACAGCTTTTCTTCGTAATCGCTTCGGAAACATCACGTTTAAAGGAAAAGAGATCATCTATGATATCTAATTCTCTTAAGAGTGCTCTTGAATCATTTTTTATACGCACGATATAGACGTTGTTCTTCTTAAGCCTCATTTTCTTTCGCACGAGTAACTCAGCAGGATATCCATACAGCTGTTTAATCAAGGTATAAATTCTTCTTGCGATTGCCGCATTTTCAGTTGGTATATCGAGAATGATCTCTCGATTGGCTAGAGAAATGGACCCGTTCATTCGAATCAACGCCGAAAGCTCGGCCTTTGAGCAACAATTTTTCAATTCTAACTTAGTAAGTTCTTTCTTCGTATCGGATGCAAACGACACTATTACACCCCCTCACCCAATCTTGCATCGGGGTTTATTGAGATACTAGTTCTAATATGATTTCTGAAACACGCTTTGCATCATGTCGTATGAGAGAATCATGATATTGCACTATTTTATCACTGATGACTTCAAACCCAAAGGATTTCAACCTCGTTTCATCATATATGACAGGTTCTCCACCTTCAGTCGCGTATTTATTTAACAATTCTTTCTCTACATTTTCATTATTGACAATTATTGTATCAATTATCTGTTGGCCTGTATGAGCAACGAGAATATTGACATGATCAGATGCTGTAAAATGGTCCGTTTCACCAGGTTGGGTCATGACGTTACATAAATAAACTTTTCGTGCTGATGATTTTTTGATCTCTTCGGGCATACCTGGCACAAGTAAACTAGGTAGTATACTCGTATAAAGACTTCCTGGTCCGATGACAATCAGATCAGCGTCCCGAATCGCTCTTAAACTTTCATCTAGAGGCTTGACTGTATCTGGCGTTAAAAACACTCGGACAATCTTTTTTCCGGTATGAGGGATTTTCGATTCCCCAGAAATGATCGATCCATCATTAAACTGAGCATTAAGTATAACTCTGTGGTCTGATGCAGGTAATACTTTCCCCCGAACATTCAGAACCTTAGACAATTCTCGGATTCCTGTCACGAAGTTTCCAGTGATATCAGACATTGCAGCCAACAGCAAATTACCTAAAGAATGTCCCGACAGTCCACTACCATTTGTAAATCGGTGTTGGAAAAGTTGTTCAACAAGAGGTTCGACCTCTGAAAGAGCAGCCAATACGTTGCGAATATCGCCTGGCGGTATGATATCCAACTCTTCTCTTAATCTCCCTGAACTTCCTCCATCATCTGCTACCGTTACAATTGCTGTAATATCAACAGGGAACTTTTTAAGCCCCCTTAACAGTACAGATAAACCCGTTCCACCACCAAAGACGACAATCTTAGGATTTCGATTCAACTTCTATTTTCCGGTTTTTGTCTTTTTTGATATCGCGGTGGCTGCTATTAACGCGATAGTCTTTTCCAAGGTACCCCTTTAAATGCTCAGCCAAAGTAACAGAGCGATGCTTTCCGCCGGTACACCCAACTGCAATAACAAGTTGGCTTTTCCCTTCTCTTTTATAATGAGGGATAATGAAATCAAGTAAGCCTGTCAGCTTTTCAAGGAATTTCTGCGTTTCCGACCATTTAAGGACATATGATGAAACCTCTTCTTCAAGACCTGTCTTCGGGCGCATATGCTCAATGTAATGTGGATTCGGTAAAAATCGGACATCAAAAACTAAGTCAGCATCAATCGGCATCCCGTATTTGAAGCCGAACGAAAGGATGTTGACGGTAAAAGGATGTGACTCATTGATGGAGTATCGTTCAATGATATTTTCCCGTAACTCTTTTGGTTTCATATTTGTCGTATCGAGGATTTTCTGCGCTCGACCTTTCAGCTCTTCTAGCAATTCACGCTCATTCTTAATCCCCTCAAGTGGTAACCCGTTTGGTGCGAGTGGATGTGAGCGACGCGTCTCTTTGTACCGTTGGACAAGTTTAGAATCTTGGGCATCTAGAAATAGAATTTGTGGTTTGATTTTTTCGTTATCTGCCATTGCATCAATGGTTGCAAATAACTGATCAAAAAATTCTCGCCCTCTCAAGTCCATAACGAGTGCGACCTTCGTCAGTTTCCCAGTCGAATCATCCATAAGTTCAACAAACTTCGGAAGCAGTGCAGGTGGTAAGTTATCGACACAGAAATAACCTAAGTCCTCAAAACTTTGCATCGCAACTGTTTTTCCTGCGCCAGACATTCCTGTAATTATAACCATTTGAAATTCATGCTGCCGTTGTTCCATTAGGAATCCCGCCTTTCCTCTTGGGTCATCTTCTGTATCGTATGAATCGTGTCCATCAGTATGATCAAGACACTCTTTTGTTTTATGATGGATCTAATCGATAACTAAGTAGCTTGAAATCTGGGGTGTAAGTGAATGTTCCGATAATCATGCCACCACCGTTAATCATGTAATCTAGAATGTGATGGTCACCAGGCGCCATTGGCAAGGAAGTGACCTCATCCTTTGGTTTCCAGGATAACTTACCTTCCTCCGACTCATCTAGGACTTCACCTTCACAATCTGTCGCATAGAAGGTGAACATCATCCACTCTTGAACAATTTGTTCCTCTTCTTTAATGATAAAATTAAAAACACCTTTTAACTTCGGATTCAACAAATAGAGTCCTGTTTCTTCTCGGTACTCTCGAATAACCGCATCTTTAATCGTCTCTTCAGACTCCATTTTGCCACCAGGTGCTACCCACCAACCACGACGAGGTTTTTGTAGCACTAAGATTTGATTATCCTTCTCGAGCACACAATTCGCTACACGTTGCAATTCACTCACCTCTTTCTCATATTATACTACATCCTATGTTTGAACGCTTACCTGTAATTTCACTTAGTCTATGTAAAAAAGGCATGTTCTTATCAAATGTTTAGTTGTGGACTAACCACTCCTCGAAGATGAAACTCACATTTTCTTCGTGCGATGTAACGCTGTCGATGCGTTCCTTGTCCTGTTGGAAAAGCGATCCAAGTAAGACCGAGGAAGTGATGTCTAGCTCAGCTCCCAGTCACTTGGATCACTTCAGACTTCCTGTGACCTTCGTGACTAATCAGGTCGCTTCCGCTTATTTAAGCCGCGGAAAGGGAGTTAATTTCCGAAGTAACAAACAATTTTAGAGCGCAAAAAAAGAGCACGGAACCAATGTCCCGTGCACAAAATAAGAAATTTATTAAAAGGGGGTCAATTTCTTAACTTTATAGTACCCCACAATTGTTTCACAGTTGTTACAGTTGGGTTAAAACAGAATTACGTTTTATCCAATTAACGCATTTAAGAGCATTTTCGATTAAGAATTAACGCTCAACTTTTCCATTAAGGATTCAACATAATGCTGGGCACTTTGTGCAGCAATACTGCCATCACCTGTAGCTGTAACGATTTGGCGTAGTGTTTTCTCACGGATATCTCCTGCAGCAAAGATCCCAGGGATTTTCGTTTCCATTTCTGAATTCGTTTCAACATAACCGTTTTCGTTCGTTATGCCTAGATCTTTAACAGCTTGGTTCAATGGAAGCATTCCGATGTAAATAAATGCACCATCCGTTTTGAATTCACGTTCTTTACCATCTTCAGTGCTTACAAGTGTCACACTACCGACCTTATTGTTCTCAGCATTAATTTCTTTAACGGTATGGTTCCAAATAAATTCAATTTTGTCATTATCGAATGCACGGTCTTGTAAAATCTTTTGTGCGCGCAGTTGATCGCGACGATGAACGATCGTCACTTTAGAAGCGAAGCGAGTCAGGTATACACCTTCCTCCACTGCTGAGTCTCCCCCACCTACAACAACGAGTTCTTTTCCTTTAAAGAACGCGCCGTCACATACGGCACAATAAGATACACCGCGACCACTCAATTCTTTCTCACCAGGTACACCAAGCTTTTTATACTCAGCACCAGTTCCGACAATAATGGAACGGGCTTTGTATTCTTTTCCGCCACCTGCGATGACTGTTTTATACTCTTCACCATCAACGATTTCCTTCACATCGCCATACGCGTATTCAGCACCGAACTTTTTCGCGTGCTCAAACATTTTGTTGGAAAGGTCAGGACCGAGGATATGGTCATAGCCAGGATAGTTCTCCACATCTTCGGTATTCGCCATTTGTCCACCTGGAATACCACGTTCGATCATTAATGTGCTTAAGTTAGCACGTGAAGTATATACAGCAGCCGTTAATCCAGCTGGACCCGCGCCTGCAATAATCACATCATAAATTTTTTCTTCAGACATACTCTCCACTCCTTTACGTTAAAGAAAACTTGGCAAAGCAAAGCCTTTGGCAAGGCTGAGCCTTAGTTGCACTTATACTTAATACGTAAACTTTTTAACCACGCAGAATAACTCCATGTTAAAAAGTTATCATTCATAATGTGCGACAAACAAAGTAGTCTTAGTTTTAACTATTATTGTTATCTTATTAGTATCGTATAAAATCGAGTGGGCATCCGTCTAACAAAATGCTCAGGGAAAGCATTCTTGTAAGATAAATTACAATCACTTAACTGACCTCACTCGCTGAAATACGTCTCACTTTGTTTTTCATACAGGCTACGTAAAATTTTCACATACTTACCTAAAGTGGAAACGGAGATCCCATATTGAGACGCAACCTGCTTCTGTGAAGTGTTCTTGTCACCTAATTTGTCAACAAAATAATCAATTGCAGCTGACCATGCATAGTTGTTGTTCAGGGATATCGAAAGCTCGTTCTTCGATTCTTCCATAATCAAATACCAGAGAAATGCAGTATCTGCGTTAAGTTCATTATCACTTCCGAGTAGTAGATCCAAAATCTTCAGCCCATTGATCATCTCTACTGGAGGTTCCTCTAAACGAACGATTCCCGAATCTTCCTGAATTTCAACTTGTTCATACCCATTTTCAAACAAAACGGTGGCAGCTAGCTCTTTCATCAATAAGGATTCATCTATCTCACCACAAAATGCTTCTAATGTGGCAGAATCCTCTTCTTCCATCGACTTACGTATTAAAAGCAAATGCGAGAGTTTATTTTTGTGAATCGTTCCTCTAAGTTTTTGAATCCCATCTGTAAGTTCGCCCGATTCAAGGTAACTTTTTACCGGTATAGTATATTGATATTCAGCATAGTCGGGTTGGAGTGCGTATTCTTCCAACTTTTCTAAATAATACTTAGCCACTGTGCTTTCTGGCTGTAAATCAAGAATTTTCTCCCAAGCCCATTCAGCTGCTTTCTTTCTTCCTGTTTTTAAAGAAGCGACAGCTAACCAATGAAAATACGTCTCATTCCAAGCATAGCCTTGTTTCCTAACGGAATGTAACCATAGGAAGGCAAGCTCATTTTCTTCAAGCAACGCAAAAGTACTCCCTAGTTTGTAACGGTGCTCAGGGATAATCGGATGGATGACCCTAAGAATTCGTACAAATTGATCCGTTTCCTTTTGTTGTTGTAGCTGTTTATAAAAGAGCGCAGCATTACAAAGCGCATGAAGATTGCCTGGATTTTCATCCAAGATATCATCAAGCACTGAAAAGGCATCCTTATATTCTCCTAAGTAAAAGTGAGCAAGTGCCAAATTGTTATAAGCCGCCCAAAACTCAGGATGATTTTGTACCATTTGCTTCAAAAGGTCACGAGCTTCTTCAAACTGTCCTTTTTCCAAGCTTCTTCGTGCTTTTTCATGATGTACGATCAACCGTTCTTCTGTCGGTCGATTTTCAAGGTCCTCGCCAAATTCACTATGTATCAAATCAAGCAATTCCTCTGATTCCTCGTAAAATTCACCATCTGGTTCATTTTCCATATATCTAACCGCTTCACTCTCAGCTTCACGAAACATGCCGAGGTGAGCGTAATTATTCGCCATAAAGTAATAACACTCGGATATTTCTGCGTCAATTTCACTTACGACATACTCTAAGAGGTCGTTTGACTCCATAAAATCTCCAAGTTCTGCTAATGTGGCTGCAAGCTGGCAAAGATAAGTCGCCTCTTTCGGATCGACATCCACTGCCCTTTGGAACAAATGCTTCGCCTTCACTAAATCCTTTTTCTGATAGGCCTTAAGTCCTCGTTGAAAATAATACTCCCCGCTACGTGAAAAAGGGATCACTTTCCCTTTATTGCGAGAAGCGCTTTGATTCAATTTCATTGTAATGTAATCACCCGTTCTCTGTACTCTCTTTCGAAAGTATAACACACGCGGTTACTCCTCGAACACACTGAATCTTGACAATTATTGGTTGGACCAAAAAAGTTCAGTTACCTATAAAAAGGAAGGGTATATTTACGTCCTTTATTATTTCCAGTATGAGGGAGGTTCATGGAAGTGAGGATATGAGTAGCAGTTGAACGAGAAGAAAGATTTATGAATTCACGTAAAGTTTGATTGGTAATGATAGAGCCAAAGAGTAATGAATAGTCTTTTATTGAATCTATGTGTGCATCTTTGGATTTGAAATTACATAAACCGCATTCCTAGTGCCGTGCTATACGTAACATCGGAATGGAATTACATTCTGGGCAGTGGACACCAGTTAAAATATCCGCTTTATTAATTTGATAAGTCTTAAGAATATCTAAAAACAAGGGTTCATTGGATCTTTTCAGCTTGTTTTTTAGCTTGAGATAATCCTTCTTTGTAAGAATCTTATTGTAATATTTTTGATATGTTGATTCTATTTCAAATGGAAGGTTAGAAGCATAAGTGAGGTTTTGTAACTTATGGTCTGTATTTTTTAAAATTGTAGAAGGATGACTAATAACGACTAAAGTTTCAATGGGGATATCGGGGAATTTATGATGATGGAGCCAATTTTTAAGATGCTTTTTCTGTAGTTGGACTTGAGTATATGGATTTTGGAACCCTTCCTCCACTTCATCTAGTGTTCTGATCATTTGATCATTATTTAAATCAAAGTAAATCGTTCCAGCTATATTTTTTACTTCTAATACAAAAATCAACTTGGAGGTAATGATGACTGAGTCCATCTGAAAATAGAAATCTCCATCTTTCAGCCTTAGTCCAGGAAGTAAATGGTAGATATTTTGCGGTAAGAGACTAACATAATAGTCAGAGGTTTGTTCACCTTTAAATCCTGCCTTCAATTTCGACAAATCCGCCTCAATTACTGGTCTTTTTGGATGGGTCATAACTAAACGTCTTAGTAGCACTTCATTTTGGAGCATTTTTATGGGCTTTGTTCGTTCCACCTTTATAATCTATACAACTCCTTTCATATATTGAATATGTATTCCTCATTTAAACACATAATTCCTTCAGTGTTCTGTCGAATAACCGGTATATGCACGAGAAAAATCAGATATGCACGATAATTTGGATATATGCACGATAAACCAGATATATGCACGATAAACTAGATATATGCACGATAATTTGGATATATGCGCGATAATCGGATTATATGCAGACTAGACCTCAATCCGATTTCTCAAAAAAAAAAAAACGAAAAGGATTACTCCTTTTCGCTCGGATCTGTATGTCGTTCTTTTAAGACTGAGAGGACTTCATCAAGTGGCAATGCTTGTTCTTGCAGCAATACGAGCACATGATAGAGCAAGTCAGCCGTTTCCCATGAAAGCTCTTGGCGATCCCGGTTTTTCGCTGCAATAATCACCTCTGACGCTTCTTCTCCAACCTTTTTCAAAATCTTGTCTACGCCTTCTTTGAAAAGGTACGTCGTGTAGGAACCTTCTGGCCGTAGCTGCTCGCGTTCAGCGATCAACTTTTCAAGCTGAGAAAGAATGGCGAACCGATCATTAGACTCCACTTTCCTATTCTCATTCAACAAGGAATCATTAAAACAAGAAAAGGTACCTGTATGACATGCTGGACCTTTCGGTTGAACGAGTACGACGAGTGCATCTTGATCACAGTCATAACGAATATCAACAATCGACTGTGTATGACCCGAAGTCTCCCCCTTATGCCAAAGCTCTTGTCTAGATCGGCTATAGAACCATGTTTCCTTAGAAGAGAGCGAACGTTGTAACGACTCCTCATTCATATAAGCGAGCGTCAACACCTCTTTACTTTGTGCATCCTGGACAACTGCAGGAATCAGCCCATTTTCATCGAAACGTAAATCACTTACCCTCATCGTACGTTCACCCCTTGCTTGTTTAATTCATCTTTCACAGCTTCAATTGATGTTTCTTTATAGTGAAAAATTGACGCGGCTAATGCTGCATCCGCATCCGCTTCTGTAAACACTTCGTAAAAATGGTCAGCGGAACCTGCTCCGCCTGATGCGATGACTGGCACCGAAACAGCATCGCGTACTTTTTTCGTCAATTGTATATGAAATCCGGATTTCTCACCGTCCCGATCCATGCTAGTGAGTAGAATTTCCCCTGCTCCACGACGTACAGCTTCCTTCGCCCAGTCAATGACTTCCCAACCCGTAGAGCGCTGTCCACCGTTCGTATACACTCTCCATGAACCGAGCGATTCATCATAACGAGCGTCGATTGCAACTACGATACATTGTGACCCGAAATACTGCGCACCGAGTGTAATTAAATCTGGATTTTTAACTGCTGCTGTATTGAGAGACACTTTGTCCGCTCCTGCTCGCAACACTTTTTTGATGTCTTCAAGCGAGTTGATGCCGCCACCGACTGTAAAAGGAATTGCGAGTTCAGCTGCAACCTGATTGACAACATCGATGATGACATTCCTTTTTTCATTAGAGGCGGATATATCTAAGAATACGAGCTCATCTGCACCTTGTTCATCGTAAAGCTTGGCAAGTTCAACCGGGTCACCTGCGTCGATGATATTGACGAACTGAATGCCCTTGACGACTCGTCCATCTTTTACATCTAAACAAGGTATAATTCGTTTCGTTAACATCTATTGACCTACTTTCCTAATTGCATCTGTAAGTGTGAATCGCTCAGTGTAGAGAGCTTTTCCGATGATTGCACCTTCAATTCCATCGCTTATTCTATTTGATAAAATCTCTAAATCCTGCAAAGAGCTGACGCCACCTGATGCAATGACTTCAGCACCCGATACTTTCGCAAGCTCTGCGATTGCTTCCGTATTTGGACCTTCAAGTGTCCCATCACGAGCGATATCGGTAAAAATAAAGTGTTTCGCTCCAGACGCTGCCATCTCCTTAGCTAGGTCTGTCGCCTTCACTTCAGATTTGTCGAGCCAGCCTTCCGTTGCCACGTAACCTTCGCGAGCATCAAGTCCAATCACAATCCGCTCTCCATATTTCTTTAACATATCCTTCGTAAACGCCGGGTTTTTAACGGCTACACTTCCAAGTATCACACGGTCCACACCGTTTTCTAAGTAAAACGAAATATCCTCCTCTGTGCGTATGCCACCGCCAACCTGTACATGGACATCTAGTTCGGTAGCCACTCGGAGGACATGTTCATGATTCACTTTTTCTGCAGACTTTGCGCCATCGAGATCAACCATATGAATCCAGCGCGCGCCTTGTTCAGCAAACATTTTTGCCATATCGAATGGGGAGTCTCCATAGACGGTTTCTTGTTCATAATCTCCTTGAAAAAGTCTTACACACTTACCGCCACGCATATCAATGGCAGGATAAAGTTCAAACGGTCGCATCCGCCTTCCTCCTCTCGACATAATTTGCGAAGTTCTTCAAGATTTCCACTCCTGCTGTACTGCTTTTTTCGGGGTGAAATTGAGCGCCAAAGATATGATCTTTCCCAACGATTGCAGGAACTTCCTCATGATAATCTGACGTTGCGATCAACACGTTCTGATCATCCGTTTTTACAAAATAAGAATGCACGAAATAGACGTAATCTGAACTCAAATTTTGAAGGAGAGGAGAACCTGGCTGCTTGACGATCAATTGGTTCCAGCCCATATGTGGTACTTTATATTCAATTCCGGGGAATCGTACAACTCTACCAGGCAAGAGATTCAAACCATCTGTCAGTCCATTTTCTTCACTTTCTTCAAAGAGGAGCTGCATACCGAGGCAAATGCCGAGTAAGGGCTTACCAGCTTGTACAGATTCTCGGATAAACGTGTCCATCCCGTTTTCTTTTAGGGCGTGCATGGCATCTTTAAATGCGCCAACTCCTGGCAAAAGGAGTGCATCTGCTGCAGCTAATTCTTCTTTTTTCTCCGATAAAAAGTAGTCCACTCCTAGACGTCGAAGCGCATTTTGTACGGAGTGCAAATTGCCCATTCCGTAATCGATAATTCCAATCATTTAGAGCATTCCTTTCGTTGATGGCACGCCAGTCACTCGTGGGTCCAGTTGCGTGGCATCATCCAATGCACGTCCGAGTGCTTTGAAAATCGCTTCTATGATGTGATGGGTATTCGAACCATGATGAACAATGACGTGCAGGTTCATTCTCGCTTCTAACGCAAACTTCCATAAAAACTCATGCACAAGCTCTGTATCGAATCTCCCGACTCTTTCAGAAGGCAGCTCAACTTTCCACTCCAGATGTGGCCGGTTACTCAAATCGACAACGACCTGAGCGAGGGCTTCATCCATCGGAACGAGCGCACTGCCATAACGCTTGATGCCACGTTTATCTCCAAGCGCATCAAGGAACGTTTGCCCTAAACAAATACCGATGTCCTCAGTCGTATGGTGATCGTCAATTTCTGTGTCACCTGTTGCATTCACAGTTAAATCGAACAGGCCATGGCGCGTCCATAGGTCGAGCATATGATTCAAAAAAGGAACAGGCGTATGGATTTCAGACTGACCTTGTCCATCTATTTGTAGATTCAATTCTATTTGTGTTTCATTCGTTTTGCGAGTGATCGATGATGTGCGTTCAGACATGATCTATTCTTCCTCCAGTCGGATATCAATTGCTCTAGCGTGGGCTTCTAGGCCTTCTAAACGTGCTAGTTTACTAATTTTGCGTCCATCATTATATAGCGCATCTGTTCCATATGAAATGATGCTTGATTTTTTAATAAAATCATCAACACCAAGTGGGCTCGAGAAGCGTGCTGTTCCGCTTGTCGGCAGAACATGGTTCGGTCCAGCAAAGTAATCGCCGACAGGTTCTGAACTATTTTTACCTAGAAAAATAGCACCTGCATGCTTGATTTGGCCAAGCAATTCAAACGGTTCGTGCGCAACGATTTCTAAATGCTCTGGTGCAACCTCATTGATGGCGTTGATTGCTTCCTCTTCTGTATTTGCAATATAAATAACCCCGTTACTAATAATAGAAGCTTCAGCAATTTCCTTCCGAGGAAGGCTTTCCAGCTGACGAATCACTTCTTTAGACGTCTCTTCTGCAACTTCAATGGACGTCGTAACAAGTATCGAAGTAGCCATTTGATCATGCTCCGCTTGTGATAATAGGTCAGCTGCCAAGTATGCAGGTTTTGCGGTCTCATCTGCATAAATCATAATCTCACTCGGTCCTGCGATCATATCAATGCCAACAATCCCAAACACTTCTCGTTTAGCGAGTGCGACATATATGTTCCCCGGTCCTACGATTTTATCGACAGGTGCTACAGATTCAGTTCCGAATGTAAAAGCACCGACCGCTTGAGCGCCGCCGATTTTATAAATTTCACTCACACCACTTTCGTTTGCTGCAACGAGTACACTCGCTGAGATTGAACCATCCGCTCGCGGTGGCGTGGCAATGGCGATTCGTTCAACACCTGCAACACTAGCTGGAATCGTCCCCATCAAAACAGAGGACGGATAAGCCGCCGTTCCACCTGGCACATAAACGCCAACCGAATCTAATGGCGTCACCTTTTGTCCAAGTACCGTTCCGTCTTTTTTCGTCGTAATCCAAGATTCTTGGATCTGCTTTTTATGATAAGCTTTAATATTCGCTGCGGCTTCTCTTATGACGTCTATGACTTCAACATCAAGGGATGCGTAAGCTTTTTCGATTTCAACATCCGTTACTTTCAAGTCGTCCAATTGAGCACCATCAAATTTTCCGGTCAACTCAAACAGTGCTGTGTCTCCTTGTTCTTTTACTTGATTAAGAATGCTGATGACAGCCTCTCTCTGCTCGTTAGTCCCTTGACTCAATTGCTTACGAATGCGAGCGCCCTTCAGCTGTTGAATTTTCATCGGACGACCTCCTTCCCTTCAATCACTTTTTCCAATCGTCCTACCATGTCATCAATGACTTTAGCTTTCACTCTGTAACTGACTGGATTGACAATAAACCTTGATGTGATATCCATAATTTTTTCCGTTTCAACGAGACCATTTTCTTTAAGTGTTCTTCCTGTCGAGACAATATCTACGATTCGATCAGCCAAACCAATCATAGGTGCTAATTCAATTGAGCCATTCAACTTTATGATTTCAACTTGCTTCCCTTGACTTCTGAAATAACTGGAAGCAACGTTTGGATATTTCGATGCTATTTTTGGTGCAACTGAATCAAGTTCTATTCCCGGTAGCCCTGCAACAGCTAAATGACACCGAGATATACCGAGATCAAGTACTTCATATACGTCTCGCTTTTCTTCTAGCATGACGTCTTTTCCAGCGATGCCAACATCAGCAACTCCATGCTCCACATACGTTGGGACATCCATAGGCTTTGCTAAGATGAAACGCATATTCGCTTGTTCAATATCAATAATCAATTTACGTGAATCCTCAAATTCAGGTGGGAGGTCATAACCTGCATTCCTAAGCATTTGAACGGCCTCTTCAAAGATTCGACCCTTAGGCATAGCAATTGTCAGTATCGTTGATGTCATTCGTCTCGCCCCTCCTCTTTCCCTAGAAAGTAAGTCACTTTTGCAAATTGTTCTGTGTACCCATCTAAATAATCGATTCCTTTAATATCCTGCAACACGACTCGTTCACCTTTTTCACGGAGTTGTTGAGCATTCTCCACAGCATGTTTCCGCTGTTTTTCTGAGTAAACAATACACTGTGTTGGTGAGGTCTCTTGTTGAGGCTGAAGTGCTTCCATTAAATAATCGAGATGGATACCAAATCCGGTCGCTTTTGCATCCATTTCAAATTTCTTAAGAAGATCATCGTATCTACCACCATTACTGATCGGAGAACCGAGATTTGGTGAATAACCTTCGAAAACGACACCCGTATAGTACGTCATGTGACTGACAAGCGTGAGATCGAGTGAAACCAAATCGTTAACACCATACACTTCAAGCGCTTCACTTAACGCTTTCAACTCTTCTAATGCTTCATATGCTCGCGTCGATGAAATCAGTTCTTCAGCCTGCTGTAGTCCCGTTTCACTACCTCTTAACAATAAAAAGTCAAGCAACCTCTTCTGATCAATGGATGACAGCGGCAGTTGTTTCACATGCTGTCTGTATCCAACATAATTCTTTTCATATAAAAAACGTTTGAGCGTTTCTGTACGCTCATTCGTTCCTAGTATCTCTTTAAAAAGCGCATCCACATAACCTAAGTGTCCGACTGCCACTTGGAACTGGTGCAAACCTACCGATTGTAACGTTTCAATCATTAATGCGATCACTTCTGCATCTGCACTCGTCGTCCCGTCTCCAATCAATTCAATGCCGAACTGTTCAAATTCAGCTGGACGGCCACCCTCTTGTTGTTGTGCTCGGAATACATTCGCGCCGTAAGCAAGTCGCATTGGAAGTGCGCCGTTTTTGAGGCTCGAAGCCGCAACACGTGCGATTGGAGCCGTCATGTCCGGTCGCAAAACGAGTGTTTTCCCATCTTGATCAAGAAGCTTAAAGAGCTGTTGATCTAATGTAGCAGAAGCCTCTCCAACGGTATCGTAGTACTCTACCGTCGGTGTTTGCATAAATCTATATCCCCATTGGCTCACGGTCGTTTCCATCACAGATTTCGTTTTCAATTTGCATTCATATAATTGAGGTAGCGTGTCCCGCATCCCCATTGGTTTTTCAAATACTAGCGGTTTTGACACATCATTCACTCTCCGGTCCCTCTTAATATTCCGAATCCTTTAGTTCGCTAATTAACTAACAAGATAAAGACTTAATTTGTAGTCTAACGCGCTTCTGAAATCCCGTCAACTGTTAATTAATCTACACTGTTGCTTATCTTTACCCTAATTAAAAAATCTTAATAACGTTAATCTTCAAATGTTTGTCATACATTAAAGTAAACTGGTACTTCTAAACAATAATTTAGAAACACGTCACAATTCTGCATTATTGATGTTCGGAGTGGTCGTCGCCTTCGTCTTTCCAGAAATTTTTGCAATGTCCCTTAGTGAAGGAGATGCGCTAACATTAAGCATCTGGGTATCTTGTATTTTGATCGCCTTATATCTCAGTGCGCTATTCTTTAAGCTCGTTACGCACCGCGGGGTTTACGCATGAAAATGGTGAAGAAGCTCATGAGGAAGAAGCCGAATGGAGTTTGAAACGTGCGATTACGATTTTGGCACTGGCTACAGCTGCAGTCGCCTATGTCAGTGAAGCCCTCGTCCACACATTTGAAACAGTCGGTGAACAATTTGGATGGAGCGAAGTGTTCATCGGCGTCATTATCGTCGCGATTGTCGGTAATGCAGCAGAGCACGCATCGGCTATTATCATGGCCTTTAAAAACAAAATGGACATCGCAGTGGAAATTGCCGTTGGATCGACCTTGCAGATCGCGATGTTTGTAGCACCACTCCCTGTACTTTTGTCTCTACTGTTTCCGACACCGATGCCACTCGTTTTCACACTACCGGAGCTTGTCAGCATGGTCCTTACGGTTCTACTCATCAACACAATTGCAAACGACGGTGAGACGAACTGGTTCGAAGGTGCGACCTTACTCGCAGCCTACTTCATTATGTGCGTTGGATTCTACTTGCTGTAGTTAAAGTTGAAATCGGAAACCACTGGGAACCCAGTGGTTTTTTTTCGTTATATGAGAAGGGATGTAACGTAGTAAGAAGGAATTAAAATGGTCGGATTAATACCGGAAATGGGCGGATTACCGGTTGAAATGGGCGGATTTTTCCAAGAAATGAGCGAATAACTCAATGAAATGTCGAGATCACATCAATAAAGTACTCACCAAGCACAAAAAAGCCCCATTCTGAAGGAATCAACTTACTGACTCGCTCAGAATGAGGCTCAAATTATATACATCGGATCTATTTATAGACTAAGTTCACGTATTTCTGAATAAATCGGCGTACATCACGTTCTTGGACGATGAAATGGTACTGACAACGATGTGCATTTTTAAAGTAGCTGAAATCTGTTTGCAAATACTTCTCCAATTGCTTTCGGTGGATATGAACGACTAACTCGTTCTGTTGGTAAGGTACCATGATCTTCAAACGAGTGATATACGGTAGCTCCTTGAACAAATAGACAAGGTTATCAAGCAGTATTCTGCCAATTTTATATTTAGAAGAAAAGTACTCATCATAATCATCAAGAAATTCTGGACTAACATGGTCACTATTTTCAAAACGGATGACAGCTTCGTCACCATTCCAATATGCATCCCTTATGTAGTCGCTACCTCTTAAACGAGATACTGCAGATAAAAAGAAGAAACGATCTTGTTGCTCATTGTCTTTCTTCGGCTTAGAAGCAGCCGGACGCATCCAAGTATCGCTGATACGGAACTTACCATCCATATAGATCATTGACATTCTCTTCTTTTGTTCCATTTGACACCCCACCTTATTAACCTATATATCGTCATGATTCGTCATTTGTTTACGCTTGTCCATTTCTTCTTTCGTGTAGATGATGCGCATCGGATTTCCACCTACGAACGCCCCGGGTTCTACATCTCGATGAACGAGTGTTCCTGCAGATACGATCGCACCGTCACCAATAGTGACACCTGGTAGAATCGTACTGTTAGCGCCTATCATCACTTCATCACCAATCTCTACATTACCAAGCCGGTACTCTTTTATCAAATATTCATGTGTTAAAATCGTCGTGTTGTAGCCAATAATCGAGTTACGTCCTACAGAAATTTTCTCAGGAAACATAATATCGACCATCACCATCAACGCAAAAGCGGTCTGTTCACCTACATCCATTTTAAGAAACTTCCGATATAACCAGTTTTTCACCGGAATGATTGGTGTATACCTAGCAAGCTGAATGACAATGAAATTTTTAAACACTTTGAAAAAAGGAACCGTCTTGTAAATCTGCCAAAGCGCATTGCTTCCCTCGACTGGATAGCGCTTGGTCTTCCGCATTATACGACCACCTCAACCTCTAATACACGGAGCAAGTCCGACATTTCTTCTAGCATGAAATCAGGATTTCGTAGCTCTAAAGATTCGCGTCCTTTAATTGTCCATGCGACTGCTGCTGTCATTGTCCCAGCATTTTTCCCAGCTTCAATATCATACCGGCTGTCTCCAACCATGATTGCTGAATTTACATCTGCTTGCAGCTTGTCTAATGCCTTGAAAATGGGTTCAGGATGTGGCTTTGCTTGTTCGACATCATCTAGCGTGACGATCGTCGTGAAGTAATCACTTAATCCGGTAATCTCTAAGCCAAGTTCAACTGCATCACGCATTTTCGTCGTCACAATGCCAAGCTTGAAACCTTTTTCGTGCAAGACTTTTACCGTGTCGACGACGCCTTCAAATGCATGGACGTATTGTTCATGATGTGCCAGATTATGCGCTTTATACATTTTGACCATTTCTGCTACAGAACTTTCATCCACTTCTTTAAAACTATCGATCAAGGGTAGTCCAATGAACGAAATGATGTCTTCTCTCGAATAGGTTTGTGGACAGTAATGCTCAAGTGTATGTGTAAAGGACGCGATGATCAATTCATTCGTGTTAATTAACGTCCCGTCTAAATCAAATAAGATTGTATCAACTTTCATAATTTGCTTCCTTTCGGTGACGATGTGCTTTTTTTGCATCTATACGGTTCCAGACGACCGCTACGACCATCGTCAATATGATAGCAACGACTAAACGAATGAGCAACAAGGGCCATACCGGAATTCCGAGTGGGATAAAGATGAGCGTATCTTCAATGACAGCATGACAGGATACGAGAAAGATGAATGCGAGATATAAATCCTTTTTCTCCACACCATCCTCTTTAACAGCCTGCATCATCACTCCGGCACCGTATGCGAGACCGAAAACAAGGCCAGCCGCTAATGTAGTCGATGTGTTTGACTTCATACCTAACGAACGGGTAACTGGCGACATCCAACGGGAGAATGTAGCTAGCCAGTTCAAGTCCTTCATGTATTGAATAAAAATCATCAGCGGGATCACAATAGCTGCTAATTGGACGATTCCGATGAAACCTTTCTCAACACCGAGCCAGAGGATATTCCAAAATCCTGATACTTGTTCTTCAGATTGAGAGATTAAACCATAAACTGCTTTCTCAGCCCCGCCTTTCCAGAAGAAAGAAATTAAAAAAGCGGAAACCAATGCAAGACCTAATCGAACAACTAGCACGATCCACATTTTTATACCGGCTTTCGTTGCAACCGTAGATTCTATAAATAGGTTGTGAGAGAAAGAGAGCATAACCGCAAGGATAAACACCTCTTTTACCGTCAAATCAAGACTTAATATCGCACCAATTCCGGCATAAAGATTCAAAAAGTTCCCAATGACAAGAGGTAATGCGGCTTCGCCAGATAAACCGATCCACTTCATAAGTGGTTCCGCTAATTGGACAAGCCAACCCATGACAGGGGTTTGCCCTAGAATCGTAACGAGCAGGGTAATCGGGAAAATAATCTTTCCAAGCTCCCAAGTTGTATTCAAGCCAACGCTTAAGCCTTTTCGCATGGTATTCATATTCCCCTACCCCTTTCTTAAACTTTCTTACTAATCTTGATATCTTTTATCTGCATAACCCATTTTACGACGATACAGCATGATAGCAAGGCTGATCAGGATTAAGACAATCGAAATGACCTGTGCAATTCGTAGGTTTTCCGTTAACATTAAGCTGTCTGTACGTAATCCTTCGATAAAGAAGCGCCCAATTGAATAGTAAATGACGTACGTAAGGAACATTTCTCCGCGTCTTAAATTCACTCTTCTTAGACCAATTAAGATCGCAAAACCAAGAATGTTCCAAAGAGATTCATACAAGAACGTCGGGTGATAATAAGCACCGTTAATAAACATTTGGTCGACGATCCAGTCTGGTAAAAACAACCCTTCCAAAAAGGAACGACTTACCTCGCCTCCGTGAGCTTCCTGGTTCATGAAGTTTCCCCATCGTCCAATTGCTTGGCCGAGAATAATACTAGGTGCTGCAATATCAGCTAATTTCCAGAACGATAAATCTTTTACTTTTGAAAACACGTAAGCTGTTAAAAAAGATCCAATCAGTGCACCATGGATGGCGATACCGCCTTCCCAAATCTTAATAATTTCACCGAGGTGATCTTTATAGTAAGACCATTCAAACGTGACATAGTAAATACGTGCAGAGATGATTGCAACAGGCACAGCAATCATGACAAGATCGACAAAAGTTTCAGAATTGACCCCTAACCGTTTCGATTCTCTGACTGCAATATACAAACCAAGTAATGCTCCAAACCCTATAATAATGCCATACCAATAGATGGTCAAAGGACCTAAATCAAGTGCGACCCGATCCAAAGGTTGTATTTGTGAAAGCATTTGTACTCCTCCTAAAAGTCATCATAATCTGGGGTATCAATAACATGGTTCAATTTATCGGAAAATTGCTGTGCAGCGTTGACGCCCATTTTCTTCAGACGGAAATTCATCGCTGCTACTTCTATAATAATCGCAAGGTTTCTACCAGGTCTGACAGGTACAGTCAGCCGAGGCACTTCACAATCGATGATCGTCATCTTCTCTTCGTCCAACCCTAATCGGTCATACGTTTTAGTCGAATCCCAAACTTCAAGGTTGATCACAAGTGCGATTTTCTTGAAATTGCGAATTGCCCCTGCTCCAAACAGAGTCATTACATTAATAATACCGAGCCCTCTAATTTCAAGTAAATGCTTAATGAGATCAGGCGCACTGCCAACTAGCGTTTTTTCATCCTCTTGACGAATTTCTACTGAATCATCTGCAACGAGACGATGTCCCCTTTTCACTAGTTCAAGCGCGGATTCACTTTTACCAACACCACTTGCTCCTGTAATGAGAACACCAATCCCATAAATATCGACAAGTACACCGTGCACAGCCGTAGTCGGCGCTAGCTTACTCTCTAGAAAGTTCGTCAAGCGACTGCTTAAGCGTGTCGTTGTCATTTGAGAGCGGAGAATCGGAATACCCATCTCTTCTGCGGCCTCACTCAACTCTTCTGGCACATCCCAACCTCTTGAAATGATGATGCCAGGTGTTTCTTCGTTAAAAAGCTTGCGAAGTCGCTCTCTTCGAATACGAGGGTCAAGTCCCGCTACGAAAGAAAGCTCAGTTTTACCTAAAAGTTGTAATCGTTCTACAGGATAATATGCAAAATAACCTGCCATTTCTAGTCCAGGTCTTGAAATATCACTCGTAGTAATTGAGCGGTGAACACCTTCCTCACCATATACGAGCTCTAAATCAAACTCCTCTATTAAATCCTTGATATGTATAGTCGCCATAAAAAACGGTCACTCCCAAAATGTAGCGTACGTACCAAAATATATTTTATCATGCTTTGTCGTATCATGCTCTTACAACACATATTTTTTCCATAAACTGTCGAATTATCAAAGCAAACCTTGAAGGCAAACGAACGACCGTAGCGAAGTTTTTATAGAATGATTGAATGGGAGGTGTGAGCATTGATTTACGTAGAAAAATTGCCAGCAATGAATGCGTTTGCTGAACTTTTTTTAACAACGGGTTGGGAATTAGGCTTATCTCAAGAGGAATTATATGAGGCCATTTCGAATAGCTGGTATGTCATTTCTGTATATGATGATGACGCCCTCGTCGGCTTTGGAAGAGTTGTATCCGATGGGGTTTACCAAGCAATGATTTGAGACGTTATTGTACTTCCAGATTATCAAGGAAAAGGGATTGGAACTAAAATAATGAAGTTCATCCTAAAAAAATGTAGAAACCACAAGATCAGGATGGTCGTTCTAATGAGCGCAAAAGGGAAGGCCGAATTCTATCGAAGATTAGGGTTTAAAGAACGAGACCTGAATGCACCAGGCATGATACTAGTTGAAAAATAAGAGAGACCTATTCGCACGAACTACGAATAGGTCCATTCATTCATGTTTTCAATAGCCGTAAGCTATTTAGTATAACAAGAATCGTACTACCTTCATGTCCAATGACCCCAAGTGGCAGGTCAATCATTTGTACAAAATTCGAAGCAATTAATGACAAGATGACGATGACCGAAAAGATGAGATTCTGCTTGATGATCTTCGTCATTTTTTTCGATATTCGAACGACCTCCGGAAGATTCGATAATTGGTCATTCATGAGCACGACATCTGCAGTTTCAAGCGCAACATCAGTGCCTCGCCCCATCGCAATACCGATATCAGCTATAGCAAGCGCAGGCGCATCATTAATCCCATCACCGACCATTCCAACAAGCCCGAACTTATCCTTTAATCGCTTAATTTGCTCGACTTTATCCTCCGGCAAGCACTCTGTAATCACGTTGTCGATCCCTGCTTCCTTCGCCAAAGCTTGACCTGTCGCCTCACTATCACCCGTCAGCATGATCGTTGTAATGCCAAGGTCCTTCAGTTTTGAAATGACGTGCTTACTATCCTCTCTAATCCTGTCTTTGATCGCAAACACAGCCGCTATTCCTTGTTCATCCCGCGCGTATACTAACGTTTTACCTTCTTCCATGAATTGTGCCGTTTCATCTGGATAAAACGATTCATAACCTGAACCAACGAATGAAGCCTTGCCGACGATCCAATGCTTACTTTTGTATATCCCTCGAACGCCATTACCTGTTATGCTTTCCATCGAATCAGGTGCAGAAATTGAAACTGATCGCTCTTTTGCGGCATGGACAAACGCTTCCGCCAAAGGATGACTCGAATACGACTCGATTGAGGCAACAGCTTGTAGAATTTCATTATCCTCTAAATCTTCTCGGACTCTTAAATCCGTAACTTCTGCTCTGCCGAACGTCAAAGTTCCTGTTTTGTCAAAAGCAATCGCATCCACTTTAGCAAGCTGGGAAAGATGGTTTCCACCCTTTAGAAGGACACCTTTTCGCGCACCATTGGAAAGTGTTGATAAAACTGCCGGTGCAATAGATGCCATAACGGCACAAGGTGAGGCAACAACGAGTAGGATCATCGCTCTGTAAAACGTTTCCGTCCAGCTCCAGCCGATTAAATAATGAGGTAAAAATAACATCACACCTACGAACATCAACACGATGTTGACATAAATGCCTTCAAACCGTTCAATAAATTGTTGTGATTCCGACCTTTCATTTTGAGCCGTTTGTACAAGATCTACAATTCGCTGATACATTGTTTCATTAGACGCATGTGTAACCCTGACCGTAACGGTACCACTTTCGTTAACAGTACCTGTATATATGGTATCCCCTTCACCCTTTTGAACAGGCATAGACTCACCCGTAATCGTTGATTGATCAACGGTTGTGTTCCCCTTTTCAATGAGCCCATCAGCAGGAATTTGTTCACCAGGTCTGACTAAAATCCGGTCATCAACAGACAATAGATCTGCTTTCACTTCCACTAACTGTTCACCATCGATCCTCAGTGCAGTTGAAGGTTTTAGGTTAAGTAGTGAAGTAATCGTTTTTTTACTCTTATTCAGTGTGTATGTCTCCAACGCTCCACTCATCGAAAAAATGAAAATCAAAAGCGCTCCCTCAAGCCAGTATCCTATAATAGCAGAACCAATAGCTGCGAGGACCATGAGAAGTTCAACGTTAAGCTTCCTCTCTTCTATAGTTTCGGTTATACCTTCCTTCGCTTTAGCAAATCCGCCAATGAGGTATGCTGATGCAAATAAAACAACCGATGCCGAAGTTAAGCTTTGTGCTGAAAGTAACCATCCGATTAGAATTAAGACACCACTTGTGAGTGCCGCAATCAATTCCCAATGATCGTATAAAAGACTTTCAGAAGATGCTATGCTGAAATTCTGATCTTCTTGAACTTCCTCGGAGTAAACTAATTTTCCATCCATTGAACTCAGCACCCCTTTGGTAATTGAGAATGAATACTATCTTCAATAACCGCTTAAAAATACAAGAGCTGCCAACATTACGTTGACAGCAGTCTTTAAACTTCATCTAATTTATTCGATTCTATTTAAAATGGTTCCTACAAAATAATGATTATAAATATTATACCACCGATACAGCTTGCAGGCTAGAGAATTGTCAGATAATTTAGTGGATTTAATATAATCAACAAAAACAAGACCAGCTATCGGGTAAGTTCCCTCAGCGTGGTCTTGTTGATTTTAGACAGCTCTTCCTGTCTATTTTACTTTATTTACTTTTCAAAGGTTTGACGATTAAGTTGTTGATTAACAGGTTCAGAATTGAAATGATAATTGCAGCTAATACCGCCATTCCAAACCCAGATATGATAAATGCATCTCCCATTAGCCATTGAGTTAGCATAAGTGTGATTGCATTTATGACGAAAAGGAACAAGCCTAAACTTAAGACTGTCACTGGTAGTGTCATGATGATTAAGATCGGTTTAACAATTACATTGATAATCGATAGCAGGAGGCTTGCCATAATTGCTGCGCCTACTCCAGATAAATAGAACGATTCAGAGAAGAATCCTGAAACAACCATTAGTACAATCGTATTGACGATTAGTGAAATAATCCAGCCTCTCAAAATGGTACCCCCTTATCTTTTGGCGATTGAAATTGACCCGGTTTTTGTTTCCGCATCAAGCTCATAAGTATTCTGTGCTTCTTCGTTTGCAATGAATTCCATCTTTTTTTGGACGACATCTTTACTTTCGTTGATCATTTTGACTTTATCTAAGTAGCAATTCAAGCTTCCAATCGTCGCTTTTAAATTAGCCTTCACGAGGAGTGAATCTGGAATTAGCAGCTCTACTTTTCCTGCAACTGTCTTAAATGAAGCTTTCCCTGGAAGTGATTCATCTAATACAAATGTGATTGAACCATTTAACGTTTCAGCTTCAACTCGTTCATATTTACCATTCATACGAATTGCGCCATTTAACGTTTCTAAGTCCACCTTATTCCAAGCACTGTTTTCAAGCTTTATTTTACCATTGGATGTCGAAGCCTCTAGTGACTCCCCAGTAATCTGATCTAAAGCAATATCACCAAACGATGTCCGAGCTGTCATCGTATTTGTATGCATCTTTTCAAGAGATATCGAACCATTGGACGTTCGAAGTTGAATTTCTTTGTATTGATGAGCCGGAACATACATAACCGCTTTTACTTTCATTCGATTTTCATCGGCCATTAATTGTAACTCCCCATCCTCAAGGGTGAAATGAACGTTCTTCAAGAAGTACGCTTTGGCCTCGTCAACCGATTGTGTTCTAAAAACGGAAGCGCTACACTCGACTCTAACACTTTGCTCCTCCCAAGGTCGTAATTGGATGCCTCCGTTCGTCACGTGCGCTTTGACTTTGTTAACGAACACATCATTTTCTTGGAAGACATGATCAACCTCAATTGCTTGACCGAAGTTAAAATCAAAATCTGAGTCCTTCAACTTATTAACAACACGGTCAATGAGGCCTGAAAACTTACTGATTGTTGATTCAACTCTATTTGAACCCGTATCTTGATTGGATGTTTTTTGACTACTCTTTTGCTCACTTTCTGTCTTTTGTTCACCTGTACTAGTCGTAGTTGATACGTGATTCGGCGTAATCGTTTGAGCAGATGACTTTTCTGCTTCCATAACTTGATCTGGGTTTTCTCCAATCGCTTTTAATAGATCAATTGCCTCGCTTGATGAAATTCGCCCTTCATCAAGCATTCTTAAAATCATTTTTCTTTCTTCCATGGTTACAACCCCTTCTTTATTTCTGTAGCAACACATGTATCCCTCTCACTAAATTCCAGATTACCACTGAAATAGCGGTCCCCCCAAATATGATCATACAAAATACAGAAAACGTTGTGAAAAGCATACCCGACTCAAAATATAGGATCGATAAGATTGCTAATGCAACGATCGGGATTAAATGAAAGGTAATCGCTTTTCTTGCATGTTCCCTTACCTCATGATCATCATTCATGAAACAATATACGAGCACCGGAACTAGGAAAGGTGCAAAGATAATACTCATATAGCTAAGTGATGAGATTACTCTACACGTTGAAGACACCTTCTTCTCCTCCAATTGATGTACCCTCTTTATAAAAGACTGTTCTAAATGATTGTTGCATGATACAAGAGCAACAATGTATTTGAAACCAACCTTATAAAGATGGAACAATAATAAATGTTTATGTATAGATTAAACATGTCATGCAGCGGACAATCCTTATCTATATTTCGACAAACAAAATAAAAAGCCTTCTAAGAGTATGATTCTTAGAAGACTTTCAACATTTACTTGCTAACTGCTTCTTTTAACTTTGTATCCATCCGCTTCCGATCGCGTTTTAATATTGGAGCTAAATACTTACCCGTATATGATTCACTGTTTTCAGCAATTTGTTCTGGCGTTCCGGTTCCAACAATCATTCCACCCTTATCCCCACCTTCAGGACCAAGGTCAATGATATGGTCGACCGCTTTAATGACGTCAAGGTTATGCTCGATCACAAGCACTGAATCGCCATTATCAACTAGACGCTGGAGTACTTTCAAGAGCCTTGAAATATCGTGAACATGTAGTCCGGTTGTCGGCTCGTCCAGTATATACAACGTTTTTCCTGTAGCCCGTTTATGAAGCTGTGAAGCAAGCTTGACACGCTGTGCTTCCCCTCCAGAAATCGTCGTTGAGGACTGCCCGAGCTTAATATAACCAAGTCCAACATCCATCATCGTCTGCACTTTTCGTTTGATTTTCGGTATATTCGCGAAAAATTCAACCGCTTCTTCTACTGTCATATCAAGAATGTCAGCGATGTTTTTCCCTTTATACTTCACTTCTAACGTTTCGCGGTTGTAACGTTTACCGTGGCAAATCTCACAAGGAACATACACATCAGGAAGGAAGTGCATTTCGATTTTAATAATGCCATCTCCACGGCACGCTTCACATCGTCCTCCTTTTACGTTAAAGGAGAATCGACCTTTCTTATATCCTCTTACCTTCGCTTCATTCGTTGAGGCGAAAACGTCACGGATATCATCAAAGACACCGATATAAGTTGCTGGGTTTGACCGTGGTGTACGGCCAATTGGAGACTGATCAATATCAATGACTTTATCGATATGATCGAGCCCTTCAATCTTTTTGTGTTCACCTGGTTTATCCTTCGCTCGGTGAAGCTTTAACGCCAGTGACTTGTACAGGATCTCGTTAATCAACGTACTTTTTCCTGAACCTGATACACCTGTCACACCTGTAAACACGCCAAGAGGGATATCCACTTTAACATTTTTCAAGTTGTTCTCAGTCGCACCTTTAATCGTCAGCTTACGCCCATCAGATTTTCTGCGTTCATTTGGAAGAGCAATAAATTGCTTACCGGATAAATACTGTCCTGTCAACGAGTTCTCATCATCCATAATTTCCTGCGGGGATCCTTGGGAAGTGATTTGCCCCCCATGAGCCCCTGCACCAGGACCAATATCAATAACGTAATCCGCTGCAAGCATCGTATCCTCATCATGCTCGACGACAATTAACGTGTTACCTAGACTTCGCATTTCTTCAAGCGTATTGATCAACCGGTCATTATCCCGCTGGTGAAGACCAATTGACGGCTCATCTAAAATGTAGAGAACACCTGTTAGTCGAGAACCGACTTGAGTGGCAAGACGTATACGCTGTGCCTCCCCACCTGATAACGTTCCAGCAGATCTGCTTAACGTAAGATAATCGAGTCCTACATTGACTAAGAAGCCAAGTCGATCGTTAATTTCTCGTAAAATGAGTCGCCCAATTTGAAGTTCTTTTTCCGTCAATTCCAAATCGTTAAAGAAAGTCTGCGCTTCTTTTACTGACATTTGAGTAATATGACCGACATGGTGTTCACGGATCTGAACAGCACGAGCTTCTGGCTTCAAACGGTGTCCATCACAAGTTGGACAAGCCTTTTGCGCCATGTAACCTTCCATTTGTTCACGAATATAATCTGAGCTTGTTTCATGATAACGACGCTTAATATTGTTAACGACACCTTCAAACAAGATTTTATTTTCTCTTACTTGACCAAAGTCATTTTCGTAGCGGAAGTAAACTTTATCTTTTCCACTACCATATAAAACTTTATCGATTTCTGATTTCCGCAAGTCTTTTACCGGAACATCCATATCAATTCCATAATGATCACAAACACTTTTTAAAAGCTGTGGGTAATATTGTGAACTTTGTGGTTCCCACGGTGCAATCGCATGTTCACGTAATGAACGATCCCAATCTGGAATAATCAAATCGAGATCGACTTCGAGCTTCGTTCCAAGTCCATCACATGAAGAACATGCCCCAAACGGACTGTTAAATGAAAACAGACGCGGCTCAAGCTCTCCAATCGAAAATCCACAATAAGGACATGCATGATGTTGATTGAACAGTAGTTCTTCATCACCCATGACGTCTACGATCACTTTGCCATCAGCGATGTTCAGAGCCGTTTCTAGTGAATCTGCTAGTCTCGTTTCGACGCCGTCTTTCACGACGATTCGGTCGACGACGATTTCAATAGAGTGCTTTTTATTTTTCTCAAGGTTTATGTCGTCACTTACGTCGACAATCTCACCATCAACGCGAACACGAACGTATCCTTCTTTCTTAATATCTTCTAAAACTTTGACGTGTTCACCTTTACGTCCCGATACAACAGGAGCAAGAATTTGGAGCTTCGTCCGTTCCTCATATTCCATAATTCGATCAACCATTTGTTGAACCGTTTGTGACGTAATCGGTACGTCATGATTCGGACATATCGGCGTTCCGATACGTGCAAACAGCAATCTTAAATAATCATAAATCTCTGTAACGGTACCTACTGTTGAACGAGGGTTCTTACTCGTCGTCTTCTGATCAATTGAAATCGCTGGTGAAAGCCCTTCAATGGAATCGACATCAGGCTTATCCATCTGACCTAGAAATTGCCGTGCATACGCAGAGAGTGACTCTACGTAACGGCGCTGTCCTTCTGCATAAATCGTATCGAAAGCGAGTGAAGATTTTCCTGATCCAGACAAACCTGTCATGACGACAAGCTTGTTCCGGGGAATCGTCACATCGATCCCCTTCAGGTTATGTTCACGCGCTCCTTTTATCGTTATGTTTTCATTTGCCATGAGAGTCATCCTTCCGCCTTTAACTCTAATACTAAGTCACGAAGCTCAGCTGCTCTTTCGAAGTCGAGTTCTTTTGCAGCCTCCTTCATTTCCTTTTCCATCTTTTCGATGACCTTTTCACGCTCTTTCTTCGTCATCTTCTCAACAGGTTTAGACTTGGTCTTACCTGATCCATCCTCCGTATCTACTGTCGCCCGAATCAGCTCTGGAATTGCCTTCTGAATCGTTTGTGGCGTGACACCATGCTCTTTGTTGTAAGCAATCTGTCTATTTCGGCGGCGTTCCGTTTCATCGAGTGCAATTTGCATGGATTTTGTTATTTTATCCGCATACATGATGACATGTCCGTTTGAATTACGTGCCGCCCGTCCAATCGTCTGAATGAGAGAGCGTTCTGCACGGAGGAACCCTTCTTTATCCGCATCAAGAATGGCTACGAGAGAGACCTCAGGGATATCGATTCCTTCACGGAGTAGGTTAATACCAACAAGGACATCGAATACGCCTCTACGTAAGTCACGTATAATTTCAATCCGCTCAAGTGTTTTGATTTCCGAGTGGAGGTAACGGACTTTTACACCATTTTCATGTAAGTAGTCTGTCAGGTCCTCAGACATTTTCTTCGTGAGTGTTGTCACTAGTACGCGTTCTTTCTTTTTCACTCGTTCAGCAATTTCATCCATCAAGTCATCGATTTGTCCTTCAATCGGACGCACATCAATGGTTGGATCAAGTAGACCCGTTGGACGAATGATCTGTTCAATCATTTCAGGGGTATGCTCAAGCTCATATGGACCAGGTGTAGCAGATACATAGACCGCTTGATTAACTTTCTCTTCAAATTCTTCAAACCTTAGCGGACGGTTGTCCTTGGCTGAAGGTAATCGGAATCCGTGATCGACTAGGACCTGCTTTCGTGCTTGGTCGCCGTTAAACATCCCACGAACCTGTGGCAGGGACACATGTGATTCATCCACCATGAGTAAGAAATCCTTAGGGAAGTAATCAATCAACGTATATGGAGTCGAACCTTCAGGTCGAAGAGTCAAGTGCCGCGAGTAGTTCTCAATTCCTGAACAGAACCCCATCTCTTCCATCATCTCGATATCATACCGCGTACGCTGTTCTATTCTTTGTGCTTCCAATAGTTTATCTTGGTCTTTTAATTCCTTTAGACGTTCCTCTAGCTCAGCTTGAATCCTTTTAATCGCTAGCTTCATCTTCTCTTCACGGGTTACGAAGTGGGATGCCGGGAAAATTGCTACGTGTTTACGTTCACCAAGAATCTCACCCGTCAATGCATCTACCTCTGTGATCCGATCAATTTCATCACCGAAAAATTCAACCCTTAAGCAGTGTTCGTCTCGTGATGCTGGGAAAATCTCCACGACGTCACCACGGACACGGAACGTACCACGTGTAAAATTAAGATCATTCCGCGCGTACTGAATGTCAACAAGATCACGTAGCAATTGGTCGCGATCCTTTTCGATCCCTGCACGTAAAGAAACAACTAATTCTTTATATTCTTCTGGATTACCTAAACCGTAAATACAAGAAACACTGGCAACAATAATAACGTCACTTCGTTCAAAAAGGGCTGACGTTGCCGAGTGCCGTAGTTTATCAATCTCATCATTTATGCTCGCATCTTTTTCTATAAAAGTATCTGATTGAGGGATATACGCCTCAGGCTGATAGTAATCGTAGTAACTGACAAAGTACTCTACCGCATTGTTCGGGAAGAGCTCTTTAAATTCACTATATAACTGTCCAGCAAGGGTTTTGTTATGCGCCATCACGAGCGTAGGCTTGTTCACTTGCTGGATGACATTCGACATCGTGAACGTTTTACCTGTACCCGTCGCACCGAGCAACGTTTGATGCCTTTTACCTTCATTAATGCCCTTTACTAGCTCTTTAATGGCAGTCGGTTGGTCACCTTCAGGCTGGTACTTCGACACCAGTTCGAACTTTTCATTCATAGGCAGAATCCCTCCATTTCCATAAATCTCGCTATCAAACATTATAGCACAGGAGTAGTAAAAAATAACAAGAAAAACGAACTTACATTCGCATATTAAAATTTGGAAATTCATCATGTAACCTTAGGCCGGTTCTTTACGTCTAAACAGTAGGTGTTTAATGAAAATAATTGAATTCTTCGAAATTCACTCCCTATCCGCGGGCGAACCGCGAGCCTCCTCGCTCATAGCAAATAAAATGGAGGTTTCGTTTGCTGTGGGGTCTCGCCTGGCTCGCTGTTCCCGCTGGACAAGGAACGCTTCGGCAGCTTTACATCGCACGAAGAAAATACGAATTTCATTTTCGAGGAGTGTCGTGAATTTCGTTGAAAATCCACTTTAAAAACGAATAAACGATTTATCATCGGAGTTTCCCTTTATAGTATTGAAAGAAACGTTGCGAAGAGAGGTTGTGTTTAGATGAGAGGTTGGTACTATAAGGCATGGCTTTTGTTGATTATTCTTCTTGCTGGGTGTGGTGGACAGACAAACGAACACATAAGCAATGACATGGATGATGAGATTTGGGAGCAATCAATCAGTGGTTATATTGCGGATCAAGAAGCTTCTCGCATACTCGTATTAGGTAAAATTACTAAAGAGCAGCTTACAGAGTTAAGTGTCCGAGAGTTATTAGAATCGGCTCGACCAGATGCCTTCTGGTTTACCGTGTCTGATGTGCAAAAATATAAAATCGGACAGAAAGTACAAGTCTGGCCTAAGGGTAGCATAGCTGAGTCTTACCCCGCACAAGGCACAGCAGGAAAAATCGAAGTGATTGAAGAAGAGTAGGAAAACGATTGCACCATGTTCAGATATGACATAACACCACACCTTAAACCTTGATCTTTTTTAACCAAAAACAAAAAGAAACTTTATCTCAAGGAAACACGTATATGAACAAACGTAGAAATGAAGGTGATATATATGTCAAAATATTCTATTGAAGAGTTTGTGAGACAAACGTCTCAAGAGGATAAAGGTGAAGGGTTCTTCGAGCTGGAAACCCCACGAATTCTTGAGGTCAATTTAAATGGAAACGTATGGGCGAAGGCAGGTTCAATGGTCACCTATCACGGACAGATCAAATTTGTGCGAGAAGGCATCCTTGAGCATGGGATTGGGAAAATGTTCAAGAAAGCTTTGACTGGTGAAGGCGCCTCCCTTATGAAAGCAGATGGATCGGGTAAACTTTATCTCGCAGACCAAGGTAAGAAAATTACAATCCTACAGCTTCAAAATGATTCGATTTATGTGAATGGAAATGACCTTTTAGCATTTGAACCGACAATTGATTGGGATATTAAATTGATGAGACGAATTACCGGGATGATGGCTGGGGGACTATTTAACGTCCATTGCCAAGGTACAGGGATGATTGCGATTACGTCCCATTACGAACCACTCACGATTCAAGTCAAACCAGGTCGACCTGTTTTGACAGACCCTAACGCGACCGTTGCTTGGTCTGGCTCACTTACTCCTGACTTCCAAACAGATGTGTCATTAAAAACGTTCTTCGGACGTGGAAGTGGTGAATCGATTCAAATGCGCTTCGAAGGAGACGGTTTCGTCGTCGTTCAACCGTATGAAGAAGTTTATTATCAGAACGAAAGTAATTGATAATAGGATGAGTAATTAAATAGTTCACCGTACGAAATCAAAAAAGGACCGATCACTGAGGATCAGTCCTTTTTAAATCTATTAAGCCACTAGTACTTTTTCAATATCGAGTAGAACGAGTATTCTTTCATCGAGGTTCACTACACCCTCAATGAATTCTTTCTGAATTGAATTAATCCTACCATCATAAGGCTGAATTTGATCAATATCTACATCCAATACATCGGTTGCTTGATCGACGATCACACCAACCTCTGTTCCATCATCTAACGGCACAATTATGATTCTCGTTTCGCTATCTGTTTCATCAACTACTTGAAAAAACTTTTCCTTCAAGCTGATAATCGGAATGACATTCCCTCGTAAATTAATAACGCCTTTCATATATGCTTCAGACAATGGCAGCTCAGTCACGCTTTGCATACGCTCAATAGACGTTACCTTTTCGATATCAAGACAATACTCTTGGGTACCAATATTAAAAACAATTACCTTCTTCTTACTCATCAGCACTTTACTCCCTACCGCTTTCGTTCCTATTTTTCAACTGTAAACTTACTTAATTCTGTACGCATTTCTTCAGCAAATTGATCAAGTTCTTCAGCAAGCTTGTTCAAGTGTTCCATTGAGGCTGTTTGTTCTTCAATTGAAGCTGTTACTTCTTCCGTACCAGCTGCTGTTTCCTGACTGATTGCGGTGATGTTTTCAATGTTGTGTGAGATGACATCTTTCTGCTCGACCATTTGTTTCATCGCTTCAACAACATGAGTGATCGCATCACTATTTGACTTGATTGTATTTCTTATTTCAGCAAATGACATTTCAGTATCATCTACTGACTTCCCTTGGGAGTTGATGACCTCACTCGTTTCATTGATTAATGAGACTGTATGCTGTGTTTCACCTTGCATTTCAGTAATTAATCCTGAGATTTGATCTAATGCTTTCTCAGATTGTTCTGCTAGCTTCCGAACCTCATCAGCAACTACCGCAAAGCCTCGACCTTGATCACCAGCCCGGGCTGCTTCAATTGCTGCATTCAGCGCCAAGAGATTTGTTTGACTAGCAATCTCAGAGATCGTATTGACGATTTCACTAATGTTATTGGAACGGTCATTTAAAGAATTAATCGCAAGGACCATTTCTTTTGTCATCGTTCCTGTTCTCTCAGATTGACTTCGTAACACATTCATCATGTCCATCCCTTTTTGGGACGCTTCCTGCATACGGTTTGATTCCTCTAACATTTGTGCGCTTCTTTGTTCAACATTAATAATTTTGTCTGATAAAAGATTCGCAGCAATGACATTTTGCTCCATTAACTCTGACTGATTGTTTGCACCAGACGCAATTTGCTCCATCGTTGTTGCGACTTCGTTGGCTGAAGCTGTATTCTCTTCAGCACTTGCTACAAGAGTTTGAGAAGCATCTGTCACATGTATCGATGTTGAAGATATTTTCTTCATCATATTTCTCATTTCACTTAACATGTTTTGGAAGCTTGCTGATAGTTGACCAATTTCGTCCTTACGATCCGTATCGACTTCTACTACGAAGTTTCCTTGCTCAACTTCCTTCATAGATTGTTGTAATTTACGAATCGGCTTAGAAATCTTTCTAGAAATGATGATTGACACACCGACTGCTAATACGATGACAATTAAAAGTGTAATCAAAATTGGTAGTAAAATAACTGAAGCCTTTGACTCAAATTCATCCATACCAATGGCACCGATGATTTTCCACCCAGTTGTTCCGTTCGTTGTGAAACCCATCACCTTATCAGCGTCTTGGAAGGTGTAAAAAATGACGCCTTGATCGCCTTCTTTGGTCATCTTTTTATAATAGTCTGCTTTCGTTTGGTCTTTACCAATGATTGATTCATTAGGGTGTGCTAGGAACTTACCATTTTTATCTAATAGGGCGGCATAACCGCTTTCGCCAACCTTCACCTCATTGACCATATCTACTAATGTATTAGCAGAAATATCAATGGAAAAGACTCCGACCAACTCATTCCCATTGAAAACAGATTTAGCTGCGCTTATTGTAAGCGTATTTGACGCTGCATCAATATAAGGTTCTGTCCAAACGACTTCGCCTTTGTTTTGAACCGCCATATCATACCATGGTCGCGTTCTTGGATCGAAATCATCAGGAAGGTCTGTCTTAGGATAGAGGACCATTTCTCCTGTTTCCTCAACACCCATGTATACGTTTGTAATTGATTTGTTCGCATCCGAAGTTTCTCCGAACTCTTTCATCAAATCATCTGTATTTCCATCATAGTTCATGAGTAACTCTTTACTTGATAAACGATTAACCGTGCTTTCGTTGTTTTGGAAGAACAGTTCAAATGTATGATCCATGCTGACCATTTGCCCTTCAATACTGTTTGCTAATTCCTTCGAGGTTAAATCAACACTAAATTTGTAGCTTACGATTGCAATGATCGATCCTGATAACATAATCAGAATTAAAAAGGGTATTAAAATTTGACGTTGTAATGTTTTTTGTATGAATCCTAAACCGAATCTATTACCTATTTTCATGCTGCATATCCCCCTATATTTTTTCTGCCACTTCTTATTTCGGGGGTTTTCAGAAAAGATTAATAGGAGTGACAAAAGACAATTAAGTTGAAATTTTCTATCAATTCATTTTTCTACGATATTGATATCCATTTATTTCTAATCGCCTTCATGACAGCAGTTGTCCGATCATTTACTTGAAGTTTTTTGAAGATTGATGTGACATGCGTTTTAATGGTTTTTTCTGTAATGAATAACTCTTCTGCAATCTTTTTATTACTTAATCCTTGTTTGATCAGTTCAAGCACTTCCCATTCCCGTTTACTTAATAGACCATCGGGTTTCACCGCTTTATTAAACAAAAAATCATTTAATCTCTTATACTCTTCTAAGAGTGTAGGGACTAATTGATTATGTACGTATGCTTCATGTTTAAAGGCTTTCGCGATCGCTTCACGTATATCTTCTGGATCTGTGTCATAGAGCACATACCCATCTGCACCGTAGCTGAACATCAACTCTAATCTGTCGCATTCATGCGTAGATAAAATGAGCACAATTTTGAAATGATGATCTATTAGCCATTGAAGGGTTTGTGACTTGATATTACAGTCGACAATAGCCACTCCATCTTTTAGCTTTAATTCTTGTAATTGAATGAAATCGTTTATTACATGCGTATTGTGATTTGGAAACTTTTCAGCAACCAACGATAAGATGCCTTCCCGATAAATCGGCTTTTCTATTAAAATAACTAAATTGTTTTCCATTATCACTGCTCCATCTAAATGTTGTCCGACAACAATTTTACTACAAAAGCATTCCTTTATGTTGCTAATATTGTAAAGTCTGTGGATTTAAGTGAATAGTTCCTGTAACATAGTCTACGGAAATATAGCTGAATTAGAGGAGCTTTTTGATGGAATTACTTTTTATATTATTAGGTTTTGCAGTCGGTATTCTATCCGGCTATTTTGGAATCGGAGGCGGTTTCATTCTGACACCAGTCCTTATGCTAATGGGATTTGCGCCAGTTGTGGCAATTACAACAAGCTTGATGTATGCAATTGGATCTTCGCTATCTGGCGTTTGGGCTCACTATAAAATGAATAATGTTATCTGGAAAACCGCACTTATTCTTGGAGTAAGTGGTGTAGCAGCAACACAGCTTGCAAAGCCATTCGTGCTTTGGCTGGATCGGAACGGATTTGATGAAACAATTATTCCGATTATCTATGCTGTTATCATCGGTTATTTTGCATATTCTTTACTGAAGAAAACAAACAAGAAAAAGGTTAGCCAAAAAGGAAATCCAGGCATCATAAAAATAGTAATCATCGGTTTTATTGGTGGGTTAATGTCCGCAACACTTGGCGTCGGTGGTGGTTTTGTAATGGTCCCGCTAATGATTTCGTTAATGGGGTTTGAACCTCGCAAGGCTGTCGGGACAAGTCTTGTCAGTGTCATGATGATTGTAACAGCTGGATTCATCTCCTATTCTGTTTCGATAGATATCGATTACGTTTTAGGTCTTTTATTAATAGCAGGGGCGTTATTCGGTAGCCAGCTAGGAGCCAAGTTGACATCACTTTATACAGACACACAGATCAAGAAATACTTTGGTCTCCTTTATATCACTACGCTAGTCGGAATCTTGTTTGAACTTTTTAACTTTGACATAGCAGGTATGATTGTACTGGCGTTGTACGTAGTATTGTTGCTCGGAAAGTTTATCGTTGATTTCATTCAACGGAAGCAAAATCCTTCTATTTTGAAGCACCAGGATCAATAATTTGTTGATGATACAAAAAAGCGTCTATCCTCGATAGACGCTAACTCCATTTTTTATCTACTTTTTTTCCTATTCGCATAGATAAATAACTTCCAATTGAAAGCCCAAGTATGCCAGTTACAATGGTCCAAATACTTTCCAATTTGCTAAAAATCGCGACCATGATGATGACAGCTAATCCGATCGAAACCCACCTATTGTATGTCACCCTTACGAGAAAAGGGATCAAAATGATTGGCAATATGAATGCCCCGAAAATTTCTATCATGATGTTCATGTACGCCTCCCAACATCATTAACTTCTATCCCAAGAGCAAACTATGTAAGTACAAGGAATATATCGCCATTATACGCCTATATACGATACCAATTCAATTATGTTCTATAAAATTAGCTCAAAAGGTTGCTATAAGCTAACCTTAATTGAGCTACTTTTTGGTTTCAATACCGTTTCCTTAAGCTGTCCCTGAGAAAGTAATCTTTTTTGTAAATTTATGGTTTTCATTTATTAGTTTTAACTTACATATATTGATGGAGCTGAGGAGGTGTTTCACGCATGCTTGTATCTGTAGTGATGGCGGTTTTTAACGGTGAAAATTATTTAAAAGAATCAATCGATAGTGTCCTCCAGCAGACCTATCGTAACTTCGAATTGATTATTGTTAATGACGGCTCAACAGATCAAACAAGATACATATTAAGTCAAATTAATGATAATAGAGTCCAAGTCATTCATTTAGAATCAAATGTTGGTTCAGCAAATGCTTTAAATAAAGGCATTAGTACAGCGAAGGGCGATTGGATTGCGATCCAAGATGCTGATGATAGAAGTCTTCCTACGAGATTAGAAGAACAAGTGAAATATGTTTTTGACCACCCAAATATTGTTGCTGTTGGGGCGTTGAAAGCATGCATAAGTGGACGTTTAGAAATTCCAAAGGAAAAGCTAAAAAGAGAAGAACATGGTAATTTTTTAGTTGATCCAGAACATATGAGATTGAACCGTTTTTACATTAATCCACTATGCCATGGGTCAGTCATGTTTTCAAAAGCAGTTTTCCAAAGAATCGGCGGTTATGATCCTACTTATCAAATATGCTATGATTATGACCTTTGGATGAGGATGTTTGAAGAAGGGCCTCTTCATAAATTGCCAAAAGTTTTATATGAGTATCGCATCCATGATGATTCTATAAGCAAGGGAAATGACGGAGTAATAAATGAAGATTGGATTGTCGTAGGAAAACACATTAAATCTATTGTATCGGAAAACAACAAAGGCCTCGTTCCAAAGTTTGCTGTTCTTGGAAATGATCATGCATGCAGAGAATTCAAGCGCACAGCTGAAGTCTGCCATATTAATGTTGCACAATACATCGTTCAAGTAAGTGAAAATACGAAACAGAAAATTTTTCAGGATTATTTGGCTGGTAACATTGATGCGGTCATTTTACTTGAAGGCGTACAGTTCTTAACCTTATTTCAGACATTATTTCAGACATTATTTCAGACATTACAAAGGAAAGGGATGGAATGGAATAAGGATTTATTTAAAATTTGGGCGGGGTACTTGTATAGTTAAATTATAAATCCGTCCAAACTTTAAAGAGGTTTTGATTCTTAGTCCATCCATTTTGGATTAGTTGATTAAACATCCTGTTATAACGGTTAGTGTCTAAAAAAATGATGGCATCGACCTGATTGGAATTTAGTTCTACCGGTTTTGGATCGTATAAGTAATCAACAATTTGAAATTGGCTATCCATCACCACATGTTCCTCATATTTTTTACAATTTTCCTTTGAACCAATAATGATAAATGTAGGATGATTGATACCTTTCTTAACAAATTGCCTAATAATATCACTCGTAATGAGCTTCCAAATCTGAATATACATGGTCAGGTTATTTCTCTGACTAATTGAACCATGGTGAACACGATACTGATACAAACATTTTGGCAGTTTATAAGCCCTATCCTTATTTAGCATCCTTAACCACAAATCATAGTCCTGACAAATACGATAGTCTGGATCATAACCACCAACTTCGTAAAAAAGGGCTTTCGAATACATCACGGAACCATGACAAAATGGACACCCTAAGTATCTGTTGTCCATAATCTCCTGATGGGACTGACTATAATTAAAACCAGACGCCATATTGATTAGTTGTCTTAAGGGAATTTTTTGTTTACCAGGGATACATTCGACAAGGGAACTAACAATCCGAACATCTGTATTCTGCTTTATGAAGTTCACTTGATGTTCAATTCTCGTAGGCATACTGATGTCATCAGCATCCTGTATCGCAATCCAATTTCCTTTCGACATACTAATTGCCAAGTTCAACCCTATTGGTGTCCCCCTGTTTTCTTTTTGATGAATAATCTGGACTCGGTTATCTTTTATGGAGTCAAGTAAGTCTTGGGTACCGTCGGTTGAACCATCATTGACGATAATGAACTCTATATTTTTGTATGATTGCGTTAAGATGCTTTCCACAGCTTCGATCAAGTAATCTTCCCCATTAAATACGCTCATTACAACACTGATTAGCATATTACCCCTCCCCATATCCTTACACACTATGTATAATATGGTTATTCGACAAATGCTCAATTTGAACCATTAAGGAATAGGAGTTGATTTATTGATAAAGTTACCGCGTAAAGAACCTCTATGGATTCCAGCTTTAACCGCCCTGACCTACAGATGCCCTCCCTCACATCCGAATTTTTCATTGATTGAAATAGATTTAGCAAAACACAAAACAGGATATCGTGGTGAACTCACTCTTGGCTATTACTTAGCATACCTTCCCCCAAAAGAAACCTCGATTTTTAATGGCCTCAGATTATTTGATACCCTTCACTTTTTTCAAATGGATACAGTAATTTTGACGCCAACATTCATCCTCATTGTGGAAGTGAAAAACATTTCCGGAAGAGTCAAATTTGATGATGTAAAACAAATGATTCGAACGCTTGATGGTAAGGAAGAAGGCTTTCTGAATCCATTTTTACAGGTTGAGTGGCAGAAGGAAAAATTGAAAAGGTGGCTCGACCAACACAAGTTCCCAGAGATACCAATTAAACACCATATCGTTATCAGTAATCCTTCAACGATTATCGAACCTTCAGCACATATCCCCACAAACTTAACACCCGCTGCCAACATTTATTTCGCAATAGAAGATCTCAAAAATGCACATCCAATAGAAGTGATGAAAAAAGAACAGATTCGCAAACTCTCCCGCTTATTTATAAAAAAGCACACCCCATACGTACCTGATGTAATGGAAAAATACAAATTAATTAAGGAAGATTTACGCACAGGAATCTACTGCCCAGCTTGTAAACAATTGGCGATCAAGCGAAAACAAGGTCGCTGGGTATGCTCAGAATGTGAGATAGACCGTGAGAATGCTCACATTGAAGTGTTAAAGGAATACAAACTTTTACTGGGTCCCACGATTAGTGCTGCTGAGTTCCAGTGGTTTGCCGGACTACCTTCACAGCTCATGGCTCGACGGATTTTACAATCGATGGACCTCCAAGTCATTGGGAAGAATAAAGGTACAAGATATGTGCTCCCAAACTGGGATGATCGATAAAATTGGAGATTTGCACGATAAATTCCGAGTTTTGATCGATAAAATTCAAGTTTTGCACGATAAATTCCCAACTTTGCACGATAAAATCCAAGTTTTGCACGATAACCGCAACTAACCACCTCACCAAACGAAAAAAACCACCCCTCAGGGCGGTTTTAGGACACATCATCCAACGACTTTACGTCGCTTCGCTTTTTCCGGCTGTGCGAAGAGCAGTCCTAGCTCATGATGTTCATTTTCATACAACGAACGCTGCACAAACCGAACATCTCCATTTTCATTTAAGACTTCCATTTTACAAAACTGCGCATTGCTTTGAACCGCTCCGTAAAAGTCCTCAACTCGATCCAACGTACGACCGTTCACTTTCACAATTCGCTCTCCGATTGATACATTCATTTTTGATGCAGGAGAACCTGGTATGATGCCAAGCACACGTAAACCTTCCTTTAATTCTGAAAAATACGGAGCCTTCTCCACTTCAAGCTTTCGATAGAATAAAATCAGTGCATTACGCCCAACAAAAGCGAGCGCCACCACTACAATCGATAACGACTCAAAGTCTAAAGAAATGAGCAATATGGACGCTGCAAGTAAAATGACGCCGAGCCACATGAATCGAGACCCGATACTCTTAACGACTGGTTCTGGCATCGATTGGGATACAACGTGGTGGAATCCTATAGCAAACGGTACGAGCGCAATTCCTACACTCACTTCACCCATTTGCAACATCGGAAACCAGCTTGACGTTGAGATTGCGCCTCCTGGTACGAGTACGAACAATGGGACTAACCAAATCCGACTAATGACATGTGCGCCAATGCCTTTCCCTCTTTTTCCTCGTAATAAGATCGGTGACGTATTTTGTGCGCCAACTGACATGATTAGAATGCCTTCTACAACAACAAGTGCGGCAACGAGCAACGCGATCATGCCAAGTGAAGCTGTTTGCAGTTCACCCATCCACGTATCAATCAGCCCAACGCCTGTACTAAATTCCGGAACATAAGCCGCTACTACATATGTCAGCAAACCTGCGAATACGGGATGAAATAGATTTTTACGTAGTGTCAATCCAAGCAATATGTAGAATGCTGACATTACCGCGATTACGCCAAATGGAAGGTATAATCCAGCGAATACACTTAACAATGAGAAAATGAACCCGATTAAAAGACCTGGAAAGATCCCCTTCGAAAAGTCGTCCAGCGTATCATGGATCCGCACATGAAAATCACTCCGTTCACGCTTCACACGAGTGACTGCATGGATACCAATTAAGATAAGGATGACATAAAAAAGAGGATTGAGAAAAAACCAGCTCATTCCTTTTATAAAACTCCATAAAATTTCCTGCATAACATTGCCCCCAACACTAATCTTTCTGTTTTTCTTCTATTAAACGATCAAGCTTTTCATTCATCTGATCCATTGAGCGCTGCTTTCCCCGCATATATTTCACAACAAAAACAATCCCTAAAACCAATCCGATCAAAATGAGAAACGCAAACAGTTGATATAATATATCCCCAACATTCATATATAGCTCCTCCTATACTCTTCGCCCGAGTTAAAGAAAACTTGACGAAACCAAGCTTAAGCGACGATTGTGTCCTAGTTGCCCTTATACTGAATTCGTAAACTTTCCCACTACGTCGAAGTCCACCATTTGTGGAAAGTTATAGCTTGTTCAAGTAACCCAAAAGAAAAACCGTAGAAGGGGTATCTTCTACGGATATATTCGACAGATATAGATTTTATCCTGCTCTTTTACTTGCCAAAGAGAACTTCTATCGCTGCTTTTAGCTGTTGATCATTCTTTCCACTATCAATCTTTTCTAGCAGCTTTGTTTGCATCATAGTAGCTGTTTCTTCGTCCACATTGCCAGATGCTTTAAGATCGTTTGCATTTTGGAATGCACGGACAGCAGTCTCTGTCTTTTCATCAAAATAACCATCATCACGACCTGGGTTAAACCCAAGACCCTTCAACATCGTTTGAACGTTTTTCACTTGTTCACCCGTCATATCGAACTTCAATGGTTTTTCAATCGTAATTGGGTTTGCCCGGTAGAAATCTGGTTGCTCGACTTTAATAGTCGGTTTAACACCCTTTTTATGAATCCAGTTTCCATCTGGCGTCAGCCATTTGAACATCGTCAGTTTGATGCTGCTTCCATCGTCCATTTCAACTGCCTGTTGTACAGTCCCTTTACCGAATGATTTCTCACCAACAACATCATAACCGCCTGCTTCTTTTAAGGCTGCTGCTAATATTTCTGAAGCAGAAGCACTTCCTCCGTCAATTAAAGCAACAATAGGGTAGTCTTTTTTACTCGTTTGATCTGAGAAAAACCGTTGCTTTTCTCCGGCTCTTGATTCAATTTGTACAATTGGATCGTCCTTCGTGATGAAATGCTGTGCAATTTTCTCTACACTTTGCAAGAATCCACCTGGATTACCACGAACATCAATGACAAGCCCATCAATATCCTTCTTTTCAAGTGCCTTCAACTGTTTTGCAAAGTCATCAGCTGTATTTTCAGAGAACGACGTAATCTTCAAGTGTCCGACTTTCTTACCGTCATCTTCAATTACTTCTGAGTAAACCGTTTCAATCGGAATCTTATCACGCTTTACATCTACTTGGAGCGTGTTGCTGACACCTGCTCTTTTCACTTCGAGCTTTACCGTTGTTCCTTTTTTACCTCGAATCTTTAAGACAGCTTCGTAAAGGTCTAAGCCTTTCGTACTCTTCCCATCAATCGATACGATTTGGTCATGCGGCTTCAATCCAGCTTTTTCGGCAGGTGAATCCTCGAATGGCGCAACGATGGTCACATATCCATCCATCATTGTCACCTCAGCACCGATCCCTTCAAATGAAGACTCGAGCGTATCATTGAATTGTTTAGCGGTGTTCGGATCCATGTAAACGGAATACGGATCATCTAATGTGTTCACCATCCCCTGAATGGCTCCGTCTAAGAGCTGTTGTTTGTCAACATCCTCTACGTACTGTTCAGAAATGAGTTTATACGTTTTTTCAATCTTTTCGAACTCTTCCTCGGATACTGAGGCACCGGCATTCAAATTCTTACCGTTTTCCGTTGCTTTCTCCAGTAGAGACTGCGTTTGTCCATCATCAGAAAACAAAGACATGCCAGCGTATGTACCACCTGCTCCAACTGCAAGTGATCCCGCAACTAATAACGCAGCCACTTTTCCTCTCACATTCATCTCTATCACCTCATTGTGTTTGCAGGAAAAGGCACCACACCTTCTAGATGCGATGCCTTCTCCTATGAGTAAGGTCCCCCTACGCTCCGTGCCGTTCGCTTACTCAATATACTATATGAACAGCTTGTATACTTTATGAATTCAATCTCTTCAATATTGTGTGAATTTTACTTCTTTTAGCTTACTACAGAACCCTTTATGAAACAACAATTCTAGCTTTTATTTCTCCATATTTTCTCAAATCAATGTGAAGTTCACAATATGCAAAATCCGACTTTTAAAATCAAGTTCAATTCATTTTTTGTGCATAGTACCTCCCCATTCAGAGAGATACTAAAGTGAAATGATTAACAAACATGGAGGTAATGACGTGTTCAAACAACGTAGATCTGAAAAGAAAAGTATTTTCACAGCATTTAGCCTTCTACTAACATTAGCGCTTGTACTAGCAGCTTGTGCCCCAGGTGGCGGCGATGGTGGTGGTGAAGGTGGAGAACAAAAGATTAGAGTCAATATCAACACTGAACCATTTTCATTGAATCCTGGTCTTGCAAACGATACGACGTCCGGAGGCGTACTCCTTCAAACGTTTGAAGGCTTAACACGAATAGGTAAGGACGGAAAGCCTGAAAATGCAATGGCAAAAGACGTTAAGAAATCGGAAGACTTGAAAAAGTACACATTCACAATTCGTGATGCAACATGGTCTAACGGTGATAAAGTAACCGCGCAGGATTTTGAATACGCATGGAAATGGGCCATCAATCCTAAGAACGAAGCACAGTATGCATATCAACTCTACTACTTAAAAAATGGTGAGTCGGTAAACATGGGCGAAACGCCTGTTGATCAACTCGGTGTAAAAGCAATCGATGAGAAGACGCTTGAAGTTACGTTAGAAAACCCAACACCTTATTTCTTAGAGCTGACGGCATTCTATACGTACTTCCCAGTCAACAGCAAAATCGCAAAAGAAAACCCAAAATGGTACACAGACGCAGGTGAAAACTACACGTCCAATGGACCATTTGTCATGAATAAATGGGCACACAACGACAAAATTATACTTAAAAAGAATAAAGAATATTGGGATGCAAAGGCTGTAAATCTTGAACAAATCGAGATGATTATGGTCAACGATCCTAATACAGAATTAAGCATGTTTGATAATGGTGAGCTGGACTGGGCGGGTTCTCCAATGGGTAACCTTCCAACAGAAGCAATCCCATCATTAAAAGATGAAAAACGCCTCAATATCGAACCGATTGCAGGTACGTATTGGTACAAATTCAACACATCGAAAAAGCCGTTCAACAACGTGAACATCCGTAAGGCATTTGCGTACTCGATCAACCGTGAAGCGATTGTTAATAACATCACCAAAGGCGGACAGATCCCTGGAATGGCAGCTGTCCCTCCAACCATGATCGAGGAAAATGAGAAGGGTTATTTCAAAGACAATGAAGTTGACGAAGCGAAGAAACTGCTTGAAAAGGGATTAAAAGAAGAAGGATACGGAAGCGTTGCTGATCTACCTGCGATTACACTCTCGTATAATACCGACGAGTCACACGCAAAGGTCGCACAAGCCATCCAAGATATGTGGAAAAAGAACCTTGGCGTTAATGTGAAGTTGAGTAACGCTGAGTGGAAGGTTTATATCGACAAATTACACAGCGGGAACTACCAAATTGGACGAATGGGTTGGCTTGGTGATTTCAACGATCCAATCAACTTCCTCGAGCTATATAAAGAAAAAGGCGGGAACAACGATACACGCTGGCACAATGATGAATTCGCTTCCCTACTTGAAAAGTCTGCAACAGAAACAGATGAAAAAGCACGTTTAAAAATGCTTAAAGACGCAGAAGAAATTTTAATGGACGAAATGCCGATTGCACCCATTTATTTCTACACGAACACATGGGTACAAAATGAAAACTTACAAGACGTGGTCCTATCAGGACTCGGAGACGCTCAGTTCAAATGGGCATCGGTTAAGTAAAGAAAACGTGAGGAATCGAAGCGACCTCGAGCACCTGTGCGCTGAAGCTAGACTTCTCTTCACTTTATCAGAAGTGTCAGGCTCCATTCAGGAACCCTTGAGTCCCAGGGGTTCCAAAAAGGTGCCTGACACCATCATTTAAGGAGGTGGTTCCGTTGTTCGTTTATATTTTGAAACGCATTTTATTTATGTTCATTTCTCTGTTCCTTATCATTACGGCGACTTTCGGGTTGATGCGTGCTGCTCCCGGTGGTCCTTTTACAGGTGAAAAAGAACTGCCCCCAGCCATAAAGGCGAATCTAAATGCTTTTTATGGCTTAGATCAGCCTTGGTATATGCAATATCTTGACTATCTCACTTCAATCGCACGATGGGATTTTGGTCCTTCTTTTACGTACAAAGGGCAAACGGTTAACGACTTAATTAACAACGGATTTCCAGTGTCTTTTTATCTCGGGATGGAAGCAATTCTCATCGCCGTTGCATTTGGCATTTTATTAGGAACAATTGCCGCTTTGAAACATAATTCATGGCAGGATTACGGCGCTATGATCATTGCCGTGCTTGGTATCTCAGTCCCTTCGTTCATCATCGCGTCTGTTTTTCAATATTTTCTTGCGATGCAGCTCGGATTATTTCCTGTCGCACGTTGGGATACATTCATGCATTCGGTGTTACCTGCATTCGCACTTGCAACAACGCCAATGGCCTTTATTGCCCGGCTAACACGCTCAAGCATGCTTGAAGTGCTCAGTAATGATTACATTCGTACAGCAAGATCAAAAGGTATCGGAAAGAATATGATCATACTGCGCCATACAGTCAGAAATGCGCTATTACCCGTTGTTTCTTATATGGGACCGCTCATTTCAGCGATTCTAACAGGGAGTTTCATTATTGAAAAAATCTTCGGAATCCCAGGACTCGGCATGCACTTTGTCACAAGCATCACAAACCGTGACTACACAACGATTATGGGTGTAACCGTCTTTTTCAGCGTATTACTACTCGTATCCATTCTCCTAGTCGATATCGCATACGGGCTCATTGATCCACGTATCAAAATTGCCGGGACGAAAGGAGATTAACACATATGCGACAAGACGAACTTAATATAGAAGACATACCAAAAGACTATTTGACGCTCGTTGATACGAAAGCAGATGATGCTGAAAAAATTACCCGTCCAAGCCTCTCCTTCTGGCAGGATGTGTGGAGGCGATTTCGTAAAAACAAGCTCGCTTTAACGGGTGTCGTCATCCTCATTCTCCTATTGTTAATGGCGATTATCGGACCGATGATTACACCTTACGACTATAGAACCAACAACCTTCAAGCCGTAAATGAAGCACCCAGTGCGGAACACTGGTTTGGAACCGATAACCTTGGACGAGATGTGTTCACCCGTGTATGGGAAGGTGCTCGAATATCTTTATTCATCGGATTTTCAGCAGCAATCATCGACTTGTTCATCGGGGTCATTTGGGGTGGTATTTCCGGATATAGAGGCGGACGATTGGATGAACTCATGATGCGAGCGGCCGATATTTTATGGGCAGTCCCTTACCTCCTTCTCGTTATCTTACTCATGGTTGTTTTAGAACCTGGACTGACAACGATGATCATCGCCATGACTATTACTGGATGGATCAACATGGCCCGTATCGTTCGTGGGCAAGTTTTACAACTGAAAAATCAAGAATTCGTCTTAGCCTCTCAAACATTAGGGGCCAAAACGAATCGAATCATGTCCAAGCATCTCATTCCTAATACGATGGGACCGATTCTTATTACAATGACGCTCACGATTCCGAATGCGATCTTTACTGAAGCATTCTTAAGCTACTTAGGATTAGGCGTTCCAGCACCACTTGCAAGCTGGGGAACGATGGCGAGTGAAGGACTTCCAGCAATGCGTTACTATCCTTGGAGATTGTTCTTCCCTGCGACCTTTATCAGCTTAACGATATTTGCCTTCAACGTGATTGGTGACGGTATGCGAGACGCTCTCGATCCGAAACTACGGAAGTAAAGAAAACGAGAAATGAAAGGAGTGAACCTTATGGATAAAGTTTTAGAAGTGAAAGATTTGGAAGTCTCCTTTTTCACACATGCTGGTGAGGTAAAAGCTGTGCGAGGCGTCAATTTCGAAGTGCGTAAAGGTGAAACACTCGCTATCGTAGGTGAATCTGGTTCTGGAAAAAGTGTAACAACCCAATCGATTATGAAACTGATTCCGATGCCCCCTGGTAAATTTGTCGGCGGCTCTATCCTTTTTGATGGGGAAGACCTCGTCCATAAATCCGATAAGCAAATGGAAGCCATTCGCGGAAAAGACATCGGAATGATTTTTCAGGATCCAATGACGTCATTAAATCCAACGATGAAAGTCGGAAAGCAAATTACTGAAGGCTTACAAAAGCATGAGAAAATCTCACAATCAAATGCGAGAAAACGCGCAATTGAGCTACTTGATAAAGTCGGCATACCTATGCCCGAAAAAAGAATCAACCAATACCCACATGAATTTTCAGGTGGGATGAGACAGCGCGCAATGATTGCGATCGCTCTTGCTACTAAACCTAAGTTGCTCATTGCCGATGAACCTACAACCGCGCTTGATGTAACCATTCAAGCTCAAATTCTAGAACTGATGAACGATTTGCAAGAGGAAATGGGTACTTCCATCATCTTCATTACCCATGACCTTGGTGTTGTCGCGAACGTTGCAGACCGCGTCGCTGTCATGTATGCGGGACAGATCATTGAAACAGGAACGGTAGACGAAATCTTTTACAATCCGAAACATCCATACACTTGGGGATTACTTGGCTCGATGCCTGATATGACAACTGAGGAAGAGGAATTGACAGCCATTCCAGGCTCACCACCGGATCTCGTCAATCCACCAAAGGGCGATGCATTTGCTCTCCGAAGTCCTTATGCGATGAAGATTGACTTTGAGTACGAACCACCGATGTTTCAAGTTTCTGAAACTCATTTTGCTAAGACGTGGCTCCTTCATAAGGACGCACCACAGGTCGAACCTCCAGAAATTGTGAAGAAACGAATGGTACATTTTAAAGAAAAACAAGGTCAAGAAAAAGGTGAACCGAATGGCAGCCGATAGAGAAAAGATTATTGAAGTAAAGAACCTATCGAAGCATTTCAAGACCGGTCGGGGGAATGTCGTCAAAGCCGTTGACGAGGTTTCATTTAACATATACAAGGGAGAAACATTCGGACTCGTTGGGGAGTCTGGTTCAGGGAAATCTACGACTGGACGAACGATCATTCGACTGTACGAAGCATCTGGTGGCGAAGTGATTTTCAAGGGTGAAAATGTTCACGGTAAGAAGAACTCAAAAGACATGTTGAAATTCAATCGTAAAATGCAAATGATTTTCCAGGATCCTTATGCTTCACTAAATCCGCGGATGACAGTTGCAGACATTATAGCAGAAGGCATCGACATCCATAAGCTAGCCAAAAATAAGTCTGAAAGAATGGAAAAAGTATATGATCTACTCGTCACTGTTGGATTGAATCGTGAACATGCCAGTCGCTATCCTCACGAATTCAGTGGTGGACAACGCCAAAGAATCGGAATTGCGCGTGCACTAGCTGTTGACCCAGAGTTCATCATTGCCGATGAGCCCATTTCGGCACTCGACGTGTCCATACAAGCTCAAGTCGTCAATTTAATGAAAAAGCTTCAAAAAGAAAAAGGACTGACCTACTTATTCATTGCCCATGACCTTTCGATGGTAAAATACATTAGCGACCGCATTGGAGTTATGTTCAACGGAAAACTCGTCGAACTAGCAGAAAGTGATGAACTATACCGAAACCCGATACACCCGTATACACAGTCGCTCTTAACTGCAATTCCGAGGCCAGATCCTGACTATGAACGAAACCGAAAGCGTACGCACTATAATCCAAAAGACCTGAACGTGAAAGAAGAAGATGTTTCATTTCGCGAAGTGACACCAGGACACTGGGTCGCATTGACTGATGAACAGTATGAACAAGTTGTAGAACGGACTTAACATGAGAGGCGTGACCCGAAAAAGCTTTTTCGAGTCACCCTTTTTTTATAAAAAAGTAGGTTCAAATCTTCATCAAATTGCATTTATCGTGCAAAGTTGGGATTTTATCGAGCAAAACTCGAAATTTATCGTGCAAAACTTCAAATTTATCGAGCAAAACTCGAAATTTATCGTGCAAAACTCCAATTTTATCGTGCATTTAGTATGTAAGTCCTAGTCGCGAGATCCTCCACCTGCAAGTTCCTTGGCACACAGTAGTAGAAAGATGCCCTTTTTTAATTAAGAAAACTCACACCAGAATTGGTGTGAGTTCTTCCTTACATATTAAATTGAATAAAGTCCGATCGTGCTTTCCATCTTTTGCTTAATGCGTACAATACTAAAGTTCCTAACAAGCTCTTCGCTTCATAACATTTGTATTCAATGACTTCTTCCCCGCCGAAACCTTTTTTAAAATAATCGATATTCTTTTCCTCGTCATTATCCTCTTGGGTTAAACCACAAAAATCATAAATTTGATACCCTTGATCTTTAAAGTACATCATATCTTGCCAATGTAGATGACGGTTGGCTCTACCAATAATACTTTTATCAATAGAATCATCTAACAGACGAGCTGAACAGGAGTAAATCATACAAGCTTTCACGCCATCAGTGGAGTATCCATGTGAGCTTAATAATCGACCGTTTTCATCCGTTACTCTCGTAATGACGAGCTGATTTTTGTCCCTCAATGAAATTAATTTACTAATATTGCACGAGCCAATTTTCTTTTCTTTTGCAAATTCATTAAAGAAGACGCCAAAGCTTTGAATATCGATATCACTCGGTATTTCAATGATCTCCACCTTCACATTGTCTCTTACAGCACGGTTTACTTGATAGCGTGTACTACGGTTCATTTCAGAACGAAGCTGCTCGGTACTTTTCGTCAAATCAATATGAAGTGTTTTAAAGCGTTTATGCAATGTCTTACTTACACCCTTTTTGATTACCTCAGGAAGTTGTGAATAGATGATGACGTCTGTTTTTTGTTGATGATCGATTTCATTTTCTCTTCCATATATATCTGTAATTCTCATAAACCCTTTTGACCAATTTACAGGATTCATTTACTCGCCTCCATTTGAAAGACTTTCGATTTCTCTTGATACACCTCGTTCATTGTTTTTGAAGTCATGCCATAATTCGTCTTTAGATCAGCATAATGCGTTAATACTTCACGAAGAAAATGCATGTTCTCCTTAAAATTCGCCCCAAAGTTGTGAGGGTGCCACCATATATGAAATACCTCTCCCTTTTTAGCTGCGTGTGTTAACCCATCCTTAATTCGCTTCAAACGCAAAGGTTCTAACATACGTAATTTTTTAGAATAAGGCTTTATTTGACGACTCGAAGGAACGTTTAAAGGTAATGGATTGTCTCTGTTCACTGTATACGTATGATGACCAGATATATTCACATACGTATCGAGCAAACGTAGCGCTCTTTTAATGTATTTACGTCGTTCGTTTGCGCTAATGTCGTAAAACCAAGATGATTCATTACCTCTATAGGTTGAAAGATTGTTTTCTCTACAAATCGCCAAATGCTCTTCATTGATTTGATTTTTAGGAAATACGATACTACTAATCGTGTGCCCATTTCGCCTGGAAATGTTCAATGCATTTCTTAAATCTTCTCTAAAAACATGTGTATTTTTATTTTCTAAGCTGTAATGGTGTGAATACGTGTGGGTAGCGATTTCTTGATGTGGGTAAGACGAGATTAGTCTAATTAATGAGGGTGCAAAATGAAATGGATCTTCTGACTGGATATTTTCTAGTTCCTTAATATATCTAGCTAAACTCATTCTAGCCTGCATGATAGATGACGCATTTTTCATTTCAGCTAAAAGCTCTTGTTTATTCTTATAATACATAAACCCAACAACCGCCCAAGTTGCATGGACATTGAATGTATTAAAGAGATGCAGAGTTTCCGGTACGTTTTTTTGAATACCAATAATATTATTTTGATAATCATCTCGATCAAAACCTTGATCCCATAAACCCCAAAATAATTCAAAATCAAGTGAGACGACGAGCGTGCCTGTTTTTCTATGTTGATTTATGTTATTTGACTTCACTTGATACATACCTTTCTTTCGACTCCGAATTATAGTTCATACTATAATAGTCCATCGTTTCTTTAAGGCCTTCTTCTAATAAGGTGTTAGGCTTCCAATCTAGAGAAAATTTTGCATGTTGGTTTGCTAAACAACTGTTTGGTATATCTCCTTCAACGACTTGCTCATATATATAATTAAATGGCTGTCTTGATAGCTTCGAAATGACTGAAGCTAGTTGTCGAACAGAAACTTCCTTACCTGAACTAATATTAATAATTTGATGATCCCCTTTGGTTAAGGCACGAATACAAGATTGTACAACATCTTTTACATATATGAAATCTCTCGTTTGTTCTCCATCACCAAAAATAATGATGGGTTTATTTTCAAGTTTATTAATAATGAATTTTGTAATAACCCCAGCTTGTCCGAGAGAGTTTTGTCTAGGACCATACACATTAGCGAACCTCAGAATACTATAATTGAGACCGAATCTTTTTTCATACATCGTTATATATCTTTCAGCCGACCATTTTGAAACGCCATAAAAGGATATAGGACTTAACGGGTGACCTTCTTGGATAGGTAGCAATTCAGGCACACCATAAATCGCTGCGGAAGACGCAAATATAATTTTAGACACACCTAACTCTACACAATAGTTTAAGATTTTAAGTGTCCCATTTACATTGGTGAAGCTGTCTTCTAATGGATTACGGTTTGAATGTTCAACAGATATTTGAGCTCCGAAATGATAAACAACTTCAGGTCTTTCGTGCACCATGACATCGTGAAGCCCTGGCTCATTGATATCCATATGATAGAAATTTGCCTCGGGTGAAACATTCTCCAGATCACCATTCACTAACGAATCAACCACAACTACTTTATGCCCTTGTTTAATCAACTCATCCACTAAGTGAGAACCTATAAAACCCGCTCCGCCTGTAACCATGATTTTCATATACTTTCCTCCCTTTTATGAAGTACAATTTGGTTTTTGGGAAAGGAGATTTTCTTATAATAATTTAATGTGTCCGAGAACATCCTGTCATAGGTGAACCTTTCTTCGTAACGCTTTCTACTGAACTCACCCATCTTCAACATCAGTTCTTGATTCGATATTAACGTTGATAGCTTAATAGCTAATGTATCAACGTCTCCTTCAGGAATTAAGTATCCATTCCAATTGTCTCTCACCATTTCTTTAACACCACCAACATTAGAAGCTACGATTGGAAGCCCACTGCGCATCCCTTCAATAATGCTGATTGGTAATCCCTCATGTTTGGACATTAATACAAAAATATCTGAGTCGTTAAGCACCTGATTGACGTGGCGTATAGCCCCCATAAATGTGACTCTGTCTGAAATCTTGCTTTTCTTTACTATACTTTTCATATCTGACAGTCTCGGTCCATCACCGACTAGAGAGAGTTTCCACCTCATATGACCCAGCTTCTCTAAAGCTTTAATGACAGTTAGATGATCTTTTGGATAAGCAAAACGAGCAACCATAACTATTGTTGGAGGACCCATATTCCTTTGAGATGATAAAGGTCTTTTGATATCCGGTATCCCATTATAAATAGTCTGTAATTTGTTTTCAGGTAAAATGTCATGCTGCAACGCTAATTGATAGTCGTAATCCGACACAGTTATTATCCCTTGAGAAATCCGCCCAATTAGTCTCTCTAAATATATGTACATCCTCCTTTTTCTTTCTGGAATTCCTTCTGAAAAGGACCAACCATGAGCAGTAAAAATAGTAGGGATTTTAAGCTGTTGTCCAAGAATTCTACCAATTACTCCAGCTTTAGTAGAATGAATAGCCAATAAATGAGGGTTAGCTTGCTTTAAAACTGACCGAATTTTATATAGTGCTCTCAAATCAAAATAAGGGTGAATGGTACGACGCAGTTCTGGAATTTCAATACATGCAATATTGTTTTGATTTAACTCATCAAACAATGGACCTTTTTCATTAGCAATGACGGTCACATGATGCCCTCTCCGTGCAAGCCCGATTGATAAATGAAGGAGATGTATCTGTGCACCACCAATATCATCCATACGTGTTATGAATTGAACAATTTTCATTTCTATTGCACCTCCCTATTTAATATCAACGGCAGATCGTGGATTAAGCTTGATAGATTCATTCCACCAAGGTAGTGCCAATAGTAACCAAAAGTGTCTCCAATGAATGGTGTCTACGAACAAACTATTCAATAAAATTCCTAGAATAGACGCTAAAATAATGACGAAAATCACTCGATCAGTGCCGTTCGTAGAGAAGATTTTCTGTACACATCTAATCATGCAAATGAATAAGAATCCTATAAAAGTGAGCAATCCTAGTAATCCATTTTCTAAAAATAATCGAATATATAAACTATGAGTGGAGTGATTAAATAGTAATTCTGTTTGACCCGCTCCAACCCCTAACGGACGATCGCTCCCTGTCGAAATGGCTGCTAGTTGGACATCAAACCGCTTTGTATCATAGCCTTGAACGCCAAACCGCTCTTGAAAAAGACCGACAAGATCAGAGGATGTACTAAGGTAAATTAGTAAAATTAATGAAAGAATGCTAACGAAAATGAAGGACACAAATCTTTTTTTCGGGTTTACTTTCACAAATAGTAAGTAAACGGCTGCACCTAAGACAAAATTGACCCAGGCACCTCGGGAAAAGCTTAAAATAATCCCCAAAAGTAATAATAAAAAAATAATGGCCCACATTGATACTGATCGAGAACCTTTTGATGTTTCTATTTTCGATAAAGCAAATAAGGCAGGTGCAATCAAAAAGGGACCGAAAACGTTAGGGTCTTTAAAAAATGATTTCACACGCCCTTCCATTAGTACCAATTCCTCTAAAGGAAGAACGTTGAGGTATCCAGCGAGACCGATGATCACCGAGAGAACTGCTGCAATGGTATAACCGTTAAATAAGACATCAATACCTTTTCGGTTAAATCTGGCTAACACCCCTGAAACACAAACCCAAGTAACCATCAAAAATACAGTGATAATTGTGTATTTAATAGAATGAACCGGATCGATCGCAATGAATACCGATAGTAAATTGCTTACAGTAAATATGGCTAAAAAGATGATCGCGACTTGCATATATGATGAGAAATATAGATATGACATATAGATCGATATGACAAATAATAAAATTATAGACATATCATACGGAGAAGGTTCAATAAACACGATAAAGCTTGATACCATTACAAATTGAAAGAGCTTAAAATAGATCGTTGGCACTTCCTGAACATGATTCACCCGATTCCATCAGCCCCTTTCAATTTCAATCTCATCGAATACCATGAGAAGTAAAGAAGAACAAGATATCCGATTGAAGCTGCAATACTTAATACTGCAATTGTTATGAATGTTGATTGTATAAAATAATGAGCTACAATAGCTGCACCTACAATAATGATTAATCTGATCGTTTCACTGATAATTTGCAGCCATTGACACTCGAGAACATAAAAGTTAATGAGCGTTGGTCCGGTGATAAGCTGGAATAAATAAAGTATGGCGAGAACTTGGACATAAGATCCTGATTCGGACCAATTATCTCCAAAGAACATTCCGAAAACCAATGGAGATAACAATGCGATACAACCTATTACAATAACGCCCAGCCAACTCATTTTCTTCAAAGTTTGCCAATACAATGATCTGAAGCTCTCATATGAAACTCTAGCTTGCTTCGTTGATTCTGATAAATACACCTGTTTCACTGAGAAACCGACTAGCGCATCAGGTAAAGTTAAGATTCTTTGAGCAAGCATGTACAACCCAGCAACCTTAGGACCGAAAGAAAACGCTACAAACAGTAAGGGCAAGTGTAAGCTTAATTCATTTATAATAGAAGAAATACTAGACACCATTGGAAATTTTTTATACCGTATGGAAACTTGTTTAAGTAGTTTTGGTGAAAATCCTTTGACCCCTTCTTTCAAATCTCTCCACATGCTCTTGCCAAGGAAACTGCTTCCTCCTACTCTACCCGCAACATCACCAACAACGAGACCTAGAGATCCGAAAGATAATAGACCGAACGTAAGTTGTCCTACTACTTGACTTATGTTCATCGTAACTTTCCCTTTTGTCATAGAAGGGTAAGACTCTTTTCTGATCAACCAGACATTGAATACTTGATAGGTGCCCAACCCTAGTAAACTAATAGGGATAAACAAAAGATTCATCCTAATATGGTCAACGTTCATCCAATTGGCAATAACATCTTGAAAATACAGTATGAAAATGAATACACTAATACTTACGCTTACGACAAATAGCATAGCTGTGCACAAGATATGAAAGGCATCACGATCACTTTCAGGATGCGGAATTGCCATTTCATATTGCATAGAAACAATTACCGAAAGACTAAAGAGAATCGCTAAATAAATGGAATAAAAACCAAATTGCTCAGGTGTATAAATACGTGTCAATACTGGCATAGCAAGAATAGCTACAAATTGAGAGAGCGCGGTCCCTGAGACAAGGATAGAAACCTTTTTGACAAAATCATTTGCGCTAAGTATATGAATAACCGGGTTCAGGATTCGCATTTTGTTCTCCTTTTTCGTTATGGGTAGTGAATCCAGTTAAGTTATTGGCATCATAGTAATCGAAAGACTTTTCGTTGTTTCTTAACTTGTTGAGGCTCTTTGATTTTAAATTCCCTCCCGGTTAGTACATGTTCTGCATTATTCATAAAATAAGATGAATACGGTCCTCCGAATTCCTTCTTAATCAACTTGTACGCTTCATGGATTTTGAAGGGACGCCTTGATGTATCATGTGCATCTGAAGCAATGAAGTGAACTAAGTTATGATGAATCATTTTCATTGCAGCCGATTGATTCCTTTCACCCATATCCCCTACAATGCTTCCAGCTGTAACTTGAGCTAATGTGCCTCTTTGGATAAAGGAATAAAGCCGATTCGGGTCCTTCCGAAATTCTGTATTACGTTCAACATGAGACAAAATCGGAATATATCCCATTAATTGAAGCTCAAAAAGTATGGATTCTGTGTAAATCGGCACCTGATTGCGCGGCAATTCAATAAGGACATAACGTCCGTTATTTAACGATAATAATTCTTGAGGATCTTTTTTCATATCTTGAAGAATGTTGCCATTCAAATGAATTTCCATACCAGGTACAATCGTTACGTTAATTCTCAGTTCCTGTAGCATCATATTTAACTTCTTTGTTTGTTCTAACACTTTAATTGGAGAGTTATGATATTGATCGTTTTTATGGTGTGGAGTGGCAATGATATGTGTAATGCCCGCTTCTACTGCACTACGAGCCATGAGAAGTGATTCGGACAATATTTCTGGACCATCATCTAACCCATGTAAGATATGGTTATGAATATCGATCATTCAGTCTCTCTCCCTCTGTTCATGTTTTAATAATAGTAATATTGGCTCTGATTAATTGACTTGTCTTTATTTAAAACAACACCGACGATGTTGCCACCCATTCTTTGAATTTTGCTTAGGCTTTTAGAAGTCTGATTATATTTTGAATTCTGGGCATCGACAACGAACAGGCAGTCATTCACTTTTGATGATAAGATGATTGGGTCTGAGACGATCAGCGGTGGACTGTCAATAATGATGACGTCATATTCTTCCTTCAAATCATTTAACAGTTGATCCATATTCTTAGATGAAAGAAGCTCTGATGGATTTGGGGGGATCGGTCCTGAACCGATAAAACTAAGGTTCGGAATTTCTGTTGTAGAAATGACGTCATTCAACGATGCATAACCAGTTAAATATGATGTCATTCCGTGTCTTTTCGTTTGTTCAAATATCGTGTGACCATTTGGCCTTCTTAAGTCTCCATCGATATATATGGTTTTTTGATTATCCATAGCAAAGATAATCGCTAGGTTTGCACTCGTTAGTGATTTTCCTTCACCAGAATTCGTGCTCGTTACCATTAATGCTGTGGTATCCGAATCTGTAGAATGAAATTGAAGGGAAGTCCTCAATGTTCGGTAAGCTTCTGCAATAGGAGATAAATTGCTTCCTTTATGGATGAGGTTCACATATGGCTGATCTATTGAAGCAGCAACCTCTTCCTTCGACTTTTCAAAATACGGTATAACAGCAAGCACTGTTACAGATAGTAACTTTTCCACAATAGGCTCTGAATGGAGTTTAGCGTTAAAATATTTCTTAGTCAGAATGAATGTACATCCTAATATGAGACCGATTAGAACGGAGATTGCGCCGTTTAATATAGGTTTCGGTCTGACTGGTTTTTGATCTGGCAATACGACTGCTTTTGAAAGGATATGAACATTATCGGTATTCATTACTTTCTTGATTTCTGTTTGGAACGTGTCTGCAACTGAATTCGCGATTTTCGATCCTGTTACAGGGTTTGTATCTTCTACTACAATTGAGATAATTTGAGAATTCTCAAATGTCGTTACATTTGTCTTTTTAATTAACTTTTCGCTTGTCATACCGTTTCCGATTTCTGCTGCAACTAAATCCATAATTCTTGGACTTTCAATCATAAAGCGATACGTTTCAATTAACCTTAAATTGGTTTCAATATCATTAGAAGAGACTCTTAAACCTTCCTCGGTCGGATTGGTCCGGTTGACTAGTAAATCCGTTTTTGATTGATAAATAGGCTGTAATAGGAAAAATGTTAAACCCATACCGATCAATGTAGAAACAATCGTGAAAATAAGGATGACCCTATAATTCGCCTTTAATTCATCTAATAATTTACGTGCATCAAATTCTTGATCCATAAATTGATCCTCCTTATTTTTATAGAAGGACCGGATTGTCCAAATGTTAGATGAGGACAACCCGTTCACTCTTTACTCATTTATCTTATGTTGGTCAATTAGGATAAATAACAACTTATTATTGGTCATTTTGAACAACGTAAAACCAAAAAAATACTACACCTGTTTTCTGATAAAAATTTCCTTTACCAATAGTGTACGTCGGACTCATTATTTACTTTATAGGTCTTTCTGTCGATAAGTAGTTTTATTGTACCACCAAAATCATGTTATATCTATACTTTTTTGAATTATGTGATAATATTCAATAGATATTTAGATATTTAATATGAACCTTTGCCCGACAGAACTTGAAAGATCGTTTTCCATAGGATTATTAGATCTAGTTTCAGGGACCAATTCCGAACATAATAAAGATCGAACTTAATTTTTTCGCCATGGTTAATTGTGGAACGACCATTTATTTGGGCATATCCTGTGATACCAGGTTTACATGATAGTCGACTTCTTTGGTAATCCGAATAAAACTGAGTAATTTGTGGAATTTCTGGTCTAGGTCCAACCAAACTCATTGTTCCTAACAGAACATTAATAATTTGAGGAAGCTCATCCATGCTCGTTCTTCTTAATACTTTTCCGATTTTGGTGATGTTCGGATTTTCTTTACCTTTAAACACAAATTCGTCTGGAACGCCGTTCTCCCAAGAATAGTTATGGTTGTTTTTCTGAAGTGAATTTTTGTTTGTCATTGTCCTAAATTTGTAAATTTTAAAAGGTTTATTATTCAATCCGCTCCGAGTTTGAACAAAAAAGATCGGTCCACCATCAAGTAGAAATATCACCAACATGATCAAGAAGAAAATCGGTGAAACTACAATAAAGATCAAACTCCCTAAAACGATGTCAATGATTCTTTTGTACACGAGCAACGAATGATCCAATTTACGAATGGGATACGTAACATTCGCCACCTTGTTTCTTTCCATAGCTTGTCCTCCTTAAGTGAAATTCCCCCTACTCCTAGTCTTCAAGTAAACTATATTCGCTTCCTATCAACATATTCCTTTTTATAATCTGTCAATTATGTAGAAAAAAGAGCAATCCTTAGTAGGAATTGCTCTTTTTAATACTATGATTTTTAGAAGAATCTTTGAGGATCTATAGCGTTTGATTTGCTAGAGTTCCATTGACCTTTATGGATTTCAAAGTGTAAGTGTTGACCAGTTGAACGGCCTGTATTCCCCATGATTCCAATTTGCTGTCCTTTTTTTACAGATGCACCATTTCCAACTTGACGATTTCTCAAATGAGCATAAACAGTTGTATAGGTCTGTCCATTGATATTGTGGGCAATAAAGACTACGTTTCCATAACTACTAGAGTAGTAGGATTTAATAACCGTACCAGATGCTGATGCAACAATTGGAACTGTGCCACCACGAGCCAAATCTATACCCGCGTGTTGTTTACCCCAACGAGATCCAAATCCAGAAGTAATTCCTGCATTCGCCGGCTTCATGAACATACCACCTGTTACAGAAGGTGCGGATGCACTGGAACCAGATGATGAGCTCTTAGCTGCTTCTCTTGCTTGACGGCGCTTTTCTGCTTCAAACGCAGCTTGTTGTTTCGCTAAAAGATCACCTTCATTTTCTAGTTTACCTAACTCTTGATGCATATGTGCTTCTTCTTCTTCTAGATCACTAAGCAGTGCATTCTTTCGCTCAACTTTTTGATTTAGACTTGCTTTTAAACTCTCAAGCTCTTTCATTTGCTTGTTCAATGTTTCAAGTTCACTCTCAACTTCAGCTTTTTTATCTTCTAGAGCTTGTTTATCGGCTTTATGCGCCTCAAGAATCTCTTTATCTTGAGCAGCAATTTGGTTTAATGCAAATACACGGTCTAGGAAATCACCAAAGTTGCTTGATCCGAGCAGAACTTCAATGTATTGGACAGAACCACCGTTTTCGTACATTGCTTTCACACGGTCTTTCAACATCTTATCACGTTCAGCAATTCGCTTTTTTATAACAACAATTTCTGCCTTCAGTTTTTCAATATCTTCTTTCGTTTTGGCTATATCTTTTTCTTTCTGATCAATTTGATTTTCTGCATCTGAAACTTGTTGGTCGAGCTTTTCAATTTCTGCATTTAATAGATCTTGGTCATGCTTAATTTTTTCAATTTCTTCTTTTGCTTTTTCTTGTGCTGATTTATTTTTATCGCTTTTCTTTTTTACGTCATTAATTTTATCATTTAGTGAATTTGCGGATGCTACATCATTAGTTCCTGTCAGGCCTGGATACCCTCCAAGCAAAAGGCTTAGTGATGCAACCGCGACAATTATTTTCTTTTTCAATCGTACATCCCCCAATCAAATCTTTTTATGTATACCAGAAAGTCTGTAACGACTTCCTGGTTTTCAGTTATACTTTCAAGAATTTACGGACAGAAGTTAAGCTCCCCCACACGCCAATGAAAGCACCTATGACGATTAAGAGTCCAGCAAGCTGGAACATTAACGGATAAACTGGTAGGAGCTGAATGAAGACTGTCTTTAAGTTCATACTGACAGCATCATAAACGAATTGATAAGCTAGTATTAACAGACCAATCGGAACCAGTGATCCTAGCACGCCTAGCAATAGCCCTTCAACAAAGAACGGACCTCTTATGAAAGAGTTGGTAGCACCTACTAGTTTCATAATCTCAATTTCACGACCTCTTGTAACGATCGTGATTTTAATTGTATTCGCGATCAAGAACATCGCAGTAAAGAGAAGGCCTACGATTAATATGAGCCCGATATTTCGAGCAGCATCAGTCACTTTAAAAAGTTTCTCAACGGTTCCCTTACCGTATTCAACCTTCGTGACACTTTTCATGCCTTCAATTTTATTGGCTACAACTGGTGTATCTTGCGGCTTTTTCGTTTTGACCGCAAAAGCATCAGGTAGAGGATTCTCTGTCTCTAGAGATTCAAACACTTTCCCTTCATCTCCGAGAGAGTTAATTAAATCCTTTAATCCTTCATCCTTTGGTACAAATCGAACATCGTTCACTCGATCGATTTTGCTCAGCTTTTCTTCAATTTGCTGATGCTGTTCTTGTTTTGTTGTTTTATCGAGATACACTCTAATTTCAACATCATCTTCAATTTGTGAAGCGATGGAATTAATATTTAAAAGTAACACGAGGAATACGCCTACTAATAATAGAGTCACTGTTACTGCACTAATCGATGCAAATGACATCCAACCGTTTCTTCCAAGGTTTTTGAATCCTTCTTTAATGTGTCGAGATAGGGTTCGCATCTTCCTCATAACCGTAGACACCCCTTTTCTCATCACGTACGATTCGTCCACCTTCGATGGCGATCACCCGTTTTTTAATTGTGTTTACAATCTCTTTATTGTGGGTAGCCATAACTACAGTTGTCCCACGATTTGTGATTTCTTCAAATACTTCCATAATTCCCCAAGCTGTGTCTGGATCAAGGTTTCCAGTAGGCTCGTCTGCAATTAAAACGGGCGGCTTGTTCACAATGGAGCGCGCAATTGAAACACGTTGCTGCTCTCCTCCAGATAATTCATCAGGGAGAAACCGCGCTTTATTCTTGAGACCAACGAGTTCAAGTGTTTCCATCACTTCTCGTCGAATGACTTTTGGAGACTGCTCAATCACCTCAAGAGCAAACGCTACATTTTCATATACTGATAGTTTCGGTAGAAGTTTAAAGTCTTGGAACACGACGCCAATTTGTCTTCTTACGTAAGGGATTTTGCGTTCCTTTACTTTTGTTAAACTCTTACCATTTATAATAATGTCACCTTTTGTCGGTTTCTCTTGGCGGAACATACATTTTATGAATGTTGACTTTCCCGCACCACTTGGTCCGACAACATAGACAAAGTCACCTTTTTCGATATGGACATCTATCCCGTTCAATGCCATCACACCGTTGGGGTAAGTTTTCCATACATCTATCATTTCGATCAAACTAAATCACACCCTATGTTGTTTCTTTTGAAGTCTATTCTAAGTAGAGTATCTTTATATCAAAGTATTCTAGTATATTTAGTCGTAATATTTAGCACAAGATTAATTATAACATCTTGATTCGGCAAAATAACCCAAAATCATATTACATTTTTGTTTCAAAGTATGACGAAATATATCATATACTCGTTTGCTCACTCGATATTCTTCGACAGGTTTCTCGCATTATTGTACTTTTCTCCATTACTTGATTATATCCTTCTTAAAATTAGTAATAAAGTACAAGGAACTCAGAATTATACAGTTATAAATAACCAGAAAATTAAAAATCGCGATTGGAATTAGATGAAATTAGACCTATGTAATATCATATTTACCCATTGTGACATCGTACTTTTTACTACTATTTCAATTTTTGACAAATTATTAGGGATTGAAGCACGTAAAGAAGTGAATTATGGCAGAATATCATAAGAACAGATTATATCCTTTAAGGTTTACGAGGATAGGCATATGAAGGGGTATTACTTTTGTTTAATGAAGCAATTTCCATGTTAAAGGTCACTTTAAAGTTTGCTCTTAGAATGAAGACACATGAACCTTCCTCTCTATTGTAAGAACCGTTTTTTTATATCAGGAGTTGGCATCATGCATTCATTTCGTTTTCCAAACCATTTATAACGATTCTTAGCGACATAATTGTATAGAGCATCCCTTAAAGGTCTTGGTATGATGAGTAGAACAGTGAGTAGTTTCCAAAAGCCTTTTAATTTCCTACAAATTCGTAACGCCGCACTTGATTGTTGATAGACCTTGGCATTTTGTATAAGTACTATACTATTGAATGACTTCGGTAGATCATAAGTTTGTAATAGCTCAGACCCGACTTTACTCTGAAGTGCTGCAAATTTGAAATGTCCTTTCGGATCTCGGTCAATAATGAACTGAACCGCACCATTACAAAGGTTACACTCACCATCAAATAGTAAGATGTCATTCATTTGATACACCCCTTTCAGATGAACCTAGTATACCATTTGAAAATGACGACAAAAAACCTCTTGATCGGATCAAGAGGTTAAAAAATCAAGCCTGCTTCAAAATGTGTGAAACGGTTTCCGATGATCGTCGTTACATTCCTACTTGAGGACTGGAGTTGTATTGATATCGTTTGTCCAGCTGTCAATCTGATGATTGTGCACCCCTGCACTTTGTCTGTCGTTCCTGGATTGGAAACTGCAAAGTCCAAATCTGTTACAGCAGCTCCATTACTACTGTTAAGAATCAATCGTACGTTCGTTGGAGCTTGTCCTCCTCCAGTAGCGACCGAATATTCAACACTCGAACAGACTGAATAGGTACCTGTTTGGGGCGCTGTGAATGTTGATGTTGCAGGGTTATATCCATTTGCTAAATCAAATGCTTCTGTTTCAAAGGTGACGGTTTGCGGTGTATTGTTCCCAAGAATCGTTTGAGCTACACTGTCAAACGCACGAAATGCTGTATCTGGAGGTGGCGGTCCAGGTGGTCCTTGTGGTCCCTCTGGACCTTGGGGGCCTTCTGGACCTTGGGGACCTTCTGGACCTTGGGGACCTTCTGGGCCTTGGGGGCCTTCTGGACCTTGGGGGCCTTCTGGACCTGGTGGACCTGGTGGACCTGGTGGGCCTGGTGGGCCTTCACCTCTTTGTATAATGACACAGCACTCGTTATTGGATGTACAACCTTTACAATTACAATACTTCCTTTTCATAAATACACATCCTAATAAACTAGTAATAGTTCATTATATGCTGTGGAACCCTTCTTTACATGAGCTTATGCCTAGGACAAGCTATAATTGGGTGTTGGTCTGCATAAATAAAAGACTCCCAAATGGAGTCTTTACGATTGACTGAATCCTTCGCCAAGTACCTCATGTGCATTCACGATAATAATGAAGGCAGCTGGATCCACTTTTTTCACTTGTTGTTTTAGACGTGTCACTTCAAACTGCTCAACAACGCACATGAGCATCGGCCTCTTATTGTCTGTAAAACCTCCCGTGGCAGAAATTCGTGTTACACCACGATCGATTTCTCTAAAGATTTCATCACGTACATCATCTTCATGTTCTGTAATGATATACGCCATTTTTGAGTAGCCGAGCCCCATTTGAACGACATCAATCGTTTTTGCGGTCAAAAACATACCGATCATTGCATAAAGCGCTTGTTCAATTGAGAAAACGAATGCCGAGGTTGTCACAATTGCACCGTCAATGCTTAAGATACAAAGGCCAAGTGACATGCCCGTATACTTATGGACGATTTGTGCTGCCAAATCAATTCCGCCTGTAGACGCTTTTCCTCGAAACACGATTCCTAGACCTAAACCTACACCAAGTCCTCCAAACAATGCACCGAGAAGAGGGTCATTCGTAATTGGCTCCGCTCCTTCTGAAAGAAAGACGACAAAAGGTAAAAACAATGTACCAACTAGTGTTTTAACGCCGAAATTTTTCCCGAGAATGACTACACCAGCTATGAATAGTGGAATGTTAAGTGACCACTGTACAATCGAAGGCATCCAGCCAAACAGATTTTTTAAGATTAAACTGATCCCGACTACACCACCAGAAGCGATGTTATTTGGGGCTAAAAACAAATTGAATGCTAAGGCAACGAATGCCGAGCCTATCAACACAAATATATAATCTAATAGAATTAATAACTTAGGATTTACTTTATTACGTCGAACAGCCATCATCATTTTGTACCACTCACTTTATGTAAAAGTAATATTTGGTAGAATATAACCTTGAAAAGTATATCACTACCCTAGGTTTAAGTAAATTTTCCGATTATTAGGACTAGTCCGTCGATAAACTTAAGCGTGACAAGGTATATGAGGCTTTTGAATGAAGGATTCGACAGTGTTCACAAATCGTCAAACAAATGTTTGTTTGACACTGCACACTCGCTGTATGTGTGCGGCAAAACTAATAGGGACAACGGTTTCCCGTCATCCCCACTTTACACTTCTCTTATTTTATTTTTGAACGAAGATAAGCATCAATGAACGGATCAATGTCCCCATCCATGACACCATTGATATTTCCAACCTCTACATTTGTCCGGTGATCTTTAGCCATGCTATAAGGATGGAAGACATATGAACGGATTTGACTGCCCCATCCGATTTCTTTCTGTTCCCCGCGAATTTCATTGAGCTCAGCTTGTTGCTCTTCAATTCTTCGTTGGTATAGCTTCGCTTTCAACATTTTCATAGCACGATCACGGTTTTTTATCTGTGAACGTTCCGTTTGGCAAGAAACAACTGTATTCGTTGGGATATGTGTCATTCGAACGGCTGAATCCGTCGTGTTGACATGCTGACCACCAGCTCCACTTGCACGATACGTATCAACCTTAATTTCATCTGGCTTTAATTCAATTTCGATATCGTCACTCAGCTCTGGCATAATCTCACATGATACAAATGAAGTATGCCTTCGACCTGAAGAATCAAACGGTGAAATTCGCACAAGTCGGTGTACACCTTTTTCAGCTTTTAGGTAACCGTACGCATTATGACCTTTAATCGCCAACGTAACACTTTTGACTCCTGCTTCATCACCAGGTAGATAGTCTAACGTCTCAACCTTATAGCCTTTATTCTCAGCCCAACGTGTGTACATACGCAATAACATAGATGCCCAGTCTTGAGACTCTGTACCACCTGCACCTGGGTGAAGTTCCAAGATGGCATTGTTTTTATCATGCGGCTCACTAAGAAGAAGGGTTAGTTCAAAGTCTGAAAGCTGTTTAGAGAGCTCTTTCAATTCGTTTTCAAGCTCGCTTTGTAGATCAGCATCCTCTTCCTCTTTCACAAGTTCATAAGAAACTTCTAAGTTTTCATAGGTTTCGTTCAGCTCATGGAATTCATTAACGACATCTTTCAATCCATTTGCTTCATTAATAACTGTCTGCGCATTGTTTTGATCGTCCCAAAAATCAGGAGATGTCATTTGCTCTTCCAAAACAGCAATGCGTGCCTCTTTATTGTCTAAGTCAAAGAGACCCCCTAAAGTCTTGTATTCGTTTCTCCATAGCCGATAACTCGTGCTTAATCTCCACTAATTCCATAATCGAACTCCTCTTTTATATGGTTGATGTGTCAGTCATCAATTCACAACCGTTGATATGAATGGGTTGACGATCGGTACCCGACACTTTTTAAGTCATAGAATCTGTTAAATGCAGCAATCACTAACATATCCAAATCATAAAAGAAAACTTGGCAGGGGCCAAGCCTTCTTTAACTGCTTCTATTTAAGCACCGTGACAGTGCTTATATTTCTTTCCGCTTCCGCAAGGGCAAGGTTCGTTGCGTCCTACCTCGCTGCTTCTACGCATAGGTTTTTTCTTTTGTTGTTCTTGTGCTTTCGGATCGACCGCTTTTCCTTCAGCTACTTTTTCACGTTGTAGATTTTGCTCTACTTGAGCCTTCATGACATAAGTAGAAACCTCTTCTTCAATCGCTTCAACCATTGCTTCGAACATTTGGAAACCTTCGAATTGGTATTCACGTAATGGATCATTTTGACCATAAGCACGTAAATGGATTCCTTGTCGGAGTTGATCCATCGCATCAATGTGATCCATCCACTTTCGGTCAACTGAGCGAAGAACGATTACTTTTTCAAACTCACGCATTTGTTCTGGCTCAAGCTCAGATTCTTTACGATCATACTCTTCCTTCACTTTTGCTAAGAACACTTCAACAATTTCTTCACGTTCTTTACCTTTTATGTCGTTAACAGTTACGACCCCATCGTTCAAGAACGTACCCTTTGCATAATCGATAATCGCTTGTAGGTCCCAATCCTCTTGAACCTCTTCTTCCGGTGTATGTGCAGCTACAATTCGCTCTACAGTAGAATGAATCATACGCTCCACAATTTCACGTAAGTTTTCAGATTCCAACACTTCAGCACGCTGTGCATATATAATCTCACGTTGTTGACGCATGACGTCATCATATTGGAGCAACTGCTTACGTGCATCATAGTTATGACCTTCCACTCGTTTTTGGGCAGTTTCAACGGCTTTCGTCACCATTTTACTTTCAAGTGGTTGATCTTCCTCCATTCCGAGGCGATCCATCATCGCAATCATATTATCTGAAGCGAATCGACGCATCAATTCATCTTCCATTGAAATATAAAATTGGGAAGAACCTGGATCCCCTTGACGACCAGCACGTCCACGTAACTGATTATCAATACGTCGGGATTCATGACGCTCGGTACCTACAATGTGAAGTCCACCCAGTTCTAATACACCTTCGCCAAGCTTGATGTCCGTACCACGACCCGCCATGTTCGTAGCGATTGTAACGGCACCTTTTTGCCCAGCGTCTTCAATGATCTGCGCTTCTCGACCATGGTTCTTCGCATTCAAGACGTTATGAGGTACGCCTTTTTTCTTAAGTAATGTTGCAATTAATTCAGACGTCTCAACCGCAACCGTACCGACAAGAACAGGCTGTCCCTTTTTATGGCGTTCAGCAATTTCATTTACAACTGCTCTATACTTACCTTCTTGTGTTTTATAAATATGATCCGCATTATCTAAACGCGCAATCGGTCTGTTCGTTGGAATCACAACAACATTCATATTATAAATGTTACGGAATTCCTCTTCTTCCGTTTTCGCTGTACCTGTCATCCCTGAAAGCTTATTGTACATACGGAAGAAGTTCTGGAACGTAATCGTCGCAAGTGTCATCGATTCACGTTGGATTTGCAAGCCTTCCTTCGCTTCAATCGCCTGGTGCAATCCATCACTATAGCGACGGCCTGCCATTAAGCGACCTGTAAATGGATCGACAATGACTACATCGCCATCTTGTACAACGTAATCTGTATCGCGATGCATGACGACATGCGCTCGTAACGCTTGGTTGATGTGATGGTTGATGGAAACGTTCGAAACGTCGAACAAGTTCTCAACACTGAAAAAGCTTTCAGCCTTAGACATACCTTCTTCTGTAAGCTGAACATTTTTCGTTTTAATATCAAACGTATAATCCACATCAATTTTCAATTGGTGAATGAATTGATTCGCAATCCGATATAGCTCAGTCGATTTCGCAGCATTCCCTGAAATAATTAAAGGCGTTCGCGCTTCATCAATTAAAATCGAGTCAACCTCATCGACAATTGCAAAGTTCAACGGGCGCTGTACCATTTCTTCCTTATAAAGCACCATGTTGTCACGGAGATAATCGAACCCTAGCTCATTGTTCGTCGCATACGTAATGTCAGCTGCATAGGCTTCTTTCTTTTCTTCTTTCGAAAGTCCAGTTACATTCAAGCCGACACTCAAGCCAAGGAAGTTATATAGCTGACCCATCTCCTCGGCGTCACGTGCTGCTAAGTATTCGTTGACTGTAACAACATGAACACCTTTACCAGTCAGCGCATTCAAATAGACCGGCATAGTCGCGACCAACGTCTTACCTTCACCGGTTTTCATTTCTGAAATATTACCTTCGTGTAGTGAAACAGCACCCATAATCTGTACAGGGTACGGTCTCATCCCAAGCACGCGAGTCGCTGCTTCTCGAACGACTGCAAATGCCTCAATTAAAATGTCATCTAGCTTCTCCCCGTTATCTAAACGAGATTTGAATTCCTCTGTTTTTGCTTTTAACTGTTCATCTGACAGCTTTTCCATCTCTGGTGCGAACGTTTCAACCTCATCCGCATACTTTTGTAGACGAGAAATTTGACGCTCATTACCACTTGGAAAAATCTTTTTTAACATACCGATCATGAAGTTAGCACCTCTATTTACAAATCAAATGATTTTTTGAAAATTCTTCTAACTTTAGTCCATGCTTTATTTTAACAGTTTGCAACAGGAAGAACAAGAATTCAAGGCATATCCACCATGCGTAGATGCTGATTTTTTCCATATAAAAAGACGCAGTCATTACGACTGCGTCTCCCGTGCTTTCATATTTGTTTATTCGATATCCGGAGCAATTAGCCCGTACCTACCGTCTTTACGTTTGTACACGACGTTCGTTTCTCCAGATTCAGCATGAGAGAATACGAAGAAGTTGTGTCCTAGCATATCCATTTGAAGGATCGCTTCCTGTGTATCCATCGGCTTTAAGTCAAAACGCTTATTACGAACAACTTGGAAGTCATCCTCTTCCTCTTCTTCCTCAAGAAGAGTGGTTGTAGTAGCAGGTGCTGCACTAGGTGCACCATTGCCATTTGCAAACGCGAATTTGATCGCGCCACCCTGTCTAAATTTACGATTTACTTTTGTTTTGTGTTTGCGGATTTGTCTTTCCAGTTTTTCAACCACTAAATCTATTGCAGCATACATGTCGTCATGAGACTCCTCTGCACGTAATAACAACCCTGGCATAGGAATCGTTACCTCGACAAGCTGCTCATTATTGAACACCTTTAGGTTGATGTAAACATCTGAGTTTGGAGTACCATCAAAATAACGTTCTAGCTTTCTTACCTTCTTTTCGGAGTAACTCCTTAGTGCTGGTGTTACCTCAATATTTTCTCCACGAATGTTAAAGTTCATGAAAGACTCCTCCTTTCGGTGTTTATATATATTTCGCTATACCCCTTAACAATTCCTCCATAAACATAAAAGTAAATCTAAAAATTCTGACAATATTTTTAACATTTAAGTAATATTGAGGAATTTAAGGAAAATAGCGCTATATAAAGGGAAACACGCGAGTTTCATGCCACCGCAATGACATGTTACAGAGATTATTCGACAAATCCTCATACTAGCTGTAGAGGTCTTTCGATGGATATATTAAGAAAATGTAAATTGGGGAAATTGTACAGGATTAAAGGAGTGAACACGATCCAGATAAATTAGAAAACCCGCTCCTATATATAGAAGCGGGGGCTTGCTATTAATTCAAATTCTCAAAAAGGAATGTGAATTAAAGCTTTGTTACGTTTGATGCTTGAGGTCCACGGTTGCCTTCTACAACTTCAAACTCAACGTCTTGGCCTTCTTCAAGAGTTTTGAAGCCTTCAGACTCGATAGCAGAATAGTGTACAAAAACGTCGTCTTGTCCTTCTACCTCGATAAATCCGAAGCCCTTTTCTGCATTAAACCATTTTACTTTTCCTTGCATGTAATTCACATTCCTTTCGTATTCAAGAAATCATGTGGAAAATTCCACAATAAAAGTATACAATGTGACAACCTTTAGAGTCAACATTCCGGAAATGATTAGTAAAATGTGACCAAAAGTCGGACAACCTACAACCTTATTCTAATACGTCAAGAGTATTAGAAACACTTACACAGCAAGGGTTTTGATGGCCGCTTCTACTGCTTTTTGGATGGTCGGCAATGGCCATGCCGGGAGACTTTCCTCACCAATAGAAAGTTCAAATGAAGCTGGTACATGGATGAACCCAGCAGGCATTTTTAGGTCCCTTTTGTCCAGTTCATGGAGCAATAAATACATGACATTATTGCATAAATATGTACCCGCACTGTTTGAAATTGCAGTCGGGATCCTTTCTTCATGAAGATGATCTACGATCTGCCGTATCGGTAAAGTGGAAAAATAAGCAGCAGGACCACCTTCAACTATGACTTCATCTACTGGCGTTTGTCCTGCATTGTCCTTAACACCATCGTTCACATTAATCGCGACCCGTTCAGGAGTAATTTTGTTCCGACCCGCTGCAAGCCCTAACGCAATGACAGCATCTGGCTCAATTTCTTTTAAGTGAGTTAATAGTTGTGGAGCTGCCTCATCAAAAACAACAGGTAAAACTCGGCCGACAACCTCAAACTCTCCCACTCGCTTCCCATCTAAATTTCGAACGATCGATTCAGTTGGATTCATTGCGTGATCAAGAAACGGTTCAAAACCAGTTAATAATAACTTTTTCATAAAAATCCTCCTATAAAAAAGAAGCCGATATTTTTCGTCCGGCTCCTTTCATTCTAATGCTGTATGTATGGTTTAAACGTCACGTCGAGAATTTCCTTCCAAGCAGAAAAGGCAGGAATCAATCGATTCAGAACTACACGCTTGCGCTCTGTTTCAAGCTCATAAACCTTTTCTAAGTCAGCAACTATGCTTATCACTGTATCAAATTTTTGTATATCATTGAGAATGGTAGTCTCATTTTTGAACAGCTCATTCATCAATTGGTTCGTTTTTTCAAACTGAGTAAAAGCGAGGAAAACATCTCCAAGCATCCGATCGCCTTCAAACCACTTTTCTAACTGATATTGTTCTTCTACATAATCAAAGCCTTCTTCAACGACTGTCAACAAATGTGAGTATTGGATCATCATTTCATGTTGATTATTATCTAAATTGTACATCATAACCTACTTCCTTTTATCAAAGAACATGCCATCAGCACGATTGGTTTGATAAGGGTTGGCGTATTTCGTGTTATTCGTCCGCTTCGTCTGGATCTTCATTAATTGCATTTTAATATGCTTCATTTGATCGTTCAGATAAGGTTGGATCAGCTTGTTAATTTCAACGAGCTGTTTACCCAACTCCTTTTCCTTATCTGTATAATCCCCCGACAAACGCTCAATCAGCTTCTGACGATATTCCATATATTGATTTAATTCATCAAGATAGTCTTCAGGCTCATCCTCTGGCAATCCCTTTTGCACATGATCATATAGCTTTTCGGTATGCTCCAGCAATTCCTGAACTTGGCTCATTAAGCTTGTCCACCCATCCCATAATTTGCTTTTCGATTTTGTTGAATAACTTCCTTCCATGTGTCACGGAATTCCGTTGTGATGCCCTCAACTTCTTCAATAATGGTCACATCATTTTTCACGTTCGCATCAATCAAACGACGATTCATGTAATCGTACATCTGCATCATCTGTTTTCCAACAGCTACATCTGTATTCAATGTCACCATCAGCTCTTGAATGATCTTTTGAGCCTTTTGCAAGTTGATATTCTTTTCTTCAACTTTTCCAGCTTCAATTCCTGCTTTTGCTTGTTTTAAGAACTTTAAGCATCCATTATAAAGCATGAGAGTAAGTTCACCTGGTGATGCTGTCCCCACAGAATTTTGTTGGTAAGTTTGATATGCATTAAGAGACATTGTAATCAAAACAACTCCTTATATTTTCGCGGTTACTGTCCGCCGCCAAATTGATTCATCAAGAACATTGACTGTTGGTTCATACGACTAATTGCCTTTTCCATTGCGGTAAACTGACTCCAATAACGATCTTCAATACCTGTCAATCGACGTTCAAAGTCAGTAATTCTTGAATCCAAGTCGGTAAGATCTCTTCCCATAGTGAACTGCGCGTTTGTTTTTAGTGAGTTTCCCGCTTTTGATTCGATTTTATCAATTGTTTCATCAATCGAGTCACGTAGTCTTCTCGCAATCCCTTTTTCACTCGTAGTCGCACCATTACTCATGAACATTTGGTAAATGGCATCCGGATCGTCTTGAATCGCTGCCCGAAGTTTATCCTCAGTAATGATGAGCTTACCACGGTCTAAATAATTGGAGGAGGTTTTTATACCAATTTCAGAGAGCTGGTCGTACTTTGTAGATACATTTGCACCTGTTACTTGAGAGTAAAGATTAGATCGCATATTGTTCAAACCACTGTTGAGAATTGAGTCGTTTCGAAGCATTCCGCTTCTTGCCTTCTCTTCCCAAAGCTCGACTTCCCTTTCAGACAAGTCTTCCTTTTGTTTAGCCGTTAAAGGAGGGAAATCTCGATAACGATCTTCTTTCACTTCACCATTAATCTTTTCAATGGTTTCATTATATTTATCGACGAACTTAACGATTTTATCAAGAATTGAATCGGTATTTTGAGAAACAGAAATGTTCACATCGGAAGTGGTCACTTGTTTCAAAGAATACGTCACATCATTGATCGTAAAATCGTTCGTTTTCCGAGTAGTGGCAAAACCGTTATATTCAAATGACGCATCTTTACCTACGGTTTTTCCAGTAAGGTCAGAACCAGTGGTAGCATTACTAAATCCAAGTGCTTGGAAGAAATCTCTCGTGGTATCATCCTTCATATTCAGTTGTGCGCCATTCCCAGTGTTTTTCATCGTAAGTACAACTTTGTTCGTTGCTTCATCGTAAAATGCTGAAACGCCTAATGATGTATGTGAATTGATTTTTGACATGACATCATTAATTGAATCAGTAGAAGGATCAATATCTAAGGTAATATCACTTGCAGCTGATTCACCAGGTTTCATGACACTTAAAGATAACGTGAACGGACTCGCAAAAGTTTTATCGGCCCCACCAACAGTGAAAGTAACGTCTTGAAGGTTCGTATCTCCACCAACAACTGCACCATTCTTATCTGTAACTGTTGCTTCAGAACTATACATTGCAGCTTTTGCTAATTGATTTACCTTTATAGATGTATTTGTCGCAACAGCACTGTTGCCTGCTTTAGCAGAAACTGAGGCTTGATCAGAGCTTGTTACAGACTTTGATAAATAAGTACTTTGTCGGAATACACCGTCAAAAATATGTTTGTCAAAGTCTTTCAAGAGCTTATTCATTTCACGATAGTCATCGCGTTTCCATTCCAGTAATTGCTTATCTTGATTCATTTTATCTAATGGAATTCGTTCCGATTTCATTAAGTCACTTACAAGCTGATCAATATCCATCCCACTTGCTAGTCCGCCTATTCGCATGCCCAATTTCTATCACCTCTATATCTTTTCGTCTACAACAATCCCGACAAGCTCCGCCATAGCCGCGTACATATCTAAAAATTTTCGATCTGGTATCTCACGGACCACTTCATTCGTTTGATCATCCACTACTTGCACATAATATTCATCTGACTGTTCATGGAGCTGGAATTTTAAAGATGTGTGAGTCGGCATCAGAAATTCATTCATACTTGCGATTTTCTCATCAAGTACAGCCTTAGGAATACTCTGCTCTTCTGAATTGTCCTCTTTCTTTTTCTTTGATTCCTGTTCGTCTCCTTTAAACTTAAGGCCAATAATCCTCTCAAGATGTTGAACACCAGATGTACTTGAACTCACATTCCCTGTTTCCATACCCGCTCCCCCTAAACAATTATTCTCTATCTCTTTTATCGGTAAATAAAGTAGAAACTTAACAAGCTATTAAGATAATAAAAAACTTATTAACAAAAAATGGCCGCCTCATTTGAGACGACCATTGTGTAGTAAAAATTAACGAAGAAGTTGTAGAACTCCTTGAGGTTGTTGGTTGGCTTGCTTCGCCGCTATGTCTTTCGATCATAGAATAGACTATATCTTCACCCTTGATTATTAGGGGCTGGGCACTTCGAATGGTTATATCCACCCTACGAAATTCATCACCATAGTCTTATGACCTTAGATGGTTTTTTCTAGTCGTTGAACCTTCTCCACTCTTTCGAGACAGGAGCTTGGCTGCTGATTATCCAATCCCACTCATTTTCTAACCCTCACGTCTGTCGTTTCCAACTACGTTGTGGTTGAGTAAGCTTAAGGAAGTTCCAGCAATTCACCCAGTTATACTCTTACCCGTTACCAGATAAGACGCCCTTCAATCAGTTACCTTAGAAGTTGTAAAACTCCATTCGGAGACTGCATTGATTGAGCCAACATTGCTTGTGCTGCTTGTGAAAGAATAGAATTCTTAGTTTGGTTCATCATTTCTTTCGCCATATCCACGTCACGGATACGAGATTCTGCAGCAGTTAGGTTTTCAGAAGATGTACCTAAGTTATTAATTGTGTGGTCTAAACGATTTTGCCATGCTCCCAAAGAAGAGCGTTGTGCAGAAACCTTTTTGATCGCTTCATCAATAACTTGAATATTGTCGTCAAAGCTCTGTGTAGTTACATTTACAGCTGCAAGATTAGCTACATTTGCATTACTTGCAGTAGACCCAAGAGCCGATGATCTCATATCATCTATTGAAATATCCAATGTAGTCCCACCATTTGCACCAATTTGGAAGCTTAATGAAGTACCACTAGTAGCTATTGTTCCTCCACTAACTGAACCTCCAGCATTAGCTGTACTTAAGTTAGCATCAGATCCAAATGATAATTCTAGTCCAATAGAGTCAAAGTTTAAAGTTGTACCTGCAGATATTGCAGTAGTATCAGCTACTGTTAATGTTTGTGAAACCCCACTATTTGTACCAGCAACAGTTATAGAAGTACCTGTTGTTGTAAATGTAAGAGTCTCTCCTGCAGCAACACCTGAAACAGATGCAGTAATTCCAGAAGCAGTTAAATCAGAAATTGCCATTGTTCCATCTGCTGCTTGTACACCTAAAGATCCATCTAATAGTGTCTTCGTGTTGAATTCAGTTTTATTCGCAACACGATCAACTTCAGTGTTCAGTTGATTAATTTCTTTTTGGATTTCAGCTAGATCATCTGAAGTATTTGTGCCATTATTGGATTGAACTGCTAATTCACGCATACGTTGTAACATACTATGAGTTTCATTTAGAGCACCTTCAGCAGTTTGGATCATTGAGATACCGTCTTGAGCATTCCGAGATGCTTGCTCCAATCCACGAACCTGGCCACGCATTTTTTCTGAGATTGCTAGTCCTGCAGCGTCATCTCCAGCACGGTTAATACGAAGTCCTGAAGATAGCTTCTCCATTGACTTACCTTGTGCAGTAGAAGCACTGTTCAACTGACGATATGTGTTAAGAGCTGCGATGTTGTGATTAATTCTCATTATAAAATTCCTCCTTGAATTGTCCGAACCACGTCCATGTGGTTTGATTTTCACAAAAACAAACGTTCACGTCGGCCGACCATGATTGTTGCTTTTGCTTACAATTCTATTATCGTCATCACTCGACAGCTCTTTAATAGTTTTATTTAGATTTTTTTACAGATTTTAATGTTTCCATTAGATTGCTCGGTGTTTGGCTTGCTTGGTTGTTCTCATCTTGGATAGATAAATAGATTTCTTTTCTATGTATATCAATGTTTTTAGGCGCATCGATTCCAATCTTTATTTGATCCCCATCAATACCAAGGACCTTGATCTCAATTTCCTCACCAATTTGAATGGACTCGTTTGGTTTCCTGGTTAACACAAGCATTTATCTGTCCCCCTTAACAGCGTTCAGGGATTCTTGTAATAACGTGTGCTTCGTGATGTATTGCTCATCATTCAGTACAATTTGCTTTCCGTAACCTTTTTCAATATTAATTACAATCGGCGCTTTCAAATTTGCAGTTGTTTTTTCAAATGGATCTTGAACCGTTAAGATGACAAAGACTGCAACCTCTTGTTCGCCCTTAATTTGCAATTGACTCGTGACCGCTTCTGGAATATCAAACTCATAATTTCGGAAAAACAAAAATGGATTAGCAATTACAAAAGCCAATGAAGGTGTACTGACGGATTGTAAAATATTCAGTGGTGTCTCTTCGTCACCAAATGGTATTACAACAAACTTCTTCTCTTCAATAAAGCCTGGTAGCCCTTGTTCGAACTTAATGATTTCTTTTTCCTCTATTTCCATCTCACCAAAGTACCTTGTATCAATTTTCATTATTTTCACCACACATTTTTATTTAGACAAAATCTATTGAAATTGAATTTCTTTGTTGTAAGGACACCTCTACTTTACCTGGCTGGTAGTTGTGTTCAGGTTTTTGTAAAGTAGTCTCAATTATTGGCTTGTTTACTTTCACATCAACATTTACGTCCGCAGGCTGATAATTGACCTTCACACTACCTGCAGAAGGAATCCATCCAATATTCCATTCCTTCATTGAGTTCATACTATTCATCTCAGCTTGATCTACTAAAGGACTTCCACCATTCTCAATGCGCATCAGCTGATCACCTTCCTGTGCACGACGTGCTACGCCCTCTAAAAGGTCTGATTTCCCTAATTGTGCTGCTTCTTCTGTTCGAACAAATACACTTTTAAGATCCATATCATTCCATGCTTGTGTCTGATCAATCGTTAATGTTCCTTTGGTTGTCTGGATGTTAAGCTCCGCTTTTGGTTGCTGAATGGACTGATCTGCTTTGGGTTGTTTAATCTCTTGAATTGGCTCAGTTGTTTTCAAACCGATTAAAGCTGGCTGTGATTGTATTCGAATTTGTGGAATTTTCATGATCAACACCTCAATTTATCAAAAAAAGCTATCTAACGAGAGATAGCTTAAATTAATATAACATCATAGTAGTAGACGGTTTAGGAACAAGAAGTTCAAGGCACGATGGTTTTGAGGACCGGAGCGACGAGCGATACATCTATGTGTTACTGCGAGTTGTACCGAGGAAGATTACTTCAAAGGTACACTTGTAGACGCAGGTACATATGCTCTTTGTCCGGTAAAACCGAGTAACGATGAAATTCGCCATTCATAAATCGGATACTTATCTTAAAAAGTCCATTAGCGTAGGCTGGATAATCCTCGCTCCAGCTGCTAACGCAGCCCGGTGAACGCTTTCTTGCGTTTTCAAGTCAATGATGACTCGTTCCATATCTGCATCTTCGTTGTCTGATAAGATACGATTAGCAATAACTTCTTGTTCAGCTACACGGTCTTGCACCATTTCCACTCGGTTATACCGCGCACCAAGTTCAGCTCGTTCAGATACAACCTCATCCAGGTGTGAATCAACTTTTCCAATAAAAGCATTTAATTGTTCTCCTGAGGAACCAGCATTGTTCAACTCATCAACAAGCCCTTGCAAGTCATCAAACAAATCCTGTGAAAAAGCTTTATCCTCATCAATGTTCACTTTTAGCTTTATGCCTTTTGAAACTTCAATTTTAATGGCTTCAGTTCCATTAGGACGAACGACTATACCATCTGCATTTACTGGAGCATTTGTCGTATCGGTCCCGTTAAAGATATACTTCCCAGCAACTTTAGTATTCGCAATGTTAATCAAGTGATCACGCAACTGCCCAATCTCGTCTGCAATTGCGCCACGTTGGCTATCTTCATAAGTCCCATTACTTGCCTGCACAGTCAACTCACGAACGCGATGTAAGACTTGCCCCGCTTCATCAAGCGCCGCATCTGAATTCTCCATCCAGCTGTTTACTTCAGACAAATTACGTTTGAACTGCTCAACTTCTGTTAAGTCCGTTCTGTATTCCATCCCTTTCATCGCAACGACTGGATCGTCAGAAGGTTTCGTTATACGCTTTCCTGTTGAGAGCTGATCCTGATATTTCCCCATCCGCTGGTAGCTCTGGCTTAAGTTACGCAACATGTTTCCTGTTAGCATACTTTGTGTGACACGCATTTATTTCCCCTACCTTCCTACTCGACCCATGCCGTTGATAATTCGGTCAAGCATTTCATCAATACTCGTAATGTTTCTTGCTGCAGCATTATAGGCATGCTGGAATTGCATCATTTTCGTCATTTCTTCGTCTAATGAAACCCCACTAACGGATTGACGACGTTCCTCAACCGATTGTTTCAACGTATTAGAGTTGTCCATTAACCGATTGGCTTGTTGTGCATCGACAGCCATTTCACCAATGATACCTTCATAAAAGCTTTGCAAAGTAGAATCTCCGCTAGAAAAAGTGAACGTCTCGTCTTTTACTTCACCTAAGGCTAAGGCGTTACTTCCATCTCCCGCATTACCATCCGTTGAAGCTGCAATATTATTAAGCCCATTTGCACCTGTAACATCACTATGTAACTTGATTTGAGAGGCCGCACCTTGAGTGGATGTCAACTCGTCGAAAAACTTCTTTCCAGTATTGGTATTCGGACTTGTAGAGCTTAATCCATATCCACTTTCATGAACATTATTGAACTCTGTAGCGAATTGATAAGCCATTTCATCTACTTTTGAGAGCATTTCAGGGTAAATACCTGAAACATTTCCGCCAGTATCTTCTTTACCGTAACTCTCGATTAACCCGAGCAACTTACCTTTGGATGTGAAATTTTCAATTGGCGTAGCTGGTCCTTGCGTGTTCGATCCAAAAGGTGTTAATGCAAATGAATCCATCAAACCATTCGAATCACTATCAAGGATCTCTAGTGTATTCCCAGTCAAATTCGCTCCATCTACTAAAGTACCAATTGAATTACCGCTTGCGTCCATCAATTCAATTGTATATTTACCTTCAGCAATATCGAGCGACTGTCCACCACTTCCAACTGCTGTAACCTTCACATTTGCTAATTCGGATAATCGATCGACAAGGGCATCTCTTTTATCATATAAATCGTTCGTTAAATATCCATGAGGCTCAATCTCACCGATTTGTTTATTAATATCATTGATTTGCTCTGCAATAGAGTTGATTTCTTTAGCGGTCACGTCAATTTGGGTCTTGAAATCATCACGAATCGAATTCAAAGAACTGGAAAGGTAGTTGAATGTTTCCGCTAGCGCTATACCACGTTGACGTACCACAGAACGTGCTCCAGAATCTTCTGGGTTAACTGCTAAATCCTGCAATGATTGCCAGAAACGATCCATCGTCTTTGCTAAACCATGATCTGACGGCTCATTCATTACTTCTTCCATCTTTTGAAGTGCATCACTTCGAGACGCCCAATAGCCTGACTTTGTGTTTTCACCTCTGAATTGTAAATCCAAGAAACTTTCCCTTACACGCTGAACCGTTCCTGCTTCAACGCCTGTTCCCATTTGTCCAGGAACTTGCGGACGGTTACGAGCTGCTGCAGGATAGGGTTCCGTTTGTGAAAAGTTAACACGTTGTCTAGAATATCCAGGTGTACTAGCGTTTGAAATGTTATGACCAGTTGTATTCAAGGCACTTTGGTGTGTCCGTAAGCCTCTGAGTGATGTTTCAAGTCCGTGGAACGTAGATGACATTTGTGAATGCCGCCTTTCTATGCTTTAGAATCAAAGATTGATTGTTGTTTCTGATATCCGTTTGATTTTGTTGATTGTCCGGGTCTTCCGTAATTTGCAGTTGGTTGCTTAGGCTCCATTAAGGAAAGCGATGCATTAACGAATTGAAGTGACTGCCTCGTCAATTCATGATTCAACTCATTTTGCTCCTGCAGTTTCTGAATTGTCGTACGCAACTCAGCTTGAACCTCCAGCAACGTTTGCTGCTCCTTTTCATTATAAAAACGAAGAAGCTGAGCTAGAGACGGATTCTCATCCGCCACAATCCCCTTCTGGTTCAAAAGTGACTCAACTTCTTGAACTCTAGCATTCTCAATCGCGTCAATTTGTTGAATACATTTATTTTCTTGCGTTAAAATTTGATCCAATGCTTTCATTTCGTTCGCTTTGAGAGCCTCTGTTTTCTTTAGTGACAACTCTAGTAACTGTTCGTGCTGCTTATGTAAATCGGACAATAGCCCGATCATTCGATCCCCTATCATACCTTCACACCCTTAGGCTTTGGTCCAGAAGTCAGCGAACTTCTGTGCAACTTTTTCAGCATCAACCTTATAATTTCCAGATTGTACTTCGTTCTTTAATTGCTCAATTCTTTCAGTACGTTCCTTTGAAGCACCACCACTTTTTTGCATTTCAAGTGCTTCTTTTGAAATTTGAATTTGGTCTTGTTTTACTTGTTGTTGGTTTTGCTGTTCGTTTTGTTTATTGATCTGCTGTTTGTACGGGTTGTTTGAGATGTTTCCAAATCGGTTGATTTTCAACTCAATTTCCTCCTTACTCCACATTTGGATTATTTTTCTGTATAGTAAGTTATTCGTTCTTTCACTTGTTGTTTTTGGGTTAATTCATCATGTGTATACAATTCTTTTCTCAATTTCGAGTTGCATGAATCACACATTCTTCCGTCTTGAATGCCTTTACCACAATGTTCACATTCATAAGTCAGGTTTGGAAATTGGGATGCTCGAATGCGTCCTTCTTTCACAAAGCGACTAATCGTTTTTTCTGAAACACCTGTCGCTTCAGAAACTTCTAGTAAAGACGCCTCACGATTCGCCTTCTTCTTAATAAACTTATAGACCACTTCATATTGTTTCTCTTCTTCATTATAACAAGCATTACATACAGGTCGATACGCTTTCGCAAATAATCGGCCACAATGTGCGCAGTTGGCTAAATCCGCCATCGACGGTCTCTCCTTTTACATGTTACGTTATTCTTTATCTACATTCTATATCGGTTCAATTCACTTAAAGTTTAACGCTATCATATGTTTGGTAGGATTTACCCTCTCGCTACTGTAAAAGATGTAATACTTAGGGCACCTTTATCTAATAGAATTTTGCCCGCTGCCTCAAGTGTCGCACCCGTAGTGTAAATATCATCCACTAATGTGATCTCTTTGTCACGAATATCCTCTTTAAATGATTCGTTAAAAGTAAAAACCGCTTGTTTCTCCAAACGATCCTCTCTTCCTTTTTTACTCTGCTTCTCTTCGTGTATTGGTCTATGTAGACAACAAAACATAGGTTGTTTTAGCAGTTGAGCAATTAAGAACGATTGATTAAATCCTCTTTCATAATGCCGTTCTTCACTTAACGGTATCGGAACAATTGTCGTGTTTTTGAATTCCTTTTTAAATAGTGAGACGGCTTTTTCCCGAATCGCTTTAATGAGTTCAGCATCCCCTCTATATTTAAACTGTGCCATGTATTCCTTCAAAAATGTGTTGTATACAAAGAGGGACCTATTCCTTGATATAGCCCTGCCCGACTCACTCCAACGAACACAGTCAAAACACACATCTTCCTGCCGATATTTCTCGGGAAATAGCGAAAAAGGACGACCACACTGTCGACAAATTTCACCTTCTATGTGTTCAAGCTGTTCTGTACATGCCTCACAAAGTAATGGCAGACTGTCCCATCCAATAAATAATCCCCAGCCAACAGCAGGTTGAAAGGTTTTTTTACAATACAGGCATATCACAGACTCGGTTGACCCGCTCTTTTGTTGTGTTCTAAAATCGTATCTCGAGCTGAAACCATTGCGTTCGTTTTACCATAATGGAAGTAAACAACCTCTCCGTATGGATCTTCAATACTACGTCCAGCTCTACCGGCAATTTGGACAAGGGCATTTGAACTGAAATTTTCATGATCTGCACCAAACACCCCTACGTCAATTTCAGGAACTGTTACACCTCGTTCGAGAATGGTTGTCGTGATCAACATCATGGTCTCCCCTTTGCGAAATTTTTGAATCTTTTCATTTCGATTTGGATCCTCAGCATGGACAAAATCAACACTTTCGCTTTTTTCAAAAAGCGCATACACTTGTCTGGCAACTTGAACAGTAGGTACAAAGACAAAAGTTTTCCGCTTTCTTTCAAGTCGATCCTCGATCCAATCAAGCACAACTTTTGTCATGAGACCTTTTTTCAAAAACTTCATCCAATTGCTGCACCATACGAATTCAGGAACGGGTAAGGGGTAGCCGTGATATCGCTTAGAGATATGCACGACTTCAAGCTCGGTCTTTTTCACTCTTTTTAACATCGAATGTGAAGGGGTTGCCGTTAAGTAAATCATGGTGCGATTCGTTTTCGAGGCTTTTGCAACTGCAAATTGTAATGTTCGATCATAGGAATACGGAAAAGCATCCACTTCATCTACAATCATTAAGTCAAATGCTTCTTTAAATCGGAATAGTTGGTGAGTTGTAGATAAGATGAGTTGTGAAGAATGCGATAAATCAGAGTGTCCACCGTATATCGCCTGTACGCCAACATTCGGAAAAGCAGATTCAAATCTAGGACGTAACTCTGTGACGACATCCGTTCTAGGGGTTGCAAGACAAACGCGCTTTCCTTGGTGAAGAGCTTTTTCAATCCCTTCAAACAGAATTTCTGTTTTTCCAGCACCACAAACCGCCCAAATGAGAAGTTCTTGTGGTAAATCAATAACTTCTGAAATCCTTTGTGAAGCTATTGCTTGTAACTGAGATAACTTACCCTCCCACTTCAATATTTGATTATTTTTCTGTTTCCAACTGAATTCGGGTCTAGTCCACCTTAAAAGAGGTGTACATTGACTCACTCTCCCCATCATGATGCAGTTTCGACAGTAGACGCATTGCTCCTTGCACCGAAAGCAGTCAAAGGATGCAAACAAATTTAGTTCATCGTTACCACATCGCTGACAATAAAATTGACGTCCATTTGTAGTTATTCCTTTTTCAAAAATAATCAAACCATTTAAATAATGTTCGTAGATTTGTCCTATTGGGAATGGTAGTTCATCAAGTAGAAGGTGTTTTCCTAATAAGAATTGGTGGAGTTGAGACGTATAACGGAATGACTCATTAATAGGTGGATGAGGTAGTTGAGAGATATTTCCGATGGATTGTAGCAGTTGGTTCGGTGATTGAGCAAGGGGCTCCGGACACAGAATGGTGCCTGTTTCAGAAGGAATAGTGGCAAAACGCATCAGTTTCGCCACCGCTCCATTATTGTTTGATCCATGTAAGGCCGATACTTCCTTCACCTAAGTGTGTGCCGATGACAGGACCGAAATAAGAGATAATGATTTCAGCATTGGGAAAGTCCTGTTTCAATGTTTCTGCATATTCTTTGGCTTCCGCTTCACGATTCGCGTGTATAACCGAGATTGTCACTTGATCATTCGATTCGACATCCTCATGAAGAAGATCAAACAAACGTTTGATTGCTTTTTTTCTGGTACGTATTTTTTCAAAAGGAACGATTTTCTTGTCTGAAAAATGGAGGACCGGTTTCACTTGTAACAAGTTTCCGACGAAAAATTGTGCACTGTTCAATCTGCCCCCACGGTGTAAATGACTCAAATCATCGACCATGAAGTAAGCTGGCACGCCATTTGCACGAATTAACGTCATACGTGACATGATTACTTTAGCGGCTTGCCCCTGATTAGCCATTTTCGCCGCTTCTAATACGAAGAAGCCTTGTGGCATACAACTGATTTCAGAATCGAACACATGAACGTCAATATTTTCTACCATCGTTTCAGCAGTTAATGCACTTTGGTACGTTCCGCTGATTTCACTCGATAACGTAATGACGATGACATCTGTATATCCTTCATCTGCTAGCTTTTCGTATAATTCTACAAACAGACCCGCTGCAGGCTGTGAAGTTTTCGGTAAAGCATCACCTTCTCGCACTTGTGCGTAGAAATCTTCAACGGTCAATTCAATTTCTTCTTGATAGGATTCTTTTTCAAAAATAACATTCAGTGGAACCATTTTGATATCATACTGGTCCCTCAGCTGCTTCGGTAAATACGAAGTGCTGTCTGTTACGATCGCAACTTTGTGCATACCCATAACCCTTTCTAAAATAAATTCCCCTAAATATGTATTTGACTAAAAACGAAGATTACCTGCTTCATTATACTCGAATCATGATTTAATTACATTTGTTGTGTTCATTATTTTCAAATGCACGATAAATTCGGGGTTTTGATCGATAAATTCTGAGTTTTGCACGATAAATTCGGAGTTTTGATCGATAAATCTCGACTTTTGCACGATAAAACTCAAAACTTGCACGATAAACGCGTCAATCCCCTCAAAACACCCCCCACAAATTAAAAATTCCCCACCAAAAAGACCCCCTGTCACCAGAAGGTCCCTAACATAAAGGATTTAGTTCACTTTCACCCAACCATTTTTAATTGCTTCAACTACAGCTTGCGTACGGTCGTTTACATTCATCTTTTGCAGAATGTTACTCACATGGTTTTTGACAGTCTTCTCACTAATGTAGAGCGCTTCACCAATTGAGCGGTTACTCTTACCATCAGCTAGCATCTGTAGGACCTCGCACTCTCGGCGAGTCAAAATGTGAAGCGGCTTGCGGTATTCAACCTCTTTAAAGCCAACTTCGCCACCACCGTTTGATGGACCTTGCGTTTTAATGCGACGAAATTCGCTGATCAAGTTTACCGTTACCTTCGGATGTAAATATGCGCCACCATCTGCTACAACTTTAACTGCATCAATTAGTGCATTTGCGTCCATTTCTTTCAGCAAGTAACCAGATGCACCTGTTTGGACCGCATGTGTCACATATGCTTCATCATCATGGATCGATAAGATGATGACTTTAATATCCGGATATTTTTCAATCAAACGACGGGTCGCCTCTACGCCGTTAATATTCGGCATGTTAATATCCATCAAAACGACATCAGGATCATAGTTCTCTATAAGTTCTACAGCATCTTGACCATCGTCACCTTCAGCAACGACTTCAAAACCCTCTTCCATGTCCAAGATGCGCTTTACACCTTCGCGGAATAGTTTGTGGTCATCAATAAGTACAATACTTGTTTTAACGGCGTTCATTTGTGTCATGTCCATGCCTCCTGCTCTTTTAATGGAATTTGAATAAAAATTAAAGTGCCTTTTCCAGGGGTCGTATCAATTTTCATCGTACCTTTAAGTAACTCTACTCGTTCTTTCATTCCGACCAATCCAAAGGACTTATCCTTCTTCTTACTAGGATCGAATCCAACTCCGTCATCTCTTACTAAAATCGATAAGTTATCCTGAAACTCGATCTTCACTTGAACTTCCTCAGCTTGAGCGTGTTTACAAGCATTTTGAACGGATTCTTGTATGAGCCTGTAGGTGGCTACTTCCATTCTCGAAGGTAGTCTTCGTTCATTTCCAAAACTTCTGAGTTGAATGTCAATTCCTGTTGAATCGCAAAGTGTTCTTAAGTATTTCTCCAAAGTTGGCACTAAGCCTAAGTCATCTAATGCCATCGGACGCAAATCATAAATGATTCTTCTCACTTCAGTTAGTGCTTCTTTTACCATCTGTCTTAAATCATTCAATTCATTTCGAGCTTGATCGATCCCTTTTTGCATATATGTTTTTTCGATCAATTCCGATCGTAAAAGTACATTCGCTAACATTTGAGCCGGACCATCATGTATTTCTCTAGAAACTCTGGCACGCTCTTCTTCTTGTGCTTCAATAATTTGAAGCCCGAAGTCCTGCTTTGCCTTCGCATCCTTCACAATCGCACCGACCTGTCGAAGGTCCGAATCTAAATAAGTCAAAACAACACTGATTTGACTGACCAATTGCTCAGCTCGCTCAATCGTTTGTTCCAACTGTCGGATCCTACGCTCAATATCATCTCGTCGCTCTCGTAATGATGCCTCTTTTTGACGTGTTGAAATGAGTTGAACTTGATACTCACTAGCTACTTCATACGATCTTTTAATTTCATGTTCGTTATACCGTTCGAAATGCTTACTGACTTCGGCTAGTTTCGCTCTTGATAAACGAGACTTTGTTTCAAGAACATCACCTAGATGAATCGTTTCATGAACAGATTCTCTGATCTCTTTTAATTCGTTAGACAGCTTTTCAAATTCCTCACGTGACTGCTCACCAATCTCGAAAATTTGTTCTTTACTCTCATTGACGGTGGCAATCGTTTTATCCAGAATCGTGTCGATACTACTTGGATCAAAGGTTTCTGTAGTTTCCATGCTTATGCCTCCAATACTACTGTATCGAACAACCCTAATAGGTACTAGGTCCTTCTTGCCCAAATATTCATAAAGTCCTATATCCAAATATTTCCCTATATAATTAGACAATTCGAAATGAAGTTAGAATTTATGACTTTATTACTCCATTTTTTTAAAAATTTGATGGGATATTAGTCCAGATATATAATTGTTAAAGTCACTACTTAAATCTGGAGGTTATTATGCTCTCATCATATTATACCGTAAAAGCGTACGGAGAACACGAACAAATCCTACAAAAATCAAGATTTATTGGCTATATACAAAGAGCTGAGACGGAAGAAGAAGCACAAGCTTTCATCCAGTCGATCAAAAAGAAACATCCATCTGCCAACCACAACTGTTCAGCATACTTAATAGGTGAAAATGACCACATCCAAAAAGCCAACGATGATGGTGAGCCAAATGGTACAGCAGGGCTTCCGATGCTAGAAGTGCTCAAAAAACGAAAATTAAAAAATACTGTAGTAGTAATTACCCGATACTTTGGTGGAATTAAACTCGGTGCAGGTGGTTTAATTCGTGCGTACGGCTCTACTACATCCAAAGTACTAGATGCGACAGGAATTGTCGAACGCCAACGAATGACTATGATGTCCTCTGCATTTGATTACCATCTCCTAGGTAAAGTCGAAAATGAGATTAGAAATGCTCACTATCTTTTAAAGGGAATTGAATACCTGGAAAAAGTAATTATAACTACAGCTGTACGCGAGGGAGAGGAAGAACAGTTCTCTAAGTGGTTAATAAATGTTACAGCAGGACAGGTGGAAATAGCAGCTCAAGACAAACAATATATTGAAACCGAATTGTAATTAAATATCTATTGCTATAAATCATTGATTGAGATACCATTTTAAAAGTTAGTCAAATTTAGTCGATTAAGGAGAGTTCGTCCAACTAAATGACTCTCTTCGTAATTTATATATCAATAAGGAGAATATCGAAATATGTATCGGACAGAAATTCGAAGGAAAAGGAAACGCCGGCGTAAACGATTATTATTGACTTCGCTCTTTTTAATCATTTTTTCTATAATTGGTTATGGTTCTTATTTAAGTTTCAAATTAGCTAACGCAAGTAACAATTCTGTTGAAGAACTTAAACGTGGAGAAAAATCTGACCTTCGAGAAAATTTAGTTGATGTGAAGGACGATAATTTCTCTGTACTGTTCATCGGTATTGATGCACGTGAAGGGGAAAAGGTGAGTCGATCGGATGCCTTGATATTGGCAACATTCAATAAAAAAGACAAATCAGTCAAGATGGTAAGTATCCCACGTGATTCCTATGTTGATGTACCAGGCAGAGGGATGGATAAAATTAACCACGCTCATGCTTTTGGTGGAGTTGACCTAGCAGTTCAAAGTGTTGAGAACTTGTTTGATGTTCCAGTTGACCATTATGTACGAGTAGACTTTACAGCATTTATCGAAATTGTCGATGCCCTTGGCGGTGTTGAAGTTGACGTACCTAAGACGTTCTCAGTACAAGACAGTCAAGACCGTGCCGAAGCCATTACACTCCAAGAAGGAGAACATGAGTTGAATGGTGAAGAAGCACTTGCCTTTGTTAGAATGAGAAAGCAAGATCCAACTGGTGACATTGGTCGAGGAGAGCGGCAGAAACAAGTCATTAAAGCGATTCTAGAAAAAGGTACTTCATTAACTTCCATTACGAAATACGGAAAAGTGATAGATGGACTAGAAAAGAACATCCAGATGGACCTGTCATTTGGAGAAATCGCAGGATTGCATGGATATGCTGGAAGTATTGATAATATCGAATCACTGCAATTATCAGGGTCCAATACGAACAACGGAACATTTTATTATATGCTAGATGAACAAAGCGTCGACCAAATCTCTGATCAATTAAGAACACACCTAGAATTAGATGGGGAGAGCAAAACAGCTGAAGAAACTTCCTCAAAAGTTGCAACTCAATAAGAATTCATATTAGAAGTTCTGACTAATAGACATCACATCGTCTGCTTTGGTCAGAACTTTTTTATATTCAAAAGAAAAAGGAAGAGTTCCAAATACGGACTCTTCCAATAATCATTCACAATATAATGATCCAAAAAAACGCAATAATAAATCCTGATAATAAAGTTCCAACTAGAAGAAGTAACATTTGCTTACTGTTCATAGGATCATCCTAACTGACAGTTTAATAAGTGGGGCCCTAAACCTATTGTTGCCTAAAAGTATCAATAGCTTTCTTTGCAGTTTCTAAAGCTACTCCCCTCATCTTGTTGACCGGCTCTTTCATCAATTGAAGGCGATAATCTAGATTACTCATTTCCTCTAAAATCTTTTCAGAAAAGCCTTCCAAGTCATCATCTTCAACACTCCCTGCAACGCGCTGATTACACAAATCAGCAAATGAATCAATTTTCGGATCATAAGAAATGGCAAGGAATGGTGTATCTTTAACTGCAGCAAAGATAAGTGAATGCAGCCTCATTCCTACAAGTAAATCAGACTGGCCAATGATAGCGATTTTTTCCTCAATGCTGGCATCAAAAGGAGAAACTACAGCTGAATGTTTCATCATTGAGATGATATCCTCAGAGGCGTGATCATCATGTTTTCCATGCATGGGTACAAAGACAACATGTGCATCAAATCGATCTAAGAATTTGTCCAATTCACTTGCGATTATTTTTTTGAATTCAACATGGTCTTTCCAATTTCGTACTGATACTGTGATGACAGGTTTGGAAAATGACTGTTCTTTAAACCATTGTGAATGATAATCTGCTTCGATACCAATCACGGGGTCAGGCACTATTTCGAGCTCTCTTTTCACACCTACAGTCTCCAATAGGCGCTTTGAATCTTCATCCCTTATGGTTATCTTATTTGAATGATTCATCACATGACGGACGATCGCTCTGCTGAGCGAGGACTTCAATGGTCCTATCCCCTGTGCATAAATAAAGACAGGTTTTTTCAACCATTGTGCTATTTTAATGATCCCACCATAATAGGGAATGGATTTCCAGCCAGTTGAATCCTGAAACAAGCTACCCCCTCCGCTTATGAGACCATCAGAAGATTTTATTGCTTCTTTAACTTCTTTTAAGCGCCATCTATTTACTGCCCCAACATTGTAAAGGCTTTTTGTTTTTTCAGGATTGTTAGACAAAACGACAATGTCCAAGTTCTTTTCAATCATTCGAAGAGATTGAATGATTGAAAAGACAATAGCCTCATCACCTATATTGTCAAATCCATAATACCCTGAAATGACGATTTTCATGTTACCACCTTGCTTTCCATTTTGAAAAGTATCGATTTCCTAGGTTAAATACACCGATGAATAGTAAACCGATTACAATTCCAAAACTTAAGCTATATATGCTTCGAAGTAATGAAATATAAAGCGGAATGTGTAAATGAGTAAAAGTATTTACTAGAGATAACCACCCTATAATTGATGGAATCATGCATAGTAAACCAAGCTTTAAATAATTCCGCATGAATAGATACAATCCAAGGATATAGAAAGGAAAACCAATCAATACTTCTTTTGTTCTTGGTCTGACAAACAGTAATTCTTCAAGCTTTTGTCTTACAGTCAATTCAAGTGTAGACACAGATCCTGCATTGCCTGTCCTGCTTACATAATAAAGGAGAACTGCACCAACAACTACAAGTATAAGCAAATGCCAATACTTAATAGGCCTGTCTAGAAGCGAGACAACATCTCCTAGTTGTATATTTCTTTTGGTTCTTTTGTAAACAGCACCTATAACATAAACCACTGTAACAACAATCGGCATTAAGTATAAAACTTTTACTCCTCTGAATCCTTCTCCTACATGAAGGAAATACTCTGTTCCATAAAGAAGTGAAACGACAAACCATATCCCGATGAAAGAGATTAATCCTGCTTTCAGATACTGGAATAATACCGCGCGCCAACTATCTACTTTATTATAAGATAATGCAGCAAATATAGGTGTTAACGATGCAACTCCTAAGGCAACCAGTTTAATTATTAATTCTATTTCAGATATGAAATAGATAACAGCAAGAAGAACTGTTCCCGCCCCCGCTAGTACCATCCATCTCTTTTTCAAAAATTGACCTACAGATAGCATGATGAATATCGTTGCACCTAACAACACTATAGCCATTTCCCATATGCTGTGATCAAGCTTAGGGAAGGTTGTTGCCTCTTCATTTTTGAATCGGTCTGGCATTGAATCGTTTAAATGATTAAAAAACTCCATATTTTCTTCTGCCAATTTTTCTGCATTACCAAAAGTAAGCAGGTGAATATACAAGACACGTATATTACGTTCCTTCACAGCTCGAATTGCTTCTTCTGTAATTTCTTCATATGGCTTCTTTTCCAAATCAAAACTTCTTAGTCGAATGACATTCAAATCATTTAAATTGGCTAGGGTTTCCAAGCCTTTTTGGCTATACTGCTCAATTGTCAGTAGTGATATATTTTGTTCCTTTAGTTGATCTGCCCATTTTTTGTAATCTTCGTCTTTATATCCTAAGGCTTCACTTCCGTAGAAAAGAACTTTGTTTGATGCAGTGGTTGTATCAAACGCCTGATCCCATATGTGTTTATTCGTTTCTACAATTTCATCTACAGGAATACGAAGAACAATAGAATAGTCATATTTTTTTATTAAATCAATTTGCTTTTGCGAATAACTTAGGAAAAGATCTTCGATTATTTCGGGACTTCCTTCTATGAAGAAGAACGTTCTTCCACCAATCGTCACTTCTTCTACTCGATCTTCAAAAACTTTCAACAAATTTTCTTTCAGTTTTATCGAACTATCTATATCAGATATGTACAAGCCATCTTTATCCTTAACAGCATTCAAGCCTTTGTTTTCGCTATCGGACATTACCAAAGGTATGATTTCTTCTTGTTCTAGAACTAATATTTTTCCGCTTTTATCTAAGGAATCAATTGTTTCAGGCATTAAGCTTACAGAAGTCACTCCAGCTTTTCTTAAACCTTTAAATAAACGTTCCTGTTTGGCACCTCCACGAATCAATTGATCCATTTCGTGATAAGGAACTGTAATTTCGTAGTTATCATTATTCCATTCCGCCTGTGAACGTTCAATGATAAGCGGTGTTGTCAAGATCATGGAAGCAATCAGTATAATCCAAAGCCACTTTTTCACACGAAAACAATCCTTTCACATTTCAAATCTTGGTGTTTGACATGAACAAAGCTTGGCATATGCCAAGCTTTTTGTATCATTAATAGATTACCCACTTGTAGAGAAGATTTACCCATGTTTAAATTTTCCGAGCATTTGTCACTCTGCTAAAGAAATTTAATACTGGACGATAATTAGAGTCGACGAGACCGACTACTTCTACAACCAGTTCAATAAATATGAGCAGAATACCCACTATAAGTAATGAGCCCCATAACGTAGTACTCTCAATCATTACTGCCGCAAGCCCAAAAATTGCACTCATTGCATAAATGATCAAAACCGTTGTTTTATGACTGAATCCTAACCTTTGCAAACAGTGATGTAAGTGAGATTTATCAGGCGCAGATAAGGGTTTCTTTTTCACAATCCTTCTGACGATTGCAAAGAGTGTGTCAGAAATTGGTACGCCTAGAATAATGACAGGCACAAGCAATGAAAACAACGTAATGTTCTTGAAACCTAACAAAGAAATAATCGATATAATGAAGCCTAAATACAGCGACCCTGTATCACCCATAAAAATCTTGGCCGGGTTAAAATTATAAACAAGAAATCCAATTGTACTACCTAAAACCGTAAAACCGACTGCCATTACAAAAGCATTTCCATTTACAATGGCCATTGTCGAGATGGTAATCAGTACAATAGAAGATACTCCTGCTGCAAGTCCATCCAGACCATCAATTAAATTGATTGCATTTGTTACCCCAATAATCCAGATGAGCGTAATTGGTATACTTAAATAACCTAAATCAAGGCGTAAATCAAACGGCAAGTTAATAAAATGGACAACGACTCCACCGTGAATCATGATCCCTGCTGCAACCACTTGACCTAACAACTTTACTTTAGGAGAAATTTCAAAAATGTCATCAAAAAATCCTGTGGCAACTATAATGGTCCCAGCTGCTAATAAAGGAATCATGTATTGTTGGTCTGGCTGAAGTATATAGAAGCCGATCATTGAACTAATATAAATAGCTAGCCCACCAAGTCTAGGCATGACCTTTGTATGAACTTTTCTTTGATTCGGCTGATCAGTAGCACCAATCCGAATAGCGAACTTCTTAATGATTGGTGTTAATATAACCGAAGATAAGAAGCATATTAACAACGTTAAATAAAGCATAATTAGGACACTCTCCTATTACATTTGGCAACAAATAAAGTCAACATTTGTTTATATACCCTTTAATTTGACAAACTAAGCCTATAATACAATACACAAAGAAAATTATACCATATAAAACCATTAAAAAATCACGAAATATATCTTTTTTTAGTATGTTCATCTGGTGTTTTTTCTAGCTCTATACCAGTTATTTTTTTAAGATGTTTTTAATTCCAGGAATTGATCCAATTTCCTCATTTGATATTCCTTTCAAACGAATAATTAAGATGAAGTAAATAACCCCACCAACCATCATACTGATAAGAGAATATCCAAGAGCTACAACCCTGCTCCACTCATCAACTGCTAAAAACAGAGTCGGTAGTCCAATGATCATCCCCATTAATATAGACGATCCAGCATGTACAATCGTTGCTCTTGAGTAGAACTTTACCCCTGTGTACTTATAAATAAAAATGGAGTTGACGATGAATAATAAAATGTATATCACGAGAGTCGAAACGGCTGCACCGATTAATCCCCAATATTGAATGAAAAGAACATTTAAGCCGACTTTTACAATTGCACCCAAAACAATAATAAATGCGGCAACCCTGGAACGATCTAGACCTTGTAAAATGCCTGTCCCTAATACCGTTAGTGCTGTAAACACTGAACTCAAGGAAATAATCGCTAAAACACTTGAACCATTCATGTTAGTGAACAACGCTAGATTCAATGGAAGTGTCAGACTAAATAACCCTAATGCAGCTGGCCAGGACAATAAATTACCGAGCCTCTGTGATTTCTCAATAAGGTTATTCGTCGTATGGATATCCTTTTTGGCTATACTTTTGCTGATTGTTGGAATGAGTGGTAAGACAATTGAGGTCGAGAAGACTGTTGCAATTTGAACCAAGGATAATCCTCTTCCATATAATCCATATAAATAATTAATCCCTTCTTCTGTTTGATCAGACCATTTCAAACTGAAAGGAATCGATAATGAATCCACAACATTTATTAATGCCATCGTTAAAGCTCCAACACAAATAGGTAAAGAAATCACAAGTATACGCTTGGATGTCTTTTTAAAAATAGCTAACGAATAAGGGGACTTCACTTGAGGCTTGAAGACCGACCTTTTGAATAATATTCGCAAATAAATTAGAGAAATTAATGCACCGATAGATGAGCCAACCATCACACCGCCAGAAACTTTTTCATTTGAGTATCCTAATTGAACCATGTAGTACGCAATTCCAATGATTAACACAACTCGAATCAATTGTTCGATGACCTGAGAGTATGCAGTCTGTCTCATGTCTTCATAACCTTGAAAGAATCCGCGATAAACTGCCATATAAGGGGCAATTAATAATGTCAATGAGACCACGATTAGGGACAGACGTGTTTTTTGACCACCTAACATTTCTGCAATAGTAGCGGAAAAGCCAGAGATCAATAAGAAACTCACGATCCCAAATAATGCACCAAGTATACTTGCTGTTAAAAAGATGTTTCTAACCTCTACTTGATCCCCGGATGTTCTTGCCTTTGCTATGAGTTGAGAAATGGCAATCGGAATACCCGCAACTGATAAAATCAGAGCTGTCATATAAACAGGATAAACAAGTGAGAAAATGCCCAGCACTTCATCCCCTGCAATGTTTTGCAAGGGAATCCGAAAAATGCTGCCTAAAATTTTGGACAACAAAGTTGCAATTGTTAAAACAAATGTACTTTTAACAAGTTGATTACTCATGATTTTTCCTTAACCTTTTGTTCATTTATTTTTTTCATGAATTTAGGAATTGCCATCATTCGTCCAATTCGGGATGGTTGATTCAGCAATCTGTAGAACCATTCTAGGTGAACTTTCTGCCATATGATTGGTGCTCGTTTCACAGTGCCTGCCCATACGTCAAAACATCCGCCAACACCCATGAATACACCTTTGTCGAACTGATCGATGTGCTGGTTGATCCACTTTTCCTGTCTAGGGAATCCGAGTGCTACAAACACGAAGTCTGGCTTCAGTTGCTTGATTTCTTCTCCAATATCATTCTCTTCCCAATTGAAGTAGCCGTTATGATACCCAACAATTTCAAGGTTTGGATATGTTTTTTGAATATTTTCTTTGGCAAGTTGGATAACCTCATCCTTTGCACCTAACAAGTAAATAGACATCTTTTGTTGATTTGCCTTAGATAAGAAACCTTTCATTAAATCATAACCTGTCACACGCTCAGGAAGTGGTTGCCCAAGCTTTTCAGCTGCTTTCACGATTCCAATACCATCAGCTGTTACATAATTTGCGTGATGTAAAATCTGCATGTACGAAGAATCTTCATTTGCGTGCATGACGATCTCTGGATTAGCAGTAACAATCGATGCTTTTTTGGATTTTAAAATATGCTCATTTAAAATGTGGTCTATAAACTCATTTAATGTCGTATTTACAAATGGAACATCAAGTATTTTTACTTTCGAAATTGCCATGTGTTATTCTCCTTATCTTCACGATTGATTTCAAAGAATAACTTTATCATACCAAAAAGAGAACGCAACAAGAAATTGTCGCATTCTCTTTCCAATTTTTATTTACTTTGCAACCTTTAGTTCAGTAGTTAGATTACTGTATTTCCCATCGTGATAAATACTTGCTGCCGAATACTTACTATCGATTGGCATTATGTTAAACCATTGTCCGTCACTACTATTCACTTCATTATTGATAATGAACGTAATGCCGTCGAACGGATACTTGTAAATAACCGAACTACCAACCGTAGTTGCTTTGTTTCTTACATTAATTGTAGATTTGTTCAATGTAACACCTAATTGGTATTTATGAAGGTCTTTCCCACCAAGGATTTTGTCTGCACGGTGCATTAAACCAGCAATTTTTTCTCCCCAGTATGGATCAGAAGCATATCTTACATTCATCCCCTTGGACTTGTTTCCGACAAACGCTCCATTATATTTCCAATTGTCTAAGTTGAAATATTGTTGCTTAATAAATTCGTTCGCTGCACGATCAATTCCGTCTTCGAAAGAAGCAAATGTTGTTGCATTTTCTGAAGGATTGGTATCTGTTGCTCTCCAACCAAACAGATTATATTTTGATTGAGCGATTTGGCTCGTTCCCCAATTACTCTCATGGATTGCGTGCGCCAAGAAGTAAAGTGCATTAACTCCGTATTTTTGCTCTGCCTTTTTGAAATCATCACCTAAGCCCTTAAGCGGCGAAGTTGTGAAACCATTCCTTGCTGTAAATCCTTTTTCAATAAACTTCTCTAAATCTGCAGCAGAGTAAGTTGTCTTAGAGTATAGCGGTAGATATTGGAAATACTGATACGCTTGTCCGACTTTTGAACCAGAGCTCGTATAAAAATCATTTCCATCCCAACTATAGTACGTTTTACCCTCTTGTAAAAATGATGGTGCTGGACCAACTGCGAGCTTATCATATTTATTTAATTGTGGAACATAAATGTAATGATACAGCTCTCCAGAAGAAGCTTTGTAATAGGAGCGACCTTTTAACAATTCAGAAGGGACTAAAGTTACTTTGTTAATATCAACATACCCTACACTTTCAGCAGATGTGACCTTAACCCAGCCATCACCTACTTCAAGAAGCTCAAGTTCTGCTCCTGAATTCACGTAAGTTACAGAGTCACCTTTGAGGCTAGTAGAAGTGTAAACAACCGTCAATTGGTTTGTATGTAAATAACCGTCTTTCACCCAAACAATCTTTTTACCTTTCATGATAAATTGATTGTTTGAAGAAATAGCATTTTTAGCATCTGTTAACGTCTCAAATTTATCAACCTCTACTACTTCACCAGAACTATTCACTTTCGCAGTGCTATATTCATAGTTTTTAGGTGGTGTCATGACAGTTAATAGTCTATGTATGACTACTGCTGCTTCTGCACGAGTTGTAAAGTTCTTTGGTAAATATGTTCCATTTGGATTACCATTAACAATCTTTAACGAAACAACTCGACCAATATCATCTAGAAGATCTGGATGAATATCTGCTTTATCAGAGAAAGTGACATTTCCTTCTGTGGATTCGATCGCTTTCGTCTTTAATGCTTGGTTAATGACTGCCGCCATGTGTTCTCTTGAAATGTTATTATTCGGTTTGAATGTTCCATCTGGATAACCATTAATTATTTTTACTGCGGCAGACTTATGAATTGGACCAAAATACCATTTCTCTAACTCAACATCCTTAAATGCTTCAAAGTTAGGATCCTCTGGTAAATCCAATGCTCTAGTAACAAATGCAGCAAATTCAGCTCTTGTTACTTTGCTATTAGGTTTGAAAATACCATTTCCATAACCATTCATAATGCCCTCATCATTTAAATACCTCAATGACTTTTCTGCCCAGTGACCAGTGATATCATCGTTTGCAGCTGAAGCATCCGGCGCTACAACTCCAAAAGACATCAAAACAACAACCATCAGTACCCAAAACCGCCTAAACCTTAACTTCATTCTATTCCCTTCCTTTCTAATATTTTAAATCTCATAAACTAGGGATGAGATTCATAACCTAATTCAACAAAAACTGCAAAAAATAGAACAGAATAAAAATTTTGTCGTGAAACAAAAGTATCCAAATAGATATTAAATTGAAATTTATTAACTCTAGACCTTTTCTCTCCCCACTTTGTATATCGGTGATAACGCCGATAAATTAAGTGAAATCATATTTTTCCCGGTTACTTTTTTCCTTTCCATCAAAAGTATTAAAAAATATTTCAGAATAATAGTAATAAAGTAATAGATCATATATTATCGATATTTATCAAAATTTCACATAAAAAATAGCTTTAAGTCGGATGACTTAAAGCTATTGAATCTCAGTAATTACTTTTCTTTTATACTAGTAATGTATAATGATTGACCTTCTCTGATATATGTAAAAGTTACACGTGATCCAGTCTTTAAATGATTGATTGTCTCTTTGACATCTTCTGTAATTTGAAATGCCCGTGGCCCTTCTGCGAACATGATTTCGATTGTATGTCCATCTGCTTGACCGTTATAAACACCACTTCCTGATTGCTCTTCAGGTTTTGGCGCATCAGCATTAGGTTCTTTTACATCTTCATTAGTCTGTTCTTCTGTAGACTCTTCATCTGAGGAATTTTCTTCGCTTTCCTCTGTAGTGGTCGACTCAACTTGTTTAGACTCTGTTGTCTCACCGTCTTGACTAGATTCTGGTTCTTCCATCTTATTCTCTTGACCATCCATCTCAGTAGACGCTTGCTCTTCATTCGTTTCCGTTTCTTCTGTCGTTCCACATGCTGTTAATACAGCAATTACAAAAAGCAGCAACCCAATCCATTTCCAACCTTTCATATCTGTACCCCCCTTATGTCTTACCAATATATTATCAGAATGTAAGACATTTGAAGATCCTTCTTTCTTCCTAACTTACAAAATTCGACATAAATAAATTTGAGAGATGAATTCAATGATACAAATGTAACTCAAAAAAACAGAGTAACGTTAGCTCTTCTTAAAGCTAAAATTACTCCGTTAATTAAAGATATTATGTGACTTTTAAATAATCTCCTCTTTGTTTCTCCATTACTTTTTGCTTGAATAGTTTTTTCTCTTTTTTCGACATAGCTTTATATTCTTTTAAGAATTTCTTATATTCTGGAAGTACGTCATCAATGTCCCCAAATTGTTTGACCTCACCAAACTCCATCCATAGGGCTTTATCACAGAAATTACTTACCTGTTTCATCGAATGACTGATGAAGAAAATGGTCTTACCCTTTTCTTTGAACTCATTCATCTTGTCTAAACATTTATCCGCAAAGGTTTGGTCTCCAACAGACAACGCTTCATCAATAACAAGAATATCCGGGTCAATTGTAACTGAAATAGCAAATCCTAATCGGGATTTCATACCACTAGAATACTTTTTAACAGGTTGATCGATAAATTTCCCTATTTCAGCAAATTCTATGATTTCTGGTTCTAGCTTTTGGATTTCCTTCTTCGAAAATCCCAACATAAGACATTTGAGTTCAATATTTTCTCTTCCTGTTAGCTGATTGTTCAAACCAGAAGCAATAGCTATTAACGATACCTCACCTTTTGTAGTGATTGACCCGGAAGTCGGTGGGATAATGCCTGAAATGATATTGGATAATGTAGATTTCCCAGCACCATTCACACCGACAACCCCAATCACATCTCCTTCATGTGCTTCAAAGCTAACTTTTTGAAGCGCATAAAAGTCTTCACCATATCCACCAGGAAGAATGATATCTAATAATTTATCGGATGTTTTACTGTACATTTTGAAGTTTTTTGAGACATCGTTCAGTACGACAGATTTTTTCATACTTTCACATCCATTTTTTATAAATAATCCACAAAGTGATTTCTGAACCTAACATGGAGCATGGATCCTATCACGAGAAGAACCAACACGAGTCCCCAGTAATACAGGGTGTATTGAACGTTTTCTACCATGTACCAAGATGTTCCGAGAAAAGAAGCCCTGTACCCATTGACAATATAATAAAATGGATTGGCCATCATAATATTTTGGATCCATTCTGGCAATCTTTCTGGAGACCAGAGAAATGGAGTCAAATATAACATCATCCTCATTACAGCTTGTACGATCATCTGTACATCTCTAACAATCGTAGCTAATGTTGATGTAATTAAAGCAATTGCAATTAACAAAGCAAAAGTAGCAAAAACAAAATAGGGCAGCTGAATCATGTAGATTGAAACCGGAAATCCAAGGAATTGCAGCATTATAAAAACTATCAAAGCTAATGCTATGTGTACATAGAACTTACCTACAATCACATAAGAAGGTATGACACTTAATGGAAAACTCATCTTTGAAATCATTTTAATTTTCTTATAGATGGATTTGGTAGCTTCAAGAATAGCTGGATTAATGAAAAACCATAAAATAATTCCAGATAGCATCCAAGGTAAGTAAGGAATATCACCTATTGCTTCTCTTTGATATATACCATATCCAAACACGAACCAATATATAGATATTTGAATCATCGGGTTAATAACTTCCCAAAGCATCCCTAAATAATTATTGTTATTAGCTGCTTTCACTTCGTACAATGATAAGCGCCCAATTAAATAGATACTATTCCATTGTTCCTTGATAATCGTAAAGACAGACTTCATAGAATATCCTTTCTAAGCTACCGATTACGAGAGAAACCACAACTAGCTGTCTTTCCCTAAAAAGACTCTGTCAACTACTCTTTTAGCAGATTCACCAGACTCTAAATAGCAGAACTTCTCATGAAATTGTTTGAAACGTTTATCTTCAGCTATATTGATTTGTGAGTCTTCGCGAATACGATCAATAACTTCATCTGTTGTTTTAACTAACGGACCTGGTGCTTCCTGTTCAAAATCGAAATAAAATCCACGTAACTTATCACGATAATTTTCGATATCATACACATAAAAAATCATTGGACGTTTTAAATTCCCGAAATCGAAAAACACTGAAGAATAATCTGTAATCAATAGGTCTGAAATAAGATAGAGTTCACTTATGTCTCCATGTAAAGAAAAGTCAAAAGCAAAACCTTCATATGGTGATAAATCGAAGTTTTCAGCGACTAGATAATGCATCCTTAAAATGATGACATACTCTTCTCCTAATTCATCCCTTAATTTGTTTAGATCTAACGCAAGATCGAATTTATATCGACCTTTTCCATAAAATTGATCGTCTCTCCAAGTAGGTGCATACAAAATGACCTTCTTTTCTATAGGGATTCCCATCTTACTTTTTAACTTACGGATATTTTCTTCATTATCATGATTGTGTAGAATGTCGTTCCGCGGGTAACCAGACTCAATCATTTCCTTTTCAAAGTTGAATGCTCTACGGAAAATTTCTGTAGAATATCCATTTGGGGAAATCAAGTAATCCCAATTTCGTGATTCTTTATGAAAGTTTTTCTTATATTTTTGTGTGTTCGTTCCAGGCATATGCACTTCTTCCATGTCAGCAGCTAATCGTTTGAGAGGCGTACCATGCCAAGTTTGAAGATAAACTGTATTTTTCGGTTTTGGAATCCACAATGGCATCCTGCTGTTCGTTACCCAATATTTAGCTCTAGCTGTAGCAAAAAGCCATTTAAGTGAGAAACGATTAATATGAGGTATACCCTCTTTCCGGAAAGTTTCAGCATACCGCTTGTCTACACTCCAGAACATCTTGTAAGTAGGATGATTTTGTTCCAAATATTCATAAATAGCTCGAGGATTGCAGCTATATTGTTTACCAAGAAAACTTTCAAACATAATTAACTTTTGATCAGCAGGAAGTTTTCCAATCCACTTAAAAGCTAGTTTGTATAGCTCTTTCGTCTTCTGGTGACGCTTTATTTCAATTAACTTATTTTTTATTTTTGAAACGACTCGTTTTTTTAATGAGTGGGAAGAGATTTTTATTCTAAGATTTTTAGTTTTCTTGTTGGCATCCACTTTCACTCTTCTTTTTCCTGAGTTCGATTGAATGACTGCTTCTTTACTAGCGATATGAGAATACGGAAGAAGCTTTAATATTGTACTACCTGTAAAGTCCTCTTCATTCTCATCTGTTATCGTATAAGATAACTTCATTAAGGAGTTATGGGCTACATTAAATAAAGCACCATAGTCTCTTAATTCTATTTGTAAACTGAAACTCCTCACTTTGTACCCATTGGCAACAACTTGTTTTGTCAGTTCGTCTTTGTCACCATCTTGCATGTTAATTTTTATTTCACCATTTGGATGCTGTATACTCAGCCTCATATTCGTAATAGAAACATTCGCTTCTGGATACATCGCATAACCGAAAATATCCAACTTACCATTACGAGTAACTTGAATCTCTTCTACTTTGCTGACAACACTCTTTTCTTGAATTTTCAGCGATAAATTACCTTTGTTTGTAGTGTAAGGGAGCATCATTTTATCTTGACCAATCGAAATGGCCTTCAATTCTAAATACTGATCAAATGACTTCAGTCTACTTTTCTTATTAGTGTTATGGTTAAACACATAGAAATCCCAAACAGCCCCAATTGCTTTCAGGGAATTCTCTGTTGGGATCGTACGAAAATATATGCTCATTTCTTCATCTGAAGATTCATTTAACTCAAACTCTCGTTCTTCTTCGCTAATCCGATCCACAAGTATCAAACTCAAATCATCTTGATGCTCATTATTAGGATGGTTAATTTCAATATTTATGTGATCTACTTGAAGCTCCAATAATTTAACTGATGGCTCCATAGTTGTACTTATGTTACTCAATGACTATACTCCTCTCACACAACTAACATCTAATATATATTTACGAAAAAATTTGATTAACGAACTTTTTACTTGATTCGCCTCTTGAATAGCTATTCCACTTTTCCGAAAATGCTCGAACGAGTTCAAGGTCAAATTGTTCATCCTTTATCAAGGATATGATCTCATGAGTAGAAAATACGATGGGTCCAGGAACCATCTGACCGTACCCTGACCAAACACCCCTTTCACCCTCATATTCTTTCAAGTCATAAGGGAAAAATATCATAGGCTTTTCTAACAAGCTAAATTCGAATGGAATTGAAGAATAATCTGTAATCAAAACATCTGTAATCAGTAGCAACTCATTTACATTTGGATGTGCTGAGTAATCATAGACGAAATCGGAAAACATATTCCCAAACTCTTCAACCTGGTTAACTGCTGGGTGGAGTCTCACAATTAATACGTATTCATCGCCTAACTCTTTTTGCATCCGTTTTATATCTAATTTAATGTGATAATCATCAAGGTGGTTATCTCTAAAGGTTGGTGCATAGAGAATCACTTTTTTGTTTTTTAATTTAGGATTTTCAGCGTATATTTTTTGGACCATCCGATTTTTTTGATGAGTATCATAAAAAAAGTCAGTTCTAGGGATACCCGTTTTCAACACCTTATCATCCTTGAGGTTGAACGCCTCTTTATAGACTTCGGTAAGGGCATCAGAACCAACAACGACCTTGTCAAATTTCGAATAAACTTTTTCAAACCTTAATTTAGCATTTTTACTCCTGTGGGAAATCGTTCGATCTTGTAAGGCAAATTTCTTCAATGCTCCCGCAGCATGCCAAAGTTGTATACACTTAACACCTTGCTTAAATTCAGTGACCGATAAGAATCCATAATAATTATCAATAATAATAAATTTAGAAGTTGCTATATGATAAATCGACTTAATTGCTTCTATGGGATTTGCAGATTCAAATTCATATAAATCTATTTCAGGATATCGTTTTTGGAAATAGGGAAAAGTTCTCTTTGTACAAATAAAGACAGACTTGTACTGTATATGTTGTCGCTTCATTTCTTCGTATATATATTCCGGATTTTGACTGAATGAAACGACAAAGGTTACCTTATTTTCTTTAAGCGGAAATAGATTGCAAACCCGGAAAATGGCTTTAAAAAATTCTAAATAAAGCCAAATTGCGAACTCTCTAGCCATTAATTTCAAAGAGATCCTGCTTAATTTGTGAGGTGGAAATCCCCTCTGTACGAGGTAAATACACGACTTCACATTGATCTTTCAAAAAGTCAAATTTCCCTTTCCAATCATCGCCCATAACGAATATATCAATATTATGATCTTCAACATCTGTAAACTTTTGATTCCAATTATTTTCAGGAATGACTGCATCTACATAACGAATAGACTCCAAAATCAACTTGCGATTTTCATAACTATGGTACGCCTTCTTGTTTTTCACAGCGTTAAACTCGTCCGATGAAAGACAAACCGTTAAATGATCACCTAGTAGTTTCGCTCTTCTCAACAAATTAATATGGCCCCAATGCAACAAATCAAAAGTCCCGTAAGTAATTACCTTTTTCACTGTACCTACTCCTTTTCATAAAATCCCCTAAATGACTTTACCACAATAGTAAACTATCTACATTCAAGATTGGTTAAATAATATATTTTGTAAAGTTAATGTAAAGTTAAAATGAACATTGTTACAATATGCAATCTAAAAGGACTAAACAATTGGAAAACTATTACCTCTTCATCACCATATAATACCACATATTCACCATAGTTACACCTTAAATAGTCATTTTTTAGACCTCTGAAAATAATAAGATCTTTGGAGAAAGACACCACCAGACATGATTTATCTGAACCTAGGAGTTAATTAAAAATATTTTCCTTATAAAATTTAACTTCATTTTGAACATTTAAAAACTATTCGATGACAATAAAAAAAGGACGACCATGAAGGGTCATCCTTTTTATGCCAATTAATAGTTAGTCGTATAGGAAGGACTAGGTTTTGAACTGTAATCTTCCTTTGTTCGATTTTGTTTTAATGAAGGCAACTTACCAAAAATCACCCAATAATTATTCTCAAAATACTTCTGCGTCAACCTTACAATCAACCAACTACCTATCGAAATTGTAATAAAGGTGAAGATTTGCCAGCCGTTATAAACAAGTGGAGAACCACCTTGAACAACTTTTCTCATCACCATTAATAGTAATGGATGAATTAGATAGATACCAAACGATGTCGCACCGATTTCCATAAAAATAGACTTAGTCTTTGGTGAGAACCTCTTATTTGCCCAATGAGCTAATAGGAATAGACTTAACCCTGCAAAGAGAGCGTGTGTTGCCCATGTGAATTCTCCAATATATTGATTAATTAGTTGGGGAAGGTGTTGTGACACATCTCTGTATACACCGATTCTAACCAAATACATATAACCTGTGTATAGAACGACCATTCCTCCATACACGAAAAATACACTTGAGAAAACTTTAAACCTAAACGATGATTCATTCATTTTTTCACGCAAATCATTGTAATAAATTCCTAAGAATGCCCCCACAAAATAAAATGAAAAATATGAAAGGGAAATGGATCCTTTCAACGTGATGTGAAAGTATTCTTTATTCAAGTATACCCAAAGCCACTGTATCAATATTCCGATCCAAATAGAGTGTTTCCTCAAAAACGAAAACTTTTTAAATAAAAGGATGAAAAACGGAAACAATAGATACAACTGTACGCTAATAAACACAAAGTACAAGTGTGGATGAGCCTTGCCTAATGCAAACAAATATAAAAACTTCTGAATTGCAAACCCAATACTCGGATAATCATAATAAAAGAACCATTTCAATATGAAGTAAACAGCTGAAAAGAATAAATACGGAATTAGTATATACTTCAGTCTTTTTACATAGAAATTTTTTATTAATGTAAAGTCTGTTTTTTTAGGAAAATAATTATAAAACAATATAAAACTACTCAGGAATATAAATGTCGGAGTCCCAAGTTTTCCAGCAATATTAAAAAAATTATAAATTGGAAACAGAAGTGAATCTGTTGAAATAGTTGTCACGCCTGATGATGAAGAATGAACAAGTAGTACAGCAATGATAGCAAATGCTCTAGCTAATTGAATTTCATCTAAACTAACTCTTTTCTGCATACTCTTGCTAGCCCCTTCCATTCAAGTTAGTTTGTTTTAAACTCCACTATCATAATAAGGTCTTACTATTGAGTCAAGGATTATCCCGAGATCTTCACGAAACTTTAACTTTGTTTCTATTCCGTTACCTTTATGTAATAACTATAAAAAGAAAAGAAGGCGGTCCTCATGAGGACCGCCTTCCCGCACACATGCTTTTACTTAAATCGGTCGTCCAATGCTCTTACAAGAAGTGTTGCAAATTCAGATCTTGTAATACCTTTGTTCGGTTTAAATGATCCGTCTGGATATCCAGCTACCATATCATTTGCAACAAGTGTGTTGATATAGTCTGCTGCCCAATGTCCGACAGGAACATCGTTGAATCGGTCCTTACTAGAACCTTCAAGGTCATAAGCGCCTACAATAATTTTCGCCATTTCTGCACGAGTTAATGTAGCTTTAGGGTTGAATTTACCATTGTACCCTGTCATGATACCAGCATTTGCAATGGCTGCAACCTCTTCGTAACCTTTACCTTTGTAATCTTCTTTCTTCACATCGCTGAACTTTGGATCTGATAGATTATCAGTTTCCAAACCTAATGCACGTACAATCATTTGTGCAGCTTGTAATCTAGTAACTTCGTCATTTACTCCAAAATCACCATTAGTATAACCATTGATTACACCCATTACGTTTAGTGTTTGAATTGCATCCTTAGCCCAGAAATTACTCTTAATATCTTTAAAATCTTTCGCTTTTTTATCAGACTGAACAATTGTGATTTTCTTAACAGTTGTGTTTCCAGCCATATCTACAAGCTTCAATTCAAAATGATTCTTTCCTTCTTCTAATGAAACTTTTTCTGACAATGATTTAGTGTGAGCTCTCATTTCATACGGCTCTTTAAATTCATTGTAGTAAACTTCGCTTCCATCAATATAAAATCTCATATAATCGAAGTTGTCAGTCAACTTAAGGTCCAGTGTTGCTTCTGTCTTATCTGTATAGTATGGACCTTCAACTTCTACGATCGGCTTAGTCGAGTCGATAATCACTGTACGAAGGAATGATAATTCATTTCCTTTCGCATCTTTACCCATAAATCGAATTTGTTTTACACCGTCTGACTTGAACTCAACAGTTGTCTTGAATGTGTAACGTTTCTTCTCGTCATCCCAAGCCAACGCTGTTTTCTTACCATTGATGTAAAGTTCTTCAACAGCTGAATCGTCGTTGATATATCCATCAACATCAATTTCTCTTTCATTAAAGACACCTAGTGCTTCAGGCGATTTCGCTGTGATGAATGGAACTGTGTTATCCTCACCAGTTGAATCCATTCCAACGTTACCTGCCCAGTCAGTAGCTACAACCTTTACAGATTTTACATCTTTCATATCTTTCAACGTGTATTCCGTTTGATCGCCAGCTAAAGGTGATTCAAGAACACTTTTACCGTTTACAAGTACGTCGATGTATGAAATGCCAACACCTTCATCAGTTGCAGCCCATGTAACTTTTCCAGTTTCTGTATCATACGTAGTTTCCACTACCGGATCCTTTGTATCAATATAGAAAGGAATTTGTTTCATTTGCCAATCTGCATCCTTGTAATCTACTACTGTCTTGACTTCATAGTAGTACATACCATCTTCCATAACTTTACCTTTATACTTTCCATCCCAATCTGCCGCAGTATAGATCGTATATTGAGACGCAGCACCTCTGTCATAATAGTGCTTACGTAACTCATTTTCCGTACGAAGTGTTAAAATTTCATCCTTATTCTCATCTAAAATTGAGAACTTCGCTTTCTTCGCGTTTCTAAGTAGAGACAATACTGGTAGGATTGTTTCGTTGACATTATCACCGTTTGGAGAGAATGCAACTTTGTCACCGTGTGCGTCTTCACTTACAGGGTTTGTACCAAGGTAAGAGTACTCATCTTTAGATGGTGAAACAAGACCTGTCATTCCGTAGAATGAGTTTTCTTCATAGATCGTTTCATCTACGATTGGCGCTTGATCCCAGTCACCTTTAAATCCTACATATGGAACATTCAATTCAGGATGCGTATCGTTAATATCCATGAATGAGATGAACCCTTCTACAAAGTAACCATTTTCAAATACATCGTCTAAAGCAGCACCAGACCACCAATCGACGGTATCTTTCAAGTCAACTGTCACTTCCACTTCAACAGAATCGTTTGCAGGAACAAGAATTTGGTACTCATCATCAACATCTGCACCATTCACAGAGCTTATCTCAAGTGGATACTCTCCTAAGTAAGGTGCTGTTTCTGCAGTAGTTCCTGCTTTAAAGATACCTTGTGTTTCAATTTGGTTCAGACCACTAGCTATGAGATCAGTTTGTACAGTTCCCATTGCTTTATAAACTTCATTTTTATCACTATAGTTTGTTAACTTAAGTTTGAAAGTTGTTTTTTCATCCATTTCTTTAAGAGCAACTTTACCAATTCCGGATTCTACTTCTGTTACTACAACAGGTGTACTCATTGCAGCATGTAGATCCATTAAACCAGCACCTTGTCTTCTTGGAGAATACAACAAATCTGTATCTAATGCTGGGTGATCATTATAAAATCCTTTATCTTCTTTTGGTTGAGAAGTGTTCATTAAAATATTCTTTGTCATTTCAACGCGTTCAGAACCTGAAAGATTAAATTCCTCATCAACACGTTGCATAACAAGAGCAGATCCACCAGCTACGTGAGGTGCAGCCATGGAAGTACCACTCATCAAACCGTACTTGTCATCATTTAAAGTAGATAAAATGTTTCCACCCGGAGCTGTGATTTCAGGTTTGAAATCAAGGTTCGGAGTTACGCCCCAAGATGTAAAGCTAGAAAGCTTGTTGTTGTCTGGGTTTAATGCTGTTACTTTCTCACCCTTGAATGCAAGCTCAACTTTTTTACCTTCTTCTAAAGCAGCGTGTAATACATCGCCATCTTCTTTAAGGATGAAAAGTTGCGGGATTTCAATTGTGCTATCAGATGCCATGCTCACATATCCAGAAGAATGATTGAAGATGATGACCCCAATTGCACCTTCTTCTTGAGCGTTTAAAGTCTTATCTACAAACGCCGCTTCTCCTCTTTTAATAAGAGCAATCTTTCCTTCTACATCTACATTTTCAAAGTCATTTGCATCAGGATTAGCAGTTGAATCTCCAGGCTTACGTCCTAATCCAGCATAAACAACTTCGTGATTTCCTTCACCTAACGTTGATGGGTGAACATCACTTGCAGAAAGGTATGCGACTGGATCAGCAGATTCTCCATCAATCATTACATTGAAACCTTCAAGGTCCAAATATTGATTTTCAAAAGAAGCTACTTGTAAGGAATCATTAGATAGACCAGGTGAACCAACTACCCCTATGTCAGGGTTACTAGCAAATGGGTTGTTTTCAGCACCATTTCCGAAATATGCAGAGTTACCTGCAGAAATGGCCATCATTACACCATTATTAACAGCTCTTTCAATTGCTTTTTGTTCAGGATCTTCTGGCAATACGAATGCAGCTGTAGAACCTAGGCTCATATTAATAACATCTGCACCTAAAATGATCGCATCGTCGATTGCTTTCACATAAATATCACTCCAAGTCGAAGGCATTTCAGGATCGTTTCCAAAGACTTTCATTCCCAAAATTTGCGCTTCTGGAGCAACACCTTTAAGTCCACCATTTTCTTCATCACCATTCGCACCAACCGTACCGGATACGTGCATACCATGCATACTCGCACCTGGACCTAGGTCTCGAACTTCATGGTTCTCATCTGCATAATTGTATGCATAAGGGACTTTTTCAGTATAATATTTACCTGATAAAGATTTTTCGGCAATATAATCATTCACTGCCTTTTCAGATAATTCTGGTGTCGTTTCATCACTTAACACCATATCTCTGTGATCAGGGTCGATTCCTGTATCGATTACTGCTACAGTCATCCCTTCACCTTTATAACCGTAATCTGCCCACGTTTGTTGAGCTTTTACCAACTCTTTACTATAAATCATGTCTGGCTTTTGCTCTTCAGGTCTCTCATACTTGTTTGAAATATGTACCTTTTCAACGTTAGAAAGACTTTCAATTACTTCAATAGATTTATATGTTACTTCTCCACTAAAACCATTGACCACTGTTGTAAAGCTTTCCTTATATTCCATTGGAATAGCAGATGATTTCATTGCTTTCTTTACATCAGTTTGAGATTTCAAAACTTCTTGTCTAAGTTGCTTTTTGCTAGATTCAGAGAGATCTTGATAGTTCTTCCCTGAACTTTGCGCAGCGAGCATCGCAGGCTTACCCTTTAATTCTACGATGACTCTGACTTTATCATTTGGCTTATATTTCTCAGATGCTTGATCTTTGTTGAGCGTCTTAACTAATTCTCGTTCCTTCTTTTGGCTTGCTTCTGCATTCAAATTCTTACTTGCTGGCCCATTGGCTGCAAGGGCGACATTGGAAAATGCCATTAAGAAAATGATGAGAAGCAAAAATGGTTTCCTCATTTTCATGTTTGTTCCTTACCCCCTATATAAGTTAGTTATAACCCTCGAAAAAGGAGGAACTTTTCCGAAAATTACATAAATTTAGTTTAATACAAAAGGACTAGATAAGTCAATTTCTGTTTTTAGTGGAATGTTCTTCTAATTGACCCTTATTTCGACATTGAAATTTGTCGCAATTACTTGATAATACTATTCTACTAAGCTTTTATACCACAAATTAAGATTGAATTATTACTAATCTTGTAGAATACTGTAATTTTATTGTTACATAACTGTAACTTAAGAGGTTATTTTTGTATGGTAGAATAGTTTTTGTAAATGAAGGGGAGAATTTACACAACTTAGGGGGAGGAAATTACGTGTTGAAAAGAACTTTAACAGTATTTACTGCGGTGATCATGGCATTCTTACTCGTATCACCATCAGCTTTTGCCAGTAGTAAAGGGGATAAGGTTTCATCAATTGCACATCAATACATAGGTACACCTTACAAATATGGAGGAACGACACCGAGTGGGTTTGATTGTTCCGGATTTCTACAATACGTATACAATAAAATTGACGTATCCATACCTAGAACTTCTGCAGCTCAATCAGATTATGGTACTGCTGTTTCTAAATCAAATTTACAACCTGGAGATCTCGTTTATTTCTCTAATACATACAAGCCAGGCGTTTCACATTCAGGCGTTTATGTCGGCGATGGCAAATTTATTCATGCATCATCAAGTGGTGTTAAGAAATCTTCTATAAACGATCCGTATTACTGGGGAGACAAGTATACAGGGGCAAGAAGGGTCATTAAAGAAGAGCGCTTACCTACACTACCAAAAGGACAATATCATGATGTCCCAGCTGATTACTGGGCAGAAACTTCAATATCTTATTTATCTATGAACGATATCATCAATGGCTATGATCAAAGTCTATTCAAACCAAACAATACAATTACTCGAGCTGAAGTTGCAACGATGCTTGCTAAATCATTCAACCTTCCATTAGAGGATGGTGCATCGATGGCACCAGATGTTTCAAGCAAGCACTGGGCAAAGGAAGAAATTAATGCAGTAATGAAAAAGGGCTTCTTTGGCGGATATTCTGATGGAACATTCAGACCTGATCGACCAATTACTCGCAGTGAAATCGCTTCATTATTTACAAGAGCTTTTAACTTAAGTCAAGAAGGTTCAGGTATTGCTTTCTCAGACGTTTCAAAGAATTATTGGGCATATGGTTCCATACAAGTCGTAACTTCAAATGATATCGCTGGCGGTTATAGCGACAACACATTTAGACCTACAAAGAATGCAACAAGAGCTGAGTTTTCGGTATTCTTGCATCGCGCATTACTAAACTAGTATCCTAACAAGACTAGTAGAGCATTGTTCTACTAGTCTTGTTTTTATTTACTTAGAATGTTTTCCTTTCAAACCAAGGTAAATTAACATTGATGATAAGAATACTAAAGCATATACAGGTAATAAACTAATATGGTAAATAGATTCTGGGGAATTTTGAACAATGTTCGTATTAATGTTTATGTATCGCCAATCCAGGCTAACTGGGTTATTTGCATGAATTGATATTTGATTTAAGTAAAGGCTTCTTTTTGTAACTTGAAAGATAACATAAAGTAAACTGGATAATAGTAATACATTTGCAACAACTAGTTTTTTCATTTTTAACCCCCCCTGACATTTTAAGACGATATTGAACATAAAAGGTTCCAAATACGATTGTTTTAATGTGCTCTATATCATCCATACTTGAAGAATGAAAGATAAGAAAAAGCGACCCTATGCGGTCGCTTTTTCTCTATTATTTATTTTTATAGTAATCTAGTATACCTAAGTAAATTGCTTCAGCAGCTTTTTCACGATATGCATTGGAGGCAAGTTTCCTCGCATCATTCGGGTTGGATAGAAATCCTAACTCTACCAAGACTCCAGGAACATAATTATCACGTATGACTTGGAAATTACCATGCTTCACGCCTCGGTTACTCGTATCGATTGCCTTATACAAACGGTTTTGGATATATGTTGCTAGCTTTTTAGCTTCTGCTCCTTGAGGAGAATAGTAGTTGTAAAAAGTTTCCGTTCCATGAGCAGCATCACTATGAAATTTGTTTGCGTGTATACTGATGAAACTGTCTGAATTGCTTTTTTCCGCTATACCTACACGGTCACTTAGAGAGGGATATGAATCATCCGAACGAGTCATCACTACTTTTACCCCGGCTCGCTCTAAGTAAGTTCTCAATTTCTTCCCTACTGATAAAACAACTTCCTTTTCAACTAGACCATTTGCCGTCGCACCAGGATCTGTATCACCATGGCCTGGATCTACCGTTATTACTTTACCACTTAATGCAGAGACAGGAACACCTAAATACGTCGCGTAAACGAATCCCTCATACCCAGGAGCTTTTATGTATGCCCAGTTACCTGTTTTAAAATAAGAAGATACTAAAGTCCCTTCCTTAATTAACCCAGCAGAATCGTAACTTGTACCTGGTCCTTTTCTTACATTCAGCCAATCCGCTTTAATTATACGTTTCTCAGGATTAGTTTGTTCTTTCATAATACGGAAGGAAGACTCAAGTGAACGTGATGTAAAGATTGCAAATTCCCCACGTGTAACGATCTTGTCTGGTCGAAATGTATCATCTGTGTAACCGATTGTAACTCCATTATTCGCTAACCTATTAATCACATCATAATAGTGACTAAATGGATTTACATCAATAAAATAATAATTTTTGGAAGCCGAGAAATTAAATGCTTTTGATAATAAATATGACATTTCTCCTCTAGTCATGTATCTGTCAGGTTTGTATGTATCATTCCCGTAACCAGAGATAAAACCAGCTTCATGTGCGGATTGAATATATCCTGATGCATAATCACTTGATGCTACATCGCTAAATGAGGTTTTTCTTTGATTTCCATTTAGATTAAAAGCTTTGGCAATGACAATTGCAGCTTCCCTTCTCGTCACACTATTGTTCGGTCTGAATGTGCCATCTGGGTAACCTGAAATGATTTCCTTATTCACCAAAAATTCAACTTGCTCCTCAACCGGATGACCTGCAGGTATGTCACTAAGGATTGTATTAGCAGATACCTCGTTACCCGTTACCCAAAATACAGAAACTAAAATCAATAACGACAAAGATATATTGACAAACTTTTTCATCTTTCCCCAATTCCCCCTAATATTGTATTGATTTACGACAATATTAGCACAGAGAATGGAATTTATTGTTTCTTTTTGGTAATTTGAGTACTATGTTGGACACGATCACATCCATATCCCTATAATAAATTTATTTTCAAAATAAGATAAATGCCTCTGAAAATTCCTCGAATTTAGCCGATAACGTCATTTTAGAACCCAACCTTTAGCTTCATTGAATATTCAACTTCAATACATTATGATAAATAGGTAATATCATACTTGGTATACGGAGAGTGCAATTAAATGAAAAAAACTATAATCGCTTTTACGATTGTCATATTACTAATAGATGTTTATTTCTTGATGGTTACAAACTCCCGACCTCAAGTCATCAATGTACTCATTGTATATGAAGAGGATTCAACTAATCACTTAGATACATATCAGCATTACAAGCAGACACTTGTAGCCAATACAAAGGTTGAAACGATGCCAATCAACGTTTTAGATTCAGTGGATTTAAACAATTACGAAATGATTTATTTAGACAAATCCATTATTGATACACCATCTTTCAAAAACGCGAAACAACCACTTCAAAATTTTGTATCAAAAGGTGGGCACTTGTTTCTTGAGAACCAATTCTATAACGCATTTCCAAAGTCATTTATTGGCGCAAAAGCGTTTGAACCTATTCATGAGTTACCTAACCACATCTCCTATCCATCTGTAAACAGAAATCTTACAGGGGTTCAAAATGTTATTAAACAAATCGATTCAGAACTAAAAAGTAAATCAAAAAGTAATGGAGACAATCCTTTGGAGCTTGGGTATGGCATACGTCCTTCAACAGCTGAAACAATAGCAGAATCAAATGGTGTGTCCTTATTTACAATAAATAATCATGGGGATGGGACTGTATTTTTTGCTAGCGAATTATTACCTAACGATCAATTCATCACATCTTTTGATTTCAGCAAACAGAATCCTCAACAAGAGGAATTCAACTATACATTTCTTACCGGAAATTATTTATTTCGCAATGAATATCTATCCTTTGTTGCAAAAGATATGTACGGGTATTCTGTATCAAAGGTCATTGGCACACATGGAAGACCAGGCTTTGCTATGCAATATATAGTAGAGGATAAAAATGATTTTAAAGAAAACCGCCTCACCACCTTTATGAAACAATTACAAACTGAGAAATTGGTGCCTACGCTCTCACTTTCTAGTCATGTCTATGAACCTAATACATGGAAAGAAGCCATTTCTTATTACAAAAATGTCCAAAACCCTAATGAGCCTGTCTTTGAGAACGAAAAGAGACTCTTCTCTTCAGGCACGCCCGTCAAACTAAACAATAAGAATTTAACGATAAAAAGTTCACCTGAACAAAGTGGTTTTACAACAACAGGTAAAGACCTACCTGAGAGAGCGTATATAGATACTTACGACTTAACAAACGATGGGCAACCAGATTTAGTGGCTGGTAGTTTAGATGGAAAACTGTATTATTATGAAGGAACTGACTCAAATAATGAGTGGAACGTAAAAGAAAAAGGATTATTAAAATTCAGGAACAATAAAGAAATCGACCTCGGCGGATATGCAGCACCCATTTTTTACGATTATAATAAGGACGGTTTACAAGATATCGTATCAGGCAATCAAGCTGGAGAAATTTTTATACTCATCCAGTCTGAAGATGGAAATTATGAAAATCCACGAGTTTTATTTGGTGAAAATAAATCCCATACCTTCACTACACCTGAAATTGCTGACATCAATGAAGACGGAGTGGATGACCTTATTTACGGAACAGCATCCGGAGATCTGTTCTACCGTTTGGGGACTGAACAGAACGGAGGGTACGTCGAATTTTCTGATGAGGAAAAAAAGGTAGTTAGTACCTCAGGCATAATAAAAGTAGATGGGTTAGCATCCCCTAAGATCGTTGATTACAACAATGATAATCAACTCGATCTTTTAATCGGAATGAAATCTGGTTTTATCAAAAGGTATGAAATGGCTAAGTCCAAACAATGGGTGGATAAAGGTTATCTAGAAGGAACCTACGAGAATCCATTTAATAATAAGCGTTTGTGGAGTGGTAGAAATTCTGTACCTACAATGGCGGATATAAATGGAGATAACAATCTGGATCTCCTAGTAGGTCACCTAACATACGGTGATCCAATTAACATAAGCGATGAACATTTTCCTTACCGGACACAACTGGAAAGATTCATTCAATCTTATAGGAAATACGCATCCAACATTAAGCCTCACATCTTTATGCAACAGGAATCAGGTGAGGTTGATTACAAGGAAGAGCTGAAAACTCAACGTGAAATATACAAAGAATATGGTATCGATTGGAGACCAACAGGGTTAATGTTTCACAAAGCGCCGATTAATGAGGAGGAAGATAGTCAATCACATAACCTTCCGCCCATTGAAGGTGTATGGAACACAGTTGTACATGCTGATGATAAGAATGAAAATAATCAGTTAACCATCCCCTTTATACAAATGGATAATAAAATATTGAATTCAAAAGTGTATCATGAACCAAATGTGGGTGTAGACACACCTTTTAAGACTTATTTGCAATTCGATCTGCCATTCACAGAACAAATCAGATCTTTAGATGACAAAATATGGCTTACACGTTTATCGAATTTCAAAAAGCAAATGGACTATAACAGTATGTCGGAACAACAGCTTTATAAGTCTGTGTTAGCCACCCAACAATCTACTAGTACGTTAAATTACAATCCGATAGAGAAAGTATTCTCAGATTTCCAAAACCTCCTACGTAGAAAATTGCACCATACTGTTTATATCGAGAATAATGAGAATGACGAATTAGACCCTGAATTAATTGGACCCTATAATCAATCATTAGGATATAAAGTTGAACTTGGCGAGAAGTATAAAGGCTTTATTTTCAATACAGATGCACCCATTTATATGAACAATGGTTCAACTCTCTATTTTTCTGGTAAAGAAAAGATTCAATTAAAGCTAGCTACAGAATACAGGGATCAACCTCATATCATGCGAAGTAATATACCACTTGAGGTTGATGAATATAATGAAAATATTACACTCAAACTGTTAGATTCCGGTATGCAGCAAATCAAAGTATATGCTCCAAGTGGAATTACCTTGACAGATGAAGAATGGGAGGTTGAAAAGCGCGGCCATTCATACATTCTTACTCGATATGGAGACGTGACTACATTGAACTTCTCATATAAGTAAACGACAACTTATTCTGAACAAAGGCATGATCTACTATCTCACTAGATCATGCCTTTTAATTTTAATTTTGGGAGAATTACCCTAGTGACGTTTATGGAATAATCAGGTAATATATATTTTGTTGGGAAAATTTTAAGGGGGATAAAAATGAAAAAATTTATTGCAAGTCTTTCAGCTGTACTCTTAAGTGCAAGTATCCTGTCACCTCTTTCTGCAGAAGCATCATTAGATAATTATTATGCAGATGATTTGGATGAGCACTGGGCAGCAGACACAATGTATCAATTAATTGATGCAGATATTATCAAAGGGTATATGAACGCTGGAGTTATGACAGCCAAGCCGAATCAAAATATTACAAGAGCCGAAGTGACAACCCTTCTCGTCCGTTCTCTTGATTTAAAGAAATCGGGATCTGGTAAGACTTTCTTAGATGTTAAGTCCGACAAGTGGTACTATGATGCAATACAAATCGCAAGCTCTTTAGGGATCGTCAACGGAAAGACAAAGACAACATTCGAGCCAAACAAACATATTACACGTGAAGAATTAGCAACTATGATTGTACGTGCTTTTGAGCAAGTTTCAACAATTGATTTCACAAATGGACAACCTATTAACTTTACTGATAAGAACACCTTTTCTACTTGGGCAGTTCCCTATATTAATAAAGCAAGCGCAGTTGAATTGATTCAAGGTTATAACGGGAAATTCTCACCAAAGAATACTGCTACACGAGCAGAAACGTCAACTATGTTATTAAATGCCTTACATTCAGAAAGTACAGACCTACCAAGTGCAGATGCACTCTTCTCTGCAATTGAGCGTAACGAAAGTGAAATGTTAAATCTTTATAAAAAGAACGAATTTCAGTCTGCGTTTAGTATTATCGATAAGAATACAATCGGATTTTATAATGCACTTCTAACGTTTAGCAATGATTACTATATTGACGCGAAAGATTTTGGAGTCACGTTTGATTTTGCAAAAGTAGGAGAAGCAAAATTCGAGTTGCTAGATCGTAATACACGATTGGCTGTAGTTGAGCTTAGTGGCTTAAGTTATTATGTTACAGAAACATACGAAGGTGAATCTGAAACAAAAAACAATGACACCACTAGCGGAACCTACTTCCTTCGCAAAATAGATGGTGATTGGAAAATCTACGCACAATACTAAGAATTAGAGTGAAAACCGCCTTATAAAATGAGAGAGGTTCCTTGTAGTTACGTAAATAACTACTTAGGAACCTCTTTTTCCTTTTAAAAACTAAAAATGAGTTGTCAGGAAGTAGAGTTTTGAACTCATTTCTGCAACTTTGGGTCATTTTCGCGGACATGTTCACTTTACTTGTGGAACTTTCCTCTTCACTTGTGGAACTCGGTACTATTTTACTATAATTCTAAAAAGGGTCAACCGACTCTTTAATCGGATGACCCTTTCCTCATTTCATTAGTTAATCGTTTTTATTACATTACTTTTCATTTCAGCTTCTTCTGGAGAAGTATACACAATTCGATCTTGATATGGTTCATATAAGTATTTAAGAACTTCTTCGGATTCTCTACATCTTGTCCCAATTACTACTTCCTTATCTGACAAGCCACCAGGGTTTGTCACAATATCAAATAAAATGGGTAACGATCCAAACTTTTCTCTTAATAAGTTGAGCGCCCACTTGTTCGTTCCAACTGGGACATCATTCGTAATCACAAGTAAGAAATCGTTTCTGACATGCTCAGCAATTTCAGACAAAATCATTTCAAACTTAGAGGAATTAAAGTGACCAGCTTCATATATATCACCCGTATCAATAAAGATGATGGAAGCATTTTGATAAGCTTTCGCTTTATCGTCTGTAACTGACATCCAATTTTGAGAAGGCTTATTTCCAGTATCAGATAACCAGGTAATCGGATAACCAATATCAATCAGTTCATTGCCTGTAGCTAGACCTTGCTCACCTGAACCAACTAAAGTAATTTGCTTCATGTTCACCATCTCCTCTACTTACTCTTTTTATATGACTGCGTGAATAGTTATTTTTCTTACAACTAAAGTGTAACAGTGAATTGTAAATTTCATGTTAATTTTCTCTATCATTATTGCAAAAAAAGAAGAGCTTAACCTATTCACTCAGGTAAGCTCGTAACTTTTTATTCCATTGATTCTTCTATTCTTGCTATTAAACGATCTCCATCCATTTGGTCAACCACATTAATCCGCATGAGTCGGAAAGGGTCAGTTTCTACTCCATTTACGCCTCGCCTAACTGTATGTCCTAATTGATATCCAAGTTCTTTTGCCACTTTTATTACCTCATTACTATGTGCACCATATGGATAAGCCAGTGCAACAACTTCTTTATTCAGTTTCTCTTCTATAGTTTTTTTCGATTTTTCTAAGTCCAGTTTAATTCGTTCAATATATGCAGCTTTACTTTCATCTTTCATTCTATTCGTTAGTGCAGGACCTTTCCCATCATTTGTTTTTACATAGTAATGGCTATCGTATGTATGACTTTGTATATCTACAACACCGGATTCATACATCTCTCTAGTTTCATCCCAAGTAAGGTGGGGTATACTGCCAGGTGTTTTTTCTTGATCTGCAACTACAACATAAATGGTCGCTTTCATCTGTAATTCTTTAAGAATCGGATAAGCAATTGTATAGTTACTTTGATATCCATCATCAATCGTTATTAATATTGGATTCTCTGGTATTGGTTCTCCATTTGAAAGGTAGTTAAGCAATTCTTCGTCAGTAATCGTATTATACCCCGCATCATGTAATGCCATCATTTGTTCCTTAAACCGATCCTTTGAAACAACGACTGAACTGTCAGATGTCTGATCAAAATGGTGATACATGAGAATTGGTATATTCAAATTTTCATTATTAGTCAATCTTACTGAATTCTCTTTTTTAATAGATTCAGCTTTAACGCTAGGTGTTGGAGAATTTGATATATTTTCATGTTTTTCACTAGAATAAGTGACTTCTCCAACAGACTCATTAAATAATGATTGATAACTTACATACGCTAAAATAAGAATACTTAAAACACAACCGATAAACATTAAGTTCTTCTTCATACAATTTCCTCCATAAAAGTAAGTCTTAAAGACTATTAGTTGGAAAAAATTATAACATACAGGTCATTAATTAAAACCTTAAATTATCAATTAAACTACTATATGGAAATTAACAACACCTTTAGCCCTTTCTATCTCTGTATGAAATATATTTTTACAAGCAAAAAAAACCTACCAATAGGTAATTGGTAGGTTAATTAGTGGGTCTATTATTTAACTTTAAACGATTGTGGTCTCTCAGACTTTTTCTCAAAATAGTACAAGATAGCATCAACGATTCGTTTCGAAGCTTTCCCATCTCCATATGGGTTAGAAGCTTTCGCCATTGCATCATATGCTTTTTGATCTGTCAGCAATTCATTTGCCAAATTGTACACCTCGTCCTCATCTGTACCTGCAAGCTTCAATGTACCCGCTTCTATTCCTTCTGGTCGTTCTGTTGTATCTCGAAGAACAAGGACGGGAACACCTAGTGACGGCGCTTCCTCTTGTATACCACCAGAATCAGTCAAGATGAGATGAGATCTTGATGCAATGTTATGAAAATCAATTACGCCCAGTGGTTCAATAAGGTGGATGCGGTCATGTTCACCTAATATAGTATATGCTATGTCCCGTACTGCTGGATTCATATGAACAGGGTAGACAACTTGAATATCCTCATGATCCTCTACTAATCGACGAATTGCAGTAAACATTTGCTTCATTGGCTCTCCAATGTTCTCTCTTCGATGTGCGGTTACAAGTACAAGTCGATCATCGCCAATTTGCTCAAGTACATCGTGGTGGTACTCATCTGATACAGTTGTACGTAAAGCATCAATTGCTGTATTACCTGTAATATGGATGTTATCCAGATTTTTGCTTTCTTTCACAAGGTTCTCAGCCGAATTATCAGTAGGTGCAAAATGAAGATCCGCTAGTACACCTGTCAATTGTCTGTTCATCTCTTCAGGGTATGGTGAAAATTTGTTACCCGTACGGAGTCCAGCTTCGACATGACCCACTGCAATTTTATTATAGAATGCAGCTAAACTTGCGACAAAAGTTGTAGTTGTATCTCCGTGAACGAGCACTATGTCTGGTTCCGCTTCTTTTAAAACTCGATCCAATCCTTCAAGCGCTCTGTTTGTCACTTCCATCAAACTTTGTCGCTCTTTCATAATATTTAAATCAAAGTCGGGTTCAACACCGAAAATATCCAAAACTTGATCAAGCATCTCTCTATGTTGTGCTGTTACGGTAACGATTGACTCAATTTCTTCTGGGTGTTTTTGTAGCTCCAATACGAGCGGACACATTTTAATTGCTTCAGGTCTCGTACCGAAAATTGTCATTACTTTTACTTTCGAATTCATAAAGGGACTCCTTTTTCATTAAATTCTCTTGTTTCCATTATACAGTTCGTACATTATACAAAAAAATGATGGTACGTCTGTATATTTCATACATGCGACTTTACAATTTTAACATATTTTGTTAATAAATATCCTACCTGATAAATCGTAAATGCTGTCAAAATACAAAGCATAGGTATAATAAAAAATCCGTATCTCGGTATGGTAAGAAACATGTTAGATAGAAGAATATATCCTACGACAATCCAAGCAATTGTCCTCACGTTCAGCTTCTTCATATAGAAGATCGTAGAACCAATCCCCACCACGACAACGAAATAATGAATCCATTTAAAATATTTTAACATCGCATAATTCATGTAATGGACCTGACTATCTACTTGATGGAATAAGTTGATCGTCTTACCTACAGTGAACCATGCAAACCAGTAATCAAAATCATGCTTGAATCCTTGTTTAATTTTATACCAAGCATATTGCTCTTGGTCCCAGCCTTTAGCTTTCATTTCTCTCCAGTATTCACTGAAATCATTTTTGAAGAAAGGGTTTGCACCTGCAAACAAGCTGTTTCCGGCATGGGATGAAAATATGTAAAGCTCACCGAACGCGGCCAGGTTACGTATCACCCATGGCGCAATAACGACCACTGGTCCTATGACCCACAACAACCCTATTCTAACAGACTCTTTTATTGGATACTTCAATAATATAGCAGCAATCGCTAATAATATCAGTGGAGCGGGTGTTGGTCTGAACATAACCGTTATACAAAAGAATATCCCAAATAGAACATGATCACGTGTTCTATGATCCTGATAAGCTTTCAGGAACAACAACAGCGTCAAACAAAACATAAAGATGGACGGGATTTCAGTTAAGGTCGTTCTAAAATAATGTAGAGGGCTGAGGTAAATTGAATATAAGAATGCCGCACTTAATGAAATCCAACGGGATTCAAATAGCCGATACGATATAAAATAAAGTAAAGCAACAGTTGAAACACTTAATGCCATGTTCACTAACTTTGCAAGTAAAAGTTGATCGACAAAAATCAAGTTAGCAATTGAAAAAATGACGACGAGATAAATCGGTTGACCTGGTGTAACAAATGCATTTTGTACAACCTCCCCGGTATGATGTGTGTCATAACCATAAACACCTACATCAAGCAGTTGCCTTGCCATCTCTGCATATAACGTCGCATCTCGTCCACCATATTGACCTTGCTTTTCAGTAAATCCAATTTGACCTGGGTCGTTGAATATCATGCCAGGGTTTTTAATCAAAAAAAGAAGATGTACGATCAATGAAAATACGATGATCAATATAAGTGGATATCTAGAGTAAAGTAACCTGTTCATTTGGTTCAACATTATGACCACCTCTACTTAGCGATTAAATAGACTCCTATAACAATGACACAAACGCCTATCCATTGAGAAGCATCAACAGATTCCTTGAAATAAAAGTAAGCTGCTAGAACGCCGATGACATAACTTAAGCTTTGGAGCGGATAGGCAACACTGAACGGCAACTTCGTTATGATGTACATCCAAATAAAAGTAGCGACCACATATAAAAGACCGCCCCCAATAAAGAAGGGCGACTTTAACAAGTAGATAATCGTTTCAAAATTCCACTGATCTATTTTCGCAGCTCCTACCTTCCAGAGCATTTGCCCTCCAACAAGTAGAAAAACATTGACTAACAATAACAAATACGTCATTTTTTACTTCCTTCTCTTATTTTTTCTTGCTCTTTTAATTCCTGTTTTAACAAAGTGAAGTCTTGCGTTAAGGTTATGATTTTATGATTTAATTGAGAAATTCTTCGAGTTAAATCGAAGATAATAATTAAACTAAATAAAAGTCCAAATAAAAATAACAGAGACGGCGCATAGAATATGCCTAATAGATTAGCCAACATTTCTAACAACGAAGTGCTAATACTTAATACTGCCAAAACAACACAAGTGAGAATCCACAATAAAGAATACTTTGTCTCAAGAATCCCTCTTCTGACAGATTCGAGCACGATAAAGAGAAACATAATTACTACACCAAATGAAACAACTGATATATTCATCGGATCATTCCTTTATAACTTTCTGCATTAATATAGAAAGAGTAACTTTCAGCATATAATACATGCTCTTAAATGGGGTAATAGAAGAAGATCCGCCTTGTCTTTGTTGCATTTGAACAGATTTTTCTTGAATGACATAACCTTTCTTATGAATATAAATCAGAACTTCTGGCTCAGGATAATCTTTTGGGTACTTATGGGCAAATTCCTTAATAATGCGATTATTAATTGCACGAAAACCCGAAGTGGGATCCGTGAATTTTTGTTTCGTTAATAAGTATAATAAATACATAAAATAAACAATGCCGAATCTTCTTAAACTGCTGCCTTTATAATCAGTTGGCAAGACGAATCTGGAGCCTACAATCATATCAGCTTCGTTTGCATACAAGGGCTCTATAATCGTAGATAGGTCCTCATTATTATGTTGTCCATCTGCGTCGAATTGAATAGCGATTTGATAATTGTTTTCATATGCATATCGATACCCTGTTTGCATTGCTCCACCGATTCCTAAGTTATAAGGTAGGTCGAGGAGAATGACTTCAGGAAAGCTCTGGACTACATCAACAGTACGATCACTAGAACCATCATTCACAACACATATATCAATTCCATATGGAGAATTTCGAGAGGTGTGAATTAATTTATGCAGTGTTTTACCTATAGATTCTTCCTCATTAAATGCAGGAACAATGATTAACACTTTATGTTCTTTCATAAAATCACCTCTGAGCTATTAGAAGATTTTAGGGATATATGTCACTAACATTCCCCATAGTCTTCCAATTCAATCTTCATAAGATGAGTTATTCAATTTTGTAATCGTTTCTTTACAAACAATAAGGATATAGCTGCAATTAGAAAATAGGTTTTAACATGTACGAAATGCATTTGATATGATGGCATTATTTCTAATAGTATCCACCCTGCTCCTCCAACAATGGCATACAATTTCAAATTGAATAAACGTACAATCTTATTATGTAAAAATATCGCCGTAACTACTGTGATTGGGACAAAGATAAAAGTCACAAAACTAGTAGAGGCGTATAAATATTCTGCAATTCGGTTGTCTGGACTATTTTCTATAGAAAATGCAATCGATTTGTAAATAGTAGAAAATGTTTTTCCTATAAGCATACCTGCAACTACACTTAGAAAATGACCTGAATAATCTCCTTTAGAATAGTATCTTTTATATAGGAATATGGTCATTACAAGCGTAATGATGAGGTTGACTAACAGAATGATTGGAATTGCTTTAAAGATCATCGCTCCTACAGATTGTTGTAAGGATGGGTCGCTAATCCAACCTATAACAACCACGGTGACGATGACGAAACTTGTCACAAAGAAAGTGATAAACATCGACGTTATCAGACTTAATAACATATTCGGTAATTTTTTCATTTTTCACCAACTTTCATTAATTTGATGTAACTTATTTACAATACCACATCCATTCACCAACATTAAACGTTTTTGGTAATACCTTCAACTTTATCTTGAAACTTATTATTGTTATAAACGTAAAGGAATATATAAAGTAAGAGATGAAGAAAAGGAGTGAATCATAATGACTGAAGATTTAAATGCATTGTCTAAAGAAGAAAAGAATTGGGGTATGTTTATACATTTAGCTGCTTTTGCAGGGTATTTGACAGTAGCACTTGGGTTTATCGTCGGCCCGTTAATCCTTTGGTTAATGAAGAAAGATGAGTCTGAATATGCAAATTTTCACGGAAAAGAAGCACTTAACTTTCAAATTAGCTTTCTAATTTATGGAGCCATTTCAGGTCTACTTATCTTTGTGTTAATCGGCTTCATTCTTCTACCGATAGTGGCATTGTTACAACTGATTTTCATGATTATCGGAACGATACGAGCAAGTGAAGGCACATATTATCGATACCCAATGACGATTCGTTTCTTTAAGTAACATGCATAAGGGTGAATCACTAGTTAAGTTTTCCGTGATCACCCTTACGCATTCTATTGTACAAGCGGGAGTTTGACTGTAACGGCATACAATCTTTCTTCTTCTTGATTCAAATAACGTCCCTCAACCCCTAACTTAATAGCTCCCTCATAGTATCCTAAATCATTAATGATTTTTTGGTTGTCCTTAATGATGATCTTGTAGTCTGGGTCCTGAAAGTCCATTGTCGCTGTTGAACTCTGTTCTGCATCCTCTAACTTTTCAATCAAACCAATAATAAATGCCTGGTCGTTAATTGTGCTTAAATGGATACCCTCAGCATAAGTGTTTTTATTTACATAATTTTCCACCCCTCTAGTTCTAATGACGTATTAAAACAGGATTATGTTACACATAATAGCCATCACCCTATTCGAGAAAAAAATAACATTTTAATTGAATAATATTTTTACAAATATGGTTGAATCCAAATATGGCACGGTGTAGGATTAAGGAGTACGATTTTTACAAAGAATTTCCTTTATTATTTCAAATGTTACAGCCTTTTATATAGCTTGTTCGAATGAATTGTTTAGGAGATTCATAATCTAATAGTACATATACAATAGGGGGATACTAATGAATTACGGAAAAGATGAAACCGCTGCTACCATTGAACCATCCCAGCAGCCTAAGAAAAGCAAGAAACCATTGATCATCTCACTCGCTGTGATTGTTTTACTAGGAATCAGCGCAACTGTTTATGCACTCTTTTTCAATTTATCAGCGAAAGAAACGTATTTTCTAGCTGAGAAAAAGACGATGGAACAAACATCTGAAGATTATATGGAGATGTTTGCAGTTAATGAAGACATCAACGAGAAAATGTTAGAAGAACCGTCCAAAACATCAATGAACCTTAGTCTAAATAGCATTAATGGATTAGAAGCCATTGATCCGAACGTCGCAATGTTTAGTTCATTTCTCAATCAAGTGAAATTGAACTTCTCTACTCAACTTGATCCTGAGAATAATGAAGGACTTGTTGATATGAAAGTCGGAATAGGCGGAACAGAGCTTGTAAAAGCAGAAGCTTATCAATCTGAAACAGTAACAGGGCTTAGCGTCCCACTACTTTACAACCAATATCTTTACATGAAAAATGAAGAGTTTGGTAAAGTGATGCGTGAAATGGATCCGAATTATGTTGGACCAGATACGATCGATAACTTCGTAAAATTGCAGTTAGAATCAGTTGAAAACCAAGAGAAATTAGAAGAACATTTGAAGGAATACGGAAAGTTCATTTTAGATGAAATTAAAGATGAAGACGTCACTTCTAAAGACGGCGTTGAGTTTGAAGGAGAAAAATACGAGCAGTTAACCCTAGAGCTTTCAGAAAAAGAAACAAAAGATCTTCTCAAAGCGCTCATTACGAAAGTGAAAAATGACGATGAACTGTTAGATCAGTATATCGAAATGGGCGTGGGCTCTAATTTCACAACAATGAGCATGAATAAAGAAGACATGAAAAAAGAATTTATTTCTTTACTTGAAGAAGCTGAAAAAAATATGGACGATGTGAGCATGCCTGATGGATTAAAGAGTGTCATTCTGATTGACAATGACAACTTGATTGTAAAACGTGACATGATGTTTAAGATTGGCGATCAAAGTGAGATCATAAATATGAATCTTTCTACACACGCGCTACGAAAAGATGACATCGTTACTGATGGAAAATGGGAATTAAACGCTTATCCAGAAGGTAGCAAGAACCAAGACTACTTGAAAATTCTTTTTGAACTGAAAGGCGAAAAGAAAGACGAGAAAATGAATCATGACCTCACAGGTACTGTCGCTATCGCTGAATCCGGAGAAGTAAACGGTGCAACGCTTAAGGCTGGATTAACAGGTAAGCCAGAAGACATGAAGATTAACTTTGAAATTTCAGTTGATGAAGCAACTCAACAGATTCCACCAATTAAAGGTCACTTTACGAGAAAAGTAACAGATGATCTTGATAACGGACAATACTCGACTAAAGGTGAATTTGGTTTAGAAGCGGATCCTGGACTAGGCTCTCCAGTCGAAGTGGTTTTCGATTACGAATCCAAAACGGCATTTAAAGAAAAGCTTAAGTTTCCTAACGTCCAAGAAGACGGTGTAAACGTAGCTGAATTAAATGACCAAGAAAAACAAGAGCTGATGACGGAAGTTCAGTCACGCATCCAAGGCTTGATGATGAACAGCCCATTCTAAGAAAAAGCAGTACATTAAATATAAGGCAAGTGTCCGAGTCTACTCTGCACTTGCCTTTTTTATACATAACGGTATAGGAGAACGATTATGAGGGCGATGACACTAGCTAAGACACAACTGAAAGAAGTATTCAACCAACCAATAGCATGGATAGTATTATTTGTAATGCCTATTGCACTTATCGGATTTTTACTCTACGGTCTTGAACATGTAATCAAATCCAAGTCCCTCCTCCCTCCTTTTGATGTTGCAATTGTTGACGCAGACGATACAGAAGGAACAAGACAACTCATTCAGCAGTTTAAAGACAATGGAGAATTGATTTCGTTTCGTGTTGTAGATGAAGTTAAAGCGAATACATTAATAGAGGAAAATAAAATAGCTGCCATTCTGAAGGTCCCTGAAGGTTTTACAGATGGGATCAGAGATGGGGACAATAAGCAGGTAACGGTCATTGGTAATAATCAGCGCCCCTTTCAATCTGCTTTATTTAACGAAATGATGAATAGTTCCGCTGATCTCGTTAGTGCCGCACAAAGTGGCGTTAACACGATTTATGATTATATGGTCGAGGTCGGACATGAGGGTGAATACTTACAGAGGGTTGCTGACATAAAGATTTTGGAATTCACTTCCTTTGCATTCAACCGGAAGTCAATGTTTGATAAAAGTGAAGTCAACGCTTTTGAGGGCGTTACGCCATTAAAATACTATAGTACATCAGGAATCATCTTCCTTCTATTATTAACAGGACTTCTAACCATGAGCTTAACGTCATCAACGAAAGATAAAATCGATGAAAGGCTCCGAACATTCGGGGTATCCACGATCTCTCATGTTTCAAGTGCATTCATAACAACATTTGTCATTTTGTTCATGCAGGCAATGCTACTCTTAAGTGGTTTATTCCTATTGACTGAAGTGAGCGTCACCGGTCACTGGGGCTGGAGTATTGTTGCAATCATCACAATGATCATTGCCATCAGCGTTTGGTACACATTTTTGTCTAATCTGCCCATCCCTAGTGGCATTCAATTTTTCGTAGGATTAATCGGGATCATGGTTTTCACAGCAAGCGGAAGCTTACTTTTTCCTGAAGCGTACTATACTGGATTCCTAGAGTGGGTCAATTTATCGACCCTCACACATTGGATTCACACGATGTTCATCCATGCTTTATTTGTATACAATAAAGAGATTATATTAGCTAGTATAGGTGTATTAGGCGGCATGACAGGCTTGCTGTTCTCCTCTTCTCTCCTATTAAGGCAGGTGAGGCGCATATGAGAACGTGGCACTTTATAAGGAATAGATGGAAGATAACGTTAAACCATCGCTGGAAATTCATCTTCATGCTGCTCTTACCTTTACTATTCTTTTGGACGACAGAACAATTGCTCTCTAAAGGATCAGAACAGTTAAAAATTCCTCTCATCATAGTGGATGAGGAAAGCAGCCAGATGACAGAAAAAATAATTAATCGCATAAAAGAGAACGAAACCTTGCACATCACCGAGCAATCAAAATATGAAGCCTTACAAATGTTGAAGAGAAACGAAGCTGAAGCAGCTGTTGTTTTTACAAAGGGCCTTACTGAACAACTCGGAAAAGGTGAAATTAAAGATGTCATTCAACTTTATACAGCTCCAAATGCTATTTCAACAAATCTCATTGAAGAATATGTAGCAAGTGAAGTGATCCGAATTGCGAGTAATGGTCGGGCGGCTACCTATTTAAATGAAGAATTCAACGGCTCAAAGCTCTATGAGTATGCTTGGGAATACGCAGACAATCAATGGGAGCCTGAACCGCTCATGACTGTGAACTACGAAACAACCGGTCAAAGTAAAACGAGTGTGGTGGAAAAAGATCATTCTCCGATTCTATTTGGATTATTAAGTGTTTATATTCTTCTCTTAAGTTTCTACCTACAGACATGGGTCATTCATGATAGAAAGAGCGGAATCGCATCTAGGACAGGAATGTTTGGCGTTAGCGTATTGAATCGTAAACTCTCCAATTTGTTCGGTGTTTTTACACTCATTACAATCACGATGCTACCATCCGTCTTCTATTTACTTAAAGATTCTGACCACCTTTTGACCGATGGTGCACTTCTTTTAGGATACATGGCTGTTTGTACCACGATCAGCTTTTTGATAGCCAGTCTGTTTAATAGCTATAAACTATACCATTTGATGGGTATTACGATAACGGTAGTATCAGGAATTCTAGGTGGCAGCTTCATTAAGCTTGAAGCATTTTCTGAACGTTTCTTATTTGCTTCAAAATTCACACCACAATATTGGTTATTAAGCGGAATTTCGCATGCCGATAATAACTTGAATTTATTCATATTTGGGATCACCGGAATGAGTCTGATCATTTTAGGATTTGGGATAGGAGTTATTCGTCATGATCGAACTTAAACATGTTCATAAGCAATATAAAAAAAGAGACGTAGTAAAGGATATTGACTTGTTGATTCCACAAGGCGCACGAGTAGGGTTGGTAGGTCCTAATGGCGCTGGTAAATCAACCTTAATGAAAATGATCGCAACCCTCGTAAAGCCTTCTAGCGGAGAAATTTACGTGGGTGGACAATCGGTTACGAGAAAAAAGAACCAACTTAGAAAAAGAATTGGGTATGTTCCACAAGACATTGCCCTACATTCAACTTTGTCAGTAAGAGACAACCTTACTTTCTGGTCAGGCATGGCACCTGGATCAGTTTCAGATGAGTGGGTCTCCCACCTATTAAGCATGGTTGGCTTAAGACAACATGTTGATAAACGCGTTGATCAATTATCAGGTGGTATGCAGCGAAAGCTCAATATTATCGTTGCTCTCCTCCATAATCCTGAACTCCTTATTATGGATGAGCCGACTGTCGGAATTGACCTTCCGTCTAAAACGGACATTATCGCTTTTTTGAAAGCACTAGGGTCAGACAAGACGATTTTATTTTCATCTCATGATCTTCAGGAAATTGAGATGCTCTGTCACTATGTTTTAGTGTTAGAAGAAGGCACACTAAGACATTTTAGTTCATTAAACGACCTTCCTCACGCCCAAAATCCGACACATGAACTGCTTAAACACCTGAAAATCATCCGCCATTGATGCGTTAATCAAATGTTTGTTTGAAATTAAAGCCTTATTGGCCAAGGGCTCGCAGTACTTGTGCAGTCAATCAAACGTTTGTTTGACACCTTCTGTTCTTTTTCATAGAAAAAATAGTTGAAAGTGAAATAAGCACAAAAGAGATCATATGACCTGAATGTATCGAATTGATATATCTTAGGTCTTTTTTAATTTGTATATAAAATTGTTAATGATCTTTCAATCCACACTAACCCCCTTATTCATACGAAAACTATAACAATATTGATTACCAAAAGAACTATCACTAATAGTTCTTATTGACTAATTAAGCATTTCTTCTAAGAGGTATATTTACCCACCTATATTCTACAATGCTTTTGTTATATATTAATTTACATTTAGAAAATTACCCATTACAATAAGATAAAGAGGGAAGGTGGGCCTAAAGATGGATAACGGTGATATCACAGTTGTTTTAGTAAAGCCTGGACAAATTCCACAGACTACACATATTAAAAATGATTTAAAAGCTTTTGAAGAGCTTGCGGACGGACCTGTCAGTGTAGAACGTTTTTTCATTAGTGGCTTCCGATTAGTTTGCAACATCGATGAAGGTTTTGGTTACGATGATCGAAGCTTACCCAAAGGTACATATTTCGTCGCTAGATATCATACAGAGTTTGAAAATATGTCTGTACATGAAGCAGAAGAGGTTAAGAAAGTAATTAAAGAACAAAGCAAAAAGCGTAAAAAGGGATTATTCTCTATTTTCACACGATAAAAAGCTATCAAAATCGATAGCTTTTTATCTTTCTATGACTTTGTACCTGTATTTTATTATTGGAATAATTTTTTAATCTAATCTGCTTTTTGGTATTGGAATCTCACCGATCACTTTTTTGGGAATCCCATAGGCCCCTAAATCCTTTGCGTCATCAAATACGACCATAGCTTCCCCGAGATTATAGCGAATATTAAAATCCGCATCCGATATAGAGCGTTTATAGTTGTACATATGGTGAGAAATGGCTTCCACCTTTATTTCCGAAGTTTCACTACTATCGTTTACATCCATGATGAACTCTAATTCTTGCAAGAGTTTCGTTACTTTAAAATCGCCTTCATCATCTTTTAGGTTTTGCAAATGCCCAACACCCTCGGCTTTAGTAAAGTATTGTTGTCCGTCATTAAACGAGTATGTAATCGTCTCTGACTTTTTTTCTTTACCATTGCTTAATGTATAATGTTGTTTGCCCATAATCGTATTTAGCAAGATCGTAAAATCATTATTTGTATCTTGTAAACCAATTGCTAAAATATCCTTTTCTCTAATCTCAGGAATCTTCTTCCAATCTACCCTCATAGTGACTAGGTATTTATCATTTCCTAAGTCCTTCAACTCAACCGTGACATCCTTGTAGTTAAGATCAACATTCTTTTCCTCTTTCAATAGCATGCTGTTACTAAGTGCAACGCCCCCAATTGATAGGAAAATGGCCATAAAATAAAACAATATCATGAGTCTTTTCTTCAATTCACACAACCTCCTCCATCTCTCATTATTATACTTTAGTCTGAATATTTTTACTATAATTTCCATATTAAACAATTTAAAAAGAACCACCTATTTTAACAGGTGGCCCCTTCCAATATTCGTGTTAACTTCCAGTAAAGTAGTTTACGATATATTCAGCCCAAAGTTTATTCCCTTCATCATTTGGTCCAGAAATATCTTCTAATATATACTGCTTAATTTCTTCATCTGTAACATCTGGCCAGTTATCCCAGTGGTTAAGGTAAGTCGTATCTGTTTCTTCAGCATATTCTTTCAAGGCATTTATTTGTGTCGCATAGAGTCCTGGTTCATGAATCGGATGCGGCGGTTGTACCATAAAAATAACTTCCTCATTCTCTTCTACCATTCTTCTTTTTATGATTCGAATACTATCAATCGTATGATTAATATTCACTTCACCGTTATCATTCAAAAGAAATGGTTCAAGAATGACTATATCAGGCTGATCATTAATAATCGAATCCATATCGTCTGTTCGAATCGCCCGAATGGAAAACTCATCACCGAAATTATAATTATGTACTGTGAATAGTTCAGGCCCGTAAGCTTCTTTTAAGCCCTCTTCAACTAGTTCTGGCCAAGGTGTAGACCCTTTCGTTTGAGCCTCTGAACCTATGAATGCGAGATCCAATTGCTCACCCTTGTTAAATGAATCTATTATGATGGACGCTGCCTCTTTTGGTAGATTTTGAGTAAGCGTTTCTAAATTTCGTTTACTTTCTGTTTCTTCAACTTCTGACTCATTTACGTTAGCATCGGAGTCTTCTGTTATGTCATCATTTGCAGAGACACTTGCAGTACTTATTTTCGATTTCCAATGTAAGTGCCCAAAGACAATTACGCTGATCGACAAAAGAATTGTTGTTATGTATAAAAATTTCTTCATCTCTTCCCCCTTATATTCGACAAAATCCTACCCTAATTATTTTTCATTATATATCATATTTTGTCAAATAACACCACTACATTTTGTCATAACCCATCATACCATGTAATAATAGGAAATTTAGCCTATTTTCCTTTATTGACAAACCATTAGACTTACTCTATCATCCGCTCTCTTTCGACATAACTAGTCATTTACACCTAGATAGCTATCGCGTATACTTTTTATAAATAGAAAATATTGGGAGAGGCGGAGCGGATAATGAATAGTCAGAAAATTACGATTGTTCTTGTGGAGCCAGGTCAAAGTCCTCAAATTACTACGGTCCCGAACGATTTAAATTATTTTGAGGAATTAGTTGATGGACCCGCAAGTGTAGAACAATTTTTTATAAGCGGTTATCGAATTGTATGTAGTGTGGATGAAGGACTCGGTTATGAAACTGGACGGAGCCTACCAAATGGTACATATTTCATTGCGAGATACCACACTAGCTTTGAAGATATGACAGTCGAAGAAGCGGGAGAAGTAAAGAAAATATTGAGGGATCGAGCAAAAAAACGCAAAAAGAAAGGAATCTTCTCAATTTTCTCAAGATAAATGAGTGGGTCGAGGGGACAGGTACCTCGACCCATTATAGAAGAGCTGCCTATTAGGTAGCTTTTTTAATTGTTTAAAAGAATGGAATATACATTTCAATCTGTCGATAAAATTAATAGAGCGGTACTGAAAAGACTAAAGAGGATTTGGGAGAGAGATCTTATGCTTAAATTATTTATATACTTACTAACATCCTACCTATTTGTGCAATTCTTCTTCAGCATAGGTTATGCAGTAGCTTTTATGGTTAAAGAAACAGACCCAAATAAAAAAATTGATAAGATATTTAAACATTTTGTTATTGCTATATTATGTGGTGCATTATCCTTATATCTTTTAATCGATTTTGTCCAGATTGGCGTATAAGATGAATAAATGTAAAAAACGCCACGAACAGGATTCTTTAGGCGTTTTGCTTACGTTTACTGTTGGGTTCGTAGTTTCCTGTAAACCCATACTCCACCACTCAGTTCTTTCGTGACTTTTCCATTGGCTTCTAAATAATCCAAATGACCGATTATTTCTGACATAACGAGTGAAAACTGCTCATAGTACCTATCCTTATAAAATGTAAGGGCAATATCACTCGCGGTTCGCGGTTCTTGCTCAAGCTCACTTTCTATTTTACTTGCCTTCCTACTAATGCCTCTTAACCTCTTTTCAACTAGCATCCTATGGTCATAGATGATATCCCCATGACCTGGATACAAAACGTTAGCATGAATAGAAGCACATTTCTTAAGTGATTGCTCATGTTCTAAAACAGTTTTTATTCGATTTCCACTTTCATCAGGCTCTACTAGAGCATTGCTCGAGATATGATTAAGAAGAAGATCGCCTCCAAAGATCACCTTTTGACCATGATCATAATAAATCATGTGATCTGGAGAATGACCAGGTGTTTCTAATGGTTCCAGCGAAGTGAAAGTTTGCTTACCTATAGGAATGACATCTGATTTGAGCCTCTTCTCCTCATGCGATGCCATAGCCGCTCCCAACTTCTTGATTTGAACATCCCCTTCTACCCCACAACCCATCTCTTTATATAGTTTGTTGAAGAACTCCATTCTCATTTCAAAAAAATCACGATCCCGCTTCAGACGACAAATCGCCTTTTCAGGCACATATACCGGAATATTGCGACTGGAAACAATCCGATCAACTAATCCTACATGGTCTTCATGATTATGGGTAATGATAATTTGATCTAGATCTTCTAAACTAAAGCCATGATGATGCAATGCCTCGTTTAAATAATCCCAACACTTTGATGAATTCACACCAGCATCTATTAACGATAATGATCCCTCATCTTTCATTATATAAAAATTAAATGACTTCAAACTCGAACGCGTCGGTACGATAATCGGAAAAACTTCCATTAAAATTCACTCCATAATTCTTGGTGGGTCGAAGGGACAGGTACCTCGACCCACTTAATAACAACACGACAGTTTTCGCAGCTTATCAAACAAGCGTTTGTTTGACCCACTAACTTCATGATACACAAGGAAAAACCCCTCAATCAAACGATTGATTGAGGGGTTGTCGAATCATGTTCTGTAGTCGAATGTCCCCTTTGATCTCCAGCTATAAATAGTTTTATATGTTCGTGTTTGGATGTCTAATTTTATGAACGAAAGTATACAAACTAACGCCAACAATTGCCCCAGAACTATCTATTAGCACATCATTTATTTGTGCACCTCGACCAGGAACGAATAGCTGATGAACTTCATCTGAAGAAGCGTACAAAACACAGATCAGTAAGGCGAATCCAATCTCCTTTTTACGAATCCGATTCTTTCTTAAAGCATTCAATACGAGTAAACCGAGAATGAAATAAGCAAAGAAATGAGCGTTCTTTCTAACAATGTGATTAAAGGCTTCCAGGTCAAAATCTTGCACAGGAGTGACACCTTCAATGAATTGAACAATCATTTCTGTTAATCCAGTACTCATAGCATTAGAGGCTGTTGCTGGTTGGTGTGATAGGTAGAAGATTAATGACATCCAAAGAAACACAAACGACCAGGAAAGTATTTTGTTCATTTATTTGGTCCTTTTCTCTTCATATTATTGTCTCGTTCATTATATCAGTAAGCACCCAATAAAGGATAGAGAGCTAACATGAATTGAAAGCTCCCCCTAGTATCCACTTCATGAATGCTCGTTGTTGATGAATATAAAGGAACCTACCGTAAATGGGTCAAGGGACCTGTCCCCCCGACCCACTCCTTCGAATTCGCTGAATCACGCTTTTCGATATTCCACTCACCCGAGATAGTTGCCCATTCGTGACTCCCTCCAATTCCTTCAACTCAGCCAATACTGCGTTCCTATCCACCCTGTCCATTTGCTGCAATGAACTCACATTCTTAACACCCAACTCGCTCAAATATTTTCTAACTACATGATCATCCACTCTTACATTCACATATGAATCATCCATACATTGATCATCATTTGATTGTTTCATGTGCTCAATAAACAGCTTCATCGATTCCTCACGATTTACCGAATAAAAACCAATTGCTTTATCGACATCTACTATATTCGTCTCATGAAGATACTCCCCCATACTCGTCCACTCACATTCAAATACATCTTTCTCGATGCCAGCCTTCACGGGGTTCTGGTGGATATATCGAAGTACAGTTAAAAAATAAGCAGAATCCTCTACACATTCACTTTTATACCTAGCCTGGAAAAGGTGCCCGCACCGATCATACTTCATGTTGTACCAATAAACGTAGCTAGAGCTGATCCGCTTAATGGTATCTGAAATAGGCTCCTCCATCTCTTTCAACAGCAAATGAATATGGTTATTCATCAAACAATAGCTATATAGCTTAAAGTGACAAATGTCTTTATATTTTTTGAGCGTTTTGACAAACCTCTTCTTATCCTCTGCATCCTCAAAAATGGTTTGCCTATTAATCCCTCTTAAAATAACATGATAAATTCCGCTACTACTCTTTCGTCTGGCCCTTCTTGGCATTCATATATCACCTCAAAACTGTACATAGTTAACTTCTTGAATAAGGGGGTTCTTTCGATAAAATGGAGCTTTAAAATTTGATGGGTTTTTGATGTGAAAGGTTATTAATGTGGATTGAATGTAGGGAAAAGTTAAAGTTGAAAAGATTCGTGGTATAACTATGTATTCTACAAAAAGAAAAAAATCCTTTAAAAAGTTTCGTGTAAGTGGGTCGAGGGACCTGTCCCCCTGACCCAGTAATAATATGGAGCAATTAGGCAAAGATATTTATTAAAACCATGTATATAAAGGAGCGATGGATTTTGAATATCAGACATATCATTGCTATTTCTTCTAAGTTCTTAATTGCATTCTGTTTATGTTTAGCAACTTTAACACCTTTCTTTGGCGTTTCCATAATCAATGCACTTTGGGTGTCTATATTGATTACAGCAATCGGCTATCCGATTGGAGATTTATATGTTTTGAAGAAGCTCGGTAATTTCTTTGCGACAGCGATTGATTTTGGATTTGTTTTCATCGTCCTATGGCTATTTGCTGAACCTATTGTAGATACGCCATACAATCGGTTGCTTGGAGCTGGCATTGCATCTTTAGTAATTGCTGTTTCCGAATTCGTCTATCACATGTTTATCGAAATTACCAATCCATTACATCCTTCGAAAGCCGATATCAAGGGACATGGATATGCAGTTGAAGTTGGAGAGGAATTTGCACCAGCGGGTGATAAGTTGATTAATGAAAGCGATGAGGATAAATAACAGCCCCCTCCCTCCATACGTTAGTGACTCTTACCATCTTCTCATCGTGGGTCGAGGGACCTGTCCCCACGACCCACTTTAAAGTTTTTTGGTTTGTTCCGATATAATAAAGGTTGGGACGAACAGTTTTTTACATAGAGAACAATTTGTGAGGGGATTATGCATGGATAAAGTGTTACAAGAAAGGTTGTTATCTTCTGAAGATAGGGTTATTTGTAAACTTCTGAAGATCTCAAAGGCTAAAATGTATGAAATGATGGACTCGGGGGAATTTCTACCTTATGCAATTGAAGTCTACAATCAATTAGATCAATCAAAGCAATCATCGTGGGCAAGAAAACTATTGAAGGAAAATAAAGAAAAACAAGTAGGAAGCACATTACATAGAATTGAAGTTTAATTTAAAACTTGAGGGTAAAAGCACTCTATTCAATAATCCACGGAAAAACTTTTCCGTGGATTTCCCATTCCATTTTACAGGTAATTACAATTTGATGTCGAATTTACTTTAGGTATATATATAAATTGGAAGGAATGGTAAATGGATGGTGTTGAGTAAACTACGGTTTGGAATATTGATGATGTTAGTACTTTTAATCGCGGTATCCCCGCTTTCACCCACTGTTAATGCACAGTCGGTAGAAGTAACCAAGCTTGACTATGTTGCGTTAGGTGATTCTTTAGCTGCTGGAGTTAACCATCAAGATCAATTAGGGATGGGGTACAGTGATTTTCTTGCTTTGCAAATGAAACAGACATTGGTTCTCGGTGATTACTCTAAGCAATATGCATATCCTGGTTACACGTCGGCAGAAGTCTTAGCTGACCTCAAAAATAATGTATTTAAACCTAACATGGATGGAAGTCCAGACACAGATGGCATTCAAAAACAAATAATGGAAGCCGAAGTTGTCACCTTGAATGCTGGAGCAAATGATCTTTTGGCTGTCATAGACATTGATCCAAAAACTGGTGTCGTATCATATGATGAAGTTGCATTTGCAAAAGCGATTTCACAAGTCGGAGTAAACATCGGCTCAACAGTCGGTCTTATCAAAACCTTGAATCCAAATGCAGATGTATATGTGATGGGGTATTATAACTCATTCCCCTATCTACCAGACACGGAACAACCGAAGCTATTAGCAGCTTTAGACAATTTGAACAAATCGATTCAAACAGCTGCAGTTTCAACTGGTGCAACATACGTTCCGACAGCCGATGCATTTAATCCAAACGGGAAAACCTACTTGCCAAATCCAAAAAACATCCATCCAAATGAAGCGGGTTATCTCGTCCTAGCAAATGCCTTCTGGCGTGCGATGGAAGTAAAGGATTCACAAGATTTCTCTGATGTAAATGATCAAATGTATTCTTACGATGCCATTCAAACCCTTGTCCAAAAAGGAATCATTATTGGGTATGGTAATGGTAAATTCGGTCCAGAAGATTCCGTTCGACGGGATCATGCAGCACAAATGTTAACGAGAAGTATCGTATACAATCCTAATGTACCACCAGCGTCATTTAGTGATTTGTTACCTACCAATCCAGCGTTTGCAGAGATATCTGTCCTCTCGCATTACAAAGTATTAAATGGTTACCATAATGGCACTTTCCGCCCTACTATAGAGTTGAACCGTGCAGAGATGGCAAAAATCATCGTGACAGCATTCAATTTGAAAGGAACCGGAAAACAATACTTCGATGACAATACGGTTGAAGAATACTGGGCATATGATTACATTAACATTTTAGCTGAAAATGGCATTACAATTGGAGTAGGTAACAATCGCTATCATCCTGAATATCAGGTACAACGTGAAGAATTCGCTACCTTTATCTACCGAGCTCTGCAAAAGCAAACGACAAACTAAACGGGTCCTTCTGTAGCTGATAAACCGGGAGCCTTTCCGATTTATCAGCTTTTTTATCATAAGAAAATGGAGGAAAAAAATTGACGAAACGAAAGAAAATACTTATCCCGACAATTATTTTAATTACAACATTTATAATACTAATTAATTGGTTTTACCCTTACTCAGCTCTGAGTATGACTAAATCTATACCGTTTACACCTAATTCTATTGTAGTCGAGCATTATAAAGAAGAGCTAACCACTTTTAAGAAAAAGTATGAAGAACAAGTTCAATCTGACGACGACGTAAACGTAAACCGTACGACTGACAGGATCCAATATCTGCTCCAAATGTTTGAGCAAGATTGGCTATTAAAAAAAGAATCGACAAAAATGACCAAATCAAAATTAGAAACCATTCACTTTGAGGTGAAAGAAGCAAAACAAATTTTAATTGAATTGGCATTTAAAGAATCTTACGATCAAGACTCCAAAACGTTACTCAGAACACTCTTAGAAAGTACATTGTACATAGAAGAAAACATCCTTTACATCATTAATAGTGATAATCACTCAAGAGCAGAAAGCAAGAACCTACTCGGAAATCTCCATATGAGTTTCGTTGCTAATTTCGATCACCTTACAACCTTCTATGATCGATATTTAGAACATGATCAAAATAACAATTAGCATAAGAAAGGATATGAACAGATAAATATGAAATTAAAGATTATCCTCATCATTACTTTACTTTTCTCTAACTTAATAACCGCATACTTATGGTTGAACGATAAAGATGAAGTTGCCTTTATTAATGTCTTACTAGAAGGTGAGTCTGAACATTGGACAATTGAGGATTACCACGTAATCTATTCCCCTGATTTGATGAGTAAAGGAGATGGAACACTTACATATAAAAATGAAGAAAAAATGTATGGATACTAGACTACACACTTGAATTGTATGATCATAACGGTAGAAATTATAGTACAGTCACAGGATCTACGTTTCGGATGAAAGGTACGATTGGTGCTATTGGCTCAAAAGTGGCAGGTGGTAAAAAGATTACCGTACCGACTATTAATGACGTAGAAGCATCTTATGCACTCGTTAGATGGGGTAAAAAGGAAGAGCGAATAGATCTGAAATTGAAGAATTCACGAAAGTAATGAGTGGCCAACTACTAAAAAAAAATGACCCCAGAACGAATTTGGGGTCAATCTTTGGGCTTTGAGTTTTCAGTTTAAGTTTAATCATAATACCCTGTATTATTGGAAGCAAAATACCAGTTTTCTTCCCCTTCTATTTTTTCAAAGTGGCAACTATCCAAATAACTAAATTCTCTATTGGTTGGTGGCTCTCCTGTAGAGGTATACAAAAACCCTTCAATTAATCCAGGACCAAAAACAGGTGAATCAACCCATTGGAAAAATACAAAGTGCCTTTCTTCACTATACATCCTTGCATGAAGAATATCGTCAACATTTGCTTTACTAAATTGTGGAGGTGTATGGTAAAATGCAAAACCACCTTCACCCTCCTTCTTAATTTCCCCTTCATTCAACATCCTGACGACCTCTTCACGATCCTCTTTATACAATTTAAAATTAGCAGTTTCATTGTTCGGGTTTAAATAAACACCGTATAAAAACAGAGAGACAATCACAAAAATAGAAAGAATGGATAGAATGATTGCGGTACGTTTCTTCAAATACATATACCCCCACTATATATTTTTCCTTCAACTTACATTTAGTTCAACTATAGTGTTCGTCAAAATGGGTCGAGGGACCTGTCCCTTCGACCCACTTATTTAAATTTCTTAATCAGGTTTCCGAAAATGATGTCATCTGAGATTCTGTATTGCTGTTGGGCTTCTTCGTAGATTGAGCTGCACTCCTTGATGTCGATCTTCTTGCCAGTTTCAAACTCATAGCATGTTCCGTTACTGAAGATGCCATCCTTAGCTTGTTGGTACCATACCTTGCCATTCGTGACACTTCCTGTTCTCAGTGCAACCAAACGATTTCCTTCCAGGAATAGGTCCTTACCCATAAAATATTTATCGTTCGTTTCATGCCCTAACATATGCAGAAGTGTTGGGGCTAAATGAAGCTGTCCTCCAGTCTTCTCATACGTACCTGCTAGCTGATCTTCAGGTAAGTGGATGACAAGTGGAACCTGATCGTATTCTTTATATAATTCAAATTCATTCTTATCACCGGTAACGAATGTTTCTGAATTCGTCCCCTGTTCCATCACTTTTGCGTCATGATCACCATAGAACACGACTACGGAGTTCTCCCACAAACCTTTTTGTTTCAGTTCCTCGACAAAGACTTTAATCGACTGATCCACATAATGCACCGAGTGAAGATAGTTTTCAAGAAGTTCGTTTTCCACATTGTCTAAATTAAGTACCTTATGTTTTTTTGGCATAGGATACGGATGATGGCTCGTTAACGAAATCATGAATGAATAAAAGGGCTTGTCTGCTGGCATCATATCAACCGTTTGACGGAAAAAGTCTTCATCTGAAGCGCCCCATCCAATCGTCTCCTCAGGCTGATAATCTTCCTTCGAGTAAAATTGATCGTATTCTAGTGAACTGTACATGGAATTCCGGTTCCAAAAGCTCCCTTTAAATGCATGATGGGCTGTAGCTTGATATCCATCATCCTTTAGCACTTTTGAAATACTGTCATATTCATTCGCACTGTATCGAATAAAGGCTGAACCAGTAGCTAAAGGATATAGTGATGTATTCACAAGTAGGTCCGCATCAGACGTCCTTCCTTGTGCAGCTTGATGATAAAAGTTTGGAAAATACGCACTATCTTTAATCAGCTCATTTAAATAAGGCGTGATCTCTTGTCCTTCTACTTCACGATTGATGACGAAATCCTGAATGGCTTCCAGCTGTACAACAATCAGATTTTTCCCTTCTGCTATACCAAATGTTTCTGGACTCGTTTTCCCGGTATTGGTTGAGAACCACTCGTCAATTTCATTTGCCCGTTCTTTTGAGACTCTTTTTTTATGTAGAACATAGTCTTCGAAATTTCGCTTCATATCAAAGAAATGATAGCCGTAAATGCCCGTAAACTTATAAATACTTTCACTTGCGATCATCTTCTCAAGAATCTTCTTCCCACCATATTGGTAGAAGACGTGTAAAGGCTGCTGGACACAGAACCAGCCAATCACGAAGGCGAGAATCCCAGCAACAATTGCCCGCTTTTTCTCAGCAAACCACTTCTTCTTCCATATGAAAATGAAGAGAGGAATCGTTAGGAATACATCCACCCAAAATAAGATGTCTTTCAACTGTATAAGGCTGATGATGCTGTCTGTCAGATTTCCGACTTGCCCTGCTTGTAAAAGTAAAGCAACGGATATGAAGCCATCGAAGTATCGGTAATGGATGACATCGGCAAACAAGACAAATGAAACCAATGCATTTAAAATAATTAAAATATAAATTCGTTTCCGCCTTGTAAAGAAGAGTGTCCAAAACGAAAGTAATAATATGTATCCTAGACTAATCATCAACAATCCACTACGGATGGTGTTAAAGCTACCTCCACCAAAGATAAATGCAAATAGGTTCTTTATGTACCCCCATACGCCATACTCATAAAAGACTGTACCTGTAAGATCGGCTAACAGATACGTCTTGAACATCAGCAATAGGACGAATAAGAAATAGTCAGAGTAAAAAAACAACCTTTCTCTGAACCAATTTATTTTAAAAATCCATCTATCTCTCATGAACCCACGTTCCCCTTATGTTAAAATTTACAAACTCTTAGTAAACTTAGCATAAAATTTATAATAGTAAAACCATACAAAAAGCCTACAATCCAAATAGACCAAGATTCATAGGGATAGTTCTCTTGGTACGACGACAAGGTACCTGTCCCCTTGTCCCTTAGTTCTGCTTCAATGAGAGGATTGAATTGTTCGTCGTTTTCACTTCTCGCCTCAATGTTAATGCCTCCCACAAATCGGCATCGTCAATAGATGAAAACTCGTTTAAATCAGCGATCGTCCTTACTAACTGTATAAGCTTAATCTGCACTCGATTATTTAGCCCGACTATTACAATTCCTCTAGGTATTAAGAAAGATGGCCCCTGAACAATTCCGAAGTCATCTTATAGCTGCCTATTTCTTTTATTTAACTGTTTATTTTCAAGGGTACAGTTCACTAACCAATAACACGTCTTATAATACTTCAAATAGTTTTCCGAAAACTTCCAAACGATTAATTAACAATATCCCTTATTCTCCCTCACTATGAGATTGGGTATAAGTCACTCTTATTAGTTTAGGTTTTTTTTGATCGGATACATCAGTACCGTTCGGAATTGCTGATCAAGGTCATCTATTTTAAAGTGATGTTAAAAGAAAAATGAGCTTCTAGAATCGCTTCTAAAAAACATTTGTTATACGGGAAAACATTTACGTTCTCCCGTAAAGAGCGTTTTTGAAAATAACTACTTTTTCACTGGTCTCATACCATCCCCATGCTTTACATAGTTTCTACTTGAATTGATCACCCAAATGCTTAAATATAGATACGCAATAACTCCAGTTAGTGAGTATAATGCGATTGCGAGAACATCGTTATCAAATAAATAAAACCCAATGGCTAAACCTAAAATATTTAAGATCATACTAATAATTTCAAATAACAAAAAACGCCCCTGCAAATTCATCACAGGTATTGCAACAGAGCTTGGGAGATTTATAAACATAAAAAATAGCCATAAAGCTAACCATCTTGCATATTCTCCTGCTACCACCCACTCTGTTCCAAACACAAACCCGAAAAGCTGAGGTCCATAGGCCACGACGATTCCAAATGGTATGATGCCGACAACTGCAATAAGTAAGGTAGATTTACAAATCAAACGAGTTAGATTTTCCCCATTATTCGCTGCCTCTGCAATTCGAGGATAAAACACATCAGTTACTGATTTACCTATAAGTCTTATTGGCATATCGAGTACAGTTTTTCCTATATTATAAAATCCTGCTGAGGCAGGACCAAAGAAAACTGATAACAATAAAACAGGTAAGCTCCTAGAAACAGCATTAATTAATACTTGTGGTGCTCTATAAAGTGGAAAGTCTTTGTATTTTTTTGCTAATTTCTTAAGTTCTTTTGATTCTAATGAGTCAGAAACTTCTTTCTTTAGAAAAATAGTTGTACCTCTGATTAACATAAATGTGTGCAAAGCGTTACCAATTGTTGAAATAAATACAAGTACTGTCACTACAGGAGCAAACCATCCTATACCGACCTTTGCACTGTTTAAAATTAAAGCATTAAAGAATGCTACTTTGGCAGTAATTCTAAATTGTTTGGTGCGAAATAACCATTGTTGCGCAATTTGTAGGAAGGCTGAGAACAACATTACCAAAGGTATTAGATATAAAAATGGTGCTATTACTTCTATTTGAAGAAATTTAACTATTGGGTTATTAAAAACGAATAATACTATGGCTGTAAATAGCGCAAAAAACACAGAAATAAATAGTGAGATGCGAATTAATCCTTTTGCATCACCTTCACTTTTAGGTAGTACAATAGCAATTGGGTAGGTCAATGCTGCTATAGGCGAAACAATGCCCACCAAGGCCATAAACACACCTAGTACCCCAAATGCTTCCGCACCATAAAGACGAGTTAAAACGGGTGCAAAAGCCATAGTGACAACTTGGGCCGCAGCTGTGCCAGTAGCAACTATCACTACATTGCGTACTAATGGTCTTTTACTTAGTTTTTTAAGTTTACTTTTCATTCCATGCTCCTTATTGCAACTCTCACAAAAAAATATTTGAAATAAAGACTATATTAACGATAAATCTAATATTAATTTGGTTACAACTAAGTTGAATTGTCAAACAAAATACTATTATAATTATCTGATTAATCAGCAGTGTTTTTTATTCTTTTAAGTGTTGCCTAACAACTCTTTCCATATATATATTTCTAATATATATTCGTCTATAATATTTTTTTCACCATATACTCTGGTGTTAATAGTTCAGAAATTCCATAATCTACAGTTTTTAGTTGGTTTCTTGCTTTTACGATAGCATCTTTAATTGATTTTTCCTCATTTTCACATAATATAAATCTATTGAATTTCTTAAAATATTCTCTTAACTCGTCTTTAAACTCACTGTCCAAAATAACTATAATCGGTTTCTGATAGCTGGTACAATAATAGATCTTACCAGGAATCTGAGTGCCATTTCTATTACAAATACAAACTAATATATCAGAGTTTTCTTCCATTTCAACAACTTCCTTATAAGATACCATCCCATCAACAGATATATTTTTTGTGTTGCTTAATGTTAGATCCGATGATCCACAAATATTTAATTTAATATCATTACATTCTCTTACAGTGTTATATAAGGGAATGATGTTACGTATTCTTGAGTGGAATGCCCCAAAATATCCCATGGTAATATGCTGATCCTTTTTTATAACTTTATTTTTATTTAAAAGCTGCTGCTCATTGGCATATGCTTGAGAAGCATATGTCATTTTATAAGCCTGTTTTGGAAATGTTTCTTTTTGCGTATTTAATGTTATAGGTGATGCATACACCACTTTATTGGCTTTTACGATTAATCTATTTTCATAATATTTTACTAAACTGTTTCTCCAGTCACTTTTTCTAGTTATATCATTTAAAAATGGGTCGCCCCAATATTGAATCCATTTAGCTTTACAGCCCTTATTTTCCGTGAAGATTCTTTCAACTAACAGGTGCGATGACTTAGGGTCTGAAGCAGAAATAATAATATCATACTCATTATAATCAATATTAACTTTTGAAACTTGTTTAACATTAACTTTTTGGGCATCAAAAATAAATGTATTGTCATATACAGCTTTTATTATACTTCTGCCCTTTTTTAATATGTAAATTAGTGGATTTTTATTTTCATTTAGTTTTGGAGACGTTCCACTAGATTTATTTTTTTTGGCCATGAGCATCTCATATTTAGAATCCATATCTATATAATATCTGTTTTTAATTAAAAAATTTATATCGTTCATCGTATTATCGTAGCTAATTGTACTTTGATTTGGTGTTAAAGTCATAATATCCACATCATGCCCTAAGGCAAATAACCCTTTTACAATTCCTTTATTTTGAATAGTTGCAGATGTATTGTTTTCAAATGCAACCATTGACACAAATAGTACTTTCATATCAACACCCTAACTTAAGATAATAATTTCATAGATATATATATTAATGCTAATGAAAAACCAATAAATCCCCCAACATACAAAACTCCGATTTTTCTCCTTTTACTTGTTTCGATATATGCATCTATCGCTAAAGCAACCATAAACGGGTAATATAGCATGATATGCCTAAACGTAAAGGTTGTAGCTATTACACCCATAAACAAAGTCAAAAAGCATATTGCTAGCCAATCAAACTTAAATATTCTCTTAATAATGAAAGGTATCGCTAAAATTTGAAATAATACCCCGATATAAATTAACAAAAAAACAAAATCATATAGAACACTGCTTGTATTATTAAATAATCCTAAAAAGTTGGGAAAAGGAGTTATAAATGCATATACCGTTCTTAAAAAAATTCCAAACGGTAATAATGTTTGCTCGAATATAAATGCACTTAATCCATTTTCTGCTTGGTTAAGAATATAGTTGCTATATCCTTCAATAAAACGATCAAGCTTTATGAATTCATGAAAATTACTTAACAATATTATTGGCAAACCAATTAATATGAGATAGCTCTTTTTAAACCTAAATTTCTCTACAAAAATAAATAAGCAAATTGCTCCTGCAAAAACTAGAGCATTTGTCCTTGTGAAATACGTTGTATAAACTAAGAGAGCTAAAATCAAAACGAAAAATATTTTTCTTATATAATTCTTATTACTTAAAATTTTGTCAACCAAGAAAATTATCAGGAATATTTGCAATAGGTTAAAGGAATCCCTGAAAACATGTGAGTTAATATACTGAATATTAGGAGTAAGAGCAAACGCAGCAATCGATAGATTCGTTTTTAAATCAGAAAATTTAGCATACTTTCTAATAAAATACTCAAATAACATAGTTATCCATAATAAAAAATATACATTTATCATTAAGGGTAAAAATGTTGTATAATCGCCAAATAAATTAGAAAATTTAATTAAAACTGCAATATATACTACAAAAAAAGATGAATTATGCCAATTAGGTAATATATTTAATTCTAAAATTTTAAATGGGTTGTAAATACCTGCATTATGGACATCTAATCCCTCTTGCTCGAACATCAAGTCATCTGATCCACCTATATAATATGGTGAACCATAATTCATTTGATTAGCTAAATAAACTAAGAATACAAAAAAAATAGATACTACAAATATAATTGTATATATCCTTGCAGTTTTATAATTTTTTTTCATTATTAAAGGTATAGTTATAAATCCCAGTATAATTTGCATTATGAATACCGAAAAAGAGAACGTTAGAATAGAAGACATCATTATAAAAAATACTATTAATAAAGCAAATACTTGTTTCGTTTCATGTTTTTCGAATGTTTCATTATTCATAAAATGGTCTTCCTTTGTTAGTTTCAGTTTCATAATTAAATTATTTCTTCCCTATGAATTTATTTAATTTAGCAATGAAATACTCGTTATCTTTTATAACATTTTCAAAAAAAGAGACTCTTCCTTTTTCGTACTCAATTTTACTAAACTCTTTTAAATATCTATTTATCTCACCTGCTACATCATCTAGAGAGTTCAACACTAATCCTAAATTATATTTTTGGATTTGCTCTGCCAAGTAGGTACCCTTCAAAGATAGCATTGGCTTGCCATATAAAGCTGAGTTATATAATCTATTCGTTAAAAGACTTTTACAGTTTATATGATTATCATACAGAAGTGTATTTATAATTGTTGCCTTTTTATACAAATGTTCTTCTTCTTCCTTTTTATAACGCCCATAAATTTTTACATTATTTATTTTATTTTGTTCTACATAATTTTTAAGTTTTTCATTTATTGTTCCTTCTCCGTGAAAAATGACATTAAACTCATTCAAATTGTTTAGTTTATTAACTAAACAAACATTAACATCCCAATGTCTAATCACACCAATAGTAGATATATTAATTTTCCGTATTTCTTTTTCAATATTTAACGGCCTTAAACTATTTAAGTTACTTACTGAACTATTGTGATTTACGACATACTTTGCACTTTCAGGTAGCCAATTTTGTTGATAGCCAGGAGATGATATTACAGTAAATGCTGAATAATCAATAAGTTTTTTGAAATTAGAAAATTTAAAAATTTTATTGTAGTCTCTAATATCTAAAATATATTTTCCTTCATAATTCTTTATCAAGTAATTTTTAAGAAAATAGCCTAATTGCAAAGTAAATACTATAACTTTATCATAATTTGTTTCTTTTAATTTCGCTTTAACAAAGTTTTTGTATTTAAAATAATCCAAGTAATTTCTTTGATGTCCTAATTTTTTATCTTTGTATATGAGCCCATCTACATGTTCTTCTATATTAAACCTATTCCAACTAATAATAGTATAGTCAACATTTAATTTTTTTAATATTTTTTCATAATTGGTTACATAAGGCATATATAGCATATTTGATGGACAAATCAGTGCTATTTTCATAGTGCATCACTTACCTTTCACTTCATAATTAACAATATCCAAACGAAACATTTAGCAACCCTAAATGCCCTCAAAATCAACATTATCTCTCCAATACATCTGCTATCCGTTTACTTGCAGAACCATCACCATATGGATTACTTGCCTGACTCATCTTCACATATTCTTCTTTATCTTCTAGTAGCATTTTAAAAGTCTTGTAAATTACTTCTTCATCCGTTCCTACTAATTTTAATGTACCAGCTGTTACACCTTCAGGACGCTCGGTTGTATCACGCATAACTAATACAGGCTTACCTAGGCTTGGTGCTTCTTCTTGAATACCTCCACTGTCGGTCAAGATTAAATGAGACCTTGAGAGAAAGTTATGAAAATCCAAGACTTCCAAAGGCTCAATTATTTTTACCCTTTCACAATCACCTAAAATTTCGTTAGCAGCTTCTCTAACTACCGGATTCATATGAATTGGATATATTGCCTTGATATCAGGCTGCTCATCGACAATTCTTTTGATAGCTCTAAACATATTTCTCATTTGTTCACCAAGATTTTCTCTTCTATGAGCTGTAATCATAATTAGTCTGCTATCCGCTGCCCAATCTAGATGCTCATGAAAATAGTCTTTTCGAACTGTCGTATTTAAAGCATCAATAGCAGTATTACCAGTAACATAAATATTATCTGAATTTTTACCTTCATTAATTAAGTTGTTTTTTGACATCTCTGTTGGAGCAAAATGGTAAGCTGCGACAATCCCAACTGCTTGCCGATTGAATTTTTCTGGATATGGCGAATAAATATTATATGTTCTTAGTCCAGCCTCAACATGCCCAACAGGAATTTGGAAGTATAAACAAGCTAAAGATGTTACAAATGTTGTGGAAGTGTCACCATGAACTAGGACTACATCTGGTTTAACTTCTTCTAATACACTTTTCATTTTTTCTAAAATATGTATAGTAACATCAAACAATGTCTGTTTCGGTTTCATAATTGAAAGATCAATATCTGGAACAACCTTAAAAGCACCCAATACCTGATCTAACATTTCTCTATGCTGACCTGTAACACAAACAATAGTTTCTATGTTTTTTCTTGTTTTTAGCTCTTTAACCAATGGACACATTTTTATTGCCTCTGGTCTAGTTCCAAAAACGACCATTACTTTCCTGCCCAATTTACCCACCATCTTCATTATAATTTATAGGAGCCATCAAATATACAAATATTCTTAGTATCTAGGACTAGCTTATCCTTTATAAGATCCATGTTGTTTTTGATATGCTCGTGTCCTACCATAACAACAAGAACCTCTATCTCATTTAAAAAGTCTTCAAAGTTCATAAATTGATGGTCTACAATTCTTTCTTTAACAAATGGATCAAAAACCTTAACTCCAAATGCTAAATGTTCATCCATTCGTTCTAATAGCTGAAGTGTTGGACTCTCTCTTGTATCGTCAACATTCTCTTTATAAGCTAATCCGTAAAGACCAACTTTAGATATATCTTTAATCCTATGCTCCCTCATAATATCTCTAATACGTCCTAAAACATGTCTTGGCATAGAATCGTTTATCTTACGTGCTGTTAAAATCAAGTTTGTTAAGTCTGGATAATCACCAACTAAAAACCACGGATCTACTGAAATACAATGCCCACCGACACCTGGACCAGGTTGTAGGATATTAACCCGTGGATGCATATTAGCAATTCTAATAATCTCATAAACATCCATATTATCAGTGCGACAAATCTTAGCTAACTCATTAGCAAATGCTATATTGATATCACGATATGTGTTCTCCACAACCTTAGACATTTCAGCTGATCTAATATCAGTAACAACAATCTCTGCCTTACATAAACTTGAATACAGGCCTTTAACTTTCTCACCAATTTCAAGGTTATCCGCTCCAATAGTTCTAGAATTGTGTTCAAGTTCATAAATCATATTACCTGGAATAATTCTTTCGGGAGCATGTACTAGATGTATGTCATCGCCAATTACAAAACCCCTTTTTTCTATCTCAGGGCGTATATATTTATCTATTGTTCCAGGAGAAATAGTTGATTCTATAATTACTATTGCACCTTTTTCACAAACATCAAGGGTACTATTCACGGCTGAGATTACATATTTAGGATCAAGCTTTTTGCTTTCTTTAATATAAGGGGTTGGAACTGCAAGAATATAAGTATGTGTATTTTGATATTCCGTAGTAAATTTAATTCCATTTGAAAGTGCCTCTTGAAACAGTTCTTCTAACCCCTCTTCTTCAAAAGTAAGCATACCTTCTGTTAATGAATTTACTAATTTAGTATTGTTATCGGTTCCTACTACCTTAACCCCACTTTTAGCAAACATAAGAGCTGTAGGTAAGCCTATATAACCAAGACCAATAATATTAATCATTTAGAATTCGCCCCTTCTAATATTGCCTTCAATTTTTCAAACTAATGTTAAACTGCATATTGCATTTCTTTTCATTTAGTGGACTACTAATAATCACACAATTTATTTCTTCTATTTTAAGGTAAAATAGACTTCTATAGGATTTTTTCAACTCTATTTCCACACCTACATACTCACTAATTGTAACGGTACAATTCAACTTACCTTTATCATAAAGTTCAAATCCACCTTCAATTATTTTCACTTCACAAGGGGTATGGAACAGAAATTTACAATATTCTCCTTTACCGATTACTTCATCCAATATCATAAACCCTTGCTCGTTCTTTTCAATATGCCTCAAGTGTTCATAGCCGTTTTTGGATACCATTCTTCCCTTAAATAAATTATCATTTACAATGATATTTCTGGGTTTAGTCCATTCGTAAATAAGAAATGGACCGCGCTTTTTCATTTGGTCCTTTCCATCAACCTTAACTGTATTGTGAGCAGCTGTTAAAGCCATTTCTTTTCCAATATCTGTTGCATAGGAGTATGTCCCACTATCGCAAAAGATATTTATGCCTTTATGCCAAAGGTCTATATGGAACTGATCCATCTGTGCTGGTCGAGTTTTAAAATTTTGTAGGACTGTCATTATATTGCCAGTATCTGTACGTAACGAATAAAATCCTGATTCATTAAATGCGGAGGATTTCTTTTCAATTATGGATATCGGTATTTCATCTAATTTTTTATCACCAAACCAGAGTAGTTCTTCATCATAATCTCCCGGTTTATAAACTCTCTTACCATCAATCAGACTAAAAATCGTATTAATTACCGCCCTAAAATCTCTATACCCACAAGTAGTTACTGGGAATATCAATGCCCCATCATTTGAGCCATAATTAGGTACATCACCTGAATTATCTTGCATTTGATACATCAATGTTACACTTTTCTTTATTAAACTTTTACTTCTATCTGAAATAGTTAATTTCGTTTTCTCGCTAATTTTCATCACTAGCTCTATAATTTGAAGGGCAAACCTTTGGTAATTAAATGAATATTGAATATAACCACCATCAGGAAGAAACTGTATTTGAATCTCTTTATCTAGTAATTCGTAAGCTTTTTTTAATCGTTTTTGATCATTGCAACTCCAGGCTCCAATTATTAAACCTACTATTTCTGAAAGAGTATGATTGTTTTTTATGCATTTATGAGCATAGAAGAAATTAGATAAGACTTTTTTATAACTACCCTCTATAAGCTTCTTTATGTTTAACTCATCTTTTTTCGTTGTTAATTTATTAGACTTGAAAATTTCAAAAGCTATTAATGCATTTATCATCCGCAATGTCGCCTCTTGACCACATTTGAAATGTGATCCAAACGGATATCTATTGTTCTGTAACCAATTGTTAAGCTGTTGGGAAAACCCTTCATAATACTTTGTATCCTTAGTTAACATAAAAGCTCTAGCAAAATAGAAAAAATGTGTGAAACGTGACGCTTCCCAAATCACTTTAATATCTCCACGCAGAGGGTCAAAGTCAGGGATTTGATACCATTTTAACTTTTTACTGACCTCAACTTTCGTTATTGGGTTTATATGCCAATTTATAGGGTTTCCATAGTCAAGTTCCATGGAAGAAAACCCCATAACTTTACCTACTAAAGCATTATCAGCTATCGTTACAATACCTTTTTTCTTTTCATTTGATACTTTATCTAAAAACTCATCGATCGCTCTTACATTCAGGTCAAGTATATCAACTCTTTTAACATTGACTTCTTTTTCAAACAACTTATCACTGTTTGGTATTGCCCTCATCATTTTCAACTTCGCTGAATAGAGTGAACGATTAAAAAGCCATGGCAATCCGTATTCAGTTATTAGTGATTTGATCATTGCAATACCTCATTTATTTGATTATTTAACACTTTCAATAACATTAATCAACTTACTAGTTAAATATTTAAAATCAAAATCTTCTGCACCTTTTCTGGCATTTTGCGCCAATGAATTATACTGCTCTTCCGAACTCTGTTTAATTTGTAAAATTGCGCCAGCCAACTCTTCAGGTGTACTATTTTCAAGTTCAATTCCACATTTATATTTATCTAAAATTGAATAACCCATCTTAACTGTGGAAATAATCGGCTTACCTGATGCCATGTACTCAAACAATTTATTTGAACTATTTCCCCTAGCCCAATTATACCGAGTCTGTGAATAATTAAGGATATTAACCGATGATTTACTGAGGATATTCGGTATTAAACGTTTATTCACAAAACCTTTCAACTTCACATTAGTCAAATTTTCCTCAACAACTCTTTTTTCTAGCATCTCCCTTTGATTACCATCACCATAAATTAAAAATTGGAGATCTTCTTTTTCTTTTAATATTGATGCGGCATCAAGAAGATTACCTACGTTATTTACTGGTCTTATAGCTCCGACATAAATTACGTTAAATTTTTCCGAGTTTAAATCTGTGTCATCAACTTCATTATTAGAAGCTAGTAATTTGAAGCTTCCTAGGTCAACGCCATTATTAATATAGTGACATTTATCAAGGTTAATATCTCCACCTTGTTCTACATCCCATTTCTTTTCTTTAATATAGTCAGTGTCACCCTCTTTAGTAAAAATTAGGGCATCTGCTTTTTTATAAATCCATTGTTCGCCAGCAGTGAGCCCTCTCCCTAAAAGACTGTTTTCTTTTGCTTTATTAAATGAAAATATAGCTTCTGGCCAAAGGTCGCGAATCTCACAAATGCAAGGAACACCAAACTTTTTAGCTATCTGTATTCCAGCAACCAAAGTTAATGGATGAACACTAGAAGCAAGGATGACATCTGGTTTTCCATTTAATTTTGCGTACTCTTTTGCTACTGAAAATAAATTGAAATAAAAGTAGCTCATGTTTTTAACTCTATCAATTCCATTCCCTATAGCGGTGAAAGTCTTTACAAACACAAAAGGAATATCATCAATAATGTCAGTAGAATATTTGTTCCTTTCCGTATCTATACTTTCTAGTTTATTATGAAATGTATTGGCACAAAACACGGTGACGTTATATCCTTGTTTAATTAAGTTTTCCGCAAACCAATAATGACGTCCTCCACGATTTTTATACATTTCTGTTGCATAGTGATTCCATAACCATATATTTTTCTTTTTCAAACTTAGTCCACTCCAATGCACATCACACTTATTTGTATATTATCCCTGCTTTATAAAATAAGTTCCAAATACAATTAACCGTAACTCTATAATGAAAATGATTTTCCCAAACAGTATCCGAACTCTTTTGAAGTTTGTACTGGAATACTATTCATGAAACTTTATAGGGTTTGCCGGAGCCCCTACAGCTGTACAATTAGCTGGTAATTCCTTCACTACTACTGCCCCTGCTCCTACAACGGTATTCTCACCAATGGTTACCCCCTGAATGATTGCCGAACCTGTTCCAACACTTACACATTCTTTGGTAACTACATTCCCAGATACATTAACACTTGGTAGTATTGTTGTATAATTACCTAAAGTAGCATCATGTCCTATAGTACAATCTAAATTAATGATTACATGGTTTCCAATCTGAATATCAGTAGTTAAAATATTAGCCGCGCATATGATTGAACCTGCTCCAAACCCTACTCTATCAGAGTAAATCACACTAGGATGTATTAAAACAGGAAAAGAGATTTTACTACCATTTAAACTTTCAATAGTTTTCTTTTTAGTAATAGGGTCTCCAATTGCACAAGCAACATTAACTTTTTGTTCCTTTAACCATTCAATGTCCCCAACAACTTTATATCCGCTAACTTCAGTACCTTGTATTTTCTCATTATCATCAACGAATCCAACTATATTCCATTCCTTATTTACTCTATTTATTTCTTCAATTAACCATGCAACTTCTCTTCCGAATCCACCTGCTCCAATAATAACTATATCTTTCATAATTAATTGTCCCCCAATCTTTTACTTCCTCTAAATGGTTCCATTGTTGCTGCACTTTCAGAATTGATACCTTCCCTAACAAATACCTTTTTTATTGTTAGAAAGATAATTTCCCAGTCTCCTATAAAACTAACGCTATCAACATATTTCACATCAAGATTAAATTTATCTTCCCAACTGATTGCATTTCTACCATTCACCTGTGATAACCCTGATAAACCAGGCCTCACTTCATGGCGACGCTTTTGATGTTCATTATAAAGAGGCAGGTACTGTACCAATAATGGTCTAGGACCAATAATAGACATATCACCTTTTAAGATGTTGAAGAGCTCAGGTAGTTCATCAAGAGATGTAGAACGAAGTAATCTACCAAACTTTGTTAATCTTACACTGTCCGGTAATAATCCCCCTTTCTCATCCCTTTCATCTGTCATCGTTCTAAACTTGTACATCATAAAGACTTTTTCATTCAGACCAGGTCGTTCCTGCTTAAATAATACAGGACTCCCTAACTTAACTCTCACGAGAATAGCAACTATTGGTAGAACGGGAATGATAGTTAGAGTGATAATTGCGACCAAAGAGAGAAGGAAGTCCATTGGTCTTTTTATAAACCTTTTATAAATACCACCCTTAGAATGTCTCATTACTTTAACCACAACCCTTTAATAGTCTTCACAACTCTTTCCAAATCCTTATCCGTCATCTTAGTATCAGACGGCAAACAAACACCATTCTCAAATAAACTTTCAGATACATCTGTTCCTATAAAATCATACTTCTCAAAGAATGGCTGCAAATGCATTGGCTTCCAAACTGGCCTTGACTCAATGTTTTCTTTTTCAAGAGCCGCCATAATATCAATCGGCCTAACCTTTCCTTTTAAAGTCATTGAACTTAACCAGTAATTTGGCTTATCCCAATCATTAATAGGCATGAACTCAACACCATCAAGCTCTCCAAGCTCGCGCTTATAAAACTCAAAAATATATTTTTTCTTTTCTACTCTCTGATCTAAAACCTTAAGTTGTCCCCGACCAATCCCAGCAACAACATTGCTCATTCGATAGTTAAATCCCAGTTCACTATGCTGATAGTGCCTTGCTTGATCTCTAGACTGAGTTGCCCAGAACCTCACTTTTGCAACTTTCTCTTCATTATTAGAAACTAGCATTCCACCACCAGAGGTAGTAATTATTTTGTTCCCATTAAAGGAGAAGATGCCATAATCACCAAATGTCCCTGTGTGTTGGCCTTTATAATAACCACCTAGTGACTCTGCTGCATCTTCTATAACCGTTACTTCATGTTTTTTACAAATCTCCATAATCTTATCCATATCAGCAGAAAGACCATAAAGGTGAACAACAATAACTGCTTTTACTTCTGGATACTTCTCGAAGGCTTTTGCCAAAGCATTAGGGCACATGTTCCAAGTCTCATAATCACTATCAATAAAAACAGGTAGCGCATTTTGGTAGATAATTGGATTAGCCGTTGCCGAGAAAGTAAATGTTGGACAAAAAACAATATCCCCCTCACCAACACCAGCAGCTCTTAATGCCAAATGAATAGCTCCAGTACCAGAAGATAAAGCAGCAGCCTCTTTCGAACCAACTTTAGCAGCTAGTTCCTTTTCAAATTCATTTACATTTTCTCCAAGAGGTGCAATCCAATTAGTATCAAAAGCTTCTTGTACAAATTTCAATTCATAACCTTCTACACTCATATGTGGTGATGAAAGAAATATTCTTTCGTTTACTTTTGTTGGCTTCATCTTTACGTCTTCCTTCCATTGATAGACTTAGGGTTTAGTAGTTTAGTACTTACCAGGAATATTTAATTGTATTTCCATATCAACTACTAAATTACTAAGTGTATTTATTCACACAAAAACAACCCCCACCAACCTTCGTTCTGGTGGGGGTTGTTTCATTAATTCGCATTACTTACTGCTAGAAACTCTTTCTCATTTGCCAAATCCAACACATATTCCGCTATTTCTTCCTGATTAAGGTTAAAGTGATTTTCTACCAAGTAAGATACTTTATCATAGTCCACATCAACCGATTTTCCAATAAAGATTTTCGGGAAAACCGCTTTTGGATGTACTTCCCCTTCTCCGAGTAACTCTTCGTACATCTTTTCACCTGGTCGAATACCTGAATAATTCAATCCTATCTCATTCACTGAATATCCTGAAAGTTGGATCAAATTTTTAGCAAGATCGACAATTTTAACGGATTCACCCATATCCAACACGAAGATTTCTCCTCCACGAGCAAGTGCCCCAGCTTGGATAACAAGGCGAGATGCTTCTGGTATCGTCATAAAGTATCTTGTCATATCCGGATGGGTTACCGTAACCGGTCCACCTGCTTGGATTTGTTTCTTAAATAATGGAATGACACTTCCACGACTACCTAATACGTTTCCAAATCGGACTGCTACAAAGTTCGTTTGACTCTTTTTATCTAACTCTTGAATAATCATTTCAGCAATCCGTTTCGTTGACCCCATTACGTTCGTAGGGTTAACAGCCTTATCAGAAGAGACGAGCACAAACGTTTTTACTCTGAATTCGTCCGCAGCTTCGGCTACATTTTTAGTACCTAGCACATTATTTTTTACAGCTTCTTTCGGATTATATTCCATTAATGGAACGTGCTTATGGGCAGCTGCATGATAAATGACATCTGGTTGATGTACATTCATCACCTCAAAAATTCTATCACGATCCTGAATATCCGCAATAATTGGGATGATTTTAATTTGCTCACCGTACTTTTGTCGCAACTCCATATCGATTTGATAAATGGAGTTTTCCCCATGACCAAGTAATAGGACCTTTTTCGGTGTGAACTTACAAACTTGGCGACAAATCTCAGATCCAATCGAACCACCAGCTCCCGTCACAAGGATCGTTTGACCTGTCAATTCTTTGGAGATGCTTTGAATGTCCAGTTCTACCGGATCACGTCCTAATAGATCTTCCACTTTCACATCTCGGAATTGGTTAATTGAAACATTCCCAAGCATGAGGTCTTCAATTTTAGGTAGTATTTGTGTCTTTATGTTCGTCTTCAAACATTCCTGATAAATGCGATTCAATTCAGATTTCTTTAATGATGGGATAGCGATAATAATATGATCTACTTCTAATTGTTCAACGATATCCTTTATATTTACTGTTGTTCCAGCAACCGGTACACCTAATATTTCAAGTTGTTGTTTTCTTACATCGTCATCTACAAATGCAACTGGGTATAGTTCTGTCAGGTTATTTTGCTTTAATTGACGTAACACCATCGTACCGGCAGAACCCGCGCCAATGATTAACGTTCGGTTTTGTTTATTGTTTGGATTCATGTATGTATCTCTATATACGCGCCAAATAAATCTTGACCCGCCCATTAAGAGCATATGTAACATCCAGGTAATGACCAGCGCTCTAAAATAAATGTCTTGAATAAAGATCATTTGGGCAAGTCCTGCTCCTAGCACAGAGAATGTAACCGTCTTAAAGATAATAATCAGTTCTCCGATACTCGCATACTGCCATACTCGCTTATACAACTTGTAATAGTAGGAAAAAATATGATGTCCAATTAATAAAATGAATGAACTAGCTAGTATAGAGGTGGAAAGTAGGATTTGATGGTAGTTTAAGAGGTAACTACTAGCGTAAATCGCTGTTAAGACAATAATAGAATCGATAAAGATTAAGAATGAAATCCTTTTCTTATACGTCACTCATTTCCACCTCACCCTCTAGTATTAATCTTTTCTCTTTCAATTAGTTGATCCAACTCAGTTAATACACTGTTTCTTAACTCTGGGTTGTTTATCGCAAATTGAATGGTCGTCATAATAAATCCTAGTTTTTCCCCGACATCATAACGTATACCTTCAAAGTCATATGCAAATACGTTTTGTAGTTGATTTAAACCTTGGATCGCATCGGTGAGTTGAATTTCCCCACCGGCACCTAGTTCTTGTTTTTCCAAGAAATCGAATATTTCCGGTGTTAAAATATAACGTCCCATAATTGCTAGGTTAGACGGTGGGTTTTCTTTAGGCTTTTCAACAAAATTGTTGACCTTGTACCGTCTTCCTTCCTTATTATTAGGATCAATAATTCCGTACCGATTCGTATGTTCTGACGGAACGGTTTGTACCCCAATCACTGATGAAGCCGTTTCTTCATATTGATTGATTAATTGCTTTAAGCACGGCTCGTCCGCTTGGACGATGTCATCCCCCAATAACACCGCAAATGGCTCATCTCCAATAAACTTCCTTGCACACCAAACCGCATGTCCTAAACCCTTTGGTTCCTTCTGTCTTATGTAATGGATATCTGCCATCCTTGAAGATTCTTGTACTTTTTCAAGTAACTCAAGTTTTCCTTTTTGAAATAGGTTGTGCTCTAATTCAAATGAATGGTCGAAATGATCTTCAATCGCTCTTTTGCCCTTACCAGTAACGATGATGATATCCTCTATGCCCGATGCAATTGCTTCTTCAACGATGTATTGGATTGTCGGTTTATCGACAATTGGTAGCATTTCTTTCGGCATTGCTTTTGTTGCTGGTAAGAACCTTGTCCCAAGACCCGCTGCCGGAATGATGGCTTTTTTAACTTTTTTCATATGAAAACACATCCCCTTTAAAACTGACTACCTTCTATATACATCCCTTACACTAAATAAGAAGCGTAAGCCTAATCTCTTATTCATTGTAAGAAATCCTCCTATAAATTCATCATTTATATATAAATTTAGTTATAACATGATGGGGCATTGAACCCCACCTCACACCAAACCAATGACAACAAGTGTCTAAGGTGTCAAAAAACACCCACAGCCTAGCCGAGTGCCTCCGTTGATAGTGGTTAGGAGGCATTACCAGTGAAAACATTAAAAATTTTTATTAAAATAGTCCAAGTATTTTCCGTCGTTTAATTGGTTCTGGTGTACTAGCTGTTATTGATTCGCCATTTATTAAAAGTGCTGGGTTCTCTTGCAATTCATAACGTTTTTTAATACCAAATTTCTTTTCAATCGCTTCATATGCCCCCCGCAAATGAAAGGATCGGTTCGAAATATTATGTGCGTCACTTGCGATGAAGTGACTTAGATTATGCTCAATAATCTGATATGAGAACTTTTGTATGTTTTTCCCGAAGTTCCCTACTACACTAGCAGCTGTCACTTGTGTTAGTGCACCTTCATTGACGAGCTCAAATAGTAAGTCTGGATTCTCTGTTAATTTCGTATTCCGTTCAGGGTGCACAATAATTGGTGTAATCCCCATTAGTTGTAATTCAAAAATAATAGACTTAGTGTGTCTTGGAACTTGGTTCGAGGGCAATTCAATATGTACATACTTTCTTTGATTACCTAATGTTAAGATTTCCCCCCGGTTTAACTCTTCAATAAAGTCCGCTGTAATTCTAGGTTCTTGTCCTTGAATCACTTCTATTTCTATATGGTTTTCCTTCAATTTTTCATTTAATCTAGCTACATGATTCTCAATTTCTAATCCGTGGTTTGGGAAATGATGATTGTGGTGAGGGGTGGCAATAATGGTCGTTATACCTTCTTCTATAGCTTTTTTAGCCATGTTCATACTATCTTCATATTGGCTTGCCCCATCATCAATTCCAGGCAAGATATGACAATGTATATCAATCATTTTTTACACCCCTAAACAAATACAGACTATTATCCTATTTAATCAATCTTGCATATATTATCTTACCATAACTATAATGGTAATCAATGGTATATCGTGTCTAATTTTGTCTAATTTCCATAATAATAGTAATAATTTTTATCGCTCATCTTTTTACGGTTTAATACAACACCTAGTAATTTCGCTTTTGCTGAAACGAGTAACTCTTTAGATTTCTGAGCTGCCTCATTTTCCGTTACACCACTTCCAACTACCAAGACGACACCATCGCATGTATTGGCGAGTATTTGCGCATCTGTAACCGCTAGTACTGGAGGTGTGTCGAATATGATTAGATCAAAATCATTTAATGCTTCTTTCGTCATTTCTTGCATCATTCTAGATCCTAGTAATTCAGCAGGATTTGGTGGTACTGGACCACTTGGCAAAATGTGTAAGCGTTCTACTTCCGTTTGTGTAACTGTTTCAAGTAAGGTCGTTTGTTTCGTCAATACATTCGTAAGACCTTTAGCATTACTCACCCTGAATGTATAGTGTGCTGTAGGTTTTCTTAAATCTGCGTCAATTAACAATACGCGTTTTCCTTGCTGCGCCATAACGACGGCAAGGTTTGCTGTTGTAGTGGATTTGCCTTCTCCTGGACCTGAGGATGTCACCATCAGTGTTCGATACTCCTCATCAATTGATGAAAAGTGAATATTGGAACGGATTGTACGATATTGTTCTGAGATCGGGGACTTTGAATTATAGTGTGTAATTAAGCTACGCTCTTTAAAATCTCTTACCGCTCTTTTCTGTTTACGCTTCAAAACGTTCACTCCCTACCCTAGCTTTACTCATTCGGTTAGATTGTTGTATTTGCTTTTCGTTCATCTCTGCTATGACACCGAGTACCGGTAGGTCTAACTGCTTTTCAATATCTTGTTCATTTTTAATCGTGTTATCAATGTATTCGAGTAAGAATGCAAGGCCGACACCAGCCATTAATCCAACAACTAACGCAATTGCCATGTTTAGCATTGGGCTCGGTTTTATTGGACTTATTGGGACTTCTGCTTTCGATAAAATTTTCACATTATCTACATTCATAATTGTCTTGATTTCAGATTCAAATGTACTTGCTACAGAATTTGCGATTTCTGCTACCATTTCAGGTTCAGCATGTTGAACCGATACAGTGAAAACTTGAGAGTTTTGTTCACTGTTTACTGTAACGACATTATTCAATTGGCTCGTAGACTCTTCTAGTCCAAGATCTTGTTGGACTTTCTCTAAAATTGTCGGGCTCTTAATAATGACTCGGTATGTATTAATCATTTCGACATTTGTTCTAACTTGATTGATGTCATAATTTTGTTGTCCCTCGTTTGATTGGTTGACGAGTATTTGTGTTGAAGATTGATAGATTGGTGTTAAGAACATATAACTGATAATCCCACTGATTGCTATTGCAATAACTGTAATTAATAGAATCATTGCGAAACGCTTTTTCAACGTGTCGAATAACTCCTTCAAACTAATCGTTTCTTCCATGTTTTCTCCTATCCCCTTTTACTTAATCTCTCTAGTCATCTTGTTGAATTATAGCATAGTACGTTGGAATTTTTAGCTATAATTATCAAACTTTATGTAAAAACTATGTAAAAATAGGTATTTCACCATACGAAATCATACAAATGTATTACATACTATATATCGTTCCTATTTAGAAATTCTTTATGGTTATTTACTCCTAATGTTTGTTTTTCTATTATCCTAAACAAAATAAGAGGATTGGAATTAAATTGAAAAAATATTCTAAAAAAACTTCTAGCGCTGTTTACATGCTAGAAGTTCTAGTTTCATTAATGATGGGGCGGCCAATGGAATGGTACTCTAATTCAGCAACTTTTGCTGACTCTAATGCATAACAATTACGTCCATCAAATATAAGTGGATAACTCATTTCTTCCTGATAATGTTGTAATGGAAATTTGATGATTTCTTTCCAGTCAGTGAGAATCAAAGCACAATCAGCATTAATTATTGCATCACTAATTGATTCAGCAAAAATTGTTGATGGCGGAAGTAATTCTTTCGCATTTTCATTTGCAATCGGGTCGTAAGCAACCACAGAAGCATCTTGAGATATGAGCTCATTAACAACATGAATGGACGCAGACTCTCTAACATCGTCCGTGTTTGGTTTAAAGGAAAGTCCCAAGACAGCTATTTTCTTTCCTTTTAAAGAACCGAGCCGTTTCATGGCTTTTTCAACGAGTAATTTTTGTTGATAGTTGTTTACCTTGATGACAGATTTCAGAAGTTCAAAATTATGCTCGACGTTACCGGCTAGTTGAACGAGCGCTTTTGTATCTTTTGGAAAGCAGGAGCCCCCATAACCAATTCCGGCTTGTAAGAACTGATTACCGATTCGTTGGTCCATCCCCATACCTTTCGCAACATCTTCCACATTTGCCCCAGTTTTCTCACATATGTTTGATATTTCATTTATAAAACTGATCTTTGTAGCCAAAAAAGCATTAGAAGCATATTTAATCATTTCAGCACTTCTCATGTCCGTTTTGTATATCGGAATGTTAAATGGTCGATTGACTTCCTCCATTAATTCAGCTGCTTTCTTTGAATCCGTTCCGATTACGATGCGGTCTCCTTCGAACGTATCTCTAACAGCTGATCCTTCTCTCAGGAACTCTGGATTGGAAACAACCTCTACTTTCACATCTTCTTTTAAGTGTTTTTTTACATATTGCTTCATATAATTGTTTGTTCCTACTGGTACTGTGCTTTTAATAACAAGGAAAATCGATTGTGTTATTTGAGTTGCAACTGATTTAACTGCTTCCTCCAAGTAAGTGAGATTAGCTGAGCCGTCTTCATTTTGAGGTGTTCCTACAGCAATATAAACAACTTCAGCAGATTTTACACCTCTACTGTAATTAGAGGTAAACGTTAATCGACCAGCTTCGATATTCCTTTGCATCATTTCTTCTAATCCTGGCTCATAAATCGGTGAGATTCCCGCTTTCATTTTTTTAACTTTTTCATGGTCAATATCGATACATGTCACTTGATGCCCAATTTCCGCCAAGCTAACACCAGTGACAAGACCTACGTATCCTGTTCCAACTACCGCAATTTTCATCTGTTTTTTCACCTTCTATAGCATGAGTGTAAGTATTTTATAAAAGTATTTCGTATTATGCGCTTGCCCGAAATAGTACTTTAGTATTATTTATAATTAGTCATATTTCCCCATAATTCCCTAAATCTTAATCCGATATAAACGTTAACAGACAATTTCTTCATTAAAAGGAGCACATACATGGTCTTTGATGGCATTCTTCTTGCAATATTAGTCGGTTTTCTTCGGAAAGGAAACTTGAAAGGATTTGGAGATTTACATATTAAGCATGGTTGGGTGTTTCCAGTCTTATTGCTCTCGCAATGGGTGATCTTCCTACTGCAAAATAAATACGAGCTACTCGGTACTGTAAGTAACTATATATTTATCGGTATTTATATCGTAGGACTCACATTGCTCTGGGTCAATCGAAAGCTCGGTCTCGGCATTTGGCTTATATTGATCGGTGTTCTGTTGAACTTTGTCGTCATGGGTGCAAACGGTGGACGAATGCCTGTTTCACTTGAAGCTGCTGGCGTACTCGATCCTGCATATGGCCAAGCCCTGCAGGAAGGTTATTACGGTAAACATACGCCTTTGACAGAGGATACTAAGTTTGGATTTTTGGGCGATGTCATACCTCTACCTGAGTTTTATCCAAGGGATCAAGTCATTAGTATCGGTGACATCATTATGAATATCGGTATCTTCCTATTCATTCAAATGTTGATGGTGAACAAACTCCAAACACGTAATCGATGGTCATTGTTACGTAAAGGAGGTGAAGAACATGTCAGTTAAAATGAAAACTGTACTTATGAATTTATTCGTAATCGGTACTGCAGTAGTAGCACTAACTTCTGGGTTCAAATTGGTTTAATACTTAGTTCGGGAGGAGCTGAATGAGCTTCTCCTATTATTAATTAGATACGAGGGTGATTCCCTATGCATATACTTAAGAAATTATTCATACCTGTCAATACATACCTGGCGCTGATAAGCGTAACAGGATTGACGATGTCATCGTTACACCTATTTAAGGTGAATTTTCCTTATTTACCTTGGATCTTATTCATTTTTTTAATCGCTATCATATTATTACTTAATCATTTTTCAATTTTAATGCCACCAAGAGGCAATTCTTTGACGATGGATTCGCCTGTATTCTTGAGTGTACTCTTCATTTATGGGGTATCAGCAAGTTTACAATTATTGTTCATTACAACAATCTTCTTCGTGTTTTTACAGAGAAATATTCAATGGTGGAAGCATGTATTTAACTTCTCACTATATGCAATGATGCTGATGTCAGCAAGTAGCGCTTTCACTTTTATCGGTGGTGATCAAGGACCCATAGAGACTAACAATCTAATGCCGTACGTAGTTGCCTTAACAATCTACTTCGGTATGAACGTTTCTATGATTGGTGTATACTTTTTTCTCACAATCAAGAAAGGGCTCTCAGACGAAATTCGCGGCATATTAATGGAAGGGACAAGTAGTTATTTCATTACACTCGTCCTTTCACTTGTCCTATCTTTCTTAATGGAAGTCCAAGTTTACATCGGTTTGTTGTTGTTTACTACCCTCGGTGTGCTACTGTCACTCGCTTTCAGGCAGTACTTCAACTTATATCAAAAAGTATCTGAAAAAGCGAATCGCGACCAGTTAACAGGGCTCTATAACCACGGTTGTTTCAAAGAGTTACTTGAAGAGAAGGTTCAAGATGCTATTGATAGCCACCAACCAATCAGCATGGCGATTATTGATATAGATGACTTTAAGAAGTTCAATGATACGTTCGGGCATTTAGAAGGCGACAAGTTGTTGAAGAATGTTGGAACCCTAATCCAAGATTCTGCCGATCAAAAGGATATTGTTGCGCGTTACGGTGGAGAAGAATTCGTCATTCTTATGCCTAATACTTCTGAAGATCTTGCCTTTAAGAGGTTGAATACGTTACGAAAGAAAATGAATGATACTTACTATGAGGGTGTAGAAGTATTTCCATATGGATGTCTTTCCTTCTCAGGTGGTGTTTTCCAATATAAAGAGGGCACGAGTGCTGACTTCTTACATAAGACAGACTTGGCGATGTATCTCGCAAAAAGAAAAGGGAAAAACATGATCAGCCGTTTAGATGAAGATTCCATGTATGGCGATGCGATCTTTTGTGACGAAAAGTTAAAGCTCGCAAAACAACAAGTCGATATTTTCCTTACAAAGGACTTAATGACTTATCGCCATTCGAACCGGGTTCATGACTATGCGAATGAATTCAGTAAACGGATTGACCTTACAAAGAAAGAGAAACAATTGCTCATACTTGGTTCACTTGTTCATGATATTGGTAAAATAGAAGTACCACGTGAGCTTTTGACAAAAGCTGGTAAACTATCATTAGATGAATGGGAAATGATGAAGAAACACGTTACATGGGGTAAGGATTGGGTCCAATCTATAAAAGGTTTTGAGGATATCATCCCATTGGTAGAGCTTCATCACGAACGATTTGATGGTAAGGGTTATCCCTATGGTTTGAAAGGATATTCGATACCGAAACTAGCAAGAGTCCTCTGTATCTTAGATTCCTTTGATGCCATGACAACTGAACGTCCTTACCAACCGACGAAAACATTCCAAGAAGCGATCAATGAATTACGCCGCTGCTCAGGAACCCAATTCGATCCCGACCTAGTAGAACCATTTATTGAAATGATTGAAGAATGTTATATGGAAGAAGAAGTGATGGTTTGAATGAATGAATAGATGCACAAAAAAACTCTCCGAAAGTGGGAGAGTTTTTTGTTTTATAGGTAAATTTTAGGTTGGTAGTCTACCAGATTCATGTTAGGATAATAGTATCTTTAAATTGGTATTGTATGGAAGGTGTGTTAAATTTTGAAGTATTTTGTAAAGGTTGTTTTGGGTGTGGCTCTAGCTTGTATTTTTGCTTTAGTTAACCAAGGGGAAGCGAGTGCAGAAAGTATTTCTAGCAAGTGTAGTTACACTCCGGTTAATGGTGAAAACCCGGATATGAGTACGACAAATTGTTTATTGACAGAAGCTGCTTTAGCAAAGAATGTTCCACCTGAAATTGTTAAAGCAATTGCTGAAGGTGAAAGTGGGAATTGGCGTCAATTTGATAGTAACGGAGATCCAATTGTTACTTCAGATAATGGAATCGGAATTATGCAGATTACAAATAAATCAGGATATGACGAAGAGAAGTTAAAAAATGACATCGTCTATAATATTGAAGCAGGTGTCAAAGTACTTGATGAAATGTATCGTCGTAGTGACTTACCTTCCATCAATGCAGGTGATCGAGATGTGTTAGAACATTGGTATTTTGCAATTATGGCATACAACGGCACGAAGCCAGTGAATAGTCCTATCGTTCAATCAACTGGTGATAGGAATACAGATGCTTATCAAGAGAAAGTATTAAAAATCATAGATGATTTGGGCTTAATAAAGCCTCAAACTCTACCATTTAAGAGTTCTGACTTTAAATATGATAGTAACAGCAGCAAAAACATAGAGTTCATTACGATGGACTATCATTTCACAATACCTCTTACTAAAACGAAGCATCGATTTTTGAAAGATGATCAAGTGAAAACGACGACTGCAACACGGTTACGTACTGGACCATCTACTGATACATCGATAAAAGCGTCCCTTCAAGAAGGAGAAGTACTTACGGTTAACGGACCTTTTGTATATGAAAAGGTTGCTGACAGGAAAAACCACTATGTTTGGTACCCTGTGAAGCGTAGCGATGGATCAACAGGATATGTTGCCTCAAGCTTTCTGAAGTTTAAATTTAAAGATGTACCTGCTAATTACTGGGCTGAGGATCACATCTACTACCTTTATGACTCTACACTATTGTACGGGATGGGTAATGGACAGTTTGGTCTTGGTAAGAATTTAACTCGAGCTCATGCAGCAATCCTAATGAACAGAGCGAAGAACATTTCAACTGAGAACCGACCAGACCCTGGGTTTACCGATGTACCTAAAGATCATAAATACTATGACGACATTGCAGCTGCAGTAGATGAAGGTCTATTCGTAGGAGTAAAAGAAACAAAATTCGATCCTGATGCAACACTCACAAGAGCACAAATGGCTGTCGTACTACAAAGGGTTTACGAATTCCCTAAAGCATCAAATGATCATCCATTTACTGATGTGAAAAATGGAAGCTGGTATGATGAAGCTGTCACACGCTTATATGATGCAGAAATCACAGCCGGTGTGACAAAGACGAAATTCGGTCCTGATGATAAGATTACCCGTGAACAATTCGCCGTGTTTATGGGAAGATCAATTCAATATAAATAAACTTAAAAACCAGAATCCGTTCGGATTCTGGTTTTTTTAAGGCTTCTTGCTATTAAATGAAACTTGAAAGGCCTACCAAACAAGTACAAATTAAATTGTACCTGGTACGTAACTTACTCCTCAACAATCAATGGAATTTCCATGTCTTCTCCAACCTCAAGGACAACATTTGAACGGTCTTTAACTGGTGCAAAGACCATTATGAAAACCCCAAGTTTACTTTCTATTTCGCCCTTACTAAAGTTTGGAACGATTCTTTCTCCACTAGCATCTAGAAACACGCCAGATTTTCCTTCAGCTACGGTATAACCAGAACCTTGGTTTATTTGTCGGGCATTTAAAAATTGATGTTCTAGTTTGCTTTTGGTTTGATATTGATTTCCATCTTGATCTGTATAGATCATGTCGGAGCCTCTAATTACAAGCCTTGTTTCTAGTTCAGAATACTCGACTCTTTCAATGGTGTATGTTTCATTTTTAAATGTGAATTCTTTATTCATCTCAACAATTTCACGGTCTGTGATGTAGGATTTATCTAAGTTGAACTCGAGAGGCCATACGGTCTTAACTTCGTCCATTCCTTTTTTGTCCCATATAGTGATGTTTTCAATTTCTATACGAATGTTTTGTCCTTCATATTCCTTAATAGAATCAAATGATAATGCTGTCGCAACTTTGTTTTCTTCTTTATTGTAATGTCTGCTTCCCCAACCGATATTATCAAGCTCTTGTCTCTGACCATCATCTGTTATTAAATAAACTTTACTAGTACCTTCATAGATGTCAATATAGTAATTTTCTAAATCTGTAGTATTACTATTAAAGGTCAATAACAGTTTTGTCTCAGCATTATCTGTCATCACATTCTCAAAATTTACTGCAATATCATTTTGTTTATCATAATATGTTTGACTAATGGTTTGTCCATGACCATCTTTTAATGCAACTTTTAGACCTGGATCATCAATGTGTTGACTCTCAAAGATTTTATCATATGCTTGTTTAATTGCTGCTCCTACCGGTGTATAGGTTATTGCCGAAAACGTAATCAAACAAGATGCTGCAATGAGTGAAAGTCTTTTTTTCGTATTATTTTTACCTTTTAAATCATTTTTTGCATGTTTAACTCCGAGCTTTGCTCGATCGTGTAGATTATTAGGAATGTTAATCTTTTCTACTTCTCTTTTAAAGTTACTCATGAAAATCAGCCTCCTTAAATTCCTTTTGAAGTTTATGAATTGAACGATAAAGGACCGATTTCACTGTTCCTAAAGGTAAATTTAAAAGCTTCGATATTTCCTTAAATGTATATCCTTCATAGTACTTCAGCATCACGATACTTCTCTCATGTTCATTTAGCTGCTCCAAGAATTCTTGCAATGTAATCGATAGAGATATGTCTTTATCCTCTATGCCGATCTGTTCATGAGATTCTGGTTTTAAATGAACCACTTTTTTGTTTTTACGAATGATGTCAATAGAACAAGTAATGGTGATTTTTATTAACCACGTTTTGAAATACTTAGGATTTTTTAGAGTTTCAATTTTTTTAAAGGAACGATATGCTACTTCCTGAACAACATCTAATGCATCATTTTCATTTTTTACATACACATAAGCCATCCGATAAATATCTGCTTCATATTTCTGAAATAGCTTTAAAAAGGCTCGCTCATTTCCCTTTTGGGCTTTTGTTATTAAATGAATCATCAGTATTCACCCTTTCTGTTTTGCACCATCTATTTATTAGACAAATAAACATGTAAAATGGCTTAAAACTTTTAATGAAATTTAGGCAACGGAAAATAAGCATTAAACCAGTCTTTAAATAAAGAAGCTAATCTGGTGGTTCCAGATTAGCTTCTTTGGTGATATTATGCGGCATCCTTTGTTTCAGATGGATTTTTATCTGCAGGTGTTTCTTCAGTGTTAGTTCCATCTTTACTAGGGTCTTCTGGTTGTTCTTCTTTCGGGTCTTCGTCTTTAGGTTGCTCTTCTGTTGGTTCCCCATCTTCTGGTTCACCTTCAGCAGGCTGTTCTTCCTTAGACTTTTCTCCTTCAGGTTTTTCTTCTGCATTTTGATCAGATGGTGTACCACTTTCATCTGTCTCAGGCTTTTCTTCTGTATTGCTTGGATCTGTCTCAGGCTTTTCTTCTGTATTGCTTGGATCTGTCGTAGGTTGTTCTTCTTTACTTTCTTCTACGTTTTGATCCGTTTCTTCTTTTTGTTCAGTTGGTTCTTTAGTTTCTTCGTTCGTTGGTTCAGTTTCCGGTTCGCTTGTTGCTGCCGGTTCTGTCTTAGTTGTGATGGTTACGGTGTACGTTTCGCTATCCCATTTGATGTCTTCGGTATTTAGCGTTTCAGACAAGAATCGCAGTGGTACAAGTGTTCTACCGTTAATTTCTTGAGCTGGTACATCAAGCTCAACTTCTTCTCCGTTTACGACCGCTGTTTTAGAACCAATTGTAAGTACGATTGTCTTATCTTCAGTCGTTACCGTTGCTTGTTGCTTTTCTTGATTCCATGAGAATTCAGCACCAAGCTGATCAAGGCTTCCTCTAATTGGAATCATCGTACGATAGTCAATGGAGATGGCTGGTGTGTCGTATTCCTGTTCTTTTCCATCAATAATTACCGTTACAATACGATATTTCTTGTTTCCAACTTCTAAATACTCTGGATCTGGTGTAGGTTCTTCTTCTACTGGTGTTTCAATTGAAGCAGTTAATGTACTACTATCCCAATAAACCTTTGCTCCTAGCGCTTCAGTTACGAAACGTAACGGAACCATCGTGCGATAACTTATCATTTTCGATGCTACATCTAGCGTCACTTTTTTACCATTAATGTAGGCTGTCTTAGATCCTACTTTAAGTGAAATTTTCTTATCGCCTTTAGTAATATAGACGGTTTCAGTCGATTGTTCCCACTTAATATCAGCACCTAGTTGCTCAAAGACTCCTCTAAGTGGTACAAGCGTTCTTCCATTTTCAAGGATAGCTGACTGATCAAAATCTTGTTTTTTACCGTCTATTTCAACTGTTACTTCAATTGGATCGTCCTTATGTTTAGCGTAGTATAGGTCGTAGCCTTTTTTTGCTGCATAAAGTCCAACCGCTTTATTTTGTTGCCATGTAGGACCAAATTCATAGATTGGTAGATGGCGTTCTCCAGGATAATTTCCAATTTCAACAGTAATTCCTGGACGTTTAAATTTGCTGATAAACCAATCGGTATAACCACCACCTGATGGGTTTGGACCAGGGTAGATGAGTCGATAACCTGTCATACTACCAATCTTTTTTGCAAATTGATGGTCTCGGTCGTATCTGCTACCCGATTGATGGAAGTTCCAGAAAAGAATTTTTCCTGCACTATGATAAGCGACTGCAACTTCAGGATCGATTTCATGTGTGAAGTTAACGATTGTCTTGGCTTCATCAGCTGTATGGGGTGCTTCTCCTTTGTAATTCTTCCAGCTTGGATGACCAGTATTGTTCTTAATATTTGCCCAATCTGCATTATACTGACGGTTTAGGTCAACACCCTTACCGTTAGCTTTCCACCTCGTAAAATCTCTGCTCCAGTAATTCATTTGAAGCAAATCATCGTGATAGCTTTGTGGAAATGCATTTAAACCTTCTTGTTGAAGAGTGACGCCGTCTGGATTAACCATAGGTACAAACCAGATCTTCGTCTTGCTTAACGTACTTTTTACGTTATAGCCCCCGATCGATTTGTTACCGTAATAGGCTTGTGCATATTGATCAATCATGTACATGTTCAAGTTGGTTGTTAACCATTCTCTTGCATGATGGGAGCCGTTAATGAAAATTTCCGCTTTTCCTGTCCCTAAAGAAACGGCATAAATGTCATTGCCCCATTCACTCTTCCCAATAACTTTATAAGAGATGAGTGCTGGATACTTCTTCTTTAATGCTTTGATGTCTCGGACCATTTCATTGTATGTATAAGTTTGGTATGGATCGACTGTGTCTGCAGCTTTAGCCGACGATGGTGATAACACGAGTCCCCCTGCGATTAGCACTAAACCGCATATGAGAAAGTGTTGAAACAGCTTTCTTAAATTCATTTGCTTTAGTATCCCCCTATGTAGTATTGGATTCTCAAGAGTAGTCTCAGATGCTCAGACTCGCCCCCTTTTTACAAGATTCATAGATATGTAACTACTATCGTATTATAGCACTAATTGTAGACGAAGAATTGTGAACATTGGTGTGTTTATACATTAGACGAACGAGGTTACGCAAGCAATTCACATTAATAGTCTTGAATTATCAGAATTATAATAAAGTTAAATAGGTGGAATTTAATGGATGTATTAATGTTGAGTACAAAAAGGGGGGGCTTATGAGGTATGATGGCGTGATTTTCATTATTGTTGGTCTACTGTTAATGATATTCAGTCCAGACATTGCAGATAAATGGACGGATTACATAGATTATTGGGGTGATTTGTATTACTACGACTATGTAGTTAGATCTATTATTATCATCTTAATAGGTTTCGGTTCTTTTGTATCGGGCATGTTTTTACTCATCATTCAATATCACTTTAATGATTAATACTTTTCCCTTCCACTGTGTTTCTTCTAAAATATTTTCGGTAATATTGGGAAAATCCACCTAGGACTTAGGCGATATTTCATAACTTTTTATGTCCATTTTCCCAAGTTATTAATTGGAAATTTATAGTATTATTATACATATGGTTTAATTTTAGAATATTTTGTATTTTAAAAAAGAATTAGGAGGGATTTCATGTCGATCACTGTAAAGTCGACGACGATAAGTGAAAGAATTGATCAATGGTATGAAGTTATCAAAGCCTTTCACACTGAAAAAGCGATGTCGATCAAAGAAGAGTTAAAAGGTAGTTTATCAACTATTGAAGAAGATCCGTATGCATCCAAGCACTATAAACTTATCTTGTTCCGCTACCATCTACTATCAAAGGATACGAATTCAGCTAAAGAAGTGCTTAAGGATCTAGAACCTTTTCAAGAAACTAATGAACTTCTTCAGTACTACTATTACAGCTTCAAGGGAATCTATTACTACATTCTGAATGATTACCAAGATTCGATTGAAAGCTTCAAGAAAGCTCAACCATACATAATTTTCACAGAACACCGAGACGAGATTGGTGAGTTCCATTACAAGATGGCAGCCTCTTATTATGAGCTTTTCAAAAACGCTTTATCGATTAAACACTTGGAGAGTGCGTTAACCATTTTCCAGAAGAATTATCAGTATAAGAGAAGCGCAGACTGTGAGCTTCTACTGGGGTTAAATCTACAAGATATTAAGGAATTTGAAGAGGCAGAGATTCATTTCCATAACGCATTACACTATTGTGATCACTTTAACGACGAAGAATATAAACATACAACACTCTATAACATAGGTCTCTTCTATCAATCACAAAATTATAATGAAGAAGCTATTCAATATTTTAATAAATCAAGAAACTACTTTGTAAAAGAAAATCAAACGAAATATACGATTAAGGCCACTTACCAACTGGCTAAACTCTACTATGTTATTAATAATGTAGAGCTAGCAAAACAGTATCAAACTGATGGGTTAATACTCACTCAGAAGGAAAACGATCATCGCTATTATCAAAAATTCCAAACCCTTTATACTTATTCAGAAGAAATGTTACCTGAACATGTTCATAAACTCTTAGAAGCATTATCATTCTTCAATGAAAATAAAATGTGGGATGAAATGACACATTTAGGTGAGTTTTTGACAAATTACTACCATAAAAAACAGGAATTTGAGGAAGCAAGTCGAATTTCTCAAACAGTGTTACTCGCAAAAGAAAAACTGTATGCATAAGGGGGGAATTAATATGAAGAAAAAATTATCCTTAATTCTGGTCAGCACAGGCCTTATTTTCACTGCGTTTGGTATGACTGATTTAAGTACTAACGCAAGAGATGCGATTGTACCTGATTCAGAAAAGCAGCTGCTCGTGGAGAGAGACGCTATTGTTCCTGATGCTGAAAAGCTACTTCTAGCACAAAGAGAAGCAATCGTTCCTGATTCCGAAAAGAAAACTGAAGCTTAAACGCTATTTAAAGCATCGTTCATTTGAACGGTGCTTTTTTATTTTCATAGGAAATCTCATGATATAATAGGAAATATTGGTTTTTTCGAGGGGTTTTTTATCATGAAAAAGGGTTTAAAAACGATCGGTATTCTTGCCGGTGTTCTTATTGTTGTTCCTATTATAGGGTATTTGCTTTTTATGTTCATAATAATGACTGACCATAATACGGAAGAAAGAAAATCTGCCAATAAGGTAGAGGATTATCTAGAGAAAAAGTATAACATTCCATTTCATGTTAAATACGAGTATACCCAATTTGTAGGTTCAACGATCGCAGCAAACCCTATCAACAATTCTGGTTTAACATTTCTCGTCAAAAAAAATAGACAGGGCAAATATGTAGATCACTTTCTTGACGCGCTCTATAAAGAGGACATTGATTCAGCAATCGAACGTCATTTAAGTTGGCAAAGTGACGAGGCTCCAGTAGAGAAGAAGGAAATCGATCCAGCATTAGAACATCACCCAAATTTGAAGGATAATGATACTGTAAGGGTAATGGTTTATTTTGATCCTAATGCTTCAGTTGGAAAGAAGTTCGACTTTAGTGAAGGATATCCGGACCTGATTGATATTCCAATTCCCCTTACCATCAAAGTTAATAGCGATCAAAAAAGAGAAATCTACCGCGGTGCTGTATTTGAGTATTTACATACAACGATGTCTATGATTCAAGAAGAGAATTTGCCTAATGAACAGGTAACATCAACCATTATGGTCGATGCTGGTGACGTCGTTCATTATTACACATATAAGATCCCTAGAGAATCTTATAATAGATTCACGTCAGTAGTAGATTTGAAGAAGTATGAGAAAGTTAAGTCGGTTAAACGTCAATAATTATTTAGAGATACAAGGGGACCGTAAAATGTTAAAGAAAAATCCGTTGGTTGTATTTGGGATCATAGGCGGAATCATTATTTTTATTCTTGCACTACCCTATTTGGGACTCATGTTCTTCAACCTTTTTCTTACTGTCACTATGAAAATCGGTGATTTGAAGGTTGCACACGAAATGGATCGCCATTTGGAAGAGAAGTATGACCTTAACTTCCATGTTAGCTCTGACTCAAATGGATTTGTCGGAACCGATTTTACCGCTTACCCTTGGAGAAACATGAAACTAAAATTCTCTGTAAAAGAAAATAAACAGGGTAAGTATGTCGATTATTTTCTCGATGCAATTTATAAGAAGGACATCAACACAGCTTTAGAACGTTATCCATTATTGAAAAACGATGAGGCTGTTAGAGTTATGATTTATTTTGATGTCAATGCCACAGTCGGTAAGAAGTTTGATTTTAGTGATGGGTATCCAGACCTTGCTGATAGTCCCATTCCCTTAACAATTAAAATAAGTAATTCTCAAAATCTTGAGGAGATCGACCGTGAAGCTGTCCTTACATACTTAAAAACATCGATGAAAATGGTTCAGGAAGAAAAGCTCCCAAATCATCAAATAACATCGACCATAACGGTCGATGCCGGAGAAGTCGTGCACTATTATACATACACAATTCCTAGAGAAGCATACTCAAGCTTCAATACTGTAGAAGACATGAAAGAATATGAGGAAGTGAAGTCGGTTAAGCGTCAATCATAATATTCATGTAATGAGTTGTGACAAATTTTTCATTTCATCAAACAAGCGTTTGTTTGACGACAAACAGTGCTGTAAATGAGTGATAGAGAGGAATGTTTCCTATTTTCAAAAAGTTGCTTATTGTATTTTTCTTCGTGCTTGGTGGTGTACTACTTTATATTAACGCACTCCCAATCATTGATATGACTTCTAATTTGTTTAATATTTTTAGTAGTGCAGTTAATAAGGAAACTAATATTGAAAATGAAGTTGAAGAATATTTGGAAAATAAATATAATCTCCAGTTCAAGGTGAATGCTGACGTTGATTTTGAACAAGGTACATCAATTGCTGCGTACCCAGTAAATGAATCATCCTATATCTTTTCTGTAGAGGAAACTAAGAATGGCACTTATATGGACAATTTTATTGGTAGCCTTTACAAGCATCAGATTATATCAGCTTTAAAGCGATATCCTACCTTGAGTAACAATGATTCGATTAGGATCATCACTCAGTTCGATCCTAAAGCGACAATGGGAAAAACATATGACTTTCATATTGCTTACCCTAGCTTGTCTGATCGTTTAGCCGTTCCATATTTGAAGCTATCCGGAAATCAAGAAGGCGATGATATTAACCGTGAAGAGGTGTTTGAATGGCTAAAGAGTATGATTACGTTTATCCAGAAAGAAAATATTCCACACAATGAATTAAACGCAACCATAACGGTCAAAGCACCGGACGTTTATTACTACTATACATATACAATTCCAAAGGATGCATTTCCTAAGTTTCAATCGATTGAAGACATCAAAGCCTTTGAAAAAGTGAAAGCAGTTAAGCCTCAGCCTTAAGTCTAAACTAAAAGCTATCTGAATGGAGTTTCAGATAGCTTTTATTTGTGCTTTTTCGGGACAAGGGGACAGTCCCGTCGACCCGCTTTTTAGTTTTATGCAATGCACTGTGAGTTTATTTTATTGAATGGTTCGAATGGACGCATCGACACGATTTTTATTTCGTCAATCAAATGTTTGATTGAACAGTTCAAACGTTGATGGATAAGGATGTTTGGTGTTTTGGGTCAAGGTACCTGTCCCTCCGACCCACTCACTTTACTCCCAGCTTTTGATTCGTTGGATGATTTTTTTGTTGAATTTGGTGAGTAGGGTTTCTTTACCGTCTGATGTTTTTTGCTTATGCCACTCGTTGTAGCTGGCTACTGCAATTAGTACTGAGCCTCCAATTAATAGGTAAACCCACCACGGCATGTTGCCCCAAAACGGTCTTGTTTGTAGGAATAAGTTTAGCAATAGCACTCCAGCTCCAACAAAGAAGAAGGATTTGATTCTATAGGCCATCCCTCCGAGCATCGAAGCGAGTGATAGAGTACCGACAATGATAGCATCATAAACTGTCGAGCTTGCCATTCCGTCCTGAACGAGCAGTAGTGAAACGATAATCAATACCGCCCACTGTATTCTATTTGCAATCAGCTTGTGTTCGGTTACTTTTTTCAAGTAAATCGCTAAGGCGACCCATGGTAACACGAAAAATTCTCGTTCGAAGAGCACTGGAATTTCCCCATTGTTTAATAGTGCATAGTAAGGTTGTATTAAATATCCTATCGCAATAAATACGAGCCACTTAGACGGGACATTTACAATGCGATTACGTTGTAAAAATAACCATACTGAAATCAGGAGACCTGGTAACAGTTTCGTCCAAAGTGCTTCTCCGGAGTATATATACAAGCTTACAAGTGTGAAGAGACCGAAAATGGTGTACCAATCGATTTGTCCCCATTTATTTTCGGTAAAGGCTCGATCATAGATCCATTTATAAATGGTCATTCCTACAATTGTAAGGAGGACCGCTAATCCGCTATATGCAAGGAATGCGAAATGCTCCCATAGTGGATGTGATTGACCAAATAGTCTTACTGCAGAATAAACCATTAGGAGTGGGACGATCGAAAAGAGATCCCACTTTTCTTTATGCATAATGAACAAGACACCTGTTGCAGAAACCAAGGTTAATACAAACGTATCTAAATCAAATGGGTAAACACCCATATATACAACTATACTTATAAGTGAAAACGGAACAAGATAAATAGCGATTCTTCTTGGCCATTCCCCTCTGCTTAAATACCAAGCTGCCATCATTAAAACAGACGATATGAAATAAGCATAGTGATCATAACTTGCCATATCTAAGCGGTTAATGATCAAATGAACGAAAAGTGTAAAGGATGTGAGCGAAGCGTAAAGAAACGTTTTTATCTTCCACTCTTCGTTTGCCATGTACAAGCTTGTTCCGTAAATAATCGTCGTAAGTAAAACCGGCCAAATGGCATGGTCACCATAAAAGAAATAGCTTGCAAGTAGTGCCACTGGTAAGTAAAGATGTCCAATCCACCAGAATCCTCTTGTTAATAGAGGGGCTTTCTTCATAATGATGAGACCAATGATGAATAAGAGCGCACCGCCAAATACATATTGTAGCGAATTAAGTATGTCAGACGTTATGCGCCACTCTGAATGAATAGCAAGTAACAAAGTCAAATACGATAGTAGCGAAAGACCGCTAATGACGTATGGCATGACGATCCATTTTGTTCGCTGATAAAGGAGAAGCGCCATTCCAACTCCGCCTAGTACAATGATCGCACGGAGAAATAGATCCACTTGTAAGGAAAATGAAGCGACAAGTCCCAGTCCGTAGAACACCTGCGATACGAAGAATGCACTTGTAGAATATCCGTCACGCTTCAGTACTTTCCATATAGCACTGCCAAGTAACAACGCAATTCCACTTCCAATGAAGTTAACCGCTTCGAAAGGCTGATTGATCGTATAAAAATTGCTTACTTGCTCAATGAACATAACAATCGCAAGGCCGAAGGATATTGCATGAATCCACGGTGCACTTACCTTGAAAGTTTTTCTTTTTTCAAATTGGTCGGCAAGTAATGCAGCAATACTGAACAACAAGAACATCGTCCCGCTCTGCCACCAGTTCATTAGTACAATGCCATATAAAATGGATATTCCCATTACTAATGCACTGACATCTCTCGTACTTTCTTCAATGTTTTTAAAGAAATTGAGCTTGTTATAGCAACCTAAAAGACAATAAAGAAGAAAAGCTGCAATAAATAATGGTAATTCAATTGTGTTATAACCCATCCATTTTTCACCTAATAAAATCACTTCATAAAGTGAACTAATAAGGAAGACCGGGCTTAAGTACATAAATAGCCTTTGTTTCGTTACGTTTGAAAGGTAAATGAAGTTCATGGATATGATGATGTATGCAACCATTAAAGCGAATGAAGGTTCATTCAATTTTATTAGGATACCTTCAAAGCTAATATAAATAAATGCACATCCTGAAACGAAAGCACTCGTATATCGAAATACCTTCTTTAATGGGAATTGATCACTCAGGAAGTTCGGTAAAACTAAAAACAGAACTCCTAGTAATGCATAAAAGATACTTCCGAACTCATCTAAAATCGAATGCTCAATCAATTGGTAGGCACCATATACGAGCATTGCACTAAACACGAAGTGGTACTCTTTTCGATTAGTCACATAAATCATAGACATATAAAGTACCGCAGTTAAGATTAAATTAAAGCTATAGAAAAGCTCTTGATTATAAAATACAAGCATGAGTAAAGTAGATAAAATCAAGTTCGCCTGTATATACGAAACAAACTCTTTAGAAATCCAATTAAGTTTTTCGTTATTTCTTACAAAACGATAACCTATAATTAGCATGGCGTTGAACAGCATAATTCCAAGATAAAAGCCGTCAACTGGTAGATACATAGCGGCAATTGCGAAGCCCGCAAATAAACTGAAGGTTATATAAGAGAACCAAACGAATAGTCTTGATGATAGCCTTTTAGATAAGGATAAATATACTGGTAGTATCGCTAAACTGCCAGCTGCTCCAAGTATATAGCGACCTTCCCCTGCAACTGAAAAATAGGCACCAAACAATTCAAAATAACCGGCAGACAAAATAACAATCGGTAAAAACAAACTACCAAGTACATAAAATGCAAAAGTCGTTTTGTTGATCTTAAGTACATTGCTACTAAAGTAAGCCAATCCAAAAAATAGGATTGACACTAATGCAACAAGCCCAGTTTTCATCCAACTATCAAGTGTTTCCCAAGTACTCGTCGCAAGAACCAGTCCACCGATTAACAGCATAATAACCCCTAGGTTCAGTGACCAAGTAATGTTCCGCTCTCGTACCTCCTGTGGTGATAACACTTTTTTCTCTTTTTTAGGCTTTGGTGGTGCAATAGGTGCGCCCTTAGGACGATCCTCTATCATTGCTTGACGATCCTTTTGAAGCTCTGCCTCTGAGCGACCCTCACTCAGCTCTTCATGTTTCTTTTGCAATTCCGCTGTTTTCTGCTCTGTCTGATCTATGTAGAATTTACTCTGCGCTTGATAAACCCTTTCAAACTCTTCTGAAGAAATATACCCCTCTCTCTGAAGATCCTTCAACCCCTCTTTAATAATGACATTCTTCTTCTCCGACGAAATATAATCCATCAAACCACCCCCTGTAATAATGGGTCATGGGGACAGGTCCCTTGACCCATTTAAACATCCAACTCTACAAAACTCATTTTATGAAACTAGTACCCTATGTATTACATCGACCAAGTATGCTTAGAAATTTATACCAATTTAGATGAGATGTCAATGTGGGGGCGTGTTGTGGGTCGGGGGGACAGTTGGGTCGGGGGGACTGGTCCCTCGACCCACTTTGAGGGATTTAACTTGGGTAAAGTTATCTAATCGTTGTTACAGAGTCGACACCTCTTCTTCCACTCTTAATCAAGCGTTTAATTGAAGGCTTAAACTGTTTTCCTTGCTACCGAGCACCCAGAGCACCTCTTTGAGTGTTCAGTATCGCGGTTTTCTCTTACCTGTGACTCATGAATCAAAGTGAGTGCACTTGTCGACATTCTTGTGAAATGTTCAATAAAACGTTTGATTGAACCGGTCCAGCTCCTGATACATAAGGATTCTTGGATTTAATCAAACGTATGTTTAACTCATTCCAAAGGACATTATTTCGTCCCTACCATTATAGGCAGACCCCTTTTAGTTTTTGCTCTAAGAAGCAATATGAACATTAATTCTGATATATGCACGATAAATCGATTTACAATTACCAAGCTTTTGGATGATTATCACTTGATAAAAAGTCTGTTAACGAGCAAAAAAAAAGCATCCATTGTGGGATGCCTTTCTACTTAAAATATTTATTATGTTCGAAGTCTAACCTTTCCACTTTAACGGCAGCTAAATTTTGACCATCTGCTAATGCAGACTCAACGCCAAATGTTATGGTGTCTGTTCCTAGGAGGTCATCTTCACTATAAGATTGTACAGTGAATTTGAGGATGTACGAGTGACTTAATTGTCTCCCCTTTTCACTTTGCATGATTTCGACTACATCATACTTATTGTCAAACCAGTTATACTGAACCCTTACCAAATCCTTTTGATAATAGTCCTTCACTGCACGATTAATTTCATTTTGAAATTGCATTAACATAAATTGATCAAATGCTTGTTCCATACCTACTGAATCATGTTTATGCTGCTCTTCAGCACTAACGGAAATGCTGTTGAGACTAAAAGCCAAAACAGAAACAACGATCACAAACCACTTTTTCATCACATCATCTCCTTTGGGTTATTATGAGGAGATGGATGAAATGTATACAGCTATTGCCGACATAATTTTCAAGTAGTCAATCAAGCGTCTGATTGACCTCTACGATAGTGTGAAAACAGAACATCCTCTAAAAGAATTGAACGGAGACAAATTTCTCATTTAGTTAAACAAACGTTTATTTGAGGTCTTTTGATTGTGGTTGTTATCCAATATTTCCTCCCATACAAATCCTGAATGTAGGTGTTATACTTAACCTGAAAGGTGGTGAAAATGATGGAACAAAACCAGATTTTACAAGCGATTAATGAGCTACAAAACCAGATGAATGAAGGCTTTAATCGATTGGACATGCGAATGGATAACCTTGATTCAAGAACGGAACGAATCGAATCTAGAATGAACAGTCTTGAATCGAGAATGGACAAACTTGAATCTAGGATGGGAAGCCTCCAATCGAGAATGGACAGAGTTGAAACTAAATTGGATAGTCTTGAATCAAAAGTGGACAAGCTAGAGGATGGACAAGAACACATTAAAGACCAGCTTGAGCTTTTTTTACATGAACATTGGGCGCATAAAAATGATATTCACAAACTGAAGAAGCTCATTAAACTTGAACAAAGGTAATCTACAGAGTGCATAACCTCATATAGAACTCCTCTTAATATTTTAGCAACCTCATACATTTCAATATCAGCAAAAAGTGTCAGGTGCTTTTTAGGATTCCTTGTACATAAAGGATCTCAAAAAGTGCCTGACACTTATCCTTGTACTACAAATATTTAATAGGAATATAGACGACAATCTTCTCATTTCGTCAAACAAATGTTTGTTTGAGCAAATAAAGCTAGTAAATCCTCGCTTAATGTGATTGTACAGACGTTAAAGTCAGAAACTTCTATACAAGGAACATCTTCTTTTAATAATTGCCATTGCCACAAGTACGAGCTTTCTCCATTAAATGAAGGTTCAATGTATTTGTTGAATAAAAATATGGCAGTGGAATTTAATCCACCAGAAATCACTACACTATCTTGCATACCATCCCAAGGTTTCTGAATGGTTCCACTTAAACTCAAAAATTCATCCTTACCTGTCATCAGTGGATTCTCTTCATCACATTTTCCAATGGGATATACAATGTTGAAGTGATTCGCATAAGTTAGGCAGGATTTATAAACCTTCTCCCAATCATCAAAATCCATAATGTTCGGATAGACTTTTTTCATTTTTTCCCTTCCTCCAAATGAAGCTTAATTGTATTCGACATGAATTGTATTCCATCAAACAAACATTTGATTGAACTAGAAAGAGTGCCTGGCAATCTTATCGGCACCCTTGGTATATCAAATATCGGTTGTTGTAATGAATAGTGGGTCAAGGGACCTGTCCCCATGACCCACTTACACACCCCAGAATCTTTGGGTGATTTGTTGTTGGGTGGTGGGGTGTTTGTGTTGTGTGGCTAGGCTTGCGACGATGTATCCGATGAAGGATAGGACGATTGGGACGACGACGGTATGCATGCCGAATAGGTTTGGTTCGTTCAAATGGATAAGCATGTACGAGCCTACCCCGACAAACATTGATGTGAATGCTCCGTATGCGTTACCTTTCTTCCAGTATAGGCCGAGTACGACTGGCCAGATGAATGCCGCTTCAAGTCCTCCGAAGGCAAAGAGGTTCAGCCAGATCAGTAGGTCTGGTGGGTTGACTGCCATCAAGAAAACCAAAACGCCTAAAAGCGCGGTTACCGATAGACTGATTGTTTTCACCTGTCTTTGGGACGCAGATGGTTTTACATAATTGACGTAGACGTCCTTAATGACCGCTGAGCTTACTAGTAATAAAAACGAATCGACTGTCGACATGACTGCGGCCATTGGGGCTGCGAGAACAATTCCTGCGAGCCAGCCTGGTAAAACTTCGAGCGCAACGAGCGGCATGACCTTGTCGCCTACCTCAACGCCCGGTATGACAACCCGAGCAAACACACCGATTAAATGCATCCCTAGCATAATAAACCCGACGACGACTGTTCCGATGATCATCGCTTTGTGCATCGCTTTTGAATCCCGGTACGACATCGCGCGAACAGAAACTTGTGGTAACCCTACTACCCCTACACCAACCAAGATCCAGAATGAGGATACGAAAAGTGGCGTTAGCGAACGGTCTGCTCCGTATGGTGAGACGAGGTTCGGATTCTCGAGAGTGAGTTCGGTCATGATGTTCGTTAACCCGCCACCCGCAATGATCGTTCCGATCAGCAGTAACAACGTTCCAATAAACATGACGATGCCTTGTAAGCTGTCTGTAATCGCAACCGCGCGAAAGCCTCCAATGACAACATAGACGAGGACGGATATGGCAAAAATAAACAATGCCGTCGTATAAGATAGTCCTGTGAACGATTCAATCAGTCTTCCCCCGCCTATCCATTGAGCTGCCATTGCACTGAAAAGGAAAATGATGATACTTGCCGCTGACAATAGAACGACCCACTTACTTTGATAACGTTCTTTTAAGAAATCGATCAGGGTGACCGCGTTGATTTTACGAGCGATAATCGCGAACTTCTTCCCAAGAACCGCGAGCGTAAAATAACCCGTTACGAGCTGGGACATGGCAAGCAACACCCAACCGAGTCCGAGGTTGTAAGCGACACCTGGTCCTCCGACAAAACTGCTCGCACTTCCGAACGTCGCAACCATCGTCAATGCCAAGATAAAACCATTTAACTGGCGGCTTCCTAGAAAGTATTCTTGCAAGAAATCCGGAGCCTTTGAGATATGCTTTGATGCATAAATTCCGATCAAAAATACTAGTACAAGGAATCCGATTAACGGTATGATCACGTCCCAATTCATTCTGATTCCTCCTCTTGATCCTCAAATGGAACCTCCACAAAAAAGAGCTTTACCATAACGAAGACGAGAAGTGAAAAGAGAATAAATCCGACGATGCAGCTATAGAAAAACCAAGTTGGAAATCCAAAAATGTATGTATACTCTTCCGGTGGTTTTTGCCCTAATCCATAGGCAAACCCGAACCACCATATGAAATTCACGATAGCTAGTCCAACACCCATCAAAGCCTCACGATTGGCAATTCGAAAGCGTGGATCTTCCTGAAATTGATTTTGATCTTCCTTCAATGCAATCCCTCAAATCTAATCCTTCATTTTTTCCTATTTTATCAGATTAAATGGATTGAGTAACGCGCTCCTCTTCTGAAATCACTTTTGTTCCTGCTAGAAGATCTCCAACTCTTCTATGATCTTTTCTAACAAAACCAATGAATAGTTCTATTGGACCCATAAACATAAATGTGATATTTCTTAGTATGACTCTAAACAAAGAAGATTTTTCATTGGTAGTAACGTCTACAATCCTTAATTTCTTTATTATTTTCCCTAGACTTCTACCACCAAAAATATCTTTGCTGACAACAATAATAATAAGTCCAATATTATATACAAGAGAATATTCGAATGAAAAATAATCGGCGTTACTCCCAAATAACAAGGGCATAATTAGTATGGTGTATAGACTAAAGGCTATACCGATAAAAATCATATCAATTATAAAGGCAACAACTCTGTTACTTAACACTGTATTTCCGATCATATCTTCTACCTCCTGCCCGCCCTTATTTTACCACTTAATTGTAATACGAGATCTAAAATTGGTAAGATTTTGTTTTGATAGATACATAGTTGATGTATAATCATATCTAGATGTAAATTTCATGAATAAGAGAGGGTTTATATGTTAAAAAAATTCATTTGGGCGTTTGTGATCATGATAGGAATTGTTGTGGTCGGAATTGCAGGGTACGCCTATTACTTGTATGATTCTGTGAAGGATACAGCGAACGATATTCATGAGCCGATTGATCCGGAACGGGAAAAAGAACAACCAAAACCAAAAGTTGATGATAAAAATGCACCACAGCCAATATCAATTTTATTATTGGGTGTCGATGAAAGAGAGAATGATCAAGGAAGATCAGACACAATGATTGTAATGACTGTGAATCCAGAAAAGAAATCGATGTATATGTTTAACATTCCTAGAGATAGTCGAACTGAAATTATCGGTAAAGGTATTGACGACAAAATCAATCATGCCTATGCATTCGGTGGTACAAAAATGGCCGTTGAAACGGTAGAAAACTTTCTTGATATACCAATCAACTACTATATAAAAGTGAACATGGAGTCATTCCAAGATATAGTCGATGCAGTCGGTGGCGTTACTGTCGATAACCGACTTGCTTTTTCCGACAATGGATTCAGCTATCCTAAAGGACAAATTCAATTGGAAAACGGTGAAAAAGCTCTTACATACGTCAGAATGAGAAAACAAGACCATCGAGGCGACTTAGGGCGAAATGAGAGACAACGTCAAGTCATAAAAGGCGTGATTGATAAAGGGGCTCGAGTAAGTTCCATTTCAAAGTTTGATAACATACTAGATGTTATTAGCGATAATGTAAAAACAAATATGACTTTTTCAGAAATGAAAGATATCCAAGCCAACTATAAAGATGCAAGAAAAGATTTGAAAACTTTTGAAGTTGATGCAAGAGGAACAAACATTAATGGCATCTTCTACTTCATCGTCTCTGAAGAAGAGCGCAATTCCATTAGCGAGAGATTGAAAGAACACTTAGAGATTAATAGCAGTAACGCTTCAACTGAAGAAGACGCAGCGTAAACCAGCTGTACTATGAATAATTGATTAATGAAATAAAAGTGTCCTGTGAAATAACACAGGACACTTTACTTTTATTCTTAGCGATTGACACCTCTGGTATTTCATAAACCAAGGTAGTTCATGGCGGTGAAACTATTTTTTTACTGGCTAAACTAAGTATTTGGAGATGTGGGAATGTTGAAATATATTTTGGTAATACTTGTGCCACCATTTTACCTGTCTTTAGAATTCATGAGGTTTTTTCCAGAGGTAAGTCCATTTCAATTAATGATTCTACTTGGACTAATAGAAATGATTATGATCTATAAGAAATGGTACATAAAACACTGGTCCTCAATCATTCTTTTAAATTCAGTTACTAACTCTGGATACATGATCTATGTACTTGTCGGCTTGGGGTGGGATTTATCCGTATAAAAAGCCTCTTTTAAAATCTAATATTACAAAAAAAGTTACTCTTTATCCATTTCTAACAAGTGTAGAAGATTTTTTTATGCTTTCATATCTGAAATTTAATTTTTCCTAACAAAGTGCTTCGCAAAATGTGTAATAAACCATGACAATATTGCTGATTATATTTAAACCAACCAAAAGCAATACCAACTTTTTAATATGCTTAAATTTATGTAGCAATAATAATTGTACAGTTAATAGAATTGCAAAAAGGTAGGGGGTTACATCGTTCTTTAAAGCAATACTCACAAAGAATGCATAACCGTAAGGAGGTATCATAAGTACAACCATGTATTTCAGTAAATTTAATTTGTGTTTAACAAGCATAAAAATCGAGCTTAATATTGCAATGATTAGCACAAAAGCCAAATAATAAATAAACCCTATTCCCATTAATGCATCACCTTTCTATCTCCTAAACAATTATATACATAATTGACTTAACAAAATACCATAAATGTTAGAATTTGGTTCGCTACATTTTATCTCTTAGGTTACGATTTACATTTTCAGGGTATTGTGTGTGTATGACTTATGGTTTTTTGAGGGGATGGTTTGTATGAAGAAAGCGATGATTATTGTGAACCCTTCTTCTGGGAAGGAAGAGGCGGAGAAAAATCAGCATAGAGTGGAAGAAGTGTTACGGAATAAAGGCTATGATGTGATTGTTAAAATGACGAAGAAGCAGCTTGATGCGACGAAGTTTGCTCGAACCTCTTGTGAGGATGCCTATGACCTTGTCGTATCTATGGGTGGAGATGGCACGTTAAATGAAACGGTTAATGGGCTCGCGAACCAGGAGCATTGTCCACGCTTCGGGATCATCCCGACAGGCACAGTGAATGACTTTGCTCGTGCACTCAACATTCCTTTAGACTTTGAGGAGGCTCTTAGTTTGATAGAGCAAGGGGACACACGTCCTGTCGACATCGGAAAAGTGAATGATCAATATTTTATGAACATCGCTGCTGTCGGTGCAATTGCTGAGGCGACTTATGAAGTTTCTCCTAAGCAAAAAACGATGCTTGGACCGCTCGCTTATATGCTTGAAGGGCTCAAGACTTTAAGCTCTAAAAAGTCGTACAATATTCAGCTGAAGCATGATCAAGGTGAATGGGAAGGCGAGGCGTTGCTTGTGTTGGCCGCCCTTACGAACTCAGTTGGTGGATTTGAAAAAGTCGCGCCTGATGCAGAAGTTGATGATGGTAAATTGAAATGTCTCGTCGTGCATGATGTCGCTCTCCCTAAGTTCATTAAAATCGTCACTGAGTTATTAGGTGGAAAGCACGTTGATGATGAAAACGTTGAATACATCAGTACTTCAAAACTAGAAATCTCTTCATCAGAAAAATTGCACTCCAACATCGATGGTGATGAAGGGGATACACTGCCGTTAAACATTGAAATTCTGCCAAGACACCTGGATATATATGTACCATAATGAAAAGAAGTGACCGAAATAGAGTTTTTTCGGTCACTTTTTTTCTTTTTCTATAACTATTGCCATCTATTTCATCCTACCTGCTAACAATCATTTCATATGAGCTGTTTAATTCGATCATTTCAGCTGTTAATCTGCTCATTTGAGCTCCTAATCCGATCATTTGAGCTCTTAATCTGATCATTTGAGCTGTTAATCTGCTCATTTCAGCTGATTATCCGCCCATTTGAGCTCCTAATCCGATCATTTCAGCTGTTTATTCGATCAATTTAGTAACATAGTCCCTACTCTAGTTCGCATCTTACCAATCTCACCAACGAAAAAAGCTGACTAAAGGTATAGCCCTTTGAGTCAGCTTTTTCTTAGTATGTGGTTAGACGCAAGAACTTCTGGACGGCATATATACCGCGTTGAAGATAGGTCAGTTTATCATTGTGGGTTTCAAAGTCTACGGTATATTTACCTCCGTCGTTGTTCCAGAGTCTTTCAAAATATGCATCCACCTGTTTCATGACTTCTGTGTCATTTGATCCTTGTATTTGTATGTCTGCCTCAAGGTTGAACGCTTCTAGATTTCTTTTTGTGTAATTAGCAGATCCTGCAATGATTGTGGATTCTTGATTCCCTTTCACATAAAGCATTTTCGTGTGATATTGCTCCATCGTTGTGTTGTACCAACGGATATCGACTTTCCCACCAGAATCCTCCACCATTTCCATCGCGACTGGAATGTTCGGGAGACCGGTTTTCTTGTTACCGAATGCTACTTGATTGGGATCCAATATGATTTTTACATCGACTCCACGGTCAGTTGCTTTGATTAATGGTTCTATTACTGATCGGTCAGCAATGTAGAACATGCCAAGATGGATTTCTTGACCAGGTTTTGTTTGTTCGATTGCCTCAACGATGTGTTTGTGTGCTTTTCCTTCAGTAAAGTATTGAAGTTTATATTTACCTTCTTCTTTATTTGCGTCTTCTTTCGGCGTGTACGCTGGAAGTTCCACACCTTTTTCAGACATGCTTACTGCTGCTTGTTCACCATTGATGATTTCTTGAGTGATTGGACCTTTCACTTCAAAAGCGACGTTGTTGTGGTAGCCAGATGCATCATGCGGATTTGCGGATGACACAAGTGCTGACTTGTCTGTTGCAACAATTTTACGATGATTCGCCTTAACATTTAAAAGCTTAAGGTAAGACCTCGCGGTTAATTCAGGGGCTGTATTAGCAAATGGATTCCTGATCCACCCATCCCCCTCCTGACCGAACCACTGGAAAAACATCCGCCATACGCCTGAGTAAAGGGGCGTTGGATCGCGTAATCGATTCAAGTTCGTGTAGACGACTTCGACGCCGTGATCCTCCAGCTTAGATAATAGCTTAGACTCGTACGAATTATAGCCTGTGTTGATTTCGTCTGATATGAAAACCACGTCAATATCTGAATCTTGTTGCTTCTTTTTGATAATCGCTTCCGCCAAGTTCTCACTGATCGGTGGGAACTCTTTCTTTTTGTCATGATATCCATTAAACATGAACATATCGATGACGATAAACTCATCCGCTTCAGAAATCATTTCATTAATGCGATTGAAAATATTCAGCTCATGATTGATTTGATCGCCCTTTTTATAGGTAAGATCATAGTGAAACTTCACGTCATCAACCTGATAGATATCACTTTCGTAAGAAATACCCTCTGGAATGGGCTTATATGTTTGGTAAACCATTGTTGTTATGTAAATGAGAATGAGCGCCCATATTAGCCCCCACTTTATCGTTTTCTTCGTTACTTTTATCTTTCCCAATGACTTTTCCCCCGCTTCTTCTATATCTAGGATCAAAAACACACGACCATAATCCTATTCATTCCCTAAAACGAAGGGTCTGACACCTTATAAAAAACGACGGACCTTGAGACTTATGAAAAAGTATCCAGAATCGGTTCGACAAGATTTTCATTTCGTCAATCAAGCGTTTGATTGACACCCGATAATCATTGACATAAGAAGGAAAGCCGCCTGTCTGCAGTAGACTGACGGCCATCATTTTTGTGTTTTAGTAGTTTTCTAGTATTTCATCAATTTCTTCAATGAGTTCTTCAGCAAATTCCTTATCGATGTGTTTTTTACTCTTTTTCTTAATCCATGTCTTGAGTTTTTTCAGTTTCTTTTCTTTCTTTTTTGCTTTTTCTAGATCTTGAATTTTGTCTATTTTAGCATGAAGGGATTTGGCGATGCCTTTGTTCTTGAATTTCCCTTCTGCCATTCCCTCGTCTACCATTTCATGAAGCTCTTCCAGTTTTTCCTCTTCGCTTTCCTCTTCACCAAAGTAGAATGTTTGGAACGCTTCTTTATTAAAGTTCTGGTCAATGGATCGGATATCGAGTTGATGAACCTGGTCGTCATAATCGTCTTCAGAGAAAGTGAGCGTGTTTCCTTCTACTATAGTCCACTCTCCACCATTCAAGCGATACTCAGTTTTTAATAGTCCAACACCTTCACCGTCGGAGGATTCAATTGTAAATACAACATCGGCTTCTCCACTTTGCGTCACGTTTGTCATCGGTGCTACGTAATCACTACTGATTCGAGCATCTGGATACATTTCAATTGGTTCTGCAAAACGCTCAATATAGTTGATCGTTCCGTCTAAGTCGATTGGACCTTGAACTGGATTTTCTCCAAGCTCGTCTAATCGATATCGGTCTGTTCCGTGTGGATACATATAGCTGTTCACGACAACGGTGTACGTTGCACCAGGATCCATCTCACTACCATCTGGTAAGTATAGGCTTACGACTTCGTTCGTCTCTTCATTCCATGTGTATCGGAAGCCACCGATACTTAAGTCTGGACCATATGTTGGGTGGAATTGTGTGTTCAATACGTTACGTAGATCGTCACCTGTTAACTCGATTTTTACTAATGTGTTTCCGAAAGGTTGAATGTTGTAAAGCTCACCCCAAGTGATTTCACCGGCATCAAGATCGTCACGGATTCCGCCACCGTTCATGAGCGCAAAGTCCGCATCCATCTCCGTACGCATGCCTTCAGCAATCAAGTTTCCAAGTGCGTTATCTCCAACGAGTCCTTTTTCCGCATATCCGCCTTCAAGAGCGATTGCTGCTTCTCCAACCACCTCGTTTAGCTTCGGTCCTACGATTTCTAAATATTCATCTAGCATAGCTGTCACTTCAGCATCAGGTGTTACGCCGTTTTGCACGACATCTACAATTTCAGCTGTTTTACTGACAACGTCGTTTGTCACCGGGTCGATTTCTAGATCGATGTCTGAGAACGCCATGCCGTATTCCCAAGACTGGACGATCAGCTTGTTATCGACGACTGCATTTACTTTTACATGGTTATGACCAGCAACAATGACGTCAACTGCGTCGTTAATGTTGTTCGCTAAGTCTGCTGCTTCTCCGGTCGCATCGTCACCTTCAACATCTACTGGCTCATGTGCTAAGACGACAATTGCTTCAACGCCTTGTGACTGAAGCTCTGGCACATATTTGTTCACTGCTTCGGCTTCATCTGTAAAACGGATGTCCTTGATGCCTTCAGGAATGACCATGCTTGGTGCGTTGTCTGTTACGATTCCGATAAAGCCGACTTTCGTACCACCAATTTCAAAGATTTTATATGGATCAAGAAGGAGTTCTCCCGTTTCCTTGTACTCAACGTTTGCCGCAAGTAACGGATAGTCCATTCCATCGTAGTTATCAAGTCCATTCGGATGCTCGCCACCGTTTACGAGGCGAAGTAATTCATCAACACCTTCATCAAACTCATGGTTACCAGCCGCTCCGACATCAAAGCCGACTGCTTCCATTAATTCAACTGTCGGTTCATCTTGCAAAAGTGCTGAGACCGGAGAGCTTGCGCCAACCATATCCCCAGCGTGAACCGTTAATGTATTCGGGTTTGTTGCTTCCCGCTCCTTTAGGTAAGTTGCGAGATAATTAATGCGTCCGTAAGATACGTCGCCGTCTTTCTTTGTCACGTCAATTTTACCGTGAAGGTCGTTCAGCCCTAAAAGCTGTACCTTAATCAACTCTCCACTACCACTTCCAGCTTTCGTATATCCAGCGTCAATTGCCGCTTGTTCTTCAAAGAAAAAGACGCGATTCTCGACCGGGATATCCTCCCATTTGTCCGGTGTTACGTATTCCTTTGTAAAATAGTCACCTACAAACTTATCCGGTCCGCCTCTTAAGTTAAAACGGAACTCATATGGAAGCTCTTCTATTGGGTTGTTCGGGTCCCACATGCCGCTTCCGTTTTCAATCGCTTCTTTCGTTGCAGTACTGTACGCCTCAAAATGTTCCAAGTTCGGGTGAATGAAATAAGGTACGGCGCGTCCAAGACGAACCATTTCTTTGTTTACGTCCATTTCGCCTTTATGGATGTGCGCGAGTAATCTTCCATAAGCGTCTTGTGGCTCGTCACCAAGTTCAACGGTTACCTTCGTACCTGCTGGTAATAAACGCTTCAGCTCTTCAGTCGCAGCTTCAGCATGCGCACCTTGAGATTGGTCGTTGTAATTCGTTTCTGGTGTATCAATCGATAGCATTCTAATTTTTGTTGAGCCGATAATTGGATCTTGAATGTGAACCGTATCACCGTCTACTACCCGGTCGATTGTCGCTTCATAGGATTCTTTCGGTTGTGGAGCTGGTGGTTGTTCCTCTGAAAGCTTGAAATCTTCCACTGTTCTCGGTAAAAGTTGATAGTCATTGTACTGGCCTACAATTGCAGTAACATCGTACCACTTGCCTTCTTGTATCGTTGAAACGTCAATGCCAGTTGCATTCTCAACTCTTATGGTCGTACCTTGTAAGCTATCATCAATAAAGGAAATGTTGTAACCACTACCTGCATTGCTAGTCGGAACGGATTGTACATACCCGTTGACCTGAACAAGTGATCCTTCTAATGGTTCAGCATCACCGTTATAGAGTGTTGCAAGATCAACTTTCTGCGCTGCCGGGATGTCGTTTCCACTAGAAAGGATCTCGACCGTACCTGGTACGATTTCTGTGAGACCTTTATAACTCTTAATTTCTCCAGTCACTTGTATGCGCTGACCTTCCTGTAAATCTACTAAATTCTCGTTAAAAGAAAAAACATTGATCCCTGCTGTGTCATCTTGTATGTATGCTGATAGATTACTGCTTGTAAAATCAGCTGTAACGATGCCCTCTACTGTTACATTTTGTCCAGTCATCGTTTTTGCATCTGTAATAGATGTTGTTGCCGCTTGTGCCATTCCTGTCGGTAGTAACGCCGCAAGCATCGCGACTAGGACGAGTAAAGTTGTCCATTTTTTGAGTAAATGATGCTTCATATCATTAGCCTCCCTTAAGCTGTTTTATATACACTAGTTATTACTTTACTAGACTTTCATTTAGGTGGAATGAACAATTTGTAAAAGTTAGGAAAGATCATCCTCTCTTACCATTAAAAGGTCTGACAACTACGATATTGTCCTCATACAACATCCATACAACCTTTTAAAAAAGCAGGTCTATTACACTATTTAACTATTTACAAAGATTGGACTATAATGTAAAATAATTCCTACACGAAAAAACAGATGTCTGACATATTGGGGGATTCAAAAATGAATAGAACTAGAACTGTAGCGATTGATAAAAATGATGAAGTTTATTCCTTGCAAAAGCTGATGTATGAATATAGTAAACAACTTGATAGTTTCTCTGATCCTTTAATAGTGAAGATTAGTCAGCAGCTTGATGAGAAGCTGAATTACATACAAAAAACCAAAATGAAAAACTAAAATACATAACTCGCTCATTGTCGCATTGACAATGAGTTTTTTATTTAATTGAGGTACTGTTGATTTTCGTTATAGGGTACTCGCTTTCCGCGGGCGGTTCGGGAGCCTCCTCACTTGTACAGGATGTACTGGCTTCGACGTTCACCACAGGACGTGGTGGCATTTAGTCGAAGATCCTTAATAAGTGTGCGGGGTCTCTCCTGACCCGCTTTTCCCGCTGGAGTCTCGCACCCTCACCTATAATCAACAAAGAAAAATTTAACATAATTCGTTGTTTCGTATTTATTTTTTGTTTAGTAACTTGTAGCAACCAGATCTTTCTGTCTTTCTAACAGCTCCAATTTCCACATTGCAAATAAAATCCAACCTTCGCTTGCGCTTGGCTTTCTCAAGTTTTCCCTTTTTGTGGGCAAGTTCTCCTAGGCTCGTTCATAGACTGAGAGTAGACAAGGGGGAATGCAGCTTGGAAAACATCTCGGTCATTGTCATTGCGATTATCGGTTTCATTACGTTGTTTGGCATAATCGGCAATATGCAAGCAAGAATTAAACTGACAGATTGGTTGAAAGAGCTCAGCCACATTGACTCGGCAACGGTCGACGCTGGCAGAAGTTCAAGATGGATGAACAACGCGATTGAGGAGTATCGCAATTTCCACCTATCGGGTGTTGCGAATGTGAACAGCCCTGTATTGGTTGAAAAACATTTAATGAAAGAACCGATAAGGGTGCTCGGCATATTCAAGGTTCCGACTGGGAACATCATCCGATTGATTCACGGACTCCCTTCCCTTGCGATTATTGTAGGTGTACTCGGAACTTTTGTCGGTCTGACCATAGCGATCATGGCGATGCAAGATACACTCGTCGGAATTGGTAATCAACCAGGAGGCGCAAACTTATCTGTATCATCAATCGTAACAGCGATTTCTGAGCCGTTTCGTGGGATGAGCATTGCTTTTGTGACCAGTATCGCCGGAATCGGAAGCTCACTCCTTTTATCTCTCGTACAATCCGGATTTTTAACGGGTGGAACGTCTCTCAGCTATTTGCAAGACCGGGTCATTTCGGAGGCGGAAGGTGTGCTCGATCACGTTGTTCAAGAAAAGCTACAAAATGAAAAACCGAAAGATTCACTTGAACGTCTTTTAGACCGGCTCGTTTCGAAGGTGCAAGAGAGCTTTCAAGAGAGCATCGGTGATTTTAGTGAAAAAATGATCGGCTTCACTTCCGGGCTTGAGGACGCCATGAATGACGTAAAAGGAATTTTGTCAGCGCAACGTGACCATACGGAGCAGTTTAAACAGAGCTCAGATGTACTCGTCATGTTCGGCGATCGTTTTTCCGATACGATTACGAAGCTTGAGTCTGTACAGCATTCAGTTGATAAAGGGCTGACGAAACTCGGTGATCATGTGTCTGGATTTGAAAAACAATATAAAAGAACGAGCGAGCAGTTAGAGCAGGGGCAAAAACGGATGGAGCATGTAATGAAACACTCTGACCGGATGATTGAGGATTCGCAAAAGAAAACGGAAGAACTTGGCCGTTCCCTCGTTGGTGGAGTGGAGACGGTGCTTTCACGGTACGAAACGAAGCAGGAGGACTTTGAAAGAAGAATGGCTCAGCAAAACGATGAGTGGTTTCACCGTTATCAAGATAAAACAGAGCAATACGGGAGAGCGAACGATACCTTCGCCGGTTCTGTGCAACACTTAGAGAAAGCGTGGTACTCGACGATAGAAACGTTCAAACGAGATTTTATAGATCAGCTTGGCTATATGTTTGAACGAGAACGGCAATCCCGGCAAGAGCCTGGTAAAGACCAAGAGATGCGTGAGCTGATTAGGGCCCTCGATTCCGTCTATCAAAACTTATCTCGTGAATTTAAACAGACGCATCAATATTTCGGAGATGTCTATCATGTGCTACAGCGTTTGTTAGATGCGACGGTTCAATCCGCAAATGCGCGCCATGACCGCGACCCTTACGATCAACCACGCCGAATCACAATTCAAGATCAGAATCACCGGTGAGCGCGATGAGAAAAAGAAGATGGAAAAACGACGAGGAAGGTGTTCAAGGCTATTTCTGGCCGTCCTTCACAGATATGATGGCGATGATGGTTCTGGTCATGCTATTCATCGCGATTATTGCCTATATCCAGAGCATTTACAACGCTTACGAACAGACGGAAGTCCGCCATGAGCTTGCTAAAGTGGCAGACGTGAAACAACACATATCGGATTTGATTGAAAAACGATTAGAAGAAAACGTCGGTAAGGATAAAATCATTCGCGGTCCGAACAACACGATCTCAATCGAAGGAAATATCTTATTCGATACCGGTAGTGCCGATATTAGTGCTTCTGGAAAAAAAGTACTCGGACAGCTCTCGGATGCGCTCGTTCAAATCATTGACGAGCAAGAGCTGAGCAGATACTTGTACATTATATTAATCGAAGGTCACACCGACTCCGTTCCATATGACAACTGGTCCTTATCGACGGAACGAGCGGTTTCGGTTGTGAAATATATGGCTGAGGTGAACCCGAAGTTTAAAGAGCCTAAATACGCACAATATGTGGCGGCAACTGGTTATTCAGAGTACAAACCGATTGAAGAAGGCAATACAAATGAATCCCTTCAGAAGAACCGCCGTATCTCCTTCCAAATCATCTTGGACGACGAAAAATGGCAGAACAAACTAAAAGGGATCATTAATGAGTATTAATCAGAGAGGAGCGACCCGTTTTGGTCGCTCCTTTTCATATTAAGGCATGTTTTTATGACTAATTCTAGGTCTATCCAGTTCGCTCGTGGAACTTTTGTGTTCACTTGGGGAACTTTGGAGCTTACTTGTGGAACTTTCCTGGCCGCTTGTGGAACTTTGCGACTCCCTTGTGGAACTTTCGGGCTCACATGTGGAACTTTGCGACTCTCTTGTGGAACTTTGGAGCTTACTTGTGGAAAATAGTAAGATGTAATCACAAAAACTCCTGCCATTCACCAGAATTCGGGTGGAGAACTACTATAGTCCGCAGACTCCTTTCGACAACTATTCGTTTCCACCTAGCATGCCTTGAAATACTTTCTTTACTTTAGGTACTACGTAATGGCTACCCTCTCTATCCTTTACATCTTCGATCATCATTGAAATGAGAAGCTGTGGATTTTCAGTGTTCCATGCAACGAACCAGCCGTTCTCTTTCCCTTCCGCTTCTTTCGATTTCTTCAGTTCAGCAGTACCCGTTTTACCTGCTAATTTTATGTTGGCTAGTTTGGGTTCATGTCCTGTTCCATAAGGTTTCTCAATGACTTGAACGAGATCCTTGGTGATGGTTTTCGCTGTTTCTTCAGTCATTACATTCTCTTTCCAGGTTTGAGACTTGGTTTCGTCTGCAAAAAGGATTGGCTTAATCATAGCTCCGTTATTGATAAACGGAGTATATGTTAACCCTAAATGAAGTGAACTCATCTCCACTTGACCTTGACCATAACCGGTATCTGCGAGTTGACCTTCACTTTTGAATCCTTCATTTGTAATTTTGGATTTCGAAATACCGATTGGAAACGGAATTTTCTCATCAAATCCAAACTTTTTCGATTCTCGTAAAAAAGCATCTCCACCGATATCTAGGATTGCCTTTGCAAAATAAATGTTATCCGAGCGGACGAGCGCATCTTCTAAGTTCACCTTTGTATCTGGACTTTTCACACGCGTCACAAAATGGTCTCCCCAATTGTCCTTTTGCCATCGGTTGTTCGCTGGAATTTGTTTTTCTTCAGCTGGTTTGATCAAGCCAGTTTCCACACCAATTGCTGCGGTGATCGGTTTAAAGGTAGAACCTGGTGCATATGTGCTCGTGAACCTATTGGTGAGCGGTTTTAATGGGTCCTCCGATAATCTCGTGTATTTATTACCTGTCACGCCGAAGTTCGGATCATAGGAGGGTGTACTCACGAGCGCGAGAACTTCACCAGTAGTTGGATGTATGGCAGCAGCAGATCCAGCATCTCCTTGCATTTGGCTATAAAGTAAGGATTGAATGGATGCATCAACCGTTAGTGTGATGTCCTTACCTTTCACCGGTTCTTGTTTCGCAAGGATATCCCGAATATTCCCTTCAGCATCCTTAATGACGATTTCACCACCAAGATCCCCTCTCAATTCTTCTTCGAAAATAAGTTCTAGACCTGATTTTCCAATTACATCGTTCGCTTTATAGCCTTTGTCTTTCTTTTTTTCTAACTGCTCTTTCGTAATAAGATCCACATATCCTGTCAAATGTGCAGCCGCAGACTTTAGCGGGTATACTCTTGCTTTTTTCTCAACAAATTTCGTTCCATTCAAAGGACGAATCGCTTCAATTTTGTCGTGATCGTCAGCTGCAACCGCTCCGAGTGGAACATAAGAATCTGGTTTTACCCATGATTGATTTAACTTTGCGTCGATTTTTTCTATTGGAACATCAATTAACTTTGCCAGCTTTTCCTTCACTTCTTCTGCATCTTCCTTCATCCAGGCGGGTACAAGACCTACCTCTTGGATCACACCATTTACAGCTAATCCTTCCCCATTCACATCAAAAATTTCTGCGCGTTCAGGTTTCGAAACGATTGCCTTAACTTGGTCACCCTTTTTCATGCCTACCAAAACATTTGATGGATTCCAGTTAATGGACCACTTGTCAGCCTCTTCCCCTTTCTCAAAAACAAGATCTGTTTGATAGGAGCTTTCGATTGGACCTGCGATCGTTTCCATTTTGACAACATAATTAAATGATGGTTTGTCCTCTTCATCATATTCTTTCTCTTCTTTAGGTAGTTTGTATGTAACTTCTAAGTCACTCATCTTTATTTCTTCGTAGCTCGTTGTGTATGTCTCAGTAAACTCCTTTTTGCTGAATTCTTTTTTCTTTTCTTCAGTTATGTAACTATACATTTTTTCATAGTCCTGTTTCTCCCAAGCTTTCATATAACTTTCGAAAGTGGTTTCTGGCTTCGGTTTGTCTGAACAGCCAACTAACGCGATCAAACAAATGATCAAAAATACTAATTTTCGCAATTGAGATCCCCCCTGACAAATACTGTATCCTATACTATCATTTCTACTATATTTTTCCTAAAGAAATACTACATTGTTAAAAGGATTTTACAGTCCATCATGGAAGTACTTACCCATATAGAAAATATAGGGTGAGGCATATTATGAAACAGCATTTATGGAAATACGTCCGGGGAGTCATGTGGGATTATGAGAGCGTTCCTGATTCAGTCGAGTTTGTGGAACGAGATGAGCTCCTTATGTATAAAACGGAGGGGTCTAACAGCATCCTTTCAAATAAAGTTGCGAAGTTTGATACTGATGAGAATGTTGAGCGCTTATACGATCAAGTTCGTTCTTTTTATGGTGAAAAAGCTTTTTCCTGGTGGATTGGTCCAGATTCTAAGCCGGATCATCTTGCTTCATTCTTACAAGATAAAGGTTTTACGTATGAGGATACTTACTATGGAATGGTTTTACCTGTAAATGAGAACAGTCGAAAAAATAAAGATGAGTATGATGTTATTGAGGTTGAATCTGAAAAAGATGTCCGAAATTACGTAGAAGTAGGCGCTCAGATTTGGAATTATGATGAAGCGACGATTGCACATTTGGTTAAACAAAGACTAAGTTATGTGAAAGATGAGAACCGTCGCGGCGGTTTACTCATTATGCTAGATGGTGACGAACCTGTAGGTCATGCTGGATATCGGTTTAGTGCTGATGGAGTCGCTATGTACTTAGCTGGTTCTGGAGTCATACCGCAATACCGGAAGCAAGGTATTTATCGTTCACTATTAGCTAAAAGGATGGAGCTAGCTCGTTTGAACAGCGCTAAATATATCGTTACTCAAGCACGCAAGGATAACTCTGAACCGGTTTTACGAAAGCTCGGATTTGTAGAATTAGGGAATTATGAGGTATACCGAACACCTATTAAGTGATAGAAGGTTATGAAAAAAGGAAGGAGCATCTCAATGGGGTCTAAGCATGAAGGAATTGGTGGTTGGTTGATTCTTATGGCAGTTGGTCTTATGATGGTTCCACTCATTCGTCTCTATTCTCTTTATCAAAGTTATTGGACCGTATATCATACGCCCGCTTGGAGTTCTTTGACAGAGTCCGGAAACCCACTGTATCACGCATGGTTCCAACCAACTTTCTGGCTGAATATTGCAGTTGACATTGGATTTATCGGATTATCTGTTGCAGCGCTATGGCTGTTGTTTACAAAGCATTCGTTGTTCCCAAAGTTCATGATCTATTACCTAGTTGGTTTGACCGTGTTTGCCATTATAGATGGTTTGATAACGAATTGGATATTCGGCTCACTCCCACTTACAGCTGAAACATTGGATTATGTCAAAAACCAATCATACAGACAACAAGCAGGCTCTCTACTTTTATGTTTAATTTGGATCCCTTACTTGTTAAGGTCACAAAGAGTTAAAACTACATTTGTAAACAGTCCAAAAAAGCAAACCGTCGCCGATAACAATTTGACGTTTTGAGAAAAACTTCTTATTTCTTAGCGTCTTGTTTTTCTAGTTTGTCGTGTATCTTTTTCACATACTTACTCGTTTCAGAGCTATCAATACCCATTCTTACACCATAATAAATGATCCCAAACAGCAAAACAGAACTGATTAACATACCTATTATCATCATAAAAAAACACAACCTTTCTGTGAGATGATTGAGATTTAGTCTAACATAATGGATGAGAGGCAACAAAAAGGCTGCTCCATCAGGAACAGCCTTTTTGTTATTCTACAATTGAATTAATCATCGTCATTTTCATCGTCTTCGTCGTCTTTTTCATCTTCATCTTCGTCATCTTCGTCTCTTTCATCATCGTCTTCGTCATCGTCTTTATCTTCGTCACGGTCACGATCTTTTTTCTTTTCTTTCTTTCGTTTTTCTTCACGCTCTTTATCTTCATCATCTTTACGCTTTTCTTTTTCATCATTTTCATCTTTATCTTCGTCTTCGTCTTCGTCGTCATCTCGGTCATGCTTTTTATTGCGCTTTTCTTCTTGCTTTTCTTTCTTTTCTTTTGCTTTTTCTCGTTTTTCTTTAGCTTTTTCTTTTTTATGTTTTTCTTTTTTATCAGACTTTACTGGAGCTACATCAGACTCATCTTCTTCATCTTCATTTCCTTCATCATCCTCTGATGCGTCAGAATCTGAATCGTCGGACTCATCTTCGTCAGTGTCTCTATCATCATCCGAGTCTTTCTCGTCATCATCGGATTCTTCGTCTTCATCTTCATCTTTAGCCTTTTTGTTTTTCTTTTTTTCAAGCTTCGCAATTTTCTTATCTAGCTTTGCGAATGCCTTTTGGATATTTTTCATTAGAGACTCTTGTGCTTGAGGATTCTCAACGTTTCCAAGAGCTAATAAGAGTGCGTCAATGTTGTTGGACAACTTCGCGCGCAGTTCATCCATTTCAGAGTCTTCGTCGGTTTCATCGTCACCAGGCTCACCTTCTCCAGAAGTCGACTCACCTTCAGATCCGTCAACATTTCCATCCTCATCTTCTTTACCTTCTTCATCTGAAGCTTCTTCTTTTTCTTCAGACTTATTAAACGCTTCCTCTTGGGCTTTAATCGCTTCTTCAAGCGTTTTCTCCGCTAACTCAGTCTCACCTGCAGCAAAGAGAGCATTCGCTTCTGCAATACGGTTAGATGCAATATCAGCTAAAACTTGTGCCTTTTCATAATCGTCTGACGCAACCGCAAGGCGTACATTTTCAATCATTGTTTTTACGAAATAAAAGAAATCCCCAGGAACTAGTGAAGGTTCTTCTACTTCTTCCTCTGATTCATTTTCAGATTCTTCTTCTGAGCCTTCTTCTGATTCTTCTTCATTTTCTTCTTCAGTAATAGATTCCTCATTTTCCTCTGAAGATGTTTCCTCTTCGGTTGCTTCTTCTTGGCTCGACGTTTCATCTGATAACTCTACTTTTGGAGCATCTGTGTTTGCAAATGCAGCTGGAGTAGCACCAAACAAAAGTAAAGATGCCGCACTTAACATCGCAATCCATTTCTTCATCATTGACCTCATCCCTTCAGTATTTTTTGCATAAAAAAAGCAGATTACGAAGGTTGCAACTTGCAACCTTGTAATATGCCTAGGAGTCCTTGTATTGCGTACTTTCTTATGTATGACGGGTCCTCAGGCAACTGGCTGACATAGGTGAAACACCCTTAGTCCCTATAGTTTTGCGCCACTACCTTTCGATAGTTTTGCCATTATCTGCTTGTTAATAGTTTTAAGTATACAACAATTCGACAACATTCTCGAAGTCCAATAGACCTGTTTTTTCAGAAAATTCATAGTACCTTTTAATCATTATTGTTGGTTAAAAAGTACTATGCTGTAAGGATAATCCTTACTAGCAAAAAAAGAGAGCTGCAGTTAGCAGCTCCAATGTGAGGGTAGGGTAGGTGTGGTGCCTACTATTAAATTTTTTAAAATATAATCAAGATCCCTCTTCAGATGATTCACCGTCTTCAGTGGATGTTTCGCTATCTTCCTTAGAAGTGCCACTGTCATCGGTGTTTGTTTCTTGCTCTTCTGATGAAGGTTCTTCATTAGCGGGTTCATCTTCAGTTCCATTACAAGCTGTAATTAACATGATTGCGAGTAGTGCAGAGCCTAGTTTAGCGAGAAAACTTTTTTTCACGTTCAATCCACTCCTTATGTCGCAAAATTACCGGCTTGTTTCCGGCTAATTTCACTATAGTAGATTTTTCGTGAAATTTGTTAGGATTTACCGAATGTATATACATTCATTACCAAGTTTACTTCACATTCATACTGGCTTAACAATCAACGTCTTAAAATAGCTCGAACAGGGCTTGCATCCGAATCTGCTAACGGAAGAGGCAGAGCGATGAGTTCATAGACACCCTCTTCAACCTCATCTAGTATGACACTTTCGAGAATATGGATATCGTGATTCAGTAGACTGTGATGGGACGCCAAATCTTTTGAATCGAGTTGATCAACAGATGGTACGTCCACTCCGATGAGTCTAATCCCATTTTCTTTTAAAAATGGCGCTAATTCTGGTGAGAGATACGTAATAGACTCAGGAAATTGACTGCGGTCTTTCCAAGAACTTGTCTTGATCAACAACCGCTCCACATTACTTAAATCATAGCCTTTGAGGTCATCAGGTGTAATCGACTCCCTGTTTTCCAAATGGACGACGAGCGCATCACCAACATAGAGTTCTGGTTGTAGATCGAGCATTCTTTTTCCATCGTCATCAAAATGGTACGGCGCATCTACATGCGTTCCGGTATGTGTACTTAAGCTGAGGTTACCGACATTTACAGAGCCTGTTTCCTCTTTTGTCCAGTTGAGCTTGAACGTAAATGGCGTATCACCCGGCCAAGTCGGAACGCCATCCTTCAATGGCTGCGATATATCCCAAATCTTCAACTCCAATTCCCCCTCGACTCGCTTATGCGTCTTCTTTTTTACCTAACGCAAACATAATTTCCGCTTCACAAGCTACTTCTCCATCGACTGTTGCAACAGCTTTCCCTTTACCCATCGATCCGCGAACGCGTGTCAGTTCGACTTCTAGGCGTAGCTGGTCTCCTGGGCGTACTTGTCTTTTAAAACGGCAGCTGTCAATACCTGCAAAGAATGCAAGACGTCCGCGATTTTCTTCTTTTATCAATAACGCAACTGCACCAACTTGAGCGAGCGCTTCTACGATTAGAACACCAGGCATAACAGGGTATTCAGGAAAATGTCCGTTGAAAAACTCCTCATTTGCAGAGACATTCTTCAGTCCGATTGCTCGCTTACCCTCTTCTACTTCAGTAATTTGATCCACAAGTAAAAATGGATAACGGTGCGGAATAATTTCCTTAATTTCATCAATATTCAACATATATGTATCCTCCTATAGTTAACTCTTTTTCCTAATGATAGCATAATTCATTGTTGGAGAAGAAATTGATATGAAGTACCTGTAGGTGATTTTTCATATGAACATAACTGAACATAATTTCTAAACAAAGTGTATTTATGTATAAAAACCCTTTCAATTGATGGTGCTTTACTATTCAGTATAAATGTCTCTCTCTATATGCTCTAACAAATTAGAAATTTCATTTAAATATTTAACTTGTTCCTTTAATTGTAGCCCAATGTACAATAACACAAAAAATAATGCTATTAATAAAACAAAGTAGAAAATATCTTTTATCTTCACATTATCACTCCCCTATTAGCTTAACTGTTAATGTCAACGTTCTAAGTCAGCACTTGTTTATAATACACATAAATGTAAATGATTTCTATAACGGTCTGATTCATAGTATAAATTAAATTCTTATTTGTTTTCCTATGATTTGACGGTCTTTTCGGATCAAATCTTTGCCCTTTCTAAACAGTTGTAGGGATTCGCTTATGTACATTGTGAGGAACAAGCTCTGACCCCAATAGAAAACCCAGATGTACGCTAAATTTAGGGTACATCTGGGTTTATAGAATGGATCAGTTTTCCTTTTTAACTAAATCTACAATATGTTGCCATGTGTCTTTGCTGAAGGCGTCTTTCACGTTTCCGTCTCCGATGACGCTGAAGCCGATTGCGAGTCCTGCAGCGAGACAGAGAATGAAAATGAGAACAATGATAATAAGGCGTAGCCAAATTGGGATGACACGCACACGAAGCTTTAGGCTCTCTTCGTTCTTCATCTCTTCTCTAGAAGGGGCATCCGCTTTTTTCTTACTCGCTTTATATTGTTCTCTTGATGTCGATTGTCCGTTGGAACCTGAATTATTCTGAACCATAATAACTCCTTATTCATCCTACTTATCGTATCGAATTCACAAGTCCCATCATTTGATCAGCCATTGTAACGGCCTTAGCGTTCATCTGATAAGAGCGTTGTGTGGTTAAGAGCTGTGTCATTTCGTGAGAAACATCAACATTGGATTGTTCCAATGCACCTTGCTGTATGAAGCCGTCTCTACCTTGGACTCGAATAAGCGCCTGATCAAGCTGAGTGCCAGGCTCAACGCGATAACGGTTATCTCCAGTCGATTCTAGTAGTTGCGGTCTCGTCACTTCTACTAACGAAAGTCTGCCTGCATTTACGATCGTTTGGTCTGGCATTGTCACCTGAACCGCTCCATCTGATCCGATGTTTATCGAGCTAAATCCTGCTGGTACGGTGATCGGTCCATTTTCTCCAACTAAGCGATCTCCATTGGCGGCAGTCATTTGCAATTCATTCGGGTTTCCTTCTACTGGTGTTACGTAAAAAGACCCCTCTCTAGTATATTCAACGATTTCCTCACCATTTTCAAGAGTTTTTCGCACTTGGAACATCATATTCGGGTTTAATAGCGCAATATCCAACGAACGACCGGTATCTACAACTGTACCTTGTTCCATTCGTAGTACCGTTCCCGTTACTCTAGCACCATTCCCTAATCGGATGTTGTTAGGCGTTAACCTACCTACTTCTTTATTCTGATTAGGTTGGTTATTCATTTCTTGTGTGAGCAAATCAGAAAATTGTACGTTACGTCGTTTGTATCCATATGTATTACTGTTCGATAAGTTATTTGAAATCGTGTCTAACTGTCTTTGGAGCTGCCCCATTGAAACAGATGCAGTAATCATCGATCGATTCATTATTCTACCTCCTTGAAGTCCATATGTTTTAGCCTAAGCGTCCAATTTCATTAGATGATTTTTCCATCGTCCGATCATACGCTTGCAAAACTTTCTGGTTCGCTTCAAAAGTTCGGTAAGCGTTCAACATTTCAACCGTCGTCTGCTCTACATCAACGTTGGAGCGTTCTACGAAACCTTGCTTCAGTTGGTAGGAAACATCGGGGTTTCCTATCGCGCTACCGAATCCAGCCTCTTCTTCCAATCTGAAAAGTCCGTTGCCTTCTTTTTCTAGTAAATTAGGATTCTCAACTAAAGCAACGTTCACTTGTGCATTAGCCTGAGGTATGAAGCCATTTGAATCCATTTCAAAATCGGATCCTCCAACTACAATCCTGTTTCCATTTGTATCGAGTACAAAGTCCCCATTAGATGTAACGAGATTGCCGTTCGCATCAACAGAAAAATTTCCATTCCGGGTCATTCGGAGGTCTCCCGCTTCATTTTGTACGGTAAAAAAGAGAGCACCTTGCGTTCCGGTTTCTTCATCTGTAGGTACAGCACCTTGGAGTAGAGCAACATCTAAGCGATTTCCAGTTTCCTGAATGTCCCCTTGTTTAAACTTCGGCAAGGCTTCTTGCATATAAACGGCAGTTGCAAGCGTTCCTAGCTGCTTTTTAGTAGGGACTGAATGGTCTCCCATGTTCGTCTCACCTAATCGACTCATCAGCATTTGCGGAAAAGCCCGAAGTGAAGCTTGATCTGCCTTGTATCCTGGCGTATTCACATTTGCTAGATTGTTCGTTAACAAGTCCTGACGTCTTTGCTGGGCAATCATTCCGGAAGCTGCTGTGTAAAATCCTCGAAACATGCTGCTCTCCTCCTATGTTTTTTACATTGGGCTTGTTGATTTTCGCTTTGGGTACTCGCTTTCCGCGGGCGGTTCGGGAGCCCCCTACTTGCACAAAGGATGTACTAGTTTCGCCGTTCACCACAGGACGTGGCTGCACTTAGTCGAACGTCCTAATTGTTAGACGAAGATCATAAATCCCTTATGCGGGGTCTCCCCTGACCCGCTTTTCCCGCAGGAGTCTCGTACCCACGTCTTCAATCAAAATTCTAAAATCTATTAATAACCGTACTGTTTGAACATCCTCTTAAAAGCTTGTCCACGATTGTTCTATTTGATAGATTCAATTCATATATTTATGATAACTTCTGTTTTGGTAACTTATCAATGTGTTCTAGCATTAATCCTGTTCCTCTAGCGACACACGTCATCGGCTCGTCGGCTACGTGGACAGGTACTTTCAATTCTTCTGAGAAAAGTTCAGCAATACCGTGCATAAGCGCACCACCACCCGTTAGGATAATGCCGCGATCAATAATATCTGCTGAAAGTTCAGGCGGCGTTTTTTCAAGAACGCTTTTCGCCGTCATGACAACCGAGTAAATCGATTCTTGAAGTGCTTCTTCTATCTCTGAAGAACGGATCGTAATATTACGCGGGAGACCGCTTACCATGTCCCGACCACGAATGTCCATCTCTTCATTTCGAGAACCAGGGAATACGGTTGCTACTTGCATCTTAATGCTTTCAGAAGTACGTTCACCGATTAACAACTTATACTTCTGCTTAATGTATTGTAAAATGTCTTGGTCGAACTTGTCCCCTGCAACTTTAATCGAAGAGGCGGTGACGATATCGCCCATGGAAAGCACGGCAACATCAGTTGTTCCACCGCCTATATCAACGACCATATTTCCATACGGCTGGAATATATCCATGCCCGCACCAATTGCAGCAACTTTCGGCTCCTCTTCAAGAATGACATATTTGCCTCCACTTTTCTGAGCAGCTTCACGTATTGCCTTTTGTTCGACCGTAGTAATGTTCGTCGGCGTACAAATTAAGATCCTCGGCTTTGAGACTAATCCCCTCACGTTGATCTTTTCTAGAAAATATCTAAGCATGGCTTCTGTTCCTTCAAAGTCAGCGATGACGCCATCCTTCAAAGGTCTAGTCGCAACGATATTTCCTGGCGTTCGGCCGACCATTCTACGTGCTTCTTCTCCAACTTCTATTACGCGGTCCGTATTTTTATCAATAGCTACGACGGATGGCTCATCAAGGACAATCCCCCGTCCTTTCACGTAAATGAGTACATTCGCCGTACCCAGATCAATTCCAACATCCCTTGAAAACATCTGGTAAATCCCCCTATATCAGACTAGTTCTATTGTTAGATCGAATTGTTAAATTTATGTAGTTCATCCATTATTATAGTTTACCATAGTTTGTGTTGAATAGGGGTATAATTTGTCAAAAAATAGTACCTAATCACTACCCAGAAATTAATTGACCACCTTTTCGGTCGATTTTTTGTATTTTTCCCGGGTTGCCTCTCCACCTCTAAGATGTCGTACCGATTTATGGTACTCTAAGATCTCCTTTACACTGTTGGCTAGCTCCGGGTTAATTTCAGGTAATCGTTCCGTTAAATCTTTGTGGACAGTACTTTTAGAAACACCGAATTCTTTCGCGATCATACGAACGGTTTTTCTTGTCTCCACGATATACCTGCCTATCTTGATGGTTCGTTCTTTGATGTAATCGTGCACACCACTCGCCTCCCTAAATTGGATGTAAGAGGTGCGATATGAGACTTCAATATCTAGGCTGCGAAATGTTTAATTGTCATTTCCCCCTAAGAATGAATGACCTGCTAAGCTCGCACGCAGCTGTACTTAGACTTCTCATCGCGTTCCCCTAATGTTCGTTTTGTAACATTTTATTATTAGGAATGAGGTTATATACCTAAAAGTCAAGTGGGACAAGGGAATTTGTTTACTTTTTATTGGAAGGTTGTTTTGGTTGTTTAAAAGGAGCATTCTAAAACCCAAGTCCCACATGGGTTTATGATCATTGATCAACACGATTTGTGACCTTACATCGAAAAGTTTATTTTCTGAAGTATCTGACTTTTTATTATTCCAATCATGATTATTTTCCTAAAAAAGCTTGTAAATGATGTTGGTAAAAATTTGGACAATCAGCTACGGTCACGATTCATGATTGTCATGCACTCTAGTCCACCTGACAGTGTATGAGGAAATATTTTGATTTCTAGGACTTTTCGACAGTATTAGTGGTTTTATTGTCTTGATATGGGGAATCCAATAGTGTACGCTGAAAGTGTTAGAATTTTCTAAATAATATTAATGGGAAGGGGCCATTGAATGTTTAAGACATATGAAATAGAATCTTTCTTTGATGAGATGCTCCAGGAAATCGGAAGGCCGCGTAGTCATTATCAAACACTTTATGATCGATTGTCGGACCTTCCCGATGAAGAATTGAAGACACGTCATGAAGCTGCTCAACAAAATTTCCTCAGACAGGGCATTACGTTTACTGTCTACAACGATAATCAAGGCTCTGAGCGAACGATCCCTTTCGACTTCGTGCCTAACATTATCCCGAAGGATGAATGGAAGAAGCTTGAAGAAGGATTGATCCAGAGGGTTAAAGCATTGAATCTCTTTCTAGATGATATATACAATGACCAGCAAATCTTAAAGGACGGGCTCATCCCTCGCGAACTCGTCGTCACATGTAACCACTTCTATCCTCAAGTTGCGAAAATCAAAGTTCCACGCCGGAATCACATCTTTATGGCTGGGATCGATCTTGTAAAGGATGACAACGGAGAATTCCGTGTCCTTGAGGATAATTTACGGAATCCGTCAGGACTTTCCTATGTGTTCCAAAACCGTTACGTCATGCGGCACATTTTCTCTGACTTTTTCCATGACTATGAAGTTCAGTCTCTCGAAAACCAGTTTACTCACATACATGAAGCACTATCCTCCATTGCTCCAAACGGGGTAAGTAACCCTAACATTGTACTCCTCACACCAGGGATTTATAACTCTGCTTATTTTGATCATAGTTTCATAGCTCAACAGTTAGGCATCGAGTTAGTTGAAGGTCGGGATTTACTCATTCGAGATCGGGTCGTCTATATGAAAACGACACGTGGATTGAAACGGGTGGACGTCATTTACAGACGTATTGATGATGATTTCCTTGATCCACTAGAATTCCGTCCAGATTCAATGCTTGGTGTCCCGGGTCTCATAGATGCTTATCGTGCTGGAAACGTAACGATCAGCAACGGTATTGGAAACGGGGTTGCTGATGATAAGGCGATCTATCATTATGTGCCGAACATGATCCGCTACTACCTCGGGGAAGAACCGATGATTAAGAATGTAGAGACATACTTTTTGCGTGATGAAGAACAGCGAAACTATGTCCTTGAAAACTTAGATAAACTTGTCGTGAAGCAAACAGATGGTTCGGGTGGATACAACCTGTTAATTGGTCCACATGCTTCACAAGAAGAACGCGATGCCTACCGCGTGCAAATTGAGAAAAATCCGAACAACTACATTGCCCAACCGATGATCAAGTTGTCCCGCCTTCCTGTCTTTAGAGGGGAAAAATTTTCGGGCTGTCACATTGACCTTCGCGCCTACATCTTTAATGGTGAGAAGCCACATGTCTTTCCAGGCGGATTGACAAGGGTTGCATTAAAGGAAGGTTCTATGGTCGTCAATTCTTCACAAGGAGGCGGCGGCAAAGACACATGGGTGATGACCGAATAATGAGGAGGGACAAGCATGCTAAGTAGAGTATCGAATTCACTTTATTGGATGTCACGTAATATTGAGCGTGCCGAGAATACGGCCCGCCTAATTTCTGTACGTCTGATTGGCAGTATTGAGCATAAAGAAAATCACTGGGATGAACTCGTTTCGATCGTAGGGGCAAATGAAGATTTCGAAAAACAATTTGATCGGTATGATGCAAAGTCTGTTATGGATTTCATGTCCTTTTCGAGTGAGAATGCAAATTCGATTTTAAATTGTGTAAAATTAGCCCGAGAAGATGCGCGTGCGATTCGCGAAATCATCCCTCAAGAGCTATGGGAAATGATCAACGCCTTCTATTGGGAGGTTAAACAGTATAAACATGAAAATTGGTCGCCTGAAACGATTGATGATTTTTATCAAATGATCATTAGACAATCGGCATTGTTCCAAGGCATGGTTGAAGCGACACTTTCATTTGATGAAGCTTACCTTTTTATCAAAATGGCGAAGTTCATTGAGCGTGCCGAAAAGACGTCTCGGATTTTGAATATTTATTATTACCGCTCAGAAGATCCTGAACATAACGACCCTTCGCTATATCGGCATTGGTTTGCAGTGCTTCAATCCGTCAGTGGGCATGAGGCTTACTTGAAAAAGCATCATCCATTCATTACTGGAGAGCGGGTCATTGAATTTTTGTTATTTGATGAGTCTTTCCCGAGGTCGATTCGATATTGCGTGGATCAGGTGTATCAAGTCTTTCAGAAGCTTGAACAAGGAAAAATTGAGCACTATTCAGAGGAGCTTCTAGAGTTGATTGCAAAAATGAGGCACAGCTTCCAGACGATGACCGTGATTGATGTCATGACCGATGATATTCATCAATTTTTACAGGAATTCCAGTCGAACTGCTTCAAGCTTGGTCGCTTAATCAACAAAACCTACTATTTAGGGGAAGTTGGTGTATGAGATATAAGATCACCCAGCATACACACTACACTTACGAACAACCAGTAAGTCATAGCATTAACCAGTTCCGCTTGAAGCCGATTGATGATCTGAAGCAGGATTGCATGTCATTCGAGAAAATCATTACGCCAGCGGCCCCATCATATGTTCATTACGACTATTGGGGTAACCACGTGGAGACGTTCTATGCTTGGGAAGAACATACGGAGTTGATGTTAGAAACAACCTCTGAGGTAATGATCGACCCTTATGCATTCAAGGATGCGATTTCCTTCAGTTCTCAGATGAATGATGCGATGTTTTCTAGCTCGTTCAGACATCAGTATGCAGAATATTTGATGGCGACAAATTATACGAGTTTACCTGCTGAAGTGTGTAAGGAAGTGACCACACCACTTTGGGAGGAATCAACAAACCCGTTCGATTATGTAAAATTAGTGAATCAATACATTTACGAAACGTTCACGTATGAGCCAGGAACGACTACAGTGAACACGACTGCAGCTGAAGCATTAGAGAATAAGGTTGGGGTCTGTCAGGACTATACACATCTGATGCTAGCGCTGTGCCGCTATAGAGGTATTCCAGCGCGTTATGTAAGTGGATATTTATATATCGGAGAAAATTCCGCTATGCGAGGAGATGCAGCTACACACGCTTGGGTTGAGGTCAAGCTCCCGACAGCTGGATGGGTCGGATTCGATCCTACGAACAATATTGTAGCAAAAGATCAGCACATCCGAATCGCAGTCGGACGAGATTACTCAGACATCGTCCCACTGAAAGGCGTCTATCAAGGTGGCATGCAAAACCTCGATGTAAAAGTGAGTGTACATGCGATTGAAGAAAATATTCCGGTGAAGTAAAGAAAGCGTAGGGGCTGAATGATCGCCCTCACGCTTTTTTGGTGTGTAGAATTAATGCTTTTTCAAGAATTCAAGAATTTCTAGATCAATGTAGCCTCGCTTTTGCTCGCGTTCTTCGAAGTTCTCTTGGTGAATGAGTACACGGAGGGCATCAAGCACCGCTTCTTCACTATGCTCATCACTTCGTTCAACAAAGCCGAGCCGCTCAAGCTGAAAGGTGAGCTCACTGAATATCTCGCCATCAATTTTTACAACATTCTGCTCTTTTGATCGTGAAAAATAAAGCTGATGCAATTCGTGTAGTCGAATCAATTCCATGATCGGTTCATGGTGATCATCTACTCGGAGGTCGATCGCTCTGTCATTGAATCCACCGTATCCGCCTTTCTCTTTAACGATTAAAAGCGCTGCCGACTGCTTTCCTCTGCTGTCTCCTCCAGCCTGCTGACCAGCGTTGAGGGCTGTTAGTAGACGCTCGGCGAGTGTTCCATCAGTCGTTTCAAATGTTGAACCCATTTGCGTGACGGTATCTTGATTGACGAGAATGTTCCCTTGGGCCGCAAAGTTTTTCCCTGTTAATCCACCAGCCCAATCATAACACTCCGATCCAGTAAACGTTGCGGCATTTCCTTTCGCATCGACAATACCAACTTGACGAAGCTCCCGTTCACGATCCTTTTCGGTTAATAGTCTCATTGTTTCTTCAGCGGATTTTCCAGAAGCCATATGCTCGAGGCCTTTTGGTCCATAAGACGTGTTCGCAAATGACTGGGTCGCTACTGCTCCAACCCCCGCCTTTGCCCAAGGGACGACTGACCCCACTCCGATAAACTTGGACTGGACAGCAATACCGATCTCTTCCGTTTCAGGATCATAACCAACAATAGAAAACGTTGCGACTAAATCTTTTGGAATTTTACCTGTGTACATCAAGTCTCCCTCCTTACTATACCCACATAATTCTCGACACCCCCTACTGACACCTTCTTTAAAATTAGCGTTCATTATTGAGGAGTTAAGCACAAGGCGTGGAGTGTCCGGAAATTCATTTTCTGTCCGCCGTATGCTCGTTTGACCGCTACCGCGGATAGTAAGCACCTCTTTCTGTCCGCCGTTTTCCGGTTTGACCTCTACCGCGGATAGAAAGCACCCCTTTCTGTCCGCCGTATGCTCGTTTGACCGCTACCGCGGATAGTAAGCACCTCTTTCTGTCCGCCGTATGCTCGTTTGACCGCTACCGCGGATAGTAAGCACCCCTTTCTGTCCGCCGTATGCCCGTTTGACCGCTACCGCGGATAGTAAGCACCTCTTTCTGTCCGCCGTATGCCCGTTTGACCGCTACCGCGGATAGTAACCACCCCTTTCTGTCCGCCGTATTCCCAATTGATCTCTACCGCGGATAGAAAGAGAACCAAAAGAAAAGCCCTGGACTTTGTCCAGAGCTTTGTAAGTTGATTTTAATCTGACGCGGGTTGAGTTTATGCGCCAGACTTGTCTTCATCCTCAGTTGAGTTCTCATTAGGCGAAGCGTCGTCGTTTTGAGTTTCGTTTGCATCATTTTTTTCAGCTGGGTCAACATCAGCGTTTTCCTCAGCATCTGTTGCATCTGTGTTCGTTTTGTTAGCATCCTGCTTTTGATCAGGAACGTCAGTGACTGACTTGTTGAAGTATTCTTCAGGATTAACTGCTAAGCCATCCTTACGTACTTCAAAGTGTGCATGCACCTTAGATTCCTTATCCAGAAGATTCATTCCAGCATTACCTAGAACATCTCCTTGTTTTACAGTATCGCCTTTTTCCACTTGTAAGTCTGCAAGACTAGAGTAATGTGTCATAACACCATTGTCATGCTCGATGTGAACAACATATCCAAGAAGTGGTTCTTGTGTTGCTTTCACAACTTTACCGCTTAAGCTCGCTTTCACTTCAAATGGCTCACCGCTCTCGGTAGCATAGTTGAGTCCTTTATTCTGGAAGTAGGTATTATTATAGAATACGAGAGCTGCTTCTTGTGCTGCTTCTGATGCTTCACTGTCATAGTACTTCTTTTGTACTTGTACAGCTTTGTCATCGACTGGAGACTTGAACACTTCTGCATCAGCAATTACAGGAACTGAATCTCTTTCATCATATCCGATTGGATCGGCTTCTTCATTTAGCTTGTCCCCAATCGAGTTTTGATACCAAAGAACAGATGCTAGAATTACTGCTGCAAACCCAAGATATACTGCTGGATAAACCCAACGCTTCTTTTTGTACCACTTTGCCTTAAGAGGATTAACTGATTTTTGTTTTTCTTCTTCTCTCATTTAACATCACCTCAGCAACATTGTCGGCACTTTTTTCAAATTATATACATCGGCTGAAATTTTTTCTGAATAATATTTCGACAAACAGGGGAAAGTAACGAGTTGCTAGGCTGGAAGCCGCTTCTTTAACGCTTTAAAATAGGCAATTACATCAGAAAGGCTTAGAGGAAAATCTCCTCTAAGCCCATTTAATATTTCAGTTATTTGTCTTATTTTTGTGCAGTTAGTTTCGCTGTGTATGCTTTGGTGTCGGTAATTTCAACACCGTTATAGTAGTGCTTGACGATTTGTTTGTAGTCTTCACCTTCTTGAGCCATGCCATTTGCGCCGTATTGGCTCATACCGACGCCGTGTCCGTAGCCACGTGTTTGGACGATTACTTGGTCGTCCTTTTTCAAGATTGTAAAGTCAGATGATTTCAAGTTGAGATTGACTCGGATTTCCCGGCCGGTCATCTTTTTTCCGTTAATATCGATTTCATCCACATAGTTACCGGATGTGCGTTTGAGGACCTTACCAACTTCACCATCACCAGTCAGTTTTACCTTAAGCTTTGATTCTACTTCCTCAACGGAAAATTTTTGTTGATAATAATATTTCGGTGAGTCCTTATCCCAAGGGCTTTCTACACTGCGTAAATAAGGGAAAGAGCTTGGATAGTAATCTTCAGAGTTTTGTGTATGACCGTTACTTGTCGAGAAAAATAATGCCTCGATTGGCTTTCCTTCAAATGTGAGAATCTTACCTTCTGTTTCTTTTACGGCTTTTCTGATCTTGTTGATTTTATATTCGTAGTCTTTTCCCCATGCTTTCTTTAAGTGCGCATCACTTTGAAAAACTTGGTGTAGGACTGTGTCTGTTACATCTGCTCCTTCAGGGAGATTCAAATCCGTTTGACTCAACAGCATTTTAATGATGTACGTTCTTGCCGTCAGTGCTTGAGCCTTTAGTGCTTCCATTTCAAAATCCGTTGACATTTCTGATGCGACAACCCCAACAACGTAATCTTCTAGTGGGAGTGTCTCAATGGCTTTTGCTTCTGTTTTATATACAGAAACATCGACTTCGGAATTTAAAACAATCGGCTCATCTGGAATAACGGTGTCGGACTGTGTAGGTTGAGCGATTAATTTGGCTTTGTCATCGAAAGGCAAGACAATCATTGCAGGCAGTAGAAGTATAAGTGCGAGTAAACCAATAATAAGAATGTAGTAGGGCATCCTGTTTCGATTAGACTTCATAAGCAATCCTCCAAAATATGACGGTTTATAGTATAGCTTATGGGCTAGGACAACCATTTAGAACCGGTGACCAACAGATTTCAGCCTCTAAAACCTCACAAACAGCATGTCCCAAAGAATAACACTGCTAAACCTTTTTTTATTTCAGACTGAGTCAGTTTAATCGAACCACTTCTCCCTCACCGCATGTAAAAACGAAAAAACCGTCACCTAGTGTTTGGGTGACGGTTTCACATGATAAATCTAAATATATTATGCCATATTAGGCTTTGCGTTCAATGTTTGGTCGTTTTGTTCATTTGTGATTTCTTCAGTTTCTTCGTTCACACGTTCAACGTCTGCACCTAGTGCGGCTAATTTACCAGAGAAATTAACGTATCCGCGATCTAAATGCTTCAATTCAGTGACACGTGTGTAGCCATCGGCAATTAATCCCGCTAAAATCAATGCTGCTCCTGCACGGAGGTCAGTTGCTGCTACCTCTGCACCTTGAAGCTTTGCTGGTCCGTTCACTACTGCTGAACGTCCTTCAATTTTAATATCACCATTCATACGACGGAATTCTTCCACGTGCATGAAACGATTTTCAAAAACCGTTTCCGTAATAACGCTTGTGCCTTCTGCTGCTAATTGTAAAGCCATCATTTGTGACTGAAGATCAGTAGGGAAACCTGGATGTGGCATCGTCTTGATGTCAACTGGTTTCAATGTTTCAGGTCCGATAATGCGAACACCTTCACTTGTATCAGTGATTGAAACACCCATTTCTTCAAGCTTAGCAACGAGTGGTCTTAAATGCTCCTGTTGCGCATTTGTAATCGTAACGTCACCGCCAGTAATAGCAGCTGCGACCATAAATGTACCAGCTTCAATGCGGTCGGCAATAACTTGGTGGTTAGCACCGTGCATCTCTTCAACACCTTCAATTCGAAGTGTGCCAGTTCCTGCTCCATAAACTTTCGCGCCCATTGCGTTTAAGTAATTTGCAAGACATTCGATTTCAGGTTCTTTTGCTACGTTTTCAATAATACTTGTGCCTTCAGCTAATGCTGCAGCCATCATGATGTTTTCAGTTGCACCTACACTTGGGAAGTCTAAATAGATCTTAGCTCCTTGTAGGCGTCCTTCTTTCTTCGCTTCAATAAATCCGTTTCCGATTTTCACTTCAGCTCCCATAGCTTCAAAGCCTTTAAGATGCTGATCAATCGGTCGAGATCCAATTGCACAACCACCAGGTAATGCAATTCTTGCGACTCCAACTCTAGCTAGCAATGGTCCCATCACTAGGAAAGATGCTCTCATTTTTCGTACATATTCGAACGGCGCTTCCGTTTTCAAAGTACGTGTTGCATCAACCTTGATTTGGTTATTCGCGTAATTAGCGTCTATGTTCAAATGGCGTAATACTTCTTGAATTGTATAAACATCGGCAAGTGCAGGCACCTCCGAAATAGTGCTTGTTCCTTTACTTGCTAAAATCGATGCTGCGATGACAGGCAATACGGCGTTTTTTGCTCCTTCAACTTTTACGGAGCCTTCTAACCGCCTACCACCACGGACGATGATTTTTTCCAAGATATTTCCCCTCCGCGTCCAATTTATATATTAATATTCAGTCGTTATAATCGGTGTTCCAATAGTAATGGTTGTCTTTCCGCCTATTCCGTCATTTCGAAGTCCAATTTGCAAGTTCATATCGTGTTGTTTCGTTCGAATGGAATGCTTCCATTCGTCAGTATATGCTGATAAGGACAGAAATGTCTCTTCATTTAAAGATTCGATGATCGTTGCGTCAAATGACTGAACGAGTTGTTTCGCTAAATTTCGCAAAACAATACCCATCATATCATCCATTCCACCTATAACACAAGTATAAATAGTAGGATTATTTCCAAGCAGCAATCGGACTTTGTCACTATAGGACGGTTTAAATGCTTCCCAAACTTTTTGAGACCAAGTTTTTCCCTCAAGTTCATAAATAATGTACGTCTTATACTGTTTTTTGTGGGGGTAAGCGAACACGGTAACCTTTTCAGTCAGTCCGTATGCATTTTTGGTATAACCCTGGACTTCCCAATGTTCGTCGGTTTCGACAACCCTATCCCACCGTAAATCTGGTGTTTTTGCCTGCAGGCTTTCTACTAACAATACATACCCACTAAAATCTGAAACAAAACCAATTTTGCTTTTTCCGTATAAAGACCATTCTTGAATTGCAATTTCAGAGGCTTTCATTACACGGGTAATGTCGATAAGTTCTGTATCATTTATAACAGGTTGCTTCGCTTCAGCTCCTGAAAAACATGCAAGCAAAATCACCAAACTTAAATTCATGATCATGAATTTCTTTTTCATCTTCCCCACACCTCTCGCCCACTAAGATAAAAGTTCTCCCTTAGTTACATTGTGGACCCTGAGCAAATGTCTCATACATGGAAGATGTAGTCATAAACCGACATATTGTATAGGTTATGCGCAGTTTTATGAAATGCTTGCGATACCTTTAATAACTTAGACGTAAAATAAGTACTTAAGTTGCAGTGACCAAGATAAATAATTCAAGAAAAATGTACTGACCAACGATGCGATCGCGATTGTAAGCAGGATCATAAGTAATCTTGCTTGTACGACTTTTCCACTTTTAATGAATTTTTCAAAGTTCAATCCTTGTATTGCCCACCAGGATACAGCTAGAAAAACAAGATTGATTATAATGCTTAACAGTGACTGCTGACCAAACGGTTGCATAAACGTACCTCCATCAATTGCTCTATATATTTTTCGACAAGATTTACACTTTTCCTGCTGTATATTACATGCTTTTACATTTTCATCCTAACGTCCTACAAAAATGTTATTTCCCACGCAATATACGACATCATTTTCCCCTGTACTTGTCTATCTACTGAAATTTCCGATTTGCCTAGGATAACTGCTTTCCTCCCATATGAAAAGTAATCCGAATTGAAAAAGCACCCTAATCATCATAGGGTGCCTTCTCGTGGTGTTTATTTTTCAAGTAGTTGGGTCATGTCGAATCCGTTATGAAAGAATTCGAGGGCTGCACTTGGATAGATACCGAATGCTAGCGTTCCGACTGTACAGATGACCATTACGAGTAGAAGCCCAACCGATGGTCGGATGCGATCGACCACACCGTTCCGGAAATACATTTGTACTAGCACATTAAAGTAGTACACGTATGAGATAACTGTCGTCGTAACCATGACAGAGGCCAAAACGTAATGCCCGGTGCTCAGCGTACTCATGAAAATTCCAAATTTCCCGATAAAACCAGCGGTAAATGGAAGTCCGGCAAGGGAAATCATAAATAGTGACATCATAACCGCTACAAGTGGTGATCGTTTATATAATCCGGAAAATGCAGTGATATCTTCAGATTTATCTCTTTCTGAAATAAATTGGATCACTGCAAATGCACCAATGTTCATTAACAAATAGGCGAGTAAATAGAACCATGTCGCTTTAAATACGAGTAGTGATAATGATACGAACGGCACGAGCACATAACCTGCGTGTGCAATACTTGAGTACGCAAACATGCGCTTAATGTTCCTTTGTCTGAGAGCAATAACATTTCCGACAATCATCGTAATCCCTGCAATAAACGCGATGTACGGCTGAAGCTCCAGAAGGATCGTGGTATGCCATCCGCCTTGACCAGAAAGAAAGCTCAGAATGAACACTTTCAGGATTAACACGAATCCAGCAGTCTTAGATACGACACTTAAGAAAGCTGTAATCGGTGTTGGTGATCCTTGGTACACATCTGGCGCCCACATATGGAAAGGAGCTGCCGCGATTTTAAAGGACAGACCAACGAATAGCATGACAAAAGCGATCAGTAGCAAGAAACCGTTTTGTTCGACGATTGGATCGGTTAGCGCTTCGCCAATGGAATAAAGATTCGTTGTACCAGTCAATCCATATACGTAGCTCATCCCAAATAATGTGATCGCAGTGGCGATACCGCCGTTTACGACATATTTAAAAGCTGCTTCATTAGAATGTAGATTTGTCTTTCTAATTCCGGCTAAAATGTAAGACGAAATCGAGAGTAGTTCAAGCCCTACAAATAGCGTGATCAAATCTGCACTTGATGCCATCATCATCGCACCGAGTAAAGCAGTCAATATTAAGTAAAAGAATTCACCACGATATTGCCAGTTCTTTTCTCCTTTATAATCCATCGCTAGCAACAAAATCAGTCCAGTGGCAAACAGGAACAATAATTTAAATGCTAAGGCAAATGCATCAAACCGGTACGTATCAAAGAGGATAGAACCTGTGGGATCACCAATTTGTAACGTTGCAAACACGATGGCGATTACGACACCAGCAATTGCAAACAGTGCGAGCGGCTTGCGACTTGCCTTGTTCGGCATAAACAAATCAATGAGTGACAGCAACGTTGCAACAATCAGGATCGTAAATTCAGGGGCCATCATTCCCCAGTCAAAGCTCAGTAATTTTTGCGTAGTCATGACATCGCCCCCTTACCTGCTGTCATCGCTTCAATTGTAAGGTGCAACATGTCAGATAGGATCGCTGGGTAAACACCAATTAATATAATGAAGAAAGTCAAAATCAGTGCCGGAAGCCATTCGACAAATCGGGCTTCTTTAATTGAAATCAACATCGGTTTCGTTTCCCCAAATGTAATCGTAAGGACTGCGCGCAGTATATAAACAGCAGTCAATATGATACCAAGCGTTCCGATCGCTGCTAAGACAGGCATCGTCTTGAACAAGCCGAGGAAAGCCATGAATTCACTAATGAACCCGGACATCCCAGGTAAACCAAGTGACGCTAATCCACCGACAAGTAAAAAGCCTGCTGTAATCGGCATCACTTTCGCTAGGCCACCTAGATGGGTGATGAGCGATGTGCCTGTACGTTGGTAGATCAACCCGACAATAAAGAATAACAGCGCAGATATTAATCCGTGTGAGACGACTTGAAACATCGCCCCTTGTGTACCTGCTTCGGTCAAACTTGCAATCCCAATGAGCACGATCCCCATATGGGAAACACTTGAGTAAGCAAGTACCTTTTTAAAATCGATTTGTACGAATGCGATAAACGCCCCATATAACAGATTAATCACGCCGAGTAAGGCAATCCAGAAGGCGATTTTCTCAAATTCACCTGGGAAGAAGCCAACCCCGAATTGTAATAGTCCGTATGCCCCGATCTTCAGCAAAATACCTGAGTGGATCATGACAATTGGAGGAGGTGCTTGCACGTGTACTTGTAGCATCCACGAGTGTAGCGGTACAATCGGTAATTTGACTCCTAATGCAACGAGCAAAGCAATCAGGAGTCCGAGCCGGAAGTCCTCCCCCATATATAACCGTTCGAGCATTTCTGGTGATTGGCTTAAGTATGCGGATAAGCCTGTAAAATTCATCGTTCCTGCCTTCATATAAAGGATGATGAATACGATCAATAATATCGCTGACCCTAGACCGTTATAGATTAAGAAGCTATAGGCTGCCTTCTCTTTATCAAGGTAACCCCACTTTCCGATTAAGAAGAACGTCGGAATTAACGTAATCTCGAAAAAGATGAAGAAGAGTAGTAAATTCTGTGAAGCGAAAACCCCAAGCATACCGATTTCTAACAAGAGGAACAGCATGAAGTAGCCCTTCCATTGATCCTTAATCCAAACAGAGGCTGCTGCCGCTAAGGTAGAAACGATTGCCGTTAACAGCAGCAACACGACAGAAAGCCCGTTCACCCCAAGATCATAACTGATGACAAAGTCGTTTCCAGCATCGAGCGGTTGTATGTGGAAATCGATCCATTTATACTGCTCAGCAAATTGGAGCGCTTCTTTCGTTTGGTCAAATCCGATAAAGACGAGAAATGCTAAAGCAAGTGGTAAAAGTGTCGCCAACAAGCCGACCCACTTAATGACCACTTCATCTGTTTTCGGTACGAATAACAAGACTAAAATTCCGAGTAACGGGGAGAAAATCAATGCGGATAATAATATCGAATCCATTATGTTAAATACCCCCCTAACAATGCAACGATGAGTAGTAGGATTGCCATCCCGCTAAATGCGACTGCTCCGTACAATTGAACCTGCCCGCTATGCATCTTCGATCCGAGCTTACTGACCCATGCAACGATACCCGTGATGAGTTGGACTAGTCCTTCTACAACGAAACGGTCGACATAGTACCAGAGATAACTGAAACCTCTCGTCCCTTTAACAAAGCTGTAATCATATGTTTCGTCGATAAAATATTTGTTCAATAAAATGTAGTGGAAGTCTGGTGACGCTGCTGACAGCCTCGCAACCTTTTTCTTCGCGTAAACGAGCCATGCCATGAAGATGCCAAGTAATGAAACACCTGTTGCGACGACAGGAATCCACCAATGTGTATCGTGGTGATGAATGTCCAAGTAAGGATTTTGTGCTAAGAAGTCTCCTAGCAACGGTGCCATCGGCGTGTTAATGTACCCAGCCACAATTGCTAGAACGCCTAGGATCACCATCGGAAAGACCATGACGCCTGGTGATTCGTGTACCTTCAGCTTCTTGTCCGATGCACGGGATTCACCGGTAAAGACGAGGAAAAATAGGCGGAACATATAGAACGCCGTTATAAATGCTGCAACGACCGCTATCCAGAATAAGCCGAAACGACCATCTGCATAGGTCGATGCTAAAATTTCATCCTTACTGAAAAATCCAGACAGTAAAGGGACGCCAGAAATCGCCATTGCCCCGATTAAAAACAGTGGAGCGGTCCATTTCATTTTCTTCCAAAGCCCACCCATTTCATGGATGTTTTGTGTATGTACTGCATGTATGACACTTCCAGCCGCAAGAAATAGCAATGCTTTAAAGAAGGCGTGCGTCGTTAAGTGGAAGATTCCCGCAACATAACCTGAGGAACCGAGCGCGAGCATCATATACCCAAGCTGACTGACAGTCGAATAGGCGAGCACTCGCTTGATATCTGCTTGTGCTAAACCGATTGTAGCTGCAAAAATGGCAGTAAATCCACCGACGACAGCAACGGTTGTCATAGCGGTTTCGGATGCTTCAAATAACGGGAACATCGCGGCTACTAAGTAAACACCTGCTGCAACCATTGTAGCGGCATGAATTAAAGCCGATACGGGTGTTGGACCTTCCATAGCGTCCGGCAACCACGTATGTATCGGGAATTGACCTGACTTACCCATTGCCCCGACAAAGATTAAGATGGCTGTTAATGTAATCCATCCTTCTGATATATCGCCACCCGATACAGCGTCAAAAATGGCATCGAGCTCGAAACTACCGACTTGCCAGAACAATAGGATCATCCCGATGAATAATCCAACGTCCCCGATACGCGTCATGATAAATGCTTTCTTCGCCGCTTCACGTGCTTCACTTTTATAAAAGTAATAACCGATCAATAGGAACGATCCTACCCCGACGAGCTCCCAAAAAATATACAACTGAAGCAAGTTCGGTGATAAGACGAGACCTAGCATAGCAAATGTGAATAAGCCTAAATATCCGAAAAAGATAGGGAAACGTTCATCTCCGTGCATATACCCTTTCGAATATACTTGAACTAAAAAGCTGACGAGTGAAACAATAACGAGCATAAGTGCATTAAGCGGATTGATGAGATAACCGACTGTTAAAACGGTATCTCCAATTGCAAGCCATTCAAACGTTGACTTGACCGACTCTCCACCCCACTGCCCTGCAAAAATGATGGCAGATAAGATGAGAGATCCAAGTGTCAGCAAGGAGCCGACAAGTGCTGATGCTTCCTTCAACCTACGACCAAACAATAAGAGAAGGACGAAGGATAAAAGCGGTAATGCAGGTATGATCCAAATAATCGGGTTCATAATTCGACCTCCTCCTTATCGTTTCAATATGTTCATTTCATCTACGTTTACTGTTTTACGGTTTCGGTATAGCGCGATGAGAATCGCAAGCCCTACCGCAGCTTCTGCAGCAGCAACCGTAATGGTGAATAAAGCAAAGATTTGTCCCGTTATGTTCGGATTGATTCCAAATTTCGCAAATGCGACGAGATTGATATTCACTGCGTTGAGCATTAATTCGATAGAAATCAAAACAATTACAGCATTCCGTTTCGTTAATGCACCATACAGACCGATACAAAATAAGATTAAAGCAAGGACAAGATAGACGGATAAAGGAACACTACTCATTGTCCTCTGCCTCCTTCTCATCATCCCGTTTTGCAAGAACAATTGCGCCGACTAAGGCAACGAGTAACAGAACGGACGTCAATTCAAATGGAATGATGTATTTCGAGTAAAGCTCAATTCCGATTTTCTCTGCGTTATCGACATGCAGTTCAGCCGCCTGTTCACCAAAGCTGAGGTCATTAATCTGTAAGAACATAATAACGAAGAACACCGCAATACCTGATAGGACAATGATCGATTTCGGTAAAGATACCTTTTTTTCGGCTCGATCATCGTGTCTTGTCAGCATAATGCCAAATAACATGATGATTGTAATGGCACCTGAGTAGATCAGGATTTGAACAAACGCGAGAAATTCTGCCGATAGCATAATATATAAACCAGCAATCGATAGAAACGTAAACACGAGCGCGATGACCATATGGACGACCTTTGTCAGGTTCAACATGAGTACACCGCTTCCGATTGCCACGAGTGCGAGGACGAAGAATAAGATCAACTCACCATTCATGCCTTATTCTCCCTTCGTACATTCCGATCATTTTCATCGAGCCATTCTAGATTTTTGAACAGCTCATCGCGGCTATATTCTGCAAGCTCAAAATTGTTCGTCATGACAATCGCTTCTGTCGGACAAACCTCTGTACATAAATCGCAAAGAATACAAATCTCGAAATTGATATCATACGTATCGATGATTTTCCCTTTTTTATTCGGGTCCGGATGCTTCTTACCAGTCAGCTCGATACAATCCGTCGGACAGATGTTGGCACATTGGTTACAGACGATGCATTTCTCCGGATAAAACTTCTGGATGCCGCGGAAACGGTCTGGCATTTCAATCGGTTCGTCCGGATATGACGTCGTAACGTTCTGTTTCGTTAAGTTTTTGAGTGTGTATTTTAACCCTTTTACGAGTCCTTTCATTGTAATCCCTCCGTTAGAACCAGATTTCCTTGATAACCGCGCTTATGAAAATGTTCAGTAACGCTAACGGTAAGAGCACTTTCCATCCAAATGACATGAGCTGATCCGCTCGTAGACGTGGTAAAGTTGCTCGGATCCAAATCATGACGAACACGATGAAACTGAACTTGATTGCAAACCAGATGACGCCAGGTATGAAGTCTAGGAAAGGAATTGGGTTCCATCCACCTAAGAAAAGAATCGTCGTGATCGATGCCATTGCAAACAAGTAGACGTATTCAGTGAGCATGAAGAACGCCCACCTGAACCCAGAGTACTCGACATGGTAACCGGCAACAAGCTCCGACTCGGCCTCTGGTAAATCAAATGGTGTTCGGTTCAATTCCGCGACTGAAGCGATGATAAAGATGAAAAATGCAAGCGGTTGAACGAATAAGTAAGCTAAGTTCTGCTGTGCTTCAACGATTTCAACAAGATTCAAGCTACCGGTAAGTAAAATAATACCAATCACCGACATGACGAGCGGGACTTCGTATGAAATCATTTGAGCTGCTGAACGCATGCCCCCGAGAAGTGCATACTTATTATTCGATGCCCATCCACCCATCAAGATCCCAACAGTGGATATACCGGAAATCGCAATGTAATAGAGTAATCCGATTCCGATATCAGAGAACCTGAGTGATTCGGAAAACGGGATGACAGCAAGCACCATGAATGCTGGAGCGAACGCAATGACTGGTGCGAGAATGAACAATGGTCTGTCTGCCGCTTTTGGTATTGTGTCTTCCTTTAATAAAAGCTTCAGTACATCAGCGACCGTTTGCAGTAATCCGAGTGGACCACCGACACGGTTCGGTCCGACACGTAGTTGCATGAAACCGATGACTTTACGCTCTGCTAAAATCGCGTACGTAACGAAACCAAGTACCATCATGAGAAGTCCTGCACCTAAGGCGAAAAAGATCAACGTATTCAAGTAGGAAGGTGCTGAATAGAGAAGATCTTGGATCATTAGCCGTCAACCTCCCCGAGTACGATATCGATCCCACCGAGAATGGTGATTAAGTTTGCGATATTTTCCCCTTCTAAAAGCTTCGGTAAAATTTGCAGGTTATAGAAGGACGGTCGTCGGAACTTCAATCGATAAGGTTCCTTTTTTCCTTTTGAAGCGATATAGCATCCAATTTCTCCGCGTGGAGATTCTATGCGGACGTATGTTTCACCTGCTGGCGGCTTGATGATTCTTGGCACTTTTGCCATAATCTCACCTTCAGATGGAAACTGCTCTACTGCTTGTTCGATAATTTTTAACGATTCTTCGATTTCAGCCATTCGGCATTGATAGCGCGTCCACGCATCTCCACCATCCTTGACAGGAACATTAAAATCGAAGCGGTCGTACAAGGAATACGGCTCGTTTTTCCGAAGATCCCAATCGACGCCTGTGCAACGTAGGTTTGCACCACTTAATGAGTAAGCAAAAGCATCTTCCTTCGTATATGTGCCGACACCTTTTACACGATTCAAGAAAATTTCGTTGCCACTAATCAGATCGTGGTAACCCGCAAGCTGTTCACGCATATGCGGTACGAAATCTCGGACTTTCTCAATCCAACCTTCTGGCGCATCCCACTTAACGCCCCCAACACGCATGTAGTTGAACGTCAGTCTTGCACCAGAAATTTCGTTTAAAAAGTTGATGATCATTTCCCGCTCTCTGAATGCATACAGGAACGGACTCATCGCACCAATATCAAGTAAATATGTACCGAACCAGACGAGGTGACTCGCAACTCTACCAAGTTCCATCACAAGTACGCGAAGGTAATCCGCTCGCTCTGGAATTTCGAGCTCCATCATCGTTTCAACTGCATGACAGAGGATGTAGTTGTTCGTCATCGCCGAAAGGTAATCCATTCGGTCTGTATAAGGAATAATTTGTGTGTATTGCAGATCTTCGGCAAGCTTTTCTGTTCCGCGATGGAGGTAACCGATCACAGGTGTTGCTTCTTTAATGATTTCTCCATCAATTTTCAGGACAATCCGAAACACGCCGTGTGTACTTGGATGTTGAGGTCCAACATTTAATAACATTTCTTCAGTACGGATCATAGGTTACACCTCCACATCGTATGGTTCATAGTCTTTGCGCATCGGGTGTCCAACCCAATCATCTGGCATAAGGATGCGCGTCATATTTGGATGTCCTGTAAAATGAATGCCTAGTAAGTCGAACGCTTCCCGCTCTGGCCAGTTTGCACCAGGCCATAACGGTGCGAGTGATGCCACTTCAGGCTTGTCGCGATCAACCTTTACTTTCAGCGCGACGGGCTGGTTGTTTTTAAATGAGAAGAGATGGGTATAGATTTCCATATGTGTTTCAAAATCAGTACCGTGCAGTTCACTTACATATTCAAAATCAAACTGTTCATTGTACTTCATGAATTCTGCTAGTTTATAGTATTGGTCGTGCTTGGCAACAAGTGTTGGTACGTCCTTTGCCAATCGGTTAATATATGAATCTTCTAGGATGTCATCGCCAAGATTGTCCTTGATCACCTTGACGTATTTGTCTAAGAGGGGTTGATTGGTTGATGGCTTTTCTTCTGCTGGTTCATCTTCTGTTGGGCTAGCACCTGCGCCTTGCTTCGCTTTTGCGGCAGCGGCCGCCTTTGCTTTTGCCTTAGCAGCGGCAATCGCCTTCGCTTTTTCGTCGTCCGTTGCTCCTCCGCCTGATGCTTTTGCCTTTGCGGCAGCAGCTGCTTTTGCCTTGGCTACAGCGGCTGCCTTCGCCTTAGCTTTTTCATCGTCCGTTGCTGATCCACCTGATGCCTTCGCTTTCGCGGCAGCAGCGGCTTTTGCTTTGGCTGCTGCGGCTGCTTTCGCCTTGGCTGCAGCCTTCGCCTTTTCGTCAGCTGGGGCGCCTTCACTTGGTGATTCTTCAGCTTCTTTAGCTGCTTTTTTCTCAGTAGCTTTTCGTTTCGCCTCTTCTACCGCTTTTCGCTTCGCTTCCGCCTTCTCTTCTTCGTTCATTTCTGAGAACGGTTTTTCCGCTGGTTTTTCAGTGGCTGCTTCCTTTGCTGCCTTCTTCTCCGCAGCCTTCCGTTTTGCCTCTTCTACTGCTTTACGCTTCGCTTCCGCTTTCTCTTCCTCGTTCATTTCAGAGAACGGTTTTTCCGCTGGTTTTTCTGAGGTTGCTTCCTTTGCTGCTTTTTTCTCAGCAGCTTTTCGTTTCGCCTCTTCTACCGCTTTTCGCTTCGCTTCCGCTTTCTCTTCTTCGTTCATTTCAGAGAACGGTTTTTCCGCTGGTTTTTCTGAGGCTGCTTCCTTTGCTGCCTTCTTCTCCGCAGCTTTCCGTTTCGCCTCTTCTACTGCTTTACGCTTCGCTTCCGCTTTCTCTTCTTCGTTCATTTCGGAGAACGGCTTTTCTTGATCGCTCATTGATCCGTCACCCGCTTCCCAGTCTTAGCTTCATAGCGGATTTTTTCTTGTAATTTATTGATTCCATAGATTAAAGCCGCCGGATTTGGCGGGCATCCTGGAATATACACATCAACAGGGACGATTTGATCGACCCCTTTTACAACTGCATAAGATTTTATGTATGGTCCACCTGCTGTTGCGCAAGAACCCATGGCGATAACCCATTTCGGTTCTGGCATTTGATCATAAAGTCGCTTTAGAACTGGTGCCATCTTCTTTGTAACTGTACCTGAAACGATCATCACGTCCGATTGGCGCGGTGATGTGCGGAAAATCGATCCGAAACGGTCAAGGTCATAATGTGACGCACCTGTCCCCATCATTTCAATGGCACAGCAAGCTAACCCGAACGTGAGCGGCCACAGCGAGTTACTTCTAGCCCATGCCTTCACTTGCTCGAGCGTGACAAAGAATACATTCTTTTGAAGCTCTTGATGGTCTTGTGGGGAGATATCTTCTAGTCTTACATCCATTTTAGCACCTTCTTTTTCCACGCATAGATGAGTCCGATCAACAACATGATGATGAAGATCGTCATTTCAATCAATGCAAAAATCCCGAGCTTTTCATACGCGACAGCCCAAGGGTATAAGAAAACGGTCTCTACATCGAAAATAACGAATAATAGAGCGAAGATATAATAACGAACATTGTATTGAACCCAGCTTTGATGAAAGGGCTCGATACCACTTTCATAGGTTGTCTGCTTTTCTTTGGTCGGTTTCGATGGTCGTAATAGTTTCCCAGCTGTCAAAGCGACAACAGGTAAAAGGATTCCTAAGAGCAGGAACATGAGGACGACCAGATAATTGTTTTGATACAAGTGATAGAGCTCCATATGTACCCCCCGATCTCAATCTGTCAATCAATGTCATTGTTAGAAAGTTTTCAAAATTGTAATCGTTATCAATTATACCAAATACCATTTTGAGTGTCGACACGCTGTACGATAATGAATTCCATATTCAGTAAATGATTCGAAATAAGGAAATATCCCCTACAAATATCGGTAACTTTCTATTGATTTTTACATTCACCCACCTTTAGTAGATAAAAAGTTTTGTGGGTCGAGGGAACTGTCCCCCTGACTCGCTATAAAAATACGCCGCCATAAACGAGTGCACCTGCTATGACAATCGCTGGATGTACTTTGAAGCGGACGAGCGTTAAATAGCTGGCTGCCAAGAGGATAATCGTTTGTAAGATACCGCTGCTTTCATAAGAGCTTTGAAAAAACTGAAATGCCATAACACCGAGCAGTACTGCGATGGCTGGACGCACTGTCACCGTCATCCGCTTCACTTTTTCAGACTCTTTGTACTTCATTAAAACTTTCAACAGGATGATCATAAGTAGTAAGGAAGGTGCTATCGTTGCGAAAACACCGACGACAGCACCGAGCCAACCACCTTCTACGAATCCGATATAGCCCGCCATTTTAGTGGCAATCGGTCCTGGTAATGCATTGCCGAGCGCTAGCACTTCACTAAACTCTTGGGTAGACATCCATCCGTATCGGTCGACGACTTCATTTTCCACTAATGGAATCGATGCCGGTCCACCACCATATCCAAGAATCCCTGGAATGAAAAAGGCGAGAAAAATATGCCAGTAAATCATGCTACCTCCCTCCGATTCTTACCGAGAAGTGCGTATCCGAGTAACAGCCCGATCATAATACCTGGGTGGAGGTTCAGGACTTCCATCAAAATAACTGAAAGCACGATGATGACGATGGCTTGTGTCCATCCGAGACCTGCTTTCGATTTTTTCGTAAACTGCCAAGTGAGCTGAGCGAGCATAAAGCCAACGACAGGAATAACCGCATTCGTCATCCCTTGGACCCAAGGCTTATCTTTGTACATCGTTAATGTGGTAAGGAGGACAATCATCGCAATAATAGATGGTAAAATCGTTGCCATAACTGCGTTGATCATGCCTATCACACCAGCCACCCGAAAGCCGATGTAACCAGCAAGTTTGGTCGCAATCGGTCCTGGGAGTGTGTTTCCGAGTGCGAGTAAATCTCCAAATTCTTCATCGGTAAACCAACGATAGTGCTCAACAACTTCCTTATGTATGAGCGGAATGGACGATGGTCCACCGCCATAACCGAAAATACCGACTCGAAAAAAGGCGAGAAACAATGAAAGCTGTTTGTTCTTCATCATCACCAAGCAGCGACACTGCCATCTGTTCTAGATTCCGTTCCCCCAGCTAAAACGCCCGTCTCAGGATCGCGCCAAATGATTTGTCCTCGTCCAAACGGTCCACCATCCATCGCCACTTGGATGTGGTGTCCTTTTCTCGCTAACGCTTGAGCAATATGGTTCGGAAAGCTGGGCTCAACGAGAACCTTCTTATCCTCCATCCATTGCCATCTCGGTGAGTCGAGTGCGGCCTGTGGATGAAGGTGGAAATCGACGGTGTTCATAACAACTTGTAGATGGCCTTGCGGTTGCATGAAACCACCCATAACACCGAACGGGCCGACTGGCTGATCTCCTTTTGTCAAAAATCCTGGAATAATTGTGTGAAATGTCTTTTTTCCGCCATCAAGGGCATTATCATGATTGGGATCCATCGAAAAATTGTGACCTCTATTTTGGAGTGCGACCCCCGTACCAGGAACGACGAGTCCAGAGCCAAATCCCATGTAATTACTTTGAATGAAAGAAACCATGTTGCCTTCCTCATCTGCAGTCGCAAGATAAACCGTTCCGCCTTTTGGAGGCGTGCCAGGTTCAGGTTGCATCGCCTGCCCACCGATTAATTGACGACGTTCTTCTGCGTATGTATTCGATAAAAGTGATTCCACTGATGTCGTCATACTCCGACCTTCCGTTACATACTTAAGCCCATCCGTAAATGCGAGTTTCATAGCTTCGATTTGCTTATGATACGTTTCGACGTACTCTTTTCCGGTAAACTCGTAACCCTTTAGAATGTTGAGCGCTATAAGTGTCACGATCCCTTGTCCGTTAGGTGGAATCTCCCAAACTTTGTAGCCCCGGTAATCAACACCGATCGGATCGACCCATTCTGGTTGATAGGCTGCTAGATCTTCTTTACGCAAAAAACCACCGTAATGTTTGGAAAATGCATCGATTTCGTCTGCAATTCTCCCACGGTAAAATGATTCTGCTTTCGTTTCAGCAATTTCTTTTAACGTAGCGGCATGACCTTCAGAACGCCATACCTCTCCGATTTCAGGTGCTTTTCCGTTAGGTGCAAAAGTCTCAAACCAATGCTTGAATTCCTCATCATTCAGTACATTTTTAAAGTGTTCCGCTGCCGCTCTCCAAAACTTCCCGAGCGTTGGTGAGACCGGATATCCGTCCTCCGCATATTTAATCGCTGGCGCCAACACTTCTGTTAGCGGTAACTTTCCGAAACGCTCGGATAAAGCAGTCCAAGCGGATGGCGCACCTGGCACTGTCACAGGTGTCCAACCGAATTTCGGGATTTCATTGATTCCTTTTTCCTTAAGAGCTTCAATCGAGATCGAATGGGGTGATGGTCCACTCGCGTTGAGCCCGTGGAGTTTGCCTTTTACCCAAACGAGTGCAAAAGCATCTCCGCCAATTCCATTCGAGGTTGGTTCAACAACCGTCAGACATGCCGCGGTTGCTATTGCAGCATCAATGGCATTGCCCCCTTTTTTTAAAATATCCAGCCCAGCTTGTGCTGCCAACGGTTGCGATGTCGCAACCATTCCTCTTTTCCCAAAGGTCGTCATCCGCTGTGACGGATATGGATTGTATAAATAGTCATGATTCATAGCAAACATCCTCTCAAGATCTTCGTGGGTTATGTCCATTATATCGAGTATGAGCGAACGTTCAATTCTTTTGTCTGAATATTCTGGTTCAATTAGGTGAAAAAGTGAGAATTTTTTTGTTGTTTTGAGCAGATTGAAAGCTTTTTGTGAAAACTTGGGGGACTTTCATGCTGTTTTGTGGAACTTTTGAGTGAACTTGTGGAACTTCTAGGTGTACTTGTGGAACTTTTGCCTCGACTTGGGGAACTCGGTACTTCTTTACTACAAAAAAGCACGAAATTCAGAAGCCTAATTCTGGGGGTGTTCTTTAGTAACGGTTACATTTAAGGCTGAAATTTTTCTACAACGTAGAACAAATTTTAATCTGAAATTAATGTCCTAAATGAAGATATGAAAAAAGACCCTTTCGTTTCCGAAAGGGTCTTCTGACATTTATTTTCCCGCAAGGTTGATTCGGTTGATTGCACGGTCCAACGCTAGTTGTGCTCGTGCGAAGTCAACACCCTCTTGCTTGGATTTTTGCAGACGGTTCTCTGCACGCTCTTTCGCTGCTGCTGCACGGTCAACGTTAATGTCTCCCGGACGCTCAGCTGCTTGAGCGAGAATTGTAACCTTTTCAGGTCGTACTTCTATAAATCCACCACTAACAGCCAATGTCTGTGTATTGTTGTCCTTCTTAATGCGAACTGCATTAATGGTTAACGGAGCTACGAGCGGAACGTGGCCTGGCAGGATTCCAAGCTCACCGCTGGTGGCTTTCGTGCTGACCATTTCTGCGCCTGTCTCTTCATACACAGGGCCATCAGGGGTGACGACACTTACTGTGAATGTCTTCATGAAACCCCTCCTCGGGCCTTAATCATGTTATGAAGTACAAATACTCCGGTAAAAATAGCTCTCGCATATTTTATCTTCATTTTGTACATTCATCATAAATAATTTTTTATGCCATTTGCTCTGCTTTTGCAACTACTTCTTCAATGCGTCCTACTAGACGGAATGCGTCTTCTGGAACGTCGTCATGCTTACCATCAAGAATCTCACGGAATCCGCTGATCGTTTCTTTTACAGGTACGTATGAACCTTTTTGTCCTGTAAACTGTTCAGCAACGTGGAAGTTTTGAGATAAGAAGAACTGGATACGACGTGCACGTGATACAGTCATCTTGTCTTCGTCACTCAACTCATCCATTCCTAGGATTGCGATGATATCTTGAAGTTCTTTATAACGCTGAAGTGTTTGTTGAACTTCACGCGCAACGTTGTAGTGCTCTTCTCCAACAATTTCAGGTGCAAGTGCACGAGAAGTTGAAGCAAGTGGATCCACCGCTGGGTAGATACCCATTTCAGAAAGCTTACGCTCAAGGTTCGTTGTTGCATCCAAGTGAGCGAAAGTTGTTGCTGGTGCTGGGTCAGTGTAGTCATCGGCAGGTACGTAGATCGCCTGGATAGACGTTACAGAACCTTTTTTCGTTGATGTAATACGCTCTTGCAATTGACCCATTTCAGTAGCAAGTGTCGGCTGATAACCAACCGCTGAAGGCATACGTCCAAGAAGTGCGGATACCTCAGAACCTGCTTGTGTGAATCGGAAAATGTTATCGATGAAGAACAATACGTCTTGTCCTTGCTCATCACGGAAATGTTCCGCCATAGTAAGTCCAGTCAATGCAACACGTTGACGAGCTCCTGGTGGTTCGTTCATTTGACCGAATACCATTGCTGTCTTGTTGATTACACCGGAATCTTTCATTTCGTAGTAAAGGTCATTACCTTCACGTGTACGCTCACCAACACCTGCGAATACGGAAATACCACCGTGTTCTTGTGCGATGTTGTTGATTAGCTCCTGGATTAGAACTGTCTTACCTACTCCAGCTCCTCCGAACAAACCGATCTTACCACCCTTTACGTATGGTGCAAGAAGGTCAACGACTTTAATCCCTGTTTCAAGGATTTCAGTTTTTGTTGTAAGTTCGTCGAATTTCGGTGCTTCACGGTGGATTGGGTCACGTTGAATACCCGCTGCCAATTCTTCATCAAGGTCAATCTTTTCACCTAATACGTTGAAAACACGACCTAATGTTACGTCACCGACTGGTACCGAGATTGGAGATCCAGTATCGAGTGCTTCCATTCCTCTTACAACTCCGTCGGTAGATGCCATTGCGACGGTACGAACAGTATCATCACCAAGGTGAAGTGAAACTTCAAGAGTCAGCTCAATCGCTTTCTCTCCCTCAGTGTTTTGGACTTTAAGTGCATTATAAATCTCAGGTAGGCTCCCGCTGTCGAATTGTACGTCGACGACTGGACCCATGACTTGAGTGATGCGTCCTTTGTTCATGTTTTTCCCTCCTAACGTCCTATTGAGGATGCTTTTATAATTCTGACCTACAGGTCGTTATGTCTATTCTAGTGCAGCTGCTCCACCAACGATTTCCGTAATTTCTTGCGTAATCGCGGCCTGACGAGCGCGGTTGTAGGAAAGCGTGAGACTGCCAATAATATCGTCGGCATTGTCCGTCGCACTCTTCATCGCTGTCATACGAGAAGCATGTTCACTCGCTTTCGCATCTAGCAATGCACCATAAATCAAGCTCTCTGCGTACTGAGGAAGTAACTCTTCAAGAATTTCTTCTTCAGATGGCTCGTATTCATAGGAGCTTTTCGCTTGTTCCTCTCCACCGATGTCAGTAAGTGGCAACAACTTCTTTTCTGTGAGATCCGATTGTATCGCACTCACATAATGGTTGTAGTACATGTACAATTCATCGTATGTTTCTTCAGAAAATCGCTTCACTGCTTCACTTGCAATGGACTTGATGTCAGCGAATTCAGGTTGATCATCCATTCCGACGATGCTATCAAGTACCGGCATATTGCGGTTTTTGAAAAAGCTAAGTCCGACTTTACCAACGACGATGATTGTATATTCGTCCGTCGACTTATGTCGTTCCTTGATCGTACGGAAAACATGACGAAGAACGTTACTGTTATAAGGACCAGCTAATCCTCTGTCAGATGTGATGACGAGGTAACCAGTCTTTTTGACAGGTCGTGACTGGAGCATAGGGTGACGTGCATTCGTGCTGCCACTCGCTATTCCAGTAACAACCTCTTGGATTTTTTCCATATATGGCACGAAGGATTTTGCGTTGTTTTCAGCTTGATTCAATTTCGCTGCTGAAACCATCTCCATTGCCTTCGTGATTTGTTTCGTCTTTTTCGTAGAGTTAATACGCGTTTTTATATCACGTAACGATGCCACTCGTTTCACCACCTTTATTAAGGGGACGAAATACAGGAGTCCGTCCCATTATGATCCGAAAGAAAACTTAGTTTACCGACAAATTACTCAGATACAACGAAAGTTTTCTTGAATTCGTTAATCGCGCTGTTCATTTCGTCTTCGTCTGGAAGGTTTCCAGTTTCGCGAACACCAGCAAGAAGTTCCTTGCGGTTGTGTTCCATCCAAGTGTGATATTCTGCTTCAAAACGTTGAATATCTTCAACTGGGATGTCGTCTAAGAAGCCGCGAGTCAACGCATAAAGGCTGGCAACCTGCTTTTCAACAGCAAGTGGCTTGTGAAGACCTTGCTTCAATACTTCAACCGTACGTGCACCACGGTTCAATTTCGCTTGAGTTGCTTTATCAAGGTCAGATCCAAATTGTGCGAATGCTTCTAGCTCACGATATGATGCTAAGTCAAGACGTAGCGTACCGGCAACTTTCTTCATCGCTTTAATTTGTGCGGATCCTCCAACTCGGGATACGGATAGACCTGCGTTAACCGCTGGACGTACACCTGAGAAGAAGAGATCAGATTGCAAGAAGATCTGTCCATCTGTAATTGAGATTACGTTTGTCGGAATATAAGCCGAAACGTCTCCTGCTTGTGTTTCGATAAATGGAAGGGCAGTTAATGAACCTCCGCCTTTCGCATCACTCAACTTCGCTGCACGCTCAAGTAAACGAGAGTGTAGGTAGAAAACGTCACCAGGGAATGCTTCACGACCTGGAGGACGACGAAGTAGTAGTGAAAGTTCACGGTATGCCGCTGCTTGCTTAGAAAGATCATCATAGATGACAAGTACGTGCTTACCGTTATACATGAAGTCTTCACCCATTGTTACACCCGCATAAGGAGCAAGGTAAAGAAGTGGAGCTGGTTGTGAAGCACTCGCTGTTACAACGATTGTGTAATCAAGTGCGCCTTGTTCACGAAGTGTTTCAACAACACCTGCAACTGTTGATTCTTTTTGTCCGATTGCAACGTAGATACAAATCATATCTTCGTCTTTTTGGTTGATGATCGTATCGATCGCGATTGCTGTTTTACCAGTTTGACGGTCTCCGATGATTAACTCACGCTGTCCACGACCGATTGGAATTAGAGAGTCAATCGCTTTAATTCCAGTTTGAAGTGGTTCGTGTACGGATTTACGATCCATAACACCTGGTGCTGGACTTTCAATTGGACGTGTTCTTGATGTTTCAATTGCACCTTTACCATCTACAGGTTGTCCAAGAGAGTTTACAACTCGTCCAAGAAGTTCTTCACCTACAGGTACTTCCATGATGCGTCCTGTACGTTTCACTTCGTCTCCTTCACGGATATCAACATATGGTCCAAGAATGATGATACCGACGTTGTTTTCCTCAAGGTTTTGGGCCATACCCATTACACCATTGGAGAATTCAACGAGCTCACCAGCCATGACATTGTCTAATCCATGGACACGTGCGATACCGTCACCAACTTGGATAACTGTACCGACATCACTAACTTCTATTTCAGAAGAGTAGTTTTCAATTTGTTGTTTAATTAGCGAACTAATTTCTTCTGCTTTAATGCTCATGAATTTCACCCCTATCGTACTCGTCTCACTCGGAGACTAATTGACGTTGAATTCGGTTCAACTTACCACTTACACTACCATCGAAAATACGGTTCCCGATCTTGACCTTGATTCCACCGATGAGGTCTTGATCAATGACGTTTTCAACACGTAGTTCTTTGACATTGACACGTTCAGCGAATGTTTTCGAAATCGCTTGTTGTTCTTCATCTGACAAAATTCGAACAGAATAGACGGTTGCATCCGCAACACCGCGTTCTTCATTCGCCAGTAAAATATATTGGTCGACCATATTCGAGATCATCGCTTCACGTTTACGGTCTACCATTAATAGAATTGTACTTTGAACAGGTTGAGAGATTTCAGTACCGAAAACCTTTGTGAGAAGTGATTTCTTCTCAGTAACAGAAATTTTCGGATGGTTTAAAATCGTAAGCAATTTATCATTGTCTTCAATGACAGCTTGAACATTACGAAGCTCTTTCTCTGTTAGATCAAGAGAACCATTATCTCTTACTACTTCAAAAAGAGCGGCTGCGTAACGTTTGGCTACGGATTCTACGTCCTTGCTCATCGTCCTTCGCCTACCTCTTTAAGATAATCATTCACAAGCTTTTGTTGAGCTTGCTCATCCAATTCCTTGGAGATTACCTTAGAAGCAATTTGTACAGATAACGATGCAACTTCATTGCGCAACGTAAGTACAGCTTGTTCTTTCTCGCTTTCAATCTCAGAAAGTGCAGATTCCTTCATACGGTTCGCTTCTTCGCGAGCTGCTTTAAGGATGTCTTCACCTTGTTGCTCACCTTGCTTCTTAGCAGCTTCAATCAATGCTTGAGCTTCTTTACGTGCTTCTTTTAATGCTTCTGTTTGTTGATCCAAGTAAGTTTTAGCTTCTTCACGACTCTTTTCAGCTTCGTTAATTTCGTTCGAGATATGGCTTTCACGTTCTTTCATAATGCCCATTAATGGACCCCAAGCATACTTTCGTAGTAAGAAAAGTAATACTAAGAACGCAAATAACTGATAAATGATATCGCCGGCATTAAAACCACCCGCACCTAAAATAAATGTTTCAGGATTCAAGATATGCACAGCGGTTCCTCCCTTCATAGGTCATACATAAGGAATGGCGAGGTCCCACATAGAACTTCGCCATTATGAATATTCTTGGTAAGACTCGAGTCAGTTTAATGACTAATCTTATGAACCAAGTACGATAAACGCGATAACGACACCAATGATTGGAAGTGCCTCAACTAGTGCGATACCGATGAACATTGTTGTTTGTAGAGTTCCGCGTAATTCTGGTTGACGAGCGATTCCTTCTACTGTACGTCCTACGATAAGACCGTTACCTACACCGGCACCAATTGCCGCTAGACCTACTGCAATTGCAGCTGCGATTAAATTCATTTAAATTTCCTCCTTGGAATGTATTATTCTATAATTTCTTCCCATAATTGGGGTTGTACATAGAGATCAGAATGAAACAGTTTGTTACAGTTCTTGCTTTCAGTGAGACCTAGTGTTCATCACTGATTTTGTGAGCCATGTAAACCATAGTCAGCATCGTAAAGATAAATGCTTGGATGACACCTACGAAAATACTAAACCCTTGCCATACTAACATCGGCAGGAAGGACAATACACCTGCAAAAACGGAGACTGTACCGGCTGCGGCTAACAAGCCTAGCAATACTTCACCCGCGAAGATGTTACCGTAAAGTCGTAGACCTAGCGTCAACGTGTTGGCAAATTCCTCGATGATTTTCAGTGGGAACATAAATTTCATCGGTTTGAAGAAGTCACTACCGTATGATTTAGCTCCCTTCACTTTCACCGCATAGAAGTGTGTTAATACTACTACCATTACAGCGAGTGTGAGGGTGATCGTCGGATCGGCTGTTGGTGATTTCCACCAAAGCTCATGGTCGATGGCAATAGCGAACGGAAGTCCTAACATGTTGGAGACGAATACATACATGATAATCGTCAGACCAAGCGTAAGAAATCGTCCTCCTGTTTTCCAGTCCATCGTGCTGTTAATGATTCCTTTAACGAAATCAATCAGCCATTCCATAAAGTTCTGCATACCGGAAGGACGCATTTGTAAGCTGCGTGAACCGAGTACTGCAATAATGAACACGATCACTGAAGCGATTGTAATCATCAACATATTTGATGGGTTAAAAGATAATCCTAATAGTTCAAGTGAATGCGGCGCTTCGTGTTCCAATTCTTTCACCTCTCTTCCCCAAAGTTCATTTAGAAGCAAAATAAAAATCTATCAACATGATCAGATAAATCATGAGTAAACCTACTACTACGAAAATCAAATCGAAATACTCAGGATAACGTGTGGCAATCAGAACAGCGAGTCCCGCAGTCATTAATCTCGATAGCGAGCCCATCGTCTTCACTTTTGTCCCTTCAACAACAGCTTGTCCAACTCGACCGATCTTACGGTGCATTGACCAGACGTTCAGGATGCTGACAGCTGTTCCTAACAAAAGCCCGAGAAACATCTGCTTGTAACTCGTGAATCCCCACCCTAAAACAAAAATGGCAGCTAAGTATAGACCGTATTTTATGTAGCGATTGAATGCATTGTTGTATGTTGAGAGGTCAGTAGTCATTGTTCCTCTTCCCCGAAGAATCTCTGAATTAATTTGATTGTCCCGTATACCCCTGTTGCCAAACCAATAAACAGTCCGATAATCATAAGAAATGGTTCTGTGTCCAAGCTTCGATCCAACCAGATGCCTCCGAATATGCCGACTAAAATGCTGCCAACTAACTGTGAGAGGATCCCAGACATAAGTGCCATAGAATGGAACGGAGTTCGTTTTCCAGTGCGCGTCATTTCGCACCCCTTTTCTTTGGACTTGGTTGTGCGTCATTTCCTAGTCAAAACTAGTCGAAATATGGAGTATTAAGACGAAATTTAAATGTTGCTAAAATGTTTATATACTGGGTATGAAAACCTTATCATACATCCTTTGTAAGAATACTATAGCCACTATTACATGTCAATTACGTTACAGACGATTTCTATGGTAAGATTTGAAAACTTTTTGAACCTTTTGTACAGATTTATCGACAGATTATTTTGTACCGAACAAACGGTCTCCTGCATCGCCTAATCCTGGAACGATATATCCCTTCTCATTCAAGTACTCATCTTGGGCACCGAGATAAATATCTACATCTGGATGCGCTTCTTGAACCATTTGTACACCTTCTGGCGCTGCGATTAAACACATCAGCTTGATGTTCTGCGCACCGCGCTTTTTCAATGAGTCAATTGCAGCTACTGCAGATCCACCTGTAGCAAGCATTGGGTCGATAACAATGAGCTCACGTTCTTCAACGTCACTTGGAAGCTTGACGTAATATTCCACTGGTTGGAGTGTTTCAGGATCACGGTATAAACCAACGTGACCTACTTTAGCCGCAGGAATCAACTTCAAGATACCGTCAACCATTCCTAATCCAGCGCGAAGGATTGGCACTAATCCTAGTTTCTTACCCGCAATCGTGTATGCTTTTGCTTCTGAAACAGGTGTCTTAACTGTAACCTCTTGTAAAGGAAGCTCTCTTGTGATTTCAAATGCCATCAATGCAGCAACTTCATCAACAAGCTCGCGAAATTCCTTTGTCCCAGTCGTTACATCACGAATATATGTAATCTTATGTTGGATCAGCGGGTGTTCGAGAACGTGTACTGTACTCATTCATCATCTCTCCTTCAAAAGTTTATGAGGCGAACAACTTGTCTTAAAACCATTGAACCTAAATCTTCACAGGTTTTTTGCCTCTCGAAAATTGTACAGAAAAAAGATAGCAAGTTCAACACGAATCAAAAGGAAATAAAAGGATAGTGCCAAATGCTTACGGTGTTTGACAATTTAGTGAATATTCGGTTGGATATATGTGTCATATTTTTTGGTCGATAGAGTTTATGAGAGTGATCTGTAGTGTCATTGAACTCTATAGGCGCTCCGTAACCGGATTTGTGCTCTACCACGACCTCAATCAACCTCTATGGGTGCTCCGTAATCTGGCTTTTGCTCTACCGCGACCTCATTCGACCTCTTTTGGTGCTCCGTAACCGGATTTGTGCTCTACCGCGACCTCATTCGACCTCTTTTGGTGCTCCGTAGCCGGATTTGTGCTCTACCGCGACCTCATTCGACCTCTATGGGTGCTCCATAGCCAAGTTTCCGCTCTACCGCGACCTCATTCGACCTCTTTTGGTGCTCCGTAACCCAGTTTCCGCTCTACCGCGACCTCATTCGACCTCTTTTGGTGCTCCGTAACCCAGTTTCCGCTCTACCGCGACCTCATTCAATCTCTTACCCTTGTTACATAAAAAAGGTGATCCAGTTTAGGTAAACTGAATCACCAAAAGGTTTTATACATACAATGCAAATTTTGATGAGAGTTGATCGACTCTTTCAGCAGCTTGTTGCTTTGTTGCCTCATCTTCCGGGTTTCGAAGGACGAGTGCAATGATTGAAGCAATCTCTTTCATATCATCCGTTGTAAAGCCACGGGTTGTAACAGCTGCGGTTCCTAGACGAAGTCCACTCGTTACAAATGGACTTTCTGGATCAAACGGAATCGTATTCTTATTCGTTGTAATACCGATTTCATCTAAAAGATGCTCAGCAACTTTCCCTGTTACTTTCATGCCTCGGACGTCTACGAGTAATAAATGGTTGTCTGTTCCGTCTGAGACGAGAGAAAGTCCTTCTGATTTCAAAGCTTCCCCTAAAGCATGGGCATTTTCGACGATTTTCTTAGAGTATGCTCTAAAGTCGTCTTGTAACGCTTCACCAAATGCGACTGCTTTAGCCGCGATTACATGCATCAACGGTCCACCTTGAATCCCAGGGAAAATGGATTTATCGATTTTTTTCGCGAATTCTTCTTTACAGAGGATTAATCCGCCTCGTGGTCCACGTAACGTTTTATGGGTCGTTGATGTCACGAAGTCAGCGTAAGGCACTGGACTCGGATGCAACCCTGTCGCAACTAATCCTGCAATATGGGCCATATCGACCATGAGATATGCGCCAACTTCATCAGCGATTTCACGGAACTTTTTAAAATCGATTTCTCTTGGGTAAGCACTTGCGCCAGCAACGATTAACTTTGGTTGGTGCTCAATCGCTAACGCGCGTACGTCATCATATTGAATTGTGTGGTTCGTTTCATCTACACCGTATTCAACAAAATTGTAAAGCTTCCCACTGAAGTTAACTGGACTTCCGTGAGTAAGGTGTCCTCCGTGAGAAAGGTTCATACCAAGCACTGTATCGCCTGGTTCTAATACCGTAAAATAAACCCCCATGTTTGCTTGTGCGCCAGAGTGTGGCTGGACGTTCGCGTGTTCTGCTCCGAACAGTTTCTTTGCACGGTCTCTCGCTAAGTTTTCCACGACATCAACATGCTCACACCCACCATAATAACGGCGTCCTGGGTATCCTTCCGCATATTTATTCGTAAGGACCGACCCTTGCGCTTCCATGACGGCTTGGCTGACAAAGTTCTCAGATGCAATCAATTCTATTTTATTGCGTTGACGACCTAATTCATCCTGTATCGAATCAAATAGTTCTGCATCTTGCTTCTTAAGTTGTTCCATGGTTTCACTCCTTTACTGACCTCAACTGCATTTTTTGAAATTTCACAACGTTTCTATTTTATCATTATTACAATAGTCTCGTAATGGTAAACGCATAATTTGTTTAGAACGAATTAAGAAAGTGCTACCTCGAGTACCTCGATCATCCTTTTCTAGATAAATTTTTATTTTTCTAGATAATCGCAGTTTTTTCTAGATAATCGCAGTTTCCTCTTATAATGGGATTTGCGAAGTCTAATCCTACTTAAAATTAGGTGGAAAAATGGATATTTCAAGCTTATCTAAGCTGTTTTTATCCATTTTTCGTTCAATATTGTTTCGATTTTAACCAAATAGCAAATCAGAAAGGTTCTGCTTGTATCAAAAAAACCGACCCGGATCATGCCCGAGTCGATTCTCTTTTAACTAACAAGAGGTCAGTTCTTCTTTTGATGGGTAGACTGCTCGTTCGCCACCGATCAGCTTCGGACGGGTTCGAGCGAGTGTCACATGTGCTTTACCGATGGATTTCACATTTGTTCGGACGGGCACTGCTACATGCTTTAAATGCATTCCGATAAACGTGTCCCCGATATCAATACCTGCGTCTGCCTTAATAAACTCGACGATTACAGGATCCTTCAGATGATGATAAGCATAGGTTGCAAGGGCTCCTCCTGCGGAACGAACTGGAACGACAGTGACTGGATCATATCCGCGAGCCACAGCCACTTCCCTCTCCATAACCAATGCACGGTTCAAATGCTCACAGCATTGAAAAGCAATCTGAACGTCTGTTTTGTTCCGAAATTGAGTAATCCCTTCAAACAACTGAGCAGCAACGTCCATCGTCCCTGATGTACCAATGTCCTCTCCTATGACTTCACTCGTACTTGCACCAATCACGACTAAATGATTAGAAGACAAAGGAGTTGATTGCTCAAGATCCTCCAACGCTTTCACTACTTGAGGTTGAATCTGATGTAGAGATTCATCCATATTACTCTTCCTTTCCCCAGTTCACTTTTCTAAAAGGAATACGTTACGCTTTAGTTTCTACGTCCATAATCTTGTTTACACGTCGTTCGTGACGTCCACCTTCAAATTCCGTTTGTAGCCAAACTTTTGCAATTTCTCTTGCAATGCCAGGTCCTACGATTCTTTCTCCCATTGCTAACACGTTTGAATCATTGTGTAATCTCGTTACTTTCGCACTGAACAGATCATGCACCAATGCACAACGCACTCCATTTACTTTATTGGCAGTAATCGACATACCAATGCCTGTCCCACAAATTAAAATGCCTCTGTCGACTTCACCTTTAGAAACTTTTTCAGCGACTGGTAAAGCATAATCCGGATAGTCTACTGATTCCTCACAGTTACAACCTACATCTTCATACTCGACGCCGAGCTCGTCCATTACTTCTTTAATATCTTCTTTAATTTTGTAACCAGCGTGGTCACTACCAATTGCTACTTTCATTTAAGGGAGCCTCCATTGTGATCATTTGGGTTTATTGTAAGTGGAATCGGGATCGACTTTCAAATGACCTGATTCCTACTCTCTTTATCTCAAGTTTTGAGCTATTTTTCAACTATATTTTTTCTGCAACTTTCGTATGAGTGCTTGCAATTCATCAAATGTTTGACGATATATGTCTACCGGTCCACCGAAAGGATCCGAAACGTCTTTAGATGACAAAGACGGTTCACTCTGATCATCTTCAGATACGTGTTCTTTTAATGTAAAAACATCGTCTTTCCGTGTTGGAAATTGGGAAAGAATGGCGTGTTTATGTCCTTCTGTCATCGTCAAAATCAAGTCTGCCCAATCCATCGAATCTTTAGTAAGGGGCTTAGACGAATGATTGAGCTCCACGCCTTCTTCCTTTAATACTTGTATAGATTGTTGACTGGCCGGACTTCCTTCAGAGGCAAATATACCTACTGAGCGGACGTTCATCGTTCCATCGGAAAAATGCTTTAATAACGCTTCTGCCATTGGGCTGCGGCATGTATTTCCCGTACATACGAATAATATATTCATAAAAGCCTCCTACTGCTAGCATATCAGTTTATCCATATTTTAATCGAATCTTGGTAAATCGTTCAACTAAATTGTCACCACAACAATTTCAAACCGAACGATAATAAGATGCATCCACCTAGCGCTTCACCATATGATCCGAACCATTTCTGCGTTTTCCTTCCAATCATTAATCCGAACCATGTCATGATCATACTAATGATACCGAACAAAAGAATCGTAATAATAATTTTAGCCCCAAATATTCCTAAGCTTAAGCCCACCGAAAAACTATCGAGACTAACGCTAATTGAAAAAAGCCACACACCAGTCCCTTTAGGTGAAATGAACGGTTCATCAGAAGATCTGAACGAGGAATAGATCATTTGAAATCCTAGGAGGATGAGTAGAATACCGCCTACTAAGGTTGCAACGTTTCCAAAATGAAGGGTGAGCTGTTTGCCGACAGTCATACCGAGCAAAGGCATAACCATATGGAAAACACCGATGAGGATACTGATTTTCATAATTTGACGGAGTCGGAGTGTGATCATGCCCATCCCTAATCCCATTGAAAAGGCATCCATCCCAAGTGCAATTGCCATAATTGTAAGTGTTAATAATTCCCCCACAATTGATAGATCCATGTTTGTCCGCTCCTTTCATCCCTTCTACAAGCTATGCATGTCTATTTCGAATTAGACATTCAATGGAAATATGTAGTTGCAACAAGGAAATCAAGGGAAAATCGGGAATGTATAACTATAGGTCTAATTGTCAGAAATTCTAGAAATGAATCGAGCGGAGGATAAGCATGAACCCATTTAATGCAAACACCTCAGATTTCAAAACAAGTAACTATTCACCACGTAAATCATTTGGATTTGAGGTTACTGATCAAGTACGAGACAGCTTAATGTTTATCGTAGAGAAATTTGAGGATACTTATCGGTTTGTGATTTGTCACGGGAGTCTCCTTCAAAAATTCGGGTATGACCCTAATTCCTTTAACGGTAAAAGGTTAGAACACTGTCTTCCGAGTAGCCACGCCATCAGAAGGGTTATTTCTTATGATCAGGCTTGGAAAGGTCATGCTGTTACATATGAAGATACGCTCAACGGAATACCGTATATGGGTTCCGTTTCTCCCGTTTATGATCATTCTGGAGAGATTACTAAACTGCAAGGTTTCTGTGTCGACATGAGTGAAAAAAAACGAGTTGAAGAACTGCTTAAGAAGCGAGAAAATTATTTTCGCACACTTGTACAGCATCATCCAGATGGCATTTTCACCTTAAATCGTAACGGTGAATTTCTATTTAATAATCCGGAAGTCTCCAATATTTGTGGCTATCCTGAGGAAGAATTATCGGACAATCATTTTCTAAAATTGATTGTTCCTGAGGAAAAGGAAGCAGCTATTAACTATTTCAAAAAAGCGAGTAAAGGTGAGTTACTACAGTTTGATACGGTCATTTACCATAAAAACGGTCATAGAGTTGAAATTGAAGTAACCAACATTCCAATCATGATTGAAAATGAAGTACACAGTGTATACGGTATCGTAAAAGATATTTCCGAACTTCGGAAAAACCAGAAGGAAGTCCATTTCTTGAAAAATCGGATTTCCTCTTCCATCTACCATTCAGCTGATTCCATTGCCATTTTTGATATGAACAATCATCTTGTCAGTGCCAATCCGGCTTTCGAAAAATTCTTCGGTTGGAAAGAGTCTGAACTAATGGGTAAACGTGTACCTTACGTCCCAGAAGAGCTAGTAGAGGAATATACGAAAAGGATTAACGATGTTAAGAGGGGGAGAAATTCTACTAATATTGAAACGACTAGAATACGAAAAGATGGAACGAAATTTTATGTTAGCGTCACACTCTCACCTTTAAAAGTAGAGGATGGAAAGATCGTTGGCTATACCTCGATCACACGTGATATCCATGCGCAAAAAGTAGCTGAACACGAACTCAGAAACAAAAATCAACAATACAAAATCATTACAGAACATACTATGGACTTGATCAACGTATTTGATTCACAAGGTAAGATCAAATATTCCTCCCCCTCTCACAAAACAATACTTGGATATGAGGATCTACAAGATAGACCTTGGACGGACCTCGTACATCCAGACGATTTACCTGATCTAATTGAATCGATTAAAGTGTTAAAAGAAACACAACAACCGATCAAAACAGAGTTTCGATTAAAAAACGCGCATGGTGATTGGATCATATTAGAAAGCTACGGTACAGCAGTCCTTAATTGTCAAAAAGAGCTCGATTCGATCGTTACAATTTCTCGTGATATTACTGAACGAAAGACAACCGAAGACTTTCTTAGAAAATCAGAAAAGTTAGCCGTACTCGGACAGCTCGCTGCTGGTATCGCTCATGAAATACGCAATCCACTTACGTCTTTGAAAGGATTCACCCATTTATTAAAAGTGAATGCCACGCCAGAAGAGAGCGAATACTATCAAATTATGCTTTCGGAATTAGAGAGAATTAACACCATTGTTGGAGAATTCATGATGCTCGCGAAGCCACAACCGAAAAATACGAAACGAAATGATTTACGAAAAATTTTACAAGAAGCTGCCTCTCTATTAGAAGCACAAGCTAACCTACACAACATTCAGTTTGTTATGGATTTTGACGTGAATCTTGAAATTGACTGTGAAGCCGATCAATTGAAACAAGTGTGCATTAATCTGATGAAAAATGGAATGGAAGCGATGGAAGAAAGCGGAGGCTTACTCTTTATTAAAGCCATACATCAAGAAGATACGATCATTGTCTCATTTAAAGATGAAGGGTGCGGCATTCCCAAGGAGCAACTCAACCATATCGGGGAGCCGTTCTATACGACGAAAGAAAAGGGAACCGGACTCGGCATGATGATATGCAACAAAATCATGGAAAATCACAACGGATTGATTGAAATAGAAAGCGAACTTAATCAAGGAACCACCGTGAAGCTTGTGTTTCCAAAGTAAAGAAATTGAGGTCTGAATCTACCAATATAAAAAATAGCGTGTTTTGAGAATAGAATAATCAAAACACGCTCTTCTTTATGAATCTAGTTTAAGACATCCTTAATCGCTTGTTCCAAATTTCCTCTCACTTTAGCTTTGTCTCTAAAGGATAACCCTTCATTCACCATCTTGCTTGCTATTTCTGCTCGTGTTCCTGTAATGACTGCCTTGCATCCCATCAGTGAAATACCATCAATAACTTTCAACAGCTGGTGAGTGACTTCCCCTTCCATGTCTGCAACCCCTGATAAGTCGATAATCAAGGTATGGATGCCGCCTTTGCCTACTTCAGCCAAAACTTTGTCCCTTATCGCTTCGGAACGATACGGATCTATTGTACCGATTAATGGGAAAATAGCGGTATTTGCACTGATCGGAATGATTTGAACAGAAAGATTTTCAACCAATTTTCTTTCTGCTTCGAGAAGTTTATCCTTATATGTTGAATAGCTTATGAAAAATACATTCAAAAACTTATCAATTTGTTCATTTATCGTTTTTTCTAAAATATAGAAATCTTTTTGGAAGTCTGTGCTGTTTTCTACTTGGTCATATTTTGAAAGGAAGCTCCAAAGTGTTCTCCTAATTGCGTGGACCCAATCAAGCTTTAACATTAAGGTCATAGCGTGCTTAGCCCACACCACCCCTTCTTGCTCGGCGAATTTTACAAGGTCCTCAGTCTGTTGCTCGACAACATACCCTATGAGTTTATGGGCATTATCAATAAGGTTAATATTTCCTATCAGCTGGATTTCTTCTATCTTTTCTCTTACACTTCCAGCCTCTGCTAACAAGTTTTTTTCGATTTCTTTTTGATGCTCCATTAAGAATTCCTTGATCAGTTGACCTTCTTGCAATATTAGGCTCACTCCACTCACTCCCATACATGTTATGACATACTTATCTTAATATTAGCAAGATTCAATTATATAGTAAATGATAGATTAAGACGATACATCCCGTGATGTATCCTTTCTTTTCTCATATAAAAAACTGCACCTCCAATTGTTAGTTGTGTCTAACAATTAGGGTGCAGTTCAACTCTTGTCAGTCCCGATTATGGTTGTCAGCAATCATTCTGTTGCCGGCTGCTTTCATAAGTCTGTTCATTAGCGCTTCTCCAATGCCGTCTACCGGATACATTTCAGCTAAAATAATATCCACATCCGTATCATCGAACGATCTGAGCTGGTGGTATAAGTTTTGCGCAACGTCTTCTACTTGATTCGAAGAACCTAGGCATTTAATGACATTTGCTGTAACGTGTTCTGCTCGTTCGTTACTAATGAGGATACCAACTTTTTGACCTTCAGCTTCATACTGATCAATTACCTTTTGAAAAAATACGTGATTCCCCTCAACTAGAAATAGTGGGGCATCAGGTGCATAATGAGTATATTTCATTCCAGGTGATCTAGGTACTTGTCCACTTTCGAACAAAGCTTCATCTAATTTCACATGATCCACGATCTCCTCAAGCTGCGCCTTCGAGATGCCACCTGGTCGTAGAATCGTTACCACGTCTCCCGATACTTCTACCACCGTGGATTCTAGACCAACGCCAGTCGAGCCTGCATCAATAATTCCTTTGATGCGTCCATTTAAGTCTTTGTATACGTGTTCACCCTTAGTTGGACTTGGTTTACCAGAACGATTTGCACTTGGCGCAGCAATCGGTAAGCCACATGCCTTGATTAACGCTAGTGCTACAGGGTGGTCTGGCATTCGTACCCCTACACTCGATAATCCCGCAGTCGTCCGTTCGGCGATTCTCTCATTTTTCGGTAAAATAATCGTCAAAGGGCCCGGCCAGAAAGCATCCATCAACTTCTGAGCTGTTTCAGACCAAGTTGTTGTAGCTTGCTCCAATTGCTCGATTTCAGCGATATGGACAATGAGTGGATTATCACTCGGACGACCTTTTGCCTCAAAAATCTTCTCAATCGCTTCGTTCGAGCACGCATTTGCACCTAGGCCGTAAACGGTCTCAGTCGGAAAGGCGATGACCTCTCCTTCCTTCATCCACATCGCTGCTTCTTGAATGGCAGGGTGCTCGTGCAAGTTATCCACATTTTCCACATTCCATCTAGACGTTTTCCACTGTACCATGTGGGTAAATACTCCTTTAAACTGCATATTAATCCTGACTTTCCACAAATTACCCACAACCCTCCAGAAACTGTGGACAGTATTGTGGATAACTACTGTGTATGAATCAGTTGTCTCTTCATAATTGCGATTTGATCCTTGTCATACTGTTGCAAGTGTGGACTGTTCAATAAATCTTCAGGCATTTTTTCAAAAGGAACTTCTGTAAACCCTAGTGCATAAAAGATAGACGTCACTCTTGTGAGTAAATAAACCGTCTGTACTCCTTGATGATCAGCTAGGCGTATAATCGCCTTTAATAATTGCAGTAATAATTCTTCAGAAGAATAATCCTTAGCTAAAACGAGAGATCGTATAAGTCCATCAGTACCAAAACGTTCTAAGCCAACAGTTCCGGCCATCTTCTTTTTGTCTGTTTCTAGGATGATGAAAGTTTGAATACATTGATCAATACCTTCACTAGATAATCCCGCTTGGGCTACAAATTGTTTAATAGATGGGGCATCGTTCGTTTCAGCAGGTCGAAACGATAGCATTTCACCCTCTCCTTCCTAGCAATTCTACTCTATTCTATGAAAGGAGAGAAGAGAATATCCCATATTTATTTATTAATAACTTGCACAGGAGGTGCTGAGTTCGATGTTTACCACAGGACGTGGTGGTTCTTAATCGAACATCCTTATTGTTAGTCGAAGATCATTATTCGTTGCGGTAATTAATATAGAATTCCTGATGTTATTTTAGGGTGCGCATCACGCCTCCAAAGAAAGAAGGAATCTATTATTCTAAGCGAATAGATTCCCTAGTGATCCTGCTATTTTTTCAAAGAGTTCGAAGACAAAGAACTTTACTTCTGGTTCTTCAGCTGTTGCGTTGGTTGCTTCTACTTTCTCACCATTTTCAGGTTCAACTGCATCTCCATTATCGAAATCTAGGAAACATAGAGGCGGGAATAGAACGCACCACCAGTTGGACCCTGTCCCTTCTCCAATTGAGATCAACACTGCTTCATACTCTCCTGCTGGATAGACGAACTCACCGTACATTTTAGTAGGAAAAGCTACATTTCCGAAATCAACTGTGAACGTTTCTTGGATGCCACTTTGCTTCAAAGATTGTTGGACAATCTTTTTTATTGTAGGAAGTTCGCGCTTAATGATCGTGCGCGCCTCATCTAACGATTCAATTCCGAAAACCCAATTGGTGATTTGTTGATTCACTTCGTCTCTGATAGATCGTTTCAACTCTTGATCTGCTGAAGAATCACTATTTGCTAGAATTCTTAATCGGATTGATTCTTCAGGAATGCGCTCTTGTGGAATATCGTTAAATGACGCGTTCGCCACTTTAATTTGAGTTTCATAGAATACAACCATAACCATTAAGGATAAAAGTATAAGTACAATTGTTTTTCGTTTCATTCTCACCCACGCCCCTTCTGGTAAACAGTTTAGACGCAGGTCGAATATTTTATACTCTTAATCTAGTAAATTTTTTGGTAAATGGATTTGCCAAACTTAGCTTTTGATAATCGCCCATTAGTGGCATTCAACTACCAATTGTTCCAATCACGATTCGTTCATTTTTGTTAATGTCGGTGAGGACTTCTGTTTCAATACTTGTTCCGAACCGTTCGTTTAGTAGAGACGCGACCATATCGCCTTGATTATAGCCAATCTCAAACGCAATTAGCGCTCGATTAGCGACAACTTCCGGCAGTTGATCGATCATCTGCTTATAAAATTGATAGCCATCCTGCCCCCCGACGAGCGCTCTGATCGGTTCGTGGTCCTTCACGACCGTATCTAACGTCTCAATATCCGCTTCTGGAATATAGGGTGGATTGGAAACGATGACATCAAAACGCTCACCTGTATGAAGAAATGGCTGTAGTAAGTCGCCTTGCATCCATCGAACATCTGCATTAAGACTTTCACCATTTTGACGGGCAACGACTAACGATTGTTCAGCGATATCAACGCCCGTTACACTTAATTCAGACCTTTCAAGCTTCAACGTAATCGCAATAATCCCGCTACCCGTACCAATATCAACAACACGTAGTGCTTCTTTTTCCGGAAAAAGTTTACGCATCCGTTCAAGCACAGCGAGCACAAGCTCCTCTGTTTCCGGTCTTGGAATCAGCACTTCAGGCGTTACCTTGAACGTTCTCCCGTAGAACTCTTCTTTCCCAGTAATGTATTGAACAGGTATTCCTTCTGCATGCCTTTGAACATAATCGACAAAACGGCTTTCCTCATCGGACGTCAGTGATCGCTCAAACGATGATAGCAACTCGCTCCGCCTCATGTCGAGGACGTCTCCGAGTAACCACTCACCTGCGTTTGGCTCACGGTTCTTTTCTGTTAAAAAAGAAGAAGCCCAGCGGAGGGCTTCAATCACATTCATCTGTTTCATTATGCATCCGCCTGTTTCATAGCGTTCGTTTGGTCTTCTATAATTAATGCCTCAATGAATTCTTCCACTTTACCTTGTAAAATTTGATCCAGCTTCTGAATCGTTAGCCCGATTCGGTGATCGGTTACACGGTTTTGCGGGAAGTTGTACGTACGGATTCGCTCTGAGCGATCACCTGTTCCAACCGCTGATTTACGGTTTGCAGCGTATTCGTCTAATGCTTCCTGTTGGAATTTATCATAAATACGCGCACGTAAAACTTTCATTGCTTTATCTTTATTCTTGATCTGAGACTTTTCATCCTGACAAGATACTACCGTTCCAGTCGGGACGTGTGTCAAACGGACGGCTGACATCGTTGTATTTACACTTTGCCCACCTGGTCCGCTCGATGCGAACGTATCAACACGGATATCTTTTTCATGAATATCAACTTCGACTTCTTCTGCTTCAGGTAATACCGCAACGGTTGCAGTAGACGTGTGAATCCGACCACCTGATTCAGTTGAAGGAACGCGTTGAACGCGGTGAGCACCGTTTTCATATTTCATTTTAGAGTACGCACCTTGACCGTTTATCATGAAAATGATTTCTTTATAGCCGCCAATTTCAGTATAGCTCGCTTCAATGATTTCTGTTTTCCAGCCTTGCATTTCAGCATATCGGCTATACATTTTATAAAGGTCAGCCGCAAATAATGCCGCTTCGTCTCCTCCAGCAGCACCACGGATCTCAATGATAACGTTCTTGTCATCATTCGGATCTTTCGGTATCAGTAGAACTTTAAGTTTTTGTGTAAGCTCTTCATGGCGCTCTTTCAACTCAGAAAGCTCCATTTTTACCATTTCCCGCATTTCAGAATCGAGCTTTTCTTCGAGCATTTGCTCTGCTCCTTCAAGCTCTTCGGTAACCTCTTTATACTCGCGAAAAGTCGTCACCGTTTCTTCAATGTCAGACTGCTCTTTCGAATATTCCCGTAACTTATTTGAATCACTAATGACATCCGGGTCACTAAGCAATTCATTCAATTTGTTGTATCGGTCTTCAATCGATTGTAAACGCTCTATCACACCTGTTCACCATCCCAATTTATCATTAAGAAAAGCATAAGCGCCTGAAGCTTTGTCACTACAGTAAGTCTGAAGTGAACGCAAGAGCCTAGACGCTATAGCTAGACAAAACATCTTCGAACCATTAAAAAGTTGCTTAACATTAACATTATAGTATACGTCCGATGGGTCGTCAAAGTCCAACCGGAAAAGATGGCCCGATTAAACCTACCTACTTATTAAATTTTTTCGAGATATGGTTACCTCATACAACATTTATGATGGTTCATTCGTTATGTAGTAGGGAATAGTTTCTTTGTGGTGTTTTATATTTTTGCATTAAATTTAATTCGTTCGTAATCAGACCTACATTGGTTCATTCGGATCGCTGACGTCAATGAGTCAATCACAACTTTTTCGTCGGTAAGAATGCTGAACACGTGTGGAGATGTCGCAAAATGTCCGAAAAAATGCGTACAACCCTCGTATCGCTTATTTTCAGATGTCCACTTTCTCGGTTGAAATGGAACGATGAAGTTACCTATCTCCTCATAAATTGGATCCAGTGGCTCTGATTTCAGCCGCTTTATTAAAGCAGGTAAATTATCAGGATTTTGTCCTCCCCAATCAGGTCCATTCGCATCGATGTATAGCATGTGCAAAAACCCCTTTCACCATGTAACATTCGAACAAGAGCAGGTATTCTTGAGTGTATAATGAAAGAAGATAAGAACAGACATACTATCTAGAAAACGGAAAGCGATCCAAGATGCTGGACAATGAATCTAGACACATACTAAGAATTGAATTTGAAAGGAGTCGAAATTAAATGAAATACGTCATTATTGGTGGAGATGCAGCAGGAATGAGTGCTGCGATGCAAATCGTTCGCAATGACTCGAACGCACACGTCACGACTCTAGAAAAAGGGAGCATTTACTCTTATGGTCAATGCGGACTACCTTACGTCATCAGTGGATTGATTCCTGAAGCGGAGGACCTCATCGCACGCGATGTTGAAACGTTTCGAGATAAATACGGAATTGACGCTAAAATTCACCATGAGGTAACAAGTGTTGATACCGAAAGTCGAATCGTAAGTGGGCATCATACTCAAACTGGAGAAGCCTTTACATACGAATATGATCGGTTGCTTGTAGCGACAGGTGTTCGCCCTATTGTGCCAAACTGGAAAGGAAAAGATTTAGATGGGATTCACACATTAAAAACGATACCAGATGCGAAAGAAATCATGGAGAGTTTAGACCATCAAGTCAATCAAGTGACTGTCATAGGCGGCGGTTATATCGGTCTTGAAATGGCTGAAAGCTTTGCCCATTTAGGTAAAAAAGTACGCCTAATCGAACGGAATGAACAGGTCGCAAAAATTTTTGATGAAGATATGGCGAAATATATTCACGAGGAAGCCGAAAAGAACGGCATTGAGCTTTGTTTTAAAGAGCAGGTTGAAAGCTTCGGTGGTGATGACCATGTTACAAGTGTCAAAACAGACCAAAATGAGTACGACACAGACCTCGTTTTAATTGCGATCGGAGTCAAACCGAATACAGACTTTCTAGAGGGTACACCCGTCCATCGAACTGAAAAAGGCGCTGTCATTGTCGATGCATATATGAAAACGAACGTAGAAGGTGTGTATTCAGCAGGCGACTGCGCAACTCATTACCACAGAATTAAAGAGATGAACGATTCGATTCCATTAGGGACGACAGCCAATAAACAAGGCCGGATTGCAGGTATGAATATGATCGATCAACCGAAAGCGTTCCAAGGCATCGTCGGTACCTCTGTATTAAAATTTGTGGATTTAACTTTAGGCAGAACGGGGCTTTCTGAGCGTGAAGCCAAAGCGCTGAATCTACCTTATGACACCGTACAAACAGAAGCAAAAGACATTGCAGGATATTATCCCGGTGCCGAAAAGCTCCATGTAAAGCTTCTTTTCAATACAGAAACTCAGCGATTATTGGGTGGACAGTTTATCGGTAAAAACGGTGTCGATAAAAGAGTGGATGTCATGGCGATGGCGCTGTTCCACAAAATGACGCTACATGACCTAGAGGATCTCGACTTAAGTTATGCGCCACCTTACAACGGCGTATGGGATCCAATCCAACAAGCTGCAAGAAGAGCAAAACGTTAAAGCAAAGTGGGTGTCCCAAAACATCTATGAAAGAAGTTGTATGGGGCATCCTACTTTAGTTCAAAAGAGGGTTATCGTGCATATATCGAGATTATCGTGCATATATCAAAGTTATCGTGCATATCGAGTTAAACACAAAAAATAGGAGCTTCCCATTAAGGACATTTTAACTTAATCCTTTTGGGTCAGCCCCTTTTTTGTACTTATTTATTATCTAAGCGAACATGGATTTCATACCTCGGTACCGAAAGCTGGACCGCGTCTCTGATCTCTTTTCGCATGTCCTTCATCTGCTTTTTAGAATAGTTCTTCGGCACATTTACATGAACCCAGGCATCATTTCCATTAATCGTGACGAACTGCGCATTCCTACCCGTCGTATCCTTTACCGCTTCTCGAATCTTATCCTGATCATCGCTAATTGTAAACCGTTTGGAAGTTAAGTTCCGGTAGCTGTTCGGATTTTGATTCGTCTCGTAATTATAACTACGGTTAGGCTTACGATTGGTGGCGTGGAAGTTGATTGCACCGTGGCCGACGAGAGGATTTTTATCCCCTTTCGTCTCATAAGCTGAAGGTTCTTTATCTGCAATCTCCTCCGCAGATGGAGGTTGCATCGGTGAACAAGCAGCTAAAAGCACAATGCCACTAAGAAATACTGCTTTATTCAACATAAACACCCCCGTACGATTAGCATAACCACAAACGAACCGCATCTTCCTAACAGATACTGGATGTAAAAGCTTCATTCAATATGGAAAAGGAACCACATAAGCGGTTCCCCTTTAATTTAACATTATTTTTTTTTAAAAAGTTTGCGGTTGTTTTTTCTTGGTCGTTTTCGGGTGTTCAGGTACTTGATGACAGTGTCGACATCTTGGTTCGTATGATTCTGAGGCACCGACTAAAATAATCGGATCGTTATATGAAGCAGGTTTATCATCGATCAACCTTTGCGTTCGACTTGCCGGGCTGCCACACACGAGACAAACTGCATGAAGTTTGGTGATGCTTTCAGATAGAGCTAGTAGGTCAGGCACAACGCTAAAAGGCTCGCCTCTGAAATCTTGATCAAGTCCAGCAACGATCACACGTTTCCCGCTATTCGCAAGCTGCTGGATTACTTCAACGATTTCTTCATCAAAGAACTGCACCTCATCAATCGCTACGACTTCCGTATCAAACGACACAATGTTTGATATTTCTGAGGAGTTTTTTACCGGAAGCGCAATTACTGAGGTCCCGTTATGAGAAACCACTTCCTCTTTACTGTACCGATCATCAATCATCGGTTTGAAAACTTGTACATTTTGTTTCCCGAACGTAGCACGTCGTACTCGTCGAATCAACTCCTCTGATTTTCCCGAAAACATGCTGCCACAGATAAGTTCGACCCAACCGTCCTTTTTCATTACGTACATGCCCGTATCTCCCTTCGCCACATTCCTTGTTAGTTCTTAGTCGGATTTTTTATGGAAAAATCCGTACCTTTTTTCTCTTTATGTATTCTTTGTCTATTGTAACAAATCATAAGTGTATAATTGGATGTATTTTTCCCCATTTAGGTTTAATATCATTAGAAAAAATACGACATAATCGTTAAAACACAGTGAAACGCCTTATTTCATGTTTTTTGGAGCTCAACAAACACTGTGATTGAGGTGAAATTTTTAATTATCTAGAAAAATAAGGAATTATCTAGAAAAACAGAAAAATATCTAGAAAAATAAGGGATTATCTGGAAAAAATCAAATTTATCTCGAAAAACGCGAATTTATCTAGAATTCGACCCCTTTAACAGATAAAAAAACAGGCAAGAGGGCGATCCCCTGCCTGTTTAATCAATACCTTATTTAAGGTTGTATTTTTTCTTAAAGCGATCAACACGTCCACCAGCGTCAGCAAACTTCTGACGTCCTGTGTAGAACGGATGACATTCAGAACAAATTTCAACGCGAATGTTTTCTTTAATTGAGCCTGTTTCAAATTCGTTCCCACAAGCACAAGTAACTTTCGCCGTTTTGTAATCCGGATGGATTGCTTGTTTCATTCCATTCATCTCCTTCTGCCCTGAACCCTTAAGGAACAGAGTTATTTGCACACATAGGGTAGTATATCAGTAATTGGAATAGATTTCAACAAACTATTTGACCGTCATTTTTTTCGACTGGCCACCAGAACGCTCTTTCTCGAACATCTGGAAAAATTCTTCGTTTGTCTTCGTTTTCTTAATTCGCTTCATAAAGTGATCAACGAAATCGTAGGAGTCATCCATCGTCTTACGCATTGCCCATAAGTGCTCAAGATGCTCTTTGGCAATCAGCATTTCTTCTTTTCGTGTTCCAGATCGACGAATATCGATCGCAGGGAAAATACGACGTTCTGCTAGTTTACGATCCAAGTGAAGCTCCATATTACCTGTACCTTTGAACTCTTCATAAATGACATCGTCCATACGAGAGCCCGTTTCAACGAGTGCGGTTGCCAAAATCGTCAGACTACCTCCGTCCTCGATGTTACGCGCTGCACCGAAGAATCGTTTCGGCTTATGGAAAGCAGCAGGATCGATACCACCTGAAAGTGTACGACCACTTGGCGGAATGACAAGGTTATACGCTCGCGCTAAACGAGTGATACTATCCATCAAGATAACGACATCTTTCTTATGCTCAACGAGACGCATTGCACGTTCAAGTACAAGTTCCGCTACTTTGATATGGTTTTCTGGAACTTCGTCAAACGTAGAGCTGACAACATCACCTTGTACAGAACGTTCAATGTCGGTAACTTCCTCAGGACGCTCATCAATCAAGAGCACGATGAGCTCCGTTTCAGGGTTATTCGTCGTTACACTATGTGCAATTTCCTTCAATAGCGTTGTCTTTCCCGCTTTTGGTGGCGCGACGATCAATCCACGTTGACCGAAGCCGACAGGTGAGATCATATCCATGATTCTTGTTGAGACGTTTTTCGTAGACGTTTCTAACGTCATTTTCTGCTCAGGATAAAGAGGTGTCAACGCAGGGAAATGAACACGTTCCTTTGCCGTATCTGGATCTTCACCGTTAACCGCAGCAACATGTAACAATCCATAATAACGTTCATTTTCCTTAGGAGGACGAACTTTTCCTGATACTTTATCTCCGTTTCTCAAATCAAAGCGTCTGATTTGGGATGCAGAAATATAAATATCCTCTGAGCTCGGCGAGTAATTGATCGGACGTAAGAAGCCAAATCCTTCTGAAGAGATAACTTCTAAAACACCTTCCATGAAGGATAGATCTTCTTTCTCAGCCTGCGCCTTTAGAATCGCAAAAATCAATTCCCTTTTCGTCAGTTTACTGTAGTATGAAATTTTCAGTTCTTTGGCTCTCACATAGAGATCCTTTAGTTTCATATTTTCTAATTGTGATAAATTAAAGGACATAGTACACCACTTTTCATGCATATTTAAATAAATTCATTTATCTTTTCTTCTTTAGATGTGTAAGTTTGGATCGCTCGTCTATGGGACAAACCTTGGAAGGAATGAAACGTATCAGAAGTGTATTATAAAAAGAAGTTTTCATAGATTGTAGCATTATGAACCTATCGTTACCTTTATTTTACCCAAAATATACACCAATAATCAAGAAAAGCCTAAGTGCCTAGTTCAGATGCGATAAAAAAGATTGGTCATTCGCACCTAAGAATTGAGCTAGACAATAGAAATCACAATGCCGTTTTAATCAAAACAGCATTGTGCCTTCATGTTCTATGGTTTTATGACAAGATTAGGCTTTTTCTTCAAGCTGTGTTTTCCGTCAATGAAACGGACTGTTCCAGACTTCGCTCGCATGACGACCGATTGAGTCGTTCCTGAAGCTCCCTTGAAACGAACCCCTTTCAACAGCTCACCGTCCGTAACGCCAGTTGCTGCAAAAATTGCATCGTCACCTTTAACGATATCATCCATGTAAAGGACGCGTTCGATGTCATCGATGCCCATTTCTTTACAACGTGCTAGTTCCTCATCCGTTTGTGGTAACAGCTTACCTTGAAGCTCTCCACCTAAACATTTCAATGCTACGGCTGCGATCACACCTTCTGGAGCGCCCCCGCTGCCAAGAAGAATGTCGACACCTGTATCATCAAATGCTGTATTGATCGCTGCGGCAACGTCACCGTCTTGAATGAGCTTGATTCGTGCGCCTGCTTCACGTACTTCATCGATGATTTTCTGATGGCGTTCACGGTTTAAGATAACCGCCACAACATCTTCTACATCTTTATTCTTTGCAGCCGCAACGGCTTTCAAGTTGTCCGTGACTGAAGCGTTAATGTCAACTTTCCCAACTGCTTCTGGTCCAACTGCAATTTTATCCATATACATATCTGGTGCGTGTAAAAGATTGCCTTCATCCGCAATCGCGAGTACCGCAAGTGCGTTCCATGTTCCGTTCGCAACGATATTCGTACCTTCAAGAGGGTCAACAGCAACATCAACACTTGGACCAACGCCTGTTCCAAGGTTTTCACCGATATAAAGCATCGGTGCTTCGTCCATTTCTCCCTCTCCAATGACAACCTTTCCTTTCATCGGAACTGTGTCAAATACATCTCTCATTGCGGAAGTAGCAGCATCATCCGCTTCTTCCTTACAACCTCTCCCCATCCAGCGTGCAGAAGCTAAAGCCGCTGCTTCTGTGACACGGACGAGCTCCATAGATAAACTTCTCTCCATACCAATTCCCCCTAGAAAAACCCTATAATTAAATGCATTTATTTTTTCGAAAAAATACCAAACGGACCTGTTAAGACTGGTTTACTTCATCCAACTCTTCAACATCAAAATTCTCGCGCCATACTTTGGCTCCTAATCCTTGAAGCTTTTCAACGAGATTTTCATAGCCACGATCGATATGTTCAATGTTCGTAATTTCAGTGATTCCTTGCGACATTAATCCAGCGACAACGAGCGAAGCACCGGCTCTAAGGTCAGTTGCTTTCACTTTTGCTCCTTCTAGAGGCGTTGGTCCGTTAATGATCGCTGAACGTCCTTCAACTTTTACATTAGCGCCCATACGTCTTAACTCATCAATATGCTTAAAACGGGAGCTGTAAATCGTGTCCGTGACGATACTTGTACCTTCCGTACTCGTCAGAAGTGCTGTAAACGGTTGTTGCAAGTCGGTTGCAAACCCAGGATAAACGAGTGTTTTCACATCAACTCCGTTAAGCTCACGGTCTCGTTTCACGAAAACGGAATCGTCAGACTCCTCTATATGAATGCCCATTTCCCGAAGCTTAGCAATCAATGATTCTAAGTGGAGTGGAATCACATTATCAATCGTAACACCATTCCCCATTGCTGCAGCCAAGATCATATACGTGCCTGCTTCAATTCGGTCAGGAATGATAGAGTGACGGCAACCGTGTAACGAGTCAACACCATCAATTCGAATGACATCTGTACCTGCACCTTTTATGCGCGCACCCATACTTGATAGAAGTGTCGCAACATCGATGATTTCCGGTTCTTTTGCAGCATTTTCGATAATTGTTCGACCTTTTGCCCTAACGGCCGCCAGCATGATGTTAATGGTCGCACCAACACTTACTACATCCAAGTAGATTCGTGCACCGACAAGCTCATCTGCTCGCAAATAAATCGCACCTTGTTCATTCGTTACGGTTGCACCTAGTGCTTGGAAACCTTTTATATGTTGATCAATTGGTCTTGGTCCTAAATTACATCCACCAGGAAGACCGATGACCGCTTTTTTGAAACGACCGAGCATCGCACCCATCAGGTAATAGGAGGCTCTTAACTTTTTAACTTTACCGTTCGGTAGCGGCATAGAAATCATATTTTCAGGATTCACAATAAGTGAATTGCCTTCTAAGCTCGCTTCCCCACCGATGTCTTCTAGTAAGTCACGTAAAAGTCCTACATCTGAGATGTTCGGGAGATGGTCGATCGTTACGGTTGAATCAGCCAAAATCGCAGCCGGAATAAGCGCGACCGCGCTGTTCTTCGCACCACTGATTTGTACCGTTCCTTCTAAGGGATGTCCACCCTCGATCATTAATTTCTCCATTGCTTTCTCCCTTCTTCATTAACAAATTCAAGAAGTTATCACACGTCTAAAGTTAGTGTAAGCAAATCTAAAGATTTCATCCAATTTTTTCCTTAAAATTAGACTCTGTCATTTTTGAATGTTGATTTTACGAAATTTCCTCTGTCGTAAATTCCGCTTCAATCAAGCTTCGTCTAATAAAGCAAGGAATTAGATAAATATCTAATTTTATTTCTGACTCTTGTTCCAATCGGCCAAGAACTTTTCAATTCCTTGGTCTGTTAAAGGATGGTTCATTAATTGAGTTAGAACTTTCGATGGAATCGTCGCAATGTGCGCACCACGAAGTGCTGCTTCCGTTACGTGAATCGGGTTACGGATTGATGCAGCAATGATTTGTGATTTAATACGATGTACATTGAAAATTTCTGCGATTTCAGAAATCAACGAAAGGCCATCTTGCCCAATGTCATCAAGTCGTCCAAGGAATGGTGATACGTATGTAGCACCTGCACGAGCCGCTAACAATGCTTGGTTCGCTGAGAAAATAAGCGTCACATTTGTTTTGATGCCAAGCTCAGTGAATGTCTTTACTGCCTTTAATCCGTCTTTCGTCATTGGCACTTTAACCGTGATGTTAGGAGCAATTGCTGCAAGCTCTTTACCTTCTTCGATCATTTCTTCGTACTTCAATCCAATGACTTCTGCACTGACCGATTCAGATACGAGTGATGTAATTTCACGTAAGCGCTCATGAAAATCAACACCTTCCTTCGCTACTAATGAAGGGTTCGTTGTTACACCGCCTAAAATACCAAGCTCATGAGCTTCACGAATTTCATCTATATTTGCTGTATCAATAAAAAATTTCATTTGGTCTACACTCCTTATGTTTTAAAACGTTCGTTTGTATTTGTAAATATTAGTGGGTTTTCTGGTATTAGGAGGGGAATATGCTGCGAAAGTTAGTTTCGTTGTTAATATGAAGTGCAAAGGAAACCGATAGTACGGTTTCCTTTAACACCTTATTATTAATGATTACGCTTTGTTTGAAGAACCAAATTCACGCATTTTACCTTTAACTGTTTCTTTAATGGCTTCGCGTGCAGGCCCTAAGTATTTACGTGGGTCGTAAAGTTCAGGCTTTTCAGCAAGTACTTCTCTTACAGCTTTAGAAGCTGAAATTTGGCTTTCAGTGTTGACGTTTATCTTTGCATGTCCAAAAGTAATGGCTTTCTTAACATCCTTTGTAGGGATACCTGTTCCACCGTGAAGGACAAGTGGTACACCAGTCAATTCACTGATTTCCTGCATACGATCGAAACCTAGATTTGGTTCACCTTTATACGGTCCGTGTACAGATCCTAGTGCAGGAGCAAAGCAATCAACACCCGTTTCACGAATCAATTGGTCACACTCAGATGGAATCGCATAAGCTGCTTCAGCATCGTCAACGATTACATCATCTTCTTGTCCACCAATACGTCCAAGCTCGGCTTCAACTGATACGCCAACAGCGTGAGCAACTTCTACAACTTTTTTCGTAAGCGCAATGTTCTCTTCTAGTGGATAATGAGAGCCATCGATCATAACAGAAGTGAAACCAGCATTGATCGCTTGCACACACTTCTCAAAGCTTGAACCGTGGTCTAAGTGAATCGCAACTGGGACAGTAACGTTGTACTCTTCCATTAGAGACTCAACAAGGTTTACCACTGTCTTGAATCCACCCATATAGCGTGCAGCACCTTCAGATACACCACAGATTAATGGTGACTTCTCTTCTTCTGCAGCTTGAAGAATCGCTTGTGTAAATTCCATGTTATTCAAGTTATATTGACCAACTGCGTAATTTTCCGCCTTGGCTTTTTCGAGCATTTCCTTCATTGAAACTAAAGGCATTGACAATTTCCTCCTTGTGCGGGCTTTTGCCCATATATTCATTCTAAGATTGACGAGCATTTCGCCATTCTTATTAAAGACGCTTTTCGTACAATAAAAACAATTATAGCATATCAATTTTGACTAGAATCCGCAATCCGTACGCAAGAAAAGCGGAATCGCCTTGCACAGGTGCGTGGAGCGCTGGAGGTTCCTCGTAATAACACGCTTTTAGTGTTGTAAGAGGAATCGAAGCGACCTCGAGCACCTAGGCGATGCAGCTAGACATCAAAAAAAGCGGAATCGTCCATTCTAGCTCTGATGGTCACTGGAAGTCTCATGAGGAGGCCGTTGCCGCCGTAAGAGGTCTAAAGTGATCCTAGGAGCTTAGCACATACGTTTCATTACATACAAAAATAAAGGTGATTCCATGAAACGCTGATTCCTCATACTCGATATCTTAATCAGAGTATGTGAGAAGTTAGCCTTTTTATTTGGAATCAACCCCTATTATCTGCGAACTTTCATCCAATTATGAGCGAATTGGTAAATTATTCTTAACGACTTCGCGAATTTCATCAATATCAAAAGGTTTTGCAAAGTGTGTGATGGCACCTAATTCCATCGCTTCGTGAATCATATCAAGTTCACCGTAAGCCGTCATAATAATGACCCCTACTTCTTGATCAATTTTCTTCACTCTTCGCAAAATCTCCAAACCATCCATACCTGGAATTTTCATATCAAGGATCAGCAGGTCAGGCTGTTCATTTTTTACTATTGAAAGAGCTTGAACGCCATTGGCAGCTTGAAATGTTTTGTACCCTTCTTTTTTAAAGATTTCATTAAGAAGGATTCTTATTCCGTATTGGTCATCTACAATAAGAATTTTACCTTTCATTCCATTATCACACCCTAGTTTTCTTTGTTGTTGTACCCCTAGTACTATTATCTCTTTACATATTTCGCTTTACATTTCATAACTCCTGCTTTATCGTCAAAATCTACCATTTCATCTCACGTTTTATTGTTTTCTGCCGACACGTTATACTAATTTGGAGGTGATCGAAATGTTGAAAATTTTTACAACCCAATTGTTCGGTGTGTTCCGTAAAATACAAGAACAAGAAGAGGATCGTATAGAGGATTGTGGTAGATTGCTCGCCCAGACGATTATAGGCGACGGTACAATCTATATTAAAGGGTTCGACGAAATGGACGCAATCGCAGGCGTCATAATGAATAGTAATGAAAAATTACCATCCATTCAACGTTATCACGAAAAAGTAGAGCTCGAGCCAGAAGATTGCTTGCTCATTTTTGCAAGGACGGCTGATGATGAAAGATTGCAACGACTAGTCGAGGCTACGCACTCATGTGGCACGTCCGTTTTAACAATCGGAGCTGTTGAAGAAGATCAACCTTCAAAAAATGAAGAATTTCATATAGATATGAAAATAATTTATGGACTCGTTCCTGATGATGAAGGCAAACGGGTTGGTTATCCGCCTTTCATGTGTGCCCTATATGTGTACTACGCACTGTTCTTCACTGTCTCGGAAATGCTTGAAGAATACGAAATCGAAAGATAAGCTCTACTGGGTAATTTTAATATTGTTAAATTTTTTGGTTTTTTTTAATATGTTAGAAGGATTTATGTAAAAAGATGGAGAATCTTAGATTAAAGCGTGACAAAAGTCACTCTTTTCCGCCTTAACCCACTACAGTCCTCCTATAACCCCTCAAAATGATTCAGAGTCTACCTACCCCTTCTCCAAACTCTGATAAAGATTAATTTTACAGAAGATGACCCGTTTTGATACTTCGTCAAGACTGTAGTCGGGACCACGTACATAAGTGGATCGTAAGGACCTTCTCAGGTTATGTGCATTTCGGAACCAGCGCCGAAATGTGCATAGCCTGTTTTGGTGTCCATAATATGCAATGATCGATAAATATCGAGTTTTGATCGATAAAATCGGAGTTTTGATCGATAAATCCCGAGTTTTGATCGATAAATTCCGAGTTTTGCACGATAAATTCCGAGTTTTGCACGATAAACGTTTTTCACATAAAGAAAAAGCTGATCGAAAATTTCCGATCAGCTTCATTTATCGTATTATTTCTGTAAATTCGTTGCTGCGTTTACAAAATCACGGAACAATGGTTGTGGTCTTGTTGGTCTAGAGATAAATTCTGGGTGGAACTGTGATGCTACAAACCACGGGTGATCTTCTAGCTCAATAATTTCGACAAGACGGCCATCCGGGCTTGTCCCAGAGAACAAGAATCCTGCTTTTTCCATTTCTTCACGGAATTCATTGTTGAATTCGAAACGGTGACGGTGACGCTCATAAACAACTTCTTCGTTATAAGCTGCATATGCGTGCGTGTCCTGTTTCAGCTTACATGGGTAGATTCCTAATCGCAGCGTACCTCCAAGATCTTCAACGTCTTTTTGCTCAGGTAGTAAGTCAATGATCGGATGAGTCGTTGCTGGGTCAATTTCAGCTGAGTGCGCATCCTTATGACCAAGTACGTTTCGTGCAAATTCTACGGATGCTAGCTGCATACCAAGGCAAATTCCGAGCATCGGCACTTTATTTTCCCGAGCATAGCGGATCGCAGAAATTTTACCTTCAATACCTCTGTCTCCAAAACCTCCAGGAATTAAAATCCCGTCTGCATCACCTAGAATTTCTGTAACATTTTCATCGGTAACATTTTCAGAGTTCACCCAGTCGATTTCAATGTCTGTGTCGAATTCGTAACCTGCGTGGCGAAGAGATTCAACAACAGAAATATAAGCATCTGGTAGAGAAACGTATTTACCTACAAGCGCAATTTTCGTTTTATTTTTCAAATTAGTAACGCGATTAACAAGCTCTTTCCACTCAGTCATATCCGCTTCCTGACAATTGAGCTTCAAATGATTACATACAATTTTGTCAAGGTTTTGATCTTGTAAAGCGAGTGGCACCTTATAAAGTGTTTCAGCATCCATTGCTTCAATTACTGAATCAGGATTGATGTCACAGAATAATGCGATCTTGTCTTTCATTTCTTGTGGAAGTGGCATTTCATTACGCACCACAATGACATTTGGCTGTATGCCAAGACTACGTAATTCCTTCACACTATGCTGAGTCGGTTTTGTTTTCATTTCCCCTGCAGCTTTAATGTACGGAACGAGCGTACAGTGAATGTACATGACATTTTCCACGCCGATATCACTCTTAATTTGGCGAATTGCTTCAAGGTATGGAAGGCTTTCGATATCTCCGACCGTTCCGCCGATTTCAGTGATGACAACATCTGCGTTCGTTTCACGTCCAGCGCGGAACACTCTTTCTTTAATTTCATTTGTTATGTGAGGAATTACTTGAACTGTTCCTCCGAGGTAATCTCCGCGTCGTTCTTTTTTTAGAACTGTAGAATAGATTTTACCTGTCGTAACGTTGCTATATTTATTAAGGTCAATATCGATAAACCGTTCGTAGTGACCTAAGTCTAGGTCGGTTTCTGCACCGTCACCGGTAACGAAAACTTCACCGTGTTGGTATGGGCTCATCGTTCCTGGATCGACGTTAATGTATGGGTCGAACTTTTGGATCGTCACCTTTACGCCACGGTTTTTCAATAGTCGTCCGAGTGATGCTGCTGTGATTCCTTTACCTAAGGAAGATACTACTCCACCAGTTACGAAGATATACTTTTTTGACACGTTGCTTCCCCCTTGAGTTCCGTAATTTTTGTGTTGATATTTTTCTGTCCCTTAACAGTATGCCGAAATTATGGCGTATTAATAGTGAGGGTGGCTTAAAAGTTGGCTCCGTTATTTAGACCTTATTGAATCTCGCTATAGGGTACTCGCTTTCCGCGGGCGGTTCGGGAGCCTCCTGACTTGTAGAGGATGTACTTAGTTCTTAGTCAAACATCCTCAATGCTGAAATGGAGTCTCCCCTGACCCGCTTTTCCCGCAGGACAAGGAACACTTCGGCAGCGTTCCATCGCACGAAGAAAATGCGAATTTCATTTTCGAGGAGTCTCGTACCCATCGCTGCAATCAATTCTAATCTAAAACTGAGTCAAAAAATAAAAAAGAACAAAAGCGACACGTATCCCGTTTGGGGGCGCTTTTGTTCTGTGAGTATTGTATATTTGATTTCGTACATTTTAAGACTATAAGTAAAGCCCAAAAACGATTTTATCCTCTTAACATATAAAAGTCAAGGTCTATTATTTTTCTTCCTCTTCATCATCAACGTCTTCGTCATCTGGTATATCTGTGTCGTCATCGTCCAGATCGTCATCCTCATCGTCATCGTCGAAATCGTCTTCCAATTCCTCATCGTCAAAGTCATCTTCAAGATCATCGAAATCGTCTTCTAAATCTTCCTCGAAGTCTTCGAAATCTTCCTCTTCTTCAGCAAGTTTAGCTTTTGATTTCTTTTTCGACTTTTTCTTCTTTGGTTTGATGGTTGATGCAAGTTCTTCATCACTTGTTTCAACAGGGTACCAGACTTTAAGACCCCACTGATTATCACCCATACATACGAAACGTCCATCAACATTGATATCCGTGTAAAATTGAGCGATTCGTTGTTTTTGTTCAGCTGAACTCATGTTACGCATTTTCGCAACCTGACTTACCAATTCAGTGAATGGCGTCGGTTTCTTATTTTCTTGTAAAATATGAAATGCGATCTCAATCATAGAAACTTCTTTCAATTCTTCCTTAGAATACGTATCGAGCATCTAAAGGCACGTCCTTTCTACTTATGAATCGATATCGTGAAACAACCAATTTGGTTGCCTATACAATAAAGCGTTCGAGAGCACAAACAATAGCTCAAAAACACATATTTAACGTAATCATACCATCCATTATAAACAAATTCTCTTAAGATATGCTATAGCTGTGCATAATTTTTTCAAATTAGCTAAAAAATATTCGGTTGTTGATATCTTCGAAATTCACTCCCTTTCCGCGGGCGAACCGCGAGCCTCCTCGCTAAAAGACCTCCCTGCGGGGTCTCGCCTGGTCCGCTGTTCCCGCTGGAGTGTCGTGAATTTCTTCTTTCATCAACATTGTTATTTTAATTTAAGCATAGTTGTTTCTCATTTTGTACCACCAAATTTTTATCATTTCAAAAAATGAAGGCTGACATAGGTCAGCCTCCAGAGTGTTTCATTTACATGTTTCTTCGGTATTTTCCGCCTACTTCATAAAGTGCGCGGGTGATTTGCCCTAGACTTGCATGACGTACAGTGGTCATAAGCTCTTCAAACAGGTTTCCACCGGATAGTGCAGTCTGTTTTAAACGCTGTAACGCTTCTGTTGTCGTATCTTCATGTTGTGCTTGGAATTCACGAAGGTGTTTAATTTGTTGTTCTTTCTCTTCTTTTGTCGCACGAGCGAGCTGCATATCGAAATCTTCCTCAGAAGCTGGATTAGGATTTAGATATGTGTTCACGCCGATAATCGGTAATGAACCGTCGTGCTTTTTCATTTCATAATACATGGACTCTTCTTGGATCTTACCGCGTTGGTACTGCGTTTCCATCGCGCCAAGGACACCGCCACGTGAATTGATGCGTTCGAATTCCTTCAAGACAGCATCCTCAACCAAGTCCGTTAACTCTTCGACGATGAATGATCCTTGTTGAGAGTTTTCATTTTTCGCAAGACCAAGCTCTTTCGTAATGATCATCTGAATGGCCATTGCACGGCGTACAGATTCCTCCGTTGGCGTCGTAATCGCTTCGTCATAAGAGTTCGTATGAAGTGAGTTACAGTTATCGTAAATCGCCATCAACGCTTGTAGCGTCGTACGGATATCGTTAAAATCAATTTCCTGCGCGTGTAATGAACGTCCAGACGTTTGAATATGGTACTTCAGCTTCTGGCTTCGCTCATTTGCTTTATATTTATTCTTCATTACCGTTGCCCAAATTCTTCGAGCTACGCGACCGATTACTGTGTATTCAGGGTCAAGTCCGTTACTGAAGAAGAACGATAAGTTTGGTGCAAACGTATCAATATCCATTCCTCGGCTCAAATAGTACTCTACGTACGTGAAGCCGTTTGCCAGTGTCAGCGCAAGCTGTGTGATCGGATTCGCGCCCGCTTCAGCAATATGGTAGCCAGAAATAGACACAGAGTAATAATTTCGAACTTTATTGTCGATAAAATATTCTTGAATATCTCCCATTAGGCGAAGTGCAAATTCAGTAGAGAAAATACACGTGTTTTGACCTTGGTCTTCTTTCAAAATGTCTGCCTGAACGGTACCACGAACGACAGCCATCGTATTCGCTTTAATGTCTGCTGCTTCATCTTCATTAGGCTTGCGGCCATTTTCTTCTTCAAAACGGGCAAGCTGCTGATCGATTGCTGTATTCATATACATCGCAAGAATGATCGGTGCTGGTCCGTTGATCGTCATCGATACTGATGTTGTAGGTGACGTCAGATCAAATCCAGAATAAAGCTTCTTCATGTCATTAAGCGTACAAATGCTTACGCCACTCTCTCCAACCTTCCCGTAAATGTCGGGACGATGGTCTGGATCTTCACCGTAAAGTGTTACGGAATCAAACGCTGTAGAAAGACGTTTCGCATCATCATCCTTTGAAAGATAGTGGAATCTGCGGTTCGTACGTTCCGGTGTACCTTCCCCAGCAAATTGACGCTTCGGATCTTCCCCTTTACGTTTGAACGGGAACACGCCAGCTGTGAACGGAAAACGCCCTGGCACATTTTCAAGCATCGACCAGCGAACGATTTCGCCCCAGTCTTTAAACTTAGGTAAAGCAACTTTCGGAATATCAAGTCCGGATAAACTGCGTGTCTTCAGTTCCGTCACGATTTCTTTATCACGGATCTTCGTTACGAATTCATCTTTGCTGTATTGTTCCTTCAATGTGTCCCATCCGTCTAAAATTTCTTTAACCTCAGGGTGCACTTTCTTTTCATACTTACTTTTTACGTCATTAATCGTTTTGATTGTGATGTCACCGTCAGCGTTCGTCTCTTCAATCGCTTCAAGTGTCCCCTCGATTTGGAAAAGCTTACGTGCTGTTTCCGATTGTTCTGAAACGTATTCATGGTAACCCCGAACCGTTTGTACAATTTCATTCATGTATCCAACTCGTTCAGGAGGAATGATCATATTTAACTTTTCAACCTTACCTTCACTGCTTAAAGAAGTCGTCCATCCAAGGTCGAATTTATCATTGATGACATCAACTAATGCGTTGAAAAGGATGTTCGTTCCTTGGTCGTTAAACTGACTTGCAATGGTTCCAAATACCGGCATTTTCTCAAGATCTTGATCAAAAAGCATACGGCTGCGTTGATAGGCTTTACGCACTTCACGTAACGCATCCTCAGAACCTTTTCGGTCGAACTTGTTAATCGCAATCAGATCAGCAAAATCGATCATATCGATTTTTTCTAATTGGGAAGGTGCACCGAACTCACTTGTCATTACGTACATAGAGAGGTCTGAGATTTCAACGATTTCAGCGTTACCTTGCCCGATTCCGCTCGTTTCAACAATGATCAGGTCATAGCCTGCAGCTTTGACGACAGAAAGTGCATCGCTTATTGCGCCTGATAGTTCTGTCTTTGATCCGCGAGTTGCGAGACTTCGCATATACACGCGTGGTGAATGGATCGCGTTCATACGGATTCTGTCTCCGAGAAGCGCTCCACCTGTCTTTTGTTTCGTCGGATCGACCGAGATGATTGCAATCGTTTTATCATCAAATTCGTTCAAATAACGGCGTACGAGCTCATCAGTCAAGGAGCTTTTACCGGCTCCACCTGTACCTGTAATACCGAGCACTGGCACTTTATTTGTTGTTTCTTTCATTTGTGTAATCGCTTGTTCAGCCGTTGCGGCCATTTCTTCCTTTTTCACTTTACCGAAGTTCTCAGCAACTGTAATCAGACGAGCGACAGACTTCGGATCTTTCGCTGGAAGGTGCTCAAGCTCATCCTTCAATTCTGTGAAAGTAGGGAAGTCACAATCCTTCACCATCTGGTTGATCATGCCTTGCAGACCAAGCGTGCGTCCATCTTCTGGGGAGAAAATGCGAGCAACTCCGTAATCATGAAGCTCCTTGATTTCTTTCGGGATGATGACGCCCCCTCCGCCTCCGTATACGCGGATGTGGGATGCACCATATTCATTTAAAAGGTCTACCATGTACTTGAAGTATTCGACATGTCCACCTTGGTAGGATGACACGGCAATACCTTGCACATCCTCCTGAATCGCCGCTTGGACGACTTCATCAACAGAACGGTTATGTCCTAAATGGATGACTTCAGCACCACAAGCTTGGATAATTCTTCTCATGATGTTAATTGACGCATCATGACCATCGAATAAACTTGCTGCCGTTATGAACCTTACATGATTTTTCGGCTTGTAAATTTCCGTTTCCATGTTCGGATTGCTCCTTTCTATGTTAAAAAAATAGTTAGTAAGTTAATTACCCTTCGCAGTTGAAATACACTTCGCTTTCCACGGGCGACCATCAAGCCTCCTCGAGATCGTTTCACTCTCTCTGCGGGGTCTCGATTTGGCCGCTGTTCCCGTAGGAGTCTCGTTTATTTCAACAACTCACTTAATGAAATAATCATCTAAAAGCAACGATCATTTAGAAAATGCCTTTTCTATGAAAAGTTAAACTACACCTGGTTTGTTGGTTGGTCGTATGCAATTCCGTTCAAGAGTATTTGAATTTGGAATTGTGTGTAGCTTTCTAATGTATGTTCTTTTTGCAAAATCCAGCGTCTGAATGTCCACATTTGGCCTTGTAGCATGATGTTGTGCGCGAGTAAGTTCACTTCTTTTTCTGTTAAGTTCAGGTTACCCGCATCAACTGAACGCTGAATGAGTTTTTCAAACATGCTTGTCATTTCGATTTCTTTTCTCAATACGTAAGGAAGCGCCTCGTCTGACAGTGATTTCGCTTCTTGATACATGACGAGCACTTCGTCCTGCATTTCATCCATTACTTTAAAATACGCAGCAATGGCTTCTTTGAGCCTGTTAATGCCTGGCTGATCCATGACAATTTCACTTTGAAGCCTTGAGCGTACCTCATCATAAATCGAGTCACAAACGAGATAAAGCACATCTTCCTTCGTGCGAATGTATTCATAAAGCGTACCGATGCTGAATCCTGCTGCCTTAGCGATTTCTCTTGTTGTCGTTCGGTGGAACCCTTTATCTTTAAAAAGGATGACCGCCGCTTTCACCATTTCTTCTCTACGCTTTTGAATGAGTTTTTCATCTTTTACTAATGAAGGTACTTGTTTTCTTCCCAACCTCATCCCTCTTTCGTAGTTGATTCGTCATTCCGATCCTCGCTAAACTCCAACAAGATGCTTGAAGCAGCAGTGTAAGGATCGATTTCTCTCCGTTCGATCTGTTCTCTCCAGCTCCCGTGCTGGTTCTGTTCTTCTATCTTTTTCATCAGTTCGTAGTGAACGACTTCTAATACTTCTTCTTGTAAAATTCTCGTCTTCTTCCGCTCGCCTTCTCCACTCTCAACGAGATAGCTTCGGTGCTTTTCAACTAGCGACCATAATTCTGCTAAGCCTTTATTTTGAGTCGAAATTGTCTGAGCAATCGGCGGTCGCCACGGCGCATCATGTTTGACAAGATCGAGCATCCCTTCAATTTCGGTCATCAGTTTAGAGACACCAGGAAGATCCGCTTTATTAATGATGAATAAGTCTGCGATTTCCATGATCCCTGCTTTAAAAACTTGAACGACGTCTCCGCTTCCAGGATTCAAAACGACTGCTGTCGTATCCGCAACCTTCATAATGTCGAGCTCAGACTGACCGACGCCAACCGTCTCGACAAGGATGACATCGAATCCGTAAGCATCCATGAGACGAATCGCTTCCTTCGTCGTCCTTGCAAGTCCACCTAAGCTTCCACGGGTCCCCATGCTTCGGATATAGACACCAGGATCGGTGAAGTGTTCCGCCATCCGTACCCTGTCACCTAACAAGGCTCCTCCGCTAAAAGGACTGGTTGGATCGACTGCTACGATTCCGACTGTGAGTTTTTTTGAGCGGAGATACTGAATGAACCGGTTAACGAGTGAGCTCTTCCCTGCACCAGGAGAACCCGTAATTCCGATGATGTGAGCGCCTTTTCCTTGGTCATGTACATCTTTTAAAATGTCCAGCTTATCGTCGTGGTCATTTTCAAGATAGCTGATGCCACGGGCGAGCGCTCTCATATCCTTATCGATCAATTTCTTTGCGAGATCGTGCATCTTAGGTCCTCCCTGTACAGCGTTTCGCTATTAATCTGCCAAAAGCATTCTTGAGATGACGAGTCGTTGAATTTCTTGTGTTCCCTCGTAGATTTGAGTGATTTTCGCATCACGCATGTAACGCTCTACTGGGTAATCCTTTGTATAACCGTATCCACCGAATACTTGGACCGCTTCTGTTGTCACTTCCATAGCTGTATCTCCAGCAAATAGTTTAGACATCGCTGATTCCTTGCCGTACGATAGCCCTTCACTTTCACGCCATGCAGCTTGGTAAGTTAATAGTCTTGAAGCTTCCACTTTTGTCGCCATATCTGCTAGTTTAAATCCAATTCCTTGTTGCAAGCCGATCGGTTTACCGAATTGTTGACGCTCCTTCGCGTAAGCTACTGAAACATCAAGCGCACCTTGTGCAATTCCAACTGCTTGAGCAGCGATTCCGTTACGACCACCGTCTAGTGTTTGCATCGCGATTTTAAACCCTTCGCCTTCTTCACCTAGTCGGTTCTCTGCAGGCACGCGGCAATCTTCGAAAATGATTTCAAGCGTTGGGGATGAGCGGATTCCTAGCTTCTTTTCCTTCTTCCCGAATGAGAATCCTGGCGTGCCTTTTTCTACGATAAATGCACTAATTCCTTTATGCTTGCTCTCGCGGTCTGTTACGGCAAAAACAACATAAATTTCAGCGTCTCCAGCGTTTGTGATAAAGATTTTCGAACCGTTGATGATGTAATCGTTTCCATCACGAACCGCAGTTGTCTTCATTTTCGCAGCATCTGAACCTGATCCTGGTTCAGTCAGTCCGTATGCACCCATCTTCGTTCCTTCTGCCATCGGACGAAGGAATTTTTGCTTTTGTTCCTCGTTACCGAACTTGTAAACCGGCCACCCTGCAAGTGATGTGTGAGCAGATAAAGTAACACCTGTTGAAGCACATACTCTCGACAGCTCTTCAACTGCGATTACGTAACTTAAGTAGTCCGCGCCAATTCCACCGTACTCCTCTGGCCATGGAATTCCTGTAAGACCGAGCTCAGCCATTTGATCGAAAAGTCCGCGATCGAAACGCTCCTCTTCATCTCGCTCAGCAGCTGTCGGTTCCACTTCATTCTTGGCAAAATCACGAACCATCTTTCTAATCATTTCATGCTCTTCTGTTAGTTGAAATTGCATGCTGTTCTCTCCTTTTTTCCCTTTGGGTTTGCTATTTGGCTATAAATCACTCAATATTGAACGAAAAATGGATAAAAGCTGCTTCGATGCGTTTGAAACAACCATTTTTCCACCTTTTTTAAAGTAGGTTTAGTCTTTGCAGATCCTTTTTAAGAGGAAAACTGCGATTATCTAGAAAAATCACGAACTATCTAGAAAAATCACAGATTATCTAGAAAACGGAAGATTATCTAGATAAAGTTAGATGTGCCAACGGATTAGAAACAAGAAGTTCGAGGCACGAAGGTTTTTATATTCCGAAGCGTATTAAAAATACGTGAGGACTTATAAAAACCGAGTAACAATCACTGCCTAATAACGTCACGTCCTGTGACAACGGCAGTACTAACACGTCCTGTGTGTCGGAAATTCGCCGTTTATCATCATAAATAGGATCTTCGACTAAGTGCCAACACGTCCTGTGTTGAACGTCGAAGTCACCACATCCTGTGGAAGTTAGTTGTTCATCAAATGCTTGCTGATCACCAACCGCTGGATTTCGCTTGTTCCTTCGTAGATTTCACAGACTTTCGCGTCTCTGAACAGTCGTTCTACTGGGTATTCCTTCGTGTAGCCGTATCCGCCATGCACCTGCACGGCTTCAATAGCTGATTTCGTTGCAATAGATGAAGCGAACAGCTTCGCCATCGATGCATCCTTGCCGCACGGCTTTCCAGTCGACTTCAAGTTCGCTGCTTTAAACGTTAATAGCTTAGCCGCCTCAACTTCTGTACCCATGTCCGCAAGCTTGAATCCAATTCCTTGCTGTAGTCCGATTGGCTTACCGAATTGCTGGCGTTCTTTCGCATAACCCGACGAGTATTCGAGCGCTGCTTGTGCAATACCGAGCGCTTGTGCAGCAATCCCGATTCGACCAGCATCCAGATTAGACATCGCAATTTTGAAGCCCATGCCTTCTTCTCCAAGTCGGTTCTCGACAGGCACTTTCGCATCTTCAAAAATAAGCTCACTCGTATTTGATCCGTTCAGACCCATCTTCTTCTCTTTCTTTCCAACTTCAAATCCTGGCGTATTTTTATCGACGATGAATGCGGTAATCCCACGACTACCTTCTTCAGGATTAGTCGAAGCGAAAACGATATACACATCTGCTTCTCCAGCATTCGTAATGAACACCTTTGAACCATTTAAAATGTAATGATCTCCTTTTCGCACTGCTTTCGTCTTCAAGCCGCCTGCATCTGATCCTGCACCTGGTTCTGTTAAACCGAATGCACCGAGGTACTCTCCACTTGCAAGCTTTGTAACATACTTCTTTTTCTGTTCTTCCGTCCCAAAATAATAGATTGGATTAGTCCCGACAGAAGTATGGACAGATAAGATGACGCCAATCGTCGCACTGACTCTCGATAGCTCATTGATCGCGATGATATAGGAAGTGAAATCCATACCCGCACCACCATACTCCTCAGGAATCGGGATACCCATCAGTCCAAGCTCACCCATCTTATCAATTACTTCTCTTGGAAACTCATCGGTTTCATCCATATTCTCCACAATCGGTCGGATCTCAGCTTCCGCAAAATCACGGACCATTTTTCTCATCATCTCTTGTTCTTCTGTAAAACGAAGATTCATGTTCATCCCCCTGTCAGTCGATAATCGACGATCTAGTTGTATTGGTAAAATCCTCTTCCAGCTTTCTTACCGAGCCATCCTGCTTTCACGTACTTACGTAATAATGGGCATGGGCGGTATTTGTCATCTCCGAAACCTTCATGTAGCGTTTCCATAATGAATAGACAAGTATCTAATCCTATAAAATCAGCAAGCGTCAACGGTCCCATTGGATGATTCATCCCAAGCTTCATTACTTCGTCAATCGCTTCCGGTTCAGCAACACCCTCATAAACCGTGTAAATGGCTTCGTTGATCATTGGCATTAAGATGCGATTTGAAACGAATCCTGGAAAGTCGTTCACTTCAACTGGTGTTTTCTTAAGCGTTTTCGTCGTTTCTTCAATCAATTGATAAATTTCATCAGTCGTTGCAAGACCTCGGATAATTTCAACGAGCTTCATGACAGGTACTGGATTCATGAAGTGCATACCAATTACGCGTTCTGGACGGTTAGTTGCTGCCGCGATTTCAGTAATGGGTAATGAAGATGTATTGGTCGCTAAAATGGCATGATCTGGCGCGATGTCATCCAAGTGTGTAAACAGCTTAGCTTTTATATCAAGGTTCTCAACAACCGCTTCGACTACTAAGTCAACATTTGCAGCATTATTGAGGTCTGTTGATGGCTTCAATCTACCGATCACCGCATCTGCTGCTTCCCGTGTCATCCGTTCTTTTTCAACTTGACGATTCATGTTTTTACTGATGTAATCCATCCCTTTTTGGACGAATTCTTCCTTCAGGTCATGTAAAATTACGTTATACTCCGCTTGTGCAAAAACTTGAGCGATTCCCGCTCCCATTTGTCCTGCTCCAACTACCATTACGTTTTTGATTTGCATGTATATTGAACCTCCTAGGAATTATTGCTTCGCTACTTCTACCATTACAGCGTCACCTTGACCGCCACCACTACAAATCGCTGCGATTCCAATTCCGCCACCGCGACGTTTTAATTCGTGTACGAGCGTAATGATGATGCGCGCTCCACTTGCTCCAATTGGATGACCGAGTGCAACCGCACCGCCGTTCACATTCACTTTTTCCGGATCAAGATCTGCGATTTGCGAGCTTGCAAGTGCTACTGCTGCAAACGCTTCGTTTACTTCAAAAAGATCAATTTCCGCGAGAGTCTTTCCAGTCTTCTTAAGCAATTCATTAATGACCACACCTGGCGTTTGAGGGAAGTTTTCAGGTTCCAACGCAATTGCTTTGTGTCCAATAATCGTAGCCATAACTTCTTTGCCGTCTTTCTTTGCACGTTCTTCAGACATAAGGACAAGTGCTCCTGCTCCGTCGTTGACGCCTGGTGCGTTTCCTGCAGTAATTGTGCCATCATGACCGAAGACCGGCTTCAATTTTCCAAGTGCGTCTGCTGTCGTATCTTTACGTGGTGCTTCATCAGCATCAACGACAACCGGGTCACCTTTACGCTGAGGGACTTCAACTGAAATGATTTCTTCTGTTAATTTTCCAGAATCCGTAGCGGCTACCGCACGTTGATGACTGCGATAAGCCCACTCATCTTGCTCTTCTCTCGAGAGATTAAATTCGTTGGCTGTCGAATTTCCGTAAGTACCCATATGTACTCCTTTAAAGGAGCACGTCAAACCGTCTGAAACCATTGAATCAACAACTTTACCGTCACCCATTCTGAAGCCCCAACGAGCTTTTGGCATCATGTAAGGTGCGTTACTCATCGATTCCATTCCACCTGCGACGATGACTTCCTCGTCACCAGCACGGATAATTTGATCAGCCATTGTGACACTTCTCATGCCTGATGCACACACTTTGTTGACCGTTTCCGTCTTCACTTCCCAAGGGATACCCGCATGGTTTGCTGCTTGACGAGAAGGAATTTGACCTTGACCTGCTTGTAACACACATCCCATGATGACTTCGTCGACGTCTTTTGGTTCAATGCCAGCGCGGACGAGCGCTTCCTTGATTGCAGTTCCTCCTAATTGAGACGCTGTCAATGAGCTAAGGGCACCACCAAATTTTCCAAACGGCGTACGTACGCCACTAACGATAACTGTCTTCCCCATTTTGCTTCTCCTCCTTTAGTTAATTGAAATCAGATAAAACCTACTCCATCGTGAGCTTACTCTACTTGAGATATTAACGAGCGAACGCTCAATCAGGAAATAGAAACAGATCAAGCTCGGTAAAAGCCGAGCTGATCTTTTTTACTTGTTTTATTTATTGAGCGACTCGTTGTTCTTCACTTCCAAGTACGGATTTTTCTAAGATTTCAACAACGTCTAATGTTTGGACGTTTTCATCTACTTCTTTCGCTTTCGTTCCATCACTAAGCATTGTGAGGCAGTATGGACAACCACTACCGATCATCGTCGGTTCTACTTCAAGTGCTTGTTCAGTTCGCGCTACATTCACTCGGTGACCTGAATCTTCTTCCATCCACATCAATCCGCCACCTGCTCCACAGCACATTCCGTTTTGACGGTTGCGGTTCATTTCAACGACATTCACGCCCGGAATCGCTTTCAAAATTTCACGAGGCGGTTCGTAAACTTCGTTGTAGCGACCAAGGTAACAAGAATCATGATACGTGATCGTTTCGTTCACTTCGTGTGTAGGCTTCAAGCGTCCTTCGCGAATCCAGTCCGCTAACAGCTCTGTATGGTGATGAACCTCAACATCTTCGAGACCGAAATCAGGGTACTCATTTTTAAACGTGTTATAAGCGTGAGGGTCAATCGTTATGATTTTCTTCACATTGTGCTTTTGGAATAGCTCAATATTTTTTGTTGCAATTTCTTGGAACAAGAACTCGTTACCGATTCGGCGTGGTGTATCTCCTGAGTTCTTCTCCTTGTTACCGAGAATTGCAAACTTGATACCAGCTGAATTCATCATGCGTGCAAGTGACAACGCAATCTTTTGGCTTCGGTTATCGTAAGAGCCCATTGAACTTACCCAGAACAGATACTCGAACTCTTCTCCTGCTTTTTCTACTTCTTTTACTGTTGGAATATGAACATCGTCGTGCCCGTCGCGCCAGTCTTCGCGCTCTTTACGGCTTAGACCCCAAGGGTTTCCTTGACGTTCGATGTTTTGGATTGCACGTTGGCCATCCGCATCCATTTTTCCTTCCGTTAATACGAGATAACGACGCATGTCGATAATCTTATCAACGTGTTCGTTCATGACTGGACATTGGTCCTCACAGTTACGGCAAGTCGTACATGCCCAAATCTCTTCTTCTGTAATGACGTCACCAATCAAGTCGATTGTATATTCAAAGCCTTTCGTCTCTTCCTCTACTGCAGCTGCTGTTTCTTGACTACCCACGCTTTGTGCAGCAAGCTGGTTACCCGTTGTATCTGCAAAAGCGACAGCCGGAACCCAAGGTGTGCGAGATGTAACCGCTGCACCTTTTTCAGTTAAGTGATCACGAATCTTCACGATCAAGTCCATAGGGGATAGCATCTTACCAGTTCCTGTCGCCGGACAAACATTCGTACAACGGCCACATTCGACACAAGCATATAAATCAACAAGTTGCTTCTGGTTAAACTCCTCTACTTTACCGACTCCGAACGTTTCTTGTGATTCGTCTTCAAAATCGATTGAAGCAAGTCTTCCAACTTTATGCGTGCGACCAAGGAATACGTTGATTGGACCAGCAATCAAATGCGCGTGCTTCGATTGTGGAACATAGACAAGGAATGTCAGCAAAATCAATAAGTGAATCCACCAAGATACATAGAACAACACCGCTGCTCCTGTTTCTCCAACCCAACCAAATAAGAAGGCAATTGCACTAGCAACCGGTGCAGTCCAACTCAACTCAAGGTCATGCCAGATAATTTCCATTCCATTTCCGAAAAGGACAGAAAGCATCAATCCACCAATGAAGATGAGCACCAATCCTGCTTTAAACCCTCTCTTCAAGCGGACGAGCTTTTCAATATATCGACGGTAAAACGCCCATATAACAGCGACGAGAATCATGAGAGTAATAAATTCCTGGAAAAGCGTGAACCCAGGATAAAAAGGTCCTAGTGGAAGGTGTGATTCTGGCGAAAGACCTTTCCAGATCATATCAATCGCGCCAAATTGAACCATGAGGAATCCATAGAACATCATGACGTGGATGATTCCACTCTTCTTATCTTTCAATAATTTCTTCTGTCCAAATACGTTGACGAGGATCGATTGGAACCTTTCCTTCAACGTATGGTCAAACTCAGCTTTCTTACCGAGCTTGATAAATTCGTAACGCGTTTTAACGACATATGCGAATAAATAAAGTGCGTAAGCGGTTACAAAAAGAAATGCAAGCCAATTAATGATTAATAGTACGTCCAAGACGTGTCAGCCCCCTTCAGTTTTTCATATTCGGAATTAATTAAATTAGGACCTCAATTCAAAATCAAACTAATTTTCTGACATCATTATAGCATAGATTCCTATGAATGAGCATTCAGTCAACGATATTTTTGTAAAAAATTCTAGATTTTCGGACAATATTTGCCTCGTCATATTTCATAGAATTGGCTTGAAATGGGGATAGTAAGGTCACTACTTGTATTAGGGGCGGTTACATGGATATTCTGTTCATTATATTCTTAAGTCTTGCGATCATAACAATTTTGGCAGTTGTTGACTTTTATTTAGGTCGAAAAGCGCATATCAACGCATCCAATCGGTTGATGCTCCCTCCTGAAAAGGGAGACTGGGATTTTTATTCTGAAGGAACGACTTTTTTTAAGCAATTGTTTGAGGATTTAAAGCGTGCTGAATCGTTTATTTATGTGCAATTTTACATTGTTCGTGACGATCCGATTGGTCAGGAACTCTTTCAAATTTTGAAGAAGAAAGCTTCAGAAGGTGTAACCGTTTTTCTAGTTGTAGATGCTGTCGGCAGTCATCAGCTACCGAAGAAAGTTGTGGAACACTTAAGAACATCCGGGGTTCAGGTCTATGAGATCGAGAAACCGAAATTTCCATTTTTCTTTTACTCGCTCAATAGAAGGAACCACCGTAAAATTTCAGTTATTGATGGGCACTATGCCTATATCGGAGGATACAATGTTGGCGTTGAATATCTAGGCAAAGATCCGAAATTCGGACATTGGCGGGATTATCACTTGCGTTTACACGGTAAGGTGGTTGCGCATTTTCACAAACTTATTCATTGGGAGCTACAACAAGCTACGAAACAGACGGTTGAACTCTCATTTCCTGAGGTTCAAGATCAGGGTACAGACGATTTTGGTTTGCTTGCTACAAACGGAGAGCATATCGAGGATTTCTTTCTAAAAAAAATTAGCGAAGCGAAGCAATCTATTTTTATCGGATCACCCTACTTTATTCCCGGACGGAAGATTACTCAAGCATTGAAAGCAGCTTGTCAAAACGGTGTAAAGGTGCAAATCCTAATTCCTTTAAGAGCAGATCACCCATTCGTTAAAGAAGCAGCTATACCATTTTTGCTGCCACTCTTACATGCAGGTGCCGAGATTTACCGTTACTACCCTGGTTTTTACCATGCAAAAGTGTTCATGATCGACAAAAGATTTTGCGATATCGGGACGGCTAACTTTGATAAACGGAGCTTTTATTTAAACAATGAGGTCAACTGTTTATTTACATCTGAAAAGTTAATTGAAAGCATCCGAAAGGTTGTTGATTTTGATTTAAGACAGAGCGAGCAATTGACATTGCCAGATTTGACGAAACGGTCACTTTTAGAGCGAACGAAAGGATTATTCGCCAACACGATTTCTCGATTTTTGTAGGATAGCAATTGGACTAGCGTTTAAAGCGTAGTACAATAAGTTAAAGTTTTTATACACAAAGGGGTTTCATAATGGATTTGAAAAAGCACAATGAAAAAGCTTGGGATCGATTAGTCGAAAAAGGTGATGGTTGGACTGTTCCGGTTAGTGCTGAAGAGGTTGAAAAAGCTCGAGACGGAGAATGGGATATTGTTTTGACGCCGACCAAACCTATTCCAAAGAACTGGTTTCCATCCCTTAAAGGAAAAAATGTGCTCTGCTTAGCATCTGGTGGTGGTCAACAAGGGCCGATATTAGCAGCTGCTGGCGCAAATGTTACAGTTTTCGATCAATCTAACAATCAACTAGCTCAGGATCAGTACGTAGCAGAGAGAGATGGTCTCAAAATTCAAACCGTCCAAGGGAGTATGGATGACCTTTCTGTATTTGAGGATTGCGCTTTCGATCTTATTATCCACCCAGTTTCGAACGTATTTATTGAGGATGTTCTACCGGTTTGGAAGGAAGCATTCAGAGTGTTAAAGCCTGGAGGATCACTACTTTCCGGATCATCAAATCCGCTTCTGTATATTTTTAGCGAGGATCAGATGGATCAGGGGAATTTAATAGTTGAGCATTCGATCCCTTATTCAGATGTGAAAAATTTATCTAAAGAGAAGTTAGAAATACTTAAGGATGATCACGCTCCATTCCAATTTGGTCACACACTTGAAGATTTAATCCAAGGTCAAATTTCCGCTGGATTTATGATTGCAGGATTTTACGAGGACAACTTCGGCGGTAAAATGGTACTCGACCAATACATCAATAGCTTTTTTGCAACGAAAGCCGTTAAGTTTAATTAAAAGAAATGAAAACGACAGCCCTTGAGCTGTCGTTTCTTCATATTCATGCAGAGATTTGAGATTGCTTTGGTACGTATTTTGGTGAATTGCCTTTCACTACGACGGTATTGGCTACTAGGTCATGTAATGATTTTCTATCCGTACGGAGAACCATCATGCCGATACTCACGAGTAAAAGCCCTCCAAACGAGACAACGTAAAAAAACGGGACTACGCCATAACGTAGAAGCGTACAGAAATACCCTGGTGGACTCCCTTTACGCATTTCAATTCGAATGCCAGCCATCCACTTTCCAATTGTGTAACCTCGCGTCAATACTGGAACGGCGAGCCAATATAATACTTCAATTGCGATTGTGACCCAATCTCCTCTCCAGTTACCGAACACAAGAAAACTAATGACAGCAAGCGGAGCCGTCACCACAACGAGATCGACTGTCAATGCGAGTAATCGTTGCCAAATTGTAGCGTACACTTGAATATTGGGACGGTTCTGTTTCATACCTTCGCCCAAAAGCCTCTCCTCCCTCAAACAATAGCTTGTTTATAACTACTGTATGCATGGACAATGACAAATATTTCGATGTCAGTTAACGCTAGAGCTCACAAATGTATCGACAAGTTGGTTAAACGCGCGCCATTCCCTCACTGGAATTTCATGAAACGCATGAGGTACAATCGCAACTTTTCCATTTTTCACTTTCGTTTCATATTCCTTTTGATACGTGCGAATATGTTTCACGTATTGTCCATAAACGACAAGAACGGGTGCATTGATTTCAGATAAGGATTCTGAGCAGGAGTAATGATAGGAAGCTTGATAGAAATCAAGCCAATTTCGATGATTGGTACTACTAACCGTTTTCCACAACAGGTCACGATCTTCCTGCTTGATTCCATGACTTGTCACCAGTATTTTTCCAAGAAGGTTTGGACTGTATTTCAATAAAGTCATTCCAGCTTGAAATTCTGCTTTTAACCAAGGATTCGTGACATGGGGAAAACCACCGCTAAGAACGAGGGCAAGTACCCGATCTGGGTATGTCAATGTAAAATGTTGCGCTACCGTACCTCCAGCAGAATATCCACAAATAACAGCTTGAGCAATATGTAGCTCGTCCATTAATTGAAGGAGTTCTTCTGCTAAAAGTTCAATCGTTACCTGTTGAAGTGTGCCTTCACTTTCTCCATGACCGCACATATCATAACGGATAATTCTGTATGATTGGGAGAGTTTCTCTTGATACTGAAAAACTTCTTTACCGAGCCCAGGCGGATGCAAAAAAATGATCGGGGTGCCTACTCCACTATCAAAATAGCTCAGTTGACGATTTTGAACGGTCATTGTCCTCAAATACGACTACCTCCTTAGCTGTTCATAATATAAGGTAGCACGGAGATGACAAACTTATACCCTAAGTAAATGCCGACGATTCCAAGAATCCCCGATAACGCAGGTGGTGCTGGTATTGGTAGTTTGAAGAGGGCGAAAACGACCCCTACGATAAAACCTGAAAAAATAGATAATAATGCAATTTTCATTTTGTAATGCCTCCATATGTTTGTTTGTATTAAGTTCTAGCGTTGATTGATTTTAGGACGAATCACCACTTATTTGAGCTCATCTACCGATATATGTGGAGATTAAGCGCTTTTCACAACTTATTTGAGCTCTTTCACCGATATATGTGGGGATTAGGACTCATTCCTTGCGCACTTGTTCGATTGTTTATAAACTTCTCGTCAAAAACAATGCTCTCTGCACTAGTATGACAGAGAGCATCTTAAAATATGTTAGATTACATTTTCTCTGGTGCTGATACACCGATGAGTTTCGTACCGTTTTCCAACGTTTGTTGGACAGCTTTCATCAATACGTATCTCGCTTTACTTTGCTCTGGTTGCTCATCATCAAGTACACGCTCTGCGTTATAGAAGCTGTGTAACGCTGATGCGAGTTCGAACAGATAATTCGTCATCCGATGTGTCGAAAGCGTAAGAGCTGCATCGTCAACTGCTTCTGGAAATTCTCCTAGCTTCTTCAACAGGTCATATTCTTTTTCTGATTTTATATAAGACAAGTCCACATCGCCGTCAACTGTGTAGCCTTTTTCCTCACCTTGGCGAAGCATACTACATACGCGCGCATGAGCGTATTGAATGTAATAAACCGGATTCTCATTTGAACGTGACACGGCCAAGTCCATATCAAAATCAAGGTGTGAATCTGAGCTACGCATCGCAAAGAAATAACGCATAGCATCAACGCCAACCTCATCCATCAGGTCGCGGAGCGTGACAGCTTTACCTGTACGTTTACTCATCTTCACTCTTTCACCATTTTGGAACAGACTGACAAGCTGAATGATTTGAATTTCTAATTGATCACGGTCATATCCCATCGCTTCAACTGCTGCTTTCATTCTCGGAATATAGCCATGGTGATCCGCACCCCATACGTTAATGAGCGTTTCAAATCCACGTTGGAATTTATCAAAATGATACGCAATGTCTGGAGTTAAGTACGTGTATGTTCCGTCATTTTTGATTAGGACACGGTCTTTGTCATCACCGAATTCAGTTGTCCTAAACCACGTTGCCCCGTCCATTTCATACGTGACACCTTTTTCACGGAGCATATCTAGCGCTCGGTCAATTTTTCCTGAAGTATATAGAGAAGTCTCTGAGTAGTATTCGTCAAAGTTAACTCTGAATTCTGCAAGATCTGATTGAATTTTCTCGAGCTCTTTCTTTAAACCGAATTCACGGAAAAATTGCAAGCGTTCCTCTTGATTGTAGCCGACATACTTATCGCCATCTTGTTCAACGATTTCTTTCGCGAAGCCGATAATATCTTTACCGAAATATCCGTCTTCCGGCATGGAAGCTTCTTTCCCTAATGCTTCTAAGTAACGCGCTTCAAGCGAAAGGGCTAAATTATGAATTTGATTCCCTGCATCGTTAATATAATATTCTCTTGAAACATCATAACCTGCTTTATCTAGCAAATTACAAAGTGTATCACCAACCGCAGCGCCTCGAGCATGTCCTAAGTGAAGACTACCAGTCGGATTTGCTGAAACGAACTCGATTTGCACCTTTTTGTTGTTTCCAGTATTCGTCGAACCGTATTCCTCTCCCGCTTCAACGATCGCTGGGATCAGCTTTGTTAGATACTGATTATCTAAATAAAAATTAATAAATCCTGGTCCAGCAATCTCGATTTTTTCAATGGAAGCTTTCGTTTGGTCAAAGCTCGCGACCATTTCTTCTGCAATTTGTCGTGGTGCTTTCTTCGCAATGCGAGCTAGCTGCATTGCCATGTTCGTCGCATAGTCTCCATGGTCTTTGTTTTTCGGAAGCTCAAGGATCACCTCTGGTAACTCTTCCTTTGATGCGAGACCGGCTTTCACAACTGAATCTGCTATTTCTTGCCTTAATAATTCTTTCACTTGTTCAACGATTGTCATGCTTTTTCCCCTTTCAGCCTAATGATCAATTCATGATATCCAGCCTCTTCACCTTGGAAGAGAACACGATAATTTAATGTCAGCTTACCTTCTCTTGTTCCATCATGCCAATTGAAATCAAGCGAATCCGTTTTTGTCGCAATTTGAATCGGACCATACGGACTTTCATATGTACCTTCTTTTAGAGTATTCGCTGCAAACCATTGTTTCATGGAAACAGCACCACTTCGTATAATCGTAACATCTTCTTGCTTAATCTTTATCGTCGTTTGCACTTTATCGTTTTCATTCATTACTTCATCGTATCGGAGGTATACAGCGTCAGACTTTTCGAAAAGCGTTCCATCCGAATGGAGCTCGGTATGATCCGTTTCACCTGCGTCCGTTACTTTTGTATGTAGCGATACTTTTACTGGAATCGATTTAGCATCCACACTGTTCACCCCTTCTATTCGTTAACTAACACATTATATAAAAAAAGCGCTCCCTCTTTCAAGGCGAAGCGCATTTTCTATCATAAGGAAATATTTTCTATTGGATGCTCAACGGGAATAAAATATCGACGGTTGTCCCTTTGTTCACCTCACTGGAGAAATGAATTGAGCCTTGGTGGTCTTTAATAATTTTGAAGCTGACCATTAAACCTAAGCCCGTCCCCTTCTCTTTCGTTGTATAGAACGGTTCACCAAGCCTTGATAATCGATCCTCTGGAATTCCGGGTCCTTGGTCAGTGATTTGAATCAACAAGTGATCTCCATCTTTTTTACAACTCAGTTTGATTGTCCCACCATCCGGCATAACCTCTATCGCATTTTTAATTAAATTAATGAAGACTTGCTTTAACTGATTTTCTTCACAATCAATTTGTTCGTGCTCATTCTCAATCTCCTCTACGAATTGAATGTTGTGCAAATTCGCTTGTCCTTCTAACAACTTCAGAACATGACGAATCATGCTTCCAATTTCTTTCCTTTGGAAACTCACGCTTTGCGGCTTTGCTAGTACGAGAAGTTCACTAATGATTTGCTCAATCCGATCTAATTCAGATAAGACGATATTATAATATAACGCTTTTTCATCTAGGCCGTTTTCCATCATTTGAACAAAACCTTTAATGGAGGTAAGCGGGTTGCGAATTTCATGCGCTATAGCTGCTGCAAGTTCACCAACTACTGACAGCTTTTCGGAGCGTCTCAACAATTCTTCTGAGCGCTTCTCGTCCGTAATATCCCGCAAGATTCCGTACATGCCAACAATTTCTTTGTCCACTATCATCGGGAATCCGACTACGCGAACCGTAATCACTTCACCATCTTTTCTTTTCATTCTTTTTTCAAATTTAACCGTTTTGCCTTCGAAAATACTTTCATAGTTAGCTACGATTTGATCCTGATCTTCAGGTAACAAGAAATCTACATAATGTCGCCCGATTTGTTCTTTTGCAGTAAACCCTGTAATTCTAACGATTGCAGGATTAATACTCGTCAATTCACCCTTCAAATTAATCGAATAAATACCATCTGGATTATGGAGGAACAAGGATCTGTAGCGCCGTTCACTTTTTTGAAGCGATCTTTTCGCTTGATTTTTCTCCGTTACATCACGAAAAACGGCTAATACATAAGTCTTTCCGTCTTCTTTAATTGGTATGGCTTTCCCTTCCGTCTCGAGCACGTCTCCGTCAGGACGCACCACTTTCATCGGAAACATCTGTTCATTCCGTTTGCCTTGCATCACTTTTTGAATGCGTTGATTAGATTCCTTCTGATGATCGACATGTATATACTTTGAGATTTTTTCGCCGATTAATTGGCTTTTGTCCTCAACTCCTAGAAGGATCGCTGCCACATCATTTACATAAATAATACGTTCTGAATCGTGTAAGCAAACTGGATCTGGAGAGTGATCGACAAGTTGTTGATATCGATGTTCCGACTCGAGTAAGGCTTCTTCTGTTTTTCTTAATGCTGAATTATTTCTTGCTATACAATACGCACCTGTCAGTTGCTCGTTTACATACATCGGTATATGGGTAAATTCAAATTCGAGTTCATCACCAGAACTGCTTTTCAACTGAACTTGTTGTGTTGCGATGTTTCCTTTATTGATTTCATCTATACAACGCTCCATTTGTAGATCTTTTGTACCCACGTATGTTTTAAGAAATTTACCAAGGAGTTGCTCTCGATTGTATTGTAGGGCTTCTTGTCCAGAACGATTGATATCAACAATATTTCCATGGAGGTCTATGATAAATATCGGGACATCATTTTCATAAAAGAGAGAGTCAAAACATTTGTCCTTCGATTCATTCTGCACTTTCTTAACGAGTAGATCCGTTCCACCACTTTTTGTCTTTGTTGCTAAGATTTTCACTTCAATTAAACGGTTCTCAACAGTTATGGATTCTGTAATGACCCATTCACCTTCGTTCATTTGAGCAACATTTATATGAGAAAAGAATGGTTGAATTGGCTGATTCGTAATTGTTCCACCATACCATTCATTTATAGTCGGATTCGCATGAGTGATCACTCCATCCGCTCGGACTCGGATAAAGCCATCTGATAACTGATCGATTAATGAGGGGTTCATTTCAATGGGAGCTGCTGAAGTCTTATGCACATTACATTCCCCCTTTCTTCTGATACTTATAAATTAGACCTTTTATGAGGAAATCCTGCTTGTAAAAAGTATGCAAACGTCGGGATGTGTCGTGATTTGTGGAACTTCCCCTCTGATTCAGGGGAATTCTCCTATGACTTGTGGAACTTCGCGTTTGACTTGTGGAACTTTGCGGCTCACTTGGGGAAAATGATCATATGTTACTACGAAAATTATCACATAAAAAGAGGATGAACAATTTGTCCATCCTCATCCTGACTATTTCACCCAACCGAGTAGCATTTCTCGGATGAACTTACTTGCTGCAATTGGTGTTTGTTCTGAATGGTCATATATTGGAGCAACTTCGACAAGATCAGCTCCAATGACATTCACTTCAGATTTTGCAATCAGCATAATCGCTTCTAATAATTCTTTAGAGGAGATGCCGCCCGCTTCAGCTGTACCCGTTCCAGGTGCATGCGCTGGATCAAGCACGTCGATATCAATCGTCACATACACATTGCGACCAGACAGCTCTGGCAGAACTTCTTTCAACGGTTCTGCTACATCAAATTTCGCCATGTACATTCCTGATTCTTTCGCATATTGGAACTCTTCCTTCATTCCAGAGCGAATGCCAAATGAGTAGACGTTTTCTGGTCCAATCAACTCACAAGCTTTACGAATTGGTGTCGAATGAGACAGTGGCTCTCCTTCATATTCCACGCGGAGATCAGCGTGAGCATCAATATGAATAATCGCGAAATCGTCATACTTCTTGTGAAGTGCCTTAAAGATCGGCCATGAAACGAGGTGCTCTCCACCAAGACCTAGCGGAAACTTCCCTGCCTCCAAAATATTATCGACGTAGTTTTCAATCATGTCGATACTTTTTTGAGGGTTTCCGAATGGTAACGGGATGTCTCCTGCATCGTAAAACTTCACTTCTTCAAGCTCACGGTCCATATAAGGGCTATATTCTTCTAACCCGAGGGAAACTTCACGAATTTTTGCTGGACCAAATCGGGATCCTGGACGAAAGCTGACGGTCCAGTCCATTGGCATCCCGTAAATGACCACCTGGCTCTCTTCAAGGTTTGGGTGACTTTTTATAAAAACATTACCTGAGTAAGCTTCTTCAAAGCGCATAATCTTCCTCCTACTTAACTAAATCGCGCACAAATTTCGGTAACGCGAATGCTGCTGTGTGTAACTCTTTCGTGTAATACTTTGTATCAATCTCATGGAACCGGTCTTCTTCAACCTTCAATGGATCGTGCTTTTTGGAACCGATCGTGAACGTCCAAAGACCGCTTGGATATGTCGGGATATTGGCTGTGTAAAGACGCGTGACCGGGAAGATTTCTTTCACATCACGGTTCACTTGTGTGATCAAATCCGCTTTAAACCAAGGGTTGTCCGTCTGTGCGACGAAAATGCCGTCTTCCTTCAATGCTTTTGAAATCCCCTCGTAAAATCCGCGTTCAAACAATTTCGCTGCAGGTCCTACTGGCTCAGTGGAATCGACCATGATGACATCATACTCATTTTCGCTTTTCGCGATATGCATGAATCCATCGTCGACTTGTACGTCAACACGCGGATCGTCTAAATCACCTGCGATGCTCGGTAAATACTTTTTCGAGTATTCGATGACTTTCCCATCAATTTCAACTAAGACCGCTTTTTCTACAGATGGGTGCTTCAACACTTCTCGGATTACGCCGCCATCGCCACCACCCACAACGAGTACGTGCTTCGGATTAGGGTGCGTAAACAAAGGTACGTGCGCGACCATTTCGTGGTAGACAAATTCATCCTTCTCGGTTGTCATGACCATTCCGTCCAATACGAGCATGTTGCCGAATTCTTCTGTTTCAATTACATCTAAGCGTTGGAAGTCTGTCTGTTCTGTATGGAGCGTTCGTTTAATTTTTGCCGTGATTCCAAATCGCTCTGTTTGTTTCTCTGTATACCATAATTCCATTTCTATCACCTCATCGGATATTCGTTCATCTTAATGTGAATTGTATCATAGCTAATCGTTGATTCTCGAATGACCACTTTATAATCTGAAATGCAAAATACTATTGATTAGAACAAGAAAAGTATACTCGAATTTGCTCGTTTTGCAAGTTTATTTTTTTCCAGATTGCGTTGTATAATTGCACGTTTAGAAACGCCGAATCCCTCCCATACTAGTAAAAAAGAACACTAGGTTCGGAATGCAGTAATCCGTTTACAAGGGAGGGGATTCTAAATGGAGATTATCAAGGTTGAAGATTTAAGAAAGACGTGGAAATGGGCTTGGCTGTGGATTCGTACGTTACTATTATTCTCCTTACCCGTTCTCGTATTAGGTTTAATCTTCCTTATCTATATTAACGTTCTTGGTCCCCCTCCGCTGAAGGTTCCGCAGACGACCGTTTTTTATGGAACGAATAATGCGATTATTGGAGAACATGAGCCACTCGGTCAGAATCGTTTCTGGGTCAAGCTCGATGACGTTTCCCCTCATATTATCGATGCAACGATTGCAGTTGAGGACCGCCGATTTTACAATCATCACGGTTTTGACTATAAGCGGATTGCCGGAGCCCTTCTTGCTGATATTAAAGCGGGAGCGAAGGTCCAAGGGGCAAGTACAATCACTCAGCAATACTCTCGGAATCTATTTCTTGACCCCGATAAAACTTGGAGTCGTAAGCTGAAGGAAGCTGTGTATGCAGCAAGAATCGAAGCGAATTATACGAAAGAAGATATTCTCCAAGGTTATTTGAACACGATCTATTACGGACATGGAAACTACGGGGTAGAAGCAGCTTCCCAATATTATTTTGGTAAAACCGCTAAAGATCTAAGCCTTTCGGAATCTAGTTTGCTCGCAGGAATCCCGAAAGGTCCAACATACTATAGCCCGATTCGAAATTTAGACAATGCAAAGGACCGTCAGCAGATTGTCCTAGATGCAATGGTCGCAAATGGTGTCATCAATAAGAAACAAGCAGTTGAAGCCTACCGTACACCTGTTGAAATTATCGGAAAAGCTTCATTACCAGAAGAAGCTGCCTCTTACTTCCAGGATGAAGTTGAATACATTTTGAAAAACAAAGCAGGTCTCGATCCTGACCTCGTTCAACTTGGCGGATTTCATGTCTATACGACTCTCGACCCTAAGCTTCAGGAAAAAGCTGATCATTGGGTGGAACAGACGATACCCAATACATCAAGCATCCAAGTTGGTATGGTCGCATTGGATCCAAAAACAGGTGATGTTAAAGCAATGGTAGGTGGTAGGTCTTATAAAGATAGCTCTTACAACCGGGCTACCCAGGCAAGACGTGCTCCCGGTTCTACCTTCAAGCCATTTCTCTATACTGCTGCTCTGAAGAAAGGCTACACGCCATCTAGTTTGTTAAGAAGTGAACCGACAACTTTTTACGAAGGGGAAGAAAATCAGTACACCCCAGAAAATTTCGGGAATTATTATGCGAATGAAGAAATTACACTTGCCCAAGCCGTTGCGGTTTCTGATAACGTCTATGCTGTGAAAACGAATATCTTCATCGGTACTGACGAGCTTGTGAAAACAGCAAAGGACCTCGGAATCAAAAGTGATTTGTCTCCTATTCCGTCTTTGGCACTCGGAACGAAGCCAGTCGGCGTCTTAGAAATGGTGTCCGCTTATAGCGTGTTCGCCAATAACGGAGAACGCAGTGCGCCTCGCTTCATCAAAAAGATCGTCGATTACAAAGGGGATGTCGTTTATGAGCAAGGTGTTCAGAAGGAGAAAGTGATCGAACCAGAGTATGCTTTTGTGATGACAGATTTACTACGAGGTGTGTTCGACGAAAGGCTTAACGACTATACGCGCGTAACCGGTGCTTCGGTGAAAGGATTAATTGATCGTCCAACTGCTGGTAAAACGGGTTCTACAAACTATGACAACTGGATCGTCGGGTATACACCACAGCTTGTAACAGGCGTTTGGACTGGGTACGACAAGGGAAAAACGCTACATGAATTTAATGATGTCCTCTACTCGAAAAATATTTGGGCGCACTTTATGAAGGATGCAATGGCCGATCGTCCAATCGCTCAATTTCCGAAGCCAGAAGGTGTCGTCGGCGTTTATGTAAATCCAGATAGCGGGTTACTCTCAAATGAACATTGTCCGCAAAAAAGGCTTTCCTATTACATTGCCGGAACAGAACCAACATCCTATTGTGAGGGACAAGCTACTGAAAACCCTGAAAAGATCACTACCCCTAAAGCGAAACAAAAACAAGGGATATTTAAGCGAATGTGGAACTGGCTGTTGAATTAGAAATAGCGGATATCCTTTGAGTGCTCGAGAATCGAGAAAACCTTATACGGAGCACCCATAGAGGGTTTATGAGTGCTCGGGAACCGAGAATACTGGATACGGAGCACTCAAAGAGGTGCTATGAGTGCTTGGGAGCAAGAGAAACGGTCTACGGAGCACTCAAAGAGGTGCTATGAGTGCTCGGGAGCGAGAGAAACAGTCTACGGAGCACTCAAAGACGTGCTATGAGTGCTTGGGAGCCGAGAAAACCGAATACGAAGCACCCAAAAGGTATCAATCGAATATTGACGACCGCATAAAGATTTCCACGTACGAAAAAGGGATTAGCCCTCGGAGGCCAATCCCTTTTTCTGTCCTAGTAAATATGTGTGTAAAGATAAGATTACTTTCATTTTACTTTATTTTTCGACATACGCACAGATATTTTTTACTTTGTTCAAAAATAATTCAAAAGATCCAAATGTCGGCTATACTTCTAGTGCTTTTTTAACATCTTCAGTTGCGCGATTCCAAAATTCTTCATTATGATCGATCAAGAATTTTTTCAATAATGTCTTAGATTTATCATCCATTTGATCAGCTACTACTCGCTTTTTCAAGGCTTTATCCATATTATTCACATGTTCTGGCATGCTCTTATAGCCTCGTCGTGCTTCTGCATCAACTTGCATTTCGCATGCACCTAAACCTGCATAGAATGGTCCTTCACTCCCGGAGTCAACCATAACCCAAACGAGCCAATATAACTTCGGATTCGGGGTATTTGCACGATCTGCAGTAAATTTAATACGCTTTTCAACCGAACTACGGGCATGCAGAGCACCCATATCGATGAAGACTTCTTCGTCTGTAGGGTCGACAAAGATCGGTGTTAAATTGTTCAAGGCAATTGTACCAACACCATAACCTCCGTGTCCGTCAGTAGAGTCTCCACTTAGTATCGTAAAGCCTTGTTTTTTCTTCGGCTTACTCTCCTCATTACCTTCATTGTTTTTATCGTTATCAAAGAGATTCTTCACGAATCAAAACCTCCTACAATTGTTGGATATATTAATCTTTACGATTGAAGCAAGAAACGATGAAATGTATGGTTTTATCTTATCATATTATTCATTTGTTATGAATGATTGTGAATTTCCTCTTGCATCCGATTCGAAAAACGAATAATATAATGGATGGTTATTATTAATGTTCGTATTTTGGGGGTCATTCTTTATGTTATCGAATTTTTTCAAGCTAAAAGAAAACAAAACAACCTTTAAAACAGAAATCATCGCAGGTATTACGACGTTCTTGACGATGGTATATATCGTTGTCGTCAATCCAGGTATTTTAAGTGAAGCTGGTGCGCCATTTGATGCCGTATTCATGGCAACAATCATTGCAACCGTCATCGGTACTTTATGGATGGGGCTTTTCGCCAATTATCCGATCGCCATCGCACCTGGAATGGGATTGAATGCTTATTTCGCTTATTCGGTCGTTGGTGGTATGGGCATTTCATACGAGGTCGCTTTTGGAGCGGTGTTTATCTCAGGTATTTTATTCGTCATTCTTTCATTAACTCCTTTTCGAAAAAAATTAATCGAAGCGATTCCTTCGAATTTAAAGCATGGGATCACTGCAGGAATCGGACTTTTTATCGCGTTTATCGGCTTGCGTTTAACAGGGTTAGTCGTATCACACCCTGTAAACTTAGTCGCACTAGGTGATCTACATTCCCCGACCGTTATATTAACGTTAGTCGGTCTTGCCATCACATTAATTCTAATGGCGTTAAACGTGCACGGGGCATTGTTCTTCGGAATTCTTGCAACCGGTACGATTGCTTACTTTACTGGACAGCTTAGCTTTGAAAATGGGGTTGTTGCAGCTCCTTCAATGCCTGATGCGTTCATTTTCGGAAGTCCGATTACTGCATTTACGGACATGTTCCAGTACGGACTTTATGCAGCGGTCTTCTCGTTCTTACTCGTTACGATCTTTGATACAACTGGTACGATGATCGGTGTAGCTGAACAAGCAGGTCTTATGAAAGGCAATAAAATGCCTCGCGCTCGTCAAGCACTTCTTGCTGACTCTGTTGCAACTTCTGTCGGTGCGATTTTCGGAACAAGTCCGACAAGCGCGTACATTGAATCGTCTTCAGGTGTGGCTGCAGGTGGACGAACTGGTTTGACCAACGTCGTCGTCGCCATTTTGTTTTTATTCGCGATGTTCTTTGCCCCTCTTGTCGGGACCATTTCAGGACTTGCTGCGATTACCGCACCGACGTTAATCATTGTCGGGAGCTTCATGTTATCAAGTCTTGCGAAAATTGATTGGAATACATTCGATGAATCATTTCCAGCTTTCCTGATTATTTTGACGATGCCACTCACATCAAGTATCGCTACTGGGATCGCACTCGGCTTTATTTCTTACCCACTTTTGAAAATTGTTCGAGGGAAATGGCGTGAAGTTCACCCACTAGTCATGTTGTTCGCAGTATTGTTCTTCATCCAGCTTGCATTTGTACCCCACTAAAGTTCACACAAAGGACTGACTCGATACGTCGAGTTGGTCCTTTTTTTCATACAAAAGACTCACTCATGACAATCCCATTACAAATATAAGGACGATCAACCTCTTCTTCTTCATAATTCTTGATTTCACATTCACACGCCGTTAATGATCGAACGTTAGGGTAAGTGATGAGAGAAAAAATGATTGAAGGAGATGAAAATATGGTTCAATCACATTTTAAAAAGGTAGCATTTATTCTGTTTTCATTAGCCATATTGGGTATGTTAATCGGATACGTACCTGAAAAAGCAAGTGCAGATGCGGAAGAGGAAAATGATGTTGAAAAAGTTGCTCACAGGGGAGCTGCTGGTTATGCGCCAGAAAATACAATGGCCGCTTTCGATAAAGCAGTTGAAATGGACTCAGATTATATTGAATTAGATGTGCAAATGAGTAAAGACGGTGAGCTTGTCGTCATTCACGATATAACTGTCGACCGTACGACAGATGGATCTGGAAGAGTCGGAGACCTTACATATGATGAGCTTCGTAAACTAGATGCAGGAAGCTGGTACGGCGAAGCGTTTAAAGGTGAGCATCTCCCCACATTAGGCGAAGTATTAGATGCGTATGAAGGCGATATGAAGTTTCTCATTGAGTTGAAATCCCCTTCGTTATACCCTGGCATTGAAGAGAAAGTGAATGATGCCCTTGAAAAGAGGGACTTGGACGAGGCTGAAGAAGAATCCGTAATTGTGCAATCTTTCGACTTCCATTCGATGCAAATGTTCCACAAAATAAATGATGAAGTACCAATCGGTGTTCTCACTTCAAACCCGAAGGATCTTACGGCACAATCACTAGAAATATTTAAAGAGTATGCCGATTATGTCAATCCGAGTAAAGATGAAGTCGACCGCGATCTCGTCAACCAAATTCATGAACTTGATATGGGCATCATGCCTTGGACAGTTCGAGCGAAAGAGGATGTACAACCCTTACTAGATGCAGGGGTTGATGGCATTATTACTGACTATCCTGACTATATTCCAGAAGACTGACGCTAGCAGAAATTCAATCAGTTAGCACCTATTTCAACATTTGGTCATGCAATCTGATCATTTCAGCAGTTTATTCGATCATTTAGGCTGTTTATTCGATCATTTCAACAGTTTTTTCGATCATTTCAGGTGTTTATTCGATCATTTCAACAGTTTTTTCGATCATTTCAGGTGTTTATTCGACCATTTCAACAGTTTATTCGATCATTTCAACAGTTTATTCGATCATTTTAGTAAAAAAGACCCAAACGCGATATGCATTTTACACTTTAAATAGAAAAGGACTGCCCCGCGGCAGTCCTTCCTTTATTTCTCTTTCAAATAATCTTCTAGTTTCACTTTTCGTTTTTGAGCAGTTGGAGGGCAGCTTAGGTTGTAATTGAAGATCTTCTTGTTGATTTCATCAACCGTTTTACGAATATTGTATTCGCTTGTGTAAGCGGATAGTTCTTCTTTCAATTTCTCAATTTCCTTGTCCATCTGGATCCATGGAGGCAAAATGTTATTGTTTTTCATCACTTTGTTTACGAGTGCATCCGGATTATAAGTTAAGTCGCCATCGAGGTTTAACGGCTTCCCTTTGCCTTTCAAATTGTCGAATGCACCCTCTTCTTCAGATCGTTTAATAATTTCTCCAATATGGTCCTGATAAAAAAATTCGTCATTCTTTCCCAACTCTATCCCTCCTTAAAATCACTACACATAAAAAAACGTCCTTATAATAGTAATACGGGATAGACTGAGAAATTCCCCGCCTATTTTTTGGCAACTTTATGACGATAGCGATTATAATTCGTCAAATCCGTTGTCATCTGACACTTTCGTATATTGTCTCGATTTTTGCTCGAAAAAGTCGCTCTTCCCTTCATTTACAGATTCATAGGCTTTGATCCATGGCATTGGGTTCTTTCGATGTTCAGGAAACGGCCGATCCGCTCCTAGTTGATTCACTCGAATATTCGCCATGAACTTAATATAAGAATCTAATTCAGAAGAAGTAATACCTGGGAATCGATCACCTAAAATGTAGTTGCCCCATTTGATCTCTAAATCTGCGGCTTTTTTAAATGTTTTCGTCACGAATTGCTTTGCTTCCCTTTCATCTAAGGAAAATTCAGCTATAACAGCATGATAAATTTTCGTAAAAAGGTGAACGTGTAGCTGCTCATCGCGATTTATATAGTTAATCATCGTGGAAGTGGAGACCATTTTCTGGTTTCTTGCTAAGTTGTAGAAGAAACTGAACCCTGAATAAAAGTTCAAGCCCTCCAACACGACATCATAAACAATTGATTCTAGGAACGTTTCAGGCGTCGGGTTGTTCACAAACGCCTCGTACCCTTCAATAATAAATTCATTGCGTTCTCTCAAGACTGAATCATGCTTCCAATATTCGAAAATTTCATCCTGCTTCCCTTTATCGACAAGACTTGATAGCACATAGGAATAAGACTGGTTATGAACGACTTCTTGAAAACCAAGCACAGTCATTAATGCAGTTAAGCTTGAATCAGTTAAATAGTTTGCGACTCGACTTGCGTAGTCAGTCTGAATACTGTCTAAAAACGCTAACAGTCCGATGATCTTGTTGAAAGCTTCCTTCTCATCAATAGACAGCTCACCGTATTGCTTCCGATCGCTCGCCATATTAATTTCAAATGGCGTCCAAAAGTTTGAGAGCATTTGTTTATACAACGGATATGCCCATGAGTAGCGAACGTCGTCCCAGTTCAATACGTTTGAGCTCTGTCCGTTCAAAATAGCTGTTGAAGCATTCGTAGCTTCAGGAACATATAGCTTTCGTTCTGATAAGGGTTGGCTAGCATTAGCTTTCACAAGAATCACATCCTTCTAAGTCTTCATGAGAGGTCGATCTCACATAATACGTCGTCTTCAAACCGAATTTCCAAGCTGAGATGTGTAAGTCAAGAAGCTCTTTCGCTTTAACGGTATTGCGTACATACAAGTTAAACGATACAGATTGGTCAATATGACGTTGTCGCGCAGCATTTTGTCGAATGCTCCACTTTTGATCAATATCGAACGCACTCTTATAGAACCACGTCGTTTCTGGTGATAAATCCGGTGCGGTGACTGGAATTTTGGAATTCTTCTTCTCCTCGGAATATTGCTTTTTAAAAATCGGGTCTATGCTCGCGGTCGATCCAGCGATAATACTTGTCGATGCGTTCGGCGCGACAGCCAGTAACCAACCATTTCGTATCCCAGACGTACGAACCTTTTCGGCTAGTTCGTTCCATTTTGCACCCTCATACACTCTATCTTTAAAATACCGGCCATTATGCCAATCACTATCTTTAAAAGCGGGATAAGCACCCTTCTCTTCTGCTAAAGATTGACTGGCTTGGATCGTGAGGAAGTTGATTTTTTCATACAACTCATCAGCAAGTTGAACCGCTTCCTCAGATTCCCAGCGTATACCTTTCGTCGCAAGGAGATGATGCCATCCGAATGTACCAAGACCGATTGCACGGTATTTCTCATTTGTCATCACAGCTTGTTTCACTTCAATTTTATCCTTATTCAGTTCAATGACGTTATCAAGCATTCGGACCTGAATTGGAACGACCCGCTCAAGTACATGATCTTTCATAACCGTAGCGAGTGAGAGGCTTGAAAGGTTGCAAACGACAAAATCACCTGGCGTTTTTGTAATGATAATTTTACCGTCCTTCGTTATTTCCTCTTCAACGGTCGTAGCGGATTGATTTTGGGTGATTTCTGTACAAAGATTTGTACAGTAGATGATGCCTTCATGTCGATTGTTGTTCATCCGATTAACCGTATCCTTGTAAAACATGAATGGACCGCCTGTTTCTAGCTGACTGATCATGATTCGCTTCATGATTTCAATTGCAGGGACGCTTTCTTTGGATAAGAGTGGGTGCTGCACACACTGCTCATACCGATCTCGAAAACTTCCTGCCCCCTTTTGTTCATCATAAAAATCATCTAGCTCAAAGCCCATCAGCTTCTTCACCTCATGAGGGTCGAACAAGTACCAATCTTCACGACGTTCCACTTTTTCCATGAACAAATCTGGGATGACAATTCCTGTAAAAAGATCGTGTGTACGTTGACGCTCATCACCGTTATTCAGTTTCGCATCAAGGAACGCGAATATATCCTTACCGAAGACTGGATAATAAACGGACACCGCTCCATTCCGTTGTCCAAGCTGATCGACGTTCACTGCAGTCGTATTGAGCTGCTTCATCCAAGCGATGATCCCAGAAGACGTATTTTTATACCCTTTGATATCCGAGCCTTTACTACGGATCTTACCTAAATAAACCCCAATACCACCACCAGCCTTGCTCAGTGTTGCAATGTCCGTGTTAGAATCATAGATTCCTCGCAAACTATCATCGACTGTGTCTATAAAACAGGAACTAAGCTGCCCATGCGCCTTACCCGCATTTGCAAGTGTCGGTGTCGCTACAGTCATATACAAGTTTGATAGCGCCCAATATGCTTCTTTAACGAGTGGCAGACGTTTCTCCTTAGGCTCTGGCATCATTAATGTCATCGCAATGACCATCCATCTTTCTTGCGGTAATTCATATAAGTTTCGCTCGTAATCTCTTGCCATATAACGATCGGCTAACATCCGGATTCCAGCGTACGTAAACAAGTGATCTCTACTTGGGTTGATCACTTCCTGAAGTTCATCCACTTCACTTTTTGAATAAGTATTGAGCAGGCTTCGGTCAAACAACCCTTTTTCAATTAATCGTTCAAGTAAATCGTAAAAATGATCGTACGGCTTCGACAGTCCTCTATTGATGCATGCTTCTTCATAAATCGATTGCAAGTAAATACGCGCGCAAACGTACGTCCAATCAGGCTCCTCCTGTGTAATACGGGATAATCCTTCCAGAAGAATCGTATTGATTTGAGATGAAGGATCCTTCATGTCTTGTTGAATGGAGGATTTTTCAATCAGACTTTCAATATTTAAATGCGGAAATTCCGTCTTTAACGTCTCCGCCAGCATAGTAATCGGGTCATCCGTTTTCATTGTCGTTGTCATACTATTTCCTCCTTTAATTAGAAAGCTTTGTTCGTTAATCCAAAATCAACATCAGAACTGAACAAAGGCAAAATAAAAAACCACTCGAATGGAGTGGTTGAAACGGAGACGGTTATATGACATTCGAAGCGACATTGCAAAAATTGAAAAGAAGCCGCTCGAAAGACGCCCACGCTTCAACCCTCAATCCCCGAAGAATTGAAACACTCAAGCTATGGGCAGGTCTACTGACTTATGCTTCTTCCTACTAGGAGCCTTCCCATATAAGCACCTTTTTCAAGACTGACTTATACAGTGGTCTTCTCCGTTCGTCCACAATTACAGTTGCGGGGACAGCTCTGGCTTTGCACCAGATTCCCTATTAAGCCTCCATTAGAGAGGCACCCAACGCTCAAATATTCAATATATTGTGTTGTTTATATAAACTTCTCACTAAATGTGGTGTTTGTCAATGATTAATCCATATTCTTTGATACTCTTTATTGTTGATTTCGGTATAGGATAATTGCTTTCAACCAACATAGATAAAAAAGGTTCAGTAAATCTTCTACGTTTGAATTTCAAAGAAATCAACATTAACAAAGGGCTGTCAGAAGCTCAGTTTTCACTGAAATTCTTACAGCCTCTTTCCTTTAATTCATAATGGTTTGTTTTTTCAGATCGTCAATATAGCGGAAGGCTTCTTGGATTTCTTCATCTGTGTACTTTTGTTTTTGTTTGACGGTCTGTACCTTCTCAACAATTTCTTCATTCGTCATATGGTCGAAATATAGAATCGTAGAGATTAGCTCTAAAATGCGTGACGGTTGCTCATTCATCGAGGTTACACAAGATTGGAGTGGTCCTAGATCCAAGTCAAAGTGCTTTAGAAATTGCTCACCTTGTTCCGTCAGCACATAACGATATTGGTAATAGCCTGAAACTTTTTCTTTCGTTTCTTCTATGAATCCGAGGTTACATAATTCTTCGACACGGAGTGTCAGCTCTTCTGAATAAGGTCCGTAGAAATGAAATTGATATTTTTCCCCAAATGGAAACTCTAACTTCTTTGCAATGTAGACAATCTTTTGAAGCTTCTTACGACCCACAACTTCCCTCGCATAATTAAATAGTGCTATCAACCGCGCATGATGCTCAAGCACGATGAATCCCCTCCTAAATATCTAATATCTCACTTATTTTTCTCTTTAAGTCTTGATCATCAATTTGTTCGATTAAATCTGCTGGGTAATAAAGCTTATGATCGGTCCGTTTCTTCCCAGAGATTGCTTCTACAACGGTCGACTCTCTAGAAAGCTCGCGGTATTCCCCTTTTTTCGTTAATAAGTGGATTGGTAATCGCTCTTCTTCTTCACCCGGACGGTAAAAGTCGTACGGAAGGTCTGATGATGAATCGACAATCAAGTAATAATCAGGATCTATGCCCGCTTTGATGAAATACGTATATAACTGATGCCAATCTTCCATTTGTACGTTCGGATTGAACTCCATGTATTTAAACAACCGTCTGTTCAAAAATCGCTCGCAAAGATCGCTCAGAATAGGATCGTCTTCCTCTTGCCAAGCTTGAAAGTAATATTGAATAATGCCCTCATCGAGCTTTATGTAATCATCTAGCTCGACCTTTTCCTTGAAAAGTGAAATGAAGTGCACCGGCTCCAACTTAAACGTATACCCTTCTTCAAATAGGGACTTCGCACGATGTAATATTTTGGATAAAATAACTTCTGCACTGCGTGTAACCGGATGAAAATAGACTTGCCAATACATTTGATAGCGACTCATAATATAGTCTTCAACCGCATGCATGCCACTTTGTTTAATGACGACTTGATCTTCTTGCGGTCTCATAACCCTCAGGATCCGTTCAATATCGAACTGACCATAACTCACTCCTGTAAAATAAGCGTCGCGTAACAAGTAATCCATACGATCCGCATCGATTTGACTTGAAATCATACTTACGACTAACTTATTTGCATACGTCTTCGCAATGACTTCAGACACTTTTTGCGGAAAGTCATCATCTACTCTTTTTAAAACTTCATTCACTTCTGTATCGCCAAGAATGATTGCCCTTGTGAATTCTTCATGATCAAGACGAAAAACTTTTTCAAATGAATGGGAATATGGACCATGTCCAACATCATGCAATAATGCAGCTGTCAAACAGAGAATACGTTCCTCATCGTCCCAATGGGGTCGGTTCTGGAAGATCTCTACAATCCTTCTGACAATCTCATAAACACCTAATGAATGGCTGAATCGACTGTGCTCAGCACCATGAAACGTCAAGAAAGTCGTCCCTAATTGGCGAACCCTTCTTAACCGTTGAAATTCTTTCGTTCCAATCAAGTCCCAAATAATGCGATCTCGCACATGGATGTACCGATGGACAGGATCTTTAAATACCTTTTCTTCATCTAATTGCTGCTGCATGTAGCTCATTGTCCGAAATGTACCCCTTTCATCATGCGAATCCTGTATATGTGCTTGTTCTGCTATAAAAATTATTGGTCACATGGATGTAATGTCTAGCTTCAGCACCCAGTCACTTGGATCACTTCAGTCCTCCTGCGGCGGCGACAGCCTCCTCGCGGACTTCCAGTGACCTTCGTGACTAAGCGGGGCGCTTCCGCTTTTCTACTTTTGTAAGTATGTTAACTGTTTTTTGATTCGGCAATAGTTAATTATATATTCTTCAAAAGAAGAAGAAAACCTCTTGAAAAATTCTTCAATGACTTTCTATTATGCCTGAAGCGGAATGAAGCGGGGTAAAAATATTTTAAGGTCTTGTTAAATGTCGTGTTTGCTAACATCCCTTTTGCATCAAAAAAGGGCTATCCATTATGGATAGCCCCTTGAAATAATCTGATTATTACTTACGCATCTACTTTAGGTGCGGATCCCCCATGCTTTTCTTCCGTTCTTGCAACGATGACTGCACATGATGCATCACCTGTGATGTTGACTGCAGTACGCGTCATATCAAGAAGTCTGTCCACACCAAGGACAAGTCCTATTGCTTCGACTGGTAGTCCAACTTGATTGAGTACCATTGCAAGCATAATCAGCCCGACACCAGGGACACCTGCTGTACCGATACTTGCAAGCACAGCTGTAAGAACAACTGTAACCAAATCAGCCATTGATAAATCAATTGCATAAACTTGTGCGATAAAGACTGTTGCAACACCTTGCATGATTGCTGTACCGTCCATGTTTATCGTTGCACCCAACGGCTGTACGAAACTACTAACTTGTTTCGGTACTTTCAGGTTTTCTTGAGCTGTCTTCATAGAGACGGGTAGCGTACCACTACTACTTGACGTACTAAAGGCAACTGACATTGCTGGCGCGAAACCTTTGAAGAACGCAATTGGATTCATTTTACCTAGTGTTGAAACTGCAGTACCATACGTGATTACTGCATGAAGCAACAAGGCTAATACGACAGTTCCGAAATAGAGTCCCATTGCTTGCAGTGCATCTAGTCCAAAACCTCCGACTGCTGAAGCGATCAAGGCAAAAGCACCATAAGGCGCAAGAAGCATGACAATGTTGACAAGGTACATGAGTATATCATTACCTTCTTCAAGGATGCGATGAACCGTTTTTGTTTTCTCTCCAAGTACAGCTACTGCAAAACCGACAAAGATTGCAAACGCGATAATTTGAAGCATATCACCCTTCGCCATTGAATCAATCGGGTTCGTCGGTATAATGTTTAACAATGTTTCTACGACTGGCGGAGCTTCCTCGCCTCCATCAAAACTTGCTTGTTCAGTATCAAATCCACCACCTGCACCAGGCTGGATTAGTGTTCCAAGTGATAAAGCGATTACAAGAGCAATCGAGGTTGTCACTAAGAAATAACCGATCGTCTTCCCACCGATACGACCAAGCTTCTTGGGATCTCCAATACCTGCTGCACCAAGTGCAATAGAAAAGAAAACAATTGGTACAACTAGCATTTTAATCAGATTCAAGAATAATTTTCCAACAGGACCGAAAATGTATTTGTCCAATACACTAAATGCATCGGGTGAAAAAATATTAAGTAATAGTCCAACAATAATACCTAAAACTAGCCCGATGATAATTTTTATGCTTAGTTTCATAGTTCTCCTCCTATTAAATATACGTTTTTTGCATTTTTCTATCGATTATTCTCTAATGATTTTTGAAAATTGTCAAATGTAAATATAAAACAGCGCGTATCTTTATGCAGGTTTAGTTTGGTAAAGCACTGATATGTAAGCGTTTGTAAGATTATTCCTTGCTATAAAATAGCAGAAATTTTTTATCAATTTATATGCATTTTTTATTCAAAAACGGAGATTTTCGACAAAGACCCCTTGTTTGTTTACCCGAAATTACGCTAGAGTATGCAAAGAAAATTCGACAAAATGAAACCTGCAGATTTGAATTCATTCAGGACATGCTATAATAGAACGGTTGAAGATTAAAAGGAGATTAAGCATGATGGAAGAAAAAAGCAAACAATTACTCGCTCAACCTAAATGGAGAATCATCGATCAAACGACTTTAGGTGACTCATTCCACGCACTTCAATCGTTTGCAATGGATGACACCTTATGTAGCACAATTGGGTCTGATGAATCTCCACCGACCGTTAGAGCATGGGTTCATCAAAAAACTGTCGTACTTGGTATTCAAGATAGTCGCCTCCCAAACCTTAGAGACGGTGTGAACTTTCTTAAATCTCAAGGTTATAACGTTATTGTTCGAAATTCTGGAGGTCTAGCCGTTGTGCTCGATGATGGCGTATTGAACTTATCTTTAATTCTCTCTGAAAAAAAGAACAAGATCGATATCGATCAAGGCTATGACGCTATGGTCTATTTAACTCAAAAAATGCTCAACACCTATGGGTTGAGCTTTGATACGAAAGAAATTAGCACCTCTTACTGCCCAGGAAAATTCGACTTAAGTATAAATGGCAAAAAATTTGCCGGAATATCACAACGTCGATTAAGAGGTGGTATGGCCGTACAGATTTATTTATGTGCGACCGGATCAGGATCTGATCGTGCTGCACTTATAAGAGACTTTTATGAAGTAGCAAAAAGTAATGACAGTACAAAGTTCACTTATCCAACTGTCGATCCTAACGTAATGGCATCCTTATCGGAGCTTGCTGGACAGACAATTTCTGTAAGTGACTTAATGCGAGATGTGCTTATGTATTTGAAAGATCAAGATGCAGACTTAATAGCTTCTCAGCTATCCATAAATGAAATTAATCAATATGACTTCTACTTAAAAAGAGTGATTGATCGAAATAATAAAGCACTGGAGCTGTAAAATTTCCGAGTTCACTTGTGAGGTGCAAATCACAAGTTAGATTACATAATATTCGTGTATTGATTCACAGTATAATTCACAACGAAAAAAGCTCCTTGAAGCCTTTCTTTTCTATAAGTTATTCTAGAATATATATGGGCTTGTGCAAAGTATGCACAAGCCCATTCCCCTTCTCTCTTACCAAGAATAAACCTCACATCAAAAGAGAGGTTTTTGAGCTCTGTGAATCAAGATTATTCGAGTCATGACAAGCATGTGATACTACTTCTCCAAATAATTCTTCAACCCATATAAATCCTTGGCGCAAATTTTTCGGAATGTACCTGTCATTAGTTTACTAACCAGTTTTGCAATTCCAGTCATCCCTTTAATTTCACCGTGTAAAGTAACCTCTGTAGTGTTTCCTATTTCTTCAATTGAAAATGTATAAAAATGCTCCCCTTTACCGCTTGTCCCCTTTGAACCGTCTACATAAAGTTGAATTTTATTATTTTCCAGACCCGTTACTTTAAATACTTCCGTTGCTTCTTGCCCCATCATTTTCCTTGTTTCTTTCCATCCACTTCCAACTTGCATAGGACCTTCATCCAATCGCTCTATTCGAACTAATCCTTGCATCCAATGCTTTGCTGAATCCAAATCCAACAAGCCTTGATATACTTTTTCTCTCGGAACATTAATGGTTTCTTTCGTTTCAAATTGAATACTCATACCATTTTTCCTCCACTCACTTTTTAACTCCTTAATTGGAAAACGTGTTTGGTATACACCGAAAAACTATGTAATTTGAATTCAAAAATTGTTTTATTAATGAAATACTACGGCAAAATTACAAAAAAATCCTCCTTTTTAGGAAATCTTCTTGTGAAAACATAATAATAAACTCCCATATCTGGTAACAGGTTAGTTTCAAGGCGAGAAAATCGTAAAAAACACCCCCGAAAGTTAGATTTTCTACTCTAACTTTCGGGGGTAAGTACCTTTTCAATGTGAAATCCAGTGCGTTTTGCTATGATATTTAATGGTTTGGGACTCTGAAGTAATCCCGTTTAAAGATCTCCAGAGCGTTTTTAAACTCATTTCTTTTTTATAAGGCTTGCATCGCTGTAATTAACGAGAGCTTGTATACATCATCTGCGTTACAGCCTCTTGAAAGATCATTGACTGGCTTATTTAAACCTTGTAAAACAGGTCCAATTGCGTCAAACCCGCCTAGACGTTGAACCATTTTATAGCCTATGTTCCCCGCTTCAAGACTTGGGAATACAAACACGTTTGCTCTGCCACGTAGTGGTGAGTCTGGTGCTTTCTTTGCTGCAACCTCCGGTACGAACGCTGCGTCGAATTGAAGCTCTCCGTCAACTGGAAAGTCCGCATTCGATTCATGTAGCAACTCAACAGCATCTATGACTTTCTGTGTTTCTCCTGATTTTGCCGACCCTTTTGTTGAAAAGCTTAGCATCCCTACCTTAGGATCAATACCAAAGATTCTTGCCGTTGCTGCACTTGTTGCTGCAATCTCAGATAAATCAGAAGCTGAAGGATTGATATTGATTGCACAATCTGCAAAAATATAGCGTTCGTCCTCTTTCACCATTAAGAAAGCTCCTGAAGTACGCTTGATGCCATCCTTCGTTTTAATGATTTGTAGCGCTGGACGGACCGTATTAGCTGTTGAATGAACAGCCCCACTTACGAGACCTGCTGCTTGATCTGTATAGACAAGCATCGTTCCAAAGTAATTCACATCTTGGAGTATTTCACGAGCCTCTTCCGTGTTGACTTTACCTTTTCTCCGCTCAACAAATGTTTCAACGAGCTGATCAAATTGCTGATAGGATTTCGGTGAGATCACCTCAACGAGATCAAGGTCCACACCTTTTGATGTTAACGCAGCTTTTATGACATCCTCTTCACCTAGTAGTATCGGTTTGATAATTTTATCTTCAGCAAGGCGTGCCGCTGCATCCAAAATCCTTTCGTCCTCCCCTTCTGGAAAAACGATGGAAGGATACTTCGCTTTAAGATTTTGTTCCATTGCCGTAAACATGTTACCCATGTCTATGACCTCCTTTTCTACTGCATATATCGATCGAGCAAATTGCTCTGTCCTGTCATATAAAAATACCTACTCCTTATTTCATTTCCTACAATACTCCTTTTTAACCCTATACGAAACCAAAAAGATAAGAGTAAGCGTTTTCGCTCTTAAAGTTTTAACTTTCGTAATTGTTTTAACATTCATCTCTATTCATCTTGTCAGTTGATTTTCGCTATAGGGTACTCACTTACAATCAACATAACCCTCCTTAAAATGAAACTTGTTTTCGTATCAAACGTATTAGAGGTAGAATGTAGTTAGCATCTAATTATTTTAATAGGAGGGGTACATGATGTCTTTCGTGAATCGAATGTTAGCTAGTGTTGGTGTTGGCGCTGCCGTAGTCGATACAAAGTTGAAGGAAAATACTTTCCAAGCAGGTGGCAATATTCAAGGAGTCGTTGAAGTTCAAGGTGGAAAAGTGGATCAAAACATTGATGATATTTATATTTATCTCATGACAGAATACCTTCGGGAAGTTGATGATCGTACGGTAACTGAAACACATGTACTTGGTAAATATCATGTTGCAGATAGCTTCACGGTAACCGCAAATGAAAGCATGGAAATCCCGTTTGAGATTCCTCTTTCACATGACGTACCTTTATCTATGGGTAAAACACCTATTTGGTTGAAAACTGCGCTAGACATTAAACAAGCTGTGGATCCTACTGATCATGATTACATCACAGTTATACCTAATGAGTTAGTTGATCGCATCTTTACTGCTGTTGAACAGCTTGGATTTCGACTACGGAAGTCATCCTGCCTGCACGTGAAAGGACACATGCAACGCAATCATCCATTCGTCCAAGAGTTTGAATATGTACCGACATCAGGACCTTTCCAAGGTGAGTTGGATGAAATCGAGCTGATCATTTATCCTGATCAAAATCACGTACAGCTTATGATTGAAGTCGATAAACGAGGAAAAGGGCTTTTCGGATTTCTAGAGGATGCACTCGACCTCGATGAACAAAAATCGATGATGAATATCTCAAGAGCGGAAACAGAAGATGTACAATCGTTGAAGGATATGTTCGAAAACCACATTCGTTCATATATGTAAGATACCTCATACAGAAGACTGCCTTATTAAGGCGGTCTTTTTTGTTTATGATATGTTAATTCATGTTGTTGATTTTAAATAGCATAAGGCGGACGTTTTCCGTTCATTTCAACTTCGTTTCTTCCCCACTCTTTTCGAGCTCTTCATTAATTAGGCTACGTTTTTTAGAATAACCGTGTTTTGTGATATGATAGTAACGGTGTAAAAACAGAACATATACGTATAAATGATAAAGGAGTGTCTAATGATGAGCGAAGCAGCTAAGACATTAGATGGTTGGTATTGCCTACACGATTTTCGTACGATGAATTGGACTGCATGGAAGTCTCTATCAAGCGATGAGCGTGAGCATGCGATCCAAGAACTACTTACATTTCTAGAAAAATGGGAAGTGACCGAGGCTCAGGAAAAAGGCAGCCACGCTTTCTATTCAATCGTTGGACAGAAAGCCGACTTCATGATGATGTTACTTCGTCCTACGATGCAAGAGCTTAACGAGATTGAAAATGCCTTCAATAAAACGACATTTGCTGAATATACGATTCCAACGTACTCTTACGTTTCCGTCGTAGAACTGAGCAACTATATGGCTTCTAAAGATGTTGACCCTGAGACAGACCCAATGATTCAAGGTCGCTTGAAGCCGACTCTTCCGAAGTGGGAGCATATCTGCTTCTATCCAATGGACAAGCGTCGTGAAGGTAACGATAACTGGTACATGCTTTCTATGGAAGAACGTCGCGACATGATGCGCAGTCACGGCATGATCGGCCGCGGCTATGCAGGTAAGGTGAAGCAGATCATCACAGGTTCTGTCGGTTTCGATGATTGGGAGTGGGGCGTAACACTATTTGCGAATGACGTCCTTCAATTCAAGAAACTCGTATACGAAATGCGCTTTGATGAAGTAAGTGCACGCTTTGGTGAATTTGGATCCTTCTACGTAGGTAACATCCTACCGAAGGAAAAAGTAAGTTCATTCCTAAACGTGTAATATTGGTAGATACGAACTCAGCCCTCCAACTGGAGGGCTGAGTTTTTTTAGTATTACGTATAAGCGAAGTTTCATTATGTGAAAACGGTATTGCTCAGCATTGATTACGGATTCACGCATATAGATAGTAAGTGAAAGCCTACTTAACGGGGGTGTCATCATGGGAGTAGTAAAGGCGACTCAAGAAGATATCAAAACACTCGCGAGACTAATGCGGGCCGAAGCTGAAGGTGAAGGAAAGCTCGGAATGCTCATGGTTGGTAATGTCGGGGTCAATCGAGTGAAAGTACGATGTCTTGATTTTAAAAACATTAATACGATCCCGAACATGGTTTTTCAATCTCCTGGAGGATTTGAAGCTACCCAGAAGGGTTACTTTTATCAACGTGCTCGCAAAAGCGAAATTAAGTTAGCGAAAAAAGCAATCAATGGTGAACGGTTCCACCCTGCTTCTTATGCATTATGGTTCTTCAAGCCAGGAGGAAGTTGTCCTGCACAGTGGTTTAATCAATGGAATGCTGGCCGCTATCAATCTCATTGTTTTTATAAACCTACTGAATCAGATTGTGCAGGCGTTTATTCAACCTATTAGTCTGACTCCAGCTTTCCATCAATATGTTCGTTCCATTCCTACTATATCAATCCACCTCATATTAGTAGTCATAAGTTAAACGAGCGTTGAGTATATCTGTTTAATAGGGAGTACTACTTGAAGATGAGGAGGTTTGTTATGAACTATCCCAATTATCGCCAAAACCAAGGCGGAATGATGCAAGGAATGCCTGGTATGCCAGGCATGCAGGGAATGCAAGGCATGATGGGTGGTGGAATGCCTGGTGGTTTTCCATCTGGATTTCCAGGATCATCACAAATGAACGGGCAGCTTCCAGTTGAACAGTCCTATATTGAAAATATCCTTCGACTCAATCGAGGTAAAGTTGGTACTTTTTATATGACGTTTGACGGAAATCCGAAGTGGCCTGCAAAGATCTTTAAAGGTGTGATTGAAGCTGCTGGACGGGATCACATTATCATCAGTGATCCTGAAACAAAAAAACGATACCTGCTGTTAATGGTTTATTTGGATTACGTAACCTTTGATGAGGAAATCGACTACTTCGATCAAGGTCAAATGGCAACCTACTCCCCACGATAAAGAGGCGGGAAATCGACTGATCCCTTAACTGGCATCTATGATACCTTCTAAAAACGACAAAAAGTGTCTGATCCCATGAAGATAAGGGATTCAGACACTTTTTCACATTATACCTTTAATATGGCTATAACAATGAGCAACCAGCTGATGATAAATGCCAGTCCTCCAAATGGTGTAATGATGCCGAGCTTTGAAATGCCACTTACACTAAGGACATATAAGCTACCTGAAAACAGGATAATTCCGATCATCATTGTCCAACCAGCCCAGCTCAACATGGATGAGGTCGGAAACTTGTCTGCTAAGAAAGCAATAACAAAGAGTCCAAGTGAGTGGAATATGTGATATTGCACACCCGTTTTGAATACATCCATCATTTTTGCTGATAATTTGGATTCGAGTCCGTGTGCACCAAATGCACCTAAAACAACTGAGAGACCTGCGTTAATAGCACCTAACAGAATGAATAACTTAAACATACGTATGCTCCTTACTTGAATCTTGTACTAGCTTCATCTTAAATCATCCTGTTAACCATTGCCAACCTTTTCACGAGAGCTTCTCTGAATTGTCATTTTTCAAGTTTTGTAAAATGCTCCTGCCTTCCTTTGATTTTTGCAGCATGTCAGCTAAAGACGGAACCCTTTTTAACTCATAGGTTTGGACAGCCTCCATGATCTTTAATTTCACTTCTTGCTCAACATCCTCTTGATACTTTTTTTCTATCGAGTGGATCGAATGCTTAATTTTAGGATCTAAGCGCTTTAACAACTGTTCCATTGCTTGCGAATCATTTCTTTGCGCGTTTCGAACGAGTTCGTCTAGACTTCTCATCTTCATTCCCCTCTTCAATGTGGTCCCCAATCTCCTGCATTGTACTTTCTAAGCTAACAAGACGCCTTTCTAATTGGAACAACAGATACAGCGCAACAACTGCCGGAAACCCTATGTTTGAAATGAGATTAAACCACCCTACTACACTAGCTCCCTCTAGCATGCTGATCACTCTCCATCCATGTTCTGATTTCATTTAACGCTCGCCTATGTGCTTTGGAAATAGATTGTGGGGAGACACATAAAGCCTCTGCAATCCTCCTGAGCTTCCAATTCTTCTGATAATGTAGATGGATCACTTTTTGTTGCAGGTCTGTTAAATTCTTAATCCCCTTCATCAGAACTGGGCACTCGATTTCACTTTTTTCAAATTTGTTCATCAGATAATCCTCACCCACAACGCTTTCAAAAGCTTCGGGTAAAGATTGAAATTGATTCCTACGAAGCTTTCTTATTGTATTAATAGTTTGAAAGTAAATGAACTTAGACATATAGTGAATAAATCTGCATTCAAAACAAAATTGTTGGAAGCGGTGATTGAGCTCCGTGTACCCGTCGATCGTGGGTGAATGAATGAACTGCAGCATGTCCTCCCTATCTTCATCCCGATCCATAAAGGCTGTTAACAAATCTCTCTGTTTCTGAATTTGTCTTAATAAATGTTTGGCTTCTCTCATTTTTGCTTCCCTCCTTTATCTATAAAGCAATAGAATCTCCATAAAAAACAACCGAAAAGCGAACGTTTGTTCTTGTTTAAATTATAAAAAAGCGAACACCCTTTTGCCATAAGGCTTTTAGAGTGTTCTTCCATCGTGTCTAATGTCCTATTTTTCCCAAGTTTGGTTTGATCAGGTGTTCACATTATCCGGGAAATAATTTTGTGAATCACATCATTAATTAAAAGAGAACATGCGAAATAGCCGTTAAGGTTTGCCCAAACGACCTCCATTTATGGGAGCGACACTCGATTTTTTCCGAACAATAACTTACAAGTGCCCTCCCGTTTTCTATATGAACTTGTTAGAAATCAAAGATCGAATCTCCGTTCACATCATCATCTTCTTTTAAACGCTTAGTGGATATGTTTTGCACAGGCGTAGGATTGTTTGTTTTATTTTGGACCGTACGTATAGTAGACGGCTTATCATCCTTTACCTCCATCAACAAATCACAATAAGCCTTAATCGCTGACAGCTCATCACGAACTGAGCTAGAAGATGCGTTCTCATCCACCTCTTCTTTTATTTTCTCAAGGCGGTCAATCATTTTCTGTACAACTATGCTGGACTTTATACTCAAGAGAATCCCTCTTCCTTTACTTCATACTACTATCATTATAAAGGGCTTCTCCCGCAAAGAAAAGTTATCGTGTGGATTGTATTCCCTTCGCTTGATCAGGCTCAAGGTCTTACCGATGGATTTACGATGTGTCCCAAAGCACATTCCTCTTCAGTCGGTAGATACCATTCACACTAAAATTCGGCCTCAAACTTTCTAACAGTTTGCACACCTGCTTTTGTACACGATCAGGGATGTATGTCTTTGCGTCCGATCGGTTCCATTCATGGTGTTTGGTTCGAACTACATGAATAATGGCTAACCACATTACCAAACAATACGTAACCAAATCGCTCATCATATTTCCCCTTACCCCTTTCTCCCTCACAAAATAGTATTTGTGTTCCGAAGCTGATCACACACCTCCTTGGATTCGGAACTTAACATTTTATTCGTCTATGGATAAAAGTATACGAAAAGCTCGTCTCAATGTTTGTCACAATCTGGTAGTTGGGTGCAAGAAATTATCTACAAAAAACTTTTCGATTTGCTACTTCAAGTCAAAGTTATTGGTTCTAAAGTTGAAAGTACTTCAAAATCGCATCGGATTAACACAAGTTAAGACGTAATATCGGTTATGATTCCCATAAAAAAAGAATTGCCAAGTACAAACGGCTCAAAACCGCACGTACTCGACAATTCCCTCTTTGATTTTTTCCTTATAGTTGATTAATAAATTGCTGCCTGATCTTTTCCATTCTTTTACGATTGACGCCAAAATCTGAATATCCTTTACGAGAAGCGGAACGCACCTCGATGACTTTATTTTCTGTATCGAATAAAAATTCTACATCATCTGTAAACCTGAACACTTTAGACTTACACTCCACATGAATATAGTCTGGCTCTTCTTCGACGATTTTTGTTCGTTTCATTTTTTTCAATACATTGACAAGCGTTGCTAACGCATGCTGTGACGACCCATTGTATGAGATGGGTGAAATATAATGGGATTCCTTTTCCGTTTGAGATGAAACACAGTTTGGAGAGGATGGACATTCCTTTAATTGACGCTTGTTCGTCATACTAATCTCCTCCTTCTCTCTTTCTATTCCCCGTTTCACCTGATTTCATAACAAAGAAAGCTCAGCGAAGGCTGAGCCTTAGTTGCAACTGTACTGTGAATGTAACCTTTCATCTATTCAGTTATGATCAGTATCATCAACTCAAAACCATCAAGTTTCATAGGAACAGAAATTACTTTTTCATCTGCTGTAAAAGAAACCGTGTCCACCACTCTAGGCGTAGTAATATCGATGGTAATGTTTTCAGTAGATAAATGCGTCGCGATGTTTCCTGCAAGAATATTTCCTAGCTCCCCCATAAATGAATCAAGCATTTCTCCTTCAAATGGCATGCCGAACATTTTGTTGCCACATTCTCCGAACAATTCACGAGATCCAAGAAATAGTAAAGTGCCATTGATTTCTTTTTCCAAGCCAATCGCGACACCAGCCTGATTTAAGTTTACGGAATCATAACTGCTTTGTGGCTTTCCAACTTCACAATCCATTGGAAGGACAGTCTTCACCACGTTAATCGTACCATTCAGTAAATTAGTCATATGTTCAGTTGCTGCAATCCCCATCTTCAACGATCCCCCAAGAAACCACACAAATATTTACCTTTATATCGACAATAAACGAACGAATTGAAGAAAAAACTGAAAAAGATTTTGTTTGTAGGCTGGTTGTGGACGCCTATTAAGATAAAAGTGAATGTAATGATCAAATATTTGTTCTTGTTCTACCTTCTCAGGCTTCTCAGGTGAAATTCCCGCTCACTCGGGGAACTTCTGCTCTTGCTTGTGGAACTTCTAAGCTTACTCGGGGAACTTTCGCCTTTTCTTAGGGAAAATAATATAAATTTACTACCTAAAAACAGTCAATCTAATAAAGAAAAAACTACTGAGCGCGCTCAGTAGTTTCCTTATTCATCATTAACAACCATTAATGTCGCAGCTGAGTCCTTCTTCTGTCGTGTTTTCAGCTTTTTGTTGTTTTTCAATTTCTGAATCAATAATTTGCGTGAGCCGATCTGCTGGATATAGCCCTTGTAACTTACGATCACCGATAAAGAATGTCGGTACTGCCCGGATATCTTGCTCAGCAGCTTCATTTAGTGCTGCCTTATGAACATCCTTATATTTTCTTGATTCTATCGCTTCTCGGAATTCCTCTGAATCTAATCCAACTTCTTTGGCAAGCTCGACAAGTACATCCACATTACCAAGGTCTTTCCCTTCTACGAAAAAGGCTTTGAGCATGCGGTGATTGTATTCATTCGCTTTATCCTTCCCTTTCGCAAACTGAAAACCTTCGAATGCAAGGTGGGTCCGTGGTTGTACGGGTGGGAAATTCATCTCCACACCAAGCTTTTCTGATAACGGCTTAACAGAATGCTTCCACGCGTTTTGTATATAATCTGAATCGGGATCTATTGGTGGGACCGGTTCAGGTCGCAGTTCAAACGGCTTCCATTCAACTTCTATATCCTTACCTGCCATTGCTTCTTGTAGCGGAGCCTCCGCTAAATAGCAAAATGGTCAAACATAATCTGAATAGATCTGTACTTTTAAAGACATTTAACAATTCCTCCTTCTTGCTTATTTTATAATTGTAAAAGGAAAATACTTTCAAGCCAATTTATTTGCCTAATTTGGTAAAGCGATAAGCTGTAGTCCGGCGTTTTTCATAAAAAAAGACTAGCTCAAACAAACGAGCTAGCCTTCTCAATTCGAACTTTATCTTAATGTTTTCAGTGCGCCTGCTACTTTCGCAACGCGTGCTCCAAGTCTTCCAGCCATTGTCATGTCGACTTCCTTCGGCTGCTCGCCACCTTCAGGTCCTGCAACCGTTGAAGCGGAGTAAGGAGATCCACCAACTGCATCTGACGTTAACTGTTCAGGATTTTCACCGTAAGGGAGACCGACAAAGATCATACCGAAATGCATGAAAGGTACGAATGAAGTCAATGCAGTTGTTTCTTGACCACCATGGATGGAACCAGTGCTTGTGAATACAGCCGTTGCTTTCCCCTCAAGTTCTCCGTTCATCCAAAGGCCACCAGCAGAATCTAAGTATTGCTTCATTTGTGCAGGCATGGAACCATAGCGTGTCGGAATGCCCCAGATAATACCGTCCGCCCATTTAAGATCTTCATGTGTTGCAACAGGAATATCAGATTGCATTTCTTGCGCTTTTACATAATATTCATTCTCAGACATGGCTTTCTCTACTTCAGCGAACTCTTTGATACGAACAATTTTCACTTCCACATCGTCTACTTTTCTAACACCTTCTGCGACTGCCTGTGCCATGTGATAAACGTGTCCAAATGCGCTATAATACGGAATTAAAATTTTCGTTGCCATTTTAATCTCTCCTTTTCATTTAACCTCGTCTCTTATCCCATTCCCAACTCACTTGCTGATTAATCTCTTTTCGTAAAATAATCCTATTTTCGAGTATCTTTAATTCGAGATAATAAGGTAAAGAAAACTTGGCAGATCCAAGCCTATGCGCTTAACGTGCCAAGAAATTAAGAATGCTCTGAATCGGCGTACTTCCCAAGCTTTTTTAGAATCGGTATGATGAGCTGCTTCTCTTCTTCTGTTATGCCTTCCATTGCTTGCTTAAGGACTTTATGGTGGGGCGGAAATATTTCTTCCATTCGTTTTTTCCCTTGCTCAGACAAGTAAGCATGAGTGATCCGGCGGTCATTTGGACATGCTTTTCTTTCTAAGTGCCCTTTTTCTTCTAACTTATCGACGACATACGTAATGCTGCCACTTGCTAGCAGAATTTTTTCTCCAATTTTCTGAAGTGGATGTGGACCCTTATGATAAAGTAATTCCATCACCGCAAATTCCGTTGGATTAAGTCCGTAGCTTTGGATATCTTTGCGAGCTACCTCCATCATAGATTGAGAAGCTTTCGAAAGTACGACAAATAGCTCTAATGATGTGTCCTTCATGATCCATTACTCCCTCAATTTATCTCGAATTCAAGATAATTATAGCGCTCACTATTTTTAAAGTCAAATAAGATGTAAGGGATGACATTTAAGCCATCCCCCTATTCACCTTATGAGATTATTATGCGCCAGCTGATTGTGGCTCTGTTTCCTTACCTTTAATAAAGTACTGGAGGGCGAATAATGCAATAAATACGCCTAGACCGATAAAGTCTGTACTTCCCTCTGGATAAATAAGCATGATACCTGCCCCTAGAGCAACGATACGCTCTGTCCAGTGCGTTTTTCTCAGCCAATAACCGATCATTGCTGCACCAATAGCGATCATACCTGTTAGTGAAGTGAAGACGATCCAAAGGATTTCTGTCCATGTCGTGTCGATCATCATCAATTCAGGTGAATAGACGAAAATGTACGGTATGATGAAGGCTGCTATGGCTAGCTTGGCCGAATTGACCCCGGTTCGCAGAGGTTCTCCCCCTGACACCCCCGAAGCTGCAAAGGCTGCTAACGCAACTGGTGGTGTAATATCGGCTATAATTCCGAAATAGAAAACAAACATATGAGCGGAGAGCACCGGTATGTCTAGTGCGATCAACGCAGGCGCTGCAATCGTCGCCGTAATAACATAGTTCGCTGTTGTTGGTGACCCCATTCCTAAGATCAGGGATGCAATCATCGTGAACAATAGCGTCAAGAATAATATGTCATTAGACAAGGCGATGAGACCGCCAGCCATCTTAAGCCCTAATCCAGTAATCGTTACAACCCCGACGATCATACCTGCAGCTGCTGTCGCAGTCGCAACACCGATTGCTGTACGAGCACCATTGATTAACGCATCTGCATAATCTTTCGGCTTCATTCTTGTTTCTTTATTAATAGAACCAACGACAATTGCTGAAACGATCGACCATAGTGCCGCCTTCGTTACACTCATTCCTGACATTAACAGGATTACGACGACAAAGATTGGTGCAAGGAGGTAGATCTTCTTAAGTACCTCTAATCGATTTGGCATTTCACTTTCTTTAAGTCCACGTAAACCAATCTTCTTCGCTTGGAAATGGGTCATAATCCAGATTCCTGTAAAATACAGTAACGCTGGAATGGTGGCAGCCTTAGCAATTTCCCAGTATGTGATGCCACCACCGATGAACTCTACCATCAAGAAAGCAGCTGCACCCATAATCGGAGGCATTAATTGTCCACCCGTAGAAGCTGCTGCTTCAACTGCACCTGCAAATTCCCTACGGTATCCGAGACGTTTCATCATCGGAATTGTGAAGGAACCTGATGTTACAACGTTTGCAACAGAACTCCCTGAAATGGTTCCTTGCAAAGCACTTGAGAAGATCGCAACTTTCGCTGGTCCTCCAGTCCGTTTACCTGCAATTGCTACAGCTAAATCATTAAAGTATTGACCAACACCCGTTTTAATTAAGAAGGCTCCGAATAATAAGAATAAGAAAATAAAGGTCGATGATACTTTAAGTGGCGTACCTAAGATCCCTTCTGTCGTAAAGAACATCGTTCGAATAATTCGGTCAATGCCTATCCCCTTATGGGCCAAAAATCCTGGCATGATCGGTCCTAAATATGCGTACGAAAGGAACACGGCAGCAATAATAGTAATCGGCAGACCGACAACTCGCCTTGTTGCCTCTAGAACGAGAACAATCGCCAATGCCCCGACTATTAAGTCCGTTAGTTCAAGACGTGCTACTCGCATGACAAGTTGATCTATATTGAGTGGCCAATACAGACCGACCACGACACTGAGTGACGCGAGTAATCCGTCTACCCATGTAATTTGAAAACGCCCTTTTCTCCCTTTCATTTTCGCCTTTTTCGATGCTGGAAAGAGTAAGAAGGCCAATGATAAAGCAAACCCTAAGTGAATCGATCGGTGAATTTGAGGTGAGAAACGATCGATTGTCGATGTGTACAATTGATAAAGAGAAAAGCACAGCAGCCCTATCGTGACGATCCATCCGATGATGCCGGTTAGCTTCCGGTACCCTGCTTCAGGATCGAACTTTGACATAAGTTGGTCTAATTCTTCATCTGATAGTTGTTGATCTTTCTTTAATCCTTTTTCATCCATGAATATCATCTCCTTTCAGCCGCTGCCATAGACTGATCGGCCGAACTTTCAAACGGATCCAAGTGCCGGGTTCAATCCAGTCTTTCAACTGTATTTGCTTTTGACCAACCTTTAACGAATGGTCTGCAATAACTTGTCCCGTTCGCAAGTCGACGTGCGAAAATACACGATTCATATCGGTGATGTAATATACACCATCTTTTACTATGAACTTCTCTTCACCAGTTGCATTCGACGGCATGCCTATTGCAAAATTTTCATAAGCTAGATCAGTTTGAACGATCTCACTTAGATTGTTCACTTCATAATACTCGATTACAGGTGTTCGATGAACGGAATGGGTATACTCGACTTCAAATTCTGTACCATGCTCGACATCCGTATAGACAAGAACATCTCCGCTGTTTTCATATTCGATGGAAAGCACTTGCCCGTATGGGACGTAGGTCAATCCAATAAGCGTGAAACCTAATACACTAATTATGATTAATACTTGATACCGTTTCATAGGGAACACCTAATATTCATTCGTCATGATAAGCAAAAACAAAGTGTCAGACTCCTCCTGAACAACATATCGGTCAGAACCATTCGGTTACCTCAATGTTGTAATGAGCGGAGAGAGTCAGACACTTAAGGGTTAACCCCGTGAATTTGCGATTATTTTAAACCTTTTTCTTTATAGTATTTTTCAGCTCCAGGATGAAGGTCGATTCCGACACCGTTCAATGCATTTTCAGCACTGATCTTTTCACCTTTTGCGTGCTTGATGTCACCAACATTATCGAAAAATGCTTTCGTCAAGTTGTAGACAGCATCTTCACTTAAGTCTTTACGTACTACAAGCATAGCAAGTACGGCAACTGTGTTGACTTCTTCTTCAAGCTGATAAGTTCCAGATGGAATTGTATCTTGTGCATAGTATGGATACTTTTCGCTTAATTCCTTCGCTTTATCATCAGCAATCGGAAGGATACGAACAGGCTTCAATGCTGATAGACCTTCAATTGCACCCGTTGGCGCACCAGAAGTGATGAATGCTGCATCTAGTTCGCCGTCTTGAAGCAATTCAGCAGACTCATCAAATGGTAAGTTCTTTACTTCGATATCATCCGTAGAAATACCGTGTACTTCTAGAATTTGTTTTGCATTTTCAGCTGTTCCACTACCAATGTCACCAATTGAAACACTCTTGCCTTTTAGGTCTTCAACAGATTTAATGTCACTATTTTTCATGACAACAATTTGGATCGTTTCAGGATAAAGTGTACCAATAGCTTGTACATTATCAGACTTTGCGTCTTTAAACATCATTTTTCCTTCTACTGCATAGCTTGCAATATCCGTTTGCGTAAATGCTAAGTCCGCATCACCGTCTTGTAGTGTTTGAATATTTTCTACAGAAGCACCTGACGCTTGCGCGCTAATCGACTTTTCTGTATTCTTTGACATGATTTCTGCGATTTCACCACCAAGTGGGAAATATGTACCACCTGTCCCACCAGTTAGCATGCTTACTTCTTCTGGATCCGCTTCAGCTTCTCCGCCTCCGCCTAGAGATCCACACCCTGCTAAAACAAGTGTAAACGCTAACATTAACACGAAACTTAATGAAAACACATTCCGTTTCATTACCAAACTCCCCCTTTTACAAAATAAATAACGACCTTATTTTATCACAATAAAGCATAGAAGAATAGGGAAAAACTCTCAAATTATCTGATTTTTTCCGCTACTTCTACTTGCCAATCCGACAAACGTGGTCGTTTTCTTACCGTCTGTTCTGGAAAAACAAAAGTCCATGGCATTGAAGCGCCACTAGGTACCTGCACTTGTTTCAGCTGAAAATTCGCTTCCGCAACAACCCCTCTTGTATGTTCACGATAAATAAGGGATAGGTTTTCAGCTGTGAACGTTTCTTCTAATCCGTTTTGAATCAGAACCATTGCAAGGATTGAACCTTGATGATTAAGAGCTACATTAATAGGCGTCCAGGATAGCTCCCCATTCACAACAGGATGACTTTGATGTAATTGTTCAATCGACTCTCGATCACGGGGGGCAATTGCTTTCTCCCATGCTGGGTCGAACAGTAAACGCTCTTCCATGCCCCTCATCAAACCTCTCTTTAGCACAATACTTTTATGATACATGCTAATGAACGGATTAACAAATTCGTAAAGAACACACATTCTACCAAAACCACCTGTTAGTAGTAATATGAGTTATTCAACGAATTTTTATCATAAATAAAGGTGAAAAAGGAGTGACCATTTTTTATGGTCCTCCCGTTTTGCCTAGCCTATTTCCATTTCAAGTTCTTCTATCCGTTTTTCTAGGTACTTCGTATCTTTCTGTGCGTGGAAGGTTTCTGCATTTTCAACAATTACGGATGTGTTGTATTCAGGTATTCCCGCATGCTTTTCATATACCCCTTTTGGAATCAATACGTTTCCTTCAGGCCAATGAACTTGTATATTTCCAGATTTCACATCGACAAATCGTGCTTTCCCGTGGAACAAACCGTGCTTATTATAAACGACAACTGCATCTCCTTGAAGAATGCCATGTTTTTGACCATCGCCTTCATTCATAAGCACGTCGTAACGATCCGCCTCGTTGAATGGATCCTTTTCTGCGTAAATCATTGAGTTGAACTGCTTACCACGTCTTGTCGTTACATAAAAATGTCCTTCTGCTTGCCGTAGCTCGGGGATATCCATCGCTATCAAGTTCCCTTTTCCATCAGGTGTCGGACAAACCCCGTCTTCACAAAGCCATGCGCCACCCCATTGGAAGACGTCACCCTTGTTCTTTAAATTTTGAACACCTTCATAATTTGGTGCAGCCTTTGCCATTTCTTCACGAACTTCAAATGCATCTTTAAAATCTATTAAATGCTGCTCTTCAGGTTTGACTCTTTTCGCAAGGTCAACGTAAATTTCCCACTCGGACCGGGCTTCTTCAATTCTAGGTCCTTTTATTTCTGGTGAAAAATAAACCATACGCTCAGTCGAAGTTGATGTCCCTCCGCCAGGTTGTTCATAACGTGTCATCGCTGGAAGCACGACTACCGCTTCCTTGGCATCAACAAAGGTCGATGTATTGAAAATGATATCTTGATGCACCCGAACATCGACGTTTTCAAGACACGCTTTCACAAAATCAGGATTAGGCATCGTTTCAAGGAAGTTACCTCCTGACATATAGTAGAGTTTCAACTTCCGTTCATGATCCTCTGGGAGTAAAGCATTTTCTAACGATATACCAACGATATCCCCTTGCCATCTTGGAATTTTAAAGTTCCAAACCTGTTCAACTCGCTCGACGTTGGCCTCGTCAAAACCTCCTCCTGGGAGAACAAACGGATCAGCGCCCATTTCACCCGATCCTTGTACACCAGAGTGTCCACGAATCGGCATGACCCCACAATACTCTCTACCTAGGAATCCTCTTAACAGTGCCAGGTTTGCGACTTGAGAAACATTGTCTGTTCCGAAGCGATGCTGCGTTAGTCCCATTGACCAAACAAATACAGCAGACTTCGATTTTGCGAGTAAAATTGCGAGTTCTTCCATTCTCGATTTTGATAGACCTGATGACTTTTCTAGTGTTTCCCAGTCATAGGACTCTACTTTTTCTTTCAGCTTTTCGAATCCGTTAACATGCTCAGCGACGAACGCATGGTTGATTGCTGAACCTTGCTCGCGTTCTTCCATCTCAAACCAATGCTTCATAATTCCATGCATGAAAGCAATATCGCCACCAATGTTCACTTGATAAACATCGTCAGCAATCTTCGTCCCGAACAAAGCTGATTCAGGAATGGATGGAATCCAGTAATTGTCCATAGAAGGCTCATAATAAGGGTTTATGATGATGATTTTCGTACCTTTTCGTTTAGCTGCATACATGTATTTCGTTGAAACGGGCTGGTTATTAGCCGCAACAGAACCCCAGAAAACGAGTACATCGGTGCCAATCCAATCTTTATAATTACAGCTTGATGCGCCAATACCTAGTGAGCGACTAAGCGCAGTTTTTGAAGGTGAATGACAAATGCGGGAAGCATTATCAATATTGTTCGTCCCTAGATAGCGTGCAACCTTTGCAGCTGTGTAATACGATTCATTCGTAATACCTCGTGAGGTGAGGTAAAAACCGTATTGCTTCGGGTCAAGTGCCTTCATTTTATCTGCGACGATATTCAGCGCATCATCCCATGAAAGGCGACTGAACTTCTTTTCCCCTGGCTTTCGAATGAGTGGATACGGAATGCGACCAAGCTTACGTAACTCAGTACTGCTTTTCTTTCGTAGTACGTCAATGTCTGCATGGACGACTTCAGGTTTCATGGCAGGCATCGTGTTAAGCCGAAGTACATTTAGGCGGGTTGTACATAAATGTGGACCTTGCAACGTTTGGTCTTGTAACCCCGATACGCCAAGTGCACAGCCATCACAAACTCCTTGGGTCAATATTCTTGTTGCATACGGGAGGTTGTCCTTATTCTCCCAAGCGACTTTTGCTGTATCGCGTATATGCTTTGGTTTGATTTTACCTAATCCGAACGGAACCTTACTGACCCAAAGAGATGGATCAAGGTCTTTTGCTAGTTTCATTGGGCCTGTGTGTTTTGTTTTTCCCACAAGAATTCCCCTTCCTTCAGCACCTATATGGCTGAATGACAATCTATATTGATAGAGCCTTTTTAAACATACTTTAATAATTTAATAGTAGTATGAAAGCGATATCAATTCAACATTCCTTATAAAGAATCATTATTTCAATGCCATGAAGTGATTTACAAAATAGAGAAGTAGTATAATCTCATTAAATAGCCGCAATATGTATATGAGAAGCTTCTACAGAGGAATCACGAATTATGATGTTGAATGTAATAGGTAGACAATTATAGAAGGGGTTAGAACGTATGAGAAAAAGCTATAAATTACGCAACGATGATTGGTCAGAGAAGGCAACTGTCTTCGATCTCCAAAAGGTAATGAATAATGGCGAGCTTACTTCCTTACAGTTAGTGAGTCGCTGCCTAGAAAATATAGCCAAGCACAACCATAGTGGAGCAAACTTAAACGCAGTGTTAGAGGTAAACCCAGAAGCCTTGCAAATCGCGGAGACATTGGATGCAGAGCGGAAAATCAGAGGTATGAGAGGTCCTCTTCACGGCATCCCTGTTTTATTAAAGGATAATATCGAAACAGCAGATCGGATGCATACGAGTGCAGGATCGCTCGCCTTATCCGATCACTATGCGAGCGAGGATGCTACAATCGTACAAAAATTACGCCAAGCAGGAGCAGTCATCATAGGAAAGGCGAACATGACGGAGTGGGCGAACTTCATGAGTATGTCTATGAAAAATGGATATAGCTCACGAGGAGGGCAAGTTCTTAACCCTTATGGAAGTGAATTCGATGTCGGTGGTTCGAGCTCTGGTTCAGCTGTTGGAGTCGCAGCACATTTCGCTACACTGTCTGTCGGGACTGAAACTTCAGGCTCTATTTTGAGTCCGGCAAGCCAGAACAACGTTGTAGGTATAAAGCCAACCGTTGGACTAATAAGTCGTACCGGAATCATCCCCCTATCTCATAGCCAAGATACAGCTGGTCCAATGGCTAAATCGGTTACCGATGCCGCAATCTTACTTGGCTCGATGACTGGACAAGACGACCAGGATATGATTACCCAGACTAGTATCGAGAGAAGCTTTCGTGATTTTACAATTTATCTAAATGCGCATGCGCTACAAGGGGCTCGAATCGGAATCTGTCGTAGCCTTTACATAGATATTTTACCCGAACCACAACGAATCGTGATGGAAAATGAAATTGAAAGATTAAAGGAAGCAGGCGCGATCATTATTGAGCTTGAATCTGTTTCTCCTATGGAAATGGACGAACAATGGGATTTCAACGTATTACTTTATGAGTTCAAGTCAGATTTGAATGCCTATTTACAAAAATGTCATCCTTCCTTACCTGTTCATTCATTATCTGACGTCATTCAATTCAATGAACAAAACGAGGACAGCGCGTTAAAGTATGGTCAAGATATCTTGATTCAGTCGAACGAGACTTCTGGAACGATGACAGAATCCGCGTATTTGGAAAGCCGATTGAGAGACCTACAGCTGTCGAGGACACGCGGAATCGATGTCGTCATGGAAGAGCATCAATTGAATGCCCTGCTGTTTCCGAATTCGAATGGAGCAGGCGTACCAGCTAAGGCGGGTTACCCTTCAATTACTGTACCTGGTGGATTTACAAGTGACGGCCAGCCAGTCGGTGTCACGTTTACCGGAAAAGCGTATACAGAATCAACGTTAATTGCCCTAGGATATGCGTATGAACAACTGACAAAGCATCGGAAAGCACCTAGATTGAAAGCTTAGCTTTGGGCCGACTTTTGTAGCTTGTATTCCCTGATCTTTTGCTTGATGTCTTCAGGCCACCAAGCTCCACAATCATCTGACACGACACATGCTGCACATGTTTCAATATCATAAACCACCATCCCTGTGATCGGTGGTGAATAAAGGTGCAAGGTGACTAGATCCGATTTTGCTGGGTCGGTCATCTTGTGCACCCCTTTTTTCGGAGCAAAGAACAGCCTGCCGCTTTTCTTATATTCGGAAAAAAGTTCTACAGGGAGTTCATCCCCCTTCACTTCATACACTGTGTTTCTAGATATACCATTCATCACCTGAATCCAACCATAAGAATCTCCGTGGTCATGCGGAGCACATTCAATATCTGACCAATTCATGACTAGCATTTCGACATTTTCGTCTTGATAAAGAAGCTTTCTATAATAGGGCTTGCCTTTTGGATCTTTCAAATACGGAACTAATTCTTCATACTGGACATCGAGTTCTTCTAAAGCCCCTTTTAACGACTCTTTTGAGGTGGATTGAATTTGTCCGAAAATCCCTTCTATACGTTTTAATATTTCCATTCGTATCCTCCATCCTGTTTGTCAACTCTTGTTCTTCCACATCAAACGGTGTACAAACATCAGCAATTGCCCATTCACTAAAATGACTCCTACTATAATCATAAGACCACCTAGAACACTTATGATGAATATTTTCTCATTGAGCAAGAGCACTGCTGCAATCAATGTGGCTATCGGTTCCAAATACAGAAAAACTGAAACCTGGGAAGCATCGAGAACATCCAATGCTTTCGCCCAATACCAGTAAGCAACTCCTGAAACGAATATTCCGAGGAACAATAAATGGGACCACTCACTAATCGAGAGTAGCGTCAGTTTGGTCCACCCTTTGTTACGAATGATAAATGGGGTCGTCAATATGAAACCTATTGTGCTCATGTAAAAAGTAAGTACAAGTGGCGGAATAGGTACACTCAACTTTTTCAATAATACGGAATAAACCGCCCAATTCAAGGTACTTAAAATCATAAGAAGATAACCGATATTCAAAGATAGGTTGAATGAGCCACCCGTACCTTTCGTTGTGACCATAAGCACACCGAAGACCGCTACCGTCATCCCAATCGCTTTGCGGAAAGTCATTTTTTCATGAAGGAATAGCATCGCAAGTATGACGGTGAATATGGGTGAAAAAGAAATGAGCCACCCTGCAGATGAAGCATCGATCGTCATGAGTGCCGTAGCCTGAAACACTTGATGGATGAAAACCCCTAATATGCCAAGAACGATTAAATGCGGAATGTAGGATAGGGGTATTCTCAGTTTTTCACCTAACGCAATCATGAGTACGAATAAGAATAATGAACCGATCCCAAAACGAAGGACGAGCAATGTAAAAGGATCGAGTTTATCCAATACTGCTTTCGTAGAGACAAACGAAACTCCCCAGAATGTAATCGACATGGTTGCATATAGGGATGATGCAAGCTTCATTTTGTATGGAATCATGACGTGTTCTCCTCAAATAAGTCCTATAAGACCATCCTATGCCTGTCCATCCGAGGCATGTCTAAATCATAAGAACAAATCGAGGAAATAAAAAAAGGACTGAATGAAATAGTCAGTCCCCCTTTAGCTATTCAAAAGTCCCTTTCACAACCGCTACTTTGTCTTTTACCATCAGGGTTCCTTTTGCAAATACCGTGTTGATGATAAGAGAGTCTTTATCTAAGATGACGATATCTGCGTCATTTCCCTTTTTGATACGACCTTTTTGTTTCAGCTTAAGGATATGCGCTGGCGTAGAGGTGACGACTTGAATCGCTGTTTCTAGTGGAATACCCTCATCTAACACCGCATCGCGCACTTCTTTAAATAAGCTCGACACCTTTCCTAGCTTTAATCCTTTTAATTCGCCATTTGCATCAAACTCAGGTAAGCTCGCTTGACCGTCAGAGGTGAAGGAGATTTGTTCAATCGGCACACCCGCATCAAGCATGCGTTTAAGACCTGAACTACACTTCACTTCTCCTTCCTCAAGGAATTTTGGAATCGTACTGGTCGTAAAGTCGACGTATCCACCCTTTTTTGCATAAGTAATACCAGCTTCGAACAATTTTCCGTTTCTATTGATATGGGTAGGATAAAATTGTTTGATTGGGATATCGGTCGTTTCGACAACTTCCTCTAATAAATTCAGGCAGTCTGGACTGTCTCCCACATGGACATTTACGATGCCCGATTTACCTGATAAGAGACCTCCTAAACGAGCTGCAGAAGCGATTTTCGCCATTTCTTCAACAGTCGGCTGGGATGATCGGTGGTCTGAAATCGCAATTTCTCCAGCTCCGATCACTTTGTCGACGAGTATGATGTCATCTTCAATTTTACCGGTTAGCGTTTTTACGGGAACTTGATAGGACCCCGTTTGGACAAAGCAAGTAATCCCTTCTTCTTCAAGTCCTCTCGCCTTTGCGATTAAGCTCGTCATCGTCCTCGTTGTACCATCAGTTCCGATGACTCCGATCACTGTCGTAATACCAGATAATGTAGCATCCGTCAGCATGAGTTCAGGCGTTCTTGTTTTGTAGCTGCCTTCTCCACCGCCACCTATGATATGTACGTGAGAATCAATGAACCCAGGAACTATCAAATGACCTTCCGCATCTATTACCTCCACATGCTCTCTGAAAAAATCGCCTTGCAAATCGATTCGATCATCTATGAATCCGATTTTGTTATCGACGATTAGAAGATCCTTTTTCCCAAGATATTCTGGCGCATATATCTCAGCATTTTGAATTAAAGTTAGCATGATGGAAGCCTCTTTTCATGTGAAGTAGCCTTTTTCTGGGATCAAAATTTCGTTTTTCTAGATAATTTCCAATTTTTCTAGATAAAATCTGTTTTTTCTAGATAATTTCTTGTTTTTCTAGATAACTCCTATTTTTTCTAGATAACAGCGCTTTATGCCCTTTCGATAGAGTCTCCTACACGTATCTCACCCGTTTTCTTGACCGATGCATACACGCCGAAGATATTTTTGTTTTCTTTTACAACGGTTTTGAGCACATTTGCGTCTATTTCTTTCGTAATTGAATCAACATTGACATAAGAACATCGTTCACAGCCCTTTTCAATCTTCAAAACAACATCGTTGATCGTAAGCTCTTCCCCGATCCATTGTTCTTCTAAAAATGGCGTATCTTTTTCAAAATCAATGATCAAATTGGGACGAAATCGGAGCATATCCAGCTGTTCACGCTTCGATAACTCCTTCATTTTCTCTAGTGAAGAGGTGCTTGCAATCAGAAGCGGATATTCCCAGTAGCTCGTTTGCCCCTCTGCGATGTTCATTGAAGCTAATGTAACGTGGAGCCCTGCCTTATCTGAAAAGTGAGAATCAACCTCTTCTAATTTTTCGCTTGAAAAAATGTTTTCGTTTTCTGAAATCGAAAGTGTACCGTTTGATTTCAGATTCACACCATAATTAAGTAAGAACGGATACTTAGGTATGGTTAGATAGTCACCGGGCTGACCTTTCTTCTCCCATGCAAATATATGATCACCTTCGACACCATGAGTATGTATACGTACTGCTTCCATATATTCACCTTGCATCGATTTAACTGGATAACGAACGATTTGTTTTACTTTCGCCAAATGAATCCCCTCCATTCCACTTCTCTATTAATATATACAAAGGATCGGTATGCAAATCCTTTTTCATATTAAAAAAAGCGATTACGTTTTTGAGTAATCGCTCCCTTATACGATTAGAAAATCTCACCGATCAACCTTCCTAAACCTCTTAGCATCCAATAACTGATTCTTAGAGGCAAAAGAATCAACTCAGGTATCCAGAACATGACATCTACAAGTAAATCTGAAAATGTATAACGACCTTTACCTTTTCTAGCTTTTCTCGTCCTTGCCTTCTTTCTGTTCCACCATTCTTTCATGTATTTGCCTCCCATAAACTAAAAAAAGAGACTGACTCCTAAGCCAGCCCCTTCCTATCATGTTTGTAGTCGTTGTTGAAATTTGTGGACGCGTGGCGCAAATAACTGTACGAGCGGGCCAATCGTAAACGTTACAATCAGAGTACCTAACCCAATCGGTCCACTGAAGAAAAAGGCGGCGACAAGTGCAGATAGCTCTCCAATCGTTTTGGCTACACCCATACTCACGCCAAGTCGTTCTTGAATCGCAAGCATCAATTTATCAATTGGAATGAGCGGAAACTTCGCTTGTAAGTAAACAGCTATACCAAACGAAAGTATAATCACTCCGATTATAAATACCGCAATCTGTTCCCATAAATCGCTTGCTTGATATGTGTCAAATACGACGAGAAGCCACCCGTCTATAAATACCCCAGCAAGGAATATTGTAAAAACAGCGAGAAAGTCTGGTCGTGTTTTCAGAAGAATCGCGTTTAGACCGATGAGGACGATTCCGACAATGAAGACCCAGCTCCCAACTGTCAAACCAACTGTTTTAGAAAGTCCTACATTGAGGGCATCCCAAGCTCCAGTCCCTAGTTCTGCTTTTATCGTTAAACTTACACCGAATGAAATTAAACTCAGTCCAAGTACAAAGCTAATTAACCGTACGATGAATGATTTCATGTTGTTGTTCCTCCATAGTAAAATTCATCTATCCATCATACCACGTTCTATGTTTATAGTGAATTGTCAGTTTCTTGCATTTCGAAGTCGGATCATCGAAAAGTTTAGAGTGGAGCCCAATACCTCCTCCTTCACTTTATGAAGAGTAGGAACTAACCTTAATTCTACTCCTTCATTTAACAACATTTTAGTTAAACTATTCAGACGATCCACACGCCTCGGCTCAACAATTGAGCGCGAAGTATAATATCCAGCATTTTCGTCGAAACATGAAAAGGATTGAGCTGAAAACGTGTATTGATATAAAGCAACATCTTCTAATCGGTAAAACCAATCCGCTTCTATTACGATGACCATTCTCGTATTGAGTTGAAATGCTTCAACATCCTGTTCCGTTGTTCCTCCCCCTTTCCAATACGCAATCCTTGGACATTGTCTTGGAAAATAATAAAGCGGTCGATGTGTTTCATCGATCGCCCAAACCATTGGAGGCTCGTCAGGAAATGATGGAGACAATCGGGGTTCAAACCGTTTAATAGTAGCGTCTTCGCTGTAATGAAAATAGTTTGTCACTCATCTCGACCTTCAATAAAAGATAAGTGATTCGTACAGTTCAACAGCTTCATATCACAGGATTGATCTGTAAATTCGACAATTGATAATGAGGTATTGTCTAGTCGGCATTTTTCAAATCGCTGTTCGAGCAAATACACAAACATATCATTCAAGAAGGCACCATGACTTACGACAATTACCTTTTGTCCTTCGTGTTTCGAACGTATTTCTTCAATAAAACCTCCTGCTCTTTCAATTACGGCGTCTGTTTTTTCAATATTAAGGTTACGGTCTTTCCAGCCTGGTCCAAACTGTGCTACACGTTCTTCTTCCGTTGTTCCTTCCATGTCACCAAACGATATTTCTCTTAGCCTCTCATCAGGCTTCACCTGAATATCAAGGACTTCGGCTACTGCTTCAGCCGTCGTCTTCGCTCGACTTAAGTCACTCGTATAAATGGCATCCCACTTTTCGCCACTAAATCTACGTCCTAGAGCTTTCGCTTGTAACATCCCTTCTTCATTCAAAGGAACGTCAGACTGACCTTGTGCTCTTCTTTCTAAATTCCAATCCGTAACCCCATGACGGATAAAAGCAATTGTTGTCATCATACATCCTCCTCTAGAAAAAATGCGAGATTCCCTATATTCCATAAAGGAAGGGCGACCTCCTGCAACATGTCAAAAAAACAGTCAAAAAAAAGAAAAACTGCAGTCACCTGCAGCTCTGTTTTTAAGTTATTATCCCGTCATCACTTGGTTCTTCCCGTTTCGCTTTGCATCGTACAATAAGGAATCCGCTTTTTCAAAAAATACTTCCTTGCCACTTTTTGCTTCATATTCTTGGAGTCCTATACTCACCGTCACACTCTCACCTTCTAGGACCCGGTAAGATATGCTTTCGATCTTCCTTCGAATCTCTTCGACCAATCCAATCGTTTTTTCCATAGGCTTACCTACAAAGAGGACGATGAATTCCTCTCCTCCATATCGGGCTGCAAAGTCATCCGCTGTGATTTCGTTTTTAATTAAATCCGAAATTTCCTTCAATACTTCATCCCCAGCACGGTGTCCGTATGTATCGTTAACCCGCTTGAAGTTATCAATGTCGAAGATTGCCATCTGAATGGAAAAATGAAACTGCGCATGATGAGCTAACAATTCATCCATAAATTGATGGAAGGAAATTTGGTTATACATACCTGTCAAAGAGTCTGTCTTTGTCAGCTTCTCCATTAGCGTGTTTTTCACGAGCAACTCTTGCTGAGCAACGATTGATTGACGGTAATGCCCGGCTAACTCTAGTCCACGCTCCATAATACCAATAACTGCAATGGCCGCTATGATCAACATCGCCATCATCGTAAATTGATCGATAATGCTAATACCTGTCCTAAGCACAGGTTGGACTAACGTGAGTAAGCTATAACTTACAATGGTCGCTGCTGTCGAAAAGATGATTATATTTCTCCTGAAATATGCACCTGAAACAAGGATGGGCAGAAATAGGGCAGAACGAAGGATGATAATATCCGGGCGACTATAAATAAAATTGAGTGCAATAAACAAACCAGCAAGTACAATAATCAAGTCGATATGTTTGCTCATCCTTTTCACACTTAACTCGCTGAATAGCACAAATATCAAACCAAATCCACTCGGAATAAGGACGTAATAAATTAAGTACTCACCCAATGGTACAGCTGTGAAATTGTAATTAATCAGTTTAATAATGAATGCAAGTCCGATGACAACCCAGTAGACGTTTAGGATTTTCCGATTTAACTTTTTGCTGTCGAGACCTGAATGCCCCATTGCCCACCCCACCTGTTAATAATATGGAGAAATCATGATGTACACCAATACTCCTGTAAGGCTGACATAAAGCCATAATGGCATGGTCCACCTTGCAATCTTCCGGTGCTTTTCCACTTGCATCGTTAAACCACGTACTAGTGATAACAATGCCAGCGGTACAATGACTGCCGCAAGAATGATATGGGTAATCAAAATAAAGTAATAAATATATTTCAGCGGGCCCTCTCCACCAAAAGAAGTTGATTCCGCTAAGTAATGGTACGATACATATGAAATCAAGAATAGTGCGGTACTCGTAAATGCCGCAAAAATGAACCTACGATGTAACGCGATATTTTTTCGCAAAATAAACCACAAAGCTGCTAGTAAAAAGACGAAAGTGAAGCTATTAAACACCGCATTTAGCAAAGGTAAGATTGTTATATCAAACCCTGTCTCACCCTGATACTCTGGTAAAAAGAACAAGACGACAACAAGTGCGTTAATGACAATTGATAATAAAACGACGATGCCTGTATAACTTTTTTGAGATTTTTGTGCTACCATAATTGGTTCCTCTCCTATACATTAAGTCCTTAAATAAGAATATAGGATGTTCACCACTATCGGCAACTATGTAACCAATAATCCACAAAACCGTCATACCTATATCCTCCAGCCAGATAAAATGAAGTCCGACAAGGAGGCCACAATTCGAACATTTAGAAACATGTAACTTTATACCTAGTTCTATTTCTCGATTTATATCCGTAAACCCTTTAAATTTGTACAAAAAGACACCAAAAGTTTTTTGGTGTCTTTAGCTCAGCTTCTCTCTTGAACAGATTTTATCAAGATCCTCTAACACATCTTCCAAAGCTAGCAATTCATAAATAATCGCGACCCGAACAGAAAGATGTTTCTTTGCACTTTTTTGGTCAGTATATATTCTTCTTTCCCTTTCAGAAGCGAAAAGTGCATCAAGTTCCTCAATTAACGCAATATGATCTGCTTCTATACGATGGGCGGGATCTTTCAAAATGGCACCTATAGAATCTACGGCTTTCATGATGACCTCTACTTTTTCTGGACTAAGTTTTGCATGATCTAAGTTCAAATAAAGTAAATTAGCAAAATGATAAAGGATTTTTTGATAATATTCGAGCTTTTTCATGAGAATTCCGAATTCACGTATCTCCTTCAAATTATGTCGGCGGTATTTCCACTCCTCGCGTTGATATTGCGAAAGTGAAAAGGTTCGCTCCATTTCTTGACTTAAAGTTCTATACTCGGTTTGTAGCTCTCGATGTGAGCCTCCCTTTACAAAACGACTTAACAGGGTTCCTGATCGTTCATATAGCTGGTCGACCTTTTCTCTCACCATCTCGTGATAATGAGGTGGTAGAATTAAATAGTTTATAACGGTTGAAACGACAAGTCCGATGAGCGTTGTAGATAATCTCACGACAAACGATGTGAAGAATTGATCCTCCGTTTCTGCAATCATCGCAACCGCTGTCAAGGTTGCCACGAGCATCCCCGCATCCAAACGTAATTTATGACAAGTAAGTAATGTTAATGTTGCTGCCAACGCGTATGTAAGAGAACTTGGTCCTAAGAAAAATTCGAAGCCCATCGCAAAAGCCGCTCCGATCATCGCAGCGGGGAATCGAATCATCCCTTTTTTGATAGAATCTGAAGCGGTCGGCTCTACAGTTACGATTGCTGTAATGACAGCAAAGAGAACAGGTAATTGAAGCAGGTTACAAATTAGCGCAGTAACAAATGCAGCTAGACCTGTTTTGATTACACGTCCTCCTACCCATTTTTGAATGTTGAGTTTCTTCATAACATCACCACTGACATTGCTCATTTCCTTCTATTGTATCAATTGGTGATGGGTAATTCTACATGAGCTATTTCCGTTCTTGTACTTTACGTACTGTCGTTGTGACCAGTTTCCGAGGCATGAATCGAATCATGAATGAAAGTAGCTTATTTTGTGTCCCTGGAATAATCAAGGTCTTTCCATCCATAAACGCTTTATAAGCAATATCCGCAACTTGATCTGCGCTCATAACCCCGCCGTCGAGCAGCTTGGAATCTTCCATACGCGCCCGTTGTTGAAAACCTGTCTCAGTAGGTCCCGGGCACAGAATAGAGACCGATACACCTGTTCCTTTCAATTCATTTTCTAATGCTTCTGAGAAAGACAGCACATAAGCCTTTGTCGCGTAGTAAGTAGCCATAAGTGGTCCTGGTTGGAATGCAGCTGTCGAAGCAACATTCAAAATTTTTCCTGACTTCTGATTGATCATTGTCGGCACAACACGTTTCGTCAATTCTGTTAGTGCCATCATATTAACCATCATCATTTCTTGTTCTTGGGCCCAATCAATCGTGTGGAATTCACCATACAACCCGAAACCGGCATTATTGACAAGCATTTCTATTTGAATCTTACGCTTTTCGATTTCATCCATAACGTGTTCAACAGCTGTTGACTCCCCTAAATCTGCTAAAATCACTACTGTTTTAATGGCATACTTTCCTTCTAACTCTTTAGCAAGATTTTCAAGCTTTTGTTTAGATCGGGCAACAAGAACAAGATGATGTCCATCCTTTGCAAAATGATGCGCTAATTTTAAGCCTATACCACCCGAAGCACCTGTAATCATTACAGCTTTCATCTATCATCAACCTCTTCCGTTTATTCGTTTAACTGTTTAAACATATAATAATAAAGGACGGTATATTAGTCAAATCAACACACTTGAGTATAAGGTCTTAGTAAAGGAGACCCACGCCTGATCTGACAACAAAATTAATTCAAAAAGATTGCAAATTTCGTTAAAATAAGAGTTCCATAGCGTCCTAAAATATGACAAAATAAGTAGAGATGAATAGCTTTTAAGGGTGAGGGTGTAATCATGTATTGTTCTAATTGCGGAAATCCATTTCAATCAAATATTTCATTCTGTGATACGTGCGGTGCAAAACGAACGGCTACAGTTGACCCCTCTTTAAATCAGCGAAAAAGATGGCACTGGCTTCTTCCCTCGTTATCATTCTTAATAATTGTGTTCAGCCTGGCTGGTTATTTTTATAGCGAGCATTATAAAACGTCAGCTGCAATTCAAGATTTTAAAGATGGAGAAAAAGCAGCTTTAGACGGTGATTATGAAAAATCTCGTAAAAAATTTGAATCTGCATTAGAAAAACGCCCTCTCTTCCCATCGGCAAAAGAGAACTTGAAACTCGTTGAAACAGCTATACAAATTCGAGAAAGATTACAAATCTCCAGTAATCATATGAAAGAACAAGAATTTGAGAAAGCTTCTGAACAAATTCAGCATGCAGAAGACAAGCTGTCGGCATATAACGGAAAGCTGCCGACTCAAATTAATCAAAAGATCGTATCTGCAAAAAATAGTTTAGTAACTTCTGAAATACGGCGTGATATGGGAGGAAAATCGACACTCGAAGATCTTGAGCCGTTGCTAACAAAAGCTGACGCGTTAAAATCTCCAGAAGCGGAAGAGATCTCAAAGAAAATCCGTTCAAAAATCGCTGAAATTGCTTATGCACAGGCGAATGACTTTCTGACAGACCACCAATTCTCGGCAGCCCTTGCTTCTGTAAAAAAAGGACTATACCACGAACCGAAGAGTAAAAAGCTTCTCAGTTTAAAGACGACCATACATAATGAAAAAGTAGAGTTTGAACAAGCCGAGCAAAAGCGAATTGAACAAGCAATCGTTGCTGCAGCTGAAGAGAAGGAACATAATTTGAATAACGCTATAGAGCTTGTTTCAATTAAAGCAAAGCTCAACCACCTTGGTGACATTGAAGTATCTGGAACGGTGAAAAGTAAAGCTACCGTACCACTCAGCTCAGTCAGTATTTCCTATACACTAGTCGATTCCAAAGGAAAGAAATACGCTGAAAATGAAGTGGTGATTGATTCAGACATTTTATACCCAAATGAATCTGGCACCTTCGAGCACAAACACCACCTAGTGGATCAAGAACTGAAAGTGACATTCAACGAAGCAAGATGGCGTTTAAGTAGATAATGCACTTGAGTCATCCTTTAACTCGGGTGTCAAAGTCAGTATATTTCTGGAAGTAGGTGTCACGCATTGTACCCTCGAAAACTCATGTCCATCCTCATTACGTCCCTCATCCTCTTAGTGGGTATTGCAGGGGCTTTTGTCATTAACAATTACTATAGCCATTATACGGTAGAAGCTACCTCTTCTATTGGAGATGCACACAATGAGAAAAGGAACGCCCCTTCTGTTGAGAGAGATTTGAAGTCAATCATTCATGAAAGTCAAAAGGGCGTCGTGCAGCTCGATGTGGAAAGTGACGCTGGAAAGAGCGTTGGCTCAGGATTTCTTTATAACGAAAATGGAGATATCGTTACAAATGCACATGTCGTCACAGGTGCGAAGAAAATTACTGTGCGTACAGCTGATGCCCAACAGTATGAAGGGAAATTAATTGGTATTGGCGAATCGACAGATGTTGCTGTTGTTAGGGTTCTAGATTTACAAGGTCAAAGCCCACTCCCTGTTATGGAAGACCATGTTGCAGATATAGGGGATGAAATCATTGCGCTTGGTAGCCCGTTAGGATTACAAAACTCTGTGACGACTGGTATTATTAGCGGACTGGATCGTGATTTTGCGCTCGATCATTATACATATTCAGGTGTCTATCAAATCTCCGCTCCAATTGCACCTGGAAATAGCGGTGGTCCATTAATTAATAAAAGCACGGGGGAAGTTATGGCAATTAATTCAGCTGGAACTGAAGAAGGATCAATCGGCTTCAGTATTCCGATGAAAGATGTCTATGACCAACTCCTAGAATGGTCAAAACATCCTGAAAACCTATCAAAAAAAGATCAAGAACCGAATACAGACCACGATGTAACACCTAAGCTTAATGCTGAAGACAGCGAATACCTAGTTAAATATTTTTATGATAGTCTCGTAATCGGGGATTATGTAACAGCTTATTCACTACTCGGTAGTGAGTGGCAGAAAAATACACCATATGAGAAATTTAGAAAGAGCTACATTCAAACGATTGATATTACGATTAATCAAATTAAAAGCGAGCCTTCAAAAGAAGAAAACACGATGAAAGTAACGATTATTATAGATGCACTAGAACGTAAGAAGGACCGGGAAACGAAAACATATGTCTACAAGTGCTCCTATACGATCAGTTATGAAAACAATCAGTTAAAGATCATCAGTGGTCAAACCACTAAAATTGAATAAGAAAAGCGCAAGCGCCCAGACTTACACAGGATGTGTTGACTTCGACGTTCACTACAGGACGTAGTGGTTCTTAGTCGAAGATCATATAACAATAAGGTCACTGGAAGTCCGACGAGGAGGCTGTAGCCGCCGCAGGAGTGCTGAAGTGATCCAAGTGACTGGGTGCTGAAGCTAGACAATTCATCTCTGCGTCCCAAACAAAAACGCTTTCTTTACTAAACAAAGGGTGGTCCCATTTCCAACGGGCCACCCTCTTGCTATAATTTGTGTAAACTTATGTAATGGTATAAAGGAGTTTTACGCATGAAAACGCTATTGATCGATATGGATTCTGTCATTTGTGACTTGATGACCGAATGGCATAGCAGATACAACAAAGATTATAACGATAACCTGAGCGTTCAAGACCTTGCGTGTTGGAATAGCGAGAAATATGTAAAGGAAGCATGTGGTAGTAAAATCTATGATTATCTTGATGAACCCGGACTTTTTATTAACCTCAAACCATTGCCTCATGCAATTGAAGTTCTAGGACGTCTATCTGAAAAACATGACATTCTCATCGTAACGAGTAGCAGAACGTATGCTTACACTGAGAAAGAGAAATGGGTTGAGAAGCATCTTCCTTTCATAGGATCACGTAACTTAATTTTCACACATAGAAAAGAAATGGTCATAGGTGATGTGCTCTTCGACGATGCACCGCATAACTTAAATGCATTTAAAGAAACAGGAAGAATGTCAATCGCAATGGATTATCCATATAACCGAAATGTAAAAGTAGATCGCGTGTCGAATTGGTTAGAATTTGAGAAGTGGATTGAAAAATTCGAAATGGGTGAACAAATTTGATAACGAAGGATATTCTCATTATTGGTGGTGGACCTGCAGGCATATCTGCGTCTATATGGTGTCAGCGGTTGGACCTAGATTATTTGTTGATTGAAGAGAATGACGAATTAGGTGGTCAGCTGAAAGATATTCACAATCGAATCATCGACTATCCAGGTAAAATATATGAAAATGGTATGGTCCTCCAGCATCAATTTACAGACCACGTTAAGGAATTAGATTGCAAGTATCATTTAAAAATATCAATCAAATCTTTAGATCATGAAAGCCGGACTGTGCTTCTTAACGATGGCGATGGAGAAATGTACATTAAATACAAATATATTATTTTTGCTACAGGTACATCTGTGCGCAGACTTGAAATTCCAGGTGAACAAGAAATGATTTTACGTGGTGAAATCTATTCAGCCACAAAAGACCGTCACCGATTCCAAGAAAAGAATGTCGTTGTGGTTGGTGGAGGCGATCGAGCATTTGAGGGCGCTTTATTACTCGCGGAAAGTGGTGCAAATGTCTTTCTCGTGCATCGTTCAAAAAGTTTCAGAGCACGAGAAGCGTTCAAAAATCCGGTGCGCGCACACTCTAAAATAACAGTCCTGGAAGACACGGTTGTACGAAAAATATATCACGGTGACAAAGGAATCACTGGATTGGATTTATTTAATCTCCTTGATCAAAGTACAAGCCACATAATAGCTGAGGGTGTTTTTATTCGAATTGGGGTACAGCCGAATACCCGGTATTTGAAAAAACATGTTCACGTTGATGAAGAAAATTATGTCGTCGTCAATAACTGTCAACAAACAAGTGACAGTTCAATTTATGCGATTGGGGACGTTTGTACACACCCTGTATTTTCAAGCATCTCATCTGCTACATCCCAAGGCATGATTGCCGCTAAACATCTTTCACTTAGACTATCGTAGATTGTGGAATAAGAGAATTTTTCATAATGCTCAGAAGACGGCGACTCCAGCGGGAAAAGCAACAGACTGAAGACCCCACAGAGCGAGGAAGCTAAGGAACTTCAACTGTTAATATGGTTGTTCTCCATCAAAAATGGGTTGGATCCGTTGAGCTTATCACTCTACGGCCAACCCATTTCTTTATTCAATATATTTTCTCATGATTGGAGCCGTTGCACATTAAAGTACGAACTTACTCCAAGTACCCCATGAGTAACCGTGCATATGGTGAATCTTTTGGTAGAATAATCAATGTTTCGTCATCAATTGTCTTTTTATAAGAGTTTAATGTACGATACAACGAATAGAACTCGCGGTCCTTACTAAAGGATTGGTTATAAATATTGGCAGCTTCTTTTTCACCCTGAGCACGAATTTTCTCCGCCTCTGCTTGTGCCTTCGCTAATAACTGCTTCACTTCTTTATCAGTGTTCGCTATAATTCGGTTTTTCTCAGCATCCCCTTGTGATAAATACTGCTGTGCCTTCGTTTCCCGCTCAGATATCATTCGTAAGAATACAGACTCCTCATTTTCATCTGGAAGGTCTGTACGTTTCATACGTACATCTTTAACAATAATTCCAAAATTATCTCTATTTAACAAAGTGTTTACTTTCTTCGTTACACGTTCGTTTATGCTTCCCCGTGAAGAGTTTTCATCATTAATAATTTCATCATAATTCAATTTACCAAGCTCAGAACGGAATATGGAGAAGATGAATTCAGCCATTTTCGCTTCTGCATTTTCAGTCGTACGCAGGTTAGAAATCATTTTCTTCGGATCATCAATTCGCCAAACTGCATAGTTATCGATAATGATTCGTTTCTTATCCTTTGTGTTGATTTCTGCCTTCGTGACATCATACATCATTTGATATTTTGGTAAAGTAGAAACGGTTTGGATGAATGGAACCTTATAGCTTAATCCCGGCTCATCAACAATTTTAACAACTTCTCCAAACTGACGGATTACACGGTATTCATTTTCTTTTACAATAAAAAGATTACTAATGATAAACGCTAAAAGGAGGAGAGTGATGACCCCAAAAATGATTGGTTTCTTATGTCTATTCCAATTGAACGACCTTTTCTGCTCATTGATGTCATAAATGTTATTATCACTCATTCTTTTTATCCCCCTCTTGTGCCGGAGCAGGCTTCGCCTCTGCAGGACGAATTGGTAAGTATTTTAACGTGCCGCCTTCATCACTCATAATGTAAATTTCAGCTTCTGCTAATACTTCATCAAGCGTTTCTAGGACTAGGCGTTCCCTTGTTATCTCTGGTTGTTTCGTAAATTCAGAGTACAATGCATTAAATGTTGCAACGTCCCCACGTGCCTTCTCAATCCGGGCAGCCTTATCACCTTCAGCTCGGGACATGACTGCATCCTTCTCACCTTCGGCTTCTTCTTTTTGTTTATTTGAATATTTCTTCGCTTCGTTTATTTTCGTATTCATTGTTTCACGCGCATCAGTAACCTTCGTAAATGCACGTCGGACTTCTTTATTAGGTAGATCGACATCTTGAAGCTTTACAGCTAAAATAGAAACCCCGATATCATACTCTTCGATTAGTTTAACTAATAAATCTCTAACTTCTGCTTCAATTTCTGCTTTTCCAGATGTCAATGATTCGTCAATCGTAGATGTCCCGATAATCCCTCTTAATGATGCTGAAGTAGCATTATAAAGAATTTGCTTCGGATCATTTGTTGCGTACAAAAACGCTTTCGGATCCGTGATTTTCCATTGTACAACCATATCAGCTAGTACAATATTTTCATCCCCTGTAATCATCTTCGTATCCTCTGGAAACTCTTTTGTCACTTCTCCATCGACTTCTTCATAGCCGAATTGCAAACTGAATGTTTCCTTTGAGAATTTTCGTACGTTTTGAACCGGCCATGGCATCTTGAAATGTAGACCAGATGTAATAATCCCTTCCTCCACCTGACCAAACGTTTCAATAACCGCTTGTTCGGATTCATCTACAGTGTAAACACTTGTGAATAATGCTGCAGCAACTAACAACCCAAGTGGTATGAAGATAATTAATTTCATTGTGCGATTCACTTGTTGCAACCCCCTTTATATACTTCCTTATTGATTTATACGTTCATAAGACCGTTTGGTTTCGTAAAAATTTTAATAGTAAATGAATGTAACACTTCTAATAAAAATCTTTTCATGAAAAAACTACCTCAGAATTGTTCGAGGTAGTTGAATTTACACATGACCTATGAACCTATTTAAGTATAGCACACTAGTTACTCGGTACTAGCTTGAGTTGGTGTCCATTTTCGTAGTCACGTTTGTTTATGCTAGTTGTGTGGTAGGTTCCGTTCGCCCAGTCTAACACTTGATCATCGTACCAGGTGCTTAACACATGCCCTGACTGCCCTGGGCCTACAATATTTTGGCTTTGTTCAATGTTGGCAAGATCGACGATCGTTCTCCACGCTGCCCCGTGGTTGACCTTCCCAGTCTTTTTGCTCCATCCAGCTGCCATGACGGTTACTCGACTCCCCCCTACCTCCACTTCATTGGGATTGAATAACAATTGTAAGGGCGAAGTAGAGCCTAGCGGATGTTCAAATAATAAGGAGTGATATTTCCCCCAGCGCCAATCTTCTATATCCTTTCCTTGAAGAGTCGTAGCTTCTGATACAGCTTGTTGAAATGCTTTCGTAGCTACTTCTGTAATTCCACCTGCCTCTTTCATCCAAATACTTGATTTTCCTTGGTCAGCACCTCGAATCAATTCATCCACGACTTGCGCTCGACCATCAAAAAACTTCATCATTTTAGGATCAATTTGTTTTTCAAATAATTGATCACTGATCGCATACATCCATAAATGAAACAATAGAGGAGCGCCAGATTCTTTACGGTCTATATAATCCCATTTTCCAACAAGTCTATAGGCTTGTTGTTCTCGCTCACTGAGATTTAATGGATCCATTTTAGGTAAAAGGATTTTCACCATTTCTTCGGCTTGCAAATTGTACTTATCCATCTGTAGCTCTTTCATCTCTTGCGTTTTCAACGGACCAATACCCGACAAAATCTCCACTATTCTTTCTTGTCGATAGGGTTGTGCCCAAGTGTGGGTAATATGGTAAGGGTAGTCATCATCAACGATTTTATTATTTGCGGTGGCAATGTAACCTTTACTCGGATTGACAATCGTCGGAAGCTCTTCCCAAGGTACAAAGCCTTCCCATTCATATTCACCTGTCCAACCAGGGACGGGTAGTAAGCTATCACCCTTGCTCCGAATCGGAATCAATCCATTTGCTCGATAAGCGATATCCCCGTCTACAGAAGCAAATACAAAGTTTTGAGCAGGGGTATGAAAATACGTCAGAGCCTCTTTAAAAGAAGACCAATCATCTGCCTGGTTCATCCGAAGCACTGCTTCTAGCTCAGTAGAGGGTTGTAGAGCTGTCCATTTTAATGCTAAAGCTGTATCCTCTTCCTTGTATCGAGCAAATTCCGAAATGATTGGACCATGGCGTGTAATCGTTACTTGATGGTCTACTGTTGCACCATCCTTCACCTTGATAGGTTCTTTGATGATTTCAGCCTCTTCCCATTCATTTTTATACAAGAATTGATCGGGTTTATTCGGATTTCGCTTCTCAATATATAAATCCTGAACATCGGGTCCTACGTTCGTCACGCCCCAAGCAATCTGTTCATTGTGTCCGACGATGATCCCTGGAATACCTGCAAAAATAACACCACTTACGTTTAAACGATCTGTTTTCAAATGTGTTTCGTACCAGATGGAGGGCGTACCTAATCCAAGGTGTGGATCATTTGCTAGGATAGGAAGGCCACTCTCGGTTTTCTGTCCCGATACAACCCAATTGTTACTGCCATTAAAAGGATCAGGAATAACAGCACTAGCTAGCGATTCTTCGATGTTGACTGGATTATTTTTCGCTTCTGATATAATCATCGCACCGTCGTCTGGATAGGCAGGAAATAATTCCAATGCTTTTTCTTCAGGAAAGTTTTGAACCAAATAATGTCGAAATGCTTGTCCTTCCCAATGGCCACCAAGGTCAAAGGCCATGTATTTGGCGATCGTAAGGGAATCTACTGGACTCCACTTCTTCGGTTCAAAATCTAGTATCGTGTATTCTGGTGGGAGTTTGTTCTTATCAATCGCTTCTTTTATGTAAGCATTGACGCCATCGGTGTACCAATTTAATACGTTACGGGCTTCTTCTGAATATTGATCTAGTGAACGTTCGGCTGCTCGCCTCAGACCTAGCGTTCTGAAGAAACGATCTCGATCAAGTGTGGCTTCTCCAATCACTTCACTTAATTGGCCTGATGCAAGCCGTCTACTCAAATCCATCTGGAATAAGCGGTCCTGGGCGGTAACGTATCCTTGAGCAGTATATAAATCTCTTGGGGAGTTAGCTTCGATATGAGGCGTTCCCGACTTGTCCCGAATAACCGATACTGGCTCGTTAATTCCAGCCAGAACAATCTCCCCTTTTGTTTCTGGGAGGCTACGTTGAAGAATATAAATGACTACGGAAGAAAGAATTAAAACGAAGATAAGAATAATAATGAAACCAATCGTAAACCCTCTTCGAAGCTTATTGCTCCGACTGGTCTTATACGCTCTTTCAATCACCTTTTCCATTCTTTCTCCCCTTCCACCTGTTTATTCTGATTTCACACTATGACGTAACATACACGCTCGCTTCAATTGTTCAGTTAAATGAATTTGAGGTATGTGATCTTCGATTAACTTTCCGGTTTCTTGAATGAGAACCTCAAGTTTTTTTACTGAATTTTTTTTGTCAGGACTTGTTACTATTTCTGTTATACGTTCTACGTAACAATTTGGTTTCAATACCATCCTATCTACTGTTTCTGAGAGCCATTTCAATCCTGGGTGATGAATATACGTGTCATTAAGTGCGTGTAGAGCAATCAAATTCTTACTGCAAACGTCTATGATCGTTTTTTGTAGAAATAATGAATCGTCTCTATGTACAAGTGCTTCGCGATTTTGCCAAGGACCTCCAAATTCAAATGCACGCTCAATTAATCTCGCTTTCAAACGCTGTGGATACGGGTAAATCTCTTTGACTTTCTGATTAAACATTTCCTCCCCTTTATACGGTTTACCATCAGCTATCGCAGCAATTAGACACTGTTTTGTCATTGAAAGATCACCTAATTTCAACTCTTCGATAAATTGATCGACTGTTTCCATTAGGAAGCTACTTATTTCAAATTTAGTACCATCAACGATGTACGATTCGGACCACTCTAAGTCTTCATATGGATGGAAATTAATGATTTTACCACCAACTCTATTAATCGGTTCCAACCTATCCTCATCGAGAGGAGGTTCTTTCCATAGTAAAAATAATTCGATATCAGAGAACTGGTCTTCCCAGCCCTTCGAAACCGATCCCCCTAAGAAAACAACCTCTAACTTAGGGTTATGTTTGTAATCGTTCGCCATTTTTCGTGCTTGTTCTCTTAATGTCATATACATTCTCCTAATAATATTGCGTTCATTACAGATGATATCAAAATTTTCCGAAAAAAACTGTCGTATTTTGGTAAAATGTTGAAAAAGTAATCTAGAATGACATGATGCATAGATACCTCTTGAGTCCTCTATCATGTATACCCCCACTATGGCGGGAGAAGATTAGAACATATATGAATAGCAACCAAATTTTACCCCTGTCCTTATTTCTGATAAATTTATTCTAGAGACTACACTTTAAGGGAGTGTCAACATGCTGGGCTGGTATAACACAACACTTGAATATGTTACCGATCTTGATTTCTGGATCGATATCGGAATTGCGCTTGCCATTTTTATTGGCTTTGTTTTATTTCGCAAATTGTTTACGAAATATATATTCAAACTCATCTCGAGGACGACTGATAAATCTTCTACTCAAGTACTACATAAAATATTACTCGCATTTGAACGACCGTTATATGTTTTTTTCATTTTTCTAGGACTATATATGGCCTATCAATCGTTAGAAATCAGTCGTGAAGTCTATCAAGTACCTTCACGTCTCTACCGTTCATCGGTCATTTTAGTCATCACATGGGGGCTCGTCAACCTATCTTCCTCCTCATCGATTTTGTTCAATCGATTTCAACATCGGTTAGATCTACAAGTCGATCAAATTTTGATTCCTTTCATTTCAAGGGTGTTGAAATTCGTCATCGTTGCAGTAAGTATTAGTGTACTTGCGCAGGAATGGGGATATAACGTAAATGGATTCGTAGCTGGACTGGGGATAGGTGGACTCGCATTCGCTCTTGCAGCGAAAGAGTCATTGTCCAATCTTTTCGGCGGAATTGTCATCATCATCGAACGTCCTTTCTCAATCGGTGATTGGATTCAAACGCCTTCTGTTGATGGTATTGTAGAAGACATCAACTTCCGAAGTACGAAGGTTCGTACGTTTGCAGATGCACTCGTGACGGTACCAAATGCCAATATCTCAAATGAGGCAATCACAAACTGGACAAGAATGCGTAAGCGTCGAGTGTTCTTCAATCTAGGTGTCACTTACACAACACCGAAAGACAAGCTTGAAACGTGCGTGAAACAAATCAAGACATTATTAACAGAGCATAAAGAAGTGCACCCGGAATTTATCGAAGTGCGATTTGATAAATACAATGATAGCAGTTTAGATATTCTGATTTACTTCTATACGAAAACTACTGCATGGATTAACTACCTTGAAGTGAAGGAAGACATCAACTATAGAATCATGGAAATCCTTGATCGAGAAGGTGTTTCTGTTGCATTCCCAAGCAGAAGTATTTATATGGAAAAAGAAGATACAGCTGAATCGGGTGAAAAAGAATGAAACTAACGATTCGTCCTTTCGAAGATGAACGTGATATGGATTTACAGTATGCATTCTGGGAATCTGTCACAGCAGATCTTCCGTATGCATGGAAGCCGACATTATCACCGATCCACTTTAAAGATCAAAAGAAATTCGATCCGAAGACGCGTTGTTTCGCATTCGATGGGGATGAGTTAGTAGGACATATGGGATTTACAGGTGAAGGGAAATTTGTTTCATTAGGTTACCCATGGGTACGTGAAGGTTACGAAGGTGTGCTTCAGGAAGAAATGTTTGAACGGATTCATGGATATGCTGTGAGCTCAGATTATGGCGCTGAAATGATTGCACAAAGATTTCGATCCCAATGGAAAGATCAAATCGCTTTTTTCAAAAGTAAAGGGTTTGAAGAAACGGGGCGTTCACCCATTTATGGTAGACCCGTTACAACAAATGACCTGCCGAGGGACGGTAATGATTATCAAGTAGCTGTGGAGACTGGTTTCAATATTGAGACCTTCGTTTCGGTAGCGGAGCAAAACGATGCCACAACTGAACAGGACCTCACCTTTTATCGATCCTATTATAATTCTGTCGATTTTGACTTTGCAGTAGCTTGTAATCTTGAAAATACGACTGTTGCCTATTTCGGGGTGACGGTTCGAAAAGATACGGGTTATTCTGAAATCATTGCTTTTACCAATGCACAAGGTGATAGCAAAACCTTCCGAGAAGGTTTGTCGGAAGTCATGCGTGAGCTTACTAGAAGAGGTGCAAAAGAAGTCGGCATCTATGAAGCTTCAGCACCGGAAAAAGAGGATCTAACCGACTTTAACTTCAAGCAAATTACGGAAGACGTCATGCTGATGAAGAAGGTTAATCATTGATTTTGAAAGCGACCCATTTATGGGTCGCTTTCATCTTTTCATATTATCCATTCGTCGAGTATTTACTTACGTCCTCAATTTCGCCATTTTCTCTATGAAGTACGACTTGGCTTGGCCGCGCTTCGTCTGCTAATTTTCTCGCCTCATCTGTTGCGATGTCTTTCTTATCAAAGGTTTTTTCTGCGTGATCTCTGCCTTCAATCTTGATATCCCATTTGTTCTTTTCTTCATTTGGAACTACATGAAATATTTTTGCTTCCACGATTTATTCCTCCTTAAATGATTTGTGTAAATCATATACCCGGATTGTAAATTTTTACACATCGTATACGAGTGAATCATCCTCTTTTCGGTGAAAGTAACGATACGGAGGTGAACATTTTGAAGAAAAAGAAGAAAGATCCAACAACGATCGGATTACCGTCCTCTCAACCGGAAGGACAAGGAACGGGATATGAAAAAGGTGCTGGTCTAGATTCAGCGCGAAAAAAGAAGAAGAAATAGATTATATCGGGGCATGTATTCATTTCGGTGCCCCACAACATATTAATTGGAATAAGCTTCACTCATATCGGGTACATAAGAAATAAGAAGCTATGAAGATATTGGAGGCATATATGCGGTCTTTTCCTAAGCCAAGAGTGGTTGTAAGTAAATGTTTAGAGTTCGAAGCTTGCCGATATAACGGCGATGTATTGAAAGACAGAACGATTCAAACCCTTATCCCTTACGTAGAATTTATTCCAATTTGTCCTGAAGTAGAAATTGGGCTCGGGACACCTAGAGAAACCGTCAGACTTGTTTCAGTGGGCAACGAAACGAAGATGATTCAACCTTCGACAAAAATTGATTTAACAGCCGATATGCAAAGCTTCACAAGGTCATTTTTCGAGTCCTTATCAGATGTAGATGGTTTCATTCTAAAGAATCGTTCTCCAAGCTGTGGAACGAGAGATGTAAGAATCTATACTGGTGTTGAAAAAGCCCCTGTTAAGGAGAAAGGCAGTGGTCTGTTTGGTGGTATGGTGTTAGAAGCGTTTGGAAAATTAGCTGTTGAAGAAGAAGGACGTTTAACAAACTTTACGATTAGAGAGCATTTCCTCACCAAACTATATACGTTAGCAGCATTCCGTGAATTAAAAAGTAATCCGACGATTCAAGCGCTCATACAATTTCAATCAGAAAACAAATACCTTTTCATGGCTTATAACCAAACACGCATGAAAAACATGGGACGAATTATCGCAAAACATAAGAATTTCGACTCTATTGAGGAAGTATATTCGGAATATGAGCAACAGCTCTATCTCCTATTTCAAAAAGCAGCGAGATATACTTCTAACATTAACGTTTGCCAGCATATCATGGGGTACTTTTCTGATAACATTTCGAAAAACGAGAAAGATCACTTTATACATTTACTTGAAAGGTATAAAGACAAGAAAATACCACTTAGCAATTTATTGACCATCTTAAAATCCTGGGTATATCGCTTTGACAATGAGTACTTACTACAACAATCCTTTTTTGAGCCCTATCCTGAAGACCTCGTTGAAATGGCTGATTCAGGTAAAGGGAGAAGCTACGCGTAATAGAAAAGATCGAGCAGAGTGCTCGATCTTTTTTCATAATGTTTTTCGTAAACATTGTTGCTCTTGTAGTAATTGTTAACAAACACATATCACTTAAGAGCAACAGAGCCTTTTCCATAGATCTCTTTATTGTTCCTCAAGATTCGGTATTTTCCAGTCGATTTCTTCCATATCGTTTTCTCGGAGAAACTGGTTGATTTTCGAGAACGGTTTACTACCGAAAAAGCCTTTATTTGCTGAAAATGGGCTCGGATGTGGTGATTTAAGTATGAAATGGTGGTTGTTCGTAATGAGCGCTTCTTTTTGTTGTGCATGTTTTCCCCAAAGGAGAAACACTAGAGGTTGCTCTCTTTCATTTAGTGATTGTATAACCGCGTTTGTGAAGTGCTCCCACCCAATTCCTTTATGTGAATTGGGCTCCTTTTTCCGAACCGTCAAAACGGTATTCAATAGAAGAACCCCTTGTTTCGTCCAATTCAATAAAGACCCATGATCGGGTATGTCATAACCGAGATCTGCATGGAGTTCCTTAAATATATTTTTCAGCGAAGGAGGCTGACGTACACCAGGCTGAACGGAGAAGCTGAGCCCGTGCGCTTGTCCAGGTCCATGATAAGGATCTTGACCGATTAAAATGACTTTCGCATCTCGGTAGGATGTGAAGTGAAGCGCATTAAAAATGTCATACATGTCAGGAAAGACGGTATAATTGCCGTACTCCACCTTCAACTTCTCTCTCAACTGTAAATAGTATTCTTTCTCAAACTCAGCTTGGAGAATTTCTCCCCAGTCATTCGTCAAATTCGTCATGTTTACTCACCCGCATATGCATGATTTTACGGGTAGTATAACATACGACATTGTTACATAGCCGAGTGATTATTTCCCCGACAATATTCACTTTAATTCTACAAATCTATCTCAATTCTCACATAAATCTGATACTTTGCTATAATAAGTAAAGGTTTGTCAGAAACGGCTTTTAGGAGGGGAACTATGGAGATTAGAAGAATGGAAGTTGAAGACGTTAAACCATTTATCGAGTTAATGAGTCGATCCTATCCTGGGATGAAACTCGTCACAGATGACGACATTGAAAAGATGGCTGATCGATTTATTGATCTACAACAAAACGATACATCTACCGCTCTTTATGGCGCTTATCAATCAGGACAGCTTGTCGGCGGTATGCGCTTCCATGATTTTGAAATGATGTTTTATGATCAGAAAGTGCCTGTAGGTGGCATCGGAATGGTAGCTGTAGATCTACTACATAAAAAAGAGCGTGTCGCAAAGTCGTTACTTGAGTATTTCCACAAGCATTACCTGGAGCGAGAAACATATATGACCGCTCTCCACCCTTTCCGTCCAGACTTTTACAAAAAAATGGGGTATGGTTACGGAACGAAGAAGAACCGTTATCGTGTTCAACCGCATCATCTGCCTAAAGGAAAGTCTAAAGCACATATTGAATACATTCCACTTGAACAAATCGATGCCATTGTAGGGTTTTATAATAAAGTGGCTACAAAGACACATGGAATGATGATTCGATCTCATTCAGATTTTGAAAGACCTATGAAGCAGCCAGGAAATTATACAATTGGATTTGTTAAAGACGGCGAAATCAAAGGATACGTAGGGTTTTCCTTCCAATCTGAGCACGGAGATAGCTTCCTCCAAAACGATATTCTCATCCATGAGATGGTTTATGAGGATACAGAGGTCCTTTCAGAATTCCTCACTTTCTTCCATAGCCAACATGATCAAGTACGTTCGATTTATTTTGATACACAGGATGAATATTTCCATCATCTTTTACTAAATCCGAGCAATGGGTCAAATCACCTTATTCCGCACGTCTTTCATGAAAGTAATACCCAAGGTGTCGGGCTAATGTATCGGATACTCGATACGGTAAAATTTCTAGATTCAGTATCAGAAATGAATTTTGGAGGCGAAAGTCTTAACTTAAAAATGAAAGTGAAAGATAGCTTTCAACCTAATAATGAAAAGTCAGTTTTCATGAAAGTAGAAAACGGACATATTTCAATTAAACAAGAGTTGAATACTGATGTTGAAATCGAGCTTGATGTGTCGGAGTTCTCTACCCTACTTATGGGTGTTGTTCCTTTTGACACACTCGTGATGTATGGCAATGCAACTATTTCATCTAAAGATTACATAGCTCATGTGACGAGGCTATTCTACACTCGTCAAAAGCCAGTATGTTTGAACAGATTCTAATGATTAACCGATTTGGGGGATAAATATGATTACAAAATCGATTCGTAAAGGTGACCGAGTCTACTTAGGCCGTTTTACAGAAGAGGATTTGGATAAGGTATCCACTTGGTACCATGATGATGAGTACATGCGATGTATGGACGCTGCTCCATCATTCCCATTATTAAAGAGAGACTTCAAAGATTGGGTAGAGCTAAAGCCTCGAGAGCAGAAATCCTTTTTATTTGCTATTCGTATGATCGAGGACGACAGCGTCATTGGTTGGGTAGACTTGGATGACATTCTATGGGTTCATCGTAATGCTTGGCTTGCTATTGGTATTGGTGAAAGAAAGATATGGGATCAAGGTCTAGGATATGAAACGATGCAGCTCGTACTGAACTTTGCCTTTAATGAGCTCAATTTACACCGCGTACAACTCACTGTTTTTAGTTATAATAAGCGTGCAATTAACCTATATGAACGACTCGGATTCAAATATGAGGGTGCACAACGTGAATTTCTCCAAAGAGATGGTGAACTGCATGACATGCTTATGTATGGCATTTTAAGTCACGAGTGGTTGAAGAATGATGAGAAGAAACGTTCTTAATGGACGTTTCTTTTTTTCATTTATAAGCTCCTACACAAACATACTTGTCCTTTTTTTAGTACAATAGTGAATACTAGTTGTAAAGTAGGAGGGATCTTTGTGGATTTAATTGATATGACAAAAGTTCAGCCACTCATAGAACGATTTGTGGACCAGGACGTATACATTCATTTAGAAACGACTAATGGCGCTTACGCCTCTCACTTTGGTGAAAAGCCATTTTCTGCAGGAGCGTATATACGTAACGGCAAAATAAAGTACTCACGAGGAAAAATCACTGGAGAAGGTCCTTACAGAGTTGGTTTGAAAATGGAATTCGGCTGGATCTATGCTGAAGGTATTACCCATTGGGAGCTTGATGCTAAGAATCGATTGCTCATGGCTGGGCATGACAAAGACGGAAAGCTCGCTGTTGCACTGCAAATAAGTGAAACGCCGTTTGAATAAAGAAAAGCGTCAGCACGGAGGTCTGATGAAGTGGTCCAAGTGACTGCGTGCTAAAGCTAGACAATAAGCATAAATGAAAGGAGAACATGTATGGAGAAACAAGTACTGGTCATATTTCCACATCCAGATGATGAAGCTTTCGGTGTATCTGGATCGATTGCAAAGTACATCGACGAAGGCACGCCTGTAACGTACATGTGTCTAACGCTCGGTGAAATGGGTCGTAATATGGGTAACCCACCTTTTGCGACAAGAGAAACACTCCCAGAAATTCGTAAACAGGAATTACAAGAAGCAAGTAAAGTCCTCGGCATACAAGATTTACGAATGATGGGGCTTAGAGATAAGACGATTGAATTTGAAGATCCTGAGATGCTTGCTGATCTGTTCACTGATGCGATTAACGAGTTGGACCCTTCATTAATCATTACGTTCTATCCAGGTTACAGTGTCCACCCAGATCATGATGCTTGTGGGGCAGCAGTCATTAAAGCCGTACAAAACATGCCAAAAGCGAAACGGCCAAAAGTCGAATGTGTTGCGTTCTCACATAATTGCGAAGAGGAACTAGGCCGACCTGACGTCATCCGTGATGTTAGTGATTTCATGGACCAAAAGCTTAACACACTCGAAGCACACAAAAGTCAAACAGCTGGGTTAATGGAAGGTATGAAGAAGAGACTACAAGCCAATGAAGAAGAATTGATGAATTGGATTAAGTTTGAACGGTTTTGGACATATCCATTTAATGAACGATAGAGAAAATGGCTGACTCTAAGGAGTCTAGCCATTTTTTACGTTATTCGGATGTCCTATTCTCCTCTGATGGTTGTTTACGGATAAGCTGTTTCACCATATTCCGCTGTGTTTTATGTATGAGAATGTATAATCTATCTCCTTCACATAAAACCGTATCCCCTGTTGGAGTAATGAGCGCTTCCCCACGAATGACGCCTGTAATCAAAGTATGATCCGGAAGTGAAAGATCCTTGATTTCACAACCTATAACGGGAGACCCGCTCTCTACTTGGATTTCCATCATTTCATTCTGCGTCTTACCAATCGAAATGAGTTCTAAACTATGTGGTGGCTCTACTCTAGCACCATGTAAAAATTTAAAGTACTTTCCAACAGGAGAGATGGTAGCTCCTTGAATCAAAGCTGACGTGAAGACGACGAAGAACACGACATTAAAGAGCAATCCGCTGTTTTCTAAACCTGCGACCATAGGATACGTCGCCAGTACAATCGGTACCGCACCTTTTAACCCTGCCCAGGAGATGAAGAGCTTTTCTCTTACGTCGAATTTGCTCCCTATTAAACTTATGAAAACCCCGATGGGACGAGCCACTAGCATGAGGATGAAGGATAGGATAATTCCTTGCCACACGACGTCCAGCAATTGATTAGGAAACACCAGCAGTCCTAGTAATATGAACATGGTGATTTGCATCATCCATGCAAATCCCTCATTGAATCGAACAATTGAATGCCGGTATGTAATATCGTTGTTTCCTAGAAATACAGCCATAACATAAACGGCCAGAAAACCACTAGCGCTTAATAGACTAGCGATTCCAAAAGTGAAAATCGCTAAAGCAATTGATAGAACCGGATATAGACCTGATGAATCCAAATTGATTTGATTGATCATCCAAACCGCCACTCTTCCCAGGAGCAAACCGATAAGGAGGCCTACGCCCATCTGCCAAAAGAAGTCCAACAGGAACGTTGCCGGATTCACATCTTGTATCTGGATCAACTGTAAAATAGAAACTGTCAAGAAGATCGCCATTGGATCATTTGTACCGGATTCTGCCTCTAATGTTGATGTCAGTTTTCTTTTGATGTTCTTATTGCCTAACGCCGCAAATATTGCAGCGGCATCAGTGGAACCGACAATCGCACCAAAAAGAAAGCCCTCTAACCAACTGACATCCAATATGTATTTTGCTGCTAGTCCAGTCACCAATGTGGTAATGAGCACTCCGAGTGTTGCCAATGATAATGACGGCTTATAAACCTTTTTGATATCATACCACCTAGTTTTCAGACCACCTTCAAATAGTATGACGATTAGTGCAAAGGTACCGATCAATTGGGTAAGCAATGCGTTAGCATAATACACGTACTCGTTCAGCATCATACCTACTACGATAAACAACACTAATGAAGGCAACCCTAACCTGGCAGAAAATTTCGCTGTTACGACGCCAATAATTAATAAAATCGAAACAAGTAGAATTGTACCATCTACGCTGAAATCCATTTCCGTCCTCCTGTCCAATTAAATATACTAAGCAAACTTTAAAGATTGAAAAGCCCAATGAAATCAATATGATCATTGGACCCATTGTTTGTTATCATTCCTGTTCGACTGAAAAGAGTGTTTGCAATTGATCTACATTCCTAGTCAGATCTGCTAGCGTGTACTGATCCAACACTTCAAAATATGCGCTCAATGCTTTATTCAATACGCCTCTCAATTTACAAGCAGGACTTATGATGCATTTGTTATGCTCAGCATCAAAGCACTCTACAAGATAAAAGTCTTCCTCTGTCCTTCGAATCAGCTCACCGATATTGATCTCTTCAGGCTTCTTACCAAGGGTAATGCCACCGTTTCTTCCCCGTACTGTCCTAATCAAACCGAGCTTACTAAGCTCATGCGTCACTTTCATCAAGTGATTTTTGGAAATTTTATATGTGTCAGCGATCTCTTTAATTTGTACTAGCCGTCCATCCATCTGTGCCGCCAAGTACATCAACACCCTCAAAAAATAATCACTGTATTGGGTCATTCGCAACCGAACCCCTCCTTCGTTAGGAGTTATTATTATACTCTAATCGTACCACTGCCAATCATGCAGGAAAAGGCTTCAGCTTACGTGTGACAGTTTTTTGAACGTGAATGTGACAAAATTACGAAAAGATATATTTATTATACATCTTTAGGTAAGTCCTCTTTTATAATAAAGATGTATTTAAAATATATGTTTACTGGAAGGATGATTCCTATGTTAGATCAGAAAACGATACTTACCATTAAATCAACTGTCCCTGTTTTAAAAGAATATGGAACTGCTATTACGTCAAGATTTTATGAACTGCTTTTTAAGAACCACCCAGAGCTATTAAACTTATTTAACCATTCCAATCAACATAAAGGAAGACAACAAGGGGCCTTATCTAATGCTGTTTATGCCGCTGCAGTCCATATTGATCGCCTTGAGGAAATTTTACCGGCAGTAAAGCAAATTGCTCATAAACATAGAAGCTTAGGAGTAAAACCAGAGCAATACCCTATTGTTGGAGAGAACTTGCTCGCAGCTATTAAAGAAGTACTCGGTGATGCAGCGACAGATGAAATTTTGGAAGCATGGGCTAAAGCATATCAAGTCATCGCTGATGTGTTCATACAAGTAGAATCAGAAATGTATGAAGAAGCTGAAATTCAAGAAGGTGGCTGGAAAGATTTCCGTGAATTTAAGCTTGTTCGTAAGGATGTCGAAAGCAAAGTGATCACTTCCTTCTACCTTCAGCCCGTTGACGGGAAAGATGTTGCCTCCTTCCTACCCGGACAATATGTAAGCGTGAAAGTACAGATACCGAACGATCCACACACACATATTCGTCAATACAGCCTGTCCGATGCACCTGGGAAAGGCTACTACCGTCTTTCAATCAAACGTGAAGGACGTGTGTCTATGCACCTTCATGACAATATCGAGGTTGGAGACAGCCTGTTCCTAAGTGCTCCAGCTGGAGATTTTTCTCTTAAAATGAATGAAGAAAAGCCACTTGTATTAATCGGTGCAGGTGTTGGACTTACACCGCTCGTGAGTATGCTAGAAACAACGCTTTCTGAATTACCGAACCGAAAAATTCACTATTTCCATGCAGCCATTAACGGAGACTATCAAGCGATGGGAGATCGTATACAAGAATTGGTGGCACAACACGAAAACTTGAAAGCCCACTTCTGTTTTGAACACCCAACAGAGCAGGATCAACAAAATCAGTGTTTTGCCTTAAAAGGCCGCATGGATATGGAATGGCTTCAAACGAAAATTCCACTAGATGCTGATTTTTATATATGTGGCCCAGAAGGATTTATGAAAATGATGATTGGTGGGTTAAATCAATTCGGCGTATCTCCAGAACAAATCAACTACGAATTCTTCGGTCCAGCAATTGATCTTGATAATGTGATGACAGTTAAAAGTGGAGCATAGAGCAAAAAAAGAGCTGACTCTGATAGGTCAGCTCTTCCCCTCTATGATTCAAATAAAACTTTATACTCTCCGTACCCTTCGTTTTCCAGCTCTTCTTTCGGTATGAAGCGAAGTGCAGCTGAGTTAATACAATACCTTGATTTGTCTGGCCCAGGCCCATCCTTAAACAAATGACCTAAGTGCGAGTCCCCACTCTTACTTCGAACTTCTGTACGGATCATGAAATGACTAAGGTCGGTTTTTTCTTTGACCCGAATTGAATGGATTGGTTTTGTAAAACTCGGCCAACCACAACCCGCATCATATTGATCCTTTGAACTAAACAACGGCTCCCCAGAAACGATATCTACATATATGCCTTCACCCTCGTTATTATAGTACTCATTTTGGAAGGCAGGCTCTGTCCCGTTTTCTTGTGTAACTTTATATTGGATATCGGATAATTTTTCTCGAAGTTCTTTATCGTCTTTCTCAATTACCCAATTCTCTTCAACAAATCCTTTGCGCCCGGATCCTTTGTAGTAAGCTTTGTAATGGTCTGGGTTCTTTTTATAATATTGTTGATGTTGTTCATCTGCTGGATAAAATGCCGATGCAGGAAAAATATCCGTCACGATCGGTTTCGAGAACCGCCCGCTCTCCTCAATTTCCTTCTTAGAAGCTTCAGCTAGAGCCTTCTGTTCATCATTATGATAATATATCGCTGTTTTATAGGATTCTCCGCGATCTCCGAATTGACCTCCAGGATCTGTCGGATCGATTTGCTGCCAATATAGTTGAAGTAATTTCGTATATGGAAAGATTTCAGGGTCAAAGGTAATCTGAACAGCCTCACGATGACCATATTGATTCGATGTCACGTCCCTATACGTTGGGTTATCTTTCGTTCCACCTGTATATCCCGATACCACTTCTTCAATTCCAGGCATCTCATCAAATGGCTTTGTCATACACCAGAAACAACCACCTGCGAATGTCGCTTTTTGCAATTGTTCATTGTTTTCAACCATGTTCATCCCTCCAAAAATACTGCCTATTGATAACATATCCTTTTTCAAAAATGAATTACAAAGAAAATGCTTATTTATTTTTTTAGATAAAGAATTTCATTCATTTGCGGCGAAGAAACGATCCTTTCCAATTGAAAACACCGCAAAAGCGCGGTGTTTTTTCCTTTTTGAGGCGGATTTATTGTATTTTGGTTGCTAATTATTGCTTCTTACATGTTTACGTTTGAATGGATCTCAACAAATCGAGAGTTATCTAGAAAAATATGAAATTATCTAGAAAACCGCCCATTCTACTTCTCTGCAATTAAGGTGAACATTTTCGGCAGTCCGATGTCATGAACTTTTTGGTTTGGCTCTTCTTTTAACACCTTCACGGTCAAACCTTGTTGTGCAACAGATGTTACGACTTCCCCAAGTGTCCACTTCCGCTGTAGGACTTCAACCTCTTTCTTCTCTCCATGTGTTGCATATTTGGAAAAGGCGACATCTCTTCGTTCAAGTGTAGGATCGAAATAATTACCGTCTACTTTATGCTTTTTCCCTTTAGAAGTGATTAACTTCGTTGAAATAGGATGGAATTCTTGTAAAATAAACCTTCCCCCTGGTTTCAAAAGTTGATGAATGACCTGAAATAACGGATTTAAGTCTATAAAATAGTGGAGAACACCTAATTCCATAAGGACAATGTCATACTGACATCTCAATTCATCATTAGACTTTAATGACAAAACATCTGAGATCAAATAGTTCATTTCTACATCGCACTCTTTAGCTACCTCTTTTGCAAAAGCAGCATTTTCTTTTGAAAAATCAACTACCGTCACCTCTGCTCCCAATAAAGAAAGAGCCGTTGCCTTAATGCCATTGGATCCCATCAAGTGCGCGATTTTCTTGTCTTTTACATTGTCTAGAAAAGGAAATACCGAACCGATTCGACCTTCCGGAAATTTTTTTATTTTAGATGCTGCCGTTTCAGGTTCACCAAATCGATTAACGAGTGCTTGATAATTATTCTGGTTCCACGCAGACTCATTTTGTTCGGTCATTTCTTTCTGTTTCTGAGACAAATATGCCTGCACGACTTTTCCGTGGTCTCGATCATCAGTAAGTGCATACAGGGACTGACACCAAAGGTCTACGCCTTCATTTTTAACTTCAATACGGTATGGATCCGTTCGTAATGCTGTGTTATATCTACAAATAACGACGACATTCGTTCCTTCCATCACAAGTGTAAATCGTCCTTGTTCATTTGTTCGTTCGATTGTCGTCGGTGTATAAGGTTCAAAAATGTCATGCACAGACTCCATTTGATCCCATTGTACTTCGACATGTACTTCATTTTTCTCAATATCCAGCCCCTGAATAGCTAATCCAGTTTCATCTATGAATTGATAAGGAATTGAATGTTGAATCAATGTTGAGGCTATATTGTGTATCGTTGTCCAATATGTAGACATGTACGTTCCTCCGTCTTCTCGAATATCTATTTTTTAAAGATGACAGAATCCGGAGTAAATTTCAAATGCATGACCTATGACCAAGGTATTTTCTCCTGCAAAAGAGGAAGAAGCAGTACGAAGATGTTTAACATATCAAACTGGATTGGAGGTCATTTGGTGTCTATACAAATTAAGCGAATCTACGAAAAACAAAACTCTAAGGATGGCAAAAGGTTATTAGTGGATCGTATTTGGCCGAGGGGCATCTCAAAACAAGATGCAAATTTAGACGAATGGCTAAAGGAAGTCGCACCCTCACCTGACTTAAGAAAATGGTTCAATCATGATCCAGAACGGTATGAACAATTTAAGAAAAAATATAAGAAAGAATTAGACAATGATGAAGATAAGTCGAAAGCAATCGAGACTATTCAAAAACTCGAAAACGATGGAAAGGTTACATTGTTATATGCCGCTAAAGATGTTGAGCACAATCACGCAAATGTGTTGAAAGAATACCTAGAATCCAAATAAATCTATAATGAGGCTCCCTCTAAAGCGTTGTCCAAGCTTATGAGACAGCCTCTTCTTTTCTTTAAATGTGCTTCATGTGTTTGATTGTCTGTTGAATTCCCTCTCTATATGAAGTTCGAGGAACAGGACCTACTTCTCTTTCGTATTTCGCGCCAGAGAGTACAACCGGCTGCTCGGTCAAATACATCATTTCGACCAGTTCACGCATCTGTGGATTAAATATGCCTACGAATCGGATCATATTCTTAGTCACGACAGATACCTTTTTCTCATAACCGGTCATCTTTCTGACTTCTCGAATGATTTCTTCTCCAGATATGACACCAGCAGAAGGGATGTTCCAGTGTTGACCAAAAGCTTTTTCATTATTTGATAACTCTACAATCGCCTTTGCTCCATCTGGAGTATAGAGAAACTCCCTTTTGACATTTTGATCACCAACAAAGCTTGCTCGCTTATTTGTAACAACATCTTTCAAAAGAAAGTGTATAAATGTATTTTCTGCATAAGGACCATAGAAATCTGGAAAGTGTGCAATCAATACGGGGATATTTGCTTTAAAAACAATATCCTCTAACTGAAGACGGATTTTACCTTTTTTCGTATGAGGTTCCTTTGGCGTCTGCTCATCAACAGCTTTGCCCAACCCTTTTCCATACGCGTATATGTTATCAACCATCGCTAGTTTCGCGTTGACCTGTTCAGCTGCATAGACAATGTTCTGAACGATTGTAGCTTGTTCTATCTCCCACCGATGATACGGGATATTAATCGCATGGAATATGACATCTACACCTCTAGCCGCAAGTATTAACGCGTCTTGGTCAAACACATCACCAGTCTTAATTTCCACATTCGAATTATTTTCGTACATTGCATTGAGCTTACTCCCGTTTCTAGCAAAAGCGACTACCTTCACCCCTCGATTAGACAGCTCATTTACAATTGCATACCCCATACCACCTGATGCACCAAGTACTAATGCTCGATCCATTTATTCTCCTCCTTTTATTAACCATTGGTCAATTAAACGCAAAAAATATTACTTCCTCAATAATTTGATCAAAAATGATACATGCGCTTCTGCTAATAATCGCACCTCATCAAAGGATTGATTACATCGCCAATAATGTGCAACAAATCCATGTAATGATAAAAACAACGACCAAACGTCTTGAACCGTCAATGTAACTTCACTTAACTGATGAACGGTCTGTGCAAAGTTTGCATAGCTTTGATTCGGTCCTACTTGGATATGATGTTGAAATTCTTCGTCCTTGATCAGAAACATGATTTCATAATGATTCTGATGTGTTAGTCCGAATTCGATGAACCCAATCAAGACCTTTTGAAGCTTCTCAGAATCTGAAAGAGGTTGTTCCATAATTCTATTCACTGTCTGATCCAGCAGGTGAAAATCTTGATCCACAAGCGCATAAAATAAGTCTGCTTTGTTTTTAAAATGGTAATAAATTGCTCCATGGCTGTAGTCCAATGTCTTAGCAACCTGTCGCATTGAAACGCTTTGGAATCCCTTCTCAACGAATAAGACCCTAGCAGCATCAAGGATCATTTCCCTTGTCAATTCTTGCTCTACTTTTTTTCTAGGTGTCATGCGATACTCCTATCTAATTGACCACTGTTTAATTAATTGTAATTATAAGTAAGAAACCAAATAATTACAACCATTTACCTGAAATATTTGGAAATAGATTGTATTCTTTGAACTTTTATGTTACCTTATAGTCACATAAAGAGGGAAAAGGTGAGCTAAATGATTAAAATAAATGTAAGTAATACCATTCATGCTCCACACGATCGTGTCTTTTCATATATCTCAAACTTCGAAAACAATCCTAAGTGGCAAGGGGGTATGGTTTCGGCACGATTTACATCTGAAGGACCGATCGGTGTAGGCTCCACTTATGAGCAGGTAGCTAAATTTCTTGGTAAAGAAATTACAACCACGTTCAAGGTTGTCGAATACGAAGAAAACCGGAAGATCAAAATTGAAAGTATTAAGAGTACATTTCCGATTACTGTCACGCGGACTGTTGAACCCCATAAAGAAGGAACGCTTGTATCCGCAATTGTTGAAGGTGATGCCAGTAAAACGTTTAAAGTTGCACAGCCACTTATGAAACTGATGGTTAAGAAATCGGTGAAATCCGATTATAAAAACTTGAAGAAGCAATTAGAAAGCGCATAGATCTAAAGCTCAGCCTAAACAGGACTGGGCTTTTCCTCTTGTCATCATTTAAATCTAACCTTCATCCGGTCATGATTACTTGATGGGGTGCCATTTAGATTGGATGTACAATTCGGACAGCGTGAAGCTAAACTTGATATCGTTGTATAACAATAAGAGCATGTTGTAAATCTAGTTTGTTCAATCGGTACATTTCTTACCTTATTCACTTGTATGATGAACAAATAGACTGCAAATGCAACAATAAGAAAGTGTATGAGTGTTTCTATGAAAAGACCTACATTGATTGTGGCTGCCCCAGCAGCTTGAGCATCCTGTAGGGAGGCATATTTCGTCCCGGAGAGATTCAAATACAACTCAGAAAAATCTGTACTGCTTAATAAAAGGCCGATTGGTGGCATGACAATATCGGATACGAACGACTGTACAATTTTACTGAAAGCTGTACCTATGATAATTCCTATTCCCATATCCACAACATTTCCTCGTAACAAGAACTCTTTCAATCCATACAAAAATCTCATTCTTTGTCCTCCCCCCTGTTATCACTATATGAATCCTTGTACAAGATATGTTTTCCTATAAATCTATTAATTTCCAAGTTGTTAGACCTCTTATGTCATGTTATACTCAAAAAGGATTGAAATCGCTTTCATACCAATACCTTTAGGAGGTTCACCACATTGACGAAACCATTTATTAGAACGTTAAATTTGAAGGACTACACACATGGAGACTCACAATCTCGCCAAGCATTCTCTGAAGAGTTTGCAGCTGGACTTAAGGATATCGGATTCATCATTCTTGAAGGACATGGTGTAGATCATAAATTGATCGACAAAAACTATGAGCTATGGGAAAAGTTATTCAGCATGGATACTGAAACGAAGCAAAAGTACGAAGGTATCGATGGTGGACAACGTGGTTATACAGGATTCGGTAAAGAGCATGCAAAGAACCGTACTGTCGGTGACTTGAAAGAATTTTGGCATACAGGACAGGAACTTCCTCATGGGCACCCTCTAACTTCTGAGTACCCTTCAAACGTATGGCCAGATGAAATTCCAGAACTACGTAAAAATGCATTGAACTTCTACCGTGAACTTGAAAGAGTTTCACGCAACATGCTTGAAGCACTTGCGATGCACTTCGATCTTCGCAAAGATTTCTTTGCAGATATGTTGAAAGATGGAAACAGCATTCTTCGCTCTATCCATTATCCTAAGTTGGACGAGTCAATGGATCCAAATGCAATCCGTGCTGCTGAGCATGAAGATATTAACTTAATTACATTGTTGGTTGAATCTACTGCTTCAGGACTTGAGCTTCTTACACGTGATGGTGAATGGATGGAAGTTAAGGCTGAAAAAGGACAAATCATCGTAGATGCTGGAGACATGCTTTCTCGCATTACGAACGAAGTCATTCCTGCAACAACTCACCGCGTTGTGAACCCTGTTGGAGAAAATACTTCACGTTATTCTATGCCTTTCTTCGTGCACCCTTACAGCAGCTGCTTGTTAGAAACAATTCCTGCTACAGTGACGAAGGACAACCCTGAAAAGTATCCTGCTATAACTGCAGGCGACTTCTTATATGAAAGATTGGTTGAAATCGGCCTAATTAAAGCTTAAGCTTACTTTTTAAAAGCAAAGTCCCTACACGATTGTGTAGGGACTTTTTTTATGCAGCAATTTTCTGATTGTATTTTTGCATTGGTTTTCTTACGGCTATTCCGTAAGATCCTATTCCGAAAATGGTGATGAAGCCCGCTCCTGCTAACACTGCAGAGAGAAAGTCTACATATAGCTGCTTCATGACAGTTTCCACGTAATCAGAAAGAGGTGAGAACAACTCTGGGAAATCAATCCCTGTATTCATCCAATCAATCCCAATGATATGGAGGATGACTGCCGTAACGGCTAGCGATATACCCGATACAATACATGCTCCCGATAGCCAGCTTAACGTTGTACGAACATTTCTGAGGACTAAGAAACTGAATCCTATAAGCGTAAGTAATGACAATGCACAAATCAACAATAGTGAATTGATCCGATCATAATGTGTTTTTAATTGGTCGATTGAGTCTGATTTTACATTCATTATGGATGACCATTCAAGCTCATCAACGAATTTGTCTACATAAATCACTCTGTTATTGAGCGATGATTCCTGATTGATTTCTTCAAGTAATATCAATCGTATATCGCTAATGTTGAGAGGCTCAAGCTCCGTGTCTTTTTCAAGTATATAATCCCAAATGTCTGTCTCAATGTAATTCATCATCTCTTTGACCCTGTTTATGGTCATTTGCTCTCTTATTACTTTTTCAAAAGTTGGGTTAAGTGCGTCGTCTGAAGTGATTTCCTTCAGTTCATCTGTTTCTTGTATTGCAACAGGTAAAATCTCTTGTAATTCTGAATATGCTCCTGTCCCATCTAGCTTGTCTATCGTACTGTATGGGTCCAAAACGGTTTGTTTAAAAGCAAGTAGAAGAAAGGTTGTCGTCAGCAAACTGAAGATCAACGTATACAAAATGACCGCGGGGATTTGGCGTATGATTTTTCGAAACACAATAACACTTCCTTGATATAAGTCTCCTGTTAAAATTCTCCACCAAACAGAACAAGTCCTTTGTTTTGATCTCATTCGCGCCTAAAAAAGGTACCCATGCACTGGATACCTTTTTCGTCGATTATAGTTTGCTTCCTACGATAGGCTTCGGTTTTTCCTTTCCATTGTTCGGTGGTCCGAGACTAACGACTAGATCACCTATTTCAGGATTAACTTCTCCTTCTTGGAAGTAGAATGTAACCTTTCCACCTTTAACAATGTAGAGCAGAATCGTGTCATCGTTCCGCTCAGCTAAATATTGTTTGTACGTATACTTTTCTGTAAGCTTTGTTTTACGAATGACATGTCCGCATTCGACTCGTTTATTCAACTCTTCCCATGTAGCACCTTTTTTGAAGAGAATCTTCCCTCCAATTGTATGAACGAGATCTTCTAGATCATCAATATGATCATTGTGAAGACATAATTGATATAGATTGTTCCGACCGAATTCAGGCACAAAATTCGTACAGACAAGCGCGTTATAAGAATCGATTTCAGTCATCGCAATCAACTGTTCATAAGGTGTATAGTCTAAATGGTATTCGGTATGTTCCGATAGTATCTCTCCATGATAGGAAGATACGCCCGCCTTTCGAGCTGTAATTAAACGCTCCCAAGATGAGTCCGCAACCATAGTGGAGATATTTAATTCTTCAAAAGACTTCGCTAAAGCCGTACTAAAGCTACTCCCTCCAACGATCAGAATTCCTGGTTTTCCTTCGACAGCAAGGTCTAGCTTTTTCGCGAGTGGCACGATTGAAAATCCATGGACGACAACTGTTGCAAATACAAGCGCAAATGTGAGCGGAATTAACAGCTTTGCGTCTTCAAACCCTTGATTAAGTAATACACTTGCAAAATATCCTGATACGGTAAGGGCAACAATTCCACGCGGGGCAATCCAACCGACTAAGATTTTTTCTTTAAGCGTCAAATCCGTTCCGATTGTAGAAAGTGCAATGGAAATCGGACGTACGATAAACAGCATCAACACGACGAACAAAATAATTTTCCAATTCAGGATCTCAAGTAATGTTTCAAGCGATAGTGATGCCGTAAGCATGATAAAGATAGTTGAGATTAGAAGTACTGAAATGTTTTCTTTAAAGTTTCTCATATCGTCAATGGAAGATATGTGCATATTCGCAAGTACTAGCCCCATTACGGTTACGGCTAGTAAGCCGGTTTCATGCACAATTTCATCTGTAATTGTGAAACAAGCGATTACGACGGTGAATACCATCGGTGATTTAAGGAATTCTGCTACATATCCTTGTTCAAACATCCAGCCGACTAGCTTCGCACACAACCATCCAAACAATGCGGCGAACACAGAACCTAGGAAGAAGAAAAATAAGACAGTTGCTGTAACTTCTTCAGATGAGAAGAATTTAATGATTTCAAATGCAAATACGGCAAGTAGCGCGCCAATCGGGTCCACTACAATTCCTTCCCACTTTAAAATCGTCGCTGGTCTAGATTTTAACTTCGCCTGCCTCAAGAGCGGCAAAATAACAGTCGGTCCTGTCACGATGAATAACCCGCCAATGACGAACGAAACAGCCCAAGAGAGTCCGGCAACATAATGGGCAGCTAATGATCCTAACAGCCATGCGATAAAAGCACCTACTGAAACGATACGTAATACCGAATGTCTAAGACCGCGAATTTCACGGAAATCAAGATTCAAACTTCCTTCAAACAATATAATGGCAACTGCAATAGAAACCATTGGACCAAACATATCTCCGAAGTCTTCCTTTGGATTCAGAATCCCCAAAAAAGGACCTACTAGCAATCCAACTAAAGACATTAGCACGATAGCAGGAAAACGGTAGCGCCATGCTACCCATTGTGAAGCTATACCTAACGTAATCGTTAGCATAAGTAAAAATAATAGCGAGTCCAGCATTCGTCTACTCCTTTAAATTCAAAGTACAATAATCGTATGTATAATAAGGGGCACTAGATGACTTTTTCCTACATCTTCATTGTCCCTCACAAGTTCGTAATTTACTCAACAGGTTTATGAACCTTTTAATAAATTATACATGTTTCAAGAATTACGTCACTTATTTTATCCTGTTCGATACAAAAAAAGCTATCATTTCCACTTAAATTTTTTGTGACTTTTTTATTACAGTGATTGTCGCGCTGTTTATACCGATTCGTCACTTATTTCGGGGAATGAGCTTAAATATGTGGTGAATAGCCCTTAATCCCAACTTATTTCGGTGATCCAGCTCAAATATGTTGTGAATAGCCCTCCATCTCGCATTGAAACAAAAATACCACAGTGAATCAACACTGCGGTATCAACTGAGATTTATCTCAATTTTAATTTTGACTTTTTAATGGAAAGGTTCTTTGGATTCATTCCGTTTCCTAGTGAACCAAATAAATTGCCTTTGTGCGGATCAATGAACTCTTTGTCCTTATAATACACACGCGGTGTAATAAACAGTGCGACCAGTGCTTTACCAAATGGCATTTCGTGATACCGCTCCGGCCATTTTTGTTTGATTTGCTCTTTAACCAATGGATAAAATTTTGGGCTCATTCCTGGGAACAAATGATGCTCCGTGTGGTATGAGAAGTTAAAGTGCAATACATCCACCCATTTAGGTGTCGTGACCGTTAGGCTGTTTGCTAATGGGTCATTCACAGGTACAAGTGGGTTTAGACGGTGATTGGTTGAAATGTATGCCATGACAATAAAGTTTGCGATCAGGAGAGGCAATAGAAAAGCAAAGAACCACTTTCCAAATCCAATCCATACAAGTAATCCAATCCAAGTTGCCCAAGGTAAGACCGCTTCTAACCAAACACTTGGCTGCTTTTTCGGATTAAACTCCTTCACATATACCGTAAACATCTTCATTGAATGCAAAGTAAACGTTACGGCAAGTGATGCGAAGCTTGCAATTGCTCTAATCCAGAACGGTACGCGATACATCCAACGCATGAGACGACTTTCCTTAAACTTCTGCATACTTGGCCAAGCATCTGGATCATTTTCCTCGTCCTGAGTATGAACATGGTGCGTAAGGTTATGCCATTTACGCCATAATTTCGGTCCTGTCGTCAATGGCCAAAACGCAATTGCTCCAAGTAAATCACGTAACCAAGGCTTTCGTACAACGGTTCCATGTAGAATTTCGTGTCCTAGGAAACCCATTCCTGCAAAGCTAGATCCTAGGATGAAGCTCAGCAAAAGATTGATCCAAATATTCGTGTCAAAGAAGATGATCGTGACAAAGCTTGCAATGATTATGAGAAAATAAGCCAAACCGCCAAATAATCTTGAAGGGACAGGCTTGAATGCTTGCTTAGGTAAGTGTGGTGCAATTCGTGCTGCATACCACCCAAATGAATGAAATTCTTTCATCTCAACAATCCTCTCTTCTGTTGTAACTTCTTTACTGATGTCCTGATAATACATGCATCGAACAAGTTTTTATATTAAACACATTCGAAGCAAAAAATAATCTCTGTATATTGCTTTATTAAAGCTAACAGTGTTCGCATGAGCTTGTCAATCAATACTTATTACCAGCTACTAATATTAGATACTATTTTATCACCTCTACCCTTGTCTATACATGAAAATTATTCTTTCGGAAAGAACTAATATAGGTCGAATTATTTTTTTAGTTTCACTTTTATAGTATAGGAGGATTCTCATGTCCAGAGCGATGCAATTCCCACATTTTCCAGAGCCGATATGGCAATCAAACATCCAAACACCTCAATTTGATGCTTTAAGGGAACACAAAACCGTTGATATCGCCATTATTGGTGCAGGAATTACAGGCATTACAACTGCCTATTTTCTGCTAAAGGCTGGATTTACTGTTGCCCTCATAGATGCTGGGAAAGTAATGAGTGGTACGACAGGTCATACGACAGCGAAATTAACTGCTCAACATGATCTCATATATGACGAATTGATACATCATATCGGTAAGGACCAAGCCAAGTTATATTATGAAGCGAATCAAGAGGCTATTGAATACATAGCTCAGTTAATCACAGAACATGGTGTCGATTGTGGTTTCTCAAGAGAACGGGCAACTCTTTATGCTACAGATCCATCCTCTCATCAGAAATTGAAAAAAGAATTTGAAGCTTATGAGAAGCTAGGTATTCCTGGCAAGCTATCAAATGAAATCCCTTTTAACATAAATATCGAATCAGCCTTAGTCATGGACAATCAGGCTCAATTCCATCCTTTACAGTACTTATTGTTTCTCGTAAATGAAATAAAGAATGCCGGTGGATCCATATATGAAAACACAACTGCGATTGATATTCAGACCGATGCAAAGCCGGTCGTTGTAACTCGAGAAGGTTGGAAAATCACGTGTGATAACGTCATTACAAGTACTCACTTTCCATTTTTCGATGGGAAAGGTTTTTATTTTACGAGAATGCATGCAGAAAAATCATATGTACTAGCAATTAAACCAAGCAAGGAGTATCCGGGTGGTATGTATTTGAGTACAGATCAACCGAAGCGCTCACTTCGTTCTGCCACCATCAACGGTGAGCAATATGTCTTGGTTGGAGGTGAAAGCCATAAAACCGGACAAGGCATTAATACGATGAAACACTATGAAGCTTTATATCAATGGGCAGAATCAACAATCGGTATTAAGAATGCTGCTTTTAGATGGTCCACACAGGACTTAGTTACGATAGATAACATCCCTTACATTGGACCGATTAGTTCAAACCATGACAATATCTTTGTTGCAACAGGGTATCGAAAATGGGGGATGACAACGAGTGTGGTAGCTGCCTCTATACTAAGGGACCTCATCACCAAAACCGATAATCCTTATTGTAAAATATTTACCCCATCGCGTTTCATAGCAGATCCAGGGGTGAAAGATTTTATCGTCCAGAATGCAGATGTAGCTGGCCATTTTATTGCTGGAAAGGTCGGTCTGAAAGAAAAGCGTATAGAAGAGATGTCATCTGATGAAGGTGCAGTGGTCAAAGTAAAAGGGAAACGAACGGGTGCCTATAAGGATGAAAATGGCTACATTCACCTTGTCGACACAACGTGTACCCATTTAGGTTGTGAATGCGAGTGGAATAGTGGCGACAGAACATGGGACTGCCCTTGCCATGGATCACGTTTTTCTTATGATGGATCTGTCATTGAAGGTCCAGCAAATCGTCCCCTTAAAAAAGTCTCACCTGAGAATAATTCGTAAGTCCTTCCATAAAAGGATTATTTCTTACTTAATAGGGTATTAGTATAGATAGAATTTACTACAAATCGGAGGTTATCCTGTGAAACAAGTATCTAGCGTATTTTGGATTTCTATCGTTATCGCAGTCATCTTTGTCCTTTGGGGAGCCATCCTACCTCAGCATCTGATTGACACTATGAGTGTTACCCAGTCTTTCTTTATGAAAAGCTTTGGCTGGTTTTATCAATTATCTGCTACATTTTTTCTCGTCTTTTCACTTTTCTTGATTTTCAGCCGGTATGGAAAAATCAAATTAGGTAAAGACGAAGATAAACCTGAATTCAGTAGACCTACATGGTTTGCCATGTTGTTTAGTGCTGGAATGGGAATTGGTTTGTTGTTTTTTGGCGTATCTGAACCCATTGCTCACTTTACCAACCCTCCTATTGGAGAGGGTGGTACAAGTACCGCTGCAATAAGAGCATTGCAATATACGTATTTACATTGGGGGTTCCACGCTTGGGCCATTTACGCGATTGTGGCACTATCTCTTGCCTACTATAAGTTTAGAAAAGGCTATCCAGGTTTAATAAGTGCCACCTTATACCCAATATTAGGTGATAAAGTAAAAGGTCCAATCGGTAAAACCATTGATGTCATCGCAGTCATTGCCACGCTTTTCGGTGTAGCTGCATCATTAGGGTTAGGTGCAGCTCAAATTAACGCTGGTCTTAATTACCTGACGGGCATCCCAAATAATTTCACCGTTCAATCAATGATTGTATTAATTGTTACAGTCTTGTTCCTGATCTCAGCAGCCACAGGGATTAAACGAGGAATTAAATACTTAAGTAACGCCAACCTTGGTTTGGCTCTCATCTTGTTTATCGTGTTCATTATTTTAGCACCGACTGTATTCGTATTAAATTTGTTTACGACTACACTTGGAGGTTATGTACAAAACTTAGCCAGTATGGGCTTACGGTTAGCACCCTTCAACAAAGATAATGCCGAGTGGCTACAATCATGGACAATTTTCTATTGGGCTTGGTGGATTGCATGGGCACCATTTGTAGGTACGTTTATCGCCCGAGTATCTAGAGGACGAACCATTCGAGAATTCATTACAGCAGTCTTGATCATCCCTACCTTAGTTTGTGCTTTCTGGTTTGCGATCTTTGGAGGCACAGGCATTCACATGGAATTCAACCTAGGACTTGATGTATCAGGACAACCTTTAGAAACTGCATTATTCTTTGTATATGAACAGCTTCCATTCACAATGGTACTCGTCGTCGTTACATTGTTACTGATCTTGACGTTCTTCATTACATCTGCCGATTCGGCGACATTCGTACTGGGCATGCAAACGACGTACGGCAGTATTAATCCACCTAACGTTGTTAAGATCGTCTTAGGCTTGATCTTATCAGCCTCTGCCCTTGTATTGATGTATACCGGAGGATTAGCAGGATTCCAGTCCGCCATCATTATTAGTGCTTTTCCGCTCGGTGTCATTCTATTGTTCACTTCGTATGCGCTAGTGAAAGCCTTTAGTGCAGAACTAGCTCAAGAAAAAAGAGCAAAGAAAAAGATGAAGCCAGGTAAAATTCGAGCAACTATTAAAAGAAGCCGGGTTCGTCCAAAAAGAAGCTAAGACTTATTTATAAAAGTAAATATTTCTTTACATCTAGGATGACTCTTCAAAGAACAGTGCCTAAACACTTTCATGAGTCATCCTTTTCAATTCTTATTAAACAAGAAATTAGACCTATTTTTCTTACCATTTTCTCCACATCTTTATTACTAAAGTTGTGTCTTATCATGCGAGAAAAAAGGTGAATGAGGCTTTGGAAAAGAATTAAATCTATTAGAGTCCAAAAATCTGTTTATTTCATTTATGGTGTAGTCAACCATTTGTAAGAAAATCCTTAAATGACGAGGTTGTTTTATGTGGATTTTTGTTAAAGATATTTTGGTTAATGTACTTTTCATACTTTTCCCGACACTCTTTTACATCGTACTTCTGCGAGAAGATGAGCGCGTGCGGGGGAATCTTTTTGTGTCTAAATTTTTCTTCATTCTTTTGTTTTCAGTCATACTGACTATGACACTCCCCGCCGTTTACTCTACAGAATTTAGTTATGATCTCAGGATTATCCCGATTATCATTGCATTTATTTACGGTGGTATGAAACCGGGACTATCACTTACAGCCGTTATGCTTGGCTTAACCTATTTTCTCAATCCGACTATGTTCTTTCCGACGTTAGGGAATTATATCGTAGCTTCCGTCATTCTTATTTATTTACATAAGAAGTATCACAAACAAACCAATAAGAATAAGGTCATCATTTTATCTGTATTCTATTTACTGATAGCTGCTAGCAGGGGCATCTTCCTTCTTCAAGAAGGGTATACCTATCAATTTTCGATTAGTTTATTTCTATCATTTGTTACTTTAATTACATTAATTTCAGTGATTATGCTTATTGAGACATTACGAAAGCAAATTACTCTCCACCGAGAGCTTGAACACATTGAAAAAATGAATGCTATTAGTCAATTGGCCGCTTCAGTCGCCCATGAAATTCGTAATCCGATGACCACTGTTCGTGGATTCTTACAAATACTTAGTACGAGTAAAGATATACCTGAGACAGATCGATCTTTCATATCGATTTCTATTGAAGAGCTTGACCGAGCCCAAACAATCATCAACGAATACTTATCATTGTCTAAACCCCAAGAAAGTGCACTAGAAGTTGTCGATTTCTCGAAAGTCATCAATGATTCTATTCAAGTCATCTCAACTTATGCAATCATCAACAATGTAGAAATTTCTAAAGCGATTGATGAAGAAATCCGAATGAAGTGTTACAAGCATGAAATTCAGCAAGTGTTCATTAATATTATGAAAAACGGCATCGAATCGATGGACAGTAATGGTAGGATGCACGTTGCTGCAACAAGACAAAACAAATACGTGAAAATCATCATCCAAGATAATGGATGTGGCATACCGAAAGAACAATTAAAGAGCCTCGGTACACCATATCATTCAACAAAAGAACAAGGAACCGGCTTAGGACTCACTGTTAGCTATGAAATCATCAAACGAATGAATGGTTCTATTGACGTCCATAGTAAGGTCGGACAAGGCACAACTTTCACGATTCTCTTACCCACTACAGACTGACAAAAAGCCATCCGTCTAGCGCAACGGATGGCTTATTTTACTTTTTATATATGCATGTACCTAAATGATTGTCTTTGCCATGTTTACTTTCGGCGATATAGATCAAGCGTTTTATAACCTTCTGATAAAATTTGTACCATTTGTTTCGTTCGTTTATCACGAGTGGCTTGCTGTTTAGCTGAAAAGATTTGGCGAGCCCAGTCTCTTTGATATCCAGGTGTCAGGCTTTGAAAGAACGCCAATTCGCTTGGATGATCTTTTAATAAAGCTTCGACATCTTTCACGTGATCTTCATAGTCCGCAACACATTGACTGGCAGGGGCTGTTTTCGGTGTTTTTTTCTTTTCTTGTTTCAGACCAACAACCGTGAAAACTTCATCCATACTAACCATGCGCGAGAATTTGATGTCACTCCCTGCAATGTACCCGTCCTCTCCAACGTTCAGTGCCGGGAACATCTCATCCCGATGAATGTACGTATCATATCTTTTATTCCCTTTTTTCGGATAGGCCATGAAGACATACCCTTTCGGTGTAAGGACGTCATCATTCGAAATAATTAACTTTATATTCTCTGCCATTTCTTCGATGTCTTTTACAAATATGAAAATGGCATCATGGTTTTTTGACAATTCCTTCGTTTGATTTTCAAATAATCTATACTCTTCTGGCTCGTTAAGAACAGCCATGTTTTTGTACTTAGATAGCTTTAGTTTATCAACAATCGTCGACACATCCATCTCCCCCTGTGTAATGCTGATGCATATCCATTTTATCACATTTCCATCCAATGCTTACCTTTCTCAGAGCAACCGTATCTGCTTAGTTGATAGTAGATTTTAATTGTTCAATTCGCTTGTGTAATGCCTGCATTTGGCCCATCAAGTCCTCTTCCTCATCCGTATTCATTTCTTGGTTGATTAAATTGGATAGTTCTAGCTTCAATCGCTCTATTTCATTATGGATGTGTTGCGTTTCTGTTGAGCGACGATGATGCTGCTTCCAATTTTGATAAGAATCTCGATAATCGTAGAAACCATCGTCTAGTGTAAGAACCCTGTTTGAGACTTTTTCAAGCATATATGGATCATGGGATACCATTACGACTGCACCTTGATACCATTCGAGTGCATCTTCTATCCTTTCGCGCGTCTCAATATCCAAGTAGTTCGTTGGTTCGTCTAATACGAGCAGGTTCGCGTTGGAAAAATACAGCTTAACGAATGCGACTCGGCACTTCTCACCCATGCTTAAGTCTTTGAGCTTTTTATAAACGGTATCTCCTTTAAATAAAAAGCAAGCAAGAATGGTGCGCGCATCGGATTGTGTCATGCCTGGTAAATGAAGGATTTGATCTAGTACTGTTCCGTCACCTTGAAGTCCTTCTAATTCTTGCATGAAAAACCCAGTTTGAAGGTTGGGATGATGTTGAACATTTCCTGACGTAGGTTGTAGGGCTCCTGTCATCAGCTTCAACAACGTTGTTTTCCCAGTACCATTCTTACCAACTACAGCGATCCTATCTCCCCGTTCGATTGTAAACGTCATGCCTTCTAGTACATTCACCCCTGCCTCATAGCCGAATGATACATCTTCAAACCGAGCAAATGTCCTGCTATTAAACGCTTGGGATACTAAATCTACATGGATACCTGTGGCTTGCTCCGGCTTCTTAACCTTGTTCGCTTCTAACCGTTCTAACGCCGCTTCTTTTGCCTTTAGTCTTGTCATATTTTTGTTCGCTTTTTTCTTAGCAAATGGATCTCTTTCACTTGCAGCATCGTGCGCTTTTTGAAACCATTGTCGATAGTTCGTTACAGCTTCCATCAGCTTATTTCGTTCAGCCTGCTGTTTTTGATAAGCAGCTTCTGCAGAACGAAACTCATGATCTTTTTGTCGCTTATACTCGGTATATCCACCTACGTATTTTTTCGTACCCTCATAAGACAACTCATACGTAACATTAGCAACATGATCAATAAAGGCTCTTTCATGTGATATGAACAAAACCGTGCCTTTATATGCTCGAAGCCAGTCAGCAAGCCACTCTATCGTTTCCGCATCGAGATGATTTGTCGGTTCATCTAATAAAAGACAGTCAGGGTCTCGTTGTATCACCCTAGCTAGTTTTGCCCGTGTCTTCTGCCCACCACTTAATTGATCGAAAGGAACCTCCCAAAGGGCTTCAGAGATACCCAACTGCCTAAGGTATTGTTCCACGCTACTTTCCCAGTCATATCCATCCAAATCCAAATAGGTCTGTAAGGCTTGATTGTACATATGGATTCGCTTCGCATCTTCCGGACAGTTTTGAAGCATTTTCTCTGACTGGAGAAGTTGTTGTTTTGCTTCATAAAGAGGTTGGGTTTCAAGCTCAACAAATGAACGTGCGGTCATATCTCCATCGAGTGCAGCCTCTTGGCAGACAACTCCCCAGCTCTCTTTTTTCACGTAATGGTGAACAGATCCGTACGTCGGTAATGTCTCTCCCATTAAACATTTAATGAGCGTCGTTTTACCGACTCCATTTCGTCCAACCAACGCAACATGATCCCCTTTATGAATTTCGATATTCGCATTTTCAAATATGGTTTTGCCTTCAATCTCTACTCCTATATTTACCGCTTTTAAAATAAGCATAAAATCCCCTCCATCATTTAAGAAAAATAAAAAAACACAGGACTCTGCCTGTGTTTGATAGGATAAATGGATTCCATGCTAAATAAATGCATAGGAAGAACAATTCGTGCTTTTGTTGATATCGATTTTGGACATACTTATCCCATTACTCTGACTACAGGCAGAGTCATTTTTCGTATTAAGCTACGCGAAAAATGTTTAGGGACTTCATGGCTTGTAGATCGATACCTCCTCTAATTTGTAATTTTATTATACACAATATTCCTGATAATTCCAACAATTATGTTAAAATGTTTCACATGGAACAACCTATCTTTGAGACATGGAGGATCAACAATGCAGCCAACACCTTTACCTATGAATCAACGGATCGCAACGATCGATATCCTGAGGGGCATCGCGCTCTTTGGTATTTTCTTAGTTAATATGCCTACTTTTTTCATGCCTGATTTCAAAAAGAGTTATTATTCGTTATCTATTCAATATGAGGGCTTCGATCAGTGGGTCAGGCTATTCTTTGATTTGTTTGTGCAAGCTAGATTTTATCCAATCTTTTCATTTTTGTTCGGATTCGGATTCTATATCTTTCTTTCAAAAGCAGAATTGAAGTCCAGTCAACCTAGAAAGTTATTTTCTAGACGGCTCTTTATTCTTCTAGGCTTTGGTATCTTACACTTAATCTTTCTTTGGTACGGAGATATTTTACATACGTATGCACTGACAGGTTTCTTGTTATTGCTATTTTATTACCGGAAAGCAAAAACAATTTTCATATGGGCAATTTCACTGATTGTCCTCTATTACACAATGACTGCATCCCAGCTATTAATTCCACAATCTTATATGGAATCCTTACGATATACGAATGAAACAGTCGGCACTAAAAAAGTTGCAGATACGATTCAAATGTACACGGGTGCAAACTATGGCGAGCTGATTGGTTACCGGTTTACGAACGAGGTTATGCCAATCATACAACTTTATTTGTTTAGTGCACCTCTCATACTCGCTCTTTTCTTACTCGGTTTATATGTTGCAAAGAAAGGCTTTATCTCGGACGTCGCATCCCATTTGAAGCTTGTAGGTAGAATATGGGTGATGAGCGGTCTACTCGCAGTACCTCTATTAATTTGGCTAGCGATCGTGCAGCTCAACGGCGTCGATTACGGATTCCACCAGGATACTGTCCACTACCTCATACAACAGATCAGCGGCTTGTTTCTCGCAACCTTCTATATTTTCTCTGTCGTGCTGTTCTTACATAAAGCGCCACTGACAAAGTTCTTCAGTGCTCTTGGAGCAGCTGGCAGAATGGCATTGACCAACTATTTATTGCAGACCGTATTTGCGGTCACGCTCGCCTTAGGCTTTGATTTATATAACAAGGTTGGTTTAACCGTCGGAATGTTGATTTCAATCGCTTTCTTCTCTCTTCAACTAGTGTTCAGCATGTACTGGCTGAAACACTACCGATTTGGACCAGCCGAATGGCTCTGGCGTACACTGACATATAAAGAAAAACAACCATTCAAGAAAAATCAAATGGAACTTAGTAAGTGAAAGAAAAACGCTCAGAGTTGGATGCTCTGAGCGTTTATTATTTTGGTGATTAGTATTCGATCATGTATTGCATCATTTCCTCCTTTTTTTCACCAGAAGTAATTAAAAATAAGTACGATTAGGATAAGTAAAAAACATATGGAAGACATCCACACGAAGTATTTTCTTGTATTGACCAGCAGTAATTCTTCGTACACGAAAAGTAATAGGAATGGTACAAAGGCGAAAATACCCATACCAAACAGCGGCACTAATAAAATGATAAAAAATATAAAGGACCATAAGACATATAAAATAAACTTGAATAGCTTCGTTCCTGACGGGATTCTTTTTAAAATTTTCTCAGTGATCATCGAAAACGGTAATGCATACAAACATGAAATAATATAAACGTAGATTACCATTGAAAAAAAGTCTGCCAAAATCTCTAACGTAAGTTCATTAAATTCATATTCAAACACAGGCATTAATAGAGTAGAAATGATAATTACCGACAATGGAAGCACTATTCCTAACCCTATTAGCTTCGCTTTAAATAATTTCAAAAAATCACCTGTTTCCTTGAAACGATTTGAGTTGAATTCCGAAAACCCTAATTTCAGTACCCGCGACATGCCCTCTCGCACCCTGAAATCACCACTTTGCTGATTTGAGGGTCACAGAGATACTCTCTTCAAATATTTTAACATCATTTTCCTTATTAGATGGCTTTCATCATAACAAAAACCGAGTGATCATCTATTCGATTTTCACTCGGTTCATTTTGCTTTTCGTTATTTAATTTTCTCGATGAAGAGTACTTTCAAGTAATCTCCTTCTGGAAAGTCTTTGGTTGTTTTGAAGTCTGCTGGTAGTGAATGTTCTTGAATGATTTTGTACTTTCCATTCGTTTCTTTAAATGCTTTTTCCACGAATGATTTGAATTTCTTCATATCGAATCCTGCGTAATTTGTGGACGCTACGATCATACCTTTATCCTCTGTGACCGCGATGGCATCCTTCAGTAGATCCTTATAGTCATTTGCTACACTGAATCGATGTTTCTTCGATCGTGCGAAGCTTGGTGGATCAAGAATGACCATATCGAATTTAATGTTCTTTTTCACTGCATATTTGAAATAGTTGAATACATCCATAACACGGATTTCATGTGCTTCATAATCGATTTCGTTCAAGCTGAATTGCTCTTTTGTTTTATCCATACTACGGTTTGCGAGGTCGACGCTTGTTGTTTTCGCCGCTCCACCTAGTGCTGCAAATACAGAAAATGCGCCTGTGTAAGAAAACGTATTAAGGACTGTCTTCCCATTCGAGTACATGTCTCGAATACTTTTCCTCACTTCTCTTTGATCTAGGAATACGCCAACCATTGCACCATCGTTTAAGTAAATCGCAAAATGGACCCCGTTTTCTTTCACGACAATTGGAAATTGTGCACGTTCTCCGAGTACAAAGTCATCATCCTCTATGTACTGTCCTTTTTGATCAAATCGCTTTTTCTCATATAGACCTTTGAATTCAAAAATGCTTTTCAATGCCTCTAAAACAGATTCATTGAATCGATAAATTCCTTCACTGTACCAATTTATCAATAGGAAGCCATCAAAATAATCGATCGTGAGACCACCGATTCCGTCACCTTCACCATTAAATAAACGGAATGCGTTCGTATTCGGGTCATTAAAGAATTTCTCTCGTGCATCTATGGCTTTTTTCAATTTTCGCTCGAAAAAGTATTGATTAATCGGTTCTTCTTCATCACGCGTCAATACCCAACCATAGCCTTTGTTTTGAATGCCGTGGTATCCTCTACCGATAAACTTTTTTTGTTCATCCACCAACTTGAGTATCGTGCCCTCTTCTTTTAAATCATGAAAGTTCACAACCGATTCTCTAAAAATAAGTGGATAGCCCTCATTGAATTTGTTTGCATGTTTCGATTTTATTGTTAATGTCATTTCTTGCGTCATATTTAACATCCCTAACTTTTTAAAAATGAATTTGCTCCCTACATAGTATCATGTTATCCAAACGAGTCCACATTTAATGGTGTTTATCAATCTTCGCCCTCATCTTCACTTTGAAAAGTTGTACCCCCTGCAGTGAAAACGGAACCTAATGCTTGAATCCAACTCCCGTTTACATCTAAAGCTGTACTCAATTGGTCGTTTCCTTCTAAACCGATAATACCACCAATTGCTTGCAGAGAATTCCCCCATGATTGTAATACATTTCCGAGTATATTAATGAATTCCTTTCGAATATCACTTAATTGTTCAAAGACAGCAAGGAGTGCTCCTAATGCTTGTAACCAGTTCCCTGCAATTTCAAACTCCTGTTTTTTTACATTAGGGATGTCAGCGACTATGCCATAGATAACCGTCAAGTTCCCCACAACTTGAATCTTATTACCCGTTGTTTCTAGCGTAATGGTTGGGCTGCCAGCGGCTTGAATTGCATTTCCGAGGGCTTGAAGCGCATTCCCTACAATGCGGAGGTTTTTATCGACTTGTTTTGGTAGGTTAAAACTAGGCGTACTTCCAATAGCAGCAAGAATTGTACCGACTGCTTGCGTCCAAGAACCCGTAATTTCAATGACCTGCTGCTTGCCCACTTAGCCCACCCACCTCTCGCATCTCTTTCTAAATCATATTCATGTCCAGATGAGACTGTTCGAGGGATTAAGGAAGCCCTGGGTACCAAACTGGCACAGGATGTATTGACTTCGAAGTTCTCTACAGGGCGTAGTGGTCCTTTGTCGAAGATCCTTAAAGGAAACTCGGCAAAGCCAAACCACTATCTATATATATAAAGTTCTGTTAAAGAATACTGTTGCTTCTTGTAGAAAAGTTGATGAAGGGAAATTCACGAGACTCCTGCGGGATCAGCGAGCCAGGCGAGACCCCGCAACGAGGAACGAAGTGAGGAGGCTCGCGGATCGCCCGCGGAAAGCGAGTGAATTTCGAAGAAATCAACAATATCATTTAACAAAGCCTACATAAAAAAGCCCAGATAAACTGACTTATCTGAGCTCTTGTCTATTCAAATTTCTTCGGGAATTGTTTAATGATGCCTTCAGAAAGGGCGTCAGCAAATTTTATTATATGAACTTCTCCTTTATCAAACGCTTCGATGTCTGCTTCCCACTTCTTCTCAAGCCTCGCTACCGCTTCATCTAAAGTGAGGACGAGATGCTCATCAAGTAACGCTTTCAAGTCCTTCTTAGACCAATTCGGATTAGCAGAGCTTAAAAACTGTGCAATGTCATCTGCATTCCGATACCATTCTTCATTGTATTTTTTGACATTCGCTTGATCGTTGTTCTTAGCCGCTTCAATAAGTTCTCCAGCAATTACAATGTGTTCCGTTAGCAATTCAGCCAGTTTCTTACTTGCTTTCTCACCATAGTACGGTTTAATCGCATTACCAATGTCCTTTTGATTTTGTAGTAGTCTCGATAAGGCAGCATCTTGGTCTTCTGCACTTGCAATCGCACTAACGATATAATTTCTCGTCCAGATTGTATGATCGATCCACAATTTACGTAAATCAGACATTAGTTTGGCTTCTTTTTGGGTATACGTTTCTTGTACCCTTTCATTCATTTTTGCATCTGCTTGGTATGGTGAAGAGATGATGAGAACTGAAAAGATGACTAAAGCCACTTTAATTAAAGTTGTTTTCATTTTTGCGTCTCCTTTTGTACTTTAGAATGATCTTCCTAATTATTTTGGCTTTAGGTCACTATTTCATACTGCTTTTCCCCATAATATAGTCAACGGAAGAATGAAGTCATATTGTTTTTAAAAAGACTACGGCTATGCTATAGTTTTTCGATGATGTTCGAAAAGAAGGAGCAAAATCCAATGAATTACGCAACAGAAAAACAATCTCATTCATATAAACGGACGATTATGATCTTGAGTGTGGCGGTCCTACTCGTTGTCATGAATACGACGATGTTTAATGTAGCACTACCTACTATCCTTAGGGATTTCAATTTATCTGCGTCAGAGGGCGCATGGATTGTGTCAGGATACTCAATCGTGCTTGCAATATGTACCATTACTTATACAAGATTGTCAGATTATTTACCGATAAGAGGTTTACTCATTACTGGAATTGGTATTTTCGGAATCGCATCAATTCTCGGGATCTTCGCCTCAAGTTTCGCGTGGCTACTGGTGGCACGCCTATGTCAGGCTGCTGGAGCTGCTGCAATACCGGGGCTATCCATGGTATTTGCTAGTAGATATATACCGAAAAGGACCAGAGGACAGTCGATGTCGATGATTGCTTCTGCAGCATCGTTTGGTTTCGGTTTAGGACCTGTAGTCGGAGGATGGATGACAAATGCTTTTGACTGGAATTATTTATTTATCGTGACACTGTTTGTCCTTATGGTCATACCTATTTTGTTTAACCAGCTCCCTACAGAAGGAATACGCAAAGGTCAATTCGACGTTCTCGGTGGTATATTGACTGGCGTGACGATTACATCCTTTCTACTCTTCATCTCAACTAGGGAGTGGTACTTTATTGCCTCATTCCTCGTTCTTGCCTATGTTCTTTGGTTAAGAATTTCACGCGCTGAAATACCGTTTATTCAACCAAAGCTCATCCAAAATCGAGGATACAGAAAACTTCTTTACATTAGTTTTCTCGGCTTTTGTACGCACTTTGCTATTCTTTTGCTCATGCCCATTATGCTGGAGCAAATTTACGGAAAGTCACCTTCATTAGTTGGGATGATTATCTTCCCAGGAGCGATGTTTTCAGCTGTTGCAGCCATCTATGTTGGACGACTCATCGATCGATATGGAAATATTCGAGTCATGGTTTGGGCAGCATTTTTACTCGGTTTATCAACATTAATTTTCGGCTTTTTATCACCGATTAACGAGTATATGATTATGGTCGGATATATGTTCACAAGCTTCGGATTCTCTAGCCTCTCCTCAAGTTCAACGAATGAAGTGACTCAGATTCTACCGAAAGAGCAAGCAGCAGCTGGTATAGGCATGAAGCAATTGACTCAGTTCGTAGGAAGTGCAACTGGAGCCGTTTTAGGAGGAATCTTATTGGAGTTAAACGATTCCACTTATACATTGTTTGATTTCCAATTCACATTTTTCACAATGGCCTTCCTCATGACAATTGCATTCTTGTTCTTATTAAGCTATAAGAAAAAAGTAGCATCTGCATAGAATATCAGCGTATTCTCAACATATATAGGTGGAAAACGGAATGTATGTGGGGAATAGCCTTTATTCTAAACTTATATTGATGAAAACATGAAAATAAGTGGGGAATAGCCCTTATTCTCAACTTATATTGATGAGAATCGAAAAATAAGTGGGGAATAGCGCATATCCTTCACACATAGGGGCTCAGCGAGAGTTTTCCAAGCCAAAACCCTCCTCTTTCAAACATTTTTTGTCATAATCTATACTTTTCGCTTATATAATGACAGTAAATCCACTTGAAAGGGGAGTTCATGATGAGTAACGAAAAATCGAACGACAAAAAGTCAAAGAACATCCTAAAAAACGCTACAAAGGGTGTAAATGATGTCTTCCACAAGAGTGTCGATACAGCGAACGATACCATCAAAAAAGTCTCTGGTGAAGGTGGAATTATTGGGAAAGCATCCGATACAGCTTCTGATGCTGCAAAAGGCATTTCCAATACAGGAAAAGGCATTGTCGACAAAACGGTTGATACTTCATCAGATGCTTACAAAGGTGTGAAGAAGAAAGTTACGAACCGGAACAAGGATCAATAGGAGTAGGTACAACACTTGGAAACTGTATCTCAAAAGATCTTCTGCCTAAAAAATAGAGGAACCACCCTTGGCGCAAAGCCCTAGGGTGGTTCTTTCTTTTATTAAGCTAACAATAAGCTCGGTTACATATTTGAAGTAACCTTCGCATCACTGACTTGTGCTTGAACTAAGTCTGCATAATAGCCTCTTCTGTTCATGAGTTCGCGGTGACTTCCTTTTTCAATAATCTCTCCATTATGCAAAACTAAGATACAATCTGCGTTTCTAATCGTATTCAGTCGGTGTGCGATGACAAAGCTCGTGCGCCCCTCCATCAACGTATCTATCGCATCTTTAATCTTCATTTCAGTAACCGTGTCGATACTGCTTGTCGCCTCGTCTAAAATGAGCAAGGCAGGATCCGCTAGCATCGCACGAGCAATGGAAAGGAGTTGTCGTTGCCCGTGACTTATCCCTTTACCATCTGAGTCAAGAATGGTTTCGTATCCTTCAGGGAGCTTCATGATAAATTCATGAGCGTGAGCAGCTTTTGCAACCTTCTCAACCTCATCATCAGTCGCATCCAGTCTTCCGTACCGGATATTTTCTCTAATTGTCTTATGAAACAACATCGAGTCTTGTAACACAACGCCCATTTGTTTCCGGATTTGCTCGCGATCGATCGTTTGAATATCCGCGCCATCGACTAGTATTTTTCCTTGATCATGGTCATAAAACCTTGATAATAGTGAGATAATCGTTGTTTTTCCCGCACCTGTTGGTCCCACTAAGGCAATCGTTTCACCTTGTGAAGCGTGAAAGCTTATGTTCTTTAAGATTGGCTGTCCTTCATCGTATGAAAAATCGACCGATTCAAACGTAACGTCCCCTCTCACTTTTTCGGGAACAGAGACTGTTTTATCACGAGAGGATTCTTCTTGTTCATCTATAATCTGAAACACTCTTTCTGCTCCTGCGACTGCTGATAAAATCATATTATACTGGTTGGCAAGGTCATTAAGCGGTCTTGTAAACTGCCTAGAATAGGTTGTGAAAGTAACGATGACACCAATTGAAACTAAACCATTTAATGCTAGCAATCCTCCTGCACCTACTATGATTGCGAAACTCACGTTATTGAGCATATTCATTAGTTTAGGAATGAAGCCAGAATAAGTTTGCGCCCAGTAGCTTGCTTCTCTTAAGGATTTGTTTTGTTGAGCAAATTCTTCCATTACACGCTGTTCTTGCGAATACATCTTAATGATTTGATGTCCAGAAAACATTTCTTCCGCGTAGCCATTCATATCACCAAGTTGCTTCTGTTGTTGCTTGAAAAATATACTCGTTCGCTTTGTGATCCACTTCATGCCAAAATACATGATGGGTACAATCGTTAGCGTTAACAGAGTCAAAATAGGACTGAGCCAAATCATCATGCCAATTGTGCCTGCAATCGTCAATACACTTGTTGTAAATTGAATAACTGCAGAATTCAATGTACGACTAATATTTTCGATGTCATTCGTTAGACGGCTCATTAAATCCCCTTGTTGCCGCTTTTGGAAAAAGAGTATGGGCAACCGCTGTAAATGTGAAAACAAGTGATTCCTTATCAAATAAACCGTGTCCTGAGCCAGACCAATCATCCAATAATTCTGAAGCCAAGTTGCAATGGCGTGCATGACGTATACGAATAGCAATATACTCACCATCACTATTAACGTTTTTGTCATGGGATCAGCTATGACCGCATCCACTGCTCTACCTAATAGATAAGGACCAATTAAAGATAATAGTGAACTGATCACAACGAGAGAAACGATGGCAATAAACCGTTTCTTTTCCCCAGCCATATATGTCCAGATTCGTAGCACGGTAGATAGAACGTTGTCGACTTTCGGTGGCTTCGTTCCAATTCCTTGATGTCGCCGGTTTGGAGGCATCTAAATCACATCCTCTTCCATTTGGGACTCATAGACTGATTGATAATACGGATTAGATCTTAATAGATCATGATGGTTTCCTATTCCAATGAACTCACCATCATCTATTATGAGAATTTGGTCAGCATTGCGAACGGAACTGATTTTTTGAGCGACGAGAATCACCGTACACGCCTTTTCTTTTAACATGGTGAGGAGTCTTTTTTCAGTATGAGCATCAAGTGCGCTCGTACTGTCATCTAGTATTAATATATCCGGGTCCCGAACAAGAGCCCGTGCGATGGAAAGTCGTTGTTTCTGACCTCCGGATAAGCTCACACCTTTTTGACCGAGCAATGTTTCATAACCTTCAGGCAAGCTTTCAATAAAATCATGAATTTGTGCATCCTTAGCTGCCTGCACGACCTCATTCTCTGTTGCATCTTCTTTACCCCATCGGATATTATCAACAATCCGACCTGAGAATAAATGCGCCTCCTGAGGAACGATACTCATCCTACTTCTTAAATATTCTATATTCACATCGTTAATGTTCGTTTCATCTATCAAGATCTTACCCTCAGTATGTTCCAATAGACGCGGAATTAAGTTTAATAGCGTCGTTTTTCCTGAACCCGTTTCACCTAGAATGCCAACTGTTTCACCTGGGTGGATCGTAAAAGAGATATTTCTTAAGACTGTTTGTTGATTGATTAATTGATACGTCACATTCTCAAATCGAATGCCTCCATTGAATGCAGGTTTCAAATCCTCGCCAGGTGCATGTAGCGGTCCCGTTGTTTCTTCCAATACGCCTTCAATCCTTTTAGCTGACGCACTCCCTCTTGAATAGTTCATGATCAGGAATGTGAATACTGTGAACGTGAACATGATTTTTGTCGCGTAGTTGATGACCGCTACAAGTTCCCCAGCCTGAACAGTATTCATGTCCAATTGCATGGCCCCAAACCAAAGGATCAGGATGATCACCACATTCATCCCGAGCATGACAACAGGCATGGCTACCTCCATCACCCACAACGCTTTCTTGTTTTCATCCATTAACGTCCGGTTAACGCCTTTGAACCTCTTCTCCTCATAGGCCCCTCTATTAAAACCTTTGATCAGTCTAATGCCTGCAAGGTTTTCTCGAATAACTGTGTTAATCCGATCTAGTCTTTCCTGAACCTTTCTGAAAAGCACCATACCTTTTTTAAGGATAAAAAAGAGAAACAAAAGCATGATTGGAACGGATAATAAGAGAATTGTCGCAAGACCTGGATGTACAACGAAGGACATCACGATACCACCGATTATAAAGAGCGGCGCACGCATTGCAATTCGCATAAGCATAAACAGGACACCCTGAACTTGCGTAACATCATTCGTTAGTCGAGTAACGAGCCCAGGTGTTGAAAAGGTCTGAAAGTGTTTACTAGAAAAGGCTTGAACCTTTTGAAACAGATCTCTTCTCAAGTCATGTCCAACCCCTTGACTTGCATGAGCAGCAAAATAAGAGTTGGTTATACCTGCTGCAAAAGCAATGAGAGAAACGCCTAATAAGACGCCTCCCCAAATCAAGACAACGTCCATATCCTTTGTTACAATACCCTCATCAATGATTTTAGCCATAATCAACGGTTGAAAGAGTTCAACAATTAATTCTAGGATCATTAACGATAGTGCTACAGAAACTGAAATTTTATATGTAGGTAAATAGGAAAAAACCTTCCGCATAATATCCACCGATCCAATCTTGAGTTGGTACAATTATACAGGATAAAGGAAACTTGGCAAAGCCAAGCCCTGGCGCAGGCTGAACCTTAGTTGCGCTTATACTTTGTTCATAAACTTTTCCACCACGCCGATTTATAACTGTGCTGAAAAGTTATACTTAATTCTGAAATTTATTATTCTAATCTATGCTTTAGTTGATGAATCTTATGAGTAGGACAAGCGCCTAAGCGACATATTTAACAAATAAAACAAGAGCTGACTCGACATTTCTATGTCTGAAGTCAGCTCTTTCGTCGTTATTTCGATCGTTCTAAAATATCTCGAACGTTTTCTGGGTCTAATTCTTTATATGTTCCTACGCCTGGTTTGATAAACGTTTTCTCAACGATTGCATCAAATTCCTGATCGTCGATTTCATAATCGGCTAGTCTACTCGGTGCACCAAGTGAGTTCCAGAAGCTACGTAGTGCTTGAGCACCTTCCTTCGCAACTTCGCGATCACTTTTACCAGTATCATCAATTCCAAATACATTGACTGCCAGTTGTTTCACACGACTAGGATCGTCTTCCAGCACGTGTTCAAGCCAGTTCGGGAATAGAATCGCAAGTCCGCCGCCGTGAGGGATATCGTAAATAGCTGAAATCGCATGTTCGATGCGGTGCGTTGCCCAGTCTCCACCATCTGTTCCATTCATCAACGTCCCGTTAAATGCAGTCGTACTAATATACATCATTGTTTCTCGGTGTTTGAATGATTGAAGATCCTCCAACAATTTCGGACCTGTTTCAATTGCCGTTCTAAGTAAAGATTCAATAAATCCGTCAATCATCGGTGTATTATTTGTACGATGGAAATAATGCTCGAGCGCATGAGACATGCTGTCAACAATTCCATAAATGGTTTGATTTTCAGGTACAGAATACGTATATGTCGGATCAAGAACGGAGAATTTCGGATAAACGAGCGGTGAACCCCAGCCAAGCTTATCTTTCGTCTCCCAGTTCGAAATGACCGATACATTATTCATTTCTGAACCAGTTGCCGCGAGTGTCAGGACCGTTCCAATTGGTAATGCCGCTTCAATTGGTGCTTTTTGTGTAATTAAATCCCAAGGATCACCATCATATTTTGCTCCAATTGCAATCGCTTTTGTGCAATCAATGACACTTCCTCCGCCGACTGCTAAGAGAAAATCAATGCCTTCACTTTTACAAATATCAACACCACGTTGCACCGTCGTTAAACGAGGATTCGGTTCAACACCAGAAAGCTCAAATACTGTCGCTTCAGCCTTGTTTAGTTCACGCATGACGTTATCATAGACACCATTCTTCTTAATGCTGCCTCCACCGTAAATGACGAGCACTTTCAGATTCTTTTCCCCTAACTCTTCAGGTAGTTGTTCAATTTGATTTTCACCGAACAACAAACGAGTAGGGTTATATTGTAGAAATGTATTCATACATTAGCACCTCATTACTTGTTAGAATATTTCCCTTGAAGTTTAACATGCCCTTTTCTAGATAGAAATGAATATGACTCCGACTAGGATTCGGTAAACTGGTCATAGTTGATTTCTTGCAAAAAAACTACCACAGCACATGTGCTATGGTAGTCAATCTCACTTCAATATTATCCCCAAATCGCGTGTAGCATACCGAGTACACAGAACATGATGAAATGGTCACTTACAGCGATTGCATATACCTTTTTTGATGTCATTCCGAAGACCATATTTTTAAAGAAACCGAGGAGTAATAAGATCCCGACGAGTGCACCAACCTGCAGTCCTGCAGCCAAATCTGTTGCTCCAGCAAGATCGACAATAACAGCCATGAAAAAGGAGCTTGCAAATGCAACAACAGCAGACCATACAAAGTTAATCGGCTTCGTGCCTTCCTCACCGACGTTGTTTAGTTGTCCCCACTTATTTCCGAATAACACTGGTGAATAATAAAAGGCACCAAATGCCATGTATATAAAACCACCTACGATAATTGCAATTACGTTTAGATCCATATGAATCTCATCCCTTTCTTATTTAGGTAAAATAGGCAAACCAATTTTGACGATTTTCGGCTCCATTTTAAAGCGATCTGAACTGGAATCAAGCTCAATGATTTCCATTGGTGTGCTTAAACACTTGTATCCACTTTTCGGAAGCCAGTAACTGTACAATTCTGAATAGCATTCAATTAATAATCCACGATCTGCAAACGATACAGCTTCTTCAAATTCATAGAAAACGTATTTACTCGCTGCAAAAACTTTAGTTTTCATATGAGGTTCAGGCTGAAACCCTTGCGGAATCGTAATACAACAATCGTAACGGCAAAGGTTTTCTGGAGTGATATATGGATTATTATGAGGAACGCCAATCATCCTTGTTTCATCTGTAATTAAATCTCTCGTTTCTGTATACTGATAAATTTGATCCCACGTATTCGAAATTTCTTCGGTATATGCCCCGAAATGTTGTAAAAATAACACGCTCATCTCAGGGAGCCGTTCAATTTTCACTCTCGCCAAGTCCACCCACTGAAACCCATTATATCCTCTCGTTTCACTTGGTTCTTTTGGATTCGTGCTTTGTTGTTTAGATTTCTTGCTATCTAAGTACGGTCTAGGGAATTTTTCGAGATAAGCACCTTCCCTCCAGGCTTTAGGGCTATGTTTAAAGAACGCTTTAAAAGCAGAAGTGAAATAAGAATTAGATGAAAAACCACACTTAAACGCGATTTCAGTAACAGACATGTTTGGTTCATAAATTAAATAGTGCGCCGCCTCTTCCATACGAACCCTTTTCACATAATCAGACGGTGTTTCTCCCATAATACGATTGAATAACCGGTGGAAATGGTACGGAGAATATGTAGATACTTCTGCTAGATTCTCTAGTGATAAATCGGTATGTAAGTTGTTCTTAATGTAATCTAAGACGGTATATATGTGTCTTTTTTGCTCGTCGTTTGTCGTCATTTATACAAAACTCCCTATAAGGCTACTCTCCAACTTATTATCGTCTAAAGTACACGAATTATAAAACTCAAGCCCTTACTTAAGTTGACACTTAATTAAGTGTATGCTAAATTAATGTCATGATTGAAAAAGCGATACACTCATTAACCGTTCCTACTCGTCGCGAAATACTATTTTTATTACGTGGTAACGAGCTCACCTCAAGCGAAATTGCTTCTCATTTCGAGATATCTGCTCCTGCCATATCCCAGCATCTCAAAGTCCTTGAGCAGTCCGGACTTGTTACGGTTCGGAAATCTGGTACGAAGCGCTTTTACCAAATTAGGAGTGAAGGATTCGCAGCATTGAAAAATTTTGTCGATCAATTCTGGGATGACAGCCTAATACGCCTAAAAGAAGCTGCAGAAGAGGAAGAAAGGAGGAACCATGACTCAAGCGACTGAAACTTTACAAAAGGAAATATTCATTGAATGTCGTCCTGAAACGCTTTTCCCTTTTTTCATTGACCCGGACAAAATGATCCGTTGGATGGGTAGGCAAGTCCTGCTTGAGCCGAAAATTGGTGGAAAATACCGAATCGACATTAACGGCGAAAATATTGCGATTGGTGAATATAAAGAAATTGTCGAGAATGAAAAGGTCGTCCTTACTTGGGGATGGGAAGGCTCCAGCATCATGCCACCTGGATCTAGTACAGTGGAATTCATTATGGAGCCGAAGGATAACGGAACATTGCTCATCTTGAATCATTTAGAAATTCCAAGTGAGAAGTTGACTTCGAATAACAATGGATGGACACATTACTTGCAACGAATCAAGCAATTAGGAGAAGGAAAAGACCTAGGTACAGACCCATGGTCGATTACAAAATAAAACGTAATAAATTGGAGGAGAAATATTATGATTCACAAAATCTCAGAAGAAATCAAATTCAATACAAGCCCTGAACGACTTTTCGAAGCACTGACAAACGCAGAACAATTCAGCGAAATGACAGGAGGAGCACCTACAGAAATCCACACAGAAGACGGTGGCGCATTTTCATGCTTCGGTGGTATGATCCACGGAAGAAATATTGAACTCATACCTGGTCAGCGTATCGTACAAGCTTGGAGAGCAGGAAACTGGGACCCTGGCGTATATTCCATTGTCACTTTCAACTTTAAGCAAGATGGAGAAGGCACAGTTCTCGTATTTGACCATGTCGGTTTCCCAGAAGAACAAGCTGAGCACTTGAAAGCAGGATGGCACGAAAATTACTGGAGTAACCTTAAAAAATATCTCGAGCAGTAATTATACTGAAGAGACGATCAGTGACTGGTCGTCTCTTTTTATGTTCTTATCTACTTTAAATTGTTATTATTTCCGGGACTAAATTACTAAAATGGTCAGATAAATCGATGAAATGATCGGATAAATCGCTCAAATGATCAGATTAAGTTCGTATATAGCTGAAAATGAGTACAAAAAAGAGAGTGACCCGAAAAAAATCTTCCGGATCACTCTCTTTTTCACTTATTTCGTTCCTTTAATACCAGCTTTCAATCCCTTGATGCATCCGATGTGCTCGCTTTCGTGGAAGAGCGCAAATAGGATCATCTCTCCGACTGTGTTAAATTCAATTGGTCCTGCAGCAAACTTTTCTGGAAGCTTTTCATCAAGACGACCATCAAATGTAGCTCTCACTCGCTCCATTTGCTCAGCTAGTTGTGCTTTCAACACATCAACCTTTGGTGGTTCATTCGTCCAATCTTTCGGACTTGTGCCTCTACTGAACATTTCCGCATAACCTTCTGGTAGTTTCATACCTTCTCCAGCTTGGTGGAAAACCAAGTATTCAACGGATACAAGTACATGCCCTAATTGCCAACGTAGGTTATTCGGAAATCCTTCTGGAATAAGATCAGCATTTTCTTCTGTAATGTGTTCTGCGCCCATCATTAGGAATTTACGTCCCATTTCGAATTGATTAAAGATTAAATTTTGATCCATTTTAAAATACACCTCTCCCAAAAATTTTATCCTAAGTAAGTCTTTAAGCTACCTTCTAGTGAACTGCTCCAGCCTTTGTTATGTCCTTCAGCTGCTTCTTCACTAGGAAGTTGTTCATGCTTAATCGTTAATTCTGTCGAACCATCTTGATCTATAAAGCCAACAGTAACGAGGGTTTCCGGGAATTCATTTTCGTTATTGTCCCATTTCCACGTGAACACAAGCTTTTCATTCGGTACAATTTCAACATAACGACCGACCAACACGTGTGAATCGCCTTCTGGTGGATTCATAATAAACTTATATTCTCCATCAACTTCAACGTCCATTTTTTCAATGTTAGTTGTATAGCCTTCTGGTCCCCACCATTTAGCAAGTTCTGTTGAATCTGTCCAGGCTTTAAATACTTTATCAACCTTAACAGGGAATACCTTGTTTAGTTCGAGTTTATAATTTTGTTCAGTTTGCATCGTAATCATGCAAGTGCCTCCTTTAATCATCATCTAAATTCTCAAAATATGTGTCCAACCTTGATAATTGACTTTCCCAATACGATCTCCAGTGGTTCATCCATTGTATTGCGCCCTCAAGCGCTTCTGGTTTCAGGCTGTAGTACTTATACCTTCCCTCCTTCTTAAAAGTTACTACACCAGCGTTCTCGAGCACCTTCAAGTGTTTCGTGAAAGCCGGTAGGGACATATCAAATGGCTCAGCGAGCTTTTTGACAGTCATTTCACCTTTGGAAAGTTCCTCTACAATCTTCCGTCTGGTAGGATCAGACAATACGGAGAAAACTTGATCAAGGTTATCTTTATAATAGTTAACCATGTGGTTAACTATAAGTGATTTTTATTCAAACGTCAAGGAAACGATTTAAGGTTTTGTTGGAAATTCTTTCTTATTAGAGTCTTCACTTTGTTTGGGAGCGAATAGAAAAAAGGGATGACCATCAACTGGTCATCCCTTTTTAGGTTGCACTAATTTAAAGTGCTCCATATAGACATCTGGTTTAAAATAATGGCCAACTTTTTCGTTAAATTGTTCGAAAAGAGTCGACTCTACAAATCCTATCATATGACTCTCTAGAGTCTCCCACTCTACTTGGACCATATATTTCCCTTTCGTTTCTATACATGCATGCATCGTATGTGAGAGATAGCCCTCAACCTGACTAATAATCGCTCCTGCCTCTTCAAACGAGCGCTCAAAGTCTGCCTCCAAACCTTCTTTTATATTGAAAAATGCTACTTCAAGAACCATCCCATCAATCTCCTTATTATAATATACTGATGATCATACCACCGATTGCGCCAATTAATACAACGAGCCAAGGTGCATATTTCCAGAAAAATAATAACCCAAATAAGATAAGCGCTAATATGAAATCATAGGTCGATTTTATAGAACTCGTCCAGACTGGATCGTACAGTGCCGCAAGCAAAAGGCCGACCACCGCTGCATTAATCCCCGTAAGTGCAGCTTGAAAACGCGGTCTTTTTCTAACTTCATTTAAGAACGGCAAGGAACCGATAATGAGTAAAAATGATGGTAAGAAAATACCGACTGTTGCAATGACAGCTCCCCCGATCCCATTAATCATTGCACCTAAATAACTCGCAAATGTAAATAAAGGACCTGGAACAGCTTGCGCGAGCCCATAACCAGCAAGGAATTCACCAGATTCTACCCAGCCAATTGGGACAACTTCTCTCTCTAACAATGGGAGCACAACATGACCCCCACCAAAAACAAGCGATCCGACACGATAAAACGTATCAAATAAATGGAAGGCTTGGCTTTGAACCAACGGCCTTAAGATGGGTAAACCGATGAGGAGTCCGAAAAATATTACCCAAGCAATGAGTCCAACTTTTTTGCTGATCTTAATCTGCATTTGGTGAACACTTGGGACTTCCTGTTTTCGATACATGTAAACCCCAAGTAGGCTTGCAGCTAAAATAATTAGAATTTGACCAATCGCTGAGGGCCATGCGAGCGTTACAATTGCAGCGAGGATCGCAATCGTAATTCTCGGTCTGTCAGGTGTTAGTTTTCGGCCCATACCAATTACAGCTTGAGCTACGACTGCAACGGCTACAATCTTCAAACCATGAATCCAGCCTGCATCAGCAATACCTGCATTTTGAAAAAAGAGAGCAAACAACACAAGCGCTATGATTGATGGAATCGTAAACCCGATCCATGAAATGATGCCTCCGAGAATACCACCTCTTAACATCCCTATAGCAATACCAACTTGACTACTGGCAGGACCTGGTAAGAACTGACAGAGCGCTATAATGTCTGCATATGTTTTATCGTCAAGCCATTTTCTTTTATCGATATACTCATTTTTAAAGTATCCTAAATGAGCAACCGGACCACCGAATGAGGTAAATCCTAGCTTTGTCGAAGCTCTTAAAATTTCTAATCGTGAATTTTTATTCGTAGTTTTCTTCATATTTTCTACCTACCTATATTTAATCAATACTCACAATCACCCAAAAATTATAGACCCATTCTACACCTTTTTTGCACATAAAAAAAGGCTAACTCTATGTGAGTCAACCTTCATTCATTACTATTTATTCATACTTGTAAGAAAATCACCTAGTGGATCATCATCTTCTTCGATATCTTCTTCTTCAACCTCAGAATGGATTTGCAAATTGTCTAAGCTAAGATCATTTAACGCATCTTCGCTTGTCCAATTTCTTTCCTCCTCAAAGGATGGTTCTTCTGAAGCTGCTTCTTCTTGAAGATACAGTGCCTCATCAATATCAACCGAATTACTGTTCAGTGAAGCGAGAAGCGTCGTTGCACGCATCGGATCGTTCAATAACTGATAGACGATGCTTCCAATTAAAGCTTCAGAATGAGCGTGTTTCATCCAATTCCGTTGCTCCTTAGAAAGTTGTTTAGGAAGGGGAATCGTTAGTGTTTCCCGGTCTCTGCCCACACTTTCATTAACTCCCTGCAAGACAAATTGAGCGATTCTACTGGAAAAATTCCTTCTCTCTGTCTCTTTCAACTTTTGAAGTTGTTTTAAAAGATAATCAGGCGTGTCAGATGGCACACGAAACGTAATCGTTTGACCTCTTTCTACTACACCCTTTTTGGAATCTCTCATACAATCACCCTACTTAGCAGCTGAAGTTTCTTTTTTCTCTTCTTTCGGTTCTTTCGTATTCTTACGGATAAAGTCGGAAATCAACTTGTAATAAGCATTCGCCATCATCCAGATGCTTTCATTTTCATCCTCAAAAAACTCAATATTGAATCCATCTAAGTTGTTGTTCAATGTTTTCAGATAGTCCTTAAGAACGGCCGATCCTCCACCTACAAAGTAGCAGATTTCAGATTGGGAGTTTCTTTGCCATACATTACGAAGGTATCGGTATTGTTTCTTAGCTAGCTCCAATAGGATACGGTCCGTTATGTCATGGACATTTGTACGACTACCTTTGACCATAATATGGTGTCGATTGTTCTTTCTAGTGATGATATCGACAACATCACGACGACTATCAAGCTCTACGCCATGTTTTGTCAAAATTTCATCCCGAATTTGTTCAAGAGATTCAGCTACTCCAAGGTTAAAGCCTTGTGCCTTATCATCATCGACATTTCGGTTACGAATAACGGCGATATCTGTTGAAAGTCCTCCGATATCCTGAATCAAGATCTGTTTATCAATCAAGTCTTTATTAATGATTTTAAGGTCGTTATCCATGACAAGGTTCACATATGCTGCAAATCCTTCTGGATACACTTTCACTTCATCAAATTTAATATTTACTTTCTTACCTTGGAATTGAGGAGTAACTAGGAACTCTACTTGGTGAACGGAACCTAGTAGTTGGGAACGATACCCTACATCCTTACCTTCCTTCACTTCTCTTAAAGGTAAGCCTGTACCTAATGTATAGTTCGCTTCGACAACATTATTGGATGTTTTGAAAGATGATGCACCACTACCGTATCCAACTGAATCTAAAGCTAAAGCAGCAAAAAGCATCACTAACGTTTGATCTTCTTCTGACTTACTACTTCCAGGGTCTAGTTCAGTAGAATTCGTCGTTTTCGTCGCTAAATTACCCACACGATAAACCGCATTATTCTCTTTTAACGCTGGAGAGTGGACGCGTATATGTAGATTATCTAGAGGATCTTTCTCGTCCAATTCTTCAATACCAATTACCGGGCGGTCTTCCATATCTCTTGCAATGACGTTTGGAATATACAATTCATTTTCTAGTTTTCCGAAGTTAGCTTTCACAGCGTCATTTCCAACATCGACAGCTGCAATTCTTGATTTTGTCATTTTTACATTACCCCTCTCAGAGAAAGTATCTTACTAGATTAAAGGTATTAGAGAAAGTGAGAATAGTCAATGCGCCTTTAGATGTATTCTTTTTTGTATACTTGTACACATTTTGCAAACTACTGATATACCAACATGTGTACATGTTTGTAAACTTGTACACGAAATTGAATACTTGTTGTTTTCTTTTTGTATACATGTGTACAAATTTGTATACTTCCATAAATTGTCCTGCAATGTCCCCTACCCTACTCCTGAAAATAAAAAAGTGTTCTTTAAATGTTTAAGAAATACACGAAAAAAAGGATGGAATCTTGTAGAAAAAGCAATCCAATTGATAAAATACCCCATTATTTTTATGGGTACAGATGGACGGTACAATGAAATTCGCTTGAAGATGATTAGAGGATGGAAATGCTGAGAAATCACTTTAGGTGAATGTAATCTATATTAGGAGGATGAAATGTTAGTTATTTAGTTAGAGAGGAGGAAGATGCCAGGAAAGGGGGATAAGTGTCTGATTAATGGATGAAATGTGCAAAATTAAGGGACCATTTAGCATCATTCCCTATTTAGAGGAGGAAGAGAGGAAGAAAACAGTCATTTGATGGCCGCCTTGCTTCTCTCTCCTACTGAAAAAGGGGAAGAAGATTTCTAAATGGTCCGTGGATTCTCGATTATTTAGTTAGCAGATTGAAATTGATCGGATTCAGTCGAACCTTTAAGTGCTGTCGTAGAAGATGTTCCACCAGAGATGACATTTGCCACTTCATCAAAGTATCCTGTACCTACTTCGCGTTGGTGTCGAGTAGCCGTATAACCGTGTTTTTCACTGTTGAATTCAGCTTGTTGTAGCTCCGAGTATGCTGCCATACCATGGTCTTTATATTGTCGAGCCAGCTCGAACATACTATGGTTTAGAACATGGAATCCTGCTAGTGTTACAAATTGGAACTTATAACCCATTTTTCCTAACTCTTTTTGAAATTTAGCAATTGTGAGATCATCTAGCTTAGCCTTCCAGTTAAAAGATGGTGAACAATTGTATGCAAGCAGCTTTCCTGGGTACTTTTCATGTATAGCTGCTGCAAATTTCTGTGCTTCTTCTAAATTCGGTTCAGACGTTTCACACCAGACAAGATCTGCGTATTGCGCATATGCTAACCCTCTTGCAATTGCTTGATCTATCCCTGCTTTTGTACGATAAAATCCTTCAGGTGTGCGTTCTCCTGTAATAAATTCAGCGTCTGTTGGATCAATATCACTTGTGATAAGGTCCGCTGCATTTGCATCCGTACGAGCAACAATTAGCGTTGGAACACCCATCACATCCGCTGCAAACCGTGCAGAAATTAAATTCCGTACAGCCGTTTGGGTCGGGAGTAATACTTTACCACCGAGGTGTCCGCACTTCTTCTCAGAAGATAATTGATCCTCGAAATGCACACCTGCGGCACCTGCTTCAATCATACCTTTCATCAGTTCAAATACGTTCAATTGTCCGCCAAATCCAGCCTCAGCATCCGCTACTATTGGAGCGAACCAATCTATATCGTCTTTACCCTCCATACATTGAATCTGGTCTGCACGCTGTAATGTTTGATTAATCCTCTTCACGACTTGAGGTACACTGTTTGCAGGGTATAAGCTTTGGTCCGGATACATCTGCCCTGCAATGTTTGCATCGGCTGCAACTTGCCAGCCACTCAGATAAATAGCTTTTAATCCTGCCTTCACTTGCTGCATTGCTTGATTACCAGTAAGGGCTCCTAATGCATTTACATAGTCTTCTTCGTGCAGTAGTTTCCAAAGCTTTTCAGCTCCAGTCCTCGCTAATGTGTGCTCGATATCCAGTGACCCTTTTAACCGAATTACATCCTCTGCAGAGTAAGAACGATCAATTCCTTTCCACCTTGGGTCAGTACTCCAGCTTTCCTTTAATTGTTCAACTTTCTTTTGATTCAATGTAATCCCCTCCTGATGGGTTTTATAATTTTTGATAGGCTGGAATGGTGAGAAAATCAGCGAATTGATCGTCTGAAATTAACTCTTCAAATAGGTAACCAGCTTCTTCAAATCGATTTGCTCTATAGTATTCATAGCCAAATTCACTCAGCATTTTGTTCATCTCTTCTTCTTTCAAGTCTTTAAACAGTTCCATCGTTACTTTACGTCCGTCATCTAATACACCTTTAGGATGACGAATCCATTGCCAGAGTTGCGCCCTTGAAATTTCTGCAGTCGCTGCATCTTCCATCAAGTGGTTAATAGGTACTGCACCTTTTCCTGAAAGCCACGCAGCCAAGTATTGAATGCCTACGCTAATATTTGTGCGTACACCTTGTTCTGTTATCGCCCCTTCAGGAACCTTAAGTAAATCTTCTTTCGTCACTTCCACGTCCTCACGCTTCTTGGTGATTTGATTCGGAGTTGGTACATGTTCATTGAACACGTCTAAAGCGACTTGGATCATGCCAGGGTGGGCAATCCATGTTCCGTCGTGTCCATCTTTCGCTTCACGCTCTTTGTCAGAGCGCACTTTTTCAAATGCAGCATCATTTTGTTTTGTATCGTTCTTCACCGGGATTTGTGCCGCCATCCCCCCAATTGCATGGGCATTTCTTTTGTGACAAGTCTTAATTGCAAGTAAAGAATATGCGCGCATGTTTGGCACAGTCATCGTCACGATTGAGCGATCTGGAAGTATCACTTCATCACGACTACGGAATTTCTTTATGAAACTGAATATATAATCCCAACGACCGCAGTTAAGCCCTGCCGAATGTTCTTTAAGCTCATAAAGGATTTCGTCCATTTCAAATGCCGCTAGAATCGTCTCTATAAGTACAGTTGCTTTTATAGTTCCTTTTGGGATCCTAAGCTCCTCTTGGGCAAATAAAAAAACATCGTTCCATAAACGTGCTTCTAGATGATTTTCAAGCTTTGGTAGATAAAAATAAGGCCCGCTACCTTTATCTATTAAGGTCTTTGCATTGTGATAAAAATAAAGACCAAAATCGAAAAGGCTTGCCGACACCGGTCGATCATCTACACAAACATGTTTTTCTTCTAAATGCCATCCGCGGGGACGCACTTTAAGGACGGCTGGATTATCGCTTAATTGATACAGCTTTCCTTTGTCGTTCATGTACGATATTGATCCAAGATTCGCATCTCTTAAGTTAATCTGTCCTTCTATGCAATTGTTCCAGGTCGGAGCGTTTGCATCCTCAAAATCAGCCATAAATACCTTAGCACCAGAATTCAATGCATTAATGACCATTTTCCGATCAACAGGACCTGTAATTTCTACTCGTCGATCTTGAAGGTCATCTGGAATACGATCAATGGTCCAATTTCCACGTCGAATCTCTTCCGTTTCTTGTAAAAAATCAGGGTCAATCCCTCTGTCTATTTCTTTTTGGACTTTATCTCGTTCATTTAATAAAGCTAGTCTTCTACTGCCAAACTTTCTTTCTAGTTTTTCAACAAACGCTAATGCATCCGGGGTCACAATTGATTCATGTTCAGGTTGGAGGGATACATTGACTTGTATCCCTCGTTCTTCTGTCTTCATTTACAATAGACACTTCCTTCCACACTGTTCATCAATTTTCTAAGTATACAAATTTGAAATAGAAAAAGACGAGGATCTCCTCATCTTTACTATTCTGCTTTTTTAGCTAAGCAACGTTCACATTCCATGAAGTATGACTCAGCTTGCTCTTGAATGTGTTCACCACATTCAGGACACTTTTTCTTAGGTAGGTTACGAAAGAATTTCACTGGATTTTCCAAAGCCATTTCAATTACCTCCTTGTTTTGTGTAACAGAATAATCTGTTTGTTTTCCTGTTGTAGTACAGTATACATAATTAATACAAATTTGTGTACCCATTTTCGAAAATTTCTAAAAAATATGCATGAGCACAGCTGTAATGCACTGTTATCAAAGGTTTTTAGGCTGTAAATTTTTTATTTCTGTTATAGTACAATGTAAAATGAGACAAAAAAAGAACACCGGTCATCAACTTGTGATTGATGAACAGCGTTCTTTTTCGTGGAAAAGATTAAGCGTTATAATTCGTACTCTAATTGTATATCAAGTGGTTCCCTTTCATAAATTTCCGGATTTATTTCTTCTGCATATGTACACCCGACAGATTGGTAAAAGTGTTGCGTTTCAATTGCTGGATGCGCTCCAATATAGAGCTTTTCAGCACCCCATTCTTTAGCTTTATCCGTACATTTCTTAAATAGCTTCTTACCTATTCCGTAACCCCTATATTCATCTGAAACATGAATATAAGGCAACTCAATATATTGATTGCGGGAGCCGAATCTTCGTCCTTCAATATTTGCAAATCCGACTAATTGAGCACCTTTCATTGCACAAAAGACCGCTCCATTATGCTTTAGGCATCTTTTCAAATCAGCAATCACTTTTTCCTTTTGAGCATCATCCCACTGATCTACGAAGTAATCTTCCTTAATTTGATAGCCTTCTTTACTCTTATACCACACATTAGTGGTCACTTGAGTTCTGTTGAAACCTTTTAACATATCGGAATGCAAATGTTCTAGTTCCATCTCTTTAATCATCATATGTTTATCCTATTCTTCCTTTTTGTTTGTACTTAAACGCCTCGATAATGGGTAAATACCTAGACTTTGGATTGTTAATGACAAGACAACTACTGCAAAAGAAAGTGATAGTAGTATGTCCATCTCTTTTGTCGCCTTTTCTTGTAGACTGAGAACGAGAACGACAGACACCGTTCCACGAATTCCTGCCCAAGTAATCAACGAAGCTGTTTTCCAACTAATTTGTTGTCTCCAGCCTTGGAAGATTTGTGTCGTACCGAAAATGACAATGAAACGTACAACTAAAGATGCGACAAAAACAATGACTGCAAGACTCCAATATTGGAAGTCAAGATGATCAGTCGTTACGATACCGATCAATAAAAAGAGGAGTGTAAGTATCGTAGGTTCGACAACACCCCAGAACCCATCAAGCGCTTCCTGGTAATGGTCCTCCTTATTCGTGTGCTTGAACTCCCAGGATAACATGACACCTGCAGCAACTGTGGCTAATACGCCAGACAGCCCCAAATGTTCAGCGATATGAAACACGCCATACGAAATGATGATACTCAGCATAACTTGATAGTCTTTATGATGCGTAATGTGAACAGCCTTACTGAAAAGCCAACCAATGACGAGCCCAAGTACCGCTCCTCCAAGAGCCGTGTACAGAAATTCACTTAGAAATGAAATCATGCTAAATGAACGATCCTCAATGAAAATACCAACGAGTACTGTATACAACACGACGCTCGTACCATCGTTGATCATTGATTCGCCGTCCACAACATCTGCGACTTTAGAGTCATTGGATGATTGCTTAAGAATCGATACGACCGATACAGGATCCGTAGGTGTTAAAATCGCCGCAATGACAAGAGCCCCAACAAATGATAAGTCCACAAACCAACCACTTACCCAGTATATCGCACCTCCTAATAAAATAGTGGTCACTATGAGTCCGAGAGTGCTTAACGAAGCGATGATACCAGCATTTTTTCTTAACGCTGTAGGAGAGAAGCGATACGCTGAAACAAATAAAAGACCTGGAAGGAAAACGTCATAAAGCACTTCTTTCGTGACATCTACATTAGAGAAGTACGGAATAAACGATAATCCGATCCCAATGAGTAGCAATATGACAGGAACAGGGAAATTCTTTTGTTTCTTATCTATTGTAAAGACAATATAGCCTATTAATAAAAGAATAATGATCTGTGAGACCGACAAGTACGCGCCCTCCTCTCATGAAAATTAGAGTTTCTAATGATATCTCTATCCTTAAACCACTGAAATTAAACAGAATGCCAAAAAGGAAGGGGTTATATGGGGGGAATTTGATTTTATCGTGCAAAACCCAGGATTTATCGATCAAAACTCGGAATTTATCGTGCAAAACTCAGGATTTATCGAGCAAAACTCGACTTTTATCGTGCAAAACCCAATATTTATCGATCATCCAGCCTTAATCCCTAAAAATTTCCCATAAAAAAAAGCGCCCCTTTAGAGGCGCTTTGTCATCATTAATCCTGTATCAAGAAATCTCTTAAACCTAAGAGTATTTCCCCTCTTAAGGTGATGAGTTCAGGGAATTGATCGAAGAATGCAATCTTTTCTTCCCTAATCCTTGTTTCAGATGGCAGTGGCTGAAATACATAATAGGCAAATGATTCAGCAAAATCTTCAACGACATTTGTCGCCGCATAATCGTTCACAAACTGATCCGAACGATCTTCGTAAAAAGCGTAAACCGAATCTGAGTCCTCCGGGTCTACAGAGTCTTCCCAATCAAGCTGCAAATCTTCCCAGAAAGATTTATGGAAAAGATAGATGTAGGAATCTTCATCCACACATCCTTCATCCAAGGACAAGGTGTCGCACTCATCGCTCATATGATTGGTTTGGTCAACCCCTAAGCTCATGACATGACCATACTCATGTACGATCGTTGGAAAGATCGACGCATTCTTTCCATCCTGTACATCAATATACATCCCCCACTCAGCTGGCTGACCATCCATTTGTTCGACGTATGCTAACGTATCATCAGGTCCGTCTGTATAAAAGCCGAAATGTGTAATCATCTTACGCTTTTCGGCTGGAATCATTTCTGAAAAAGTTTCCCAGAGACTTTGCTGTTGATGTTCATCCTTTTGAAGCGTTTGAAATTCCGGGGCTACACTTTCAAGCTGTGGGTTTTCAAGTTCTCCACCAATCACTTCGTAAGTCACTAAAAGGATATCCCCATCCGTCTCAATAGAATCCTCAGTATCTGTTGTCAGCTCATCACTTAATAAAGAAACGCCTAAAATTGTTTGGATTTCATCTAGCAACTGATCCGTGCTTTCTCTATCCAACTCTGTTTCTACTGGGGTAACCTGTATATCGGTGCTTACTGAGAAAGGGTCCAAATACATGTATACGGCAAGTAGGATTATAGATACGACGAGAAAAATCCCCCACCTTTTTATAGCAAGCCCCCCTAAACTCTATTTAGATGTTTATATTCCCCTTTAAGTCCTTATATACCTTTCGCGACAAACGTGATTTAGATTTTGAACTTATTTAGCTGCTGTTCTAAGCTTTTGATCAACGTTCCTAACCGTTCTGATTTCTCTTGAACCGCTTGGAAAGTAAGCTGTTGTTGATCAGTAGAGGCGTAAATTTCCTCAGTGCTTGCCGCTGTTTCTTCGACTACTGCACTGATATTTTGCTGAGCTGCAGCCATCTGCTCAGCCATTTCATTAGACTGCTCAACACCTTGAACAAGGCTAATGAGTTGGTCGTGAATGCCGAGTACTTGCTGATTGATTTTTGAAAATGAGCTTTCCGTTTGCCCCATCGTTTGTTGCTGCTCTTTGGAAAGTGTCATCGTTTGCTCTGTGACAACTTGAATGTCTTTAACACCGGTTTGGATTTGTTGAACCATTTTAGAGATTTGAACAGTAGCTTTGCTGGATTCATCAGCTAACTTTCTAACCTCTTCTGCTACGACCGCAAATCCTTTTCCATGCTCTCCTGCTCGCGCCGCTTCTATAGCAGCATTTAATGCTAAAAGATTCGTCTGTTCCGCTATTTCTTTAACGAACTGAACGGTATTTTCTATTTGATCCGTATATTGAACGAATGATTGAACAGATTCTTCAACCTTTCGAGTTGCATCAACACTTTCATCTAAGTGTTTCCGTTGATTGGTGATGGAAGATTGACCTTCCTCTACAGATTGCAAGGCAGCTTCACTTTGAGATTGAGAGCGTTTTGTAGATTCGACATTGTCTTGAAAATCGGATGCCATTTTCTCAATTAATGTTGTCGACTCCTGAATATCATGTGAAATGGATTCACTACCTTGTGCCAATTCTTCTGTAGATCCCGCAACCTGCTTCGATCCTTCTGTTAAAATATTAACTTCATCGTTTAGATCCTTACTAAATTGGTTGACTTCTACATTCATTTTTTCAATCGATTGAATCGTTTCCTTCAAGCTTGTCACCATATATTGAAAAGCACTTTCCAATTGGCCAATTTCGTCTTTTCGGTCACCTTTATCATCCAGCTGGACCGTTAGATTTCCTTCAGCGACACGGTTTGCGTTTTGGGCTAACTTTTGAATTGGTTTAGCCGTCCTTCTCGTTAACATGTATGAAGCAAGGATTGAGAGTACTATTAAAATGATACTGGCAACAACCGTCAGCACGATCAGTTGTTGGATATTCTCTTTTCGCTCTGCCATTTCTAGTTCATACCATTGGTTCGCTGAACGGTTTAACATGAAAACGTCATTTAAAATTCCGCTCGTTCTTGCTGCCTGTCTTTTCACTTCGTTGACATCATTTGTATTAAGCGCTTTTGTTGCAGTTGTCGATAATGTATCAAATTTCATCGTCACTCGATCATACCAGGCCTGCTGCTCTTTCGTTTTTAGATGAGGCTTTAGTGCAGTAATATCACCTTTAACGGTTGTTAACGCAGCTACAGCCGCTTCCTTATTTGCTTCTGAAGCATTCGTTGAGTAATAGCTTAAAGCTTGCTCAGCTGAAATGAAATCACCATTCATTCTTTCTGATGTGAGTAAAAGCTGTACTTCATTACTAGCTGATTTTTGAATCCCGACCATTTGAGATATGATGAAACCAATTAATAACAAACTCAAAACGAGAGGGATTGAAGAATAGAATAATATACGTTTTCCGATAGACATGTCTTAATTCCCCTTCCCTTGAGCTTGTTCTAGAATCGCTTGCTCTTCGTTTGTTAATTCAATGAGTCGGATTGGTGCAAGACCAACGCCTCCTTGATCGAGTCCTAGCACTTTATGTTCCCCAGTAAATTTTTTGCCGTCTTTCAATTGCTTTGCCATTTCATAAATAGCGTTGTCTACCCGTTTTAGCATAGAGGTTACAATCGCTTCTTCAGCGATATAATATTGATCACTATCTACTCCAAATGCGTAAATCCCTTGTTTCTGAGCTTCTTTAAGTGCTCCAATCCCTGTGAATCCGGCTGCCGGGAATACGAAATCCGCTCCATTTTCGATCTGTTTTCTTGCTGTTTCCGCTCCCTTTTCATCGTCACCAAACGTATTCGTGTATTCCACGAGCACTTCCGCATCTGGGTTTACTGATTTAACACCGTCTGTAAAACCTTTTTCAAACTTCTCAACGACTGAGATCTTCTCTCCACCAATAAAACCAACTGTGTTTGTAGTTGTACGCATGCCAGCAATCACTCCGACCAAGTAACTACCTTCATCTTCCTTAAATGTGATGGATGTAATGTTGTCATAATCCGATACAGAATCAATTAATACGAATTGTTGATCAGGATACTTTTCAGCTAACTTTTCCATGGCTTCTTGCACGCGAAAGCTTAAGCCGATTATTAAGTCGTGGTCATTTTGAATGAGCTCTTCCATTTGTTTCTCGTGATCTCCTTCAAGAGGCTCTCGATAATCAAACAAGACGCCTTCTTCATCTCGTGCTTTCTCTACACCTAATAGCGCAGAGTCACTAAACGACTCATCGCCTAGACCATTTTCTGTTACGACAAGACCCACACTTTTATCCGATTTCGAATTTTTATTGTCCGCTTTGCTGCTACATGCACTTAATACGAGCAATATACAGCCTAATAAAATGATATAACGATTGTTCATTGTTATTATTCTCCCATTCTCTGTGTTGTAAGATGTCAGACACCTCCTTTGTATCGGTAATATAAACGTTATGTTTTAGATAAATGGAGAAGTTTCGTATGAAAATAGCTCCCATTGCACGTCAACCATAATTGATGTAATCAATCCATACATATATTTCATCCTCATTGTGTTTTAAGATACTCCGAGATAAAATTAAAGAAAGTCACTATTGTAAGACAAAAAGGAGGGCGTCGTTTTATGGTTCGGTTAGGGTCTTATGTTGTGATTCTCTCTCTCGTTCTATTGGTTGTTGCTTACATGGGATTCATCTCTTCCATCCAGATTAGCTTTTTAGAAGATCAAGCCTCGATTCTGCTCGTAATCGCCATTGCAATTGGGTTCATAGGGGCACTGATCTTAATCATTGGCGTCTTTCGAGATCGGTTAAGAGAAAAGAAGGAGGAAGAGAACAATGATTATAGTAAATACTGAGACGGTTACAGGATATGAAATTGAAGAAATGTTAGGGGTTGTACGCGGAAATATCGTACAGGCGAAGCACCTCGGAAAAGACATCGTGGCTGGATTCCGAACTTTATTTGGAGGAGAAATTAAGGAGTACTCCGAGATGTTGACTGATGCCCGGAAACGTGCCATGTTTTTAATGGTCGAGGATGCTAAAGACATCGGAGCAGATGGCATCGTTAACGTTAGATTTGTCACATCACAAGTCATGCAAGGCGCTTCAGAGTTACTCGTATATGGAACAGCGGTTAAATTAAAAAAGAAAGATTGACTTAGAAACTTTTCTATACCGAATTTATTTTAGTTATGGTAAAATGTTTTTCATAAGGGAAACATTTATCCCACTCCTTGATTAGGAGTCTTTTTTTGCCCCGGTTTTGCCCAAGGTAAACAATTTTAGATATGAGAAATAAACAGTTAAGGAGGAATAAATATGAAGCTATCCATTTTCAATCCATTTTTTTCAGTCTCGATCTTGCTTATGCGCATTTTATTCGGTTTTGGATGGATGTTAGCCGGTATAACTAAGATCACAGATAAAGGCTGGTTTTCTAACCCTGGTGTTTTCTTAAAAGAATATTTGTTAACTGTATTAGGAAACCCTGACGTTCCAGGGTTTTATAAATGGTTCATTGAATGGATCGCCTTAGAGCATACCATTACATTAAATTATCTCATTCCAATTGCTCAAATCATTCTAGGTAGCTTGATTATTATAGGGTTTCTCACAGTACCCTCAGTCATTACATGCCTTGTCATGCATATCAACTTCTTGCTTTCAGGGAATATAAATTTGATTAGCATTGTGCTATACACGAGTGGGTTCATGCTCATTATTTTCAGAGCAAATGTTTACAGTTTTGGTCTAGATCATTATTTGAAAGGGGTTCCTTTACGGCAGATTAATTATCCAATGCCATTAATGAACACGAAAATAGAGCACAAATAAGTGCTCTACTCTTTTCCTGAGAATTTTTGAAAAATAGATTGCTTTGACATAGGATAATACGGTTTACCCAACAGATGGTTAATGATGATTTTATTCCGTTGCACGGCTAATCCTAAGTTCGTCGATCCTACTCCGTGAGAATGAGAAATGCCACTATGAACATAGATTTGATTCGGCACGTCTTTTCCAAGCTTCAATCGATAGTCCGAGTCAACAATATATCGATTGCAATCATCCCATTGGAGATAATCACCTAGTTCATGAACAAACTCGGGTATATTGGGACGATATCCTGTTCCGACGATGACGACTTGGCTATCATGTGTAAAATCGGCTTCCTGTTGCCACTGATGACATTTTAATCGATAACCATCACCCAACTTCTCCATACTCGATACTTCTGTTAACACTTGGAGCCCGACATCTAATGATTGGCCACCAAGGGAATATTCGTAAAGCAAATCATATATATCTGTAATCGTGTGTGAGCTGATTCCTTTATATAATAATTCCTGCCCAGCAAAGACTTGATCTTTCTTTTCTTGTGGAAGTTGATAAAAATAATCCACATAATCCGGTGAAAAATGCTCGAGACTTAGTTGCGACTCCTCCATAGAAGAAAAGCCTTTGGACCGTGTAATCCAATCGAGTCGGTACCCGTTTTCCCCTTGTTCTCTTAGTAGTTCTCTGAATACCTCAGCTGCACTTTGACCTGAGCCGACCAATGTGATGGATTTCGCTTTTCTACATCTTTCTTGATGGGTAATGAATTCGGATGTGTGGAAAAGATTTTCTCCTTCAAGCTCTTGAAAAGATTTAGGCATACTCGGGATACTCCCTGTTCCTAACACTAGATTTTTTGCCAAGTAAGTTTCTGTTTGTTCCGTTTTCAAATTTAGCACTTTGACCCGGAAAACTTCTTCATTTTCATCGTGTACAAGTCCAACGACTCTATGATTAAACCGACAGCTTTCAAGCTTGTTTACGGCCCACTGACAGTAATGATTGTATTCATTCCGAGGAATCTCAAGGCGTTGTAGAAAATAAAAGCGATACATCCGATTATGCTCCGTCAAATAATTTAGGAAGCTGTAAGGACTCATTGGATCCGCCATCGTAACAAGATCCGCTAAAAAAGGCACCTGCATTCTCGTACCGTCAATTAACATCCCCGGATGCCAATCAAACCCCTCACGCTGCTCGAAAAATACTGCATCCACTTCTGGAATTTGATCAAGTAAAGCAGCCAAGCTTAAATTAAATGGACCAATCCCAACTCCGATCAAGTCATGTACATGCTCATGTTCAATCCCCATATAAAATCACTTCCATTCAAAGCTTTTCATTCTTCCTATTATGCAGAGGATCGTTGAAAAGCATTCATCTCAGGGAACTTTTGCTCCTACTCGGGGAACTTTCGCTGCAACTTGTGGAACTTTCGCTCCTACTCGGGGAATTCAGTACCATCTTACTACCGAATTCCATATAAAAAACCCAAAGGAATGCCACGTTAGTGGACCCTTTGGGTTTCATCTGATTTTATCGATCAAAACTCAAATTTTATCGTGCAAAACTCAGGATTTATCGTGCAAAACCTTAATTTTATCGTGCAAAACTCAAGATTTATCGATCATCAGCCACACACTTCCTTAAAACGACTTCAAGTATTTACAAACGGTTTCGATCCCTTTCGTAAAATTCTCGAGGTGGAAGTGTTCATTTGGTGCATGGAGGTTTTCGGAGGGTAATCCGAATCCCATCATGACGACTGGAACGTCAAGCACCCTTGAAAACACTTCGACTATCGGAATTGACCCGCCTTCCTTAGGGAAGAGTGGTCGCTTACCGTATACGGATTCATATGCATCAGCTGCTTTGGTAATCATCGGTGTATTGGAATTTAGCGAGACTGGCTTAGCTTTAAGATACTGCACCATTTCGACTCGTGTGCCAGCGGGCTTGTTCGCTTCGATATGCTGCTGAATTTTATCATATACGTACTGAGGATCTTGATCTCCAACTAGGCGGCAGCTCATTTTCGCATTCGCTTGACATGGAACGATCGTTTTAAACCCCTCGTCCGCAAATCCGCCTTTCATTCCGTTAATCTCTAGCGTTGGACGAATTCCAGTCTGTTCTTGGAATGTGAAGCCTTGCTCACCGTAAAAATCATCAAGACCTAGTTGTTCTTTCGTCTTTTCCTTGTCAAAAGGTATCGCCGCTACTTCTTGCTTCAATTCATCTGTCAGCTCGGGTACACCATCGTAAAATCCTTCAACCGCTACCTTTCCGTCCTGATCATGTAACGAATCCAAAATTCGAACGAGTTGATGAACGGCATTAGGAACACCGCCTCCATAAACACCTGAATGGAGATCTGAATTCGCTGTTGTTACAGTGAGTTCCATAGCAAGCGCACCTCGTAACGATGTACAAATCGCAGGCTGTCCTTCTTCAATAAAAGAAGTATCTGAAATCACCACAGCATCACAAGCTAACCGCTCTTGATTTTGTTCAATGAATGGTGGCAGATTCGGGCTTGCTTGCTCCTCTTCCCCTTCTATACAGAACTTTACATTCACAGGCAGCTCACCGTTTTCATCCATCAATAACTCAAGTGCTTTCACATGAATGAATAACTGTCCCTTGTCGTCGGTTGCCCCTCTTGCATAAATCTTGTCATCCTTCACCACGGGCTCAAATGGTGGGGAATCCCATAGGTCTAGAGGTTCAACAGGCTGAACATCATAGTGACCATAAATCAGAACAGTCGGTTTTCCTTCAGCATGCAGCCAGTCTGCATAAACGACTGGGTGCCCTTCTGTTTCAATGATTTCTACATTCTCCATATTGATCTTTCGAAGTGATTCTGCCAGCCACTCTGCAGCTTTAACCACATCTTTTTTATGTTCCTTAATTGTTGAAATGCTTGGAATACGTAAAAAATCCTTCAGTTGCTCGATATACTCCTCTTTATGTAGTGCAATTCGTTTTTCCAACCGACACCCTCCTCAAATACTTGTTATTTTTATTATAACAATCCATAAAAAAAGTTGCCGAAAATGGCAACATTCAACTATTACAAAAAATTAAAAAGCCTTCAATCTCAAATTAGATTGAAGGCTTTAAGAAAACATGAATTTATTTGTTAACTCTGAACGAGTTCTTTTTCATCTAGTCCAAGCGTATGAGCGGTAGATGCGTGGATTTCTTCAAACAGCTCAGGGTTGTCCACTAAAGAAACACCATAAGATGGAACCATTTCTTTAATTTTTGATTCCCATTCAGGCATATGCTCTGGGAAGCATTTTTGTAAAACCTCGAGCATGACGTGTACAGCTGTAGAAGCACCTGGTGATGCTCCGAGAAGTGCTGCAATCGAGCCGTCAGAAGCACTCACAACCTCTGTTCCAAACTGAAGTGTTCCTTTACCGCCAGCTTCTGTATCTTTAATGACCTGCACGCGTTGACCGGCAACAACAATGTCCCAATCCTCGCTTTTCGCTTCCGGAATGAATTCACGTACTTCTTCCATACGTTTTTCAGCAGATAGCAATACTTGCTGGATCAAGTATTTCGTCAATCCCATCTCTTTTAATCCGGCTGACAACATCGTTAGAACATTATTCGGTTTTACAGAACCGATTAAATCCATATTCGAACCTGCTTTTAAGAACTTTGGTGAAAAACCAGCAAACGGTCCGAACAACAAGGATTTTTTATTATCAATATACCTTGTATCCAGATGTGGTACAGACATAGGAGGCGCACCGACCTTCGCTTTGCCGTACACTTTCGCATTGTGTTGTTTAATAACCTCAGGATTGTTACATACCATGAACAGTCCGCTTACTGGGAAGCCTCCAATATTTTTCGACTCAGGAATCCCGGTTTTTTGAAGTAATGGTAGACTTCCACCTCCACCACCGATAAAGACGAACTTGGCTGTGTGATGCTCAATCTTCCCAGCATCCAAATCCCGTACTTTCACATCCCATGAACCATCGGCAGTACGTTTAATGTCCTCAACACTATGCTTATAGTTGATCTCTACGTTTTCACCCTTTAGGTGGTCAAACATCTTACGCGTTAAAGCGCCAAAGTTAACATCCGTTCCTGAATCGATTTTCGTTGCAGCAATCGGCTGATCTAATTTACGACCTTCCATAATGAGCGGAAGCCATTCCATCAATTTTTCAGGGTCATCAGAAAATTCCATGCCATTAAAAAGTGGATTACCTGAAAGCGCTTTAAAACGTCTTTTCAAATAATCTACGTTACTTTCACCGTGCACCAAGCTCATATGTGGCAGTGGCATAATGAATTCCTGCGGATTGCGAATCAATCCCTTGTTTACAAGATAAGACCAATATTGTCGTGAAAGCTGGAATTGTTCATTAATTTTCAGCGCTTTGCTGATATCGATCGTTCCGTCTGCATCTTCTTTCGTGTAGTTCAGCTCGCATAATGCAGCATGTCCCGTCCCTGCATTATTCCATTCGTTAGAGCTTTCTTCTCCTGCTTTTTCGAGTTTCTCAAAGACTTTGATTTCCCATTGAGGTACTAACTGTTTGAGTAATGATCCCAAAGTCGCACTCATGACTCCGGCACCAATTAAGATCACGTCTGTCTTTTTCTGAATGCTGCTCATGCTACCCATCCTTATATCGTTTATTTGCAAAAAAGTAGGCGCTCCTGCTCAGATGTCATAAAATGCAAGGCGAAATTAGGAACAACCTTTTCTATTTCAATCCAATTTAAATTGCTTGTGTATTAGTTGTAAAAGATAGATTAGAATTTTTACTATTATCTTATAATTATAAACCATTTGAAGCGCTTTCGTCCACAAGACTCAAGGAATCATCCAGTTCCTGGTACCTAAATCGTTTCACGTGGAACATTTGTACTTCTCATTTACGTATCTTCGTGCTTCAAGGTTTTCGTTAAAGAAATGACTACAGTGAAAAAGCATGCTCCAAAAATAAATCCAATACGCAAAAATAGATGGGAAGCGATAAAGATTGCAGAATAAAGCATTGAACTCCAGATCATCAATAGCACCGTAATCTTTGCTTTCAGCGGTATACCTCTACCTGCTTTATAGTTTTGTATATATGATCCGAACCACTTATTTGTCATTAACCAGTTGTAAAGACGCTCAGAGCTTCTTACGTAACAGGCAGCTGCCAGTAATAGAAATGGTGTAGTCGGAACTAATGGTAGAATAATGCCTATTACGCCAAGGATTAGCGAGACTGTGCCAACAAATATGAGTAAGATTTTGATTACTTGCTTCATACAATGAATCCCCTTCACGTTCATAACTATCTACAAGTTTATCATCTAAGTATTCATCGTGAACAAAAGAAAAACCACATGCTAGGACATCATGCGGTTCCTCAATCTATTTCTTTTAACTTTTCAACAAAATGATAGAGAATTCGCGCAGTCATTCCCCAAATGACTTTGTCCTCATATCGATAAAAGTACTCTTCAAACGCCCTCGCTGACCAATCGTAGTCTCGGCCATTCGGGATGAGATCGAATGGGAAGGTATCATCCGGCTTTACATTAAAGTTCACGTGATGAATTTCTGGATGATTTTCTTTAAAAAAGGAAAGCGGGACCGTAAATACTTCTTCCACTTCATCTGGATTTGGATTCAACTCTGAAGCTTCACCATTCAAAAAGCCTGCGAACGTAAACACGATTGTACCGAATGGAGAAACCATATAATCGAACGGATACACATTCGTAATCGACGCTCTTGTCACCCTAAGCTCTTCCATCGTTTCTCTAATCGCAGTATCTTCGACTTTTTGATCCTTTGGGTCAACCTTACCACCAGGAAAACAAATTTCCCCCGGCTGTCTTCGCATTTGTAATGAACGTACTTCAAACAGCACGTGTAGCTCGTCCTCTTTTTCAATTAACGGAATCAAAACCGAAAACTCTTTAAATGCCTGATTGCCCAGAATAGACGGCTTATGATTTTTCATATGTTCAATAATCTTTTTCGAATCCATCCTACATACTCCTCGACGTCTTTCCTCTAGTATAACAAAATCTATCTGTCGTTTTGAGAAATCCGTTTACATGAAAACCCGAGAAGCTGTTTTGCTCCTCGGGTTTAATCATTAGGATTTTTATTGTTTTTTACGTCGCTTTATTTTGTGATATGATTTCGTCTGTTTCATATGTTTCCGTAGCTCTTCAAGTGGTATATCATCAAGAAAATAACCGTCATCCCTAAACATCACGTCAAAATCCAACTCTTGATCCAACGGTTTCTTTGGAACATTCTTGCCCACATTTATTCTCGGCATCCATCCACCTCCAAAGTTTCTTGAAAAACTTCTTTCACCAATCGAGCTACCCTCATTAAATATTCATTTATCCATTGTTATGACGGATCAAAACAAAATATTCATTCCGTTCATATGACCTAAATTTAACCAAAACGTCTTGCCCTCTTGCACTTTTCATGTAATACGATTAAAGTATATACTGGTTGAAATCTAACCAAACTTGTAAAAAGACAGAAATCATTTTACTTTTTAATTTTGGGAATTTGTTTTCCCTTAAAGGAAAGGGTTCAGATATATTATGAAAGATAATTTTTGGCATGAGTTGCCGAAGCCGTTTTTTGTGCTGGCACCGATGGAAGCTGTTACGGATGTCGTTTTTCGTCATGTCGTGAGTGAAGCAGCGAGGCCTGACGTGTTTTTTACAGAATTTACGAATACGGACAGCTACTGTCATCCAAATGGAAGAGACAGTGTAAAGGGGCGTCTTGCGTTCACGGAAGATGAACAACCGATCGTCGCTCATATTTGGGGAGACAAGCCCGAATACTTCCGGCAAATGAGTATTGGCATGGCTGAAATGGGCTATCGTGGGGTTGATATCAATATGGGATGTCCAGTGCAGAATGTTGCAGCGAATGGAAAGGGATGCGGGTTAATCCGCCGTCCGGATGTTGCAGCGGAAATCGTTCAGGCAGCCAAAGCAGGAGGACTACCCGTAAGTGTGAAGACGCGTCTCGGTTATTCGAAAGTCGAGGAATGGCATGATTGGCTGAAGCACCTCTTAGAGCAGGATATTGTCAATCTTTCCATCCATCTCCGCACAAAAAAGGAAATGAGTAATGTAGATGCGCACTGGGAGCTGATCCCTGAGATCAAGAAACTCCGTGACGAAGTGGCCCCTCATACGCTACTAACAATCAACGGAGACATTCCTGACCGTCAGAAGGGCCTTGAACTCGCAGAAAATTATGGCATTGATGGCGTAATGATCGGAAGAGGCGTATTCCATAACCCGTTCTGTTTCGAGAAAGAGAAAAAGGAGCATACGAGCGAAGAATTACTCGACCTTCTCCGTCTGCAGCTTGACCTTCATGATAAATATTCCGAAGAACTCGAGCCACGACTCTTCAAACCGCTCCGCCGCTTCTTTAAAATATACGTCAAAGGATTCCGAGGAGCCGGACAATTAAGGAATCAACTCATGGAAACAGAAACCACCGAGGAAGTACGTGCACTGCTAGATGAATTTACAGAAAAACACGGCGTAAAAGAAGAAAACGGATTTTCAGTTCATAAATAATGTCTAGAAAGCATGGGGACGATTCGAATCGTTCCCATGCTTTATTTTTGTTAGATAGAAAGTAAAAAATAATTAGCCACTAAAACATAATAATCTATTATCAGAGTAAAGAATGAGATCACTGTATTCGTAATAAATGTGTGATGAATTATTATTAGTGTAATATTTTCTTATTTTATATCTTTTAAATAAAACTTTGTTTCTTGATAACAATTTGGACACTGACCTTTTAAAATAATTTTTGACTCTACCTACTGTATTTATCAACTCTGTACTATTTGTTAAACCTTTGTATGACAATACACCAACAATAATAACTGACAGGAGAATTGCGATTAAATAGATAATTTTAAAAAATATATTTATAATAGCCCATAGTTTTTTAATAGTAACCATCCTCATATTTCCTTGATCCCTTTCCCACCTAAAAAGCATGATCGGTCTGTAAGGTAAGGATTGTAGTATTCAAATTTCATATTAAATATGAGTCCCTGTCACATGTCGAATTTGATTAAAACAAAAAAATTTAATTACCTATGACAAAAATGACAATTTTGTGTATACTTGTATTTGATAATATTTTGATTTTTCTAAAAATTATAGAAGGGGGAAACAGAAAATATAATAAGTGCCAACCATGTTGTAAGTTTTAAGCACCATAAACGTCTCTATTTAGAATGAGCGTTCAGTCAGCTTCAAATTACATTGAGTATGAACAAAAATTAAATAGCAATAAGATTATAAAAAAATTTTCTACTTTATAACGATTGAGCGTTCAATCAGAAGCCCGTTGTATAAGTATTTCAGCAAAAAATGTAAGCGCTTTATAATCAATAATTTTTACATAGTAAAGGTGGGTACCAATGGGAGCTTATAAAAAAGAGGTTTGGTTTACGATTATTCTATCAGGACTGTTTTTGGTGACTGGGCATATGGGATTATTATTTTCGATTTTCCCGGTTGAAGGTAATCTTTTCGGTTTTCCAATCATGTATATCGTTCCTGTTTTGGTCGGTTGGTTTGGTGTATTTTTCTTGACGTTAATCGCCGGTAAAGTAGGAAATCACATCGATCAGGCAATTGCCGAAGAAGACGAATTAAATCAACAAAGAGCAAAACATCAGCAGGAAAAGGAGGTCGTTTAATATGGAACAAACCTGGCAATTGGAAAATCCAATCATAGGAATCGGTATAGTAGCTGCTTCTTTTGTGCTGTTCTACTTTATAAGTTGGTTTTCTAACCGGGCTAGTAAATCGGTAGAAGATTTATATGTTGCTGGTGGAGGAGTCGGGCCGATAACCAATGGTTTAGCTATGGCATCTACATATATGAGCTTGGCAACTTTTTTAGGGGTAACAGGACTTATTTTAAACTTGAAAGCACCTTTCGTTTTTATTTGGATTCAGATGATTTTGGCTATACCGCTTATCACGATTATTTACGGGACGTGTTTGCGACGAATGGGTGCATACTCTCCCGCACACTTTGTTAAGGAAAGGTACGGTAGATCAGCAGCCGTTATTGTTGCACTTTGGATGATCTTAATTTCCATTATGTATGCTTTAGGGCAAATGATTGGTATTGCCAAAACCTTCGAGTTGCTATTTGGCATTCCTTATATGACCGGGTTGTTCGTAGGTGGTTTATTAATAACTGGATACGTTACCATCGGCGGTATGAGAGGTGCTACAAATAACGCAGCCATTCAAATGGTTATCATCGCATTAATGTTCATCGTCCCCCTCGGTGCGATCATGAAGGCTATGGGCTCTACTGGCTGGTATTTCCCACCGCTTTTATATGCTGACATGGTGCCTTCCATGTTAGAAGCTGTTCCTGACTTTTTTGATTATCAATTTGGGGTGAAATGGTATTTCGCAATCATTCCAGCCTTAACGTTAGGTTCATTAGGATTGCCTCACCTTGCAATGCGTATCTATACTGCCTCCAGTCTAAAGAGTGCGCGTCAGGCTATGGTATGGTTCGCGTTGATCCTTGGACTTGTGTTTTCTGCTACCTACACAATGGGATTTGCAGGCGTGTTTTTTAATAATACAAACGGAAATATTATCTCTGCTGCTGATGCAGACAAACTAACGATTATCTTAAACCTTGTCTACAATCCAGATTGGGTAACAGCATTAGTAATTGCCGGAGCTATTTCAGCCGGTATATCAACTCTTAGTGGTAATCTGTTAGCGATCGGTGCTTTACTTTCTCAGGATATTATTACAACATTAGTTCCGAACATCACAAATAAAGCAAAAATGAGAATTGGGTATTTTGCAATTGCACTCGGAGGTATCGTTAGTATTCTATTAGCTCTTCAACCACCTGCCTTCCTTGTAGTAAGTATTCTCTGGGCATTTGGATTAGCAGCTGTTACAAATGCACCGATCATTTTAATGGGTGTATGGTGGAAAGGTGCGAATAAATTTGGTGCGATTACTTCAGTAGTCGTAGCAGGGCTTTTGTATGTTATTGTGTCGCCTTTTGTTTTCCCGGGTATCGTCGTAAGCGGACATGCGTTAACAGACAGTCTTGGTTTATCAGGTGCTATGCTGTGTGTGCCAATCGCATTCATCGTGCTTATTGTTGTATCGATCATCACGAACAGAATGCCGCGCTTCCAGAACAGACTTACTACTCAGCAGGACCATAAGTTAATTGAGCTGATCCATGGCTGGAGTGATGTTAATCCAGCGAGATACAACAGTGTGATTGGGACAGTTGTCGTTATTGTGGTGAGTGCTTTGACACTTATCTGGGCAATCACTCCTTGGCAGTTTTAAAAGAAAGGGTGAAGATTCCTTCACCCTTTCCCTTAACTACATAGAATTTAGAAGCAGGTGAAAGAAATGGAATCATTGTCAACTATTTTTAATACTCTCCTATTAAAGAAAGAGTCTATTTCAACCATTATACAATCTGAAGTATATTCCAGGTGGGCTGCCATTTTCACCTTACTTGTCGGGGTATGCCATGGAATTATTTCCTATTTTCAGATGCCCTCTGCTTATATTGAGTTTGACTCGCCAGTTTTGCAATCGATCGCATTTTTAATTGTAATCTTAATAGGTATTTTTATGGTTTTTATCACGCGGGTTGGATTAACCTTTTTATTATGGGCCGGTGGAAAAGCATTCGGAGGTCCCGGGTTGCTTCGTGTTTTGAATAGGTTGACAAGCTTCGCAATCGTTCCGATCATTATTGGATTACCAGCGATCACATCTATAAATGCAGGAAATAGCGGAAATGTCTTATTGAATAGTTTACTATTCATTGCATTAATCTGGATTTATTTCATCTCAGTTAAAATCATCGAGGTCTCTCAAAATCTGAACAAATGGAAGGCATATAGCGCTGCACTATTCGCGTTCATTTTCTTTGCAAGTGTCTATTACATCATCATTCCACCTGCCTCTTAATAAATACGATTCAACTGACCACTGCCTTATGCAGTGGTTTTTAATGCTTTTGTTGCTTTTCCATCGTCAGCCTGCATACCTTTTATCACCACCTAGTATCTTCACAGGAATGATTTTCCTTTCTTATTAGGATGCCTGTCACTTCCCGAGCAAAATGAACGACAACCGCCAAGTCAAGGGACGGTTCTTGTGGTTCGATTATATAGTCCAGAGCAACCGTCCCGTCTGTTCCCTTGTCTTCTACTATGCTATAAAATTTCATTATTACATAATTCGTTATTATCAAATAATACCTCAAACACAAAATGATAAACTATATTCAACTGCCTCTCCGAAGAGATGACTCCAACTTGATTATATACGAAGCGTCAAAAACTGATTTATTTCTAATATTACTAATGAACTGCTCGTAGAGCGTCTTTACGATTCATATCAAAAGAAAATCGGACGGACTTCTAAAAGTGTAATTCATTCGGAGAACTCCCTGGAGAAGCATAAGAACGATTCTCAGCTTCTAAGTTATGTATTCACAGTTCAGGAAGCAAGAGAACCGTCCCGGTGCTTCGTATGATTAATCTAAATAAGGGTTTTCAATCTTCTTTCACTAGACCTTTTAACATGGCGCGTAGATTGCTTAAGATATTCTGCTTAGAATAATGGTATAACTGATTTATAGTTTCTTCTGGTATTTCCTTTTTTCTTATATGCCAGGAATCCGTGGCATCCCAGCTATCACCGAAGACTTTTACTGTCTTGCTGGAGCTTACATAATACAAAACCTTATCTAATGATTGTGCTATTATTTGAAATAACCTAGGTGACATCCTTTTATAATTATAATTAATAATAACATCTAAAATAATATTTAAATATTTATCGTACATATTAAATGCTCCATTTTCAGATGTTTTTTCCCAAACCTTATCCATACATACTGTAAGAAACTGTATATATGGAGAAATCATATGATGTTCAAATCTAGATAATACATCTATTAATTTTAATCTTACTTCTCTTTTATCTATAAAAGACTGTATAAACTCTTCATTCTCTCCTTCAAGCCTTCCTATTAACTTACTTAATTGAAGTAGTTGTCTGTCATATTCTTCTTGTTTGTTAACAATATAGACTATTAACTCATTTAACAAATCCTCTAAATCACTTATTTCAATAATTATATTTCCATTTTCATCTATATAAGCTTCCTCTTTTGGTGATGAAGTCCAGAGAGCTTGTATTATTTCATAAGGGTATTCGTTTTTTTCTGTATAAATATTTTTTGACCAATCAACGGCCGACAAAACATTAACATCCCCTAAGCCGTAACCCAAAATTAAGGTAGTTGATTCTCTAATGGTCATTGATAATTTAGACTGCCTATATTCATTAGGCCGAAAGAGTGGAATATAATCTTCTTGGGTAATAATAATTGATTCCGAATCTAATCTAGTCCCATGTAGATGGTAAATCGGAATAATATTTTTAGGGGCTGATAGATAATTCATTGGGCCAAGACTCTTGCTCTTCCCGGTAAGAATGGTCTCTAGAACCAAATCATAGTTTGTTGTAACTATCCATGATGGGCTTAAAATATCAAAAATTTCTCTAAACTCTTTTGTTCTTTTTTCACTTGGGAGCCAGTTAGATAAATTACAAATCTCTTTTTTAAATAGGCGTTTAGCTTCAATGTAATCAATACTCCGCTTAATCGCTAACCTTTTACAAATTAAAGTTGCTAACTCAGGTAATGAAACACCAATTAATTCATCATCATTCGGGAATTCTATCTCAAATTTTTCACTTACTTCTTTAATTAATTCAAACCATCCTAGAGCTGGTGGAAAATCATCTCCAATAACAGCCTTAGAAAATCCAGCTCCAATAAACATACCTAAATTTCCATAGTTAAATGCATTAAATAGTTTCTCAAAAACTATTTCTTTTGAAATGTCTTCACTCATAAATATACCTCCAAGAAGCACATGTTTAATGAACTAACAAACTATAATTATATCATCATTCAACTAAATATTGTAAAACAAGGAAGGGTTAATTCAATTCTATTCTTAAGAAAATCAAAACCACCAGTGTGAACTAGTTTGCTCTGCGGCTGAAAGCCTTTGGTACCGACCTTGGCCTAAAAGGCCCAACATGGCCAGGAGGACGGTTCTTTTGGTTCAATAATGTAGTCCAGAGGAACCGTCCCCTCGGTTCCAGAGATTAGGTACAGAGTATCGCCCATTCTTAATCAACTGTGCGATCACACGGGCATCTTTCGTGTCATTTTTGGTAGGGGAATTTTCATCAAGCTCTTTACTTTTCTTAACATGAATAGGGTTCACAACGACAAAGTCATACCCCTTCGCTCTAAGAAAATATGCAAGACTAAACCAATAATGACCAGTAGGTTCAACCCCAAATATGACATGACGCTTGTCATGTTGTTTCCTGTGTTGTTCTACCCAGTCCACTAGCTTTTGAAAGCTGTGTATTCGGTTTTCAAAAATCATGCGTTTCCCGAACTCAATGCCTCGGTCATCCTGACCACGTGCAACGTGTTTGTCTTTGGCAATATCAATGCCTACTATGAGAGTTGAAGGTATAATTAAATAAGTCTAGCATTTGTACAACGCGGACCATTCTAAAAGCGAAAAAAGCTCATAAATCATAAATGGGCAGCACCCAAGGATTAACTTAGTATGCTACCCGTTTGATTCTTGTTACTAGCTTGAAATGGTAGAAAACATCAGTAACTTAATGAGATTAAGTCAACACGGTTATTTGATTTAATAAGTCAGTGAAAATTTTACGGCGAGCGGTGTTGGTTTGGTTTTTAAAATTAACTTCATCTACCCATTGAACCAATTCTTGCATAATATTTTCTGGTATATCTTCTATTCCTTCAAAATCACTGTAAGCAAAGAACCCCGATAGATACAGTATATAATCCACTCTGTTTACTCTATCTAAAAGTGAATTATCATCTAAGAATCTCATAGTCAACTCTAATGAGTTTAAGGATCTAGATATAATATTCTTTAATACAGGAATATCTAATTTCACCAATATGTCTTCCTTTGTATCTGATGGAATAGGAGCATGGTTGTTATTATGGTGCCTATTCTTCACTACTACTTCGTACGGTGCATTCAGTGCCGCAATAGGGTAAGAAACGTTTGTTGTAAAGGGGCTAAATAACTCATCCACCCCATAACTTTTTAAAATTTCCTTAAAAGGTCTTGTGTATTCTTTGTAAATATCTAAATTGTGCACTTTTAGTTTAGAAAAAGCCATTTGAATGGTAGTGACCCTACTCCCTGCATTATTTAAGATTTCAAACCACTCAATTTGCTCTTTCTCGGTAAGGTCTTCTGCGATATTTATTGTGTAGCTATAGCTATGAATTTTACTCCTAACTTTGACTAACACAGTGTAGAGACTCGGAATTAAATCTCTCTCGGAAAGATACTCTTCTATTAAACTGTCATCCTCGTTTAATAGAATACCTACTGGAATTTGTGAATTGGATGGGGCAGATTCAATAATCCTAAACTTTGCCCTAGAAACATCTAAAACTAAGTTGCTGAAGTCTGGATGGTTCGTAAAAGCTTTAAAATTTGTGGTTAAACGTTGTTGCCCATCTACAATTGAAAGATGCGCATTAGCTATCCTCTCATTAGGTACTAATTCTCTATCAATAAATGAAATTTGAGGAATTGGAATTCCATTGTTTATTTCATTTATGGATATAGGAGCAACTGGTGCTTTCCCAAAGAGTTGATAGTTAAATAGATCTTTACATTTCTTTAGTGTCCAACTTACATCACGCTGATACAAAGGCAATGTAATCTTATCATTCATTATTTTTTTACACATATCATATATTTCCATACTGTGACTCTTCTTAGTTGGATTAAAAGATGTAGCAACTCTAAGATTAGTATTAACTCTTACCATAAAAACCGTCTCCTTTTTAGCAGCTATATTTAGCAGCCACATTTATTTAATACGAATTATTCCACAAAAATGCTGATTAGTCAACATTTAATCCGAATTATATAAGTAGCAGCTAATTAAATCTGGTCTATCTATAGCTCCTATGAAACTTTTTTGAATGTATCTAGTGGTGAAGTAGATATATGTAAATTGTTTTAAATTTTCTCCTTGGACTACAACCTATCAAGCAATCTATTATCGAAAGGGCACCATCACATGTCCCTTAATATTAATCTATTCCATTTTTAGCTCAAATTCGTTAACAACTTCATTTAAACTTGTTAATTTCCCTTTTTAGACCGCTTAATAGTACTAAATGTATTTTTTAACAGATTCTAAAGCTATTTCGATCTGAATACTTTTACATGGGGTAAAGTTTAGGGATTAGTTATATAGCTTAGTAACAAACAGTGACTGTTTGACAATGAAACATGTTCTTCTGGAGTTAAACAATAACAATGAGCAATACGATTTCTAATTGGATATACTATATGTAGATGTAAATAGAATATTTGTGGAAGGTCTTTAAAAGGTGGATAAATACGAAGAAAAGATCGTTCCAGTTCATAAATATAGAGGTTTTCTAATAGTGCTTTTGGTGGCTTTCTCTGAAGAAGTTTAGGGGCTTTATTAAACCAAAGTGGACCATAATAATCTGTCATATGTTTTGCAATATAATTCCGTAACGTATTTTCAACTTCATACAATTTTCGATATGCAGACTGCATCATTACAACTTCTTTATCTTCAATCAACCATAATCACCTCAAATCATATTATTCATCAATTGTTAAACCCTTTCGTTCATAGTCAGCAGTTGGACTAGATTATTTGAGTTTATGTATTTAGTATACTATATAATTTACATAAAATGGATTTATTCTAAGAGAATGTTGTTTTATAAAAAAACTCACAGTAGAGTTACTGTGAGTTTTTTAATCTTGTATTAATAACCAACATTATGTCTTATATGTTTTTGTTCTGTTTTAAAGAAAACAAACATTATTAACTTAAATTTTTACTGTATTGTACTCACGTACGATTTCTCCTAACTCAATTCCTATACGTTCAACGATTCCTGTAACTAAGGCATTCCCCATGAAGAACAAACGCATACGGTCTGAAACCTCATGGACATTTTCAAGACTATCTTTTTTGAATTTTGTCCAGTCTGGTGGGAAATCTTGCAATAATTCAGCTTCAATAGGTGTAAGCAGTCGGTATTTTCCATCGACTTTAAGCAAATGTGTTGACCGGTTTACAGAGCCTTCACTTGTAAGCATTGTGCGTCCCGGCAAGTTAAGAGAATCATACGGACTCATCCCACCTTCACTAAAGGTGTATTTATGCCCCGTATCAGTTTCTCGCTCAATTTTTTTAGGACCACGTAAGTATTCAAACTTTTTTAGCTTTGGGTCGTCATCGTCCAACTGGTAATTTGCGATATATTGGTTGTACGCTTCTTCACCATGTTCTCGTACATAATATTCTTTCGCTTCCCGAACAATTTCCCCCAAGGTCTTTGGTTCTTCCTTAACTGGTACCGTATCAATCGTGAAGTATTGACCGTAACGCATAATACCAGTATTCCAGATAGTACCTGTAAAATTGTCAGAAATGTCTACAATATACTCTTCGTTGATGATGTCTTTATCAGACAATGTATCTGAGTAGTGACGGTTCTTGTAAGCCTCTTGTTCAATTGGAAATTGACGAGCGAACAATCCATGTTGAAAGATATAGTTATCGAAAGTTGCTTCATCAAATGTCATTACATTTTCCTCTTTCATAAGGTTGCCATACTTTTCATCCATCGCCAAGGCAAATGGTGTGTCATTTCGATACACATAAAAGAACGCACGCCGGCGACGTTGAGCGCGCCCATAATCTGCAGCGTTAATCACACGCCATTCAACAGAGTAACCAAGTTGAGCAAATGCCCCAAGCATGATTGCAAAGTCTCGTCCACGTTGTGAAGATGGTGATTTTAATAAACGGTCAACGTTTTCTAAAATCAAATATTCAGGTTTAATATGGTTAACTGCACGGATGATTTCCCAAAAGAGAACACCTTTCTCTCCTACGATACCCATTTCATGTTTTTTAGAACGAGCAACAGAATAGTCTTGGCAAGGGAACCCACCAACTATCATGTTTACACCTTGGGCTTCCATTTCCTCGAAATATTTATTTGAAACCTGTATGATATCATCATTACTGTGTTGAATATGCGGATAATTATAGACACCTACTTCAAAGGCATCTTGTGATTTACGAGATGGTTCAAATTGATTAGTGTTTGTTGTTTCAAAGAACGTCTCTTTGAGTGTTAAGTTGGCGTTGTCAAGACCTACTACGAAGCCTCCAACCCCGTCAAACATTGAAAATACTTTATACTTAGACATTCACTTTTCCCTCAACTTTCTCAAAGATTTCGTTGTAATCGGTAATTTCCAAACAATCCATTACCTTCTCGAGTTGTTCTAAGTTCACTGTTGAACGGATGCCTCTAACCATATCACTAATAGAACTTTCACGCAGCCCACTAGCTTTTGCTAAGTCCTTTTGGCGCATTTCTCTCTCCTTGAGAATTTCATTCAAACGTAGTTTAATCATGCCTTTTGCTCCTCCAAAAAATACGGGATATCGTATAACTAAATTATTATAACCTATACAGACAAAAATTTGAAGGTATTTTATAATAAAGTTGAACATGAACAGAAGATTAAAATTTACTATTAGGGAGATGGCGATGGATAGAGAATATAAAACAATTAGAGAAATAAAAGAACATGGTGAAGCTGCTATTGGAAAAATGATAAAGGACCTTGTAACACAGGAGAATGTCGATAAGTGGTACGCTAGCCCAAGAAATAAAGGTTGGCTTGGGAATGCAGTTGAAAAAGATTGGTTCGGGCTAGAGAATAACAGTCGACCAGAGGCTGATTTCAATAATCTTGGTGTAGAACTCAAATGTGCTGGGCTTAAACTCTTCAAAAAAGAAAATTCTTGGGGTGCCAAAGAAAGATTAGTTCTTAATATTTTTGATTTCAATGAAGAATATAAGAGGGATTTTCAGAATTCTTCCTTTTTAAAAAAGTCAAAGCTTGTAGAACTCATGTTATATAAATATAATCCAGTTGATTATTATCAATTCGAAGAAAAGGAATACCCAATATATCCAGATTTCTATATGACCCACTCTATTCTTTTTAATTTGAACGACTTACCAGATGATGATTTGGCAATCATTGAAAATGATTGGAACATTATTATGGATATGATTCGTCAGGGGAGGGCTGAGGACATTTCCGAAGGTATGACACAATACCTTGGAGCAGTGACAAAAGGAAGTAAAACTGACAAGAACCAAACAAAGCAACCGTTTAGTGATAAGAAAGCGCATAGACGAGCTTTTTCTTTAAGACCTACTTACATGAAGGAAATAACGAAGCTAATTGTACAGGGTGAATTAAAGAGTTCGATTACTTACGCTTCTTATCAAACAGACTATCCTGAATTACATAAAAAAAGCGACGCTAAGCAAAATGGGACTCAAGAGCATGTTATAAAAGATTTATCCGAGTTAAAACACAGGACGTTTGAACAAATCATTCTCAATCAGTTTAAACCGTTCTACAATATGGAAAAAGAAGTTTTAGCAGAAAAATTTGGCGTTAAAATTAAGAAAAAAAATGACAAAGCAAGTTCACGGCTAATTGCGCAGAAGATGTTTAATCTAAATGGTGATTTAGAAGAAACAGATGAGTTCAAGAAGGCTGGAATTGCTGTAAAAATAGTTACCGTAAATTCTTATCAGAAAAAGAAAGCATCCGAAAACAGAATCACAACTGAAGGATTTAAACTTGAATCGTATGTTAGCTTCATTAAAGATATTACTAACCTTGATTGGGAAGATACTAGAGTGTATGACTATCTTTCAACAACAAAATTCTTATTAGTCGTTTACGAGGAAACACCAAAAGGAGAGATATTTAAGGGTGCAAAATTTTGGTATATGCCAGAAAACGAGCTCATGGGTACAGTCAAAAAAACATGGGAAATAATTAAAGAAACTCTCCTTAATGGTGTCGAGTTAACGTTTAAAAGGACGTCCAATCAGAAAGGTTACAAAATAGAGAACAATCTGCCGAGCCAAGTGAGTGGTCCTCAAATTCTTCACATTCGACCTTCAACTTCCGAATCGGATTATTATGAGAGTATTAATTCAGATAGGCTACCTTCTCCTGCAATTTGGAAGAATAGACCTGAGCATATGAAAGATATTTTGACAGATAATTTTATGGTTAAGCAAGCCTTTTGGTTAAATAAAAATTATATGTACCAACAAGTAAAAGAATTTTTCGAATGAAATTCCTTGATTAGTACTAATACACTTAATTTAAACACCAATAAAGAATCCAAAAGGTTTGAATTATATTATTGAAAAATACTATTGGTATTATATTTGTAGTATTATCTCTCAGCGGCTAATTAAGAAGTTTCTAAAATAATATTTATATACTGGTGGCTTGGGTTATTGCCTCCATAACATCACAAGTCTATTTATTAGTATGCTCGATAATTAATTTAACTGTAGATAGTCATTCAAAGTTGCCTGATGTTTTTGCTTTAATAAATGAAAAATGTTGTTACTATATATGAAGCTGTTGCTTCTTCAGGACCCAAGCTTTTGTATCCAAACAGCTGATTCCGCAGAAAGGTCTTGTGAATATGTGATTTTTGAAATTCGAGATTTTGACATTTAACCCTCTCCTCCAAGTTGATATAAACATAATTGACAGGAGAGGAACGGTTTATACTTGTTGTCTTTTTAGGGACTCTTTTGACCTTTTTTCGAATCATTGCCAAAGTCTAGCTTTAATTGGAAAGAAGCTTCTGATTTAAATCCTTCAATAACTCTAGGAATGAGTACCTTTTTCGGTTTTGACCCAGGAAAATTATATTGTTCAAAAGACTTGTTCATTCTTTTCACTCCTTTCCAATTGTTTCATTATATTTTTTACAATGTGTTTCGAGATGCTATAAGAAGAGCTTGATTCAGCACACCGAGATAATGATTTAATTATCGATTGCTTAGAAATTTCATTTTCTTTTACTATCAATACAAATTCTCCTCTCAGGTAACGAAAAACAAAAAAGCACGCAAGGAACATGACCACCAATATAGATTGGTAGCAACATGTACCTAGCGTGCTTCGCTTTAGGTTACTGTTTAATTATTGAATTGATTTCATAATATACCATGTAAAACAGGATTGCAAAGATAAGTACAAAAAATTTTTTACCTTACATCAATTATATAAACTTATTAACCTACATTATTAATCATAGTTCAACACATATTTGACATCAAACCTAGCTAGTTTCAATTCTTGAACTGGAATGTTTATTTTGGCAAACGCAGGGTGCATTGGAAACCATTTTCCAGGCTTGCCTCGTTCGATTTGTACGAGACGTTCTTTATGTTGTGTCAAAAGTTCTCGGAATTCTTTCGGCAAAAGAATGCGAGTTTTCTTTTTAATCAATTCTCCCCAACCAATCCAAACAGGAATATTCGTTTCATTTAATACTCCCTCAATGACTTGAAAATTGATTTGATCAAATAGATAGTCTTTTTCAGTTAACTTTTCTGGTTTTCCTGCTACTGTGGGAATAAGATTAACAATTGAAAAATTCGGATGAAACTCCCGGAGATAACGAACTGTTTCATCATCACCATCTGCTGTGCTTGCATTAAACAATATTAGTATATAATCAGGGTCTCCTTCCCAATAATAGTAACGTTTAGTACCTTTTTTAGAGGTAATAGCGGTCCCGTATTTTGTTACGACTTTTTTAAAACCACTATTCCCCAAAATATGTGGCCACATTAACGAAACCCTCTCTTCGATCTATTACTAATATTTTTTTGTAATAACAATACTATTCTATCTTTTTTATTTTAAACAAAGGTGCTGTTAATTGCATGTTATAAAGATTCCACCTAGTAGACTGAAAAACTGATAACCCTAGAAGATCGCTTATGGTGGTATGTTTAATCAGTTTTAAAAGTTGTTAAACTAGCCTGTCTAAACTCATTAAAACATCAAAATTACTGCATATTATAGGAAAATCTATATTGAGTTGCCGTTTTTGACGCTTCAAATTCGTCAATGCTATGGGGTCCATTAATATCCTTTTTTTCCAAATCAACTAAATATATCTCATATGAGCCAGTTTGTTCATATGCAAAATCGTACTCAGCAGAAGACATATAGAAATGATTAACCGCAGCTTTGACTTCAACATATACAGTCTTTCCATCCTTTTGATATTCCATATCATATATCGACGATTGATTCCTCTCTGCTGGGATATCCGAATTCTCTGATGTCCATCTTAATGTATCATAAATGCCCTTTAGTTTGTTACGTACTAACTTTTCGGCATCTTTACCATTTTTGCTCTTTGTAACATCACTTCTCTCAATTGATGATCTTGTTTGAGGTTTAATATTGGTAGGTTGATTCGTTTTTACTCTAGGTTGGAGTGGATTTACAACTCCTTTCGACAGGGTTATCTCTGAAGTAGGTGTTACCATTGTAGTTACTGAACTGTATACTTTATTTCTATCTTGATTTTTTTCAAATTGTTTATTGATGTAGTTCACGTACTCATCATTAAGAAAATAAACTAACGATTTTAACTCAAAATGTTCATCAATATAGTCATTGAATTTTAAATCACTAATCTTACTACACAATAGACCAAAGTTTTTGTTATACACCTCATCTATATCTATTCCAGTATTAATCATTTTAATCGCAGGGAATTTATTTGCTATAAAATATAGCACATCAAAGTCAACAGAATTTGATATTTCATCCTTTTGAGGATTAAAGTTTATAAACTTATTAATATCCTTTATAAAGTTTTTCTGTTCGCTTTGACTATAACCGGTATATTTTACAAATAAGTTGGCTTTATAGATTTCAAAATTTTTTCTAATAAATGATTTTATCTTTTTTGTCCAGTAAGCTCTTAAATCAATATTGTATTCAAAACCTCTTTCTTTTAAGATATCGATATCGGTATCATGATTTTTTAACAAGATAATTAAGTGCTCAGAATTATCGATAGTATTAAACTGGTTGTAATCAATATTGTCTAGTTCTTCTGAATCATAAATCAAATTAAGTACTTCAGCCAAATTTGTGCGAATTGCACTTTTTGATATTTGATTTATTACATCAATAGACCCAAAATGCTTTTCAACTAAGAATTTTCTGCCTTTACTATCTCGATACAATTCTCCTAATTGATTTGGTATTTCATTACTTGTCGTATTTGCTACTTGAGCAAATAGTTCTTCTATACATTTTGAAATTTGTCGCCAATCCACTGTTTGATAAGAGTCTAAATAAATTAACCAGTTCTTCTTGTTTTTAATGAGTAAATAATCAGTTGATACAGTTTGTTCAACTCCATTATCAACTAACACAACTTGGGAAACTAAACTCACCCGAATATTATCGATTCGCATTTTAATATTCGTATTTTTTTCGCCCCACGCTCTAGCGTAACCAATAAAATCAATAAAATCACTTTGAAATAAAGCATTATCCTCATGAAAATTAATACTTTCTTGAACGACATGATAACGCTCCCTGAACTCATTAACACCAAAGATGCTATTGAATATTTCAAAAGTGCCGTTTCTTAAAGGAGTTCTCATAATGTGGTAATTACCAACATTAACTTGGATGCTGCTGCTAAAATAAGATTCTTTTGCAGGGTGATAATTTTTTCCGTTACGGTTTTGTGTAAATACCATTCCTCGATTAACAAACTCATTATATTGTCTGGAATCTTTAAATGGGTTTGCATCTAACTCTACGATTTCACGGTAAATTTTCTCAGATATTTGTCCACTCTGATCTAATAGTGGCAACTTTAGTAGAACGCTATAAAAATCATTGGATTGCAGTTCTGTTATTTTTTCCTTTACACCTATTTTAACCAAGAATTCTTTTAATTCTTTTTGTTTTATTCCCACCCCATCAGCAAGCTCTTTGATATGTTGGTTCGTGATTGTTGCAGAAACACTTGAAATATCTAAGCCGGGATATGAAAATATACATTGATTTGGAGCAAATTTCTCTCTGTCAATTTCAAACCATTTAGTATTCTCAAAAATAAATTTGATATAACTCTGCATATAATCCGAATACCGATGATATCTTTCTGCTTGTATTCTAGCTGTATAATGGAATGACACAATACCGGAATGTTTCTGATTTAACTCTTCTTGCAATTCAGCATCTGATTTTATCCAAAACACAATATCTTTTATAGACATTTTTTCCAATATTTCTTTTAGATTGTCTATGGTATTAAATTCTATGCTAGTAAGCTTTGGATTTCTTTCATCCACATCATTTCCTGGTAGTTTTTTAAATAAATATTTTTCAGAAAATATTTTTTTAAATTGATCGTCACTAATGATTCTTTTATTGATTTGAGGGAATTTATGTACACCAAGTTTTTCGACAAACAATCTTAAATCAACTTTTCTATCATCATCGACTCCAATTTGATTAATTTTCACAAACGCTTTATACCTGTCGTCTATAAATAATTTATCACCTAACGCATTACCATATTGTTTATCGAAATATAAATTGTTCGAACGTTCAACAGTTTCTTTTATGCTAGGTAAATTGAACCTGATTTCTTCAGGGGGATGCCATTTTGTATTGGAAGAATAATTCTCCCATAACCATTTAGTAAATTTTTTAGCCTTTTCATAATTATCAACTGAACTATTCACAGGAGATAAAATAGTTGCCGAATCAGCATCTCTAAATTTCAACTGTGGCATTAGACTATTCCAACCGCTTCCCGAGTTTCGTGAGATGACCCTCTCGAGAATATCTTCATCTGCTAAATCCTCTTTTATTCTTTCGATTTCTTGTAATTGTCTTTTTAATTCTTTTTCAAATTCTATATCCAGCTGAGTTATTCTAGCCCACTCAGGAATGTTGAGCTTCCTACCGCGCACAAAGTACACTGTTTCATTTGCCTTTATAAAACTATCTTGTGTACTCTTTAATAAATTCGGCAAGAAGTTAGAATTTTTATATGTTTGCCCCCACCAGATAAATGCTTCGATCTTTTCTTGTGTATCCCAACTACTTGCAGCACGACTAATTATTTTGCACAATTCTTCATCACTATATTCCAATTGAACATCATTTTTCTCAGCAAGTACCTTTAATAAATCATCATTATCTGTGGTAGGTAAATATTCCATTAAATCCTCAAATTCTTCACCGGTAAAACAATCAGGAAAAGTTGAAGTCAGCAATTTAGGGTTATCATCTATTGAAACAAAATCTCCATTTACAGTTGGAATAGCCTTACAGAACTTGAGAAGTTCCAAGTAGTACTTGAATAAATTAAAGCCATTCTCGTTCCACAATTTACTTTTCTTATCAGTAGGTGTTAAAGTTTTAATAGCCAATAGTCTATCATTTTGGAATATGAGTTCCTTCTCACTTATTGTTTTAACAAACTTTAATAAATGCTCAAATACAGCCTTGTTAATATCATTTAAGGGCACGTCATCCCTACTTGTATTCAAATCAAAAGTAGCGTGCATTAAACAATTCAATTGTGTAGAAAAGTTTCTAATTGGAAAAAAGCAATATAATTTATCTTCTGAATAGTCAGGTTCTTTGTCTAAAGAAATTGCGACCGAAGACCTGATTTTTCTTTTCTCATTTTTCCCTACTTTGATATATGGCTCATCTGGATTTTGATAGAATAAGTATTTTTCAACTTCTCCTCCTTTATGTATCTCTATTTTTTTATTTTCTTTATTTACCTTCTCTATGACCTTATCAAACTCGTCTGTCCTAATAGTTATCTTTCTAATATTCGGGAGGAATATCAAAGTTTTATAATCAAAACTATTAATCTGATTCAATATATTCTGCTGGTCATGTTGAAAAGATTCATCAGTTATAATTCTTATTACAGTGTCATAACTTGATTCAATACTTTCTGCTTCAAATGGGCAATGAAGAACTGGGATAGAAAGATTGGGAACGTTATGCTGCTGTTCTTTGATAATTTTAGATTCTATAAGTAATTTAATAAATTCTTTATCAGCAAAAGCTTGAGAAAAACCAACGTGGAACCCACCAGAGTGAATTTCGATTTGTTTCCCCCAATTTAATAATGATCGGAAGCCTGTCCCCTTATTTCCTATAAAGTCATCAGATTTATTACTAGCAGAACCATGACACAGACGTTCGATAGTTTCTTTTGTAAATACTGTCCCGTTATTCGCTACTGTAAAAACATTATTTTTGTATTCAAGTAGGACATCAACTTCACTCAACGTAGTATTAACTGCTGCATCATCTACGTTCTGCAACAACTCAAGCAACTCTCTACCATGATAATCCGTTTTTCTTTGTTCATCTTCTTTGAAATCTGATTCTAACCTATATTTTAACGTTTTGTATTCATTGAAATATCGGTTTCTTATTTCGTCAACTAAATTCATCCAAATATACCCTCCAGAACAAATCTTTAGCATATTATACCATTTTCAATAAATATCACTCTGTTTAAATTTATCCTGAGCAATTCAAAACGCAAAAACTCCCACAAGCTAACCGATTTGTCATTTTATAACTCAATCACTACACCCGACTAAATCAACCGTCTCCCTCCATCTAGCGCTGGATTTGTGCAGCGCTTTTAACACGTATGAGATACGCTTATTTATTATTTTTTTCTTTATATAATCTGAATAAATTTTCATGGGAGTTTATGTGTATTCCTTTATAAAGTCCTCTAAAACTGATACTCTTTTGATGGGAAGTATGTTTTCTCCTACGTAGTGTAATTGTTACTTCAATGATTATAAGGAGCACGTTGAATTCGAATAAGCGTTCAATTATAATATATTTAAGCGACACTTCCCTTGAGGGAGTAAAAAGAAGACCCTTGCCTATATATATAGGTAAGGGTTTTTTTAGTTTACGTTCATCTTCATTGTGTTTTTCAAAGCAATGTATTTTTTATCTCCTTTAATACCAATACTGTTATAAAATGTTAAAGGAGTGATCACAATTGAATGAAATAAAAAGTGTTGCCATTTACTGTCGTGTCAGCACCGAAGAGCAAGCAAGTGAAGGCTATAGTATTTCTGCACAACTACAGACTTTACGACAATATTCATCTTTATATGGGTGGCAGATTGCTGAGGAATATGTTGATAAAGGCATAAGCGGCAAAGATATAAAAGGCCGACCTGCAATGCAAAGGCTTATATCAGACGTGGATAAAGATAAATTTCAAGCTGTACTTGTATGGAAAATATCACGTCTTTCCCGCAATATGTTGGATACTCTTGTGCTACTTGATAAATTCGAAGAATACGATGTAAAGTTTATATCCTATTCTGAGAATTTTGATACATCGAATCCTATTGGTAAACTTGTCGTCCAACTAATGGCTTCCATTGCTGAAATGGAGAGAAATACTCTTTCAGAAAATGTGAAGCTAGGAATGACACAAAGAGCTAAAGAAGGCAGCTGGAATGGCGGAGTGGTTTTCGGATATGATTCGATAAAAAAAGAACTTGTTATTAATCCAAAGGAAGCAGAAGTTGTCCGAATGATCTTCAACCTATATGCAGAAGGGAAGGGTCTTAAAGCCATAGCGAATCACTTAAACAAAGCAGGATATAGGACAAAACGTAATAGACACTTTTCCATTAATGGAATCGCTACAATATTAGATAACCCTGTCTATAATGGTAAAATCCGATGGTTACAAGTTGAGAACTGGGATAAAAAGCGAAGGCGAGGCAAAAATTCAAATCCCATTATAGTTGATGGGAACCACCAAGCAATAATCCCCAACGAGCTTTGGAATATCGTTCAAGCCCGAAGACAGAGTAAATCTTTTAAGCAGCGTCAGTCCCACGAACCTTTCCTATTAAGTAGTATCCTTCGATGTCCTGATTGTGGTCAGGGTATGGTGCCGTCTATCACAACATATACTCGAAAAGATGGAAGTAAACGAAAACATCGCTATTATGTATGTGGTGCATTTCACAACAAAGGATCATCCGCCTGTAAAGCGAATTCAATTAAAGCTTACTATGCAGAAGATGCTGTCCTTAAACGTATAATTGACTTTTTTAGCGATGTAACTATCTTTAGTCAAACCATAGAAAATATAAATAAAGAAACGGTTCAAACAAATGTGAAACTTAAAGAGCAGCTAGAGAATATTGAAACAGAGCTTTATGAAACAAGCGTCATGCTTGATAAATTAATGGAAGCATTTGAACAAAATCTCTTCCCTGTTGCCATACTACAGGAAAGGTTACAAAATGTTTCTAAATCAAAAAATGAACTAGAACAAAAGAAAAATGAACTCAGCATTAAACTGAATTCATCAGATTCAAAAGTTATTCCACCAGACGTGGTTAAGCTTTTATTAGAGTCATACGTTCAAATATTTCAACAGTCATCGAGAGAAAAACAAAAGCAACTCTTTCAGCTATTGATAAATAAGATATCAATCAAACAATCGGACGGACGTTCTCGAACTGTTGATAAAATTGAACTTGATTTTGATTTTTCCGAGGTCAACCTGTCTAAGACATTTACACTGATTCACATGCTGTACCTTGAATCAGGTAATTCAAAGGAAAAATCCTCCTCTAATCTCGATTCAAAAGAGAAAATTCCACCTTATCTTCAACTTTTTTTGCCTCTATTTATGGTACGGTTCCCCCCTATTAATTTTAAACGCTCTATAAATCTGTTCAACTAAAACAAGACGCATAAGTTGGTGGGGGAATGTCATTTTTGAAAACGAGAGCTGCTCATTGGATCGTTTTATGACAGAATCGCTTAATCCCAGTGATCCACCGATGACGAAAGCGACTTTCGATTTCCCGTAGGTTGCGAGGTTGTCTAGATTTTTTGCCAGCTGTTCGGATGTTTGCTGTTTTCCTTGTATCGCTAATGCGACTACATGTACATCTTTTCCTATTTTCGAAAGTATACGAGCTCCTTCTGCTTCTTTCACTTGTTCCATTTCGGTTTCACCTAATTGTTCTGGTGCTTTCTCATCTGGTACTTCTACAATTTCTACTTTTGCAAAAGGACCTAGCCTTTTGACGTATTCCGCTATCCCTTGCTTCAAGTATTTTTCTTTCAATTTACCTACGCTAATAATTTGTATATTCACAGGTTGTCCACCTCTATAAACAGGTTATCCACAAAAGTTATCCACATATGCACATTTTCTATCCACATTCGGTATAGGAACATTAGTTTGACACCATATATATGGCTCTGTTTTCGCAATATTCACATGTTGTGGATAACTGCTCTTCTTCTGTGAGTATTTTCATTTCCGGAGCGACTTCATGCTCGTCAACGATGATATCAATAGCTAATTCGACGTGTTCTTTGCAACAAGCGATCATGTCCTTCACCCCTTTCTAGTTGTTCACATGTTAATAGTGTAGCATATTAGAAAAGCGCAAACGCCCTGACAGTCACGAAGGTCACTGGAAGTCCGACGAGGAGGCTGTTGCCGCCGCAGAAGGACTGAAGTGAACCAAGTGACTGGGCGTTGAAGCTAGACAATAATAAGAAAAAAGGAGAGTTGTGGATTACTCTCCTTTGCCTTTTGATTCTCCTAATGTCATTGTCGTTGTTTTCTTTTCGCCTTCTCGGTAGTATGTGACTTCCATTTCTTCGCCTACTTCTTTTTCAGAATATAGGTGTTTTCGGAGTGCTGCAGGTGAATCGACTTTTTCACCATCTAGCGAGATAATCACATCGAATTCCTTCAATCCGGCTTTGCCAGCTGGTGACGTGCCTTCCACTTGTGTAACCACTACACCTTGATTAACTTCACTTGGAATCTTCAATGTTTGTTGACGGTGATAGTTGGAAACTTGCGTTAGTGGAACGATAGCAACGCCCATATATGGTCGTTTCACTGTACCATGTTGTTCAAGATCCGCGATAATTGGACGGGCAATATCGGCTGGGATGGCAAAACCAATTCCTTCAACTGCTTGCTGAGCAATTTTCATTGAATTGATCCCGATGACCTGACCTTTAATATTGATGAGTGCACCGCCACTGTTACCAGGGTTGATCGCAGCATCTGTTTGGATAACTTCAGCCTGCCAATCAGGTTGCCCATCTCCATTAGGATCTACTGGGATTGTTCGATCAGCAGCACTAATGATGCCTTGTGTAACTGTCCCTGGGAAGTTCCCTAGTGGATTTCCAATCGCAATAGCAGGTTCACCTGGTTTTAAGCTACTGGAACTACCAAACTCTGCGACTTCCTCAATTTTACTACCATCGACTCTTAGTACAGCTAAGTCCATGATTTCATCTGAACCTAGCAATTCAGCATCGAGTTTAGTGCCATCCACTAATGCAATTTCTAACTGTCCTGCATTGGCAACAACGTGTTGGTTTGTAACCACGTATGCATAATCGCCTTCTTTTTTATAGATGACACCCGATCCAACGCCAGCTTTATTTTCTTGATCAAATAAGCTAGATCCTTGGATGTTCTCTACTTCAACAACTGCACCTTGTGCTTTTTCAACCGCTTCTGTTATGGCTGTGTTCACATCTACTTTAATCGTTTCACCTGGTGTCGTTTCTGTTGTTTCACCACTTGCTTCTTCATTTGTATCAGGTTTGACATCACTTGAAAACAAGCCAAATTCAGTTGCAAATAGGACTAGAAGAGCACCAAGCAAAACCCCAGTCAATCCCATCAAAAAACTGCGAGATTTATTCCCCTTTTGTCTTTGAGGATTACGATATTCTTGATCATAGTAACCCATTATTTTCATCAGCCCTTTCACTATCTTTGGTATTCCCATTATAAGAAAAAAAAACCGTCTAGTAGCGGAATTTGAGTGATTTTTGACATTTGTCTACCACTTACTATATTTCCGTTACTGACAGTTATTAAACAGCTTTAGTATCGACGTTCATCATTTGCTCATTATTTGAACATTCCTATTAAACCGTGATAAGATCCGTCGGCTGTTCCGCATCCGTATCATACAAACTAAGTGCTTCTCCAATTTGATAGCCTCGTTTTTCGAGTGTTTGTTGGACTGACATTCTAGCTAGGTCCTTCATGTTGTTGTCTTTGCTTAAATGAGCGAGGTAGACTCTTCGTGTACGGTCTCCAATAATATCTGCTAACGCTTCTGCTGCGTCTTCATTGGATACGTGTCCTTGGTCGCCGAGAATACGTCGTTTAATATTCCAAGGGTATTTCCCCATCATGAGCATATCGATATCATGGTTCGATTCGAAGATGAGCATGTCCGAATCTTTTACGGTTCCTTTAATCCGATCACTGACATAGCCCATGTCTGTTGCCAAGGTCAATTTCTTTCCTTCATGATGGAAAACATAAAATTGTGGGCTAGCAGCGTCATGTGAAACGCCGAATGATTCCACTTCAAGATCTCCAAACGTTTGTACTCGCTCACATTCGAAATGGAACTTTAAGTCAGTTGGAATGGCTCCTATTTGGTTTTCCATTGCGAGCCATGTCTTTTCGTTCGCATAAATGGGTAGTTTGAAACGACGTGACAGCACACCTAATCCTTTGATGTGATCACTATGTTCATGTGTCACCAAGATACCATCTAGGAGCTTAGGGTCGCGGTTGATCTTTTGGAATAAAGCTTCAATTTTCTTTCCGCTTAAACCAACATCAACGAGTATTCGACTGGTTTCAGTTTCTACATAGCAAGCATTTCCCGTACTGCCACTAGCAAGTACACTAAATTTCAAATTAATCCACTTCACTTTCTGTTTTCTCATCTAGCTTGGTAACTTCTGTTGAATTCGTGACATCAACCATCCATTCGCCGTTTTCAGTTATAATGTGCCAGCTTGGTACAAATACTTTCCAGCCTTCATTATGAATTCCGGTAAAGTAAACAAGCTCGATTTTCTCAAGCGTAGTACCGATACCAGGTAGCAACACAGCTTCTTCTGCTTTTAGACCTTTTTCTACTTTTTCTTGTTTATTAACGTCCATTTTCGTCAGTCGATAACTCGCAATATTACCGCTGTCATCAGGAATTAACTCAATGAGTCCGGTCAAATTGTTTCCGGCGACATTTTCACTAAAATAAAACGGAACACGGTCCAACTGTTGTCTAAAAACAAAGATATTGCGTTCCTGATCGTGCTTCCAGTACACGTAGTCTTCAGCATCAGGTATGTTCGCATCAACAAAATGTTCAAGTTGTGATGTGAGATCTCCACTCTCAGCGTTTATTGAATACGGCTTCTTCAGCTTCGCACTCATCACATTCTCTTCCTCTGATTCTATTGTAAGTTCCTGATTAGAGTTTTTGTTTAAGAATTCATCGATATCTTCTTCAGTAAACTTTTTTGACGTGCTACTAATCATGGAGATTTTCTTGTTTTCAATTTTAGGGAGCTTACCACTATACTGGATATCCTCCAGTTTCTCTTGTGTTTCTGGGTTTAGCACATCTAAATCAGGATTCACTTTATTATTAAACTCTGTTCCTAAATACAAATTCAATATTAAGAAGGTAAAGATGAATATGGTTTTGATATTTTTCCAGTCCATACATTACCCTCCTTTATTCGTTGGTGTTTCATTTTTGTCAAAATCAATCTCAATCCACGACGACAGACCTTTATAATACCAAGTCGGGGTCAAAACGTAATCACCAGAGGCTGGATCCTTTTCAATCGCTTTATAACCGAGCATGACATCTGAAATCTGCGTAGTTGGATAAACTTCTAGTTTTCTTTCTAGCGCTTTCTTGACTGCTTCGCCATCGGGAACAGTTACGTTAGACCATTCTATAACACTATGTGGATACATGAGTGACCGGCTGTATTTACCCGCCTGGTTATTCATCCATTCTATTTCGATTTTACTAATGGAGTTGCTAGGTATGTCATCTACAACCGGAAAACCTTGCATGACCATACGATAGTGTAAATCTTTCTGTGTGCTTTTTGTTTCCGAATTCAACTGGGAGTCATAATGGTACAAGTGATAGTCGTTCTCCTCTCCAATCCATCCCTGATGATTATTCATGAAATCTAAGCTCTGAATGATTGGATTTTGTTGGATCCCATCCTCTTGATTCTTCCAGTTGATGTACGTAAATTCTTTGCTATCTTCATAGTAAGTAATTTGATTTCTCAGCTTCATATATAAGATTTTATTAGGATTAGTAAATTTTCTAGATGCAACATCCTTCGATAAAAGAAGTGCCTTAACAAATTGATCTATGTTCACTTCATTTGTGAAGAATGAATAACTCTTGATCTCCATTTTCTCTTTCGGAAGATAAACGGGTTCTGTGTCTTCTTCAGTAATATACACTTTAGAAACTTCTGCTTTAGGGCCTGCCTCTAGTGTTTTCGTAATTAAGCTGTTAATCGTATTTTGCATATCACTCGTTAATTCAAACTGAGGGATCTTGAAATCACTAGGATTTTCTCCTTTTGGAGGATTTTCTAGAACAAATTGTAGCTTCCATTGGTCGTTGTCTTTGAAAACCTGTACTTTCTCAACGTTTCCACTCTTATTAGAAAGAAAATTATTATTACTAAACGTAAAGGTTTCCTTCAATACTTCAAGCGGAATGGATGTTGGATAAATGATTTCAATTTCATCTCTGGCAGCATTTTGTTTGAAATTGACGAACTCTCCATTCACTAATGTAGCCGATTGTAATTGCTTATATAAACGCTTTTGAGATTTAGCATACGCCCAGAAGTGCTTCCCATCTTGATGGATAATGATTTGCTTCGGTTGAATGATATTTGATAACCGTTCTTTTTTACCCTCTTCAATCGCTGTTTTAATTGGGGCTTCATTTTCCAAAACATTGATGTTCGGCGTATACGTCCAGAGATTCCAAGTAAGGAATATGCTCAGTGCGATAAGAAGAAAAAGCAAAGCAGATTTTATCTTTTCTATATTATCCCAAATGGATGTGTAGAATTTGTTTAAATGATGTACGATTCTCTTCCAATCCATTATGCGCTTTCCTCCCTCGTTTGGTGAGTAGGAAGCTTCACATGAATGGTCGTACCTTTCCCGTACTCACTCTCTGCCCATATTTCACCGTTATGTGCATTCACTACCTCTTTCGCAATCGCAAGCCCAAGACCTGTGCCACCGATCTCCCTAGACCTAGCTTTATCAACACGATAGAATCGGTCAAAGATCTTCGTGAGGTTCTGTTTCGGAATTCCGACCCCTTCATCTTTAATGCTGATATGAACACTGTTTCCTTCTTTGTTCATGGTAAAGATTACTTTGCCTCCATCTGGAGAGTATTTAAGGGCATTAGAAATAATATTATCAAGAACTTGAATGATCTTATCACGATCAACTCGTACTGGTAATGGCTTATCATATATATACTTTTCAAACGTTATTTTCTCGTTTTTAGACATTTCGAATCGATCAATGACTTGGTGGATCAGCTCACGTAAATTCACTTTTTGGAAATTGAGATTGTAATCCTTATTGTCCATTTTCGACAATTGCAAAAGATCTGTCACAAGCCTAATCATACGTTCTGTTTCTTGTTGTGTTACATTCAAGAATTTTGGAGCTAGTTGTTCATCGCTCATAGCGCCATCTTGAAGGGCTTCTAAATAACTACGCATCGTTGTTAAAGGCGTTCTAAGCTCATGGGAAACATTCGAAACAAATTCCCTACGCTCTCTTTCAATTTGCTCTTGCTCTGTAATATCATGAAGGACGGTTATTACACCATTAACAGGTCCGTCGTCTTTTTGTATGACTGAAAAACTTGCACGGATAATAAACGGTACTTCATTCGAGCTAAAGTCCAAAATGTGTGAGTTTGCTGAGTCTTCTAACCCGTCTGTTGAAAACTCCTCTTCAATTCCCAATACCTCAGGGAGAAAACGACCCATTGCCTCGTGTCTTGATAACGAAAGCATTTCTTCAGATCGATCATTCATTAAAACGATATACCCTTCGCGATCCGTTGCTATTACCCCATCCGTCATATAGGAAAGAACCGACCGAAGCTTCGTTCGTTCACTTTCCGTAATGTCATTTGCTTCTTGTAGTTTCTTCGTTAAATCGTTGAATGAGGCTGCAAGCTGTCCAATCTCATCTTGATCATACACCTTTACTTTCCGTGTGAAATCTCCTCTAGCCATTACTTGCGCTTGCTTTTGCATATCAGCAAGTGGTCTCGTTATTGTACTCGCGAGAATAATGCCTAAAATTGCTGTAATTGCCAGGGCAATAATTGTCGCATTTGCTAGAATTTCGTTGAGTGTCCGTGATAGCTCATAGATTTCCTCAATCGACGCTTCTATGTAAAGCGCACCAAGCTTCTGCCCGTTTTGTCCTTGGCCAACTTGTATCGGTTTTGATACGACATACGTTCGAACAAGCTTATCATTATCTTCCTTTTGGAAAATTTCATTCGTAACAATCCCAAGGAGTGCTTGAGATACGATCGTTTCATCAGTTTTCTTACCGACGAGTGCTGGGTCATTCGCAGCTATAATTTGTCGATCAGCGTTTACAATCATCATTTTATCAATATCTGAAAAAGAAAAGTCCTGAAGCAACGAGGATAATCGTTGCTGTGACTCTTCCTTCTCAGATTGGGTCAAATAGTTTTCAAGCTCTTCTTCTAAATTGACTTCAATCATATCCGCATTTTCGTCAATATTTTTCGTGAAGTTCCCTTTAAGCTTCTCTTCTTGCCGCTCCATAAAAAGAACGCCAATGACCTGCATGGCGATAATGATGAGTAAAATATAAACCACAACAAACTTAAAATGTATTGATTTAAAGAAGCCAACCTTTTTCATTTAAACTACTCCTGGTCTGGATTTCTTAAGTAATACCCTACTCCACGTCTTGTAATGATCCACATTGGATGACTCGGATTGTCCTCCACTTTCTCTCTAAGTCGGCGGACCGTAACGTCAACTGTACGTACGTCACCAAAATAGTCGTAACCCCAAACGGTTTGTAGAAGGTGCTCACGTGTCATGACTTGTCCGGTATGTTTTGCCATATAATGAAGCAACTCAAATTCACGGTGTGTCAATTCAATTGTGTCACCGCGCTTGGTTACCAAATAAGCTTCGGGGTGAATTGTAAGTGCACCAATTTTAATCTCACTTGTAGAATCAATTCCGTCTTTTTCACCTTCAGTTTGGTGACGTCTCATGTTAGCTTTGACACGCGCAATTAACTCACGTGTACTGAATGGCTTCGTCACATAATCATCTGCACCTAACTCAAGTCCGAGAACCTTATCAATTTCTGAGTCCTTAGCAGTTAGCATGATAATTGGCATATCATACTTTTTGCGAATCTCTCGGCATACTTCCATTCCGTCCTTTTGAGGCAGCATGATATCTAGTAGAATCATGTCAGGCTTTTCCTCTTCTGCTTTTTCAATAGCTGTTGCTCCATCATAAGCACAAATAACTTCAAAGCCCTCTTTTTCTAAGTTAAATTGCAAAATATCCGCAATCGGTTTTTCATCGTCTACTACTAAGATTTTCTTTTCCATTATGTGGTCTCCTTTTCAACAAAGTTAAAACCAATTCAACTACATGTATTTCATTATCGTTATTTTTCATAGTTTTCACTTATTTTACCACACTAAGCCGTTAACAGGAAATTTCCTAGGTTTGTTCAAATTATAGAAAAACCTCTAGTAGGTAAAACCTACCAGAGGTAATTGCGTTTATTGACTAATATATTTCAGTGGGTTCAATAAGCTACCATTCTTATATAGTTCAAAGTGCAAGTGAACACCAGTAGAATTACCAGTAGATCCCATAACGCCAATCTTTTGGCCTTTCTTGACTGTTTGTCCAACTTTAACATTCATAGATGCCAAGTGAGCATAAACGGATTTAAACCCGTTGTTATGATTAATAATGATCCGGTTACCATAACCACCACTGTTGAATCCAGCAGAAGACACTGTTCCATTATCAACTGCTAATATTGAGCGACTACTCGGTCGAGCAATATCAATTCCTTTATGTGATCTTCCCCAACGCTGACCCTTCTTACTAGAGATATATCCTCCAACCGTCGGCCAGTGGAATGATCCAGTTCCTCTAGAAGGAATAATCTTAGTACCTTCTAGCTTAATTTCAGTTACGGGTTCAGAAAGAATCTCTTCAGACAATACTTTCTCTTCTGCTACTTTTCCATTTACTTTGGTAACTTCGTATTGTACTCGCTTCTTTCCGTCTTTCCCTGATTGTTCGATCTTGCTGTCGCCTTTTGGCATTTTGTCATCTTTTTTCACTTCAGACTTATGCTCAATGGTATGTTCTTTCGTTACATTCTCTTTAACGATCACCTTTGCAAACGGCGCATATTCAGTGACATACACCTTCTGACCTTCTTTTAAGTTCTCTTTCTTCTTTAAGCCTGGATTTAACTCATAGAACTCGTCCATTGTTAAATCATATTGCTCTGCTACTTCCTCAGCAGATTCATCTTCTTTAACTTCATGAACTTTTGTCTTAAGTATCCCTTTTTTGAAGATAGAAAGTGCTTTCTCTTGGTCAATCAATTCATCTATCGTCACTTTAGTAGCTGTAATGTCTACACGCTTATCGAATGAAACACTCTTAATTTGATCTTTTTCTTGCTTATCTTCTTCTTTTTCTTTCGTAGATAGTGAGATTGTCTTAATATCGCTTGTGTTCGTTACAGCTTGCTTTTTAAGGCTATTAAGTGTGTCTTCACTAATGTGTTGCAGCTTCAGTTCTTCAATTATTTTCTCAGCCTCTTCTTTCGTTTTGAAGTGACCGAGCGTTTTTCCATCAAAAGAAACTTTGACACCCATTACTCCAATAGTGAGCTTGTCAGCTAGCTTCTCTTTCATTGCTTTATTGTTTATCTCAGGATTAAAGATTCTTTCAGGGACGTACTGAATATCTTCATTTACAGTAAGTTGTATATCCTTGAAACGATCTTCAGCCTTATTGATCATCTGTTTTTTCGTGTCCTCAACGACACTCTTTTCATCTACTATTCCTATTTCTTCACCATCGACATACACATGATAGACTGTCTTAATTAATTCGAAACGGTCATCTGACGCGTACGTGTTGGCACTAAATCCGAACAATCCTAGTGCGAAAGTGAATAAAGTAAGTATCATGACTTTTTGTATAATAGTTTCTTTATGCTTTTGTGAATTCCTGATCCCCATGCCCAAACCGTAGTTCTCCTCTCTATCTACCTTTTCTCCTAATTGAATATATAAACACGTGACTTTTTATCTATGTTTGTTTCACCGTCTTTTACATTATCATAGGACTTATTTAGTCGACAATATCTTACATCCTTTTGTAACGGAACTGTATTATTGCTGTAAAAAGATTTCCATTTAAATAGATATTGAGAGAGAATATGGAAAAAAGACAACAAAAAAAGCATGATTTCTCATGCTGAATACATAAAATGGTGGCTCGAGACGGAATCGAACCGCCGACACGAGGATTTTCAGTCCTCTGCTCTACCGACTGAGCTATCGAGCCAAGTTGTTTATTAAAGTCCGTGTTTCCCTTGTTGCTTCCTCTAGCTGTTGCAATGACCAAAGTGACTGGGCGTTGGAGCTAGACAATAATAGATTTAATTAAAAATGGCGGACCCGACCGGATTTGAACCGGCGATCTCCTGCGTGACAGGCAGGCATGTTAACCCCTACACCACGGGTCCAGTTTTATAAGAGTACCTTGCTAAGTTATATGGTGAGCCATGAAGGACTCGAACCTTCGACCCTCTGATTAAAAGTCAGATGCTCTACCGACTGAGCTAATGGCTCTTGCTGCTTATTCAAACTGTGTCCTTTCCTCTGCTAGCATCTCTTTCGTAGTGTGCTGCGTCAGGACAATTCACAGTTTATTCATAGATGTTTCGTTCATAGCTAATGGCTCTAAGTTTATATGATGATTAATCAATTGTGTCCTTTTTTCCGACAAAATAAATAGTATCACGTAATCTATCAAATTACAACGAGAAATCTACAAGTTTTCAGTTTGTACATCATTCTTATACAGATCCAATTGATTTTGTACTAATAATGGATGGAAATCGTTCAATCTGTACTTAAATTGAACTGATTTTTACCAATTTATATTTTCTAGACCACTATATAGATGCAATTAAACCCTGATTAGGTCATTATCTAGAAATTTGGGGAATTATCTAGAATTCTGAGAATTTATCTAGAAAAACGAGAATTTATCTAGAATTCTGAGCGATTATCTAGAAAAACGTGGATTTATCTAGAAAAGTGGTTTAAGCCCCCGCCGAGTCGTCTCCAAAAGCGGTTTGCGGCACACTCGAATCAGCCCCTACCACCTATCTAAAAAAGAGCTAACCAGAAATCATCCTGGTCAGCTCATCTTAATTATGAAGAAAATACGCCTCTTACTTTATTTGTTTGTTTACGGTCTGGACCGACAGAGAAGATAGATAATGGAATGCCAGTCAACTGAGAAATTCTCTCTACGTAGTGACGTGCATTTTCAGGTAGTTCGTCTAACGAGCGGACACCTGTAATATCTTCATTCCAACCTGGCATTTCTTCGTATACTGGCTCACATTGCGCGAGTACCTTCAAGCTTGCTGGGAACTCTTCAATAATTTCGCCTTTGTATTGGTAAGACGTACAAATTTTCAACGTTTCGATTCCTGTTAATACATCAATCGAATTCAATGAAAGGTCCGTAATTCCGCTCACGCGCTGAGCGTGGCGAACGACAACACTGTCAAACCAACCTACTCGTCGAGGGCGACCTGTTGTTGTTCCGTATTCATTACCGACTTCACGGATTTGGTTACCGACTTCATCGTGAAGCTCAGTTGGGAAAGGTCCGTCACCAACGCGTGTCGTATATGCTTTAGATACGCCAACAACATGATGAATCTTTGATGGACCAACACCTGAACCGATCGTTACTCCTCCAGCAATTGGGTTAGAAGAGGTTACAAATGGATACGTTCCTTGGTCAATGTCTAGCATGACGCCTTGTGCACCTTCAAACAAAACTCGTCGACCGTTATCTAGCGCATCGTTCAACGTAACTGAAGTATCACCAACATACTTAGCAATTTGCTGACCATATTCGTAATATTCTTCTAAGATATCTTCAAGCTTAAGTCCATCAACCTCATACACTTTTTCAAAAAGACGGTTCTTCTCACGTAGGTTTCGATCAAGCTTCTCAGCAAACTCTTCTTTATCAAGTAAGTCTGCAATTCGGATGCCTGTACGTGCAGCCTTGTCCATATAAGCAGGACCGATTCCTTTTTTCGTTGTTCCGATTTTGTTCTCGCCTTTGCTTTCTTCTTCTAGAATATCAAGCTTTAAATGATAAGGAAGAATGACATGCGCGCGATTACTAATTCGTAGATTATCTGTACTTACACCTTTGTCATGTAAATATTTCAGTTCTTCTACTAACGCTTTCGGATCAATCACCATTCCGTTTCCGATGACACAAATCTTATCCTCAAAGAAAATGCCGGATGGGATTAAATGTAGTTTATATTTCTTTCCATTAAATACAATCGTATGTCCGGCATTATTACCACCTTGATAGCGGGCAATGACTTCCGCTTCTTGTGATAAATAATCCGTAATCTTTCCTTTTCCTTCGTCTCCCCACTGGGTACCTACAACGACTACAGAGCTCATACTGTGCACCTCCAAGGTATTTAAACAGTTCGTTATTAGCATTAAAAACCATGCTAAGTGTACCAACTCACATATGTAATGTCAATTAAATCCGAACATTATTATATAAAAAATACTTTATGTTCGTTAAAATTCAAAAAACCTTAAAACGACCGACATAAAAAATAGATGCAAGCGTTAGTCTGCATCTATCAATAATGATTTATAAATTTATTGAGAAGTTTCCTTCACTTCGCCATTTTCATTGATTTGTACGTTATATGAAAGGCGATTTATTTTATCGATCAGAAATTGATTATAAAATTCATCTATTGGCTGCGGCTGGAAATCAATGATATTCAGTGGTTTGATCTCAGTTGAAATTTGATCGTCCTCAATCTTAAAATCTGCAATCATTGATTCATGACCTTTTGGATTATGAGAATTCGTGAAAACGAAGTTGCCTAAGCTGTAGTATATAGGCGCCCCTTTGTAATACTCGATTCCCATTAGTGAGTGACTATGACTACCGATGACACCAGACACGCCGGCATCAATAAACTTCCTTGCGAGCTCACGAGCATAGTCTTCAGGATAGTCTGCTCTCTCTTTGTTCCAATGGATATAAATAAATGTATAATCTGCGTTGTTCACTGCTTCCCTCACATAATGCATCATCGGTTCGTCCGTATAAGCAGATGCCAGACCTTCACGATTGTCTGTCGAAGCCCAATCAGCAAAAGGTAAAACACGACTTAAGCCTAAGATGGCGATCTTTTTTCCTTTTACCGTTTTGTAATAGGCTTTAAAGGCTTCTTCAGAATTTCGACCAGCTCCACTGTATCCGATGCCTTTTGCATTTAAATGATCCATCGTGTCATATAAAGCTTCCGAACCATAATCGAGTGTATGGTTATTTGCTAAGCTGACCATATCGTACCCTGCATTCACCAGTCCGTTTAGTGATTCTGGTGTTGATCGGAACGTGTATGACTTATCGACAGGTACCCCTCTTGTCGAAACGGATGTTTCTAAGTTCCCGATTGTGAGGTCGGCTCTACTTAAGATCGGGCTTACTTTTTCAAAAGGATAGTCAGGTCCGTGTTTCTTTATTGCTTCACCAACAGTCCCGTCTAATAAAATGTCTCCGGTAAACGAAAGGGTGATCGCGTCATCTTCTATAGGTTCAGCATTTTGTTCTTTATTAGGTAAGGATTCACTCTTCTTACCTTCATTCGATTGTTTAGGTGTAGATGACGCAGGATTACTCACCGTATTCAAAACAGAGGAAGAACAACTAGAAACAATAACCAACAATGACAAAGTAACAATCCATCCATATAGTAACTTCATTCATCATTACCTTTCGACTTATGTATTCACTCCTCTACTATAGAACCTTTCGTACAATAATGTAAGTCTTGACATTTCAATCAATTGTGAACATGAATGTTGTCTTCAGTTATCATCTATAAAATGAAGAAAAGGCAACCCTTACAAACGATCTGCTCTATCTACCATAGCATCATTGAAATCGTAAAACTTCAACCTTTTGCTATATCTAGATAGTTTCAGAGTCGGTAGGGTTACCTTCTACTTATGCGCCAGGTGGCATTTCGCTTTCATCATGGCGGCGTTCTAGGTTTACGAACTTATTGTATTCTTTCACAAAGGCGAGCTCGACAGTTCCAACTGGACCGTTACGTTGCTTCGCAATGATGATCTCAATAATATTCTTCGCTTCACTCTCTTTGTCGTAATAATCATCACGATATAAGAAAGCGACGATATCGGCATCCTGCTCAATACTTCCGGATTCACGAATATCGGACATCATCGGACGTTTATCTTGTCTCGATTCAACACCACGTGATAACTGAGATAGGGATATAACGGGAACTTCTAGCTCACGAGCTAAACCTTTTAATGAACGTGAGATTTCAGAAACTTCCTGTTGTCTGTTCTCACCGGACTTGCCATTACCGCGAATGAGCTGCATGTAGTCAATTAAAATCATACCGAGCCCTTTTTCCTGTTTCAAACGGCGGCATTTCGCTCGAATATCACTGACCCGAATGCCTGGTGTATCATCGATATAAATACCAGCGTTAGATAGGCTTCCCATTGCCATCGTTAGCTTCTGCCAGTCTTCACTTTGTAGGTCACCTGTACGTAGACGTTGGGCGTCAATATTGCCCTCTGCACAAAGCATACGCATAACGAGCTGCTCTGCACCCATCTCTAAACTGAAGATCGCGACGTTCTCATCTGTTTTCGTGGCGACGTTTTGAGCGATATTCAAGGCAAAGGCTGTCTTACCTACAGAAGGTCGTGCAGCGACGATAATTAAATCATTTCGTTGGAAACCAGCCGTCATTCGGTCTAGCTCTACGAACCCTGTCGGAATACCCGTAATGTCACCTTTATTATTTTGAAGCTGTTCAATATTATCGTAAGCATCAACGAGCACATCTTTAATGTTTACAAATGCGCCTGCGTTCTTTCGTTGTGCTACTTCAAGTATATTTTTCTCCGCTTCATTTAAAATCTCTTCAACTTCATCTTCACGGGCGTAACCATCTGCGGCTATATCGGTCGCTGTACGGATTAATCGTCGTAATAACGATTTCTCCTCCACAATTTGTCCATAGTACTCTATGTTAGCAGCTGTAGGCACTGAGTTCGCCAAGTCACTAAGGTAGGATACGCCTCCAACTTCCTCTAGAAGCCTCCGATCCTGTAGTTCAGACGTTACCGTAACCAAATCAATCGGTTCACCTTTCTCGGACAAATCGACCATTACCGAAAAAATCCGCTGATGGGCAGCACGATAGAAATCTTCTGGCATCAACAGTTCTGTAGCTGTTGTCAATGCTTCAGGCTCGAGAAAGACAGCCCCTAGGACTGCCTGTTCTGCTTCTATATTGTGAGGAGGGATACGATCTGAGAATAAATCACTCATAGCTTTTCCTCCAGTTCAATTTACTTCTGTTCAGTGACATGGACCTTTAACGTTGCTGTCACTTCAGGGTGGAGTTTAATAGGAACATTCGTATATCCAAGTGTACGGATAGGTTCGGAAAGTTCGATCTTACGCTTATCCACTTTATATTTCTTCTTTTTCAATTCATCAGCAATTTGCTTGCTTGTAATGGAACCGAATAATTTTCCGCCTTCTCCTGCTTTTGTAGAAAGCTCAATCGTTAATTTTTCAAGCTTATTTTTCAACTCAACAGCTTGGATGCGTTCCTCTTCGGCTTGCTTTTCTTCACTTTCTTTCTTTTTCTCAAGGGACTTCATGTTGCCTTTATTCGCTTCCTTCGCAAGGTTGTTTGGGAATAAGTAGTTTCTTGCATATCCTTCGGAAACGTTTTTCACTTCCCCTTGTTTTCCTTTTCCTTTTACGTCTTTCATGAAAATGACTTTCATTCCTCGTCTCCCCCTTCAAAATATTCATCTAATATTTCTTTTAAGCGTCGTTCCGCTTCTGCTATTGTTACATCTTCTAATTGTGCCGCTGCATTCGTCAAATGACCACCGCCATTCAACTTTTCCATGATCAATTGTACATTCACATCGCCTAATGAACGTGCACTTATACTAATTTTATCATCAATTCGTTTCGAAATGACAAATGATGCAAGCACACCCGACATGGATAACAATGTATCTGCAGCTTGAGCGATCAGCACTTGGCCATATTCTTCGTCTTCTTCACCAAGCGCTATGGCAATACCGCCTTTATATATAGCGGCGTTCTCAATTAACCTTGAGCGTTTCATGTAACGCGCAATGTCTTCCTTCAAGAACTTCTGGACAAGAATCGTATCTGCACCATGTGACCGTAAGTATGAGGCCGCGTCAAACGTCCTTGATCCTGTTCTAAGGGTAAAGCTTTTCGTATCCACTATAATACCTGCAAGTAAAGCTGTGGCTTCGAGAATGTCCATCTTTCGAAGCTTTGGTTGATACTCAAGTAATTCGGTTACGAGCTCTGCAGTTGAAGAGGCATACGGCTCCATGTAAACAAGAACAGGATCGTTAATGAATTCTTCTCCTCTTCGGTGATGGTCAATGACAATCACCTTCTCGAGTTTATTTAATAATTTCTCTTCAATGACAAGAGATGGTTTATGAGTATCTACAACGACGAGCAGCGTATTAGGTGTTGCTCGCTCTAGCGCTTCTTCTGGTGTGATGAAGTGGTCCCAAAGCTCTTCTTCTTCTTTTATCTCTTCAAGCAACCTTTGAATACCAATATCCACATCATTTTGATCAAGTACGATGCTCCCAGGCTTATCATTAATACTTGCGACTTTTAAAATTCCTATACTTGCACCAATCGCATCCATGTCCGGATTCTTATGACCCATGACAATGACTTGATCACTATCTAACACGAGTTCCGTCAATGCATGAGAAATAACTCGGGCTCTCACACGTGTCCGTTTTTCCATCGGATTGGTCTTTCCGCCATAGAAACGTACTTTACCATTCGTTTGCTTAATGGCTACTTGGTCACCACCACGACCAAGCGCTAAGTCTAGACTTGATTGAGCGAGTTGTCCTAAGTCTGGTAAATGAGCCGATCCACTTCCAAGACCAATACTTAATGTTAAAGGAATGTTCTGCTTCGACGTTAGGTCACGTACTTCATCTAGTAATGCGAATTTTGTTTTCTCTAGGTCTGACAATATACGTTGGTTCAAAACCGCAACAAATCGTTCGGATGATGTACGTTTCAAGAAGATTCCGTAATTATTTGCCCATTGATTTAAGATGGAGGTCACCTTGCTATTGATATTACTTCGTACTTGGTCATTCATTCCTTGCGTCACTTCATCATAATTATCAAGGAAAATCAGACCCATGACCGTTTGTTCCTCATCGTAAAGTTGTTCCGTTTCTACTTGTTCGGTTACATCTGAAAAATATAACAAACGTTCTTCCCGTTTTAAATAGACTCGGTACTTCCTTTTATTAACTTTTATGATCTCTTCTTTCTCTTCACCTTTAATAAAAGGGATCAGTTCTTCAGAAATCAAGTTCAGTGAGTTCCCTATAAACGACTCCTGTTCGATGATTGTCGTTAAATAAGGATTCGTCCAGTCGATCTTATACTGGTCATTATATAAAATAATTCCAATCGGCATTTCCATTAATGCTTCTTCCCCAACCTTTTTCACTCGGTGGGACAATGTAGATATATAATCCTCAATCTTGGATCGGAATTCAATTTCTTTAATCAAAGCAAAATAAATCGTTGCGCTTAAGACGACAAAAGCAACGATTCCGACAATCCAATTATAAAAGGTAATGATGCCAATAAATACAGCCAAGATGACAAGTAACAAGATGATATGTAAGTCTTGCCACCTTTTCTCAAAATACTTTGGCATGAAGGTCAGCTCCCATGCTTCAGGCTTTAATCCGATTTCTTAAATCAAACCCTAGGTCAATTATACCTAAGATACGTACGAGATAAAATCCTAGCGGTATGATAAATAGCGAAATGGTAATCAGTACAGGGAAGGTCTTTCCTTTCCCCTTCTTCCAAAAATAAAAATATATAAACGCTAGCCCTTGAATAACGAGTATGATTTCGAGGACAAGATATAAATTCATTGTAACGATATATAAGGCAGAACCTTCTTCCGGATTAGTAAAAAAGACTAAAATCGTTGCAAGATAGTACCACATGATACTCCTTGGAAAAGACCAGTTACGGAACGGCTTCCATTCCGGTTGGTCGACTTTTAATCTTTTGAGCACTAAAGACGAAATAAAGATCGTTATAAAAGCGAGAACTACTGCCATTAGAATAAAAAATGCCGGGAGTATATAAGGGATAATCGTGACTAATTCTTGTAATTGTTCGACACTCTCTTGTACGTCTCCTCCCATCATGCCACCAACGCGCTCAGTAAGTGCAATCGTCTCCTTAATAGATTGCTGGGATAAGGTTGCAAGATTAATATCCATAAACAAAATACTAACGACGTAAATGAGGATTAAGTTCGCTAAATAAGCTAGCGTCCCCCCTAACAGCAAAGCAAAAGCAGAACTTTTCCTTTGGTAGAGCGCACCTAATACAACTCCGACCGTACCGAACATAATCGGTATGTTAATAGCTGCTAAACTACCGAGAATAACAGACAAAACGATCGCTATGATGCCGAGTAATATACTCTTTTTGAATCCATGTCTCACTGTATAAACAATAAAAGGTAATGGTAATAAAAATAATGTAAACGCAGATAATATCGGTACATAAAGCGTTATTAAAAATAATACAGCATAAAGGGATGCCAGTATAGCCCCTTCAGTTAGTGCGCGTGTTTGATTCACTTTGTCACCTCATCTGTGTCCTTTTCTGTATGTAAGATACCTTTTCTATTGTATGAGTTATTCCATTGCCTATCAAACGTTATAACCTATGAAATTAGCTACCACATTTGATCTTCAAATTAGAAAAGGGTTCTTATCTGTCATGTTAGCCGAGATAATGAGGATTTAACCTATCTTCTATTACGTTTCCATCCTTTAATCTCATATGATAAGCATACGCTTCTTGTCTAGATGAAACAATCCTTTTCAGTGTTCCGTCAATATAATGAAGCGCTACTCCATCATCCGTAGCAATTCCTTCTTTTATTTTCCCTTCAGATAATGCATCAAGGTAAGCGGGTCTTCTTGAAGTCTCCCCATCAAAATGCGGACAGTTACTTCCATTTAAGAAACCAAGACAGGTGATTGGTGTTATCTTCCCAGGGATTGAGTCTGTAAGACCCTGTTCAAACCAACATATTGACCCAGCACTCAAACCTGCAAGGATTGTTCCCTTTTTCCAGGCCCGATATAAGATCGTGTCTAGTCCCCAAGCTCGCCAAAGCGCAAGAAGATTCTTCGTGTTGCCGCCTCCCACATATAAGATGTCTTGCGCCATTACAAATGATTCTATCGACTGAGGAGGTTGATACAACGAAAGATAGTCTGGTTCACAATCCAATGATCTGAATGCGTTCATAAATCGATTGATATAACCATCAGAATCGCCGCTAGCAGTAGGAATGAAACAGATTTTCGGCTTTTTAACATTGGTTTGATTTAATATGTATTGATCGAGCAAGGGGTTTTCCGGTTCCATTGAAAAGCCGCCTCCACCCATCGCGATGATTTGAGATGCCAATATAAACACTCCTAAAAACACCATAAGTATGAATAAGTTCCATGCACGACAATGAAATCCTTTATAAAAGTTATGTAACTTACTTAAGGAAAAAGAGCTCAATAGGCTCATTCATTTAATTGAGCTAGTTAATTGATACCTGGTCATGTAGGCCCATTTATTTCACATCGTGTGTCAAGCGATGGAGGACACCTCTACACTGGAATCGAGATGAGGGTATAACAATAAAGGAGAATGGGGGTTGGCCATACATTTCCGGCTCTATTAACTAGCTACAATACTTATACTATGCTCAGTGGACAAGTCTGTTTGGACAAGTGTTGACGTCTCCAGCACATTTTTTAAAAGAAAAGCAAAATCGCCTTGTTCAGGTGCGAAGAGCGCTGGAAGTTCCTCGCAATATCACGCTCTTTGTGTTGTAAGAGGAAACGAAGCGACCTCGAGCACCTAGGCGATGCAGCTAGACATCAAGAAAAGCTGCAGCCACCTGATAGACACGTAGGTCACTGGAAACCTGACGAGGAGGCTGTTGCCGCCGCAGGAAGGTTGAAATGATCCAAGTGTCTGGTGGCGAAGCTAGACATCAAGAAAAGCGCAATCGCCTTGTTCAGGTGCGTTAAGCGCTTACGTACTACAATTTTTTTAATCAAAAAACAGTAGGGAACGAATCCCTACTGTCCTTTATACTACTCTGCTGAGTATGGTAGCAATGCCATTTGACGGGCACGCTTAATTGCTCTAGTCAATTGTCGTTGATACTTCGCAGAAGTTCCAGTTACACGACGTGGAAGAATCTTTCCACGCTCGGAAACGAAACGCTTAAGAAGATCAATGTCCTTATAGTCGATGTAAGTGATTTGGTTCACTGTAAAGAAACAAACCTTTTTACGCTTTCTACCTCTAGGTCGAGCCATTATTACCCCTCCTTCTATTTTTATTTCGCTCATTTATTAATGGTTGATGTCCTTAGAACGGTAAGTCGTCATCAGAGATGTCGATTGGTTTACCGTCATTCGCGAAAGGATCATCATTAAAGTCGTTTTTACGGTTCTGATTGCCACCGCCGAAATTCTGGTTGCCAGAATTTCCGTAGCCGCCTTGACCACCTTGTCCTGAACCGGAACCTGCGAATGGATTGTTGTTGTCTTGACCACCATATCCTCCGCCTTGATTCGACGATCCAGATCCTTTAGGTTCAAGGAATTGGACACTTTCTGCCATAACTTCGGTTACGTATACCTTCCGACCTTCATTGTTGTCATAAGATCTCGTTTGCAAACGGCCGTCAACACCGGCTAAGCTTCCTTTTTTCAAGAAATTCGCTGCGTTTTCAGCTTGTCTGCGCCACACTACGATGTTAATGAAGTCCGCTTCACGTTCACCTTGTTGGTTCGTAAAAGGACGATTCACTGCTAGTGTGAAATTCGCCACGGCCACCCCGTTTGGAGTATACCGTAACTCTGGATCTTTCGTTAGTCGGCCGACAAGAATAATGCGGTTGATCACCAGAACCACTCCTTATATTACTGCTGTTCGTTTACGATAGTCATAAATCGAAGAACTGTGTCATCGATTTTCATTAGACGGTCAAATTCGTTAATAGCTTCAGTTTCTGCATTTACATACATTACTGAGTAGTAGCCATCACGGAAATCATTAATTTCATAAGCAAGACGACGCTTACCCATGTCATCAACTTTTTCAATTTCAGCACCGTTATCTGTTAGGATGCTCTTAGCTTTTTCAGCTGTTGCTTTCTTAGCTTCCTCTTCTAGATTCGGGCGCAGAATGTACATGATTTCATATCTACGCATTCCGGTCACCTCCTTTTGGTCTTAGCGGCTTTTACGTTTGTAAAAGCAAGGAGAGTCAATTATTTGTTCAATAACAACTCACACCGACCTATTATAGCAAAAAGCCTAAGTATAGACAAGGGTTTTAGGAAATCAATCGTTCTCTACAGTAATCTGCTCTTTTTGAAAGGCTGTTTTCGAAAACTTTGTCGCTCTTTAAAATTAGTTGATTTCCGATCAAATTGCACAAGATGTTTCGTAGTCTATGGGTGGCAGCGAGGAAATCGTTCTACGGAGCACTTATAGATGGCTAATGGGTGCTCGATAGCAAAGAAATTGTTCTACGGAGCACTCATAGAGGGCTAATAGGTGCTCGGTAGCAAAGAAAATGTTCTACGGAGCACTCATAGATGGCTATTGGGTGCTCGGTAGCGAGAAAATTATTCTACGGTGCACTCATAGAGGGCTAATAGGTGCTCGGTAGCAAGAAAATCGTTCTACGGAGCACTCATAGAGGGCTAATGGGTGCTCGGTAGCAAAGAAATTGTTCTACGGAGCACTCATAGAGGGCTAATGGGTGCTCGGTAGCAAAGAAATCGTTCTACGGAGCACTCATAGATGGCTAATGGGTGCTCGGCAGCAAAGAAATTGTTCTACGGAGCACTCATAGAGGGCTAATAGGTGCTCGGTAGCGAGCAATTCGTTCTACGGAGCACTCATTAATGGCGAATGGGTGCTTGGCAGCGAGCAATCTGTTCTACGGAGCACTCATAGAGAAGACATACATGCTCAACAAAATGAATAAGGGAAGATTTTGTGCCAAAAATCATTCAAAAAAAAACGACTACCGTTTCCGGTAGTCGCAATTTGTTGTTATACGTTAAAGCGGAAGTGAATAACGTCTCCGTCTTTGACGATGTATTCTTTTCCTTCGAGGCGGACTTTTCCGTTATCACGAGCAGATCCCATTGAACCAGCACTTACTAAGTCATCATAGGAAACAACTTCCGCACGGATGAATCCACGTTCAAAGTCTGTGTGAATGATTCCCGCTGCTTGAGGCGCTTTAGTACCGTGTCGGAATGTCCAAGCACGTACTTCTTGTTCGCCGGCTGTGAAGTATGTTGCTAATCCAAGCAGGTTGTAAGCTGCACGGATTAATTGATCAAGCCCACTCTCTTCAATGCCAAGCTCTTCAAGGAATGCTTGCTTCTCTTCCCCTTCTAACTCAGCAATTTCGGATTCCACTTTAGCACTAATGACAATGACTTCTGCATTTTCATTAGCAGCAAATTCACGAACACGATCAACAAGCTCGTTTCCGCCTTCAAGCAACTCATCTTCAGCGACATTTGCTACATAAAGAACGGGTTTCATCGTTAATAAATGAAGACCTTGAACGAGCTTTTTCTCTTCTTTTTCCAGTTCGACACTACGTGCAGGCTTTTCCGCTTCAAACGCTGCTTTCAATTTAGAAAGGATTTCATATTCATACGAAGCATCTTTATCTTTCTGACGTGCTAATTTTTCTACACGAGTCATACGTTTTTCAATCGTATCCATATCTGCAAAGATTAATTCTAAATTGATGGTTTCAATATCGTCAATAGGGTCGACTTTCCCTGAAACGTGTGTGATATTCTCATCTTCAAAACAACGAACAACGTGAGAAATCGCATCTACTTGGCGAATATGTGAAAGGAATTGGTTACCTAGCCCTTCGCCCTTACTTGCTCCTTTAACAATACCTGCAATATCGGTAAATTCGAAGTGGGTTGGTATCGTCTTCTTCGGATTCACAAGTTCTGTTAGCTTTTGTAAACGTGAATCTGGAACATCAACGATTCCAACGTTTGGATCGATTGTACAGAACGGGTAGTTTGCACTTTCCGCTCCAGCTTGAGTAATTGCATTAAATAAAGTAGATTTACCAACGTTCGGTAATCCTACAATCCCTGTTGTTAAAGCCATCTATATACACTCCTTTAATGTGTGAACACCAGTTATACATCTTTTCCAATTATAGAGAGAGATGAGCAAAAAGACAAGCAACGAAACAGATTCGCGCATATTCAACCTGTCATTTCTAGGTCTTTTGTTTCACGTGAAACATTAACCATATAGAAGTGACCTCAAGCACCTAGGTACCTGTCCATCTGTACAGGGAATGGTGATCGTTAGTCAAAACAAAAACAAAAGGCGGCGACTCCAGCGGGAAAAGCAACTGCCTGAAGACTCCGCACTAAATTTATGATCTTCGACTAACTTCCACTACGTCCTGTTCAAGTGAGTTCGAGGAGGCTGAAACGTTGCCCGCGGAAAGCGTCCACCTTTTACTGTTCATAAGCAAAAAATAAGCAAGCCGTTGGTTTCGGCTTACTCTTTTTCAGTCAATACTTTCTTCATTTTCCTAACAAATTCTCTTCTTGGAAGCATGACACTATGTTCACACCCCATGCATTTAATTCGGATGTCTGCACCTAATCGAATGACTTTCCATCGATTTTCTCCACAAGGGTGAGGTTTCTTCATTTCAACAATATCATTCAGTTCAAATTCTTTTGTTTGACTCATAGTGTCAACCTCCTATCACGGTCTTATTGATATCTATATCTTACAAAGGAAAACATTTATACGCAACTATCATTGTGTTTATTAAGTGGGCTTCCTAACATCCGTTTACCCTCCACTTCTATTCAAAAATGGCTGAAGGAGGATAGCGGCGAGAATGTATAGGTTAAGGATGCCATAAATCGGGTATAAAATCGCTATAAGCGTAGAAAATCCAAAGCTTGTCATCGGGATCATGATGAATAATAAAATGGCACTCATGAGCCAAAGAGGAAGATTAATGGACTTGCGGAAGCGCGTGACAATACCAAAAACGCCTGATGCAGCTGTCGTATAAATCGCGATCCATAAGAGAATGGACATGATTAGCACCCAAAAGTAAGGATAATGCTTGAGAATGGCAAAGAGCGGTATTTCATATAAGACAATTTCATTGGCTATTGATAGCAGGGATTGATTGTATAAAAGGGAAATGCCACCTAAAATGACCCCACTTCCGATACTAGCAATTAAGATTTCTCCTTTCCTACGGATCTGATTCCCCACTGCAGATAACACGGCAACTAAAGGTAAAATATTGAGCGCTGTAAAGGTGAACGCAGATGGCCAGTTTGCATGGTGCTTAAAGTCAAATGGAATTTCGGTCATATGATGTTTTGTGAAGACGAACAAAACAAAGACTAACAGAGTAACGAGTATGGGAATGACGAACGTGTTCATAGACAGCATGCCCTCGACATCCCAGAAGAATAATACGATCAATAATCCAACAATGATTAGAACCCCGAACCAATACGGAATTCGAAAGGTATGTAAAGTCGCACCTCCCCCTGCCAACATTACAACAGTTGTTGAAAATAAATAGATAATGATTAAACCATCAAAGTAGATTGTAAGACGAGACCCGATCAGTCTTTCTAATATAGGGCGATAATGCATACTTTTATGTTGTTGACTAATCGACATGATGACATAGCAACAATAACTGAACAAGAGGGAAAACAGTCCTATAGCCAGTACACTTTCTTGGCCAAAAAATTGCCACAGTTCGCGTCCTGAGGCATACCCTGCTCCAATAACGGTACCTAATATTAGAAACATCCATTGAAACCCTGATCGCACCAAATCTTTATCCTCCCTAACGTCTAGTATTTATCGGATTTATGTATAACGTCCAAATTTTATCCGTATACTGATACTACTATTACAAAGGAGAGGGTCCTATGAATCTAAAACGGAGAATACTTTCAAAAAAGCCGTTTCAATATAAAATTCATCATGAGGATGAAGATGCGGTCCAAGAAGTTACACGTAATTTAGTCAAGCTGTTACCGAGTGGTCGTCCAATTGTAATTGTTTGTATTGGAACAGATCGTTCAACCGGCGACTCTTTAGGGCCACTGGTCGGTACTAAATTAAAAGCAAAGCATTCTGCGTTTTACGAAGTTTATGGGACCCTAGAAGACCCTGTTCATGCGGTTAATTTAGAGGAAAAGCTAGCGCAAATTGAGAAAGCACATATTAATCCTTTTATTATTGGAATCGATGCTTGCTTAGGGAAGTTAAGTAGTGTTGGGATGATTTCATTAGGAGAAGGACCAGTCAAACCTGGAGCAGCAGTCAAAAAACAACTTCCACCAGTTGGTGACATTCACATGACCGGTATTGTTAACGTGAGTGGATTCATGGAATATTTCGTTTTACAAAATACGCGATTGAATCTAGTCATGAAGATGGCCGATTCGATTGCAGAGGGCATTTATCTGTCCAGTTTGAGGAAAAGCTTTCAAAAGCGACCACCAGAACGCCCCATTACAAAAGATATCGCAGAATTACATTAGGAAAATGTAAAGAGCTGACCCAAAAGGATTTTGATGTCCTTAATGGGAAGCTCTTTTTTGTGTTTAACCGTTTATGCACGATAATTTCGATATATGCACGATAATTTCGATATATGCACGATAATCTCGATATATGCACATTAACCATCTTTTTAACGAAAATAGGATGCCCCATACAACTATTTCATAGATGTTTTGGGACATCCCCTTTCTTTGGTTAACTACCAAAGTTAACAGGATCCCTTTTGTTTAAAATGGTATAAATGAAAAAAAGTCTAAGATCACTTTTTTATACGGCAAGAAATAGATCAGTACCCCAGCGATTAATAGGCTTGGGAGAAGATTCAATACTTTCACATGTAATACTTTCAGTAGGTTCAAGCCAATAGCACAAATCAATATGCCTCCGGTTGCAGTCAATTCTGTAATTAACACGTCCAGCTGATCGGGACTGAATAAGCTTTGGATTTGAGTCGCCATTAATGCGATCGTCCCTTGATACAAAACAACAGGAACAGCTGAAAATATAACACCAAATCCCATCGTCGTAGTAAAAATCATGGATATGAACGCATCAATTAAAGCCTTCGTATAAAGCACCTCATGATCAAGTCTTAGCCCACTATCCAGCGCTCCGACAACCGAAAGCGCACCAATTACAAATACTAATGTAGCCGTTACAAATGCTTTTGCTACACTTCCTTCGCGTTTTGCACCTGATTTACGTTCAATCCAAGAACCGAGTGCATTTAAGTGATCATCTAATCGGAGACTCTCTCCAATGACACCACCTAGCGCAAGACTAATAATAACAATAAGGATATGGTTGCTTTGCAGTCCCATTTTTATGCCGAGTAGAACTACAGCTAGACCCATTGCTTGTAATACTGTTGTCTTCGTGCTTTCAGGGATTTTCGTAAAAATCAACCCAAACAGCGTACCAATGGCAATGGCTAACCCATTTACGATTGTTCCTAGAAGTACCATGGTTCCCCTACTTTCTCACAAACTATAACTTGTTTAATAATCGACTAAATCACCAATGGATCAAGGTCTCCCTTCTCCATACACATCGATATTGTTCGAAAAGAAAAACCATCTTCACGGATGGTTTCTGTCACTCTCTGCCTTCTAGTAAATCCAATATCCGGTTTAGATCATCTTTTGAGAAAAAATCAATTTCAATTTTTCCCTTTTGTTTCTTCTGTTTGATCGTTACAGATGTTCCGAATCGGGCTCTTAGATTTTCCTCTTTCTCTTTCACAAAAACATTCTTCTCTTGTTTTGGCTCTTTCGTTTCACGTGAAACATTTTGATTCATTTGCTGGACTAGCATTTCTACTTGTCGAACACTTAAGTTTTCTTTTGTGATCCTTTGTACGATTGCGGATACTTTCGCTTTATTTTTTAATGCCAATAAGGCTCTGCCGTGACCCATGCTGAGTTCCTTTTCGGCTAACATTTGCTGAACGAGCGATGGTAGCTGCAATAGGCGTAAATGATTAGCGATATGGGGACGACTCTTTCCTAATCGGCTGGCCAATTGTTCTTGGGTTAGATCTAATTCTTTCATCAGGCTAGCGTAAGCTTGTCCTTCCTCAATTGGATTTAGATCTTCCCGTTGCAGGTTTTCAATGAGAGCGAGCTCCATCATATTCTGATCATTCAAGTCTCTCACCAAAACAGGTATTTTCTTAAGTCCACATTCTTTGGCAGCGCGATACCTCCGCTCCCCTACTACTATTTCATAACCCTTAATGCTCTTTCTTACTACAATAGGTTGTAGAATTCCATATTCTTTAATAGACTCTTTCAATTCTTCTATCGCATCTTGATTAAATGTCTTCCTTGGTTGATAAGGGTTGGGTCGTATTTCATTCATTTTAACCTCTTGGATCTCATTCTCTTGATGTGATTCATTCGGAGGAAAAAACGCATTAATTCCTTTTCCTAAACCTTTAGCCATTCGACATCACTTCCTTTGCGAGCTCTAAATAAACTTCTGCTCCCCGGGATTTCGGGTCGTAAATAATAATCGGTTTGCCATGGCTTGGTGCTTCACTTAGACGTACATTCCTAGGAATGACTGAACGGTACACTTTATCTTGGAAATATTTCTTAACTTCTTCTATCACTTGAATACCTAAATTGGTTCTCGCATCAAACATCGTAAGCAACACACCTTCAATCATTAACTCCGTGTTGAGGTGTTTTTGAACTAATCGTACTGTGTTAAGTAATTGGCTTAATCCTTCTAGCGCATAGTACTCACATTGTACAGGAATGAGGACTGCATCAGCAGCTGTTAATGAATTGATCGTCAATAAACCAAGAGAAGGTGGACAATCAATGATTACATAATCAAATTGATTACTAATTTGATCAATCGCACGCTTCAAACGCACCTCTCGAGAAATGGTCGGTACGAGCTCAATTTCTGCACCAGCAAGTTGAATAGAAGAAGGAATGACAGATAATCCTTCTACGTTGGTTTGATGAACGACTTTGCGAGCATCTAAATCATCGACAAGAACATCGTATATGCACTGATCAATATCACCTTTATCTATACCTACCCCACTCGTGGCATTACCCTGAGGGTCTATATCAATTAATAACGCCTTTTTTCCTAAATAGGCTAAACACGCACCAAGATTTACTGATGTGGTCGTTTTGCCAACTCCGCCCTTTTGGTTAGCAATTGCAATGACTTTCGCCACAATGTCACCTACCCTTACCCTACACTACTTTTTTCTTATTCTATCATAATACTCGAAGGCCAATGGACTTTTTTAGAACGCTCTTTTTGTATTCCTTGTTGTTTTCTTTGATTGCCACAGAAATATATTCGCTTCCTCCTCGCTCACTTGTACAGGATGTACTGGCTTCGACCTTAGGCCCAGAACGTGGCTGCTTTTAGTCGAAGATCAATTACTAAATACAAATAAGACTAGCTCCGTAAATGGTAGCTAGTCCTAGTAATCAGTCAATCTAACGATTATTTCTTAGGAATTCTGATTGTAATTTGGTAGCAATCTTCCAGATCCTCTTCCTCTGTATCAATGGTTAGACCCGTTTGGTGGACCATATCAATAGATTGTCGGATTGTATTCATTGCTAAACGCATATCTTTACTAACAGATTTTCTTTTCGGCTTTGGTTTCGCCTTCTTATCTGGATTTTCAGCCTCTAGCAACTGTTTAATCCGCTCTTCTGTCTGCTTTACATTTAAACTACGCTCTTTAATTTCCGCAAGCACTTTTTCTTGTTTTTCAGGTACTTTCAAAGAAATGAGCGCTCTGGCATGACGTTCTGTAATTTCTTTATTCAACAGGGCATTCTGAACCGCTTGTGGCAACTTTAACAGCCTAAGCTTATTGGCAATTGTTGATTGCCCTTTCCCTAGGCGTTGAGCTAGACTCTCCTGTGTTAGACCGTGTATTTCAATCAATTTAGCATATGCAGTTGCTTCTTCGACAGCTGACAATTCTTCTCTTTGTAAATTCTCAATCAATGCAATCGAAGCAGTTTGAGATTCGTTAAATTCTTTGACGATCGCTGGTATCGTCAACCAACCGAGCTTTTGTACTGCACGGTAACGGCGTTCACCAGCTATAATTTCGTATTGCTCTTCCCGACGCCTCACTACGATCGGCTGTATAATACCATGTGTTTTAATCGTCTGAGATAATTCTTCTATACGTTCATCAATAAAGACCGTACGTGGCTGGTATCGGTTAGGTACTATATCTTTGATTGGTATTTGAAGCACTTCTTCGTTTCCACTAAACTCTTCTTCTACATTCGATTCAGCTTCAACAGAACCCTCTTCAGCCTCAGAAGTCTTCTCTCCTAGACCAAACAATCGTGAAAACGGATGTTTCATCACTTACACCACCTTTATCAAACTCCATACATAACTTTCTACAGGCTGATTCCTATTTCCTTTCATCAAGGGGTATCTTTCTTCCGACAAAATAGGATGTTTCACGTGTAACTAAAGTGGGGCTTTATTCGGTGTACCAGGCTTTCTAGGGTATTTTTTCGGTGTCGATTTTTGTTTTCGGACGAAAATTAAATTTCGTTCACTTTCTTCAATTGGAAGGTGGAGTTGTTCCAACTGCTCAAAACGACCACCCAATAAATGAATGGCATTCTTAGCATCTTCCAATTCATCGGATGCATTGGCTGCTTTCATTGCCAGGAATGTTCCGTTCTCTCGGACTAATGGAAGACATAATTCTGTTAGTACAGAAAGACGCGCTACCGCTCGAGCCGTAACAAGATCATAGCCTTCGCGATGCGATTTATTCTTCGCAAACGTTTCAGCTCGATCATGGTAAAAATGAGTATTTGTTAAATTCAATTGTTTAGAAAGGTGTTCAAGGAACGTAATCCGTTTATTCAATGAATCAACGATTGTAACATCTAAGTGTGGAAAACAAATTTTCAGTGGGATGCTTGGAAATCCTGCACCCGCTCCTACATCACAGACTTTTGTCACCTTCGTAAAATCAAAATGAAATGCAGCGGTGATAGAGTCGTAAAAGTGTTTCAAATATACACCTTCCCGATCCGTTATAGCTGTCAGGTTCATCTTTTCATTCCACTCTACTAATGTCTTGTAATATGTATCAAATTGATGAAGCTGGTCTGGAGAAAGGTTAATACCTTTCTCCTCCAGCATGTGTTGAAATTGTTCAATATTCATAGGGGACCCCCATTACTTGGCAAGTTTTGCAATCTTACCTTGTTCAAGATAGACGAGTAGAATTGATATATCCGCAGGGTTAACACCTGAAACGCGGGAAGCTTGTCCGACAGATAACGGACGAACTTCTGATAGCTTCTGCTTAGCTTCAGATGCTAGGCCATTAATCGCATCATAATCAATACCTTCAGGAATTTTCTTCTCATCCATTTTCTTTACTTTTTCCACTTGTTGAAGCTGCTTATCGATATAACCTGCATACTTTGTCTGTATCTCAACTTGTTCGCCTACAACGTCTGGTACCTCTTGCTCAGCCGGTGCAATCCTTCGAATCACGTCATATGTGATTTCCGGTCTTCTTAAAAGTGACGCTGCACTCATAGGTTCTTTCAATGCACTGCTTCCTGCTTTTTCAAGGATCGCCTGAGTTTCTTCGTCTGGTTTAACGGACGTATGCTCGAGACGATTAATTTCTTCTGCGATTTGTTCTTTTTTATATAAAAATCGTTGGTAACGAGCTTCAGGAATCAACCCAATATCATAACCGATCTCTGTGAGTCTAAGATCCGCATTATCATGACGCAATAATAATCGATACTCAGCTCTTGAAGTGAGTAATCGATACGGCTCATTTGTACCCTTGGTTACAAGATCATCGATTAATACACCAATATAGGCTTCAGAACGATCCAAAATAAGGGGCTCTTCACCTTTAGATTTTCGAGCTGCATTAATACCAGCCATTATACCTTGACCTGCTGCTTCTTCATACCCGCTTGTTCCATTCAATTGGCCAGCAGTAAATAAATTGTTCACTAACTTAGTCTCAAGTGATGGCCATAATTGGGTCGGAACAATTGCATCGTATTCAATCGCATAGCCCGCACGCATCATTTCGGATTTTTCAAGCCCTGGAATCGTTGCTAATATCTTCCGTTGAACATCTTCAGGCAGACTCGTTGAAAGTCCTTGTACATACACTTCTTCAGTGTTTCGTCCTTCAGGTTCTAGGAAGATTTGATGACGAGGTTTATCATTGAATCGAACGATTTTATCTTCAATGGAAGGACAATATCTTGGACCTGTTCCTTCAATCATACCAGAATACATCGGAGAGCGTTCTAGGTTGGCATTGATTAACTCATGCGTTACTTCCCCCGTATACGTGAGCCAGCAAGGGATTTGGTCCGTAATGTATTCCGAAGTCTCATAAGAGAAAGCTCTTGGCTGATCATCACCTGGTTGCATTTCTGTTTTACTGTAATCAATTGTATTTGAATTTACCCGTGGTGGTGTACCGGTCTTAAAACGCACCATGTTGAATCCTTGTTTCTGCAAATCATGTGAGAGATTAATGGATGGCTGCATGTTATTCGGTCCACTTTCATATGTCAGCTCACCTATAATAATTTTACCTCTTAAATACGTTCCAGTAGTCACAACGACACTTTCCGCATAATAGGCAGACCCAGTCTTCGTAACGACTCCTTTACATACGCCGTCTTCTATAATTAACTCCTCAACCATACCTTGTCGGAGGGTCAAGTTTTCTTCTTGTTCCATCGTCTTTTTCATTTCATTCTGGTAAAGGAACTTATCTGCTTGTGCACGTAAAGCACGTACTGCAGGACCTTTTCCAGTATTCAACATTTTCATTTGGATATGGGTCTTATCAATATTTCTTGCCATTTCCCCACCAAGCGCGTCGATTTCTCGAACGACGATCCCTTTAGCAGGACCACCTACTGATGGATTACAAGGCATATAAGCAATTGTATCCAAATTCAACGTCAATACGAGCGTACTAGCCCCCATTCTTGCTGAAGCCAATGCAGCTTCTACCCCTGCATGACCTGCACCAACAACAATGACATCAAATGTACCCGCATCATATCGTTTCATATCGGAACCTCCTATTTTTGTTCCTTGATTATTTCCCGAGACAGAATTGCGAGAATAACTGATCAATTAAACTTTCTGATACAGTATCTCCAACAATTTCACCTAAAATTTCCCACGTTCTAGTAATGTCAATCTGAACCATATCAACTGGAAGTCCAGACTCTATACCATGAAAGGCTTCTTGTAACGATCGTTTTGCTTGTTTTAACAAAGAGATATGTCTTGAATTGGAAACATACGTCATGTCCCCTAACTCGACACTTCCTGAGAAGAACAGCTCTTTAATGGATTCTTCTAATTCGTCGATGCCTTCTTCTTCTTTAATAGATGTACTGACGACTGGATGATCGGATGCTAAACGACGAACTTCATCCATGTCGATTTCTGGAGTTAAATCGGTCTTATTTACAATGACGATTACGTCCATCCCACGTGCCGCCTCAAATAATTTTCGGTCTTCATCCGTTAAGGCTTCACCATTATTCAAGAGCAATAGAATCAAGTCAGCCTCTTTCAATACTTTACGCGATCGTTCTACACCTATTCTCTCAACAATATCTTCTGTTTCACGGATACCTGCTGTATCTACAAGTCTAAGTGGAACACCTCGAACATTGACATATTCCTCTATGACATCCCTTGTCGTACCAGGAATGTCTGTGACGATTGCTTTGTTTTCATGAACAAGACTGTTGAGTAAGGACGATTTTCCGACATTCGGACGTCCAATTATGACCGTAGACAATCCTTCTCGTAAAATTTTCCCTTGTTCTGCCGTTTGGAGTAGAGAATCAATTTCATTTTGAACATATCCTAGCTTCTCTATTAACAGTTGATGCGTCATTTCTTCTGCATCATATTCCGGATAATCGATGTTAACTTCAACGTGTGCGACAGTCTCAAGTAAAGTTTGTCGAAGCTTTTGAATCAAATTAGACAACCGACCTTCCATTTGATTCAATGCAACATTCATCGCTCGATCTGTTTTCGCACGAATTAAGTCCATAACCGCTTCAGCTTGAGAAAGATCAATTCGACCATTTAGAAAAGCTCGTTTTGTAAATTCACCAGGCTCAGCAAGTCGAGCGCCTCCGCTCAATGCAATTTCAAGAACACGATTGACTGAGATGAGTCCACCGTGGCAATTAATTTCAATCACATCTTCACGCGTAAAAGTCTTCGGTGCTCTCATGACCGTCACCATGACTTCTTCTGCTTTTTCCTGCGTATCTGGATCAATAATAAACCCATAATGTATGGTGTGGCTATCTACTTCTTTTAATGATTGTTTTCCACGAAACATTTGATCAGCAATGTCGAGCGCGTTTTCACCACTCAATCGAACGATGGCAATTGCAGCTTCCCCCATAGGGGTGGATATTGCTGTGATCGTATCTCCTTCCATCGTTTTCACCTCTTTTCTCTATGTTTTCCCGATTCATACTTCCTAACACAACAGATTAGCATACTTTTGTATTTCTATAAATTATCTATCTTCTATAATCGTTACATTATATAACATGAACTTCGTTGTGTATTTCGTTTATCCACTGTGGATAATTATTGATCGACCTTTTTTGAGTTAAAAACAAACTTATCCACAACTTACTAGTTTAATTCTTTCCTAAGCAAGAATCAATCTAAATGCAATAAAAAAAGTGTCTATCCCTTCTCCTAGCATTAGGATCTGGAATGAGACACTTTTCAATGTTCGTTCTCTTACATCGAAGTAGGCTTAATGATCACTCGACGGTGAGGTTCACTACCTTCAGATGAAGTTTGAACTTTATGATTAGATTTCAATGTCATATGGATAATTTTACGTTCCATAGAAGGCATTGGCTCTAAGGAAACTTTCTTGTTGATCTTTAACGCTTTTGAAGCCAAACGATGGGCAAGTCTTTCTAGCGTTTCTTTTCGACGCTCACGGTAATTTTCAGCATCTAAGATAATGCGTTGGTATTCATTTGACGATTTATTAGCAACTAAATTGGTCAAATACTGCAATGAATTGAGCGTTTGACCACGCTTACCTATTAGAATCGCTATTTTTTCACTTACTAGATTCAAAATGGTTGCATCTTCATCCTCTAAAACCTCGACGGAAAGCTCAACCCCCATTTTTGAAGCAACACTTTTCAAAAATTGGATCGACTCACCAATCGGATCTGGTTTAAGAGTAACTTGAACGACTGCAGGCTTTGAACCTAATCCGAGAAAACCTTTCTTCGATTCCTCTAATATCGAAACTTCTACCTTATCTTCAGATGTCTGTAACTGCGCTACGGCTTCTTGAATCGCTTCTTCTACTGACTTGCTCGATATCGTTACTTGCTTCACTTTTTCGCGCCCCCTGTTACATCACTTTCCTTTTTTTTCATAGGAAGGGTAATAAAATAGGTTTGTGCAATCATGAATAAGTTCCCGACTACCCAATAAAGGGAAAGTGCAGCTGGAAATGTTACTGCAAATACAACAATCATGACTGGCATGATGTAAAGCATCATCTTCATTTGCGGATTAGCTGACATTGCATCAGATCCGCCCATCATGATTTTTTGTTGTAGATAGGTTGTCACACCTGCAATTAAAGGTAATAAGTATATTGGATCAGGATTTCCTAAATCAAACCATAAGAAGTTATGATTAGCGATTTCCTCTGTCCGCATAATAGCATGATAAAAGCCTAATAGAATAGGCATTTGGATAATCAACGGCATACAACCTGCTAAAGGATTCACACCATTTTTTTGGAACAGTTGCATCGTTTCTTGTTGTAATTTCTGCTGTGTCTTTTGGTCTTTTGAACTGTATTTCTCACGTAAAGCTTTAATTTCTGGCTGGATTTGCTGCATAGCCATTGAACTTTTCGTTTGTTTAATCATTAATGGTAATAAGACTAAACGAATCAACAATGTAACAATGACAATTCCAAGTCCATAGTTTGAATTGAAGAACTCAGATACCTCAGTAATCAACCAAGACAATGGATAGACGATATACTCGTCCCAGAATCCAGTGCTTTTATCATTTATGGGCTTGTCAAGTGAACACCCTGCTAATACCATAACCATGAAAATGGCCGGAATTATTAAGCCTATTCTCTTTCTCACTTGCTAAATCCTCCTTACAACGGTACCTCTTTTCACAATATATAAAAAAGGTTATTCCCGTCCCATCTTCTCCTTTTCAGGTACAGGATCAAATCCCCCAGGATGAAACGGATGACATTTCAAAATCCGTTTCAACGTCAACCACCCTCCAACAATAGCACCATGCTTCTCTACTGCTTCCAAACCATAGGATGAACAGGTTGGATAGAATCGACACGATGGTGGAGTAAATGGTGAAATGCATTTCCGGTAAAATTGGATAAGTACCATGAATATATATTTCATACCTTTATCCTCTCGATACTTTCAAAAGCTTGGAACGTTTCATCACATGGATTAAACTACTCTTCACTTCATGAAAATCCATACTAGAGGTTGGTTTTCTTGCGATAATCACATAGTCATATGAAATCCGAATATCTTTTTCTAATTCATGAAAAGCTTCACGTACGTAACGCTTTACTCTATTTCGTGTAACTGCGTTCCCGATTTTTTTACTAACGGACAAGCCTAATCTAAAATAGTCTTGATCCGATTTTTTAAGAAAATAAACGACGAATTGTCGATTAGCGAAGGATTCTCCATTTCGGAAAACCTTTTGAAATTCATCGTTCTTCTTTATTCGATACTTTTTTTTCATTCGGATTCACTCCGTACTAGCACTTTACTTAGATCCATAACACTGTCGAAAATTGAATGTTTCATGACAGTGAAAAAAGACCACTGTTTATCCAGTGGCCTAGGCAGATAATACTTTTCTTCCTTTTTGACGACGACGAGCAAGAACTTTACGTCCATTCTTAGTACTCATACGCGCACGGAACCCGTGTACTTTCTTACGCTTACGATTATTTGGTTGAAATGTAGGTTTCATGTATTTACACCTCCTCGAGGATTTCAGGTACAATTAAAAAATTGCTTTTAGACAGTCTTTGTAATTATAAGAACATCTGCAGTTTCTGTCAAGCTTCTCTTAAATGTTTGGGCTGTTTTCGTATAATTTGTTTTCTATTGTATTCCATCTACTGGTCATTAATGGATCACACTTGTCCATCCATTATTTAAACTTGTCCTCTATCTTTTCTCCATTCTATGCTCACAATTTTCCTCAAATAGATCACCTATCATTTTTCACTATAAAGTTATCAACAGTTCAGAAAAAATGATCGTACAAATAGTAAATGTTCTGTTGTGGATAAATAATCGACACATTTTTTGCTATCCACAACGTTTATCGACAAATTACACACAAAATATAGTGCTGTGGAAAACTTTTCTTCACAAGGTGTTGTAAATGTGGATAACCATAAAAAACTCATTGCAACAACAGGTTCCTTTTGATATGATTATTGTGTTTTAGTACGTTCAAAACTTCCTTAAATAAATATCTTATCCACAGCGTGTGGATAAAAATGTGGACACTCGTGCACGGTTGTGTATAAGCTTGTCCACACATTTGTGTATACAGAATATATCTCCTGTTTCTTCTATATTAATAGTTATTCACAATACTTGTGAACGAATAGAGATAACGATATGGTGTAGTACGTGAGCCATGTACATACCTTTATTTATTTTCGACAAAAAAGGAGGGTGATGATGGAAAATATCACTGATTTATGGAACAAGGCTTTGGGCGAAATTGAAAAAAAGTTAAGCAAGCCGAGCTTCGAAACTTGGCTGAAGTCAACGAACGCTCATTCGCTACAAAACGACACACTCATTATTACAGCTCCAAATGAATTTGCTCGCGACTGGTTAGAATCACGCTATTCAAACTTAATATCAGAGACATTGGATAGTATTACCGGAACGAAATTATCCGTGAAATTCATCATTCCACAAAATCAATCTCAAGACGAGATCGACCTAGAGCAGGCTTCTAAGAAGAAAGCAAGGGTTGCCGCAGAACAATCAGAAGAAAATTTATCTCAAAGTATGTTAAATCCAAAATATACGTTCGACACATTCGTAATTGGATCAGGAAACCGCTTTGCGCATGCTGCATCACTTGCTGTAGCTGAAGCACCTGCTAAAGCGTACAATCCATTATTTATTTATGGGGGAGTTGGACTAGGGAAAACGCACTTAATGCATGCGATTGGTCATTATGTAATTGACCATAAACCGAATGCAAAAGTGGTTTATTTATCTTCAGAGAAATTCACGAACGAATTTATCAATTCTATTCGTGACAACAAAACAGTTGATTTTAGAAACAAATTTCGAAATGTAGATGTATTGCTAATTGATGATATTCAATTCTTAGCTGGAAAAGAACAAACCCAAGAAGAATTTTTTCATACATTTAATGCTTTACATGAAGAAAGTAAGCAAATTGTTATTTCAAGTGATCGACCACCTAAGGAAATTCCGACACTTGAAGACAGATTACGATCACGTTTTGAATGGGGTTTGATTACGGACATCACTCCGCCAGATTTAGAAACACGTATCGCAATCCTCCGCAAGAAAGCCAAAGCGGAAGGGCTTGATATACCTAATGAAGTGATGCTATACATCGCAAATCAAATAGATACGAATATTCGAGAATTAGAAGGCGCGTTAATTCGAGTTGTTGCGTATTCATCACTTATTAATCAAGATATGAACGCAGACTTAGCAGCAGAAGCACTTAAAGATATTATTCCTTCTTCTAAACCAAGAACGTTGACGATTCATGATATTCAAGAAATGGTTGGAGAAAAGTTCGATGTTCGTTTAGAGGATTTTAAAGCAAAGAAGAGAACCAAGACAGTTGCATTTCCTCGTCAAATTGCCATGTATCTTTCTAGAGAAATGACTGATTTTTCATTACCAAAAATCGGTGAAGAATTTGGTGGAAGAGACCATACGACTGTCATTCATGCACATGAAAAGATATCAAAATTAATTGCTTCTGATCAGCATTTCCAAAACAAAATAAAAGAAATTCGCGACGCACTGAAAAACTGAACTGTGAACAACTGTTAATAACATGCTTTTTCCGGAACATCTTATTCACAACCTGTCCACATGTGGATAACCTTGCTGTGAAGGGGTTCAGCTACTTATCCACAAAATCACAGGCCCTACTATTATTACTGCTATATTTTATTTATTAATAAAGAATAATATGTCTCCGAAATTGGATGAATGAGATTGAGAAAAGAGAGCGCCAATTCTCTCTGTTGAGGAGGAAAAGATTCATGAAATTCATAATTACCCGAGAACAGCTGGTCAACAGTGTACAAGATGTTATGAAAGCTGTTTCTACTCGAACAACGATCCCCATACTTACTGGAATTAAGATAGAAGCACATGAGGATGGAGTTACGTTAACAGGCAGTGATTCAGATATCTCTATAGAACGTTTTGTACCAGCAGAAGAGGATGATCATGTAAATGTCACGATCGAAAAGCCTGGTAGCATCGTTTTACAAGCGCGCTTCTTCTCTGAAATAGTTAAGAAACTTCCTGATTCGAAAATAGAAATTGAAGTATATGATAGATTTTCTACCCATATACGATCAGGGTCATCAGAATTTAATTTAAATGGATTAGATCCTCAAGAATATCCACGATTACCGGAAGTGCAAGAAAATAATCGATTCAGCATCCAGGCAGACCTTCTAAAAACATTGATACGACAAACTGTATTCGCAGTGTCCGTGTCAGAAACACGCCCTATCTTGACAGGTGTAAACTGGCGAATTGAAGACAATGAATTAAAATGCGTCGCGACAGATAGTCACCGACTTGCATCGAGAAGTGCTACGGTAGAAGCATCGTCTGAGGATATGGATTTTTCAGAAGTCGTTATTCCTGGCAAGAGTTTGACAGAGCTTTCTAAGATTTTGGATGATTCGAGTGAATTGATCGACATTATTTTGACGGAGAGCCAGGTCTTGTTTAAAGCGAAAAATATTCTCTTCTTCTCAAGATTGCTCGATGGGAATTATCCAGACACATCTAAGCTAATACCAAATGATTCAAAAACGGTCATGATTGTGTCAACGAAGGAATTTCTTCAAGCGATTGATCGTGCCTCATTACTTGCTAAAGAGGGAAGAAATAATGTCGTCAAGCTTTCAACAATGGACCAAGACCAAGTTGAAATATCCTCTAACTCACCAGAGATCGGGAAAGTATTCGATCATGTGAAAACCGAATCGTTAGAGGGAGACGAATTAAAGATTTCTTTCAGTGCAAAATATATGATGGATGCTCTAAAAGCGATGGATTGTTCAGAAGTACAAATCCAATTCACTGGGGCAATGAGACCATTCGTCCTCAACCCAATTGAAGAACGATCCATTACACAACTGATTCTGCCAGTTAGAACTTATTAATTCATAGGAAGAGCTACTAGTGACGAAAGAAAGATGTCCTAGTAGCTTTTCTTGCACAAAAGGTGCTTATGCTTTTCTAAATAGGAGGTGTCAGAATAAATGGATATTCAAATTACGACAGAATATATAACGCTTCAACAACTACTTAAACAAGCAGATGTGATTCAATCCGGTGGAATGGTAAAATGGTATTTAGCAGAACATGTAGTGTTAGTGAACGACGAACCCGAACAGCGTAGAGGAAGGAAATTGTATGAAGGTGATACGGTGACTCTACCAGGAACAGGATCCTTTGTCGTAACACGTTGAATGGGGGATTCCCTTTGCATTTAAAAGAATTACAACTGAAAAACTATCGAAACTATGAAACCCAAGAAATTAGCTTTCAAGATCATGTGAATGTTTTCATTGGTGAAAACGCTCAAGGCAAAACAAATATCATGGAGGCGATTTATGTTCTAGGTTTCGCAAAGTCCCATCGTACACCTCGTGATAAAGAATTAATACGTTGGGACTCTGAGTATGGTAAAATAGAAGGTAGGGTCCAAAAACGGAACGGACCATTATCATTACAAATCGTTATTAGTCAAAAAGGGAAAAAAGCAAAATATAACCATATCGAACAGCGTAGATTGACCGATTATATAGGCGCATTGAACATCGTCATGTTTGCACCTGAGGATTTGAACTTAGTCAAAGGCAGCCCTCAGGTGCGACGTCGTTTTATTGATATGGAGATTGGCCAAATCAGTCCTCTATACTTACATCATCTCAGTCAATATCAAAAGATCCTACAACAGAGGAACCATTTGTTGCGTGATTTACAACGAAGACGTAAAGAAGAACAAGAAATCATGTTAGATATTTTAACAGAACAGCTAATTGAGCATGCTGTGAAAATTGTTTATAAACGTCATGAGTTTCTTCAAATGCTTCAAGAATGGGCTTCACCTATTCATTCGGGCATTACCCGAAATCAAGAATCACTAGAAATTCAATACAAATCTTCTGTACAGGTATCAGATTCAGCTGATATGACGAAAATAATAGAAGAATACGAAACAAAATTTGATAAAATAAAAGAAAAAGAAATGGATCGAGGTACAACCTTGGTTGGTCCACACCGAGATGACCTCGCACTCTATGTGAACGACAAGGATGTTCAGACATACGGATCGCAGGGTCAACAACGGACGACAGCTTTATCTTTGAAACTAGCTGAAATTGAGTTGATTAAATCTGAAGTTGGTGAATATCCACTTCTATTGTTAGATGATGTATTATCAGAACTGGATGACAACCGCCAGTCCCACTTATTGAATACGATTCAAGGAAAAGTACAGACATTTGTCACCACTACCAGTGTAGAAGGCATTGAGCACGATACATTGAAGAGTGCAAGTCTATTTAACGTTGAAAATGGGACAGCGGCTTTAATAAAGTGAGGTGAGCAATCCTTGTTTATTCATTTAGGCGAAAATGTCGTCGTGCAATCGAGAGATGTGGTTGCAATCTTCGACTATGAAATTGCAAAGGAATCAGAGGATACGCTTGAATTTCTTAACTATCATAAAGAGCATCAAAATCTAGAGACGATTAGTGACGAATTGATCAAATCGATCGTGCTGACCACTCAAGAAGTATTTTTGTCTCCCTTATCTTCAATCACTCTGAAACGACGAGCGAAAATCAACAATAATTTCGAAAAACTGTTAAACAGTTAAATTCGGAAATCATATATGAGATTTTAAGGATGTTCGAAAAAAGAAGCAGGTGAAAAATATGAGTATTGACCAAGATTTACAGAAACAATCATATGATGAAAGCCAGATTCAAGTTCTCGAAGGATTAGAAGCAGTTAGAAAACGTCCGGGGATGTATATTGGATCGACGAGTAAAAGGGGACTTCATCACCTTATTTGGGAAATCGTTGATAATAGTATTGACGAAGCACTAGCAGGTTATTGTGACGAAATTCGTGTAACCGTAGAAGAAGATAACAGTATTACCGTTCAGGATAATGGACGTGGAATTCCAGTAGGTACCCATGAAAAAATGGGCAGACCAGCTGTAGAAGTTATTATGACTGTCCTGCATGCCGGCGGTAAATTCGGTGGAGGCGGTTATAAAGTTTCCGGGGGACTGCACGGTGTTGGTGCATCCGTTGTTAATGCTTTATCTTCTAAGCTTGAGGTAAAGGTGCATCGTGATGGGAAGATTCATTATCAGATGTTTAACCGAGGTGTTCCAGCTGCAGACCTTAAGGTGATTGGTGAGACTGATATTACTGGAACAGTTACTCATTTCGTTCCTGATACTGAAATTTTCACAGAAACACAAGAATACGATTTTGAAATCTTATCCCATCGTTTACGAGAACTCGCATTCTTGAATCGCGGGTTGAAGATCATTGCCGAGGATAAACGGGGCGAACATGCAGAGCACGTTTATCATTATGAAGGTGGTATTAAGTCTTATGTCGAGCACATTAATCGTTCGAAAGAGACGCTTCATGAGCCGATTTTCGTAGAAGGTGTACGAGATGAGATCTCTGTTGAGATTGCAGTCCAATACAATGACAGCTTTGCAAGTAACTTATATTCATTTGCAAATAACATTAACACGCACGAGGGTGGAACCCATGAATATGGTTTCAAAACATCTTTAACTCGTGTCATTAATGATTATGCGAGAAAGAACAACCTCTTGAAAGAAGACGGAAACCTTTCAGGTGATGATGTACGTGAAGGTTTAACTGCAATTATTTCGATTAAGCATCCAGACCCACAATTTGAAGGACAAACGAAAACGAAGTTAGGGAATGCAGAGGCACGGACGGTTACGGAGTCTGTATTCGGTGAAAAGTTCTCTCAATTTCTATATGAAAATCCTTCAGTAGCGAAACAAATCGTTGAAAAAGGAAGCATGGCATTACGTGCAAGACTAGCAGCGAAGAAGGCTCGTGAATTGACGAGACGTAAAAGTGCATTAGAGGTTTCTGCACTACCTGGTAAGTTAGCTGATTGCTCCTCTAAAGATGCTGCTATTTCAGAAATCTATATCGTAGAGGGTGACTCTGCGGGAGGTTCCGCTAAGCAAGGACGCGATCGTCATTTCCAAGCGATACTTCCTCTGCGCGGAAAGATTATTAACGTTGAAAAAGCACGCTTAGACAAAATCTTATCTAACAATGAAATACGTGCGATCATCACGGCTTTAGGTACAGGCATTGGTGAAGAATTTGAACTATCAAAAGCGCGTTACCATAAAATCATCATCATGACGGATGCGGATACAGACGGAGCTCATATCCGAACGCTATTATTGACGTTTTTCTATCGATATATGCGCCCATTGATTGAACAAGGATATATTTACATTGCTCAACCACCTTTATACAAGATTCAACAAGGTAAAAAAGTGATGTATGCTTACAACGATAAAGAGAAAGAGCGCATCATGAATGAGATTCCGAAATCACCTAAACCAGGTCTTCAGCGTTACAAGGGTCTTGGTGAGATGAATCCTACTCAACTATGGGAAACGACGATGAATCCCGAAGAACGGACCACCTTACAAGTCGAACTACAAGACGCTATTGAAGCGGATGAGATATTCGAGATCCTTATGGGTGATAAGGTAGAACCACGCCGGGATTTCATCCAGCAAAATGCACAATACGTAAAAAATCTCGATGTATAAATCGAATTCGTAATACAAGATAGACAATGAAGTGTAATTGGAGGTAATCGGGAAATGACCGATATCGAACAATCTCGAAAGAAAGAAATAAACATTAGCGATGAAATAAGAACATCGTTTATGGATTATGCGATGAGTGTAATCGTCAGTCGTGCTCTTCCAGACGTTAGAGACGGTTTGAAGCCTGTTCATCGCCGAATCCTATATGCTATGAACGACCTCGGTATGACTGCAGATAAAGCATATAAGAAATCTGCTCGTATCGTTGGTGAAGTAATCGGTAAGTATCACCCGCATGGTGATACTGCTGTTTACGATGCAATGGTACGTATGGCTCAAGATTTCAACTATAGAAATATGTTAATTGATGGACATGGTAACTTCGGTTCTGTAGACGGAGATGCTGCTGCGGCAATGCGTTATACAGAGGCTCGTATGTCTAAAATTGCTATGGAAATGGTCCGAGACATCCATAAAGATACGATTAATTATCGTGAAAACTATGACGGTAGTGAACAAGAGCCTGTTGTCCTACCAGGACGTTTTCCAAACCTACTCGTAAACGGAGCAGCGGGTATTGCCGTGGGGATGGCAACGAACATACCGCCCCATCAACTAGGTGAGGTCATTGATGGCGTACTTGCTTTAAGTAAGAATCCTGATATGGAAATAACGGATTTAATGGAATATATACCTGGTCCAGACTTCCCAACAGGGGGAGAAATCCTTGGCCGTGAAGGCATTAAACGTGCGTATCATACAGGTCGAGGTTCCATCATGACGCGTGCGAAAGCACATATTGATGAAAAGGAAAATGGCAAAAAAGCAATCATTGTCACTGAAATTCCTTATCAAGTCAACAAAGCAAAACTAATTGAAAAAATTGCGGAGTTAGTTCGGGATAAAAGGATTGAAGGAATTTCAGACCTGCGAGATGAATCCGATCGAACTGGAATGCGCATCGTCATAGAAGTTCGAAGAGATGCAAACGCAAATGTTCTTTTAAATAATTTATATAAACAGACAGCTCTTCAAACAAGCTTCGGAATTAACTTACTTGCATTAGTTGACGGGCAGCCGAAAGTACTGAATTTAAAGGAATGTCTGCATTACTATTTGAAGCACCAACAAGAAGTTATTCGCCGTCGTACACAATTCGAATTGAAGAAGGCGGAAGCGCGCGCACATATTCTCGAAGGATTAAGAATTGCACTCGATCATATTGATGAGATTATTGCGTTAATTCGAGGATCCCGTACGACAGATATCGCACGTGAAGGATTGATAGAGAAGTTCTCATTATCACACGAACAATCTCAAGCGATTCTTGATATGCGACTACAGCGTTTAACAGGTTTAGAACGCGACAAGATCGAAGATGAATATAAAGAGCTAGTTAAGTTGATTGAAGAACTACGTGCGATTCTAGCTGATGAAGAAAAAGTGCTTGAAATTATTCGTACTGAACTTCTAGAAATTAAAGATAAGTTCAACGACGTCCGTAGAACAGAGATCACAATAGGTGAAAACGCAATTGAGGACGAAGACTTAATCCCTCGTCAGCAAATTGCGATTACGGTTACACATAATGGTTACATTAAACGTCTACCTTTATCGACATACCGTGCTCAAAAGCGTGGCGGTCGAGGAGTTCAAGGTATGGGAACGAATGATGATGATTTTGTTGAACATCTACTTTCGACAAACACCCACCATACCGTCCTTTTCTTTACAAACCTAGGAAAGGTATACCGATTGAAAGGGTATGAAATTCCTGAACTCGGCCGGACGGCAAAAGGAATTCCAATTATCAATTTACTTCAAATTGAAAAAGGCGAATCAATCTCTGCCATTATTCCTGTTGAAGAGTTTGTAGATGATTGGTACCTATTCTTCACGACGAAAGACGGGATTTGTAAGCGATCGCCATTATCGGCATTCGCCAACATACGTCGTGGTGGTCTCATTGCACTGAACGTACGTGAAGAGGATGAGCTGATCGGTGTCAAACTAACTGATGGTGAGAAAGATATTATCATAGGAACCAATAGTGGAATGGCTGTTCGTTTCCATGAAACCGATGTTCGATCAATGGGAAGAACCGCAACGGGTGTTAAAGGGATTTCTCTAAGAGAAGGTGACGCTGTAATCGGTATGGAACTTCTTTCTACTGAAGAAGAGCGTGATATCTTAATCGTTACGGAAAAAGGATTTGGAAAACGGACAATCATGGATGAATACCGTGTCCAATCACGTGGTGGTATAGGGCTTCGAACTTGTAACATTACTGATAAAAACGGTAATGTCATTGCACTCAAAACCGTTACCGAAGAACAAGAAATCATGATCATTACGACAACAGGAATCGTCATTCGAATGTCTGTCGCCGATATTTCACAATACGGACGCAACACACAAGGTGTTCGATTGATTAAATTAGGTGATGGTGTCGAAGTTGCAACCATAGCAGTTGTTGACCCTGTTGACGAAGAAGAAGAGCATGAAGAAGAAGCAGAGTCACTTGGGGAAGAGTCCAATGAAGAAGAAACTTCTCAAGACGATGTTCAAAATGAATCATCAACTACCGATGATAGTAATGAAGAAGAAAAATCTGGTGATGATGAAACAAATGAAGAGTAATTAAGACGGAGGAAAATCTTTTCCTCCGTTTCTTACAATACCCACCTTACATATTTTTCAAATTATGATCATAATCGATTCACATGGAACCATGAATTAAAGGGGCGGTTAGGTTGAAAGTTCATGTACATCAATTGCATACAGGTGACATCCTTAGTGAAGATGTTTTCTCACTGACTAGTCGCCCAATAGTAGCGAGTGGAACTGAAATCAGAAATGAACATATTGAAATATTGAAAGCTTTTAACATACAAGAAGTTAATGTAAAACAGGTCCAATCAACTGATCGGCAGCAAACTGACAAATCTGAAGTGAAAGAAGAAATAACAAAACGTGACGCAGACTTCTATATGATATATACAAAAGCTGTGTCTCTATATAAGAAACAATTCAACAATTGGCAGGCTGGAATGCCGATTGATTTGTATCAAGTTCGAAAAGAAATCGTTCCATTAATAGAGGTAGCATTAGAAAAGCCCAAAACGATTTTATCCCTACATCATTTTTCGAATGTGAAGGAATATATTTATCACCATGCCATTTCGGTAGGCCTCATATCTTCATTCATAGCTAAGAAATTAGGATATACCAAAGGCGATATTATTCAGATAGGTTTAGCAGGGGCATTAATTGATTGCGGCATGTCGAAGGTGCAGCCTAGAATTCTTACAAAAAAGAGTGCACTGAACAAAGAAGAGTATGAAGAAATTAAACAACATCCTATTTTAGGCTATAAAATGCTTAAAGGAATGACAGGGATTAAAGAAAATGTAATTCTTAGCGTTCTTCAACATCACGAACGTGAAGATGGTAGTGGTTACCCATTAGGTACAAAAGGAAACCAACTGGATATTTATAGTAGAGTAGTAGCAATTGCTGATGTGTTTCATGCGATGACATCTGAAAGACTTTATAGAAAGCAGCAATCTCCCTTTAAAGTTCTTGAACAAATGTTACTCGATCAGTTCGGTAAATTCGATCAAGCTATCTTAAATCTGCTTGTTAGGGAACTTTCTCATTTCTCAGTAGGGACGAAAGTTAAACTCACAAATCATCAGGTTGGAGAAATTGTCTTCATTGACCCGCACTCTCATACACGACCAATGGTCAAGATAGATTCGGGAGAAATTATCTCTTTAAAGCAACGAAACGATCTGTATATAGAAGATGTATTATCTTAAAATGAAAGGGAATTTAACCTTTTCATTTTTTTTGCATTTAAGGGTTGATGTTGTTTGCTACGCATGGTATATTATTTATTGTCGCTTTTGAGAGACGACAACAACATTCATTAAAACATTTTAAAAAAGTTGTTGACGAGCTACTCGAGAGATGATATATTAATAAAGTCGCCAAAAACGACAAACAAACCGATAAAACGACAGCGCATTTCGCAGTCGAGTCGGAAATCAGCTCTTTGAAAACTGAACAAAAGCCAAGCGTGAAACACGGGTCTTTTTATAAAGAACCCTGAATCAATTTCGATTTAAAATTATGAGCAAGTCAAACA